>CAWKAZ010000012.1:0-593880 GCA_963847715.1 Terriglobia bacterium
CAACCCCGGAGGCGACGTCAAACCACTATCCGATTTTTTCCAGTGTCGTAAAGGGCTTGCGTTCGGTCGCCCTTTCCCGTCTCTATTGTCGAAAAGAGGACACGGGCGAGGCACAGGGGCGGATCGTCAGGCTGAAGGAGCAGGTCTCATGAGCACTCAAGATCGTTGGTGGTTTCGCATTGGTGTTTTGACCGACCTGGTAGCACGATCCCGCACGAAACTGGGTCGTACTGCCCTCATGAAGCTGGCTTTCTTGCTGCAAACCGTTGAAGGCCTTCCACTCGGATACAACTTCCGTCTCTACACATACGGACCGTTTGATGAAGATGTCCTCAATGACCTCGGTCAAGCCGAGTGCATGCAGGCCGTCGTTTCCACGATGATTCCCTTCAGTGGTGGTGAGGGCTACGGCTACGAGTTCTCCCCCGGACCATCGTGCGGCCAGGTCCGGATCCTGCTGGCCGAAGCGATCAAGCCATATGAAGGTAAATTGGATCAGATGATCGAGAGATTCGGAATTCGGAGCGCCGCCGACCTGGAGCTTCTCTCGACGATCGTCTACGCGGATCGAGATTGCCAGGGTCGCACGCCGCCTGTTTCTCCAGACGAACTCGCCCGCCAGGTACAGGAAATAAAGCCTCGGTTCTCGGTTGAATATATTAAGCAGAACATTGAGGAACTCAATCAAATGGGGCTCTTGTCGGCGGCTCATACACATCCGACCTCCTCTCGTTGCAACTGATTGACATTCACGCACCATGAGCACCGACACCCAGCAAGTTGTCAGCAAAGCCTGGAACTTCGCCCACGTCCTCCGGGACGACGGCCTGAGCTACATGGCTTACGTCGAACAGATCACGTTCCTCCTCTTCCTCAAGATGGCGGACGAGCAGACAAAGCCGCCATACAACCGAAAGCCGATTGTCCCGGCAGGCTATGACTGGGCGAGCCTGTTGGCGAAGGAAGGCGATGCCCTGGAGACCCAGTATCGCCACATCCTCGAACACCTCTCCACGCAGCCGGGGATGCTCGGGGAGGTCTTCAAGAAGGCGAAGCCGGAAATCCAAAACCCCGTCACGCTCCGACGCCTCATCGTCGATCTCATCGAGCCTGAAAAGTGGATGTCGATGCAGGCGGATGTAAAAGGCGACATCTACGAGGGTCTGCTCTCGAAGAGCGCTGCGGAGAGTCCGAAGGGGGCGGGTCAGTATTTCACGCCCCGAGAACTCATCAAGGCGATCGTGGATTGTGCCCGACCGACAGCGGCAGACACGCTCTGCGACCCCGCTTGCGGCACGGGGGGCTTTCTTCTGAACGCCCATGATTACGTGGTGCGGCACCAGGGCAAAGACCTCGACCCCGATGAAAAGAAGCACTTGAAGCGGGGCTTCGTGAGAGGCTGGGAAGTCGTCCCGAACACCGCCCGGCTTTGCATCATGAACCTGATGCTCCACGGCATCGACGCCGACCCTTGCCCCATCGTCTCGGGCAAGGACAGCCTCGCCAGCCCGCCCGGAGACGGCGATCGGGTGAGCCTGCTCCTGACCAATCCGCCTTTCGGGAAGAAATCGACCATCGCCATCGTGAACGAAGAGGGCGACCTGGAGAAAGAGGACGAGTCTTACGAGCGGCCCGACTTCTGGACATCGACCAAGAACAAGCAGTTGAACTTCCTCCAGCACGTCAAGAGCCTGCTCAAGATCAACGGCCGCTGCGCCATCGTCGTTCCCGACAACGTGCTGTTCGAGGGCGGGGCGGGCGAGACCGTGCGCCGGAAGCTGCTGGAGCAAGCCGACGTTCACACCCTGCTGCGGCTCCCCACCGGCATCTTCTACGCCCAGGGCGTCAAGGCAAACGTCCTGTTCTTCGACGCCAAGCCCGCCCGTGAGAAGCCGTGGACCGAGAAGCTGTGGGTCTTCGACTACCGCACCAACATCCACCACACCCTCAAGACGAAGCCGCTCAAACGCTCCGACCTCGACGAGTTCGTGGCCTGCTACCACCCCGAGAACCGCCACGAGCGCAAGGCGACCTGGAGCGAGACCAACCCCGAGGGACGCTGGCGCTGCTTCAGTTACGAGGAACTGGCCAAGCGGGACAAGCTCAACCTCGACATCTTCTGGATCAAGGACAAGAGCCTGGAGGACGCCGACAGCCTCCCCGAACCCGACGTCCTGGCCCAGGAGATCGCCGACGACCTCCAGACGGCCCTGGAGCTGTTCGGGGCGATAGCCAACGAGTTGAAGGAATGAGCCCAACACTCTATCGACCAGCCCTTTGAGATGAAAGTAGCAATCGGCTTTTTACCGCGCGGAGCCGAGACAATTGGGCGGGAACCTAATCTGGGAGAATCAAAAGGATTGGTGTTGGTTCTTTTTCCAGCCAAAAAGCTCCGACACCAATAGATCTTCTGCTCCCCGCTGACGTCGGGCGCGTTTCGCGATGCTTCACCCCCTTCTGGCCATGCCGACATCGTAACATAGCCTGCAAGACGGGGTTTAGTGGACGCACACAAGGGCGTCGTGTAATTCATACGGGCGGATCTTTGCTCGAGTTACCCGGGGGTCGAGCACAATTCACTATGTTCCCCTCGACTTCCCCGAGCGGCCAGTCTTTACGACTGACGGAAAGAGTGGGTAGAATTCGATATCATTGAGTGAATTTCTAGCTTAGCCTAATTGGGGCACAACAAGTAGATCAAGAAATCTATTGGACATATTTGCATGGCAATACGCATTCAAAAACTGGAAATCAAAGGGCTGCACCGAGCCAAGGACTATTCCATCGAAATCAAAGACAATAAGATCGTTATGGTTGGTGTCAACGGGCTTGGGAAAACGACGGTTGTTAGTCTCCTGTACTTGATCTTAAGCAGGCAATGGGATCGCGTCTTAGAATACAACTTTGGCTCCATCAATCTTTTGATTAACGACCGTATTTATACCCTAAAGCAGGAACTGCAGCAGGATACTTCAAAGGAGATTTCAAAACGATTACGAGCAACCATCCGCCGTCACATGCCACTCCGCCAGTTGCCCGTCCTTTCGCAAGATTTCTACGACGAGTTGGCTGCGATAGGACAAAGAGGTGGTCGAGAGGCATTGGCTAACGAGCTGGACCGTCGCCTTCCAATGCCTTCTTCAGTTTGTCGCAGGATCGCCGGTGAAATACACCTCGATCCGAATTCATTAAATAAGAGTCTATTGTCACAGCTAGACGGCCTATTGGCAGAGCATGCCGGTCAATACCAAGTCCTATATTTACCAACATACAGGCGGGTAGAAAAAGAACTTACATCCATTTTTCCCGACCTGGAGGATGCTGTCCAGTCCTTCCAGCGGCGAAAGGGTGTGCTTCAGGGGGATTCACGCAGGGGATACATCGAATTAGTTGAGTTCGGCATGGAGGATGTTGAGGCGACATTTGTCCGGGCAAGAATTGAACTTGTTGAGACTGCCAAGTCAGAATTAACTAACTTGACGGGTGGTTATCTACGCGACGTGATTCGTGGAGAAGGCGAGTCATATGAGATCGAAACGTTCAATAGATTAGATAATACGACAATTGATAGAATTCTTAACAGGGCCGAAGAGCAGACGCTTTCAGAGTCAAATAATGCTCTGGCTAAAAGCAGTCATCGAAAGAATCAAAATCACGCCCTCCGATGAAGTCGAGGCGGTCGACCGATATATTGCCCACTTTTTCTCCAAGCTGATTAATGTGGATCGGGCATTATCAGAGAAGGAGACGTTGATTCATAACTTTACACAGGTATGCAATCAATACTTATCAGGGAAACAGATTGTCTATGACGACAAAGAGTCGCGAAGAAGTGTAGTCTTGACGATTCGGGGAAAGACGATCGAGCTTAAGTCCCTATCGTCGGGCTAAAAGCAAATAGTATCACTATTTTCACATCTCTACCTTAGAGAACGTGGAGACGTGTTCGTGATTATAGACGAACCGGAATTATCGTTGTCCGTAAAATGGCAGAAGCAGCTCTTGCCAGATATCCTTCAAACAGGCAGATGCAAATTCTTGGCGGCTGTGACTCATTCTCCATTCATATTCGATAACGATCTTGATCCGTTTGCTGTCGATTTAGAAAAGTGCATCACAGAGGTTCTCTGATGGATCATCTCGACCAGCTACGCTCATTGCGTAAGACTCCGCAGGCTATATGGCTTCTATTTATCGGAGACTACAAGCCTCACAAGCTGGACCTCTATGTTTTCGTTGAGGGACAGGATGACGTCTCATTCTACTTGCCAATAGTGCGGCAAGTCTGGAAGTCGCAGGGTCAGACCACGGCGTACGATTGCAATGGGAAAGACAATGTGGTTGCCTTGATGCCAAGGGTGAAGGCGAAGGTCGATCCTAAGTGGCGAGCATTATTTTTTATTGACAAGGACTTGGATGATTTCTGCGGTATCTCATATGCAAAAGATGATCAGTTATTTGAAACATGTTATTACTCGATCGAGAATTTTTTGGTAAACGCTGAGACCTTGGTTGTTCTTTGGACCGAGTTGATCAGGTTGTCTGCAGCGGATGCTAGGTTGGCCCAAATTCTTAGACTGTATGAAGAGGTGTCGACTAAGTTTGCGGAGGCAATACGGCGTGTAATGGCGTGGGTCATTCTTCAGAGGCGGGAGGGGCACAGGGTTATTCTAAACGATGTAAAAATGGGAGACTGTAGCATCACTGTTGGTAGATTTTGCAGGCCGCCAAACGTAACTCACCTCCTGACGCTCATTACGTCAGGAGGTGAGATCTATGAATGGACCAGGCGTCTATGTGCCCGATATCACCGAAGGGATCACCCGGATCGAGGATCTTCCCAAGCCGCGCCTCGAACACCGTAGCCGCAACTACTCCTGCCGGCGCTGCCCCTTGTGTGGTGGTCGTGCCGGCCGCTGGAGAACCGCCTCCCGAACCGTTCATGATCTCGGCGACCCCCGCACCGGCCGACCGATCGATCTCCATGTCCGCTACTCCACGCATCGCTGTTTCACCTGTCGGCGCTGCTTCCCCGCTGACCTGTCCGACCTGGCCCCGCCCAGGAGCCATTACACCCACCGGGTGCAACAGACGGCCGTGCGACTGGTGGTGGAGGACGACCTACCTTTTCGCATGGCCAGTTGGCACCTGTGGCGCGACCACCGCGTCTTTGTCCCTTGGGCCACCATCCAGAATTGGGTCGAGGCCGCGGGGGAAAAAAAGCCGGGACGTCGTTGACACCGACTACCTCGAGCGCGCGCTGGTCCACTTCAGCGGGTATCTCGCTGCCGACGAGTTGTACGACGGCCCTTTCTGCGTGCTCTCGCTGGTCGACAATCGAGCTTTCGTCCGCCTGTCCTTCCGTGTCCTGGTTTCCTGGTCGGGCTCATCGAGACGCACCGTGTTTTCCGGACGCTCATGGCGCGTGTCGCGCGCGTTGTTCACGGCCAGGTTCGTCGCGATGCGATAGAGCCAGGTCGTGAACTTCGCGCTCGGCTCGTAAGTGGTGCGCGAGCGGTAAACGCGCAAAAAGACTTCCTGTGCCAACTCTTCCGCAGTTGACGGATTGTGGCACAACCGGTACATGAAGCCGACCATCGGGCGGCGATATTTCTGTACCAGGTAGGCAAAAGCAGACTCGTCGCCTGTTTTCACCCGCAGCATCACGTCGACGTCGGAAATGGCTTCCGCGGAGCTGGCCATATTCATTGGAGCAGACGGAGATGGCGAAGCTCCGGCAAACTTCGGCAGCGCGCGACCCAACATTCCGCGATCGAGCACTCCGCCGTCGATGGCAACGCTGCTCACATTGGTAGAAACCCCGTTGGCGTCCGAAAGTTGCGCATCGTCGGAGGCGCGATGTCGCGCGGAAGTGCCTTCTGTTGAATCATTTACAGGCCGAGCGTCGGGAGTGTCGGAGGCGGCCATGAAGGGGTGTTGAAAAGAGGCTAACGGGAGCAGCGATGCGGGTCAAGAGGCTCGGGAACAACGCGTGTTACTCCTGCTTTGGCGCGTTCCGGTTCATTCCGCATTTTACAGAACGTCGCTTTTAGTGGGAGCGATTTTCTGTTTACTTACTAGTAAATCGTACCCCTCTAAGTGATCTCTGAAAACAATAGACTTATCTCTAGTTAATCTCCAAATCTTTGAGGAATAAGGGCTTCGTCGACACTGGAGAATTTAATGTAAGTTATTGATTATATTATACTTACTTGAATCAGTTCGGAGTCGCGAAGGGAAGCCTTGCAAAATATTGATTCTAAAGGGATGGATTTTGTAAAATATTCCGGATAAAGGAGTTATGGAACCAGGCCGCCAGTTTCTGGGAAGGGCGCGGCGACGGCACAATGCCACGCTGACGGAATGTGATCAGCGACAAACCAACCAGCCCAATGCGGACTGCGAATTGACAGCAGGTTGCGGTGGTACCCAAGACGTTTCTTAGGCCGCTTCGCTCGCATTCGTTCGTTTGCTATTTGCGCACCATGCTCGGTGTCGCCGCCCGCCCTCCGTCGCTGTCGCTCCTGAGCAAATTCACCGCACGCCCGCAAGGGCAACCATCCAGCGCATCGCCTGGCGCCCCCCCCTTCCTTGAGAGGGCACCAGAAAAGCAAAACCAACCCCAACGTAGGGCGAACAGCGAGACCCAACCCCAAACCCGGCGCGCCCACGCGCTCCCGCGAGCAGGGCCAGCCCTGCACCCGCTGGGGGCTGTCTGCCCCCAGACCCCCGAGCAATAAGGTTCAAACAAAACCAGCTCCGGGGTTCTGCGTGTAATCGACTGGTTACAGCAATTGACACCTGACGGAAGTAGAATGGTCCACCACGAGAGATCTTTATGAAGACGCCAGGTCTGAGCTTGGGAACATTTATGCTGTGTTGGGTCATCCTCGCCACGATGCGCATAATATGGAAGACGGCGCGCGCCTGGGGTTACGTCACCCACAACCCATTTGAGGGTTTGATGTTGCCTCGCCGAGGGGCAATAAGAAAGCCGACGCTTACCTCGGAACAAGCACTCGCAGTCATCCGGTTGGCTACAGAGCCATACAGGTCCCTTTTCTGGATCATCGCAGAGACGGGAATGCGCGGAGGCGAAGTCTGCGGACTCTTCACTGAAGACGTGGACACCGCGCGGCAGTTCATCCACGTGAAGCGGTCAGCGTGGCGTGCGCAACTGCAAACTCCGAAGACGGGAAACGCGGTGCGGTCGTTCCCAATTTCTCCGGCACTCGCGGAGCACTTAGCCGTGTTCATCGGTGAGCGGAAGGGCTTGCTGTTCTCTACTCGCACCGGGCGGCCGCTGGACAATTACAACGTGGTGACCTGGGCCCTCAAACCGCTGCTAAAGCAGATTGGCATTGAGGACACAAAGCACATGGGCCTCCACGCCTTCCGGCACTGCAATGCAAGTGCCCTGGACAGCCTGGGCGCGCCGATGCGCATTAGAATGGACCGGTTGGGGCACGCGCAGCAAGAAACGACGATGGGCTACAGTCACTCGAATATCGGGGACCATCGGAGGATTGCCGCAGAACTCGGGCGGGTCTTTTGTCCGTGATTTTGGTGCTGTCCTAATTTGGCGTTGATTCGCTCGGGCAATTGGGGGGATAATTATTTCGTGAAGCCTAGCAACCAAACGCGCAGACTCTGGTTTGGCTTCTGGGTTTTCGTTGTCACAATTGTTGCGTGGTTTTGGCCCGCTTGGCAAGGGGTAAGGGTAATCACACCAGCAAACTCTCCGCCCCAATACGTGACGCCTACCAAATAGAAACAAGGACACCACCGAGTTCTTTGCTCAAGTTGACGGCGGATTTTTGCATCTGTATAAGAGATAAGGGCGTTCTGCCCACGATCCAAGGGCGCATAACTCAGCGGTAGAGTGCCATCCTCACACGGTGGAAGTCGTAGGTTCGAATCCTACTGCGCCCACCATTCCCTTCGGCGTTGCCTCGGCCCCTAAAGGGGCATCTGAAATCAAAGAAGTTACGGTATCGCTGAAGCGATACCCTGATACAAACGGAGGATACAAAGCCGAGTCCATCAGCAAACTGTGAAGCTGCGCCTTTCAAAAAGGATTCAAATACTGCGCTTCTCAAAACGGATTCAAACCTTTCAAAGCGGATTCAAATCCGCGCCTCTCAAGACAAGCTCACCTCAGCAGCACCGGCGTCGTCGTTGGTTTCATCTTCGTCTCTGGTTGGCCTTCGGATATCATTTCCTCCCGTGAGCTTGACTAGTGAATCCGGCCCAAGTCGCCGCCGACGCGCGCTGCGCGACATCCTCATTTATGGGGTGTGCAGCGGGTTGCTCATTGCCGTCCTGCAGCTTACGGAGTACCGCTTCCTGGTGGTTGAGCATTCGCTGGAGATTTATGTCGGGCTGGTTGCTGCCTTGTTCGCCGGGCTCGGCATCTGGCTCGGACTGACGCTTACCAGGAAGAAGCCGGCGACGATTGTGAAGGAAACGATCGTCACGGAAACCATCATCAAGGAAGTCCCGGTCACGACTAGCGATCCGTTTGTTGTCGACGACACTCGGGTGGATGAGCTGGGGATTACATCGCGCGAGCTGGAGATTCTCGGACTGATCGCCAACGGGCTAAGCAACCGGGAGATTGCCGACCGGCTCTTCGTCAGCGAAAACACGGTGAAGACTCATTCCAGCCGGCTGTTTGACAAGCTTGGCGCCAAGCGACGCACCCAAGCGGTGCAGATCGGCAAGACGGCTCGGCTGATTCCGTGACCATCCGCAGATTCTTTCATCCGAAAGCATGATTTTTCGCTTCCGCAGCGAAAATCACCCGAAAGGATGACGACAGAAATCGTTGTTTCACGCTACATTCGAGCACGTGAAAGCAGGTAAAGGAGGCTTATGAAGCGCGTCACCGGCATAGGCGGAGTTTTCTTCAAGTCAGAGAACCCGCAACAGATGTACGAGTGGTATGAAAAGCATCTCGGAATCAAGCGCGAACCGCACGGCCAGGGAGCGGAGTTTCACTGGCGCGAACTGCAAGCTAAAGACGGCAGCGCCCCCGGTCCAGAGGCCTCTACCGCGTGGTCGATTTTCCCGCAGGCAACGAAATATTTCGGCGCGAGCAAGGCCAGCTTCATGGTCAACTACCGAGTTGACAATCTCGACGCGTTACTCGAGGACCTGAAGAAGTCGGGAGTGGAAATCGATCCTCACCGCGAAGACGCGGATTACGGCCGCTTTGCCTGGATCACCGACCCGGACGGCAACCGCATCGAGTTATGGGAACCGCCTAAAGAAGGCTGAGCGCGGCACTCTGGCTCTAGATGTGGCGCAGGTTCACGAAAAGGAGACTCAAGTTCATGAAAAAGATAGTGCTGACGTTTGGGCTGATTTCCGGCGTGATGTTGTCCGCGATGATGCTGGCTACCATGCCGTTCGTCGACAAGATCGGCCATGACAAAGGGGAGATCCTCGGCTACGCCACGATTGTGCTCGCCTCGCTGATGGTGTTCTTCGGGGTTCGTTCCTATCGGGAGAATGTTGGAGGCGGGCGGCTGACATTTGGCCGCGGATTTGCAGTCGGCATCCTGATTACGCTGATCTCAAGCGCCTGCTACGTGGGGATGTGGGAAGTTGTCTATCACAAATGGATGCCTGATTTCGCGGAGAAGTATTCCGCGCAAATGGTGGAGAGGGCGAAGGCGTCGGGTGCGAGCCAGCAGAAGATCGAGGCGACGGAGCGGGAGGCAGAGAAGCTCAAAGTGATGTATGACAATCCGGCGATGGTTGTGATCATGACATTTATGGAAGTTTTTCCGGTGGGGCTGGCGGTGACACTGGCGTCGGCGGGAATTTTGCGGAAGAAAGTGGGGGAGGCGGACGCGCAGGTCTCGGCGGAGCGTTCGGTGGCGTAGCAGTGATGAGCGATAGGGATTAGTGGAGTCCCGCAGCAGGTAGAGTTCAGAAAGCTGCCGGAGAGTGCCGTAGGCAAAGTACTCGGACGCTCGTCAAGACGCTCGAAATGCGCGACCCCACTGGCGGCGTCCTCGTCATCCGCGCATTGACCAACTCCGATGACAGCGCAGCAACGATGCTGAGAAGGCCAATCGTGCTCGACCATTGTGAGGATCAATCGGGGGGTGCCACATGAAGAACCGCGCGGTGCTATGATGCGTTCCTCTGTTGCTAGCCACTAATTTCTGACTGTTATCCGTTCGGGCTAGCCATTTGTTTCACAACCTGGAGGCAATATGAAGACGAGAACAACCGTGTTGGTACTCGTAGCGCTCGCAATTGGCGCGACCCTATGTTTCGCTACGGATGTAAACATGGGGACCTGGAAGCTCAACGAAGCTAAATCGAAGATCGATGCCGGAGTGTCGAAAAATCTCACTGTGATCTACGAGATGGACGGCGACAAGGTCAAAGTGACGGTCGATGGCGTGGACGGTCAAGGCAAGCCGACGCACAACGTGTGGACGGGCAAGTACGACGGCAAGGACTATGCTGTGACCGGCGATCCCAATTCCGATGCTCGCTCGGTTAAGAAGATTGACGACCACAACCTGGCATTGACAGTGAAGAAGGGCGGCAAAGTCATGGTAACCGGCAAGATCGTGGTTGCTGCTGACGGCAAGAGTCGAACAATCACAACAAGCGGTATGGATGCTATGGGCAAAAAAGTCGAGACGATGGCTTTCTACGACAAGCAGTAGCTTTCGTGGACGAGGCTGCTAAGAAGCCCTTCCGCCGTGGTCTTTCGGGTGGAAGGGCTTTTGTATTTTTGAATGCCGAAGATTCCTGGTCTGAAATTGGGTTGTTCTCACCCGACTGGGTGTGTGGCGAAATGCTAAGATTTCCGGAATGCCCTTGGGGAACAAACTCAAGAAGGTGAAGAGCGCGGCGGGGAAGCTGGCCCGCGGGCGCAAGGGCGAGCCCCACGCCACGGCGGAGCTCGTCATTATTACTGGCATGAGCGGGTCGGGAAAGGCCTCGGCATTGAAGGCCTTCGAGGATCTGGGCTACTACTGCGTGGACAATCTGCCAGTGGAGTTGATTCCGCGCTTCGCTGAGCTGGCCTTGCAGTCGGGAGAGATTCCGCGCACAGCGCTCGTCGTTGATGTCCGCGAAGGATCGCAACTCGAGAAGCTGCCGGCGATTCTGAAGTCGGTGAAGCGAACGATCCCGACGCGAGTGATCTATCTCGAAGCAACCGATGCCGCACTGTTGCGGCGATTCAGCGAGACGCGGCGGCCGCATCCGCTCGGGACGGGCACCACGGTACGGGCATCGCTGGGCGCGGAACGGCGCCATCTGCGGGCGATCCGGAAGCTCGCTGACCTGGTCATCGATACTTCCAAGTTTAATGTTCACGAACTGCGGGCACATCTGACCGACCGCTTCAAACAGCAGTCCGGGAGCCAGCAGACGATTCTGGTCTCGTGCGTCAGTTTCGGGTACAAGCATGGCGTGCCCGACGATGCCGATCTGGTGTTTGACGTGCGGTTCCTGCCCAATCCGCACTTTGTGCCGGAGTTTCGCGCGCTTACCGGGCGGCATCCCAAGGTCGCAAAATATATCCGGTCGTTTCCGCAGACGCAGGAGTTCATCAACCGCATCTCGGAGCTGCTCGTCTACCTGCTTCCGCACTACGTACGCGAGGGCAAGAGCTATCTCACTATCAGCTTCGGTTGTACTGGCGGGCAACATCGCTCGGTGATGATTGCCGAAGATGTGAACAAGCGATTGCGCAAGGCGGGATACAAGGTGAAGGTCGTGCACCGGGACAGTCCAAAGTAGAAATGAATTCGAAAGAGGCGTTCGGGAAAGCGCGCCGCTTCGCCAACGTCTTGTTGGACCTCGACGGCACGTTGAGTGACCCGTTCGAGGGGATTGCGGCTTCCATTCGTTATGCGACGACGAGGTTGGGCGTGGAGCCGCCTTCCGACGACGAACTGCGGCACGCTATCGGGCCGCCCTTGCGCCAGTCTTTCGGCCGATTTCTGGCAACCGATGACGCTGCTCGTATTGCCGAGGCGCTGAGGCTTTATCGGGAGCGCTACGCGGTTACCGGGTTGTTTGAGAATTGCGTTTATCCGGGTGTGCCGGAGATGCTGGAGAGCCTGAATGCTGCCGGGTTCCGGCTGTTCGTCGCGACTTCCAAGCCTGCTCCGTTCGCGCGGCGGATCATCGACCATTTCGGGCTAGCCAAGTATTTCGTTGGCGTATACGGAGCTGAGCTGGACGGAAGGTTCGACAACAAGGTTGAGCTTCTGAAGCTCCTGCTTGATTCCGAAGGTCTCGACGCGAGCGCCACGGTTATGGTCGGGGATCGCCGTCAGGACATGCTGGCGGCGAAGGCACACAACCTTTGGGCGATCGGAGTGATCTGGGGCTTTGGCTCAGCCGAAGAATTGCGAGAGTCCGGGGCGGGCGTGATGTGCGCCCATCCCAGCGAAGTCGTTCGCTTTCTGACGGAGTCGTAGCCACAGCCGGTGGTGCTCCGCGCATGTAGAATTGGCAATTACAGCATGGCAACCTCCACAGCGGCGCCGCCGAAACAGGAAAAAATACTGGTGAAGCCGCGTCCGCTACTCCGGTTGTTTCGCTACATCTTGCCGTACTCGGGAGCATTTCTTGGTTCCGTCGGACTCATGGCTCTGGTGGGACTGCTGGATGCCGGGCGTGTGCTGCTGATACGTCCGATCTTCGATCGCGTGTTGAATCCTGGCTCGCAGGAAAAAACGATCCAGCTCTTCAAGCTTCCGGGCACGGAACGGTTTATCAATCTCGAACAGTTTGTGCCGTCGCATTTTCATAATCCATGGACGGTGGTTGCATTTGCGCTTGTCGCCGCGACTATCTTGAAGGGCATCTTCGATTACGCTGGAACCTATCTTGTGAATTACGCGGGTTTTGGCATGATCACCGACCTGCGAGACGATCTGTATAACGCGATTCTTCGGAGTTCGTCTGCGTTTTTTGTCAAGCACACGACTGGCACATTGCTCTCGACCATCGTGAACGATGTTGAGAAAGTGCAGTTTGCGATGTCGACAGTACTGGCAGAATTTCTGCAACAGTTCTTTACGCTCATTTTCACCGCTGCGGTGGTGGTGCTCGTGGGCGGGAAACTGGCGTGGGTGCTTCTGTTGTTTGTTCCAATCATTCTGTATTCATCGCGAAAAATCGGACGGCAAGTGCGCACCACGACGCGTGGTGGGCAGGACAAGCTGGCTGAGATCCAGAACATTCTGCACGAGACGATTACGGGCAATCGGATCGTCAAGGCGTTTGCGATGGAGAACTGGGAGATCGCGCGTTTCCGCGCGGCAGCGCGAAGACTATTCAGGGCGAATCTGAGGCTGGTGGCGGCGTTTGCGATCAGCTCTCCCTTGATGGATATTCTGGGAGCAATCGCGATTGCGCTGCTGCTGCTGCTGGGCCGCGATCAGATTAATCATCGCAGCCTCACGGAAGGCGCCTTCTTTACTTTCATCATCGCGGTGTTCAAACTCTACGATCCGGTGCGCAAGTTCGCGCAATTTAACAATAATTTTCAGCAGGCTGTGGGCGCCTCGTCGGAAATTTTCCGCTTCATGGACATTGAAGACGAGGTGCGCGAACGGCCGAGCGCCAAGCGCATGGGAAAGTTTGCGCGGGGGATAAAGTTTGCGGACGTTGCTTTTTCCTATAGCAGTGCCGAGGATTCGCCCGTCGTGCTGCATGACATCAATCTGGACGTGAAAGCGGGTGAGGTACTAGCGGTCGTCGGATCGAGCGGCGCGGGCAAGAGCACGCTGGTGCATCTGATCCCGAGATTCTTTGACGTTAGCGACGGGCGCATCATGATCGATGACACGGATGTGCGCGATGTCACCCTGGAGTCGCTGCGATCGCAGATCGGAATCGTCACGCAGGAGACGGTGCTGTTCAACGATACGGTGCGGAACAATATCGCCTACGGCCAGCCGCATGTGTCGCAGAAACAAGTGGAAGAAGCGGCGCGAGCGGCGCGAGCGCATGAATTTATCGGAGGCCTCTCCGAGGGCTACGAAACGATGATCGGCGAGCGAGGCGTGCGGCTTTCGGGCGGCGAGCGGCAGCGGATTGCGATCGCGCGGGCGATCCTGAAGAATGCGCCGATCCTGATTCTAGATGAAGCGACTTCGGCGCTGGACAGCGAATCTGAGGCGCTGGTGCAGTCGGCGCTGCAAAATCTGATGAGTGGGCGTACTGTGTTTGTGATCGCGCACCGGCTTTCGACGGTGCGGCGCGCGAACCGGATCGTGGTTCTCGAGAACGGCACGATCGCCGACATTGGCGCGCATGAAGAGCTGATGCAAAAGCTGGGCACGTACCGGCGGCTGTATGAATTGCAATTTGCGCAGGCGGATGCGCCCAAGGCAGTAAGCACTTGAAGAAGGTTTCAAAGTTTCAGAGTTTCAAGGTTTCAGAGTAGAGCGCCTAAGAACGCGGCGGCTCATTTCGAGGCGGAGTGTTCGACTTTGAAACCTTGAAACTCTGAAACCTTGAAACCGGGATTCTTATGCCACTTCGTTCCATGACGGGATTCGCGCAAGTCAAAGGGCAGGTGAATGCCCAGTTGGCGTTCGGATTGTCCCTGAAATCAGTGAACCATCGGTTCCTCGATCTTCACTTTCGCTTGCCGTCCGATACAGATGCGCTGGAGATGATGCTGCGCCGCCTTCTGAAAGAAAAACTCGCTCGCGGCCATGTGGAAGTGATTCTGAACCTGGCCCGCTCTGGACCGAATGGAGTGGCGATCAACCGCCAGCTGATTTCAGGATATGTCGAGGCATTCCGGGCGGCGGCGAAAGAATTTGGTGTTCCAGGCGAGCCTGACCTGAATGTGGTTTTGCGTCTTCCGGGGGCCATGGATTCCGGAGCCGAGCGATCCGGCGAAGAGTTGGAAGCGGCGGTGTTGGCTAGCATAGAAGAGGCACTGGCGCGCCTGAACCAGATGCGCGAAGACGAAGGCCGGACGATCGATACCGAGTTGCGCTCCCGCATGACGAGTCTGGAAAAGGCGGCGGCGGGCGTGGAAGCTCATCGCAGCACCATTCTGCGGAGCTATTCGGATCGCCTGCAGTCGCGCATGATGGAAATACTCGGCGCACAAGTGGATAAAGAGCGCGTGCTGCAGGAAGTGGCCGTGTTGGTTGATCGCAGCGATATTCAGGAAGAGTTGGTCCGGCTGAACGCACACGTGAAACATTTTCGCGCGCTGCTTGATCAGGGCGGCGAAGTGGGCAAGAAAATGGACTTTCTGCTGCAGGAGATGAACCGCGAGGCGAATACGCTGTTGTCGAAAACGTCGGGCCTGGCCGGAGACGCACTGAAGATCACCGAAATGGGGCTGCTGATGAAGTCGGAGATCGAAAAATCACGGGAGCAGGTGCAGAATCTGGAATGAGCATCGTCTTCATTGTGTCGGCGCCGTCAGGGTCGGGGAAATCCACGCTGGTAAATGAACTGTTCAAGATGGTGGATCGCCTGGAATTCTCCATCTCGTACACCACTCGCCCATTGCGCGGCAGCGAAAAGGACGGCAAAGAATATTTCTTTGTCAGTAGAAAAGAATTCGAAGCCATGATCGCCGCCGATGAGTTTTTGGAGTACGCCGAGGTTTTCGGGAACTACTACGGCACGGCGCGGCGATTCTTGCGCGAGGCGGAAAACCGAAGTAACGACCTGCTGCTGGACATCGATGTGCAAGGAGCGAGTAAGATTAAGGAGAAGATTCCGGAAGCGGTCAGCATCTTCATTCTGCCGCCTGACCGGGAAAAGCTGGAATGGCGGTTGCGGACGCGGGGGCTGGATTCGGAAGAAGTGATCCGGCGGCGGTTGGAGGCGGCCCGGCGCGAGATTGAGAACTATTCGAAATACGACTATATATTAGTGAATAACGTGCTGGAGACGTCGGCCGATCAAATGAGGGACATCGTGCTGGCGGAGCGGTTGAAAAAAAAAGATCCAGGGGAACTTAGCAGCGAGGAAAGACGGCGAGTGGAGAATGCGCAAGCTTGCCGGTTGGAAGAAGCGCAGGAACGGGTCCAGCCGATTCTGGCTTCGTTTCGGAAACCGTGAAGGGCAGTTCAAGGTTCGGGGGAGACTGTATGAAGCTGATTGAAGGGTTCGATAGCAATTACCGTTACATTCTGGTAGCGGCTCGGCGAGCGCGGCAATTGCAGGGCGGCGCACCTCCAGTGATCGACACCGGCTCGCGCAAACCCTGCCGCATCGCGCAGGATGAGATCAAAGCGGGTAAGGTGAAATGGCTGATTCCGGAAGTTCCGAAATTGGCGGTCGTGGCCGCGAGCGAGAGCCTGAACAAGGTGTTCGCGGAAGACGCGTAGACCGCTGAAAGGCCGCCAACTGCGCGGCATGAATCGCGCGCCAGGCG
Source organism: Terriglobia bacterium (assembly GCA_963847715.1). Classification (GTDB taxonomy): domain Bacteria; phylum Acidobacteriota; class Terriglobia; order Terriglobales; family Acidobacteriaceae; genus Acidiflorens. The sequence continues at coordinate 16,403 of CAWKAZ010000012.1, forward strand.
GCGGCATCAATTCTGTAGACGGGGCTGGCTTCTAAAGCAATAGCTGCCGTCTTCCTCCTATGAGAGTCGCGCTCCTATGAAAATCGCGCTGGGCGTGTCCGGTGGGATTGCGGCGTACAAGGCGGCGGAGATCGTGCGCCTGCTGCAGGACCGTGGCATCCAGGTGCAGGTGGTGATGACGCGCGCGGCGCAGGAATTCGTTCGTCCTCTTACCTTTGCGGCGCTCTCCGGCGAGAAAGTTATTACCGACCTCTTCGGCTCTGGCTCTGGCGACACGCAGGCCAATGTCGAGTCAGCGATCGAGCACATTGCCGTTGCTCAGGCGATCGATGCATTGGTGGTGGCTCCGGCGACCGCCGATGTGTTGGCCAAGTTCGCGCAGGGGATTGCCAACGATTTTCTTTCCACTCTTTACTTAGCGACGACCGCTCCGGTTGTGGTTGCTCCCGCGATGAACGTCAACATGTGGAACCATGCGGCGACGCAGTCGAATCTAAAACTTTTGCGCGAGCGTGGCGTTCGAATTGTCGAGCCGGGAGAGGGTTATCTGGCTTGTGGCATGACGGGCTCCGGCCGGTTGGCGGAGAACGAAGTGATCGTCGCGGCGGTGATGGAAGCGCTCGGCGCCTCGCAGGATCTGGCAGGCGAAACGGTGCTGGTCACGGCCGGGCCGACGCGGGAGAAGATTGATCCGGTGCGTTATTTGACGAATCGGTCGAGTGGACGCATGGGGTATGCGATCGCCGAGGCGGCATTGCGGCGAGGCGCGCGCGTGCTGCTGGTAAGCGGGCCGACGGCGATTACAGCTCCGGGTGCGGCGGAAATCACCCGCGTGGAGACGGCGGAGGAAATGCTGGCTGCGGTTTTGAAGTTGCTGCCGGAGAGCACGGTGGTGATCAAGACGGCGGCCGTAGCGGACTTCCGGCCGAAGGCAGCGGCCGGGCAGAAAATCAAGCGCAAGGGTGAGATGACAATGGAACTCGCGCCGACAGTGGATATTCTTGCCGAAGTCGCGCGTCGGAAGACGTCGCAGCTGATCGTTGGATTTGCGGCCGAGACGGAAAACGTGCTGGAGAATGCACGGAAGAAACTGGCATCGAAGTCGCTCGACGCGATCGTTGTGAATGATGTTTCGCGTGAGGGCATCGGTTTTGATTCAGATCGCAACGCAGTCACAATTATTTCTCAGAGCGAAGTGGTCGAGGTTCCTGAAACCTCGAAGTGGGAAGTTGCGCACCGCGTGCTGGACCAGGTTGTGAAGTTGTGCAAACGTCGTACTGCGACCGTCCGTTAGGAGAATCCCCATGAAAAATTGCTTGTGGTTGGCCGTGGTATTCGTGTTGTCCACGTTCGTTATGGCGCAGCAAACTCCGGTTGCGGTCCAAGAAGAACCGCACCATCATGTTGTGTTGACAAATGAATCCGTCATGGTCGTGGAAGTGAAACTTCTTCCTGGCGAAAGCACGCTATTCCACACGCACTCCTATGATCGGGTAGCGATTGATTTGACCAGCACGACGATCACCAGGCAAAAGTCCGGCGAGCCGGTGAGTGCGCCCGAGTTGACGAAACCGGGAGACGTTGCTGCGTCGGAGTCAAATGGGCCTTACACGCACCGCGTGCACAACATTGGAGCAGTCAATTTTGAAGCGCTGGACGTGGAACTGCTTCATCGACCGACAAAGTGCATCTGGTTCGATTGCAGGGAAGGTGGAGGCGGAAAATTCAAGCGCGCGAGTCTACAAGTGGACGTTGTCGCCGGGAACCGCATCTGCGATGCATACTCACGAACGCCCTTACCTGATTATTTCGGCAACGCCTCTGGTGTTGAAGATGACGGATCCGGATGGAAAGTCACTCACCCATGAAGTCAAGGCGGGCGATGTTCATTGGGTCGATGCCAAGGTCACGCACTCGCTGGCCAATGAGGGAACGACTGCTGGGACGATTGTTGAGGTCGAGTTGAAATAGCAGACCTCGAGCCCGGGCCGAGTTTCGCGGGCGAGGGCGCCCGCGCCACATCTCACTATTTTGTTATTCTTATCCGCAATGCCTCCTGTGCTTGATGCTGAACTTCGCGCTGCGCTCGCGGCGCGCATTCGTTACTACAACGAGATGGGAATTTACGATTTTTACCGGCGGCCGTTGTCTGCGACGATCGCCGTGGAAACTGCAGATTTTTCAGTTGCGACAAATCCTCAAGCGGGAGAAGAGATGAGTCCACGGAAGTCCACGGCGGTTGCGGTGCCGGTCGACGAGAATGCTTTTGAGGTCATCGCGCTCAAGCCCGAGCAGAGTGTCAGCGATCCGGTGAAGGCGCTGAAGATCATTCGCGAAGACCTGGGCGATTGCAAACGTTGCGCGCTGCATAAGCAGGGACGAAAACAAATTGTGTTTGGCGTTGGCAATCCGAAAGCTGAGTTAATGTTCGTCGGCGAGGGGCCTGGGGCCGATGAAGACGAAAAAGGCGAACCGTTCGTCGGGCGCGCCGGGCAACTGCTCAACAACATGATCAAGGCGATGGGCATTGAGCGCGAGCAGGTGTACATCGCAAATATTGTGAAGTGCCGTCCGCCGGGAAATCGGCAGCCGGAGCGTGAGGAGTGCGAGACATGCTCTCCGTTTCTGATGCGGCAGATTGCGGTAGTCAAACCGAAAGTGATCGTCGCGCTTGGCGCTACTGCTGCGAAGACGCTGCTGGCGATGAATGCTTCGATGATTCAGTTGCGTGGGCGCTTTTATGATTTCAAGCCTGCGGGTGTTCGCAGTAATGACCCCGATTGGGATGGATGCAAGCTGGCGGTGACGTACCATCCGGCATTTCTGTTGCGCGATCCGCGGCAGAAGGGCGAAGCGTGGAAGGATCTGCAGATGGTGATGAAGGAGTTGGGGCTGAAGGCACCAGTCGGTCGTTAGTCGTTCGTCGCTGGTCGTTGGAGGTCCGCTGTTCGTCGTTCGCTATTCGCTGTTCACCCACCCATGAATCGTCAGGAAATCAGCCCGATCAGCAAATCAGCCGCCGAGCACTACATCTGGGGCAGCGGCTGCGAGGGCTGGCACCTGGTGAAGAATCCGCAGCTCAGCGTAATTCAAGAACGCATGCCGGCGGGAACCTCGGAAGTTCGCCACCTTCACCATCAAGCGCAACAGTTCTTTTACGTGCTGGCAGGCAAGGCCGTTATGGAAGTTGATGGGCGTCCGATGGTTTTGACGGCTGGAGAGGGGATTTGGATTCCTTCGGGGTCGTCGCACCAGTTGAAGAATGAGTCGGGTGACGAGGTACAGTTTTTGGTTATTTCGCATCCGCCTTCGCATGGGGATCGGGAACCCGCACCGTGACCGACAAACGCGATCAGCCTTGGGGCCACTTTAAGCCGGTTTTCTCGAACTCCGACTGGTCGGTGCCGGCGGCCAGATTGCCGACACTCAACATAAGAAAGAATTCCGCTCCGAGCAGGGTATTCTTGCTGTCCTCCGGCGTCGCACGAATCTTGTGATGCCATTCCTCGTGTATTTGGACTGGGGGATCGGGCCTGTTCCGGAGCATGACCAGACGATCTCCGTCCCAGTGGGCTGTACCCGTAAATGCAACCGACTCGTCTCGTTCGTCAGTGACTACGAGAGCGATTCGTTTCCCCTCCAGTTCAGCTGGATCCATGCCGTTCATTGTATAGCGAGTGTTAGCATTCATTTTGCTGGCGAGACGCCGGCGCTACCTTACATGCCGCTCTTCTGTGACGTCGCCCTGGCTGTGCCGCTCGACATGGCGTTCACCTACGCCATCCCTCCGGGCATGGAGCCGGTGGTTGGCGGGCGGGTGCTGGTGCCTTTCCGGCAGCAGCGGATGTCGGGCATTGTTGTGGAGCTGCATGATCGTCCGCCGTCGTCTGCGCAGGTAAAGATCAAAAAGGTGATTGAGGCGCTCGACCTCTCGCCGGTTCTTGATGAACATCTGCTGAAACTTGGGAAGTGGATTGCCGACTACTACCTCGCGCCCATCGGCGAGGTATTTCGGACTATGCTGCCGCTCTCGGCTGAATTTAAACGCTCGGTTGCGTATCGCATCACCGATGCGGGACGGATGGCGCTGCATCTGGCGGGGATGGAGGGGTCTCCGGGGCGGTCGAAGCGGACTCCGGAACAGCAGTTGGTTGAGTTTCGTGTGCTGGATTTTCTCGCGGAGCGGGAGGACGTGCGCGAGGAGAGTTTGCGCGGAGCGACGCGGGTGGGGAAGGCGCTGCTGGCGGGGATGGTGCGGAAGAAATGGATTGCGCGGGAGGATGTGTCGGCGGCGCGGGATGCGGCGCGGTTGGTGAAGGTCGCGGTGCTCCGGGCCGCGGAGGCTGTGCCTCCGCAGACGGGGCAAGCCCCGTCTCTACAGAACGGGTCAAAAGCCCGTCAGCACACGACACTCAATGAAAACCAGCGTACTTTGATTGAGACTCTGGCTGCATCCGGCGGGCGGGCGCCGGTCGAAATCCTGCGCGGGCTGGACGTTCCGCGCACTACGCTCGGCACACTGGTTAGGCGCGGACTGATTGAGTTGGTCGATGAGCCGCAGGACTTCACTGCTTCGAAGCTTAAGCCTCGACAGTCTCCATTTGAATTTGAATTCAGCGCGGCGCAGAAGGCTGCGCTGGCGACGATTGGCGATGCGGTGGCCTTGCGAAAATTTGGCGGGCTATTGCTGCACGGCATCACGGGGTCGGGCAAGACGGCGGTTTATCTGGCGTGTATGCGGCAGGTGCTGGATGCCGGGCGGTCGTCGATTCTGCTCGTGCCCGAGATTGGATTGACTCCGGCGGTGGCGGCGGATCTGCATCAGGTGTTTGGGGATGAAGTGGCGATCCTGCATTCGGGCCTCTCGAATGCGGAGCGGGCGGAGCAGTGGCATCGCATACGGCGCGGTGAGGCTCGGGTGGTGGCGGGAACGCGATCGGCAGTGTTTGCTCCGGTAAGCGACCTGGCCCTGATCATTGTCGATGAGGAGCAGGACTCGTCTTACAAGCAGGAGGAGACGCCGCGTTATCACGCGCGGGATGTGGCGGTGATGCGCGCGAAGATGGCGGGAGCGGCGGTCGTGCTCGGGTCGGCTACGCCTTCGCTTGAGTCTTACTACAACGCTAAGAAAAATAAGTATGCGCTGGTGGAGTTGCCGGATCGGGTGGAGAACCGTCCGCTGCCGGAGGTTGAGATCGTCGACATGCGGCAGGAGTTTCAGGAGACGGGGCAGGAGCAGGTCGTTTCGCGCAAGTTAGCAGAGGAGATTCGCGAGCGGCTGGAGAAAAAAGAGCAGGTGATGGTGCTGCTCAACCGGCGCGGATATTCTCCCGTGGTGCTGTGCCGCGCTTGCGGCAAGACGTTGCAGTGCCAGAATTGCGCTGTGTCGATGACGCATCACAAACGCGAGCACAAGATGGAATGCCATTACTGCGGATTCGTGGCGAAGATTCCGGAGAAGTGCGCGCATTGCGGCAGTGAGTATGTGTATTTTGTCGGGACGGGATCGGAGAAGCTGGAAGAGTTGCTGCATGGCATGTTTCCGCAGGCGCGGATCGGGCGACTGGATCGCGACACGGTGCGGGGGCGCGACGATTTCGAACATGCGCTGAACGCGCTGAATGAAGGCGCGCTCGACATGCTGGTGGGGACGCAGATGATCGCGAAGGGGCACGACATCCACGGCGTAACGCTGGTCGGCGTGATTGGCGCGGACATGGCGCTGGGGTTGCCCGATTTTCGCGCGGCGGAGAGAACGTTTCAGCTTCTGACGCAGGTGGCGGGACGGGCGGGGCGGGGGCAGTCTCCGGGGAAAGTTGTGCTGCAGACTTATTTTCAGGATCACTATGCGGTGCAGTTCGCGGCGCGACATGACTTTGCCGGGTTCTATGACAAAGAGCTGCAATTTCGGGCCTGGATGCACTATCCGCCGTACAGCGCGCTGGCGAATGTGCTGATTCGCAGCGATAAGCTGGATGAGGCTTTGACTTGGTCCGGCGAACTGGGCCGCTGGTTTGAAAAGACGCGGCATGAAGGGATTCGGGTGCTGGGGCCGGCGGCGGCTCCGATTACGCGCTTGAAGCGGGATTACCGGTATCACTTTATTTTGAAGTCTCCGAGCCGGGAGAAGATGAACACGCTGTTGCGAGCAATGCTGGCGGAAGCGGCGGCGAGGAAGATTCCGCGGACGCAGGTCGTGGTGGATGTAGATCCTGTGTGGTTGATGTGAGGAACGGTGTTGGCTTTTCGCCGGTCGCCTCAAGCCTTTTATATGTCAGGCTCGAAGTACTCAACTAACCCCTGTCGTTGTGATCGCGATCAGGTTGCAGCACGCGATCGTTGGTCACCGCGATACGCAGGAATTGCGCGCAGATCCCTTCAACGTCGGTAAACAGCGCATCGCCTGCAAATTCGAGGTTGGCAATCGAACGATCCGCTGCATCGCGGTGACCGAAGCCGCAAGCATCTTGAATGACCACCGGAATGTAGCCAAGGTCGGCGCCATGCCTTACGGTCGGTTCAATGCCGATTTCCATGGCGACGCCGACGATGGCAAATGCGCGGATACCGCAATCACGTAGCGCAATGCTCAACGGCGTCCCTTCGAAGGCCGACATGGTGATTTTGTCGATGATCGCTTCGCTGGGGAGCGGGTTCATTTCGGGGATCAGCGGGAACCCCGGCGAGTCGCGGAGGAACCAGGGCTTCACCTCGTCAACCGACTTCACTCTCTGCCACGCCATTCCCATGCGCAACTGAGAGACTCCCATCAGTTCTTTGGGAAGTGACATGTGACGGGTGAAAAGAATCCGAATGCCGGCTTTACGCGCCGCTGCGACAACCCGGACGACTTTCTGAGTGATCTCCTGGCCGTTCGCGAGTTGCTTCAAAATTCCGACTTGCATGTCATATACGACGAGCGCCAACCCCGCCGGATGGCAAACTTCCTCGAGCGTCTGCGGAATGTCCAGGCCGAATGCCCGCTGCATGATCGGTACCCTCAAAAAGAAAATTGATTTCTATTTTACTGAAACGCAGGCCATCAGTTGCGATGCAGCTTGTGGTGAACGTAGTCGCGGAGTTCATGTACGGCTTCGCGGCTGTCGTCCCACATCTTCGGCCATCTTTCGCGGCCGGAAGCGCCGGTGATTGGGGCTGGCGTGAACGCCAACACCAAAATTGCGATCGCAGAACCGGCTACCCACTTTCTCGCTGGGGTGATGCCGGGACGACTCGGAATCCTGGGATGACGTCTCGTGAGCCACAGCACGACTGCCCAAAGCAGCCAGCCGATCCAGTAATTGCGGGCCAGCGGCAGCAGCGCGAAGACAACCGCCATCGAGATCCATCGATGCAGTTTCGGAAAAGCTGAATACAAGATGTGGCCGCCATCGAGTTGGCCGCCGGGCAGCAGGTTCAGGGAAGTTGCGAACATTCCTACCCATCCGGCAACCGCGATGGGATGGAGGGACAACGATTCTAGCGATGTTTTGAGGTGCAGTAGTTGGGCAGCAAAGTGAAAGGCTAGCGGGAACCCTGGCTGATTTTCGAGCGGAGAGGTGCCAGACACGGCTAGTTGGTGCGACAACGAAAGTCCAGTCAACACTGCGATACATGCTGGAATAAATCCGGCGATTGGGCCAGCAATCCCGATATCGAACAAGGCTTTGCGACTGGGGATCGGACCCTTGATGCGGATGAAAGCTCCGAGAGTCCCGATCAGGCTGGGAAATGGGATGAAGAACGGCGGCGTCGCATAGACGCGGTAATAGCGGGCGTAGAGGTAGTGACCCATTTCGTGCGCGAAGAGAATGAACATCAGAGCGAGGGAAAAAGGGAGGCCATGCATGAGCTTCGCGGGGGCTTGCCACATCCACTCGACTGGAAATAGAGGAATGCTCTCGTCATCAAAGGAGAAGACTGGCTGGTGTGCGGCAAAGTTTGCGTAGATGCGCGCCCCGACCACGGTCGTGCTCAAGAAAGTCAGGAGCAGAAATAGCACGTACAGCCACCAGCGCTGGCGAGGCGGGGGGATGACCCAGACGCCGGGTTGGGGCGGCTGTTCCCACTCGAGGGTGGGGACGGGAGATGAGGGTTCAGACATACGGTGTCGGGCCTGATTTCAATGTAACTCACTGCGGCCCGTGTGCGGAGCAGTCCGCGTCGGCAGTCAGGGAAACGAACCGGCGGGATGCCGGTGCTACTCTTCTCTAGTCGATCGACTGCAGTTCTTTGCCGGGCTTGAAGCGGACGGCTTTGCCGGGTGGAATGGAGACTTCGGCGCCGGTACGCGGGTTGCGTCCGATGCCGGTCTTGCGCGGGCGCACGTTGAACACGCCGAATCCGCGCAGTTCAATGCGATCGCCGGTGGAGAGCGCTTTCTTCATGCTCTCAAAGACGGTTTCGACCGCGAGCTCCGCTTTTGTCTTGGTGATCCCGGTCCGGTTGACCACTTCGTTGATGATGTCGAGCTTAATCACAGGTTGTCCCCCGTTTGCCGAGGATTAGTATGCCTCAAGTTATTGATGCTAAGGGAGATAGGTTGGATTGTCAACCGGGGGACCAATCTCGTAATATGGCTAGCACCAGCCTGCAGCAATTTGAAATTGGTAATTTGTAATTTGCGATTGAAAAGCCCGCCCTTCCGGCTTTCGATCTCGGCGAAAAATTACCAGTAACAAATCATCAATCACAAATAAAAAGGGGCTTCATGAGCATCAAGAGCGACCGCTGGATCCGGCGCATGGCGCAGGAGCACGACATGATTAATCCGTACTCGGAGAAGCAGGTGAGCGCGGGAGTAATTTCCTACGGAGTTTCAAGCTACGGATATGACTTGCGCGTGGCTGACGAGTTCAAGATTTTTACCAACGTCAACAGCACCATCGTTGACCCGAAACATTTCGACGAACGGTCGTTTGTGACCGTGAACGCGGATGTGGCCATCGTGCCTCCGAATTCGTTTGCGCTGGCGCGGTCGGTGGAGTACTTCAAGATTCCGCGGGATGTGCTGACGATCTGCGTGGGCAAGTCGACATATGCACGGTGCGGCATCATCGTGAACGTCACGCCGTTCGAGCCGGAGTGGGAAGGCTTTGTCACTTTGGAGATTTCGAACACCACGCCGTTGCCGGCGAAGATTTACGCCAATGAAGGGCTGTGCCAGATTCTCTTCTTCCAGTCGGATGAGGTTTGCGAGACCAGCTACAAGGATCGTAAGGGGAAGTACCAGGCGCAGAAGGGGATTGTGCTGCCGAAGCTGTAGCCGTCAGCCGTCAGCTATCAGCCGTCAGTTAGAACCCTGTTTGTGCAGGCTTTGAATAGAGAGTATCAAGCCGAGAATTGTGAAAGTTAGACGCGAAAGGTTTTAACTGAGAGCTGATGGCTGAAAGCTGACGGCTATTTCCGCCCGTTCTCGCCTTCCTTGAACATGTACTTGATGGCGGGCTTGTAGATCATCAGGTTGGCGGCGCCGGCGCGGTTCAGCTTGATGCAGTGCTTGTCATACCACTCGATATAGCCGTGGACTTCTTCGCCGTCGCGCAATACGACGACCATCGGCGTCTTTGACTGCATCTGCTTCTGATAATAAAAATTCTCTGCGTTCGTCTGCTCGGTGGGCGGCGTTTTTTTGGCAGGCGCGGCGGAGCGATCGCGGTCTCTATCCCTGTCTCTGTCTCTGCGCTCGGACGGTGCGTGGTTGGGCGCGTGATTGTGCGCATGATTATTGTGTCCGTCGTTGCGGCTGAGGGACGGCCGGATCAGCTTGCGATTGGCAAAGCTTTCCTGTTCCGTGGTTGGTTCGGCTGGCATAGAGTCGAGGGCATCTTTCAAGTTGCACCACCTGCGCGCTGGGCGGGCAGAATATGCCACAACACTCGAGCTAGAGATTGTGGGTCCAGAGGTAAAAACTGACGCTTACGGTATCACAGCGGATGGACGATGACAATGATTTGTGGGGGTGTCTGTAGATGCTCCAAGATAATGTCACCCCATAACTGCAACGAGACTTTGTCACCCTCTAAGGATGGTGACGATGAGTCAGAAAGAGTTCCAGCGGGTGAAAGTGATCGAGAATGCAGCGGGCGGGAGGCTGAGCGTACGCGAAGCCTCCCGCCTGCTGCAACTGAGTGAGCGCCAGGTGCAGCGCCTCAAGCGCCGCTATCGGCCCGATTCCCTCGGCTGGGTTCAGCACGGAAATCGCGGACGCTCCATGCCTTGGGCGGTTTCGCTTCCCCAGCAGCAGTTGATCTTGAAGCTGGCCCGCGGCAAGTACCAAGGCTTCAACGATTCTCATCTGACGGAAAAACTTCGCGCCGAAGAGAATCTCGCCGTTAGCCGCGAGACCGTGCGCCGCATCTTACGCGCCGCCAAACTAGCGTCTCCGCAGAAACGCCGGCCCCGCAAGTATCGTTCCCGCCGGCCTCCCCGACCGCGTTTCGGCATGATGGCGCTCACCGATGCCAGCCGTCACGACTGGCTCCAAGGCCGCGGTCCCGAGCTCACTCTCATCGGCTTCCAGGACGATGCCACCAGCCAGATTCTGGCCGCTCACTTCCAACTCGAAGCCGAAAATACCCTCGGCTATCTCCGCGCTCTGCATGCCATGATCATCACCCACGGCGTTCCGCTCAGCCTCTACCGCGACCGCCACTCCATCTTCCAGCGCAACGATGCGTACTGGACGCTGGCCGAGCAACTCGCCGGAAAACAATCGCCCACCCAACTCGGACGCGCTCTCGAACAACTCGGCATCGAACAGATCCCGGCTTACTCTCCCCAAGCCAAGGGTCGTATCGAACGTGCCTGGCGCACTTGCCAGGATCGTCTGGTCAGCGAACTTCGCCTCGCCCGCGCCACCACTTTGCCCCAGGCCAACACGGTGCTCGCCGGTTTCTGCGCCGATTACAACCAACGCTTCGCCCGCCCCGCCTCCGACACCGCTTCGGACTTTCGCCGCTTGCCGCGCCGCTTCGATCTGGCCCGCTGCCTCAGCTTGCACTATCAGCGCGTCGTCGCTGCCGATCACACCGTCACCTTAGGCGCGCAGTCCATCGCGCTGCCACCCTTGCCGGGCGCTCGCGGCTATGCTGGTGAAACCGTCGAACTCTCGCATCAACTCGACGGCACGTTGTCTGTCTTTCGGGGTGATGCTCTATTGCTTGCGTTGCCTTTGCCGCTCGAAGAACATGCCGAGCGTCGCCCCAAGTTCCTCACCTCGGCCCAGAAAAGAAAAACAGTCCTGCCCCGCATCTACAACCTATCCGGCCGCCCCGCTTTAGCGGCCGTTACTTAATCGATAAGGGGTGACAGAGTCTCGTTGCAGTTAATACGACATTTTCTCGTTGCAACAACATGATTTGTGGGGGTGTCTTTCGTGCATCCCCAATCGTATGTGCGGCGTCGATCCTAATCAGGAAGCGCGTTCGAGCGCCGTGGCGAACGCGTCGAGCGAGAGGGAGCGCAGCAGGTTGCGGCGCAGGCCGCGCTCGACTTCTCCGAGACCTTCGGAGGCGCGCTGAAGCCAGGTGAAGTCCACGGCCGCGGACATTTTCTTCAGTTCGCCGAGTATGTCGGTGTTGCGGACCAGTTGCGGTGTGCCCGACTGCAGGAACATCAGATCTTCGAGCAGCGAGTAAAAGGTGCGAAGAAGATTGTCGATTTTTTCGCGGCCTTCGGCTCCGGCGCGGTAGGTTTCGGTGGTCTTGAACAATTCGCTGTGGTCGGCATCTTTGCCGCCGAGAGCGGATTTCAGCAGGATGATAGCGTGACTGCGGGCGGCGATGTAGCCTTCAATATCGAAGGATAAAGCCCGTCCGATTGCGCCTTCGCTGAGGCGGGCCACGAGTGCGGCTTGGCGGGCGTTCCAATCGGGACGAAGCTTGGCGAGCCGGGTTTCGATTTCCGCCGTCGGCAGAGCGCCGAGGTTGAAGATCATTGAGCGGGAGCGGATGGTCGGCAGAAATTCTCCGGCATTTTCGGTGAGCAAGAAAATCGTGGCGAATTCGGGTGGTTCTTCGAGAACCTTCAGCAGAGAATTCGCAGCTTCTTTCATGAAAGACGACGCAGTGAAGATGTAAACGCGCTCACGGGCCTCGCCGGGACGGTAATAGATCGTCTCAATGACGTGGCGAACCTGGTCGACCTTGATCATCAGCTGCGGTGGATCGGGCGGGATGATGAGTACGTCGGGATGAGTCTGAACGAACAGGCGCGTCTCTTTCTTGTCGGCGTCGCGCAGATTCTCGCGGGCTTCGACGGCTTCGGCAAAGCGGGCATCGAGGTCGGCCGACTGCGCGATGCGGATGCAGTTGGAGCAATGTCCGCAGAAATCCGGCAAGCCGTCGGTGACGGGCCGTTCGAGACAATTCATTGCCCGGGCCAGCATCAGCGCCAGTGTGTATTTACCGGAACCTTGCGCACCGGAGAGAATGACGGCATGCGGAAAGCGGTTGCGCGCGAGCATCTCGCGCATGCGCTGGATGGTTTCCGGGTTGCCGACGAAATCGGAGAAGGGCATAGAGGCGCTTTTGGCTGTTCGCTATTCGCTGTTCGCCCTTAGTCCTGCCGCGACGGCGAACAGCGGTTTTACTAAATCTTCAGCTTCTTTCTCATCAGCTCCATGATAATCGCATGCGTTTCGGCGGGCGTCCCGCGCGCGTTGATCACGTGCACGCGGTGCGGTTCCCGCTCCGCTATCGCGAGATACGAGTGGCGTACGCGACCGAAGAATGCGCGGTTTTCCTGCTCAAAGCGGTTTTCGTCTTTTGATGAGTGAGAGTTCTTTCGTCCGCGATTGCGGCGGCGCGCGCGCTCAACGCTAAATGCGACCTCGTTGTCGAGCAGAATGGTCAGATCAGGTTGCAGGTTGCCGCAGAGAATTTCATGCAAGTGCAGAACAGGTTTTATGCCCAGCTTGCGGCCTCCGCCTTGATAGGCCTCGGTCGAGTCGGTGAAGCGGTCGCAAAGCACAATGCGTCCTTCGGCAAGCGCGGGCAGAATGACTTCGTGGATGTGCTGGGCGCGGGAAGCGAACATAAGCGCCATTTCGGTGAGTGGAGAAAGTCCCGCCGTGGCCGAGTGCAGCAGCACTTCGCGTATCTTTTCGCCGGTCGCGGTTCCCCCCGGTTCGCGGGTCACGCTCACCGGGAGGCCGTGGGCACGCAGTGATCGCGCAAGTTTTTCCATTTGCGTGCTCTTGCCGCTGCCGTCGAGACCTTCGAAGGTGATGAATTTTCCGCGCGCAGGCACGTCGGAAATGATAGCAGGGAGAGAGTACGATCGAGGGCGGGAGACGCGGCAAGCCGCGTCTCTACGAGAAGTTTGTTTAGCCTTCCAAGACCGCTTCTACCGGTTCCTCGTCAATCGAAACGACCTCGGCAGCCGATTCATTCACCATGAATCCCAAGACTTCCTGGGGAACGGGCGCGCTCCACACCGGTGCGAACGATTGCCGGTGCAGCGGCGACGGGCCGTGCTCGCGCAGGGCGGCGAGGTGGCGGGGCGTGCAATATCCCTTGTTCGAAGCGAGGCCATAGACAGGAAAGACAGGGTCCCAGGCTGAGATCATGCGATCGCGCTCTACCTTGGCAATGATTGACGCAGCGGCGATCGACGCGGAGAGGGCGTCTCCGTGAATGATCGGCTGCTGGGGGAGTTCGCAATCGAGCCGGACGGCGTCGACCAGAAGATGGCTTGCCGACGGCGACAACTGCCGAACCGCGTGAAGCATGGCGAGTCGCGAAGCCTGATAGATGTTGATCTGATCGATGCGGGCGGAATCCACGGCGGCGATCGCCCAGGCGAGACAATGTTCGCGAATTTTAAGCGCGAGCTCGTCGCGGCGCTCAGCCGGGATGAGTTTAGAATCGCGGAGGCCGCGAATCCGGTAGTTGGGGTCGAGGATCACAGCGGCGGCTACGACGGGGCCGAATAGCGATCCGCGGCCAACTTCATCGACGCCGGCAACATACTGCGCGCCAGCGGCCCAGGCTCGCTTTTCAAAATTCAGAGTGCAGCGGAGCCTTTTCAGCAGACGCAGTTTGGCGGTAGCGGCAGAGACTTTTTCTGCCTTGGAAGACTTCGAACTTCGGATGGACTTGGACACGGATGCTGAGCAGCATCTTCGCCGAAGAAGAGACACGAAGCAAGAGCGGAAGTTCTGTGTGGAAGTATCCATTACCCAGTACCCAGCATGGAAAACTGGGTACCGGGTACCGGCAACTGGGTACAGCACTACTGCTGTTCGACTTCCTTCAAGCGTGCAGCCTTGCCCTTCAGTCCGCGCAGGTAGTACAGCTTCGCGCGGCGCACTTTGGCTGAGCGCACGATGTCAATCTTGTCGATGACCTTGGAATCGAGCGGGAAAATGCGCTCGACGCCCTGGCCGAAGCTGATCTTGCGGACGGTGAAGCTCGGTTGTGCGCCCCGTGAGCGCGAGATGACGACGCCCTCAAATGCCTGCAGGCGTTCTTTTTCGCCTTCGCGGATCTTGACAAGCACCTTCACGGTATCGCCGGGGGCGAACTTCGGGAGGTCGGTGCGGCGCGTCTTGGCCAGCAGTTTTTCGATGATCGCATTACGCATAATGTTTCCTTCCTGATTCTCTGGTTAATCTTTGAAGCTAATCTTTTCGTTCGTTTCGGCCCGCTTGATCTGGGCCAGTAATTCCTGGTCTTCTTTACTCAGCGCTGCGCGTTCCAGCAAATCGGGGCGGTTGCGCAATGTTTTCGCCAGAGCCGTTTTGCGACGCCAGCTGCGAATCTGGTCGTGGTTCCCGTTCACCAGCACTTCCGGCACTGCCATCCCGCGAAAATCTGCGGGTCGCGTGTAATGCGGATAATCGAGCAATCCGCCGGAAACGCAGGTCGAACTCGGCGAGGAGTCGACATTCACGTCTGGCGGGCAGGAATGTCTGTCCAAAACAGTCGTGAACGATTCCTGGCGGGTCGAATTCTGATTCCCAACAGCGCCCGGAATCAGCCGCGTAACCGTGTCGATGATGACCGCCGCGCCCAGTTCGCCACCGCTCAGCACGTAGTCGCCGATCGAAACTTCGCGATCTGCGAGATGCTCGCTGATGCGTTCGTCAACACCTTCGTAGCGTCCGCAGATCAAGACAACTCGCTCAAGCGCCGAAAGTTCCGTCGCGAGCGTTTGATCGAGCGTACGTCCCTGCGCCGAAAGCAAAATTACCGACTGCTTCGCGCCGGGTATCAACCGCACTTCTCGCGATGCCAGGTCGCCTAGCGACTCCAAACATTCAAAGATCGGTTCCGGCTTGAGGACCATGCCCTCGCCGCCGCCAAATGGGCGGTCATCCACGGTGCGGTGCTTGTCTTTCGTAAACGCCCGCAGGTCGTGAATGCTGATTTCCACCAGGCCTGTTTCCCGAGCCCGGCGAACAATTCCGTAATCCAAAGGTCCGCGAAAGAAGTCGGGAAAGATCGTTAAGATGTCGATCTTCATTTGCGGACCAAAACCTTAACCGCCGAGACGCAGAGTTCGCCGAGAAAAGCTGTCAAATCAATTACCCAAGCCTGGCGAACGACGAACAGCGAACGACTAACGACTAACGACCTTTCTCTTTCTCGTTCTTTGCCAGCGGCGCATTTACTTCCAGCAAGCCTTCCGGCAACTTCATGCGGACTTGCTTCTGCTGCAAGTCCAACTTCTCTAGAAACGCCTCGGCGAACGGGATCTCGTACGGCAGCTTCTTTCCGCTCTTCACTACGAGCAGCGGTGCTTCTCCTGCTCCAAACTGCACGTCTTCAATCTGGCCGATTTCGCGGTTGCCGTCGAACACTGTGCAACCGATCAGGTCGCTCAGGTATGTCCAGCCCGGGTCTAACTCGGCCCGTTCGGCGATCGGAAGCTGCAACTCGGCTCCGATCAGCGACTCGGCATCGTTCATCGTCTCGATGCCTTGAAACTTCAGAATCAGAAAGCTCTTATGCGGCCACAAATCTTCGACCGTCACTTCGCGGCGCTGCCCATCTTTCGTTAGCGCCCACAACTTCATCTCCGGTCGAAAACGGTCCGGGATATCGGTGTGCAGTTCAGCCGCTACTTCTCCGCGGCGTCCCTGGGTCTTGATGACCACTGCCAGGGTAATCCACTCGCCGCTTGTGCCCGGTGCCGCCATGCGACGCCTGCTTACTCAATGATCTCGAGCGCGTAGCGTTTGTCGAGCTTCGACCCTGCCGCGCTCAATATGTTGCGCAGAGCGCGGGCCACGCGACCGGAGCGTCCGATAATCTTGCCGAGATCGGCTTCGGCCACTTCGAGTTCGACGACGGTTTCATCGCCGTCTTCATACTCGTCAATAAAGACATCGGCCTTGGCCTCGACGATGGCCTTGGCGATGTATTCAATCATGGCGCGCGGACTGGCGCTCGGCTCAATCATGCACAGCTCCTGAGTTGGCGTGTTGAAGGAAAGCTAGGCGACCGACGCGGCCGCAGCCGGCGCGGGGGAAGCGAGCAATTTCTTGACGCGATCCGAACATTGGGCGCCTTTCGAAACCCAGTGCTCAATGCGATCGCGTTTCAGGTCGTGGGTGGCCGGATTGGTGCGCGGATTGTACGTGCCCACGACTTCCACCGGACGGCCATTGCGGGCCCGTTCCTTCTCAATCACTACCACTCGGTAATACGGTTGTTTGCGCGCACCAAAGCGCGCCAGTCGGATCATTAACACAGACTTCGGTATCCTTTTTCCGGAATAGTCCGGTGGGTAAGTTCAACGACGTACAGACAAACCATTATTATGCCGGAGCTTAGGGCTTTGCGCAATGGGCCTTGGCTGAGCGGAATGGCTTCGTTCAGCACTTCCACCACGGAGACACGGAGGCACCGAGAAAACCAAATGCTTGGCAAAACCCCGCCGTGACGCGGTGGAATATTGAAGCCTACTTGCCGCTCACGGACTGCAGGCAGCGGCTATACAGCTCGAGCAGATGTGCGGCGTAGTCCTCGGGCTTGGCGGCTGCTCCGGTGCCCTGGAAGCCGACGCCGGCGCCGGTGGTTTTGCCGTAGCCGGTGGTCATGGCGACGAATTTCATGAGATCGAGCGCGATGTCTTCGTTGCGGCGGGAGCCCATGGGAAGAGCGGGCATTTCCATGATGAAAACTCCTGATCAATGAGGTAGTTTGCCGGTTTTTCCGGCTCTGGGGCGATGATAGCAGAAGGGTGGCTACCGTCCCACCGTGCACATTCCGGGATTTGAAGAGTATCGTTCCGTATCCAGGCTGAATTGCTGTACCGAACTCACTGGCCCTCGCGGATAGTAGGCTAGGGTCCTCTTGCCATCCTCAACATTGATTGTCAGCCGAACCTGCTTAGAAGGATCGCCTAAATCGAAGGACCAGTTGGCCAGCTCTTGCCCATCTCGCAGTCCCGCCTTAAACGCTTCGCTTCCTGGTTTGACACCGAACACTATTTTGTCGTCGTTTCTGGTGGACTCACGGTCGAATCCAAGATCGAACTTCCAACTGGCTTCCACGTGGCTCTGAACACAGGTTCCAAGCGCTGTCTCTGGAACGCGAATGCTGCCTCCGTGCTCGACATATCGTCGGAGCTGCTTCCTGGAAGCGCGATGGATGTAGGGCGAAGCTGCGCCGAAAACTCGCTTGTTGTCGAGCGCCATCGGCTGGCCGTGGTGACGACGCTCGTACGCCGTGTTCTGGGCGAACAAGTCGAACATGAGGTTGTCCAGCGACGATCTGTTGTTGCTTTCATGGCGAATCGTTGCGTCCAGCCAAGCCGCCAAGACGGCACCACGCCTGTAATCAAGCTGGCTCAAAACTGATTGATCTGCGGAATGGAGTCGTATGAATTCCTGAAGCGAGATCCCCGTTCCCTCGTTCACTTCATAGACGCGTAGCCTTTCGTTGATCGCCGCAACGTATTCGGGAAACGACATCAGTCCAGCGCGGAAAAGTATCACGTCCTGGTAGTACGTAGTGAATCCCTCAAAGAACCACGAGATGGGATAGTCCGATCCGGGCGGATGCCCAATCTTAAACGGATTCCACGCATGGAATGACTCGTGTGCGATTTCCCCGAGTCGCCGGCCTGTGAGCGGGTCCAAACGTGAAAGATGAATCATGTAAGAATTGGTGAGTGCCGTACCCCCATTACTGCCGTGGTCCTGATCAAATGGAGTAAGCGTCACCAGAAAGTAGGGGAAGTCGTTGTCATGCCAGAAGGTGCGCTCGAATTCCACGATCTTGCGCACCTGCTTGACCCACTCATCATCGGTAAAGCTCCACTTGCCCCGGATCGCAAAGTTCAGAGCATTTCCTGAGATCATCGTGTGGTAGACGCGGTAATCCCCACCAGCAAGAAGGGAGTTCACTGCCTCGTGCCATCTGCCGTGAAATGACTGGCAACGATCATCGGTCCCAAAGGAGGTCGCCAAAGACCACGCCGGGGGAAGCTTCTGCCAGTCGAACTGAACATCAACCATTTGGAAATCGCCCATCTCCGGATACACCAGCGCGGTTGTACCAACGATGTGGAAGTAGTCCGGTGACAGATCAGCCCGAAACCTGGTGCCGCTGTTCAGAGGTCCGTTCCAGTCTTTTACGAGCACGTATGAAAGACGAACCAAGGTATTGGGCGGGAACCGCAACTCTTTTTCGGAGGACGATTTCGTGTCGCTGAGCTTCGTGTCTGAAGACAGAACCTTCAGTTCCGCAATCGAATTCTCTGCGTGCTTTTGGCCAGCCCACTCCGAGGGCAGTTCGAGTTTGACCTCACCGCTTGACCCTCCTGCAAACTCGATGGTCACACGAAACGACAATTTGTCCCCGGCAACGAGGGGCTCAAACGTATATTTCAGAGTGTTGTACGTCGGGGAATTGGGAAAGTTGCATTGACCGAATAGTGCGGTTTCGCACACCATGAGTAAGAGCACGCCCATGCAGTAGTTGCTGCACATCATGATCTAGTGGCCCTATCTTGAACGCTTCCAAGCAGGAATACTTGCAACCAATTCTGTTAAAACCAGTGACGCTACCCCACTTCGACCAATCCATAACTGAGCGCCCATCGCGACCGCATCTCTCTTAACGCGCGCTCGATCTCTTCTTTCGAAATTTCGGAATTCGGGCCGGAGATTACAAACGCTGCCTCGCGTTTGGCGGCTTCGAGGAGTTGGCGATCGCGGATGATGTTGGCCACACGGAAGCTGGGGATGCCGGCTTGTTTCGTTCCGAAAAATTCGCCGGGACCACGGAGTTCGAGGTCGAGTTCGGCGATCTGGAAGCCGTCGTTCGAGCGCACCATCACGTCGAGGCGACGTTCGCCTTCTTCAGAAACTTTCCCACCGTGCATGAGCACACAGTAGGACTTCGCCGCGCCGCGTCCGATTCGTCCCCGTAACTGATGGAGCTGGGCGAGGCCGAAGCGGTCGGCGTGCTCGATCACCATCACCGTGGCGTTTGGGACGTCGACACCGACTTCTATCACTGTGGTCGCCACGAGAATTTCAAGCTTCCCTTGCTGGAACTCGCGCATGACTTGCTCTTTTTCGTCGGCGTCGAGGCGGCCGTGTAGCAGACCGACATGTAGGCTGGGGAAAATCTTGTCGCGCAGCTGGCGGTGCATCTGCTGGGCGGCTTTCAGTTCCCGTTCTTCATTTTCTTCAATCACGGGATAGACGACGTAGGCCTGGTGTCCGGCGGCGATCTGCTTGCCGACGAAGTCCCAGACTTCTGGGGCGCGCTCGTCGGGAACGGAGCGGGTAACTACGGGCGTGCGCCCGGGCGGTAGCTCATCGAGGACGGAGACATCGAGGTCGCCGTAGAGAGTCAGGGCCAGGGTGCGCGGGATGGGCGTGGCGGTCATTACCAGGACGTCGGGTTCAGCTTCGGGGTCGGTGGTCACCGACCTTCGCTCGGAGGCGGGCGAGGGCGCCCGCCCTACACGCACTTCATCTGATTTCTTCATCAGCTTGAGGCGCTGCATTACGCCGAAGCGGTGTTGTTCGTCGACCACTACCAGGCCGAGACTTTCGAATTCGACTCGGTCCTGAATCAGGGCGTGGGTGCCGATGATCAGTTGGGCGTTGCCTTGGGCGATGTGGCGGCGGATGTCGCGTTTGCGGTCCTGTTCAAGTGAGCCGGTGAGGAGCACGATTTTGTATCCGGCGGGTTCGAGGATCTGGCGCGCGGAGAAGTAATGTTGCTGCGCCAGGATTTCCGTGGGCGCCATGAGCGCAACCTGGTATCCGTTTTCGATGGCGATGATGGCGGCCTGAAAGGCAACGATCGTTTTGCCCGATCCGACGTCTCCCTGCAGCAGTCGCCGCATGGGATTCGGTGCCTGCATGTCGGTGGCGATCTCTTTCAGGACGCGTTTCTGAGCGGCGGTCGGATGGAACGGCAATATCTTCTTAATCGCCTCGCGTGCGCCCGCGTTGAGCTGAAAGGCGACTCCGGTTTGAGCCTTCTGCTCGCGGCGCTTGAGTTCGAGCCCGAGCTCGATGAAGAAGAGCTCATCGAAGATCATCCTGATGTGAGCGGGAGTGCGTGACGATTGCAGGTCGTTAAAACTTTCTCCCGCGTCGGGCCAGTGAATCTTCCAGAGCGCTTCGCGGGGTGACACGAGGCTGAGGTGATTACGGACAGCCGCGGGAATGGGATCGGGTAGATTGGGATTCAGATTCTCGAGCGTCCAACGAATAATGCGCCGGAACCAGCGCGGGGTGAGTTTGCCCTGGCCAGTCGATTCATAGATAGGGACGATGCGTCCGATTTCAAGCGAGGCGGCAGCTTTTTTCTCAGCTTCGTCTGCGCCGCCTTCTTCGTTAATGTCGCCAAGCACCTCGAACTGCGGCTGCATGATCTGCAGGTTCCCGTCGCGGTCGGCTTCGACTTTGCCGTAAAGGGCAAGCATCTGACCGGGCTGGAAGCGGTCCTGAAGATAGGTGGCGTTGAACCACAGGCATCTCAGTTTGCTGCGGCCCTGTCCGACCGTGAGTTGGAAGATGGGCATGCGACGGGTGCGGAACAATCCCGAGTTGCGGACCTCGGCAATTACCGTGGCCATTTCTCCGGCACGCAATTCGGCGACCGAGCGGGGGTTCAGGCGGTCTTCGTAGCGGAAGGGAAGGTAGTGGAGGAGGTCATCGACGGTTGCTAAACCCTTGGCGGCCAGCACCTCGGCCAGCCGCGGGCCGATGCCTTTTACATACTGCACTGGAGTGGACGGTTCCAGCATCTTAAGCGATGTTAGCAGGAGCCGATACCGGGTTGGGGGCAGGCTCCGAGGCTGCAGAACTTCAAGATGGCGGAATCAGGATGAAGAATTTTCTCGATGCGCTCGTGGCTGTGCTCGTCGGCAACGCGATTTACTACCTGCTCATGCCGCACCTGCCGTCGGTCGCGCGGCACGGGCTGTTTAAGGAAGACTGGGGCCTGCTGGTGGATTTCGGGATCTGCACGGTCATCTTTGTGGCGGTGAAATACGTTAGGCGGCAGGAGCAGTGATGGAGGCGGGCCGATACGAGGCAAGCCTCGTCTCTACGGTAGACTCATTGCGTCATGTTGAAGCCGCGCGCATCGATTACCGGGCTACCTCCGTACCAATCGCCGATCGTGAGCCGCGATGGGCTGAGTCTCGACCTCAATGAGAGCATGGCCGGATGCTCGCCTCGCGTACTGGCGCGGCTGCGCTCGCTATCCGCGGCGGATTTATCGCTTTATCCCGAACGCGAATTGGGTGAACGCCAGGTCGCGGAGTTCTTCCGCCTTCCCCCAGAGCAAGTTTTGCTCACGAATGGAATGGACGAGGCACTCTCGCTGTTGTTTTCGGCCTATCTCGGCCCGGGCGAGGAACTGCTATTTGCAGACCCGACATTTGTCATGTATCCCGTGCTGGGTGCGGCGATGGGAGCGACGGTGGTGCGGGTGCGGTCGGGAGAAGACCTCGCGCTCCCAGTGGAGGGTTTGCTGGCGCGCATCTCGCCGCAAACGCGGGTCATTGCCATCGCCAATCCCAACAATCCCACTGGACTCGTGGCTCCTCGCGCCGATCTGTTGCGGATTGTTGAAGCGGCGCCGGATGCGGCGGTGCTGATCGATGAAGCCTACTTCGAATTTTGCGGCGGGGCGCTGACCTGCAGGACACTGCTCCCGGATTTGGCCGCCCACCCGAACCTGTTTGTCGGCCGTACGTTGTCCAAGGCCTACGGGCTAGCAGGAATGCGCCTCGGAGTGCTGACTGGAGCGGCGGAACAGATCGAGTATCTCCGGCGGCTTAGCCTGCCCTTTAACGTGAACAGCGTAGCGATGGCTTGTCTCGAGGTGGCGCTAGGGGACCGGTCGTTCGTCAGCGAGCACGCGGCTCAGGTAAAACGTGGCCGCGAGCAACTGGAGCGATTGTTCGCGGAGCTGGGGCTGCGTTTCTGGCCGAGTCAGACCAACTTCGTCCTGGTCAGGATCGGCGAATCGGTTAAGGCATTTTTCGAAGCAATGCGACGGCGTGGAATCCTCGTCCGCGATTCATCGGGAAATCCAGGCTGCGAAGGATGCGTTCGGATCACGGTGGGAACACCGGCGCAGATGGACGGAGTATTGACGTCGGTTCGCGAGGCGATGGCGGAAGTCCGTACGTAATGCTGGCGTTGTCGTGAGAGAGCTGGTGAGTGCAACCGGCGCACTACGTCTGGCAACATATCCGCATGACGACGATTGTGCTTCTGACCATCTCGAATATCTTCATGACGATTGCCTGGTATGGCCACCTGAAGTATCGTCAGGCTCCGCTTTTCAAGGTCATTGTCATCAGCTGGTTGATTGCTTTTCTGGAGTATTGCTTTCAGGTTCCGGCCAACCGGATTGGCTCGTATGAGTTCACGGCCGCTCAACTAAAGACGATCCAGGAGGTCATTACCCTGACGGTTTTTTCAGTGTTCTCGGTCCTATACTTGAAAGAGCCGCTGAAGTGGAACTATCTGGTCGGATTTGTGATGATCATCGCGGCGGTTGCGGTAATCTTCAAGAAGTGGTGAGGCGGTAGAGCTCTCGCCCGGGGCCACCCGTTACCGAAGGGAGGGGGTAACTCCTTCCATTCGAACCTCTTCGTTGACAAGGGCTCGGGCGCTGGGCTATCCTAAATGTCTTTGGAAGTCCTGCGGCTGCCCGCCGGGAACACCTAGCGCGCGTTCTGCGTGGATAGATCGTGATTACATAATCAGGATCAGGGCACTCAGCAGTCTTCGTTATTATTGCGTTCTTTAATTTTCCGGGAGATTTCCGATGTCAACCTATTTCCCCAAAGAAGGGGATATTACGCGTAAGTGGTTTGTGGTGGATGCGAGCGGGCTTGTGCTCGGACGCCTGGCGTCGCGCGTAGCACGCATTTTAATGGGCAAAGAGAGCCCTAAGTACACGCCGTTTATCGATGTCGGCGATCACGTGGTCATCATCAACGCCGAGAAGGTCAAGATTACCGGCGCGAAGACCGATCAGAAGGTTTATCACCATTACACGGGCTATCCCGGTGGCATTCGCGGCGAAGAAATGAAGAAGCGGCTGGTACGCAAGCCAGAGCTGATCATTGAAGATGCGGTATCGCGCATGCTGCCGAAGAACAAGCTCGGCAAGCAGATGTTCACGAAATTGAAAGTGTATCGAGGCGACAAGCATCCGCACGAGGCGCAGAAGCCCGAAGTGAAGGTGTTTGCGTAGAAGAGGCTCGTGGCTGTTAGCTCTTAGCTTTTAGTTCGTGGAGGCTAAGGCAGCATTGATGAAATTATCTTTGAAAGGTTAGGCACGTTGGTTTAGCTAACGGCTAAACGCTAAGTGCTAAAGGCTGAAATGGCTGAATTAGTTCAATACTATGGAACGGGTCGCCGCAAGACGGCGATCGCGCGCGTTTTTCTTCGTCCGGGCAGCGGCGAATTCAAGGTCAACGGCAAGGCGTTCGATGAGTACTTTGTGACGCCCTCGCAGCGCATCGCGGCGAAGCGGCCGCTGGTGTCGACTGATACCGGGGCCACCTTCAATGTGCTGGCGAACGTATGCGGCGGTGGAGTCGCAGGGCAGGCCGATGCCGTCCGCCTGGGCATTACGCGCGCCTTGATGCTTTTCAATGCAGAACTGCGCAAGCAACTGAAGGCCGAGGGCATGGTTACACGTGATCCTCGCGCGAAAGAGCGCAAGAAGTACGGACAGAAGGGCGCACGCAAGCGCTTCCAGTTCTCGAAGAGATAGTCGATGGTCGTCAGTCACTGGTCGTTTGCGAACGACTAGCGACCAACGACGAGCGACTGGTTTTAGGAGTTAAATTCATCCCCCCACCTCCCCGAGATGGGGTGGACGGGAATGGCAATCCGGGGCCTGTGAGTGTCCGGATGCAGACCAACTTAGGAGGTTGATTGGCAAACATTACGATGAAGGAGTTGCTCGAAGCGGGCGTTCACTTCGGGCACCAGACGAAACGGTGGAACCCGAAGATGAAGGAGTATATCTTCGGCGAACGCAACGGTATTTACATTATCGATCTGCAGAAGACGCTGAAGATGTTTAAGGAAGCGTCGAAATTTGTGCAGGACCTGGCCGCCGACGGGAGAATTATCCTGTTCGTGGGCACCAAGCGCCAGGCGCAGGACGCGATTGCCGAAGAGGCGCAGCGCTGCTCGATGTTCTACGTAAACCAGCGCTGGCTGGGCGGACTGCTGACCAACTGGGTCACCGTGCAGAAATCCGTAAAGCGGCTCAAGGAACTCGACGAAATGGCCACCGATGGCCGCTATGATCTGCTTCCCAAGAAGGAAGTGATCAAGCTCGAGCGTGAGCGCAAGCATCTCCAGGCCAACCTGGCGGGCATCAAGAACATGACGCGCTTGCCGGATGCGATCTTCGTCATTGATTCGAACAAAGAACAGATTGCGGTGCGCGAATCGCGCAAGCTGGGTATTCCGGTAGTCGCTGTCGTCGATACGAACTGCGATCCGAGCGAAGTGGATTACGTAATTCCCGGCAACGACGACGCACTGCGGGCGATCCGGCTGTTTACTTCGAAGATTTCGGAGTCGATTGCCGAGGGCGTGCACGCGCGCGACGACAAGCAGATGGCTGACATCCAGGCCGTGGCTGCTGAGCCTGAACCACTTGTTGCCGATCCCGCTGCTGCCGAGGTCTTTGCCGAAGCCCCAGCGGATGGTGCTGTTCCGGTTGCCGCAGTCGAAGGCGGCGAAGAGATTCGCATGGAAGATGTGCTGGGCAAAGGCACACGCAAGCGTCCTACAGCAGCGACCGAAGACGTCGACGAGCTCCAGGCGGAGACGCGCCGCTTCTAATACTCAGGTTTCAAGGTTTCAAGGTTGCAAAGTTTCAGGGTTGCAACCTTGAATGGTCCTCACGATTAGCCCCCCGACTGACCCTCCTTGAAACGCTGAAACCTTGAAACTTTGAAACCTGAGGTTCTTATTCTAATGAGTACGACTATGGCAAATATCTCTGCTGCACAAGTGAAAGAGCTCCGGGAGAAAACTGGGGCGCCGATGATGGATTGCAAAAAGGCGCTGACCGAAGCGAACGGCGATCTCGAGAAAGCGATCGTTGTCCTTCGCAAACGCGGTACGGCGGTGGCCCAACAGAAAGCAACTCGCGTCACGAGCGAAGGCTCGGTGGCCCACTACATCCACGCGGGCGGCAAGATCGGCGTGCTGGTCGAAGTGAATTGCGAAAGCGACTTCGTTGCGCGTACCGAGGACTTCAAGGAACTGACGCACGATATCGCCATGCACATTGCCGCGAGCGATCCGAAGTTTGTCCGCAAAGAGGACGTGACCGCCGCGGATATCGAGCGCGAGAAAGACATCTATCGCGCCCAGGCTGCGGCAAGCGGGAAACCGGCCAACATCATCGAAAAGATGCTGACGGGCAAGATGGAAAAGTTCTATGAAGAAGTCTGCCTGCTCGAGCAGCCCTTCATCAAGGACCAGACCATCAGCATCTCGCAGTTGATCGCCGCCAAGGTGGGCAAGCTCGGTGAGAACATCGCCGTGCGCCGCTTTGCCCGCTTCAAGGTGGGCGATGCGAACGCCACCGTCGCTTTTGTCAGCTCGAAACCAGACGAGGGTGAGGCATCGGCTCCGGTTGCCAAATAAGCAGCCGATTATTCAGGGGCGCTTCGGCGCCCCTTTTGATTTATCCTTGATTGCAGACAATTGGCGTTGCTGCCGGTCGTCATCCTGAGCGAAGCGAAGGACCTGCTCTTTCCATGCCGACTCCAATCTTCAAACGCATCCTGCTGAAAATCTCCGGCGAAGCCCTTGCCGCCACTCAGGGTTTCGGAGTGGACACCAAACGCATTCACGAAGTCGCGGCGGAACTGGCAGACGTACACAGTCTGGGCATCCAGATGGCGATTGTCGTGGGTGGCGGGAATTTCTTTCGTGGAGTTGCTGACCAGGCCAAGGACATGGACCGCGTGTCCGCCGACCACATGGGGATGCTGGCCACAGTTATCAACGCCCTGGCCTTGCAGGACGCACTCGAGAAGCAGAGTGTCTACACCCGCGTGCAAACGGCGATTGAGATGAACCAGGTGGCCGAGCCCTTTATCCGCCGTCGCGCGATTCGTCACCTGGAAAAAGGACGCGTCGTCATCTTCGCCGGGGGTACCGGTAATCCTTATTTTTCGACGGATACGGCGGCGTCACTGAGGGCGATGGAGATCAAGGCGGATGCAATCCTGAAGGCGACCAAGGTCGATGGGATCTATGATGCCGATCCGGTGAAGGTTAAGGACGCCAAGAAATTTGAGACTCTCACCTACATGGATGTCCTGCGCCAGGGTCTGAAGGTCATGGACTCGACAGCGATTTCGTTGTGCAAGGACAACAATCTACCCATCATCGTCTTCAACCTGAATCAGCACGGAAACATTCGGCGCGTCGTGCTGGGCGAAAAAATTGGGTCGCTCGTCAGCGCGTAGCTATTCTGGTTTCGGTGACACCGGCTCTTCCAACTCGGAGAGCATTGCGCTCTTAGCCGGATTCTCCTGCTTCCATTGTTGGTGACCACTCGACTCCCTGAGCATTTTGGCAAATCGCCATAGTCTCTGCGGCCACTCCTTATCCATACACGGGCGTTCAATCAAAACAAAAAACGCGCCGCAGAGCAGCAGCACTACTGGCAGAATTAAGCTTGTCTGGAGAGCGAAGTAGAACCAGAAATTCTGCCCGATGTGAAGCGGCATGGTCACATGCTTAACGGCATAGATAATCAGTAAGTGGAAGAGATAAATGCTGTAACACATGCCGCCAATATTGGTAATCACCCGATTGCTAAAAACAGTCGACCAAATGCGTCCTCGAAAAGCAGCCAAATAAAGGGCCACAATCACAAAAGGCAACACGATATGGCCAGCGGTTATCCCGAGATACCCGACCAGCGGCCACAGACACAGCGCGAGCGCATCCCAAAAGAAGGTGCGCTTCCATTCTCCCTGGTGCGTGACATAAAAATCGCAGACTAGAAATCCAGCGAGGAAAAACGGCAGATAGTATGCGATGGTGTAATGAAAATGAACTGAGTTGTAGAGTGGAAGGCTGACGATGCCCGAGCCCAGTATCAATGCCGCAATGACCGTGCGGCGTAACCAGGCGCCGCCAATCGCAAACAGTCCAGCTAGCAGCGGAACCAGCAGATAAAACTGAATCTCCACTTCCAGGGACCAGGCGACGCCGTTCACGGCTTTTTCAAATGCGCCGAAAATCAGGTTGTGGAGGTAGAAAAAACTCGCCGCCACGTGTGGTGCCATGTCGCCGAGTGGCCGTCTCGCCGTGACCCACTGTGACGCAGCCCACACGAACAGACTGATAAAGTAGGGCGGCTCCACGCGTGAGACGGCGCAGGAAGTATTGCTTCAGATTCACAGCGGGTAGGTTTCGAATACGAGCGGAAGCAAACGGAACGCCCAATATGAACCCGCTAATTGCAAAGAAGAGCTCGACTCCGCGCTTCGGCAAATCGATGTCTAAAGGCCAGGGAAGGGGAATGGCACTACGCGTCGAAAGAGCAGCATAGACGTGAAAGAGTACAACCCAGACAATGGCTACGAAGCGCAGTCCATCAATCTGCGGGATGAAGCGGCTTTGTGCGGTGATGCGGCGGAACTGTAACATCGGCCAAACCGCGATCAGAATAGCATGGCCTTCCGCCAGCCCCTTAGTCTTTAGTCTGCTGCCGAACCGCAAGGGAAACTGAGGCGGTTTATAATCGAACGTTCTGATTCTCACGCATAGGAGCCCCGAGCTATGGCTCATCCTGCCCTGAAGGACGTTTTCGCGCAACTCAAGACGCGGATGGATAAAGCGGTGGAAGACTTCCGTCGCGAAATGGCGGCTACCCGCACGGGCCGCGCCAACATCCACATGCTGGATACGGTATCGGTCGACTACTACGGGACGCAAATGCCGCTCAACCAGATTGCGCAGATTCACGCGCCCGAGCCGCAGATGATCACCGTGCAGCCCTTCGACACTTCCCAGCTAGCGGTGATTGAGAAGGCCATTCGCGGCGCGGACCTTGGCCTCAATCCCATGAACGACGGGAAGTTGGTACGTGTGCCTGTGCCGGCGCTCACCGAAGAGCGGCGCAAGGAGATGGTCAAGCACCTGCACCGGATTCTTGAGGAGCATCGCACAGCGGTGCGTAACGTCCGCCGGGATGGCAACGAGGCCATCAAGAAGGCAATGAAAGACAAGAAAATTTCCGAGGATGACGAAAAGCGGGCGATGGACGAAATCCAGAAACTCACCGACGACGAAATCAAGAAGATGGAAGAGATGAGCAAGGGCAAAGAGAAGGAAGTTCTGGAGTTCAAGTAATCTCGGTAGAGACGCGGCTTGCCGCGTCTCCCCACCGTATAGGGCATCACACCGCGCGAAGTGAGACGGGGCAAGCCTCGTCTCGTCACGTCATTATTTTACGGTCACCTTGACCGGTGTCACGATTGCCTCACTATTTCGCGGGACTCACCTGAGAAAAACTTGCGGCCTAGGCAACGCGGCGACCTTCGATTCCGTCTGTGTTGAGGTAGAACTTTTTCGGGCGCGTTTTCGGGGAGGAAATTCGTCCCTGCCTTGGACGGTTGTCCATCTCTACCGTATAATTACCGTTTTCCTAACTCTTGCTTTTCGAGGTAGTTGCGATTCATCGTCGTCATCAGGCTATCCCTGTGTGCGCTCCGCGAAGCGGCCACGACAAGGGCTCGCGGAGGGACCTATCCGGGTTCCCATCTCCTTTCGCTACAAGGGTTTGGAAGCACAATTCCCTGTGGAACTGGCTGCTCGGTCTGGCCGCAATTCTGCTACTGACAGCTCCTGTTTTCGGGCAGCAGGACCTGATTGTCGGCATCGCGGTGCACGGCAACCGCCGCATCCCGGCCGACACGGTCAAAGCCCGCATCTTCAGCAAGGTAGGAGACGTTTACGACTCTGCCGCCATTGAGCGCGATTTCAACGCGCTCTGGAATACCGGTTATTTTGAAGACATTCGCTTTGAGCGCGAGCAGAACGAAAAAGGCTGGATCATCCACATTTATCTCAAGGAGCGGCCCACCATCCGCGAGATCAACTACATCGGGTTGAATGCAGTTTCGACCAGCGACGTGCTCGACCGTTTCAAAGAGCGCAAGGTCGGACTCTCAGTCGAGAACCAGTACGACCCGACGAAAATCAAGAAGGCCGAAGTCACACTGAAGCAACTGCTCGCCGAGCACGGACGCCAATTTGCCACGATCAAAACAGAAAAACGGGATATACCGCCGGCAGCAGTGGGCATCACGTTTGTGGTCAAAGAGGGGCCGAAGGTGAAGGTGGGAAAAATCCGGTTCCGCGGCAACAAACACATCAATGACCGCACGTTGCGCGCGGCCATGAAAAACCTGAAGCCAATTGGTATCCCGCGCTCGATCTTCCTTGAAGACATCTTCTCGAAAACCTACGACGCTACCAAGCTTGAAGAAGACACCGAACGGGTGCGTGCCGAGTTCCAAAACCGCGGCTACTTCAAAGTGCTGGTCGACGACCCCAAAACCGAGATACACGACACAGGCCGTACGGGTTTGCATATTCCGCTGCTGCAGCCGGGGCTGGGCAAGGCCGTCGACATCACCATGCCCATCGAAGAGGGCGATCGCTACCGCCTCGGGACCATCACCTTCAAGAACAATAAAGCGATTTCGAACGTTGCCGCCCTGCGCAGTCTTTTCCCAATGAAGGACGGCGAGATTTTCAGCCGCGAGAAAGTCGCCAAAGGCCTGGAGAATCTCCGCAAAGCGTATGGCGAGGCGGGCTACATCAACTTCACGTCGGTTCCCGACACCAAGTTCGACGACGAAAAGAAACTTGTGAATATGGAAATTGATGTGGACGAGGGCAAGCAGTTCTATGTCCGCCGCATCGAGTTCGCGGGTAACACCACCACCCGTGACAAAGTGATCCGTCGTGAAATCGCGCTCGAAGAAGGGCAGATCTACAACTCGCGCTTCTGGGAACTGAGTTTGCTGCGCCTGAACCAGTTGGGATACTTCGACCAACTCAAGCCGGACGATCCCAACACGACCGAGCGCCACCTTGATGAGAAGGCGGGCACGGTCGATCTCACTCTGAAGGTGCATGAAAAGGGCAAGAACAGCATCGGATTGCAAGGCGGCGTCAGCGGCTTGGCCGGCGCGTTTGTTGGAATCAATTACAGCACGAACAACTTTCTTGGACTGGGCGAGACGCTCTCGGTGCAGGCCAGTTTGGGCAGCTATCAGCGCGACCTGATGTTCGGATTCACCGAGCCATATCTGTTCGATCGGCCGATCCAGGCGGGCTTTCAGGTTTACACCCGGAAAACCAACTATGACCAGGCGCGGCAGTATGCGATTGCTACCGGACAGAATCTGAACCTGCCGTCCGTGTATGCGCAGAACCTGCAGAACTATTCGCAGTCGAGTACTGGCTTGAGCGTGACGTTAAGCTATCCGCTGCATCGTTCGTTTAAGCGTATCGGTATCAGCTACTCGTTTGATCGTTCCTCGCTGGTCGCCGTCAGCAACGCCTCCAAGCTGTTGTTCGAGAATATTAACTTCAGCGGCATTTCCGGCCCGAACGCGCTCAACGGCATCATTACCAGCAAGATCACTCCCAGCTTCACGATCAACACGCTGGACGCCGCTTACGCTCCGCACCATGGCAAGAGCTTCTTCATTGGCGGAGAATTTGCCGGCATTGGCGGTACGGTGCACACCATCCGGCCGATCGTTCAGTACAAACAGTTTTTCCCGATGCAGAAGCGCCGCAACGCGCTCGGCTACAACCTGCAAGCATCGTTTATCACGGGTTTCGGCGGGATCGTTGCACCTCCCTTTGAGCGCGCCTATCTCGGCGGAGAAAATGACATTCGCGGTTTTGATATCCGCACTATTTCTCCGATCGCCTACTTGCCCAGTGCGCAGACCATCGCCTTGCGAAGCCAGGATGGGAACTTTGTTCCCGCGAATCCGCATTTCCCGGTGATCTCAAATGGGGCTACATGCACCGCCAACTGCGTCAATATTCCGATTCCGTACCAGCAACTGGTCACTCCCGGCGGCGACCTGAGTATGAATGGCAACCTCGAGTACCGCATTACGATTGCCGGGCCCGTGGCCATTGCGCCGTTTGTGGATCTTGGAGTCGATCCCATCCTGCGCACGTCGCAATTGCAGATCAATCCGACCCAGTACCAAACCCTGGCGAACACATTCTTCGGCTGCCCCACACCCCCCAGTCCGGCGAATGGATACACCTGCAGCGGTGGTGCACAGATCGGCGGCATTCCGAAATACCTCAAGCCTGTGCCGGGTACGAACTGGGTTCCACGCATGTCGACTGGACTCGAGTTGCAGACGATGCTCCCCATCGTCAATGCGCCTTTCCGTATTTACTATGCGTTCAACGCACTGCGCCTCGATGGCAGCGCCGCGCCGCCCATTCAGATCACGCGCCAGATGTTCCCGTGTCCAGTGGCGGGGGTTGCGGGTTGCGCCGACTACGCTGCTGGTAACTACACCTACGCCCTGACGAAGGCGACGCTCGGTTCCAAGTACACCCTTCTGGAACCACGGAAGACTTTCCGCTTCTCCGTAGCCACAACGTTCTAATAGCGACATTCCGAATACCACGAACGACACCAGGGATCACGAAGACCGGGCTAAGGAGCCTATGCGCTCCGGTGGCAACGGTGGCGGGAAGCCAAGGGTTGATGCTACCTTGCTAGGCACATCCAACTCTGGAGGGATTATGACGAAAAGAATCTGTGGGGTGATTCTCGTTCTTGGGATCTGTGCCGTGCTTGTCTCCGCTCAGGATGCGATGAAGAAAGATACGCCGCCGAAACCTGCCGCCGGGCCGTCTCAGGTTCTGCTGGAAAACTGGAATGATGTCGGTCGCAAGCTGATCGCGATGGCGGAGGATTTTCCCGAAGACAAATACGATTTCAAACCGACGCCAGCGCAACGCACTTTTGCGGAACAGCTTCTGCACGCCGCGAACGCCAACTACTACTTCACGAATCCGGCGATGGGGATGAAACCGCCTGCGGAGGAAGATCCGAAGCGCGAGGCGTACAAGACGAAAGCCTCTGTGGTCGAGTTTGTGAAGAAGTCGTTTGCCGATGGCG
This sequence comes from Terriglobia bacterium, assembly GCA_963847715.1. GTDB lineage: Bacteria > Acidobacteriota > Terriglobia > Terriglobales > Acidobacteriaceae > Acidiflorens. The sequence continues at coordinate 49,075 of CAWKAZ010000012.1, forward strand.
CCGCCGCGATCAAGCAGAAGGGCGACAAAGGGATGAACGATCTGTTGGTGGATCCGTTTGCCAATCAGCAGATTCGCGTCTCGGACATGGCGTGGGGCCTGCTCGAACACTCTGGCGAACATTACGGACAACTGGTGGTCTATTACCGCGTTGCGGGATTGGTGCCGCCAGAATCACGTCCCAAAAAATAGTTGACTGAAAAAGTGACGGTCAGCTGCAGCGCCTGCGCTGATACCATACCCTTCGTGTGCCCGTGGCTTGACGTCCGCGACCTGACCATTGAGTTTCCGCAGGCCCGTGCTGCGCGGCGGAACTCGGCTGCCACCTTCGCCGCAGTACGCAATTTGTCATTCTCCATCGCACGCGGCGAGGTTCTTGGGCTGGTAGGGGAATCCGGTTCGGGAAAATCACTTACTTCGCTGGCCATCATGGGCCTGCTTCCGCCATCGGCAGCGGTCCGAGGCGAGATCGCGTTTCAGAATGGGGACGGCGTCCTGTCGTCGCTCTCCAGCCTGCCGATTGACCAAATGCGTCAACTTCGCGGCTCGCAGATTGCGATGATTTTCCAGGAGCCGATGACGGCCCTGAACCCGGTCATGCGAGTTGGCGACCAGATCGCCGAAGCCGTGCTCGCTCACCATGGCGTGTCAAAGACCGAGGCGCGGCGCCGGGCTGTAGAGGGCATGCGCGAGGTTGCGATTTCCGATCCCGAGCAGCGCGCTCGCAGCTATCCGCATCAACTCTCCGGAGGCATGCGGCAGCGCGTCATGATCGCCATGGCCATCGTGAACCGTCCGCAACTACTCATTGCCGACGAGCCCACCACCGCGCTCGATGTCACCATCCAGCAACAGATTCTCGACCTGCTCAACGATCTGCGTCACAAGTTTGGATTGGCGATGTTGTTTATCTCGCACGATCTTGCTGTCGTGTCGCACGTCGCGGATCGTGTTGCCGTGATGTATGCCGGCAATCTCGTTGAGCTGGGCGAGAAGGCCGACATTTTTCGGGCGGCCGCGCATCCTTACACGCAGGGACTGCTGCGCGCGATTCCCACTCTGGCTACTGATCGCTCGCAACCCCTCGCGACGATTGACGGCACGGTTCCATCCATCGGACAACTTCCAGGCGGATGCCCGTTCGAACCGCGCTGCGCTTACCGGGTGGCGGCCTGTGCCGTTGAATTGCCGCCGCTAGTCGAGGTTGGCGCCGGGGCACTGGGCGCGATGCCCGGTTGTGAACTCGCGCGCAACCCGATAAACAAATCTGATAGAAATAGACGCCATGGGTACCAACCGCCTCGAGGCTTTCAGTGACGGAGTGATCGCCGTCATCATTACGATCATGGTCCTAGAGCTGAAGGTGCCGCGCGACACCACGCTCACAGCTTTACGCAGTCTGGCTCCGCAGTTTCTCAGCTATCTCCTCAGCTTCCTCGTGGTGGCGATCATGTGGGTGAATCACCATCACATGCTGCATTCCGCGCGCCGCGCCGACGCCCGCCTGCTTTGGTCGAACAACACGCTCCTGTTCTGGATGTCGCTCGTGCCGTTCGTCACCGCTTATATGGGTAACAACCCTCACGATCCACGGGCCGTGGCTCTTTACGGACTCGTCCTGGCGCTTTGCTCGGTCGCGTTCGCTCTGCTGCGGTCGGCGATTGTGCAGCACCATCGAGATGACCCTGAAATGGTTCGCTACCATCGCCGCGTCCAGGCCAAGAACCTCTATTCGTTGTTTCTCTACGCTGCGTCGGCGCCGCTTGCGTTTGTCGATGTGCGAATTTCGTTTGCCATTTTTGTATTCGTGGCGCTGTCGTATTTTCTGCCGGAACGCAAACTGGCGGAGACGTAGACTTCAAGTCACTCGGACCTCCCAGTGCGACGCGGCTCCGCCCACTAGCTGGTCTCGTCGTTTTAGCTCCAAAGAAGCTATAATCCTCCCTTTGTGCGTATCCTTCTTCTTAGCGACATTCACAGCAACCTCGAAGCGCTCGACTCCTGTCTAGCGGCGGCTCCTGCCCATGACCTCGTCGTGAATCTCGGTGACACGGTCGGATACGGTGGTAATCCCAACGAAGTGATTTCGAAAGCGCAGTCGATGGGGCACGTGTTCGTCCGGGGCAATCATGACAAAGCGGTCAGCGGCCTTATGGATCTTGAGGAATTCAACCCCGTCGCAGGTCTGGCCACGCTGTGGACCCGCGAACAACTGACGAAAAAGAACCTGGAATGGCTTCGTTCTCTGCCGCAAGGTCCCATCCACCTCGACGAAATTCCGGGCGTTCAGTTTGTGCACGGCTCCGCGCTCGACGAAGACGAATATATGGTCAGCGCCAGAGACGCGATCGCGCCGCTGATTACCAATCCTATCCCGGTGACTTTTTTCGGGCACACTCATCTGCAGGGCGGATTCGTGCTCTCGGGCGAGATCAGCGAAGCTTACCGTCCGGGATACCGCACGGTAGGACAGCCGGAGTCGTCGGACTGGCCGCTGCGAAAGGATCGCCGTTATCTCATCAACCCCGGCTCAGTGGGCCAGCCCCGCGATGGAGATTGGCGGGCCGCTTTTGCCGTGTTCGACACCGAAGCCTGGATCGTCACGTTCTATCGCGTGCCTTACAATCTGCGCGTGGCCCAGGAAAAGATACTGGCCGCAAATCTGCCGCAGCGGCTGGCCACGAGACTCGCAACGGGAAGATAGGCCGCGGCGAGACGTTTTTGCGTTCGTTGTAAACTCAGTGCATGCCTCGCTCCTCTGATTCCAGCAATCTTTTTTCAGCGTCAAAGTCCGCCGTTCCCGCCATTACTGCTCACGTGGATGGCGGCGCGCGCGGTAATCCGGGGCCGGCTGGCTATGGTGTTGCGATCAGCGATGCGTCCGGAAAGCCGGTTGCGGAGCTCAGCGAATATCTCGGCCACCGCACCAACAACTACGCTGAATATCAGGGACTGCTCGCCGCGCTTCGCTATGCCGCGGAAAATCAGATCAAAGCGTTGAAGGTCGTTAGCGATTCCGAACTGATGGTTCGGCAGATGAAAGGCATCTACAAGGTGCGTCATCCAGAATTACGCAAGCTTTACGATCAGGCGCAGCAATTAGTGCGAGGGCTGGAGCATTTCGAAATCCGGCACGCGATGCGCGAACAAAACCAGATTGCGGATCGGCTGGCGAACGAAGCGATGGACAGAGGGAAATAGGTTTCAAGGTTGCAGGGTTTCAAGGTTTCAAAGTAACGACGATCTGGTCTGAAGCGGGTGTGAAACTTTGAAACTTTGAAACCTGGTTCCTCTCATTCGCCGGACGAGTGGTCGTGGATAATTCTCCATCTATCGGGAAACTTGCGGAAGATCAGCGTGAACAGGCCGTGCGGCGTCTTGCCATCGGACATGGTCAGATGAAATTCGCCGCGCACGAAAGCCGTTTCAGAGCCCAGTGCTTCGATCCGTAGGTTGGTGAATTCCAGCTTGCCCATTTCATGTCCCGCGCCCTGATAGTTTTTCTTATAGCGATCGAGCGCGGCCTGCCAGCCCTTCGATTCGTGGGCTCCCGAGAAGAACGTGAGCTCGGGCGAGTTCCAATATCCTGCCATGAAGGCTTCCAGGTTTTGTTGATTCCAGGCTGTCTGCTGATCCTCGATCACTTTGCGGATCGAAGTGCGCGCGGTGTCGCTAGAGTCTTGCCCAAAGCCTGAGATGGATATTGCGGCTATCAAGCCGATCAGCAAAGCGAAATCTCGCATCGTGCCTCCGGGAACATCACGTAGGCATCATATCGTTTCGGATTTCTTGGTGGGGTGAAAAGACGAACGGATTCGTGGCGTGCAGCCCCTAAAGGGGCATCGTACTTTTGCCCCGTAGCGGCATCGCTGAAGCGATGCCCTGATACGAAGCTTTTAGAACTGACAGCAGAGGGATGAACTAAGAGCGGACAGCTGCCCTTACGCGCGGCCTTTCTTCGTTGCGGTCGCCGCCTTCACTTTCACTGTTTCCCACGGGCGCTTCGGACGATCGACTTCCGGTTTGTCGCGATCCTTGATGCGATCGTACTGGTATGACTCGCTCACCGTTCCGAGCGATTCGTTATATAGGCTAGGGATTCCCAGCGCCTCTTTCAATTCTTCAGAAAACTGTTGCAGCGCCTTCAGATGGTCGGCCGTCGCCGGAACTTCGGTTTTTGTCGTCTTCAGAAACTGCTGGTACCCGCGATTGACCAGCTTTGAAATTTCGCTGCCAATCATGTATCCGGGATAGGCAAAGATTTTCACGCCGCCATCCTCGGTCTTCTGGATTGCCGCCGAGCAGTTGTACTTCTTCAAAAACACGCGGGTTTGTGCGCCGGGAGCTTCAATCAGGTCAAAGCCATGCTCTTTAAGCCAGGCCACCGCGTCTTCGTAGGTTCGCTGTTCCACTTTTGCTGTCATTTTATGAGCTCAGTTCTATCGTCCTTATTCACTAGTTCTTAAGATTAGATGCGGCGGAGGTGACTTTGGTGGAACCATTACCATCCGCTGTGAATCTAAACTTGAGGAATGCAGTAACGCTAGTATAGATATACCTTTTTAAGATTGCGGGCACATTACTGTAGTCATAAGGGCAGCCACAGTCAATGACACCAGGGTCCGGTTCCGCGCCAGTCCGAGCATCCGCCATCGCGAAAGCTGCGCCTGGCCGGGGCGAAGCCGTGCTCGCACAGATCGGAAACACGCCGCTGCTGGCGCTTGACGCACTGACCGGAGGTCTTCCGGACGTCAAACTATTGGGCAAGGCCGAGTGGTACAACCCCGGCGGATCGATTAAGGATCGCGCCGCAGCCAGCATCGTGGCGGAAGCGCGCCGGTCGGGCAAACTTGCTCCCGGGAAAATTCTTCTCGATTCGACCAGCGGTAACACGGGAATCGCCTATGCGATGCTCGGCGCCGCCTTGGGCTTCCCAGTCACGCTCTGCGTGCCGGAAAATGTTTCGCCCGAGCGAAAACGAATTCTACAGGCATACGGTGCAAATATCATCTACACCGATCCGGCCGAAGGTTCGGACGGTGCCATCAAGATTGCCCGCCAGCTTGCCGAACGCCATCGTGACCTCTACGTCTATGCCGATCAGTATTCGAACGATGCCAACTGGCGCGCTCACTACGAGACCACTGCAAATGAAATCTGGCAGCAAACCGAAGGGCGGATCACGCACTTCGTTGCCATGCTCGGCACCACCGGAACATTCGTTGGTACGACGCGGCGGCTCAAGGAGTTGAATCCCCGGATACGATGCGTCTCGCTCCAGCCGGACTCTCCATTCCACGGCATCGAAGGCGCGAAGCACTTGCCGTCGGCGTTCATACCCCGCATTTATGACGCTTCGCTGGCGGACGAAAATCTGGAGATCGTCACCGAAGAAGCGCACGCCATGGCTCGGCGACTCAGCCGCGATCACGGGTTGCTGGTCGGAGTGTCGTCGGCAGCCGCGGTGGTCGGGAGCTTGCAACTGGTGGACCGGTTAAAGATCGGGCAGCATGCTACGGTCGTTACCATCCTGTGTGATTCGGGCGAGAAGTATCTGAGCGAAAGATTCTGGAGCGAAAAATAATTCAGAAGTCCTCAGACTTCTGGCCTGCATGGTTAAGATCTCGCAATCCGATCTTCTCGCCCTTCGCCAGCACGGCGAAAAAACCTATCCTCATGAATGCTGCGGCGTGCTGTTGGGGCGGTTTGAAGACGATGGCGCAAAGACCGTGACCCGTGTCGTCCAGTGCGGGAACACACGCGATGATTCGCCGCACAACCGCTATCACATCGACCCGCGGGAACTCATCCGCATTCAACGGGAAGGCCGCGAGCGCGGAGAGGACATTGTAGGTTTCTATCATTCCCACCCGGACCACCCGGCGCAATGGTCATCGACCGACCTCGCGGAGGCTCACTGGTTTGGCTGTTCTTATGTCATCACCAGCGTAGAGAAGGGCAAGGCGGCCGTCACGCATTCGTTTCATCTTGAGGGAGACGATGAGACTGACAAGAGATTCACGAATGAAGTGATCGAGTAACGATATTTCATCTCCTGCGGGCTTGCGGAGTCTTCTCCAGACGCTTTAGCATTGGTGTTCTTTTCCATCTCAAGCGCAGTTCGTTAGGGCTCCCACGTTGCCAGTGAAGCGGAGAAACATTTGTCGATGAAGAGCGAAGTCAGGGATCCGATCCGCGAGGAAATCTCACTCCAAGACCGAGCGACCGACGCCGCGGTCCGGTCTGATGACGTCGTTACGACTTTGTTCTACGGCAATCCGAGCGGGCCCTCGCGACCGGAAATCGCATCTCTGGTGCTGCTCAGCATCGTGCTTTTCATTTCGGTGGTAACGCTGGCCCATGGTTATGCTGCGTCGGTCGATCGTTTTGGCGACAGCGGCTCTTACATGACCGTGGCTTCGGGTATACGGCGATGGGACATCCGCAGCATCCACGTAGTCGAACAATTCTGGGGCTTGCCATACGCAATGGCGGCGCTCTCCAGGTTGACCGGGCTGTCTGATCGTGCTTCTCTTCTCACCCTTTCCCTTCTGCCGTCGCTGTTGGCCGCCATGCTCGCCTGGCGACTCTGGAACGGCTGGGTCGCAGGCTACTTTGCGATCTTGAATTTCGACTGGATGCAGCGAACGTGTCTGGGCGGGTCGGAACCGCTGTTCGTCTGCCTTCTGCTCGCCGCTTTTCTCAGTGTGCGCCGGCAGCGCTGGTGGCTTGCATCTTTACTGGCGGCCTATGCCACGACTGTTAGACCGCTTGGCATTTTCGCGTTGATCGGCATCGGACTGGCGCTGCTCTGGAAGCGGGAATACGGGAAATTCAGCGCGGCTCTCGCCACCGGAATAACGGTGGGGCTGCTTTACGTGCTTCCGCTAAAAATCTACTTCGGCGATCCTCTCGCCAATGTGCACGGCTATCAGAGCGGGAGCCGGCCGATGTTCGGATTCCCGTTTGTCGCCATCATCGAAGGCACCTCGCTCAGCAGTACTCCATGGACTAACCTCGTGCTGAGCTTTGGCTGGATATTCTTCGTTCTTGGCGCGACGGTCGTTATGGTTATGTCACGGGATTTTCGCAAGTATTTCCGGACTTATGCCGTCGAAGCATGCTTTTTTGTCGCTTACCTCTGGTGCGTGTGCACCTACAACTACACCGGCTGGGCCAGGGGTAGCTTTGCCCGTTTTTCGATACCGATTCTTCCTTTCGCCCTGTTAGCCACATATCGTTGGCTGCCGAAACGGAGACCGGTTCTATGGGGACTGGGAGTCATTTCTTCGCTACTCGCGGCCAGTTCTGCGTTGGGTGTGGTCAACGTCGTACACATGCTGCGAAGTGCTTTGGGCTGATCTTCGGCACGATTGAGAATCGCGACGCGATACCATAGCATCTCTATCTGATATGCCTGAGATTCAGATCCCGTCTCCCCTGCGACAGTACACCGGCAAGCAATCGACCGTCAGCGTACCGGCGGCAACCGTCGGGGAAGCGTTGGCTGCGCTCGTTGGGCAGCATCCCGACCTCAAACGTCATCTTTATAACGACGATGGCAAACTGCGCGCGTTCGTCAACGTTTACGTCAATGATGAGGACATGCGTTACCTGCAGAAAGAGGCTACCGTCCTGAAAGACGGTGATACTATTTCTATCGTGCCGTCGATTGCCGGCGGCTGTTGAAAATGATCTGCGGACTGAACCAGTGCCGAATGCCTCATCCCACGCCCTGTCGACGCCGTCTGTAGTTCGCGTCTAAGTTCGTCGCCGTCCCGATTACAATTGAAAAAAGGACCCTATGGCCACCCTGACTGAAGCCAAACCCGACGCCGTTTTAAGCAATGACGAAATCCTGCGCTACTCGCGCCATCTGATCATGCCGGAAGTGGGCATGGAGGGTCAGCAAAAGCTGAAGGCGGCGAAGGTGCTGTGCATCGGTGCGGGCGGGCTCGGCTCGCCACTGGCACTCTACCTGACAGCCGCGGGCGTCGGCACGCTCGGCATCGTCGACTTCGACGTGGTGGACTACACCAACCTGCAGCGCCAGATCATCCACACAACCGCCGATGTAGGCCGCAAGAAGTTGGATTCCGCCGCCGACAAGCTGAAGGCCATCAATCCGTTTATCAACTTGCGCATGTTTGACACGAAGCTGACCAGCGCAAATGCGCTCGAATTGTTTCGCGAGTTCGACATTGTTGCCGACGGCACCGACAATTTTCCTACGCGCTATTTAGTGAACGATGCGTGCGTGCTGACGGGAAAGCCGAATGTTTACGGCTCGATTTTCCGCTTCGAGGGCCAGGCCAGCGTCTTCGCGACCGAAGAAGGCCCGTGCTATCGCTGCCTTTATCCGGAGCCGCCACCGCCCGGACTGGTGCCTTCCTGCGCCGAAGGCGGAGTGCTCGGCATTCTGCCCGGGCTGGTCGGAGTGATTCAGGCGACCGAGACGATCAAGCTGATTTTGGGCCAGGGCGATTCGCTTGCCGGACGCCTGCTGCTGGTTGATGCCCTGGGCATGAAATTCCGCGAACTGAAGTTGCGCAAGAATCCCGACTGCCCCGCCTGCGGCACGCACCGCACAATCACAAAGCTGATTGACTACGAGCAGTTCTGTGGAATCCGCGGCCAGGAAGCGCCGGTTTATGGAGGAGATGTGGCTGTGATTTCGGTGGAAGAATTAAAGCAGAAGCTCGATGCCAAGTCCGATGTTTTTATTCTCGACGTGCGCGAGCCGCACGAGTATCAGATCTGTAACCTGGGCGGCTATCTGATTCCGCTCGGCGATCTGCCGAAGCGGGTGGGCGAACTCGACTCCAGCCGCGAGATTGTTGCCCACTGCAAAATGGGCGGACGCAGCGCAAAGGCGGTCGCGTTCCTCAAGCAGGCTGGCTTCACCAAGGTGCAAAACCTGACTGGCGGCATCACGGCCTGGGCGGAGCGGATCGATCCTAAGATGCCGAAGTACTAAGGGCAGTTCTCAGTTCTCAGAAGTCAGCTCTCAGTTCGTGGGGGAGGCGCGTGAGCTCTCTTTTCTCAACGGATTTAGTGGTTTGCGGTCGCTGGCTGAGTGGCGTGGCCCGCGCCGCGCCGAATGCTTCCAGTTTTTCTACATCTTTGATTAATTGCTTTACACACCTGTCGGCTACGTCTGCGCTTGATCCCTTGTACTTTGCGCCCTTGCTTTCTTGGGTGCTGGTCCAAATTACATCCCCATCCATATTGACTAATCGCACGGCAACTCTCGCTTCGTTGATGGTCTCAGTGTTCACGGACGAGTCGCTTGTTCCCATGTGACGGGCGATAAAGCCGCCGCTGGAAGAAGCGGATGCGCCGTTGATCTCGGCATGCCCGCCGCCGCTAGCGGCACCCACGGCCGTGCTCTCGCCATAGGCATGTAACTCCTGCGACGTTTTCTCCAGGGCTGCGCCTTTCAATATCGCGTCCGCTCGGTCACGATTTTCCGTGACTTTGAATCGCTTGGTCGCCACCAAAGCGGAGACAATCATGGACTGGAGCTCCTTTGAGATTGCGTCGTCTCCGAAACTGTCGACGAAGATGCGCTTCACTTTCAGAAGTGCGGTGGGATCGCTATCAGCATCCCGGCTTGGGGCTGGTGCTGTTTGGGCGGGTGTTGTTTGGGCTGTCGCCGCAGGTTTTGCCTCCTGAGCGTTTGGGCTCGCTTGCAGAAGCATTCCCGTCATCAAGAAGACAATTAACATACTAGAAGCCCCCCAATCCGCTCTTCCGGGCTTCGTCATCTTGGAACTCTACTTTCTTCCCGGTCCTTGCTTCCAGCGTGGCAAGAGTAGTGCGAACCACCGACTTACCCAACTCCAAGACTGCAGCGTGCTGCTTATCCTGCTCATCTTTCCAACCGACTGTTAGGAAGTGTTTCCGTTTGTGCGATAAGAGGAGCCATGGGCTTATCGCAAGTGCCAGACGGAGTCGGCGTCCGGCTTTTTGACCGTACTCGAGATCATTCACTTGATCGTACGAAACATCGTAGCGTTCTCCGCTTGTACTCGAATACGAAATGTTTGTCGTCTTTGGCGGACGATTTCCCTTCTGTTCGATCCTGATCTGATTCTCGGTGCCGCCGATGTAGGCAGTCTTGTCGCTGCCAAGGCCCGCGAACGCGACGAAGTCAAATGCGAATAGGCACACCACAAGTAGTGCGATTGCCCTTTTCATCCATTTCTCGTTAAGGGAGATGCTGAGGATCTAACGGCGAAGGAACATAGTGGTCACTTGCCTATCAAAGCAATGCTCCAGATCACGTTTAGAACTGCTAAGGGAACCGAGCCTCATTGACAAGCGCTGCCCGGGTAGATAATGTAACGTTCCGTTCAACTCGAGCGATGTGGGCGAGGAGGACTAGCTGCGAATACCCCTCGTTCTTGCTGTCATTGTCGTTGCTCTCTCCGTCACTCCGTTTGCACAGGACAAACCCGCGACATCAGGCCCGGTTGATCCAGCCCGGGTATTTATCACCGACAGCGAATCCTGGTCGGTCGGCGGCTCTGGCGGTGGCGCTGGAGGAGCCTACGGAAGTTCTATGGCTGGAGGCGCTCGCCCGCAGACCGCCGAAATCATCAAGACGTTCGGCGAGCGTTGTCCGGAAGTGAAGGTTAATAATAAGCAAGACAAGGCAGACTATATCGTCGTGCTCGATCACGAAGGTGGAAAGAGCTTTCTAGCCCACAAAAATAAGGTAGCTGTGTTCAACCGCGTGAGTGGAGATTCTATTGTAAGTAAGTCCACTCTCTCACTCGGTGGGTCGGTGCAAGAGGCTTGCGTGGCCATCGGCAAAGTTGGTCAGACCACGGTGCAACCATCGGCGCCGCGAAGCACCTGTTGCCGAGAAGCAGCGCCCGGTGCTGCTCAAGTTGCCGCCAAGTTCCACAGCTAAACTGCAAGTCGACTCGACTCCATCGGGGGCGGACATTGAGATCGACGGAAGTTTCGTTGGCAACACTCCCTCCGAAGTTCAGTTGGCGGAGGGCGATCACAAGGTTGTCATCAGGAAGCCAGGATTTAAGAACTGGGAACGAGAGATCAAGTCTGGCGCGGGCAGTAGTGTCCATCTTGCTGCCGAACTGGAAAAAGCTGATACGCAATAGCCAACCGGAACGACTTCACTTCGTCCAAACAAAAGAGGGAGCGCTGAAGCGCTCCCCTTTTTCTGTCTTCCTCTTCCAGAGGTTCGGCAGCTACTTCGTCGAGTTCCCGTTCATTTCGGCTTTGTCGGTTGAGCCGATGGCCAACGCTACTTTCTTGCCGGCGAAGCGGACTTCCGATACGGTCGCCTTGCCGCTCGCGTGGTCAATGACGGCTGAATCGTAATTCGACGATTGGTCGAGCGAAACTACCCTCGCCGAAGTCTTGGCAACTTCTTTCTTGCCTTGCATGAAGCTTACTTCGACGTTGGATCCGGTTCCGTCCCAGCGCACTTGATACTGTCCGGGGGCGAGTTGCTGGCCGTTCACTTCCACCGCTTCACGAACCTGCAGCGAACCTTTGTTAATTGCGAACGCACTCGTTGCGAGCAGCACGGCCAGCCCGAGTACAGCCGTCTTTGCCAGATTGTTCAGTTTCATTTGCTCCTTCGCTTTCTGCCCGGGGTATGGCCGGGACGTCGGGGCGGCTGGTGATGGTGCGAGGACGCTCAACTGTGGGCTTGCCTTTTTTGTGCGAAGTCCTACAATGCGCATGTCAGGGTGACGCAAAAAGACGCGGGCCTCAAACTCGTTCTTTTTACTGGACCCGGCGCATCCAGGGCCGCCAAACCATGATTGCGCCGTCCCGTCACCCTGCAATTTCTTCTAAGTGGATCGAAAGTATTTGCTACCACCTCACCTTGGCTCGCTTAAGATACGGAACCCGCTTCGAGTAAGTTCCCAGGTTTCTTTTTGCGGCCATGTTTCTTTGCTGCATGCCTGTTGGACGCGTAGGCCGACGCCGGGTTAGCAATCGCGGAATGAGGGCTTGCGATGTAACAAAGCAAAAATGTTTTGTGTGGAAGTTAAGACTCGCGGCGCGGTGCCCATGTGGTTACTACGGATACGACGAAGAACGCGGCGATGGATAGATTAGCCGAGCCGCCCACGAGGATGGCTCCGAGCGGCGATGGCACTCTGGCCGCAAGCGGCGAGAGCAAAAGGAAGACGCCGGGATTCGCGACGGCGGTCCAACGCGGATACCAAGTCTTGCCCATCAGCACGAGGCCGAAGAGAAGTGCTCCCGCCAGATATCCGGGAAAGGCGCTCAGGTTGTACGCTAGCGTCCAGTAGGACTTGGTGACGGCGAGTAAGTCAGTAGCAGGGAGAAGCTTGGTTGCTGCAATACTTGATCGCGAGTCCCTTGGCGGTCCAGAGCGTATGCACGGCGCTGCCTCCGACCATGAGCAGGAAAAAGCATACGAGCATCACTTGTCCGACGGGCTTGCTCGACGGACGGACATTTAAATACACGTGGTAGAAGCCGACGATGCATAGGCAGGCGGCAAGCGGTCCGATCAAACCTCCGGCAAACAGACGCTGATCGGAAGCTTGCGTTACGGTGGCACGCATACCGTCAGCAAAACCTGCGCCGGGTCCGAAGTGTCCGTAGAAGAGCATGTCACCGGCAAAGAAAAGTAGGGCGCCAGCGAGGCCGCAGAGGCCTGCGATACGGCGGATGCGGTCGGGCTGGTCGTGGGTCATTTCCGAATCCGACATAACGGCGAACAGCAGGTCCGTAGCTTTGCTTGGGATGACAATTTGTGGTTTCTTGGTTACGCGATTGATCTTTAGCACAATCTTGCCGTAGTTCTTGCCTTGCTGCATGATCGTGTAGGCTTCACGGGCTTGATCGAGCGGGAATACTTTTCCAATGACGGGATGGAGTTTGCCAGCGGCGATCCATTCGGAAAGCTGCTTCCATGCGGCTTCCATGAGCGGACGATTGCCGCTCAGGTAGCTGAGCCAGAGGCCGTGAACGCTGGCGCCTTTGGCGTAGAGAATGCGCGTGTCGAGTTGTGGAGTTTCTCCGGTGGCCGCTCCGTAGACGATGACGCGTCCGAAGTCACGAACGCACTTGACGCTTTTTGCGACGTGCTCGCCGCCGAGCATTTCAAACACGGCATCGACACCCTCGCCGTGAGTTAGTTCCTTGATTGCGTCTGCGTAGTCGCTCTGCTTGTAGTTGATGCCGTGTTGCAGTCCGAGCTCGCGCACCTTAGCGAGCTTTTCTTCCGAAGAAGACGTGCCATACATTTCGATGCCGAGAATCTTGCCGATCTGCACGGCGGCGGTGCCAACTCCTCCGGCGACGGCATGAATCAATACGCGCGCACCGGGTTGATCGAGTAATCCGGCCTTCCAGTAGGCGAAGTAAGCGGTGAAGAAATTTACTGGGAAAGCGGCGCCTTGTTCGGCCGTCCAATTTTCCGGGATCGGCCAGATCAAGTTGCGATGGGCTACCGTTTTTTCCGCGAATGCGGCCCATTGCGTGTAGCCCATGACGCGACGTCCGCTCTTTTCTTCATGTCCGGCGAACTCTCGCCCGGCGGTAAGCGGCGGCTTCGGAGTGCCTGCATATCCGCCTTGCGTTGTCATCAGATCGGCGAAGTTCAGGCCACCGGCCTCGACTGTTATTAGGACTTGCTCGGGTGTCGGATGGGCGTCGGGGACCTGCTGCAACTCCAGAACCTCAGGACCGCCAAAACGGGTGATGACGAGGGCTTTCATGCGGAAAGTTTAGCAGGCCGAGGTTCAGCGGGAGGATAAGTTCGTGGAAGCGGGCTGCCGCATCTATAATGAAGTTCGAGTTTCCGACCCTCGTCGGCCTGAGAGATTCTCTGGCGGCGGGGGCGAGAGTTGCTCCGGTTCGAGGCTGAAGCGGAACGATTCGAGGGTGCGGATGGAAACGTCCGCGCCTCCCGTGTTTGGAAAGGAAACGCTCGCTGGGATCGTTCCTGCCTGCTTTTCCTGTGTCGCATAAGTATGCTACGGTAAATGCAAAATGCCGCTTCTCGACAATTTCGGGCGTTCGATTCACGACCTGCGGATTTCGATCACCGACCGCTGCAACTATAAGTGTGTCTATTGCCGGACAGGGACGAATGGCGCGGCTTTTGCCGAGCTTCCATTTGAAGACTACCTGCGCATGGCGCGGATTCTGGTTGGGCTTGGAATCACGAAAGTTCGTCTAACGGGTGGGGAGCCGCTACTGCGCAAAGGGATCGTGGAGTTCGTCCGCGAGCTCGCGAAGCTGCGCACGGTTGCAGGCAATAAGCCCGAGATTGCTTTGACCACGAACGGCCATCTGCTGGCCGATATCGCGAAGCCGCTGAAGGATGCGGGCCTCGATCGCGTGACGATCAGCATGGACGCGGTCGATCCGGAGCGCTTTGCGCGGATCACGCGCGTGCCCAATGGATACGAGAGCGTTCTCGCCGGAGTGCGCGCATCGCGGCGGGCGGGGCTTGATCCGGTAAAAATCAATTGTGTGCTGCTGCGGGGCTTCAACGAAGATCAAGTGATTCCGTTTGGAATGTTCTCGCGCGAAGAGGGAGTGGTTGTCCGCTTCATCGAGTTCATGCCGCTCGAAGAAGATCGTGTATGGACTCCGGAGATTGTGGTTCCGCTGGATGAGATCGTTGCGCACATGTCGGAATATCTACCGCTCCACGAAATCGCTCACGAGCACAGCGAGACGGCTCGGCGCTATCGTTTTGCCGATGGCGTCGGCGAGATTGGAATCATCGCGCCGGTATCGCATCCGTTCTGCGGTCACTGTAGCCGTATTCGCATTACCTCTGACGGAAAGTTGCGCACCTGCTTATTCTCGGTGTGGGATCACGATTTGCACGAGTTGATGCGGCGCGGCGCATCGGACGAGAAGCTCAGCGAATTCATCGTTAATGTCGTGGAAAAGAAAGAAGAGCGGCACCATATCGGCGAGCCCGCATTCGTTCCCGCGTCGCGGACCATGGTGCATATTGGGGGATAGCTTCCAGCTTTCAGCCGTCAGCCCTCAGCGAAAAACTGCTTCACCGCCGAGACGCGGAGTGCGCCGAGTAATAACAGGATGGCTTAGTAGAAAGAGTCGTACTTCGTAACCGCCCAGCCTTCGTCTTTCTTTTCTTCGGTCACGGAAAACAAGTCTTTGTAAGTTGCGTCTTGAGCTGGGGTGCTATAGCGTTCGCCCTTGAAGTGCAGAATCACCAGCGGCGGTGCGTCTTCCCACTCCACCAGGTTCCATGCGATGAGGGGGTGCTGGGTTTCCGAATTGCAAAGGAACTCGGCGCGCTTCTTGCGGTAATCATGTTCCCACTGCGTGAGCAGCTTGCGGCAATTGCCGTCGCGCATCTGCCCGATGAAATTGTTGGCCGTGCGCTCGATGGTGCGGTCGCGAAACGGATTCATGGTGATGCTGATCGGCATCTGCGTCAGCGGGTCGCGTTCCACCGATCGCGCGAGCACCGGCGGTTGATTGCTGAGCCAATAGAGGTAGCCGAGAAACACCAGCACCAGCAGGCCAGCAGACCCGAATGCGATCGCAAGATGGGCGCGCGAAAAGTGCATCACGTTGGAGTTTGCGGGATGGGTTGGTCAGCGACAAGGTTACTTCCGATACTTCAGTAACGGCGCCGCGCCGTGGTTTGTGTTTTCCATATCGGCGGCGTATAGTTGAACTCGGAAACTGTTGTGTCGTAGTGTCAGGATTGTCGAAGCACACCAGTGGGCGAAAGCCCACTTTTTAGTTTGGGCGGGTTCCTGGCGCAGCGACTCGGGCGCAACTTGTTGAAAACATGGCTTTAGATCTGGATAGGGTCCGGCAGATTGCCGACCGAGTGGCAAGCTCGAGCGGGCTGGAAGTTGTCGATGTGGAAGTGTCCGGAGTGGGGAAGCACCGCATGCTGCGCGTGTTTATCGACCGTCCGGGAGCGGCTCCGGCGGCCGATCGTCCGGATGGTGTGACGCACGAGGATTGCTCGAAGTTCAGCCGTGAGTTTGGCACGATCGTCGACGTAGAAGATGCGGTGCCGGGCGGATCGTATTTGCTGGAGGTTTCTTCTCCGGGGCTCGATCGCAAGCTGACGAAGGCAGCGGACTTTGCGCGATTTCGCGGACAGCGCGTGAAACTGATGACGCGGGAGCCGGTGAATAACAACCGGCATTTTGAAGGGAAGCTGGAAAGCTTCGAGAATGGAAAGCTGCAGCTGGACTTGAGCGCGGCGCGAAAGAAAAACCGCCCGAAAGAGGGCGCGGCAACGAAGGTCGAGATCGAGTTTGCGAACGTAGAGAAGGCGAATTTGGTACCCGAAATATAGGTTTCAAGGTTCCAAAGTTTCAAGGTTTCAAAGACAAAACGTCTTAAACCTTGAAACTTTGAAACCCTGAAACTTTGAAACCTGGACTTTCTATGGCTAGCGAGCTTTACAACATTATCGAAGGGGTCAGCCGGGAGAAAGGCATTGATCCGCAGATTGTGGTGAGCGCGGTTGAGGATGCCATCGTGGTGGCCACGCGCAAGTACTACAAGACGCAGGAAAACTTGCGCGCCGTGCTCGATAAAGACAGCGGAAAGATCAATGCCTATGCGGTGAAGTCGATCGTCGAAGGTCCGGAGCAGGTCGAGGATCCGAATCTGCAGGTCACGGTGGAACAGGCGCGCAAGCTCGATCCCAGCGCAGAAGCTGGCGGAGAATTGCTGATTCCGAAAGTTACGGAAGGAATTCTCGGGCGCATCGCCGCGCAGCTGGCCAAGCAAGTCATTTTCCAGAAGGTGCGCGAAGCGGAACGTGACACGGTTTACAACGAGTACATCGGTCATGTGAACGAAATCGTGAACGCGACAGTGAAGCGCCTCGAGGGTCCGGACGTGATCCTCGACATCGGCAAGGCCGAAGCCCGCATGGGCCGCAAAGAGCAGTCGCGGTTGGAGTCATTCGCGGTGGGCGAACGGATTCGAGTCGTCATCGTCCGAGTCGAAAAGGCGGTCAAAGGTCCGGGCGTGGTGGCATCTCGTTCGGCACCGGAACTCGTTCAGCATCTGTTTCAGACCGAGGTGCCGGAAATTTATGACGGCACGGTCGTGATCCGCGCGATTGCCCGGGAAGCTGGCGAGCGCACGAAGATTGCGGTCATGTCGAAAGACAAAGATGTCGATGCAGTCGGAGCGTGCGTCGGCATGAAGGGCATGCGTGTGCAGTCGATCATCCGCGAATTGCGCGGAGAAAAGATCGACATCATCGAGTATCACGAGGATCCGGTTACGTTCGCGGAGAAGGCGTTGCAGCCCGCGAAAGTGAGCCGCGTCACGGTTGTCGATGCGGCGGACAAGCATCTCGAAGTGGTGGTCGACGACACGCAGCTTTCGCTCGCGATCGGCAAGAAGGGGCAGAACGTCCGGCTGGCTGCGAAACTCCTCGGCTGGAAGATTGACATCAAGAGCGAAGAAGAGAAGCGGCAGGAAGTGGAGCAGCAGATGTCCGCGCTGGTTACGCAGACGGTTACTCCGCTGGAAATTGTTGTCGGACTCGGCGAGGGCTTGGTCGAGAAGCTGAAGGCGGCGGGCATCAACACGGTGGAATCACTGGCCGACATGACGCCGGAGCAACTGGAAGCGATTGAAGGTATTGGCCCGAAAACGGTGGAAAAAATCAGTATCGCGGTCAATAATTACTTCGCCACGCTGGATGGTGGCGAGGCAGTTGCCTCCGCGGAAGTAGAAGGCGGCGGAGAAGCCGCCACCGAAGCGCCGGTCAGCGAAGAATTGCTGGCGGAAGGTTCGGTCGAAGCGGACACGTTGTCCGCGGAAGCAGAACCGGCAGAAACTGCGTTGGCAGAAGAAGGCGCCGAGCCTTCGTCTGAAGAACCTGCAACCGAAGCCGCGACCGAAGTAGCCGCGACCGAAGAAGCCCCGGAAGAAAAGCAGAGCTGAAGCCAGCAAGAATGGCGAGTTCGGAGTTCGATCCGAACCGAATGCGCGGGCTTCGTCAAACGGAGTGAACGGAAGTAAGACTGTAAAAGGATTTCGCGAGGGCAGACATGCGCGCATAGAAGCACAACATTCGTGGGACAAGAAGAGGAAACGAGAGCGGATGAGTAAGATTCGAATCAATGATCTGGCCCGTGAGTTGGAAGTCAAGAGCAAGGAAATTCTTGACACGCTAACCACGGTGGGTGTCACGGAGAAGAAAACGCACTCCAGTTCTCTGGAAGATCACGAGGCAGACCTGGTGCGTAAACATCTCCGCGGCCGCTCTGATGCGTCCTCAAGTTCGAGCAGAACTTCGCGTACCGCGCATCCTGACGACGGCTTCAAAACCAAGATTGACCTCTCCAATATTTCTCGTCCCGGCGATGCGCTGCGCCTGATCAAGCAGCAGAAGGAAGTCGCCGAGCAGCCTCCGGCGCGCCCGGTTGCGAAGCCGCCCGTTGCTGCGCCTCCTGTGGAAGCCAAGGCAGAATCGCCCGCTGCACCAAAGGCGATGCCGCCTAAGCCGGCGACTGAATCGCCCGCGCCTCCGCCAGCGCCGAGAGTTGTAACTCCTGCTTCTGTTGCGGCAACGTATCGTCCGCCATCCGTGGTGGTGATTCCACCGAAGACTCCGGCAGCGCCGCCAGCGATTCCGCCGAGTGCGTCCGCCGCACCGAGTGCTGCGCCGCCTGCGATTGCCGTTCCGCCACGGGTGAGTGCTAGTGCACCTCCAGCTAGTGCACCGCCCGCAGCGCCACCTTCTGCGCCGACAGGGCCAAGTCTTGTCGCGCAGACGCAAAGCCCAGCGCCTGCAAGACCGTCAACACCGATTGCGCCACCGCCGCGAATGATCATGCCGCAGACTGGCCCGCGTCCGGTGTACAAAGCTCCGATGCCGCCGCAGGTAGCAGCCGCTCCGGGCGCTTCGCGCCCAGCGCCGGGAAGACCTGTTCCGGGTCAGCCAATTTTTCAACGTACGGCTCGGCCGCAAGCTCCGGGAGCTCCACGTCCGCCGCTTCGTCCGGGTGAGCGGCGTCCGATGCATCCAACGCGGGTTGCTCCTGCGGGTTCGCGTCCGCTCGGCGTAGGTCCGGGAGCGGGTATGGCTCCTCCAGGACCGTCGCGTCCGGGAGCACGGCCAGGTGCGCCGTCTCGGCGTCCGGGACAACGATATGTGCCGCGAGGTGTGAAGGAAGGCCCGATGAAGGGCTACACTCCGCCGGCGCGCGTGACCATCAGCAACGAGCCGGCGCCGATCACGCGGAATATCACAATTACAGAAGGAATCTCGGTGAAAGATCTGGCTGAGAAGCTGGGCATTCGCGCGAAGGATGTGATTGCGCGCCTGGTGGTGCGCGGCGTATTCGCGACTATCAACCAGACGCTCGATGCGGAGCTGGCCAGCGAAATGGCGCGCTTCTTCGGAGCGGATACGGAAGTGATCACCTTCGAAGAGCAGGCCGCGAAAGATACGACCGAGGCCATGGAGAGCAGCGAGGAAGGCGCGGAAGCGATCCCGCGTCCGCCAGTGGTCACGATCATGGGTCACGTTGATCACGGCAAAACGACGCTGCTCGATTCGATCCGCTCGACCAATGTCGCCGGCGGCGAAGCTGGCGGCATTACTCAGCACATTGGCGCTTACAAGGTTTCGATCACTGACAAGGCGTCTCCGGCGTACGGGCGTGAGATTGTGTTCCTGGATACACCAGGTCACGAAGCGTTTACGCGTATGCGATCACGCGGAGCGAAGGCGACTGACATTGTTGTGCTGGTTACCGCGGCCGACGACGGCGTGATGCCGCAGACAGTGGAAGCCATCGACCATGCACACGCGGCCGAAGTTCCCATCATTGTCGCGGTCAACAAGATCGACAAACCGGGAGCGCTGCCGGAACGCGTCAAGAAGCAACTCGCCGATCGCGGGCTGGTTCCGGAAGACTGGGGCGGCAAGACGGTATTTGTCGACGTGTCGGCGAAACAGAAAACGAATCTGAATCTGCTGATGGAAATGATTCTGCTGACAGCCGACTTGCAGGAGTTGAAAGCGACTCCGGGACGGGCAGCAAGCGGACTGGTGCTGGAAGCGAAACTCGATCGCGGGCGCGGACCGGTGGGAACGATCCTGGTACAGAACGGAACGCTCCACGCAGGAGACAATTTTGTTGTCGGCAACGTGTACGGGAAAGTCCGCGCCATGTTCGACGATCGCGGCAAGGCGCTGAAAGAAGCGCCTCCTTCGACGCCGGTCGAAATCATCGGACTGGAAGGGTTGCCGCAGGCGGGCGACCAGTTCGTGGTGGTCGCGGACCGCGAGAAGGCGCGCGACATCTCCGATTACCGCGAGCAGAAAGCGCGAGAAGCCACGCTGGCCAAGAGTTCCCGCGTATCGCTCGAAGGCCTGGCCGAACAGTTGAAGACGGCTGGCATGAAGGAACTGAACGTCATTCTAAAAGCCGACGTGCAGGGATCGGTCGAAGTGCTGGGAGACTTGCTGGGACGGCTCTCGAACGACAAAGTGCGGCTCAAGCTGCTGCGCTCGGGCATTGGCGCGATTACGGAAACCGATGTGCTGCTGGCTTCGGCGTCGAATGCCATCATCATCGGCTTCAACGTGCGTCCGGAACGCAAGGCGCAGGAATTGGCCGAGCAGGAAAAAGTCGACATCCGTCTGCACTCGATCATTTACGAGCTGCAGGACGAGATCAAGCGCGCCATGACCGGCCTGCTCGAACCGACCATCAAGGAAACCTACCAGGGACGCGCCGAAGTGCTCCAGACGTTCCGCATTCCAAAGGTTGGGGCGATTGCTGGCTGCCGCGTAACTGACGGCCTCATCAAGCGCGATTCGGAAGTGCGCCTGCTGCGCGACAATGCGGTCGTCTTCAAAGGCAAAGTGGCATCGCTGCGCCGCGTGAAAGACGATGTCTCGCAGGTAACCAGCGGCATGGAGTGTGGTATCTCCATCGCGAATTACGGAGACATCAAGGCTGGCGACGTGATCGAGGCGTTTGTTACAGAGCGCATCGCTGCGGAAGCGATTAAGTAGATTCGAGAAATCCACAACTTTAAAATAAAGAAAAAGCCGGGCGAGGACGCCCGGCTTATTTTATGCATGAAATCCCTATTGGCTGGCCTGTTGCGAGAAGGAGCCACCGATATCTGCATCTTCCTGCACCATGAATCCAGTATTTGCCGAACTCAGGTAAAAGACCGTCGTCGTGGTTACGTTGTTGACGACCACGGCGACCCGTCCGTTTGAGCCGACCTGGTAGGTGCCGTTGGTGGCGGCGGCTGAGGGTGTCCCTATTCCCGCGTTGGGATCAAACGAGTTGGCCGCCTGGTTCCAGTTAAAAGCTCCGGCAGTCGTGGTTTTGAAGAGGCCGACCCGATCCTTGAAAGCCGTGTCGAAGCCGTCCATGAAGAAAGCGGATTGGTTGCTGAGCGTCGAGAACGGAGCGCCTGTCTGCAAGGTGAAAGTGCCGTCTTCGATCGCTGCGTTTTCGTTAGCCAGGAAATACGCTCGGGTGCCATTGACCATCCAGAAAATCTGCGGACTGATGGTGCCGCCGGCCAGAGTGAGGTTCGTGACTCCGCGACCATTTGAGGCCAGGGAATAGGTGCCACCCGAAACCGTAAGATTGGTATTCACGGTCGTATCCTGCACGTAGTCCACCGCGCCACCCGTGACATTGCCGTTGCCGTCGGTCGTATAGACTCCTGCCGAGTGAATGCCCGCCGGTCCGCTGACGCTGGTATCTCCCGCACTTCCGAATACGTATGAGTTGTTGGCAGCGAAAGTGGCCAGCGAGAAAGGACCGCCGGTCTGCGCCTCCGCCTGACCGATTTCGAGCGAGCCAGAAGCAGAGTTCGACATGATGTAGAACTTGCTGGAATTGACGACGTAGTAATTAAAAGAGCTGCCGTCGGTCAGAGTGAAAGTTCCGCGACCGTTTGTGGTGTCGGGCGCGGACATGGATACCGAAGTCGCGACCGGCATATTTGAGGATAGAAGTCCGAGGGATAGCAGATCTTCTGTGCCGCTGATCGCGCCAGCAGCGATGGTGATTCCCCCGACCCGCGAAGTGGCTTGAACGTTGTGCGCCTTAAACACGAAGGTCCCGGAGGGAGCGGCTGTAAAGGCGGTTGTGTCCTGCTTTTCGCCGAAACCGGAGGCGGTAGCGAACGAATCCTGCTCGATGATGTAGAAATGGCTGTCGTCGATCATGGTGATGGCGTAATTGGAGCCATTCGAGCCGCCGATATTCATCGAACCGGTACCATCACTCGCAAGGCTGTAGGTGCCGGTCACCGACGCTGTCAGATTAAATGGGCCCCCGACCTGATCGAAATCGTCCACTGTGGCCGTGACGCCGCCATTTCCGTCGGCAGTGAAAATAATTGTCTCGGAGAAGGAAGCAACCCCGGCACCGACGGTCGGTTGCTCCAGTCCAATGCCGGTCTGCGAAATCACATATTGGCCGGTCAGGCTCTTATTGGTGAAGCCGCCACCGAGAGATTGAATGTTCCCGCTGGATCCGCAGCCAACGGTCAAAAAGAGGCCGACGATTGCTGCGAGGGAGGTGAGCACACGTCGGGCGAACGGGGTGGGCGCAAGGGAATTCATAAGACACTCCTGTCTTTTATTTCTTGAGATGCGTTAACCCCGATTGTAGAGGAAAGTTTCGGTGAAAAAATTGACGGAGGCGGTTCCCGGAGCGAGGTGGCAATGGCCAATGGATGAGTGGAGAAGTGTGAGTCGTCCCTCCGGGGTTCGATTGGACGGCACGCGCTGCGGGAGACGGGGCAAGCCCCGTCTCTACGATGACAATTTTGGTATTCCCTGCGATGAAAATATGCTTCTTCCCGCGGTTCTTAACCCTTGACGGCTTCCGCGCCACTCCGCGCGGGAACTCGAATGGCAGGCTGCTGGCGCCGTTCCGCCAACCAGACTCCTACGCGGTAGAGGAGCAGGAGGCTGAGGGCGATCGCGTATTCGATCGGCTTGCGGTGGTCTGCCTTCACCAGCCAGTAGTAATGGATTACCCCAAGAATTCCGGTGAAATAAATCAGCCGGTGCAGGCGCTGCCAGTTGCGGCCTCCCAGGCGGCGGATCGACCAGGCGGTGGAGGTCAGGGCCAGCGGGATCATGAGTACGAAGGCCGAGAATCCGATAGTGATGAAGGGGCGCTTAGCGATGTCTTTCCACATCTCGTGCGTGTCGAAGAATTTGTCGAGCCAGATGTAGGTCAGAAAATGCAACGTTCCGTAGAAGAAGGCGAACAGGCCAACCATGCGCCGGATGCCAATCAGCCAGTATTGGCGGGTGATCCGGCGCAGCGGAGTGATGGAGAGGGTGATCAGTATGAAGAGCAGCGTCCAGTCGCCGGTCGAGTGCGTGATGACCTCAATGGGATTGGCACCCAGGCCGTCGTGAAGAGCCTTCCATGCGAGGCGCCCGAGAGGGATGAGGGCGGCAAGGAAGGTGATCGTTTTCGTGAGCCGTAGGCGGTTCATTGAAAGGCAGAAGTCAAAAGTCAAATTGCAGAAGTGGACCGCGTCGAACATCGGATTTCACTTCTGCAATCTTACTTTTGTCCTCTGCACTGCCTTTCAGAAGTTCTTCTTCAGGTCCATCCCCGAATACAGGCTCGCCACCTGATCATAGCCATTGAACATCAGCGTTGGACGCTTGAGAAACTCGCCCAAGCGGCGCTCCTTGGCCTGGCTCCAGCGCGGATGGTCAACGTTGGGATTCACGTTCGAATAGAAACCGTATTCACTCGGTGCGGATTCCTGCCACGTATTCAGCGGTTGGCTGCTCGTGAAGCGAATGCGGACGATGGACTTCGCGCTCTTGAAACCGTATTTCCATGGAATCACGATGCGCAACGGAGCGCCGTCCTGATTGGGAAGTACCTCTCCGTACATGCCAAAGCAAAGCAAGGCCAGCGGGTGCATGGCTTCATCCATGCGAAGACCCTCGACGTAGGGCCAATGCAGAACGTTGACGCGCTGTCCGGGCATCTGCTTGGGGTCGTAGAGCGTGGTGAACTCCACGAACTTTGCCTTGGGCAGCGGGTCGGCGCGCTTGATCAGTTCGCTGAGCGAAAATCCGACCCAGGGCACGACGATCGACCAGCCTTCGACACAGCGATGGCGGTAGATGCGTTCTTCGGGGGCGGCCATCTTCATGATGGCGTCTACGTCCAGCACCTGCTTCTTCTTCACATCGCCGTCGATGGTGACGGCCCACGGACGGGTCTTGAAATTCTTCGCCGCTTCGGCGGGTTCGTATTTGTCGGTTGAGAATTCGTAGAAGTTGTTGTAGTTGGTAACGTCTTTGTAGGGCGTTTCTTTTTCCGTGGTGCTGAACGGACTCTTCTGCAGTCCGTCAATTTTCGTGTTTGCAGCGGCGGTGAGTGAAGGGGCGGCGAGATCGTGGAATGCGAATCCCGCGACCGCTGCGGCTCCCGCGATCGCCGCACCAGTCAAAAAGTTGCGACGGGTCAGATAGGCAGCTTTCGGCGTTATTTCAGACGACGGAATGTCCGGCGACTTGCCAATCAACATGGGTTATCCCAATAAAAGGTACGAACTGCGGTCAAAAACAGATTCTCCGCGCCGAACCATCACACTGAGCACTTTCTTACTATAGGACGCCGAAACTGATTGAAAAGTTACAGGCGAAATGCAGACGAAATGGCAGGCAGGGTCAGTTTGAGGCCGATTTACCCATGGACTTGGGTTCAGGGGCGGGTGCGGAGCGTGCGCGCAGCACTTCGCGTACTTTCTTGGCCAGATTTTGCAGAGTGAATGGTTTTTGCAGGAATGCATTGGTGGGACCAAGCGCTCCCTGGGTGACGACGGCATCCTCGGTGTATCCGGAAAGAAAGAGGATAGAGATGCCGGGCCGCAGCGACTGAAGTTTCTTTGCAAGCTCGCGGCCGCCGATACCGGGCATCACAACGTCGGTGATCAGGATGTCGATGTTTTCTTTGTATTCTTCCGCAATGAGCAATCCGCACTCGCCATTCTCGGCTTCGAGGACCTTGTAACCGCGCGAGGCGAGGGTCACGCGCACCAATTCGCGCACGGATTCCTCGTCTTCCACCAGCAAAACGGTTTCGCAGCCTCCTGCCTCATTGGGCTGGGTCTTAGCGGGGCTCGATTGTTCGGCGGCATCCTCGACTCGCGGCAGATAGACAAAGAATGTGGTGCCCGCTCCGATCGCGCTCTGGGCGAATACGTAACCGTTGCTTTGCTTGACGATGCCGTAGACGGTGGAGAGTCCGAGGCCGGTGCCTTTCCCTTTTTCTTTGGTGGTGAAGAATGGCTCGAAGATTCGCGACTGGGTCTCTTTGTCCATGCCGTGTCCAGTGTCGGCGACCGAGATTACGGCGTACCGTCCCGGCTGGATGAAGCGGTGCTCACTGAAATTCTGCTGGACGGTGACGTCTGCGCTCTGGACGATCAGCCTGCCGCCTTCGGGCATGGCATCTTTCGCGTTGACCACCAGGTTCATGATGACCTGCTCGAGTTGCCCGGCGTCGGCGCGGGTGTGACCCGTGTCGGGGGACAGCTGCGTGATCAATTCGATGTTCTCGCCGATTAGAGGACGCAGCAGGCGTTCCATGTCGCCGATCACGCTGTTGACGTCGACAACCTTCAGCTCGAGCAGTTGTTTGCGGCTGAACGCAAGCAATTGACGGGTGAGGGTGGCGGCACGGTCGGCTGCCTGCTGAATGGACTGCACTTTTTGGTGCATGGCACTGTTCTGTTCCAGTTGCTCGAGCAAGACTTCCGTGTATCCGTTAATGACCATCAAGAGATTGTTGAAGTCGTGAGCGACGCCGCCGGCCAGGCGTCCGACGGCATCCATCTTTTGCGCCTGTCGCAGTTGCTCTTCGAGCTGACGGCGATCGGTAATATCTTCGGCGATCAACTCTAAAACCTCTTCCGGTTCATCGCAGCTGATGGCGGCGCAACCGCTCAGGCGCACGACGATGATGCGTCCGTCTTTGCGTTTCCACTGGACCTCGACGCCATTCAGGCTTCCGGTGCGGCGATAATCTTCTGTCAGACGGTCCAGTTCTTGAGAATGGACGAAGACGTCAGTTCTGGCATTGAGCTTGAGAAGGTCTTCGACTGCTGCGTGCCCCAACATGTTGATCAGGGCTGGATTGACATCCAGAAATCGCCCACCCAAGGTGCAGCGGCAGATTCCGAATGCTGCGCTCAGAATCAGGGAGCGGGAGCGCGCCTCCGAGCGACGTAATGCCTCTTCATAGCGCTTGTGCTCGATGGCCGCTGCCAGCTGTTGGGAGACGAACTTCAGAATCTCCCGGTCGCGATCATTGAAGCGGATGTTCTCGTTGTAACTCTGGACCACCGCCGCTCCGATGCAATTTGTGCCGCTTTTCAGGGGAACGCCGAGCCAGTCGAGCGATGGAGCGCCAATCAATTCCACCTCGCCGCGCCGCACCAGGTCATCGAAAACGGCGGGCGTCGCCAGCAAGGGCTCGCCCGAGCGCAGTACGTATTCGGTCAGTCCGCGGCCCAGACGCTTGGGCGTGGGAGCAGAATCTGCTTCATCCACAAAGTAGGGAAAGCTGAGCAACTGAGACTGCGGATCATAAAGCGAAATATAGAAATTGCGCGCATTCATCAGCTGCCCGAGGATGGTGTGAATGGCGGCGAAGAACTGCTGCAGGTCCTCGGCGGATTGGCTGCGCGCTGCGATGGCGTACAACGCGGCATTCAATTCCTCGGTGCGCTTTTGCTCGGTGATATCGCGGTAAGAAACGTACGATCCGACTTTTTTGCCGTCGACACTTACAGGCGAGGTGGAAAGAAGTACTTCAACCAATGATCCATCTTTGTTTCGGCGGCGGGTCTCGAGCGAAACTTTGTTCTGAGACTTGATGGTTTCGGCGATCCACGCGGTCTCGGCGTAACGATCGGGCGGCACAATCAGATGGTCAATCCGTTGTCCGACCGCTTCGGCCGCAGTGAAACCGAACATGCGGGTAAACTCCGCATTGATACGAACAATCTTGAGCTCGTCGCCGATGATGCTGATTGCTTCTGGTGCGTTTTCCAGGAGTTGTTCGAAGTAGGCTTTCTCCAGGGAAGGAGCGCCTTCGCTTGCATGTCCATTGGTGGGCGATGTGGTCGAGGCTGGGGTTGCGGTGGGGGAGTTCCCGTTCCCAAAAACATCGTGCAGCGCTTTCGCACGAGACAACTCGGCCGGAGTCGCTGCTGCGGCGACTTTCTCCCCCATACCAGTCCCTTCCCAGAATGCACTTGCGTTAGTGCGATGTTAGCGGGACTGTTGTCGGGTCGGTAGTTACCGGGGTAATGGCGTTTTGGACGGGAAGTATGGCGGAATTCGGGCCTTCCGGAGCTGTTTTCAGGCTGTTTTCTGCTTGCAATGATGATTGTTGGACGGATGCTCAGGACGCATTCGTGAGCACAACGCAGACCTGGCGCAGCATCTCTCGCTGCTCGTCGGTGACGACGAGGAACTCGAATCCGCAGCGCAGGCCGTCGCTGTAACGGACCACGGCACGTACCTGTAGAAGGTGGGGTGGAAGGGGAATGGGGAATTCCAGCGAAACGACTTCGCCAACCTGAAGCTCGCCGCTGAGGGTCGCTCCGATGCCGTCCTGGCCGAGTTCACTGGTTCGACCCCAGCAAGTGACCGTTTGTCCATCGCGGAAGACCTTCAGCTGGATGCGCACGTCGAAACGATAACGGGAAAAGCGCCGCAAACGCCGTTGTGCCGCCGTGGCCGTTTGTCCGTGGTCGCTCAATTTCGCTTCTCCATTTGCGGGTAGTCCCTTGGAACGATTGTGCTTGAGGGAGAAATCATTCTCAAGGCATCAAAGTGCATGTACCAAAGAAGGACCGGTGGACCCGGCCCATTTTTATGCAAGAAGTCAGCATATTCTTTCCGTCACGCTGAACGCTACCGGCGATCGCGGATATTCCAATCTTTGCTCGTCGGCCCGCCTCGTAAATCTGCGTAAATGCGCGTGACAGCGCGCCCGGCGGCATCTAACATCAATATTGGCAGTCCGGAGTGCGCTTTTGGCACCTGGAGCCGTCCCGGGGTCATCTGAATTCATGTCTTTTCGCTCAAACGCTGCCGAAGCGTGGTATCCCGAACCTCAGCCCGCAGACTCGCCGGCAGAGATTTCGCTCGATTTGCTTCCTCCCGCGAGCCTGACCCAGCCTCTGTGGAGGTCGCTGGTCGGCAATTTGCGCGACACCTTGGCGCCGGCGAAGTTGCCGCCACTGATTGTGACTTCCCGTCCCGTAGATGTGGGACAGGCCTTGGGTGAGCGTTTGCGCATGCCCTGGTTTCGCACGGTATTCACCAATATTGGCGATGTGCTTTCTCCTGAGGTATTGCCGGCGCTCGAACTTGAGTCACGGCCAGTCGACGTCGGTGAACTCATCACGGATCAGCTGAGCCATTTCTGGTGGGCCTCGCTGCTGCGGAATCTGGCGGATCGCGTCGCTCCCGAAGCTCTGCCCACCCTCAATGTAACTGCGAAACCCATTCTCGACATCATTCCGAAGTCATGGATACTTCTGCCTTTGTGGTCGGAGGTCGTCGACACTCCGAAGGTGTTTTATCCCGACAAACCAAAGACGGCCGACGCGGTTCGGCCTATCAATCTGGAGCCGGTCGCTTTGCCGGTGGAGAAGCGTGTGGATGCGGTCGTTGAGCTCACGGCCGGCGATCTGCTGCGTGACATCCGCCGCTCTCGCATTCGGCAGCGCATCTGGATTGGGCTCGCCGCGGTGCAGGTGATCTACTTGGTCGGTGTCGCGCTCGGGAAGTTCTGAATCTTTTCGCTGAGAAACGTTCTACTGTCGCAAGCCCATCCAGCCCTCTGCGATCACCATCGAATTGCCGGGGTTCCGCGAATCGTATTTCACGGATGTGGGGAGACCTAAACGGCAGGAGTGCAGGTTGATCCACTGCCGCAGATAGGTGACATCCTGCGAGGCCTCGTAGGAGACTCCGGCGACGTCGTATTGGTAAATCAACATGGTGGCGGGGCGGTTTGCGGCGGTCGTAATTTCCTGAACGTCAATCACCGTGCCGTCGGTTATGCGGCCAACACCATTCAGCCAGTGGCGGCGCTCGCGCTCGGTTTCGTCTGCCGTCTTGGGTTTGCGGCGCAGCAGCACATAGCTGGCAACGGCGATGCCAATCGCGGCTAGCGCCAGCGTGGAATAACCAAGCGAAATCATTTGCAAAACGGAACCTGAGCCTTTCTCTTTCCCACCACATTCAGAATAAGCTGTAAGCTTGCAGACCGCCAAGGGCACGGAGGTACGAAAGCGTGTACCCGCACTGAGGATTCACGGCGGGCTGGGCTCTCGGCCCCCGTCCGCGGCCGCTTCTCCTCATGGATTTGACAAGAAAGTGACAGATTTCTGACAACTCACTCCGCGCCGCAAACTAGATTTTCTGCTGGGTAGGCGGGGTTTCTGGAAAGCCAGCTGCTCTCAGATTCGTGCTCCGAAGCAGAGGCCTGCTCGGTAATGGAGGATTCCATGAAAAGTCCGATCAAGATTGTTTTCAGCGCGGCGCTGCTGTTGGTCTTCGCGGCCTTTGCGTCGGCGGGTGATTACTACAACAAGAAGGGCAACATTCTGATCGCCGATCAGTTCAATAACCGGGTTCTGGAAGTGAATCCGCAAACCAACGAAATCATCTGGTCGTTTGGTGACGGTTCGTCGGTCGCCGGCCCGACTTCGGTCGTCGCTCCCAATGATTTTCAGCGTATTGGCGAGGTCAATCTGGTTGCTGGCACGGGTGCGCCTCCGGGAGGCGAGCCGAACTGCCCAAACGGCTGTGCGGATAACCGCGTGATGTTGATCAACAATGTGGGACACATCGTGTGGCAGTACGGAACGGCGGGTGTAACCGGTTCGGGATGGAACCAACTGAATACTCCAGTGCAAAACACCTATCTGCCGAACGGAGACATCCTGATCACGGACCAGGGCAACCAGCGAGTGATTGAAGTGAACCGTCAGAAGCAAATCGTCTGGCAACAGGGAGCCACCGGAGTTTCGGGATCCACTTTCAACCATCTGAACAATCCCAACAGCGCCGAGTTGCTGGACAACGGGGACATCCTGATCTCCGACGAAAGCAACAACCGTGTCATCGAAGTCACGCGCACGCATCGAATCGCGTGGCATTACGGATCTCCCACGAGTTCGAAGCTCAACGGCGCGGCATTTGCCAGTCGCTTGCCGAACGGCAACACCCTGATCACCGATTCCAACAACAATCGAATTCTAGAGGTAACGTCCACAGGCCAAGTGGCTTGGCAGTATGTGACCAACACGCGGACGGGAAGCGTCGCATCGCCGGCCCCGACGCGAGCGGTTCGGTTGAGCAACGGCAACACCCTGATCAGCGATCAATTCAACGATCAGGTCATTGAAGTGGACCCTTCCGGAAACATCGTTTTCAGCCAGGGACAAATCGGGGTTGCCGGAACCGGCTTCAACGAACTCAACGCGCCATATGACGCCAAGGTCGTAGGCGACTACACGGGGCTTACTCCTCCGAAATGACGTTGGAGAGTTCGGGGAACAGGGGCCGGACCCACACCCGGCCCCTGCATCGTCTTGCTACGCACCCATCCAGCAGCGGTTTTCGCGGACAAAGCAGGTCAGCGCCCCACGACTCGGATTACGTGCGCCGCCGGTAGTAGATGTTGAATTCGAATCCTGGGTTGGGCGGAAATATTTCGGCGATTTTGCGCAACCGTTCCGCCATCGGTATGGGAGCCAGCAGCGGGTAGTCGCGCTCGCGCAGGTCGTGGTAGTCGACATCCAGGTATAGCGACAGCAAGTAGATGGAAATGGAGTCTGCGAAGCTGGCGGCAAGGTAGTCGTTCTTATATTTTTCCGCATCGGGACCGTGAGCCGTGGCGAACTTGCGCGCCTCCCAGGCGTCAAGCGAAGTTTCCCCCCGCACCCCAGATTCCACTTGCTGCCAGGCCAAATCAGCGAAAGTCTGAGACACTCCGGCGCGCTCGACCAGCGCGTGACCCACATTGATGTAGAACTCAAAGGCCACGGAAAATTTGTCGTCCATGAGGCGCGTGGAGATGAAAACGCACTGCGCATCCCCCAGATTGAGGTTGCGATGGCAAACCGCATTGTCGCTGAGAGCGACGTCGTAACGGTCGGCGATGACGGTCTCATCGCCCTGGGTTACGGTGAGTGGCACGAAGTAGTACGCCTTGCGGCTGAGAGCAGCGGCAACGGAGACGGGCACGGCCGCAATCATCCGTTCGAGGTCGTTATCGGCAAGGGCAATTTCGCCCGAGCGGGCATAGCAGATGCCGTTCGCGGCCTGTGAAACCGGGCTGTTCTGCACGATCTCCGCAGGGCTATGCGTGATCGCCGAGACGGTTTGCGACATGGGGGTATTGTAGCGTATGGGCGCAAAGTGACGGCTTGGAGCGCCTCGTGAAGCTGTTCAGGATTGGGTATTGAAACCTTGAAACTCTGAAACCTTGAAACCTGTTTCACCCATGGTGTAGCCTAATACTATGGAAAAAGCGGACACGGCCGGGCCGCGCTGGATCGGGATTCCGGCACGCATTTTCGCCATGACGTTTCTGTTTACCCTGATGTCGTTTGCGATTGCTCTCCTGCTCAGCATTATGGGGACCGTGATTTATTCTCAGATCAAGCACATCGCTCCTGATCTGGCGTTCGCCTACCGCCACATCGCGTTTCCGTTCGCGGTCACGGTCGGCGCCATCGTGCTTTTCCTGTCCTTGGGGATGGAGATTCGGAACTACCGGCAGCGGAAGGCCGCCGGCATCGAGCGAGCGAGTTGAGCATGAGCGAAGCAAAGAGCCACAAGCCGCGGATTGCCATCCCGATGCCACATTCCGAGGATCGGACATATTCCGATCTCGCCATTCCGCAGTATGAAGATGCGGTTCGCATTGCCGGCGGGGAGCCGGTGCGAATCGAATTGGATCTGTCTCCCGATGAATTGCACAAGCAGATCGAGAACTGTGACGCGGTTTTGTTGCCGGGCAGCCGCGCGGATATCAACCCGCGGAAGTATGGGGCCGATCGGCACGCGAAGACGGCTGGCGCTGACCCGAAGCGGGACGCCACTGATGAATTGCTGCTGCGGGACGCTTACCACCTGCATAAACCGGTGTTAGGCATTTGCTATGGCCTCCAGTCGTTGAATGTGTTCCGGTCTGGGTCGTTGGTTCAGCACATCGAGTCGACGATCAACCACAGCGCGGGACGGACGGTGCCGAACGCCCACACGGTAGAGGTAGTACCGGGATCGCTGCTGTCCACGATTGTCGGGTCAGAAAAAACGCTGGCCGTGAACTCTTCGCATCACCAATCGGCGGACGAGGTGGGAGAAGGTTTGCGCGTGGTGGCGCGGTCGACCGAAGACGGCGTCATAGAAGCTCTTGAAGGTACCCATCCCCGGCATTTCGTGCTGGCGGTGCAGTGGCATCCCGAGCGAAGCGTGAAGGATGGAGCCGAAGTCGCGCACTCCGCCAAAGCAATTTTCCGGAGCTTTCTCCACGCGGCGCGTGAGAAGCATGACGAGCGCGAGGGGATGGGCCACTAACGGACCCCATCCACAAAATAAAACGGGAACAAGTAGGCGGTCCTGAGCGTAATGCGATGCTACGCCAACTGACGCAGTTCCTCGTAGAATGGCCGCATCGCCATGAAACTGGTACCTGCCGGAGCGACGATAGAGGAGCTTCAAAAGAAAGCAGCGGCCTGTGAAGAGAAGGCAAAATGTGAGCCCGATTCCGAGGCCACGAAACTAAGGGAGGAAGCGCTGCTCTACCGAGAGTGGATCGCTGCCCTCAGTTCTGGAAGATGGCGCTCCTAGCGAAGCTTGATCAAAACCCTTTGGTTGCAGGTCAATGAAGTGTGATTGAGATATTTCAACAACAACCGAATAGCCTCTCTTCGGCGACCAACCTCCCACAGACCGCTCTGATCTGGAATGTCGACGAGTGTTAAACTGCACGCACTCGGAGAGGCCCCTAACGGCACAATGATTACGATCTCAAAAGAGGACTATCTGAAAGCCATCGCGGAAGCGGAAGCCGAGGGTCAGGCGGTCATTCCGGCCACCCTCGCGCATTGGCTATCGGTGACCCGACCTGCGGTAACGTTTGCCCTGAAGCGCCTCACAAAAGACAGGCTCGTAGGTGTTACCAAGGAAGGGCGCGTTCGGCTCACCCCGCAAGGACGCGAAGTAGCGGAACGCACCATGATTCGCCACCACCTGATCGAGCGGATGCTGTCCGAGATCTTCGGCATGCCCTGGTACGAGATCCATGATGAAGCTGAAAGACTGGAACACGCCGTGTCCCCGGCTTTTGAGAAGAGGCTGATCGGGAAACTGGGACACCGGGACACCTGCCCGCACGGAAATGGGCTGGCTTTGCGCAGTCCGGCAGAGCGCCGCAAGAGGGGAATGCATCTGCTCAGCGAGGGGGAGCCAGGTTGCAAGTATACGATTGCCAGTGTGTACGAGCGCGACCGCAAGCTGTTGGAATTCCTCGACAAAGAAGGACTCCGCCCCGGGACTCGGGTCGCGGTGGAAGGCCGAAATTACGATGGGACAGTTTCCGTATCGCTGGATCAGCGCCAGATCCGGCTGGGCACAGCGGCGGCAGAGAGGATCTGGGTTTCTAAAGCATAATATTCTCGCAATTGTTTATCATAATTAACATATCGTAGTGTATCTTGATTCCAGGACAAGGCCTGGCCCTTACGCCAACCCTGCGATCCTGGAAGGTTATGCAGTGAGATTAAGTTCCAAGCAGATTGCCCGTCTCGCCCGGTTCATTTTCTTTGCTATTACTGCGGTTTCAGTCGTACCGATCGCTGCGTGGGCCCAAGGCGAAACCACCAGCGCCATTCTTGGGAAGGTCACGGACTCCAGCCATGCGGTCATCGCCGGCGCCACAGTAACCGTCAGCAATCGCGAAACGGGGCTGAAGCGGAGTGCTAGAACGGACGATGCAGGCCGCTTCAATTTCCCCCAGTTGAAGCCCGGCACCTACTCGATCAGAGCAGAAGCGCAGGGATTCGAGCCGCGGCAAAATGACAATGTCGTTTCGGGCTTGGGCCAAAAACAAACGGTGGATTTCACGCTTAAGGTGGAACGGTCCAACGAGGCGGTTGAAGTCAGCAGTGAGGCTCCACTCATCAACCTGGAAGACGCCAACACATCCACCACTTTGAATGCTCCGGCCCTGGAGGATCTGCCAAACCCAGGCGGTGATCTCACCTACCCTTTACAGTTTGCTCCTGGAGCCCTCATCAACACGGCGGGCAGCGGTAACGACTTCGTGGGGGGGACCAACGGGTATGGCAACGTGGAATTCAACGGTCTCCCCGCCCTGTCCAACGGGTACATCGTTGACGGTTTGGAAACGAACGACCCGCTCACCAATCTCAACAGCGGCCTTTCTACCAATCTCGTTCTGGGGTTGAATTCGATCTCGGAAGTGACCGTCAACACCCTCTCCTATTCCGTGGATCAAGGCCGGTATGGAGCATCCCAAATCAACTACGTCACCAAGTCTGGTACGAATCAGTTTCACGGAAATCTCTATGAACTGTGGAACGGCTCGCTGCTTAATGCTACGGACTACTTCACGAATGCGACGCCGGGAAATCACAAGCCCGGGCGACCGTAAATCATTTTGGCGGCAGTGTGGGCGGCCCGATTGCGCACGACAAGGTCTTCTTTTTCTTCGACAGCGAATGGGTGCGAATCGCACTGCCGATTGTCACACCCACGATTGTTCCCACCCCGTTATTTCAACAATATGTCTTGCAGCAACTATCCGGTCAAACAAGCGGCTGCGGGGTCCCGTCGAATAAGAATTGCTTGTTCTATCAACAAATGTTCTCCCTCTATGGAAATACCAGCGGCACACCCATGGTGATACTTGGTTGCCCGCTCGGCGTCGCCGGGGATGGTTGCGCCAACCGGCAGAGCGTCTCGCACTCGAGCGACGACCACGAGCAGGTACAGACCGTCCGCCTTGACTACAACATCAACGAGAAAGATACGGCTTGGATTCGCTTTCAGGTAGATACCGGTGTACAAGCTGCCTACACGGACCCAATCAATTCTTTGTTTGACGCGGTCTCTCCGCAGCCTCTGTATTCCTTCGCAGCAGGACACACGCACGTCTTCTCGCAGAACCTGGTGAACTACTTCAATCCCGCATTCTCGTGGTACGAAAGCTTGTTTGGGCCCACTAGTCTTCCGAAGACGCTTTCCGCATTCCCCATGGTATTACAGGGCACCGGGGCAAATGCCTTTACGCCCATCGGAGGGCTGGATAACACCTGGATTCAAGGCAGGCGCGCAGCCCGGTTCTTTATCAATGACAACCTTGCCTGGAGCCGCGGCGCTCACGAACTGCGAGTCGGAACGAATACGCGCATCTTCCGCCTGAACGACTACGACTTTGGAGAAGGCACGGTTCCCACCGTGACCTACGCGAACTTGCAGCAATATCTCGATGGAGTGGCGAATACCGCGTCGGAGACATTCCCTTCGAACGCGAATGAACCTTTCAACTTTCTGAATCTCGATGTCTACGCGCAGGACACCTGGAAGGTGACTCGCACACTGACCTGGACGTTCGGGGTGCGCGACACATTCAATTCCAATCCACGGAATCCTCATGATCACGTCGCTCGTCTTCGTGGCTCCTTCAGTTCCATACCGCATGATGACCAACTGTTGAACACCGTGATTCAAACGCATCTCGGAAATTTGTTCTCGTCTACTCCACTGGCCATTCTGCAACCGCGGATGGCGATGGCGTGGCAGTTTGAGCCGAAATCCGTGCTCCGCACAGGCTTCGGAATTTTCAGTGATATCTTGCCGGGCACGGTTGCCGATCTTATCGGCACCAATCCGCCCTACGACAAGACGTTTCAGGGAGGAGTGCTGGGCACCGTGGGCGGGACAGCCATCGCACCGGAAGCGCCCGACAGCGCAGTCGGCGCAATCGTTTCTGCGAATCAGACTTTTACTTCGGGATTTCCCCAGGGCCAGCCATCTCTTCCGCCGGTTGCGATCACGGCCGTCCCGACTGGCAAACTCCACGCGCCCTACTTCATGGAGTGGAGTCTGGGCTTTGAACACCAATTCGGAACAACGGCTAGCTTGCAGGCGCAATACGTGGGCACGCGGGCCGTGAACCAGCCGTACTCAACCCAAGTCAACGGTTACCAAACCGTTTGCCAAGGCTGTTTTGCGCCCTTCCCATACCAGCAGCCGACGGATGCACGATTCGCCGCGGTGACACAGTTCTCCACCGGCGCGAACAGCCACTACAACGGTCTCCAACTAACGGCGATGAAGCGGCTAGGTCACGGCTTGCAAGGACAGCTCAATTACACTTGGAGCCGTTGCATGGATACGGTCTCGAACGGAGGATTTCTTTCGTTCTCTGCGGGAGGGATTCTTTCCCCGTTGCCGGGAAATCTGACCCGCGATTATGGCCCGTGCGACTACGACATCCGACACAATCTCAATGCGCAGTATGTCTATCAGTTGCCGATTAAAGTGCGCAGTCACTCCCTGGGCTACGCGCTGAATGGGTGGCAGATTTCTGGAACCATGTTTTGGCACAGTGGAGTTCCGTTCTCGGTGCTGAGCACACCCTATTCAGCGGGTGGACATGGGATCGTGCAGGGCAGCGGACCGCAGTTCGCCAGTGCCGTTCCGGGCGTTCCTCTGTATGAGCATCATCCGATTCCGGGCGTCACCCGCCGGGAACAGTCCAGTGGCTCAATCCCGACGCGTTCGTCTCGGCCGTTGATCCGAGTACCGGGCAATGCAATGGCGGCGACAGCCCGCAGCATTGCCAATTCGGAAACCTCGGACGCAATGCTCTTCGCGGTCCCGATTTTCTCTGGAGTGATTTCTATTTGACGAAGTGGTTTCTCCTTACCGAGCATGTGAAGTTGCGGTTTGAGGGTCAGTTCTTCAACGTCTTCAATCATCCAAATTTCGGCCTGCCTAGCATGGTCCAAGCTGGAATTCCCGGTAATCCTTCCACACAGGCGGGATTTGGCACGCTCGCATATGCAACTTCTCCACCGACCGGTTTGCTGGGCGTCGGGTTGGGCGGGGATAGCAGTCCGCGCATGATCGCCTTTCAGGCCCGGCTGGAGTTCTGAGCCGCTTTTACGCGATCCGTTGTAGTTGTTGAAATCAGTTCCCGCTGGCGATCGCGTCGTCGACTCACCCTACCTACTTTCGAGGTCTTGACGGAAGCCCGCCAAGTCCCACTATAGAAGGAGGCGTAATCGCGTCTTAGGTCTAGTTCTCTGACAACTGAATCCAAGGCCGACCCCATGAGCGCAGCGCTGCCTGCCTCCCGGTCGCTGAGCGGCAAGAGATCGGGGCAACTGCTAAGTCATTGAATTTGAAATACTTTACCCGCAAGTCCTTATTTCTCAAAGACCTGGCGCTAAGTCTTTGACTTTAAAAGACCGGATTTGAGGGGGGGGGTACCCCCAACCAGCGGAAAGGGCTCAAATTCAGCTTCGCCTAAGCAACACTGCCACATTCGCGATCGCCGTGTTGTCAGTTCCCAGGCCTTCGGGAGTTTTGGCTTTGATACCGACGCAGTCCGGGGGAATACCGCAGACTTCGGCGACGTGGAGGCGAATTTTGTCGGCGCTGGGTCCGATCTTCGGCGTGGACAAGATTAGCGTGGAATCGAGATTCACAAGTTCGTAGCCAGCGGCTTTGACGCGCTTGAGTGCCTCGCGCAGGAACACAACAGAGTCGGCATTTTTCCACTGCGGATCGGAGGGTGGAAATAGCGATCCGATATCGGGACCCGCAATCGCGCCGAGGAGTGCATCAGTGATCGCGTGCAGCAGGACGTCGCCGTCCGAGTGGCCTCCCAGGCCTTTATCGTGGGGCAGAGTCAGGCCGCCGATTTTCAGTGGGATGCCGGGCTTGAATTCGTGCGAGTCCCAACCGTAGCCGATGCGCATTTCAGGTTTCAAATTTTGTTCCCGCCTTCGTGCTGCAGATAGAACTCGGCCAGTTCCATGTCGGCTGGAGTCGTAATCTTAATATTTCTCGGAGAGCCCATCACGACTTCCACTGGCAAACCGGCGCGCTCGATCAGAGATGCTTCGTCGGTGCCGAGAAATCCGTCTTTGACCGCCTCGTCGAAGGCCTTCTTCAGGATGTTATAGCGAAAGCCTTGCGGGGTCTGGGCCATCACTACTCCCGCGCGCGGGATGGTGGCCTTGATGATCGCGCCATCCGCGGTGCGTTCCACCTGCTTGACCGTATCGACGGCCGGCCAGCCGGCGATGGCTGCTCCGTGCCGGTGCGCGGCCTGGACCACGCTGGCGATAATCTCGGGCGTCACAAACGGACGAACCGCGTCGTGGACAAGAACGATATCTTCCGGATCGGCAGCGGTGTGGGCTAGGGCGCTGGCGACCGAGTCCTGACGATGCTCACCGCCCTCGACCATCTGCAGGCGCTTGCTCAGTATTTCCGGGAACTGCTTTTCGATCTGGGTGCGGAATCCGCTAATTTCGTCGTGGCGCAGAGCGACGATGATCTCGTAAACGGCTGGTGTGGCCGCGAACTTGCGGAGCGTGCGGACGAGGATGGGCACTCCGCCGAGTTCTTTGAACTGCTTGCTCGGAGATTGTTTCTTGGACTTGGCGGTCGAGGGCAACGCCATGCGCGTGCCCAATCCGGCCGCGGGAACAATGACAAACACCTTCATAGGGGCGATCAGTATAGTACAGGTTTGTTGCGACAGCAGCCTGCTAGTCCGCGGCGCGGTCGGCGGTTGCTGGCGCTTGCTTTTTTGCCGGGTCGGAGGGCGAGCTGTTGCTCACAGGGCCGATTGGCGAACTCAATGGCGCACTCACTGGTGCGCTCAACGGAGGTGGTGATACTGCCTTCGAATCGTGACGACCACTCGCGCGCTCATCCCATTTGCCGAAGATCATCTTGCCGGCGGTGGTTTGCAGGACCGAGGTCACAGAAATGTCGATTGTCTTGCCGATCATCTTACGTGCGTTGTCGACGACCACCATGGTTCCGTCATCGAGATAGGCCACGCCCTGGTTGTACTCTTTTCCTTCTTTCAGGATGAAGACCCGCATGATTTCGCCGGGCAGGACGATGGGTTTGAGCGAGTTGGCCAGTTCATTGATATTGAGCACGGCTACGCCCTGCAACTGGGCGACTTTGTTGAGGTTGAAATCGTTGGTGATGATCTTGCCCTCGTAGAGCTTGGCCAGTTCGATCAATTTCATGTCGACTTCACGCACGCTGGGGAAGTCGTCTTCCACGATCTGGATCTGCACCGAGGCTGTCTTCTGCAGACGTTGAAGGATGTCGAGGCCGCGGCGTCCGCGATTGCGTTTGAGCGAATCGGCGGAGTCGGCTACCAGTTGCAGTTCACGGAGCACGAACTGCGGGATGACAATCAGGCCGTCGAGGAATCCAGTTTCGGCGATGTCGGCAATGCGACCGTCAATAATGACGCTGGTATCGAGGATCTTGTAGACCTTCTTGCCTGATTTCTCGCCGCCGAAAATTCCGCCGAGCGCTGCGAGGTTGAGCAGGTCGCCCTTATTGGCGCCGACGGCCAATCCGACATAGGCCATGATCATCATGACCATGATCTGCAGGAAGCTCTGGGTAGGGCTGGCAGGGATACTGTTGCGGATGACGAGCGCAAAAAGATAGGCGCCGAAGATGCCAAGCACGCTGCCGATTGCGGCTCCAATCAGCCGCTTCAGGCTCATGGCCCGCAGACGCCACTCGAATACAACGATGGCGATGCCGATCAGTACTCCAACGCCAGCATCCCAAAGGAGTTCGAGGTGAAACGGGCGGATGACGACGCAGATCACACCTACGATGAGAATAAAGAAGAAACGTATCAGCAGGACGTCCACGGGTAAGACCTCTCTCGGGGAAGGCGTCGCATGAGCGGTTCCTGCCCCCGCCAGTCTGTCCGGGTCAATGAATGAAAACCCGGTGCCAGCGTTCTATTCACGGAGCGATATAAACGATTAAGATGCGCCGTGCCCGGTCATCGCCGGGTACCTGCAAAGTATCGGGAGAAGTATATACCGCAGTTGGGGACGGCAACCAGTCGGGCAGCCGAGGGCCGCGGATCGGCTATTTCCAGTCGTTTCCTCTACATTCCTTCGTAATTCGGCCCGCCGCCGCCCTCGGGAGGGACCCAGGTGATGATCTGGTAGGGGTCCTGAATATCGCAGGTTTTGCAGTGGACACAGTTCGCAGGATTCAGGCTGATGCGCTTGCCGTTGGGTGCGGACGCGTCGTCCAGCATCTCGTAGACATTCGCGGGGCAGAAGTTCTGGCAGGGGCTGCCGAATTCTTTCACACAGCGATCATTGCAGATATTCGTATCCTGAATCAGCAGGTGGGCTGGCTGATCTTCCTCGTGCTTTGTTCCGGAATAGTAGAGGTCGGTGAGCTTGTCGAAGGTGAGCTTGCCGTCGCCTTTTGCTGGTCCGAGCAGGTTCGCTTCCGGGCCGCCGTCGGCGGGGAGCTTGGCCACGGGTTGCAAGTTCTCATAGCCCGCGTGAGACGGCACACGATTGCGCAGGCCGCCGGGGAAAATCTCCTGCATACCGGTGTTGAACATACCCGCGAGCATTCCGTTCTTGAATCCCTGATGGAAGTTGCGGACCGGCCACAGCTCGTCGTGGATCCAGCTGGTCTCGACGCTCCGCTGAAACTTGCTGAGGGTCGCGGCTGACGAGTCGTTCTTGATCAGTGCTTCGAATGCGGTCTCGGCTGCGAGCATGCCGCTCTTGATGGCGAGATGGATTCCTTTCAATCGCGCGGAGTTCAGGAAGCCGGCGGAGTCGCCGATCACCATCCAGCCGTCTCCACCAAGCGGCGGCAGCGACCACCATCCGCCGTAGGGAAGGGATTTGGCGCCATAGCGAATCATTTTGCCGCCGGCGAGCAGCTTGGCGATCAAAGGATGCTGCTTGAAGGTTTGCAGCACGTGGTGCGGGTCGAGGCGGGAATCCTGGTAATCAAGTCCGGTGACGAATCCTAGAGACACGATGTTGTCTTTCGAGCCCGAACCGGGAGAGCCGTAAATCCAGGCGCCTCCGTATTCTTTCGTGGTGAGCGGGTAGCCCATCGTATAGATGACTTCGCCTGACTGAATGCGGCCAGCGGGGACCTCCCATAACTCCTTCACGCCGACACCGTAGGTCTGGGGGTTGCGGTCTTTCATCAAGTCAAATTTCTGGATGAGTTGCTTGGTGAGCGATCCACGAGTGCCTTCGGCGAGCACGACGACTTTCGCCTTGACGTCATAGCCCGGCTCAAAGTTTGATTTTTGCTGGTTCTGTTTGTCGACGCCCTTGTCGTCGGTGCGTACTCCAATGACACGATCGCCTTCGTGCAGTAGTTCGGATCCTGCGAAGCCGGAGAAGATTGTGATGCCCGCCTCCTCAACCTTGCTGGCCATCCACTTCACAAAACGGTTGATGGAGATCACATAGTTGCCGTGATCGCGCATGGCAGGTGGAGTCATGGGGAGCTTGTAATGGCCGGTGCGCGTCAGGAAGTAAACGCCTTCCTTGTGGACCGTCGCGTCGAGGGGTGCTTCGCTTTCGAACCCGGGCAGCAGTTCCTTCATGGAACGCGGGTCGAGCAGCGCTCCAGAGAGACAGTGCTGTCCGGCTTCGCGCGCTTTCTCAAGCACGTAGATGTTTTCTTTGCTGATCGGGGCTTCGGGATGGCGATTGTTGTGATCGTCGATCAACTGCGAAAGCCGCAGCGCGCAGGCCATGCCCGCGGGGCCGCCGCCGACGATAACGACATCAGCGGGCATTTCAGGGTGTTCGACGTTCGGTAGCGGCTTGCGGAAGATTAGCATTTGAATCGGCTCTTAGCTCTTGGCTCTTCGCTGTGGACTTGCATTGGCTCTGCTCGTCTTTGGTGAAAACTCTTTATGATACGGCATATGAGATGGGGGAAACAGCGCAAGCGACTGATTGGCCTTGAGCAGGGCTCGGGCGAAACTATTTCGGCCTTCTGCGCGTAGTACTCCTCGGGGAGAATAATCGGTGGACTCGATGCGCAATACCTGGCGTCCAGCGTTGGTTGCTCTGATTGTGTCGTTTGCCGCTTTGTTTTTCGGGACAGGTCTGCATCCTCTATGGATGCTGACCTGGATTGCTCCCATACCCGTGCTGCTGCTGGCTCCCCGGGTTTCACGCAAGATGGCATTTGCGGTCGCCCTGCTCGCGTGGTCGGCCTGCGGCTTCAACCAGTGGCATTACTTCCACGGCGTGCTCGGCATGCCAACCGGGATTGTCCTTCTGATTGTCTGGTTGCCCGCTTTGCTTTTTGGCGCCAATGTCCTGATCTATCGCTGGCTTCTACAGAGATCTGCGTGGCGCGCGGCTCTGGTGTTTCCCTGCTTCTGGGTATTTTGTGAGTTCCTGGGCGAGAGTACTTCGATCCACGGTACGGCGGGAAACATCAGCTACAGCCAGATGAATTTCCTGCCCATCCTGCAGTTGGCGTCGGTGACGGGGATCTGGGGAATCAGCTTCTGCCTCTTCCTGTTTGCTTCCACCGTAAGCGTGTTATGGAGTGGCAATGTGGATCGGGGAGAGAAACGCGGCTTGGCCATCGCCGTCGCTTTGACCTTTGCGGCAGTGCTCGGTTATGGCGGCTGGCGTTTGCTTTCTGCCCCCGCGGCACAAACTGTAGAAGTGGGGCTGCTGGCGTCCGATCTGCCGCAGAACATTCTGACCGAGGAACACAATGACACTTTGCGCCTGATGCATCAATACGCGGTGGAGGCGGAAAAAGTTGCGGCTCAAGGCGCCAACGTCGTCATTATTCCGGAGAAGATCGCGGTCCTTCCGGATTCGGAGCTACCGGAAGTCGATCCACTGTTTACCGCGGTCGCGGCGAAAACCGGCGCGAGTATCGTCGTCGGCGTGATTCACCCAACCACTAATGCGAGATGGAACGAGGCGCGCATGTATCTGCCAGATGGGCGGATTCGCACTTACGAAAAGCATCACATGCTGCCTCCGTTTGAATCGCCCCTCACTGTTGGAACGGAGCAAACAGAATGGAAGGAACCGTCGGGCCGGTGGGGAATGACCATCTGCAAAGATATGGACTTCCCCGCGCTGAGCCGCGACTACGGCAGGGACGGCACGGGTCTGCTGCTGGTTCCCGCATGGGACTTCAATCTTGACGGATGGCTCCATGGACGCATGGCCATTCTGCGCGGAGTGGAGAGTGGCTTCAGTATTGCGCGGGCTCCGAAGCAGGGAATAATGACCGTTACTGACGATCGCGGCCGCGTGCTCGCTGAACGTGAGACGAATTCCGCGCCTTTTGCATCTCTGGTTGCCGCCGTGCCGGTGCGTCACGATGACACTCTGTATGCGCGCTGGGGAAACTGGTTTGCCTGGGTCAACATTGCGGGGCTGGTGTTCCTGATTGTGAGTGGGATCGGGAAACAGCGACGCGCGCACTCACTGGTTTTGAATCCCTGACTATCGCGGATACCGGAAGCATTCGACCGCGTGATCGTTGACCAGTCCCATGGCTTGCATGAAGGCGTAGCAGATGGTCGAGCCGACGAAGTTGAAGCCGCGCTTCTTGAGGTCTTTGCTCATCGCGTCCGATTCCGGCGTGCTGGCCGGGAGACGCTTGCCTAGTTTCCAGGCGTTCAGCCGCGGCTTGCCGCCGACGAACTGCCAGATGTAACGATCAAACGAACTGTGTTCCTTCTGCACGGCAAGAAACACTTTGGCGTTCTGAATCGCCGACGCTACCTTCAGCCGGTTGCGAATGATCCCGTCGTTTCGAAGCAGTTGCTGTACTTTTCGGCGATCGTAGCGGGCGATTTTCTCTGGGTCGAAGCCATCGAACGCGGCACGATAGTTTTCGCGCTTGCGGAGAATC
The DNA here is from genome assembly GCA_963847715.1 of Terriglobia bacterium. GTDB lineage: Bacteria > Acidobacteriota > Terriglobia > Terriglobales > Acidobacteriaceae > Acidiflorens. The sequence continues at coordinate 93,112 of CAWKAZ010000012.1, forward strand.
GTGTCCCAACTCAGGCCAGCTTGCGCACCTTCGAGAATCAGGAACTCGAACAGCACGCGATCGTCGTGCTGCGGCACTCCCCATTCGCGGTCGTGGTAGAGAATGGAGAGATCATTCGTCGCCCAACTGCAGCGGACAACATCTTTCGTCGTTTTCATCTTGTCAGGCTTCATGCCGCTTGTTTGCCGGCAAGAACGCCGTCGATCTTGCCCAACTCGTCTGCGGAGAATTTCAGGTTTTTCAGCGCGGATACGTTGTCATCAACCTGTGACACTTTGCTGGTGCCGACCAGAGCGCTGGTGACGCGCGGATCGCGGAGCACCCACGCCACGGCCATTTCCGCGAGTGTCTGGCCGCGCTGTGCGGCGATTTCGTTCAGGGCGCGGATCTTTGCCAGCTTGTCTTCTCCGATGTCTTTCTTCTTCAGGAAAAAATCGCGAGCGGCTCGCGAGTCGCTGGGAATTCCGTGCAGGTAGCGATCCGACAGCAGTCCTTGCGCGAGCGGGCTGAATACGATCGAGCCCACGCCTTCTTTCTCCAGCACGTCGAGCAATCCCTGCTCGGGGTCGCGTACGAACATCGAATACTTCGGCTGATGAATCAGGCAGGGCGTTCCCAGATCGCGCAGGATTTTTACCGCCTCGGCCGTTTGCTTGGCGTTGTAGGCGGAGATGCCGGCGTAGAGAGCGCGTCCGGAGCGCACCGCGGTGTCGAGCGCTCCCATCGATTCTTCCATGGGAGTATCGGGGTCGGGACGATGATGGTAGAAGATGTCGACGTACTTCAGGCCCATGCGGTGCAGGCTTTGATCAAGGCTGGCCAGCAAGTTCTTGCGCGAGCCGAGATTGCCGTAGGGACCGGGCCACATATCCCATCCGGCTTTGGTTGAGATGATCAGTTCGTCGCGATAGGGGAGAAAGTCTTTTTTCAGGATCTGCCCGAAGGCTTCTTCCGCTGATCCGTAGGGTGGCCCGTAATTGTTGGCGAGGTCGAAGTGGGTGATGCCGAGATCGAAGGCGCGGCGCAGCATCGCACGCGAGTTTTCGAAACTGTCGACGCCTCCGAAATTGTGCCAGAGCCCGAGGGAAATGGAGGGGAGTTTGATGCCGCTGCGTCCGGAGCGGCGATATTGCATGGAGTCGTAACGCTTGCTGTCGGCGACGTACACTTAGAGTCTCCCTCGGCGCCTGAAGGCGCGTCATTCAGGATAATGTTGCGGCATGCCTGAAGGCATGCCCTGATGCAAACCGTTTGGCGCTGCCGGTTGCTGGACCGGCAACCATTCTACGGTTTCAGTCATACTTTTCGTAGCGGATCGAGGTTCGATCCCATCCTAGACTCTTCAGCAATTCACGGTTTGCCTTTACCATCTTGTCCAGTCCGCAAATGTAGGCGTGCATGTCGGTACGCATGCCGACGATCTCGCCCAGGTGCTGCTGGACGTATCCGCGCAGGCCATTCCAGTGGTCATCAGCGCGGCTTAGCGTGGGCATGAAATGAAAGTTCGAGTGCTCGACGGCCAGTTGCTCGAACTCCTCACGATAATAAAGGTCCTGTTTCGTGCGCGCGCCGAAGAGCAGGTGGAATTCGCGGTCCTGGTGGCGCTCAGGATTCGCGAGAAGCCAGTGCAGCATGGAGCGGAACGGGGCGATGCCGGTTCCGGTGGCGATAAAGACCGTGTCGCGCAGTGGCGGACGCAGGATGAAGTCGCCGAACGGGCCCTGAAACGTGATCTCTGATCCTTCCGCAAGTTCGCAGAGGTGGTTGGACATGAATCCATCCTGCACGCGGTTCAGGCAGAAGGCGAATTGTCCGTTTTCGGAGGGCGGCGAGGCGATCGAGTAGGCGCGGGTGATTTCTTCGCCGTCGGGAGTGTTCGCTTTCACTGAGAGCCATTGGCCGGGCACGAAACCGAAGCGGGGAACGCCAGTCACTTCGAGTTCCAAGTGCTTGGTAAATTCTGATAGAGGAACCGCGCGCAACAATTGCGCCGAGAAGGTTTGAAACTGAGCCATTACCGAAGTAGATGATGTTCAGCGGACGAGGATGCAAACGCTGTTCGTCGCAGAACAGACAACGACCATGGCGCTCACCGGTGTTTTCCACGGCCGAAAGGTTGGCGCTGCTACTCTACGGTCACCGATTTCGCCAGATTTCTCGGTTGATCCACATCGCAGCCGCGGCGGACGGCAATGTGATAGGCCAGTAATTGCAGAGGCACGATCTCCAGGATCGCTGACAGCTCTTCCGGCGCGGGCGGAACGAATAAGACGTGATCCGCCTCTTCAGTGATCTCTTTGTCGCCGGCTGTTGCCAACGCGATGACGATCCCTGAACGCGCCTTCACTTCTTTCAGGTTCGACATGGTTTTCTCGTAGCGAATCATCGACTGCGGGCTGTTTACGTCGCGCGTCGCGATGATGACGACCGGAAGATTCTCGTCGATCAAGGCGTTTGGTCCGTGCTTCATCTCTCCGGCGGGATAGCCTTCGGCGTGGATGTAGGAGATTTCCTTGAGCTTGAGCGCTCCTTCGAGAGCGATCGGATAGTGGATGCCGCGTCCCAGAAAAAGGAAATCTTGCGCGCGCACGTAAGTTTTTGCGAGTTCGTCGCAGGTCTCGTCGTGGGTGAGAATCTGTTCCAGCTTGCCGGGAATGTGAGTAAGTTCCTGGACCGCGGCTTTCGCCTGTTCGGGCGTCATGGTGCCACGGACCTGCGCCAGGTACAGCGCAAACAGATACAGAGCCGTAAGTTGGCCGGTGAAGGCTTTGGTCGAAGCCACGCCAATTTCCGGACCGGCGTGAGTGTAGACAGTTCCGGCGGCTTCGCGGGTGATCATCGAACCGACCACGTTGCAGATGGCCAGTGTCTTCGATCCCTTGCTCTTGGCTTCGCGCTGGGCGGCGATGGTGTCGGCGGTCTCGCCGGATTGGGAGATCAGCAGCGTCATCGTGTCTGGGCCGAGGATTGGGTCGCGATAGCGCCATTCGCTGGCGTAATCGACTTCGACGGGAACTCGCGCCAGATTTTCGATCATGAACTTTCCGGCGAGTCCGGCATGCCAACTGGTGCCGCAGGCGGCGATATTAATCTTCTTCAGGGCTTTGAATTCGGCTTCGCTGACTTGCATTTCGTCGAGAAAGATTTTACCGGTGTCCTGCGAGATGCGGCCGAGCGTTGTATCGCGGACAGTGCGGGGCTGCTCGTAGATTTCCTTGAGCATGAAGTGCTTGAAGCCGCCTTTTTCCGCCATGATCGGATCCCAAGTGATGCGCGTCGCTTTGCGCTCCATGGGATGACCATCGAAGTCGGTGACCTTGACGCCGTCCTGGGTGATCACGGCCAAGTCGCCATCGGCCAAAAAGAAAAGATCGCGGGTGTGGTCGAGAAGCGCGGGGACGTCCGAGGCGACGAAGTATTCATCCTTGCCGAGGCCGATGACGGCGGGTGGTCCGTTGCGGGCGGCGACGATTTTGTTCGGCTCGTCCACTGCAATCACCACGAGGGCGAACACACCGGTCAGTTGCTTAACCGCTTGGCGAACGGCTTCTTCGAGAGAAGGGCGATGACCATTGCCTGTATTGAAGTAATACCTCTCGATGAGGTGAGCAATGATTTCTGTGTCGGTTTCGGTGGTGAACTTGTGGCCTTCTTCGATCAGCTTCCGCTTGAGCGAGAGGTAGTTCTCGACGATACCGTTGTGTACGACGACGATCTTGCCGGTGCAATCGCGGTGGGGATGAGCGTTTTCTTCGGTGGGGCGGCCGTGCGTCGCCCAACGGGTATGTCCGATTCCGTAAGTGCCGTCGAGCGGCTTCTGGCGGATGACCTCTTCGAGATTGCGGAGCTTGCCTTCGGCGCGTCGAATCTGCAGGCCTTCACCGTTGCCGGCCACGGCGACTCCAGCGGAGTCGTAGCCGCGGTATTCCAGTTTTCTGAGGCCCTCGATGATCACGGGGACAACTTGTTTCTTACCCACATATCCCACAATGCCGCACATGGATGTTGGCTCCTTGACGAATGTTCCGTGGGGGACCGGAGTTCAGGCAGCCCCTGAAGGGGCTTCGGTTTCTTAGAACTTGTGGCATCGCTAAAGCGATGCCCTGATACAGAGCTCTATTCTTCGAGGGAGAAACGGAATTCTTCAATGACCGGGTTCGTCAGGACTTCGCGCGCCATTTTTTCAACTTCGGCCTTCGCTTCATCCTTGGAAATGCCGCCATTGAGCGTGATTTCGAAATACTTGCCCTGCCGGACATCATGCAAGGACTTGTAGCCGATTTTCGTAAGCGCGCCATGGATCGTTTTGCCCTGCGGATCCAGAACGCTCTTCTTCAATGACACATACACGTAGGCTTTCATCGACTGTCCGATTATACGTCAGGTGGCGGGGAGCCGGACCGTGGTTTTCCTTATCGAGGGTATGTGCACCGGCGAGTGCGGCGTTGAAGGCTGTATTCGTAACCTATTAAAAAGAAGCTAGTTGGCGGTCTAGCTCGGCGATCGATTGCTCCAGCATCTGCCGACGGCGTGGGTTGCAGGCGGCCTGGAGCTGCTGGCTCAGGCTTTGGCGCGAGAGCAGCAGGCCATCGCGTTTTCGGTTCTTTTGCTGCTCCTCGGGGGAGATCGGAGCGCGTCCAACGGTGCGCTGCTCCGACATCGCCGCTTGCTGCTCTTCTACGGATTTGCTTTCCCAGCCGCGAGCCATGGTTAAAGAAAAAACAGTTTCAGTGTCAAGCGCTCTTGGAACTCGGTGTCCAGACTTTGGACAGTCCACCGAGCCGCATGAGCGTGTCGGACGATTTCTGGTACCGATCGGCGAGCAGCGGCAGCGCTCGGGGTTTCAAGCCAGGCAACAGGAAATCGCCCAGGAAATGGAAGCTCGCCTGAATGGTATCGAGGCGCAACTGAAGAGCGTCCTCAGTGAGCTGGACTGCAGACGCAACCATCAGTGGATCTGAGCTTCTCCGGGCGGCTTGACCCACAAGGGCCAAGGCTTTCGCCGACTTTCCTACTTCCCAAGTATAGAGGAGTGCCGCCCAGGCACGCTGACGCTTGATCTCACGGAACTTGTTGGGCGGCAACTGATCGCGAAGGAACGCTTCTTCAGCCGGATCCGTCAGGTTTCTGAAAGCTTGGATGTCAACGGAGCCAAAAGCTTGAACTGCTTTCTCCAAGCTAGCTGGCCGCGTTCTGGTGCGGATCGCAGCATAAGCCAGTGTTCCAAGCGCGAGCAGCGACACTGCAACCAGAGTCCAGGTGGCAATCATGGCCGGAGTAAATGTTGAAATTCCTTGTTCCATGTTTTCAACTCCTCGTCGGAAATAGCGGTCGACGGTACTGGTTTAGGTTCAGGAGCCAGCACATAACCGATCCAGAGGGAGACACAGACCAGGTAAGTTCCAGTTCTCAGAAAATCGAGATAGGGCAGCCACGTGCTGAATTCCGCGCGAGCCGCGAAGATGGCCAGGTCGGCGCTGGAGATGATGCCGAGCCCCAGCGCAATGCCGAACACGGGACGGCGCCACGACAGGCCCAAGAAGCCGCAGAAAAACAGGAGGAAGAGCAGTAAGCCGGATTGAACCATCGCCAGCCCGCGGTTCAGGACGGATACGCCTGCAATGAACCGGACGCTGCTCTCGCTGGGAGCATAAATGGCCAGCAGGACGCCTGCGGTGAGAAGCAGAAGCTGCACGATACGCAGCGATCGGCGGCCGGTTGCTTTGAGAGTTGGCGCTTCACGGAACAAATCTCTGGAAACTTCCTCAATGACGCCAAACCGCAGGATGACGCTCAATGCCAGGGTGGCATAGTAGGCATAGCGGTACTGCTCATCCGTAACGCTGCGCGCAGCGTGCAACGCGTACAGGAAAAAGAACTCGGCCATTTCGTAACACAGATAAACGAAGAAGCACGGGAACTCGCGGTACAAACGCCGTTTGTAAAAAAACACTGCGAGCACACCAAGGAGGGCATGGGACAGGATCCACAAAGAGACCGAAAATGTGGAAGACCAATTCATAGACCTGCAGTCCAGAGCACTATAGCCTTGCCCTTATACCGATTCAATCGGAAAACTTGCGTGCAATTGACCATCCATCGGCTGACGACAGCTTAATTCTCCGATCCCGACGCGGATGGAGATGTGGCATCCATTTCGGATTTCGTAAATTTTCAAATGGCCATGGTTCCTTTTTGGGAACCAGTAGATAACATCGTGAACGCAATGCTGGAAGAGCGCCCCTCGGTCTTCCGGCAAGATCCATGTGCTGGTTGACCTGGATTGCGGTATGGGAAAAGCGGCGGGAACCCACGAGATTCCCGCCGCAACTCCAACTACATTGTATGCAGGCAGCCGGTGAAACCTCCAACGTACTATTCGCTACTCTGCGGGAGGACAGACCTTCGGATAGCACTTGCTCTCGGGATTGCCATCGGCCAGACTAGGGAGCGCGGCAGTAGTGAGGAACAGCGTCAGTGCAGCTAGAGCCAGCATAAATCGTTTCACGGTGTATCTCCTGGGCGAATAATGTTCGCACCGTGTCACTGTGCAGGCTTCGGGGGGACTTTTTGACTTTGATTGAAAGCTAGCGTAATTTCGGAAATCGTAAACTGGGATGAGACTCAAATCGGCTTTCGAAGATTTCGAGACCAGTACCTTATGCGCGGTCGCTGGGTTGCTGGGGAGATTTTCGTATGTGGGCAGGTTGCATGTCGGCGAAGGAATTTACGAGCACTGGGGCTTAGGGAAGATTCATGGAGAGGATCCGGCGCGGCGTGCGATCCGCTCGTCGCATCGCATGTTACTTACTGCGATTTTGAGAAAGCCGTTAGCCTCATTGCTCGCGGATCTTGCCGAGTCATGTGCGAACAGCGAACTAACACAAACTCAGTTCTTATTGTCCCTCAACCAGGCGCAGCCTGAGCCGATCTCTCCGGCAACCGGAGCTCATCTCAAGTCAGCGCTGAACGCACTCGTGGCGTTGGTTGAGAGTCAGAAAAGCGCCAGTCCCCAAGGCGCATCGCAACCCCGACTACCTGCCCAAGAACCTCTGCCTCCTGCGGGTACTTAAGAACGCGCACCGCAACCGGGGACAAGGGATGTGGTTGCAATACAATTGAGTCCCGTTTCACGGCGCACCAGCAACACGTATATCCGTCGCGCATTTCAATGAAGTAAATTGGACGCTCGAACTCCGATCGCCAAACACCCTCCTCCACCTTATTCTTGGCAGCGTCCACCTGAACGAAACTGCCCGGCGGAAGAATGGGGTACATGGTGAAGTCTTCTGATCCGATATGCCCGTAAGTGTACTGGTCGTCGGCAAGCAAAGCGAGGTAGGCCATCGGCACGGTGCCCCACTGTTCGATGGCTCGCTTTACGTCGGTGGTTTTCTGGAGTGAAAATGCTGGATCGAGTGACGTCGGCAGGCGCACCTGTTTGACGTTGCCGAACGCCTCGGTCAGGTGAGATTTCTGTGGGTGTACGTGGCTGATATCCGCGGGTATGTTATCCAGATCGAAGCCATAAAAAGAAAGTAACTCGCGATACTCACGCCGGTAAATTGCCGCGAAGGAATAAAGACGGAAGATACTGGGAACAATGCCTTTAGTTTCGATGTCAGACAAGCGGCTGGGCGGAATCGCGAATTCCTCATTGTCAAATCTTTGCGCGATCTGATTACTCGCGAGTTCCACGTCGCGCATGCGATACCCGAGGACTTCTCTCAGTGCTCGCAGCCGCTGCCCACCGTTAGGTCGCACCACAGTCGCCTTCCGTGGAGACATTCTACACCTAGGTTCAAAACCAAAGTTTTCGTGCGATCGCGAGCCGGTTCCGTTTTTTGGAACAGAATCATGCTTGCCGTTGCTGAGTTCTTTCTTAAGAATGCGGGAACGTATGTGCTATTCCTGGTGGAGGGTGGCAGGATTGTCGGGGCGGCTTGTCCGGTTTTCGTAACAAAAAATGAAGGGTTTGACTGGCGCAGGTCGATGGAGCAACAATTATCCTTCTGGGAGAGTACCATTCCAGAAAACGGCTCGCAGAACAGGAGTCTCCTCGATCGAGGAGATCAAGATCGGTTTCCAACTTGAGGAACCGGCGCACTGCGGCTCGTTAAGGTTGAAGCCAAAGCCAGCAGCTCGGCAAGCTGCTAGGCCCTGTCCTTGCTCAACAATCAGGTTGCTTTATCCATTGCACTCGGCGGTGCGTGAGGTGTAATGCATGTCGGAAAGTGTACGAATTAGACAAGACGTTTCGCTCGACCACACTCGTTATCGCGCTTTGCTGGAGATCATCGAAATCGTTTCTCGTGCTCCGAGCCTGCCTGAAGCATTCGAGGAGTTTGCCAAGCCCTGGCTGGAACTGTCGGACGGTCAGTTTCTAAATCTATCCGTCCACGACAAGCGCCGGAATTGCATGCTCAGCCAATACTGGAAGAGAAACCTGGAGAGTGGAGAACTGAGGGCGTTCCCGTTAGACGAGGAGGCGCCGGGGTGGGCCTGGAAGAATCAGGAGCCGCTGACCATCCCTGATACGCAGCGGGAGCAGCGTTTTCCAAACTGGGTTCCGCTTCTCCAGCAACACGGCGTTCGATCCTACACAGTTCTTCCCATGAGCACGCCCTCAGGGCGTTTTGGTGCGCTCGGGCTGGGCAAGAGCGTTCCGGAGGTTTTGAATGCCGAGGAAGTCGAGTTTCTCTCACGAGTCGCGCTGATGGGAGCGCTGGTACTGGAGAAGCAAAGGGCGAACCGCGCCTTGGAGGAACAGCAGAGTCTGGTTGCGATCAGCAACGCGCTTGGTGCCAGCCTGGATCTAGAGAAACTGTTGCCGGTCATTCTGTCCAGCCTGCGGAGCATCTCGCGCTATGACCGAGCCATCCTGTCTCTGCTCGACGAGGATAGCAAGACGCTGCATCAGTATGGAGAGGCCCTGGAATGGGAGCCGTTTCTTAACCGCGGGGCGACGGTCCTGCTTGAGCAGTCAGTGTCGGCACGCGCCATTCAGACGCGAAGTGTCACATTCTCGAGCCAAGGCGATTTACTGAGGATGAAGGACCCTCTGGCAAGAACGATGTTTGAAGGGGGAATTCGGTCGGTTTGCAGTGTGCCTCTCATCGCGGGCAATCGGATTTGGGGAACGCTGAATCCGAGCAGCATGAAAGAGCACGCTTTCGGACCAACCGAGGTTGAATACCTGCAGCAGGTCGCCAATCAGATCGCAACCGCCCTCAACAATGCGCACGCCTATCGAGAGATAGCACAACTCAAGGAACGCCTCGCCCAGGAGAAGCGCTATCTAGAGAACGAACTCCGGAGTGCGAACCCGCCCGACGATATCGTCGGTAATAGCCCAGCCCTAAAATGTGTGCTGGACTATGCCGCGATCGTTGCGGATACCGATGCCACCGTGCTCATTACAGGCGAAACTGGGACCGGAAAGGAGCGTATTGCCCGCCTGATTCACAGCATCAGCCGGCGCAAGGATCGCAGCTTCATCAAGCTGAACTGCGCCGCCATTCCAACCGGGTTGCTCGAAAGCGAACTGTTCGGTCACGAAAGAGGAGCTTTCACCGGGGCCGTAAGTCAGAAAGTCGGGCGGCTGGAGTTGGCGGACAAGGGTACTTTATTGCTGGATGAGATTGGCGAAATCCCTCTGGAACTACAGCCCAAGTTGCTGCGTGTGCTGCAGGATCAAGAATTCGAACGCTTAGGGGGTACGAAGACGATTCGTGTGGATGTGCGGCTCATTGCCGCTACGAATCGGAATTTGGCGCAGGCGGTTGCGGAAAAGCAGTTCCGTGACGACTTGTTTTACCGCTTGCATGTATTTCCGCTGCATTTGCCGGCGTTGCGCGACCGGCGCGACGACATTCCCAAGCTCATTCTGCACTTTGTCGAGAAGTGTGCGGCTCGCCTGAACAAGCGGATCGACATTATTCCGGATCAGGTCATCGACGCCATGATGCATTGGAATTGGCCGGGCAACATACGTGAGTTGGAAAATTTCATCGAGCGTTCCGTGATCTTGTCGGAGGGCAACCGACTCTGTGCTCCACTCGGCGAGTTGCGCGGTGCCATGCCATATCAGCCTTCTCCAATCGACATTACGCTGCGCGACCGGGAACGCGGACATATTGTCGAAATTCTACGCCTGACGGGCGGCGCGTTGTCGGGACCAGCTGGGGCAGCAGCGCGACTCGGATTGAAGCGCACCACGCTGCAATACAAGATGCAACGACTGGGAATCTCGCGCACTGATTATCTGCATTGAGCATCTGCCGGATTGTCGGCAAAAAGATTGCGGCTCCGGCACCTTCCTTCCCGCATCCGGATGTCAACTTGTTCGTAACGGTTTTACAATCAATGAAATAAGGGATTTGGTCAGTGTGGCAACTGGCATGCATCCGTGCTGAGTTGCGCTTTCCGCTTGGGCGAGAATCCGCAAGTTCGTCGATCGGCAGGAGATGCGATGCGAACGCCGCGGCAGTTTGCGATTCCAGACGACCGTTCCAATTGTGATTTGCAGCAGAACTGCGTGTTCGGAGATTTGCCTGAGCCCCTGATGCGCGATTTAGGCGCGATGGGCCATATCACTCTGTATCCGCCGAATGCAACGCTGCTGATGGAAGGGCAAAAGCCGCGTGGCATTTATATCGCTTGCTCGGGCAGCACAAAGTTGTCTCTGCAAGCCCGCGACGGCAAGACGATTATTCTGAAAATCGCCGGGAATCAAGAGGTGATGGGACTGAGCACAGTCGTCTCCGGAGGACCATCTCTTATCACGGTGACGACGATCGACCTTTGCCAGATCAAGTTTGTCGAACGTGAAGGTCTGCTGCGTCTTATCGAACGTGACAGCCGCATGGCGCTGGCGTGTGCATCGGCGCTGGCACGGGAAGTCACGACGTCATTCGACGATGTGCACGACTTGCTGCTCGCCCGGAGTTCCACGGAAAAGCTGGCGCGGCTGCTGCTTTCGTGGGTGTCCGACGAACCGAGAAATCGTGAGCTGCGGGTTGCCACGAGATTCACCCACGAAGAAATTTCTCAGATGATCGGATCGTCGAGAGAAACCGTGACCCGGCTGTTAAGCGAAATGAAGCGAAAAGATTTGATTCGCCTTGAGGGGGCGACGCTGGTAATTCCTAACCGGATCGCGCTGCAGGCCATCGCGGTCTAAGAGACCCCTCCCCGGGCGGGCGCAGCCGTCTCCGTGCCCGCCCTTTTTTCGTTAAAGATTGAACAGTTCGCGCAGCCGGCGGGTTTGGGCGCGACTCACGGGAATCTCCGTCTGCTTCTTGTCGTCCATGCGCAACTGGTACGAGCTCTTGAACCAGGGCACGACTTCGCGGATGTGATTGATGTTCACAAGGAAAGAGCGGTGCGCCCGCCAGAACAGGTTGGGGTCAAGATTATCGAAGAGCTCCTCGAGCGTCCGGCAATTGGAATGACCTTCCATGCCCGCGTGTCCGCTGGTGGCGACCGTAATCACGCCGTCTTCAATGGTCGCGTAACAGATATCCTTTGGATCGGTCAGGAATAGCCGGCCCGCCGCTTTGATCAGGATTTTTGCTGTCTGCGGCTTTTGCGACTCCAGCATCCGCACCAGAGTTTCGAATTTTTCTTCTGAGCCGGCTCCCGCTTCAAGTTTTGTACGTGCCTTTTCGAGCGCCTGGGCGACGCGCTTCTTGTCGAAAGGCTTAAGCAGGTAGTCCACTGCATTGACTTCGAACGCCTTCACCGCATATTGATCGAAGGCGGTGGCGAAAACGATCTTGGGTAGCGGAACCTTTCGGTCGAGCAGTTTCTTGATCACGCCGAAGCCGTCGAGGCCGGGCATCTGAACATCAAGAAATACGAGATCAGGATTATGTTCCTTGATCAAGTTGACGGCTTCCAAACCGTTCTTCCCCTGTGCGACCAGGTTGACGTCGCCGGCGTTCTTGAGAAGGTAAGCGAGTTCGTCGCGCGCCAGTTGTTCGTCGTCGACGATGATTGCGGAGAGGGGCATCGGGTGCCGGGCTGAACTGGTAGATCCGCTGATAGACGCTGCGATCGCCATTTCCCCTTAAGTATAGCCACTGCGGCGGGCAGGTGCCACCTTCTACAGACCCGCGGCTCTTTGGTTGGGAGAGATCAGGCCGCGTTCTCAATTGCCAGCGCCATGCCCATTCCGCCGCTGACGCAGAGCGTAGCCAGGCCGCGGCGAGCCCTGCGTTTGATCATTTCATGCAACAATGTCACGGTGATTCGCGTTCCGGTGCATCCGATGGGATGGCCGAGCGCGATGGCGCCTCCGTTGACGTTCAATTTCTCACGATCGAAATGTAATTCCCGATCGCAGGCCAAGACCTGGGCGGCGAAGGCTTCATTCAATTCCACGAGATCGAAGTCTTCGAGTTTGAGGCCGTGTTTGCGTTCCATCTTGTGAATCGCGGGCACCGGTCCGATGCCCATGAGGCGGGGGTCAACTCCGGCGGAAGTTGCAGCGAGAATCCGGGCCAGTGGCTTCAGATGGTTCTGCTGGACGAATTGTTCGCTCGCCAACACCACCGCCGCGGCGCCGTCGGTGATGCCCGAGGAATTTCCGGCGGTGATCGTTCCTGTCTTCGAAAAAACCGGAGTCAGTTTAGCCATTTTCTCTACGGATGCGTCCAGAAAGAGGTGTTCGTCGCGGGCGAAAATCGTAGTGCCCTTCTTTCCCTCGATGGTTACCGGAGCAATCTCGCTATCGAACCGTCCCGCGGATTGCGCCGCGGCCGCACGTTGCTGCGAAACGAGCGCAAACTGATCCTGATCTTCGCGGGAAATCTTGTCTTGGGCGGCCATGACCTCGGCCGTCTCGCCCATCAGCATCTTCGCCATGGGACAGAAAAATCCATCGCGAACCATGCCGTCGACGAGTTCCTGGTTGCCGAGCCGATATCCCCAGCGCACGCCTTCGAGATAATAAGGAAGACGCGACATTGACTCAGTCCCGCCCGCTAACACGCATTCCAGGTTGGCGGTCGCAATCTCCTGAAAGCCAAGTGCGATCGACTTAATCCCGGAAGCACAGGCCTTGTTCACTGTGTACGCCGGAACCTCTTGCGGCACGCCGCTGCGAATGGAAATCTGGCGGGCGGGGTTGGGCCCACCTCCCGCTTGGCGGGCGTTCCCGAAAATCGTCTCTTCCACCTGCTGCGGGTCGACGCCAGCCCGTTCGATTGCCGCCTTTGCGGCAACGACTCCCATATCGGCAGCGGTAAACGACGCGAGCGAGCCTCCGAACTTGCCAATCGGTGTACGAACTGCGGAGAGGATATACACGTGGTTCAAGACAGCCTCCCAAACATTTCAGTCTAGCAGGCAGTAGAAATTCTTAACCACGGGGTTCACAGAGGAACACGGGGGAAGGCTTAAGAAGTCTTTGGGTTCGCAATGCTCCGGTGGTCAAGTTCAGCACCCGACTTGGTAAACTACCCAACGTGAACATTCTCTACGGAATTAACACGGTGACCGAAGCGCTTAAGGCGCGCGGACGCAACTTCGAGTGGGTTGCCGTCGCGAAGGAACGGAAAGATATTCGCCTGCAGCGCGCGATTGATGAGTGCCGCAAAATCGGTGTACCGGTGCGTGTGTTATCGCGGATGGAGCTCGACGAAATTGCCGGAAACGCGGCGCATCAGGGATTGGTGGCGGCGACATCGGCGAAACAATACAGCGACCTCGATGATCTCGTGGCGGCCCGGCGCGGCGAGCGCTCGCTGATCGTCGTGCTCGATGGGGTGGAGGATCCGCATAATCTGGGGGCGATTTTGCGTACCGCGGACGCGGCCGGAGCCGACGGTGTCGTAATCCCTGAGCGCCGTTCTGCTGCGGTCACGGCCGCAGTCGCGAAGGTTTCGGCGGGGGCGAGCGAACATCTTCCAGTGGCTAAAGTCACGAATATCTCGCGCGCTCTTGAGGAGTTGAAGGAAAAAGATATGTGGGTTGTCGGGTTAGACGAGCGTGGCGAAAAGACCTACGATGCCATCGACTACAAGATGCACTGCGTCGTGGTGCTGGGCGCTGAGGGTAAGGGGTTGCACGACTTGGTGCGCAGACACTGCGACTTCCTGGTGTCGATTCCGATGCTGGGCAAGGTACCGTCGTTGAACGTCTCGGTGGCGGCCGGAATCGTCCTGTATGAAGTGGTGCGGCAGAGGCGGCTCGGCGCATCCAACCAACCAGCATCCAATCAATCATGAGATCGCTTTATGCTCTCTGGATTCTTCTTGGGTTGAGTCTTTCCGCTGGCGCGCTCGACCGCGAAGCGTTCACGATCACGAAATATGATCTGGAGATTCGTGTGGAGCCGGCCCAGCAGCGCCTGGGTGCGCGCGGCAAGATCACTCTGCATAACGATTCGTCTCAGCCACAGAAAGTCGTCGCCCTGCAGGTTTCATCTTCTCTCAACTGGCGCTCGATTCGAGCGAACGGCAAGGCCATTCAGTTTGTGTCGCAACCCTACGTTTCAGACATCGACCACACGGGTGGGCTTTCTGAAGCGATCGTAACGCTGCCGGTCGAGATCAAGCCCAAGGAGTCCGTGGAACTTGAAATCGGTTACGAAGGCGTGATCCCACAGGATGCCACTCGGCTGCTTCGCGTCGGCGTGCCGGATGGGATTGCGAAGCATTCAAGCTGGGATCAGATTGGTCGTTCGTTTACGGCAGTGCGCGGTGCGGGCTACGTGACGTGGTATCCGATCACAACCGAGTCAGCGGACTTCTCGGAAGGCAATAGTTTGTTTGAAGTCACCGATCGATGGAAGGCGCGATCTGCGCTCAGCGAGTTCAGAGCAAAGATCCTCATGGAGGGGGAAGGCGGAGGGCCGCCACCGCAGGTGATCTGCACGCCAGTCAGTCGGAGCTCAACGGCACAAACATCGCATTTGCCGCGGACAAGCGCCGAATGTTCATGGGTAAGGTTGGGGACGATAACGCCGACCTTTGCGATGGCAAATTATAACGACTGGTTCAAAGCCCCACTCAATGTTCTCAGTCTATCCGGGCATGAAGACGGCGCGACGACGTATTCGAGGGCGCTGGAGCCAGCGATCAAGTTTGTCAGGGAATGGTTCGGCGAGCCGAGCGCGCCGGTCACGGTCGCCGATGTCGCCGATCCGCACGCCGCTCCGTTTGAGAGCGGAACTTTGCTGCTGGCGTCTATGGCGTCCGAGGATTCAAGACTCGCGGGCATCAACCTAGTTCACGAGCTGGTCCATTCCGCTTTGCCATCGTCGCGGCCGTGGGTTTATGAGGGGCTGGCCCATTTTGCGGAGGGAATGTACCGGCAGCAGCAGGGTGGACGAGAGGCGGCACTCGACTTTCTCGGACTGCACCGATCCGCGTTTCTTGATGCGGAAAAAGAGCTGGCGGATGCCAAGTCGCCAAGTGTCGGGCAACCCCTGGTCAGCACCTTCGATGAGACTCTCTATCGGAGCAAAGCGGCGTACGTGTGGTGGATGCTGCACGACATGATCGGAGACGATGCGCTGAAGCAAGCTATCGGCAAATACCGGGCCGAGGACGACAAGGATACGAAATATGTCGAGCAGTTGGTTGAAGCAGCGTCCAAGCGCGACCTCGGGTGGTTTTTTGATGATTGGGTGTATCACGATCGCGGCTTGCCCGATTTGCATGTGTTGGCTGCTCATCCTTGGAAGACAGAAAAAGGTGCCCAGTTTATTACCGTGACGCTGGAGAATCTGGGAAATGCAGGAGCAGAAGTTCCGTTCACGGTATCGTTTGAGGGCGGCGAGGTCACGAACCGCATGGAAGTGCGCGCCAAGAGCAACGCTACGACGCGGGTGGAATTGCAGGGCACGCCCACTGAGATCAGGATCAACGAGGGGAGCGTTCCGGAGAGTGATTTGACGAACAACGTGTTCAGGATTTACGCGCCGTAAACCAGCACCCACCACTGAGGCACGGAGACACGGAGAAAATTCGACAAAACACGGATGGATCCTATTTTTACTATCGCCCGTCTGACATCAGATTCTGATCAATTGCCTTTCTCCGTGCCTCTGTGCCTCCGTGGTAGATTTTCTGTTTGATCGTGAGGAGCAACTTGCCCTATATCCAGTTTCTTGGCGCTGCTGGAACGGTCACAGGCTCGAAACACCTTATCAACACGACTTACGATTCGAGCGGCAAGCAGGGAGTCCAGGTGCTTGTTGACTGCGGGCTCTTTCAGGGACCAAAAGAATGGCGGGAGCGAAACTGGCAGGACACCCCGGTGCCGGCGCGCGAAATTGATGCCGTCATTCTCACGCACGCACATCTTGACCATTGCGGATGGATTCCACGGTTGGTGAAAGAAGGCTTTCGCGGGCCGATCTATGCCACGCAGCCGACCATCGATTTATGTTCCGTGGTGTTGCCCGATTCCGGACATCTGCAGGAAGAAGACGCCGCGTTCCACAACAAGAGAAAAACGTCGAAGCATGACCCTGCATTGCCCTTGTACACGCTCAAAGAGGCGCAGGAGTGTCAGCGGTTTTTCAAGCCGGTGGCAGTCGGGCAGATCGTGCAAGTGAGTCCAGAACTTTCCTTTCGCTTTGTCCCTGCGGCACACATTCTCGGTTCCTGCATGGCGGAAGTTACGCTGCAAACGAACGGGCGCAGCCGCCGGCTGCTCTTCACCGGCGATGTTGGACGCGTGCGCGACAGCGAAATTGCGCCCGGGAAAGTGGTCCACTCAGGGCCGCAGGAACATGAAACCGCCGATGTGCTGGTGATGGAATCGACTTATGGCAACCGCCAGCACCCGGATACCGATCCCCGACCGCAACTCGCGAGCCTGATTCGCAAAACGGCCGAGCGCGGCGGCAGCATGATCGTTCCCGCCTTCGCCGTGGAACGTACGCAGAAGTTTCTTTTCATGGTGAAAGAACTGATGGAAACGGGTCAGATCCCCGCCCTGCCCGTGTATTGCGACAGCCCCATGGCGATCAAGGCAGTCGAGATTTTCCTGAAGCACTCCGAGGAGTACACGCCGCAGGCGGCCGCTTTGATAAAAAAATACGGCTCGCCCATCGAGTGGCCGGGCTTTACCTTCGCGGTAAGCTCCGGGCAGTCGAAACAGATTAATGACAACCATGATCCTTTGATCATTGTTTCGTCGAGCGGAATGGTCACCGGCGGACGGATTCTGCATCACCTCGCGCTGCGATTGCCCGATCCGAAGAATCTTGTTCTATTCATCGGATTCCAGGCACCGGGGACGCGTGGCGCCATCATCAAAGGCGGCGCGCCAGATGTAAAAATCTTCGGCGATTTCGTACCCATCCGGGCGCAGATCGCGGCGCTCGAACAATTCAGCGATCATGCCGATCCGCCGGAAATGCTGGAGTGGTTGCGGACTTTTACCAACAAGCCTGCCGTTACGTACCTCGTGCACGGGGAACCCGCGGCGTCGGCGCAACTGCGCGACCGGATGAAGAAAGAGCTGGGATGGAACGTGCAGCTGGCCGAATATATGGAGCGGGTAGAAGTGAAGTAATGGTGAATGGCGATGACGGAAGCAGAGTTCAAAAAGCATCTCGACGCAGCCGAGAAGAGCCCGAAAGAAATTGCGGCTGCCGTCTCCGGTTTGTCGGATAAAGTTCTACGCTACAAGCCTTCTCCCGAAAAATGGTGTGTGCTGGAGGTGCTTGGACATCTGGCGGACGTCGAGATTATTTATGGACATCGTCTCCGGCAGATGCTGGCGGATACCAAGCCGGTCATCGCGCCGATCGATCAGGACGCGTGGGCGCGGAATCTACACTACCTCGATTCGCCTCCCTCAGAACTGGTCGCGTTCTACGGATTGGGACGGCACCACAACTTGCGATTATTGCGAATTCTAAAGGCTGCCGAGTTCTCCAAATCGGCCTTTCACCCGGAACTGCAACGTGAGGTGACTGTTGCCGAACTAGTCGAACGGATGGGCGGGCACGGTGCTGGACATCTGCAGCAAATTGAGAAGTTGAAAGCGGCGGCCGGTAAGAAGTAGTTTTCGATTGCAACATGAAGTTGGCCGTTAAACCTGGGTTGTCGAGAAAGCTACGAGCGCTTTCAGCTTTGTAAGCGCAGCTCCAGACTCTATGGCACTCGTGGCCATCGGAACAGCATCACGCAGATGATCAGCGCGGCCTGCGGCAACTAACGCTGCCGCTGCATTGAGTACGACTACATCGCGACGGGCAGACTCCTTTCCGCTCAATACTTCTCGGATCAGCCCTGCGTTCGTCGCCGCATCTCCGCCGGCGATGTCGTCCAGCGTCGCTCTCTGCAATCCGAACTCTTCGGGCGTGACTTCGTAGGTGTGTACTTGGCCATCGCGCACTTCTCCGATACGCGTCGGTCCGGTGATGGTGATTTCGTCCAGACCGTCGCTGCCGTGTACGACCAGTGCTCGATGCAATCCGAGCATGCTGAGGACTTCTGCGAGCTTTTCAACCAAGTCCGCCGAATAGACGCCGACGACCTGACACGTGGCGCGCACGGGATTGGTCAGCGGGCCGAGCAGGTTGAACACCGTCCGCAGCCGCAGCTCTCGCCGCGCCGTCTGCACGTGTTTCATCGCCGAGTGCATGGCCGGTGCGAAAAGAAATGCGATTCCTACTTGATCCAGGCAGGCAGCAATTTGTGCTGGTGGCAGCTGGATGTTCACTCCTAACGCCTCCATCACGTCGGCGGAGCCGCACTTCGAGGTCACGCTGCGATTGCCGTGTTTGGCAACCCGCACGCCGGCTCCGGCAACCACGAAGGCAGTGGCCGTCGAGATGTTGAACGTGCCGCTGGCATCGCCACCGGTGCCGCAGGTGTCGACCAGCGCATCGCGCCCGGTGCCGCTGGCGTCGAGGACGGAATTCGTATGCAGTGGCAGAGGGACGGCCGCCGCGCGAATCGCCTCGGCGAATCCGACGATCTCTTCAACCGTTTCGCCCTTCATGTGCAAGGCGACGAGCAGGGCGGCAATCTGCGCGTCGGAGCATTGGCCGGACAGGACTTCCGTCATCACCGCATGCGCCTCTTTGCGGGAGAGCGACTCGCGGTGATTGGCAACGCGGTGGAGGGCGTCGAGGATCACGAGATCCAAACTACAGTAGAGGCAGGGATCCGTTCAAACCGGATTTGGTTTGCACTCATGTCAGGCTCCAGGTTCCTCCAGCCGGGCGCGAAAACGCATGCGCCAGCTTTCGGGCAGGGTTTTGACGTGCAGCGATCGCTGCAGGGTGTCTCGGTCGGGCGACTTCGCGGAGTAGATCTGGTTGACTTGGGAAACGGTGAGAGTGGGCGCTTCTCGTTCGAGCAGTTCGAATGTGTCACCAGCGCCGACCTCGCCTTCTTCGACGACCGAAAAATAGAAACCGCAGCGGCCGGTCCTCAGAAAGTGTTCGATGATTTCGTCGCTCTTGAACTTTGCCGCGAGTTTGAAGCATGGAAGTCGTGGCGTGGTTACTTTGACGACGGCGCCGCCCACGCGGTAGCGAGTCCCCAATGTAGACGTCATTTTCCAGTATTCCTTCAGTGGTGAAGTTCTCGCCGAATGATCCCCAGGGGAGGGCTGGATCAGAAAGTTCGGCCTTCCATGCTGGGTAGTGCTCTGACGGGTAACCGTAGGCGGCCTTGTTCGGACCGCCATGGACGGACAAATCCGCTTGGCGGTCGCCATCGAGGTTCGTTGTCCGCAACATGACGCGGCCTTCTATCGGATCTTTGAAAATGCCGGTCTTAAATGTGGCGCCACCCCACGCGAGCAAGCGAGGCATCCCGACGTTGACCGAGATGATCTTCATATCCGAATAAGACTACTGCGGTGGCACGAACGATGCAGATTTCTGTCCCGTCGCGTTTGCACCAAGCGTCCTACCTTCTATAAAATCAACAGTTTGCTGCACGCTGTCGGAAGCCGCAAGCAAAGTCCTCGCAGGAGTCCACAACAGCGGTTGCCGCGGTTGGTGATCGCGAGATCAGCGACGCACGATCAGCGACGAAACGACCAACGACGATTCGGAATCATTATGAAAATTCATGAGTATCAGGCAAAAGGAATTCTAAAGAAATATGGCGTGGCCGTGCCGCGCGGCACGATGGCGACGACGCGCGAAGAAGCGGAAGCGGCGGCCAAGGAGTTGATGAGCGCCGGCGCGACGGGCATCGTGGTGAAGGCGCAGATCCACGCTGGCGGACGCGGCAAGGGCGGAGGCGTGAAGATCGCCAAGTCGGTCGAAGAGGCAAGTGAACTGGCCGGCAAGATTCTGGGCATGACATTGGTTACGCACCAGACGGGCCCGGAAGGCCGCACCGTGCGCCGGTTGCTGATTGAAGAGACCTTGCCGATCGAGAAGGAACTTTATCTTGGCATTCTGGTCGATCGTGGCGAGGGCAAGCCTGTATTCATGGCGTCGGCTGCGGGAGGCATGGATATTGAGCAGGTGGCCGCCGAGACACCCGAAAAAATTCTGAAGCAGTACATCGATCCGGGCATGGGTCTCGAGCCATTCCAGGCACGCAAAATCGCATTTGCTCTGGGACTGAAACCGGAGCAGATCAATCCCGCCGTAAAGTTCCTGACGGGCCTTTACCGCGCGTTTCTCGACACAGATGCATCGCTGGTCGAGATCAATCCTTTCATCAGTTGTACGGATGGCCGGTTGTTTGCGCTCGACGCCAAGTTGACCTTTGACGACAACGCGCTCTTCCGCCATGCGGACCTGCGCGAACTGCGCGACATCACTGAAGAAGATCCACTGGAAGTCGAGGCGTCGAAGTACAACCTGAACTACATCAAGCTGGATGGCAGCGTCGGCTGCATGGTGAATGGCGCCGGGTTGGCCATGGCCACCATGGACATCATCAAGTACGCAGGAGGCATGCCGGCGAATTTTCTGGATGTGGGCGGCGGGGCCAACGCCGAGCAGGTCGCGCATGCATTTGAGATTCTGCTGAGCGACAAGAGCGTGCGCGCCGTGCTGATCAACATCTTCGGCGGAATTCTGCGGGTGGATACGCTGGCGTCCGGTGTGGTGGAGGCGGCAAAGAAAACGAATTTGCAGTTGCCCGTGGTCCTGCGCCTCGAGGGCACCAACGTTCAGGAAGGCAAGAAGATCCTGATGGAGTCGGGGTTGAATTTTGTGGTGGCCGAGACCATGAAGGATGCCGCCGACAAGGTTGTGGCCGCGGCTAGAGCCTAGCGGCGGTTAGCGAACGGCGATTGGCGAATAGCGTTCTTTGAAAGAGAGCAATTATGGCAATTCTGGCGGATAAGAAAACTCGATTGATTGTGCAGGGTCTTACCGGGCGCGAAGGCACGTTTCACGCGAAGGCTTGCGCCGCGTATGGCACTCAGGTTGTCGGCGGAGTCACTCCGGGTAAAGGCGGAACGACCCACGAAGGCTGGCCGATCTTCAACAGCGTTCAGGAAGCAGCCGACAAGACGGGCGCGAACGCTACGGTGATTTTCGTGCCGCCGCCGTTCGCCGCTGACGCGATTATGGAAGCGGCCGATGCCGAAATCGAACTGATCGTCTGCATCACGGAAGGCATCCCGACGCTGGATATGGTGCGCGCCTGGGAATTTCTGCAGGACCGGCGCTCGCGGCTGATCGGGCCAAATTGTCCAGGCATCATTTCGCCGGGTAAATGCAAGATCGGCATTATGCCCGGGTCGATTCACAAAGAGGGCAACGTCGGGATCGTGTCGCGTTCTGGGACGCTGACCTACGAGGCCGTTCATCAACTCACGCAGCGCGGAATCGGCCAATCGACGGCGATTGGCATTGGCGGCGACCCGATCATTGGCACGAACTTTGTTGACGCGCTCGATTTGTTCAATCGTGATCCGCAGACCGAGGCGGTGATCATGATTGGCGAAATCGGAGGCAATGCGGAAGAGACCGCGGCTGAATTCGTCCGAACGCACATGAAGAAGCCGGTAGTCGGCTTCATCGCTGGACAGACCGCCCCTCCAGGACGCCGCATGGGCCATGCCGGAGCGATTATCTCCGGCGGCAAGGGCACTGCGTCCGAGAAAATCGCTGCGATGGAAAAGGCGGGCCTGAAAGTGGCGAAGTCCCCGGCCGACATTGGAGAAACCCTGGCCTCCGTGCTGGGAGTGAAGGTGTAGAAACCAGCCATTGGCAATTAGCTTTTAGCAATTAGCTTTTGGCAAGGTGTTTTGGCTAAACGCTAACTGCTAAATACTAAGCGCCGACTTATGAAAACACTGCAACGCACACTGACCATCATCAAGCCCGACGCGGTGAAGAAAAACGCGGTCGGAGACATCATCGAGCAGTTCGAGAAGAGCGGCTTTCACATTCTGGCCATGAAGATGCTGGAAATCTCACAGCATCAGGCAGAACAGTTTTATGCCGTTCACGCCAGCCGTCCGTTTTACAGCTCGCTCACGAAATTCATGTCGAGCGGACCGATTGTCGCGATTGCTCTGGAAAAAGAGAACGCGATCGCCGATCTGCGCAAGCTCATGGGCGCGACCAATCCGGCGAGCGCGGAAGAGGGCACGATTCGCAAGAAATGGGCCAGCAATATTGAGCACAATGCAATTCATGGCTCGGACGCGGATGAAACGGCTCGCTTCGAGTTGAGCTTCTTCTTCGCGGGATACGAATTGGCGCAATAAAACAGCTCTCAGTTCTCGGTTCCCAGTTCTCAGTGAAATCGTCTGAGGCCGGTTGCTGAGAACTGAGAACTGAGAACTGAGAACTGAGAACTCGATGCCTTTAGTCCAAGTCACCATGCTGCAAGGCCGCACGGCGGATCAGAAACGAAAGATTGCCCAGCGGATCACGGACACGATGGTGGAGGAGGCAGGCGCTCGCCGCGAAGCGATCGTCGTGACGTTTCTGGAAGTTTCGAAAGAGAGCTACGCCTCGGGTGGCGTGCTGATGGCGGACAAGTAGCTTCGCGCCTCGGCTGTCGGGCTGGAGGGATCCTCCCACCGATCGCCCGGGCAAGAATGCCCGCGCCCTCACGACCTAGCCCAGTGGCTCGAACAAATGCCCTTCGACGCGGTCGCCGAGCTTGGGCAGTTCCTTCTTTGCATATTGTAAGAAATGCGGCGCGGCACGGTGGGCTTCGAGCGCGGCGTCGTCTTTGTACTGTTCGTAGACAAAGAACCGGCGCGGATCGGTCTTGTGTTTGTGCGCCTGATACATCACGCAGCCTGACTCTTTTCGCGATTCGGCCGTGAGTTTTTCGAAGATTGCGGCCATTTCGGACTCGCGCCCGACTTTTGCCATCCAGGTTACGGCCAACACCACCATCCGTCGCTCCGTTTCTTTTGACGGCCCCTGAAGGGGCCTTTGATTTTCGAAAACCTGCGGTATCGCTAAAGCGATACCCTGATACAAACCAAGGGGCCCTGGCACAAAACACAAATCGACTGGCAGTCGTTTCCGGATGCCGCTTTCTAGTCGCTCTTTAGTCCCAGCTCACTTACGAACTCGGACGCGAGAATTGTTTGTTCGCGATCGGGCCCAGTGGAGATCATTCCGACCCGCGCTCCTGTTTGTTTCTCGATGAAAGCCAGATATTCACGAGCTGCCTTGGGCAATTTTTCCACTGTCCGAATTGATTGCGTCGGAGTCGCCCAGCCCGGCATCTTGCGGTAAATGCATTCGATCTTTTCGTAGCCACAAGCCTGCGCGGGAACTTCATCGGTTTCCTTGCCGTCCACCTTGTAGCCGACGCAAACCGGAATCTCGGTCAAGTGATCGAGCACATCCAGCTTGGTGACGACCAGCCAGGAAATCCCATTAATCATGCCAGCGTAGCGAAGCAGAGGCAAATCGAGCCAGCCCGTGCGTCGTGGACGTCCCGTAACCGCGCCGAATTCATTGCCACGTTTGCGCAGGTCTTCGCCTTCCGCTCCAATCAGTTCGCTTGGGAACGGGCCTCCGCCAACCCGGGTGCAATAGGCCTTGGTGATTCCGATGACAGTATCAATCGACGTCGGAGGCACTCCGGTGCCGGTGGCTGCACCGCCAGAAGTCGAACTCGACGAAGTCACAAACGGATACGTTCCGTGGTCGATGTCGAGCATGGTGCCTTGCGCGCCCTCGAAAACGATGGACTTACCCTCGGCCAGTGCTCGATTCAGCAACAACGCCGTGTCACGGACGAAGGGTCGAATCTGTTCCGCCGCCTCGGCATATTCACTGAACATCTTATCGGCATCAAGGGGATCGGAATTGAACAGCGCGTGTGCGATGGTGTTCTTTTCGCGGCATGCGTTCTCGACATGAGTGCGCAGCAGTTGCGTGTCGAGCAGGTCGGCGACACGCAGTCCACGACGCCCCATCTTATCTTCATACGCGGGACCAATGCCGCGGGAGGTCGTGCCAATTTTGACGCGGCCGGGAGCGTTCTCCGATCCCAACTCCATCATGCGGTGGTAAGGGAGAATGACCTGGGCGCGGTTTGAGACGAACAGATTGCCATCGACCTTCACGCTGGCTGCGCGCAGGTTCGAAACTTCTTTCAGGAAGGCCATCGGATCAATGACGACGCCATTGCCGATCACGCTTGTGCACTCGGGACGCAGAACGCCTCCCGGGACGAGTTGCAAAATGAATTTCTTGCCCTGGATGATGACGGTGTGTCCGGCGTTATGGCCGCCCGCGTAGCGCGCTACAACCGAAAAAGTCCGGGTGAGTACGTCAACAATTTTGCCTTTACCTTCGTCGCCCCACTGCGCGCCCACAATGACCGCAGTTCTACCTCTACTCGTATTCCTGCTCAATGAAAGCTCCACTTTAGTATTTGCGCGGCTGCAAACCGAAGCCCGCCCCAGGGTCGCACACACGGGCTGCTCCGCAATGAACAGGACTGAAAAATGGGAAGATCGGCGGAACTTGGTGTGTACGCTCTAGCATACCGAATCGGGCAGCGGGGGAGCAAACCGGAAAAACAGTTCGCAGTTCTCAGTTGTCAGTTCTCAGTTACACCCCGCGATTGGACGCAGCTGCTCTTACGCATGGGAGTCAGTGATCTTGTATCCTGACTGCGTGCCGGAGCTTCCTGAAGTTGAAACCATTGTGCGCGGCCTCGACAAGCGGGTCGCCGGAGACGTCATCGAGTCGGTCTGGATCGGCTCGCGGAAACAGCCGCTCAAATCGCCGGCCGGAGCGATCGCAACCGCCCTCGAAGGCAAGAAAATTCTGCGGGTGCATCGGGCGGGCAAGCACATTGTGTTCGACCTGGCGGGAGAGGAGCGGCCTAAGAAGGGCACGCGAAGTACTCGCGGCCAGACGCGGCAACCCGGGCCTCTACCGTCGGTGCAGTGGATCGTTCATCTCGGCATGACGGGACGGATGGTGGTTTGTGAACCTGCGGCGGAAATTGCGAAGCACACTCATCTCATCGCCACGCTCGCTTCCGGAAACGAACTGCGTTTTGTGGATCCACGAATGTTCGGCAAACTCAGCGTTCATGCGGGCGGCTTCGATCCCGGAGGGGTGGAGCCGCTGCAGGCGACCGAAGAACAATTCATAAAGCTGTTCCGAGGGCGCAAGACGCCAATCAAGAGCGCTCTGTTGAACCAGAAGTTGTTGCGCGGCGTGGGAAACATTTACGCCGATGAGTCTTTGTTTCGGGCCGGCCTCCGGCCGCGGCGCCGGGCGTCGACTATCTCGCGGGATCAGCTTAAGAGTCTGTGCGGGGCGGTGCAAAAGGTGCTGCGCGAGGCCATTGCGCTCGGCGGATCGTCCGTTTCTGATTATGTAGATGCCGATGGAGAAGAGGGATTCTTCCAGCTCCGGCACCGGGTTTATGGCCGTGAGGGTGAGCCGTGCCTGGTATGCGGGACGGCGATCCGGCGAATTGTGCTCTCCGGGCGCAGCAGCCACTACTGTCAAAAATGTCAGAAATAGCGCTAATAGAACGATTTAATATTGACGAACGAACACCCGCCCTGTAAAAAAGGGACGGGTTCTGACTCCTCTCGCGACGGACTTCCGGACTGGTCATTGTGAATCGAGCCTGCGAATATTTATGAATAAATTCTCAATTGGAGTGGATCTCGGCGGCACCAATCTGCGCATTGCCGCTGTGGATGAGCAAGGCACGCTGGTCGAAAAGGTCACGCTGGGCACTAAGGTTTCCCGCGGGCGCGATCAGGTGATTCTTGACATGTGCGACGCGATCCAGCGCATGTCCGATAAATACAAAGATACCGCTCCGATGATGGGTATCGGCATTGGGGTGCCCGGCATTATCGACATGCAAACCGGGTTGGTACGCGAATCGCCGAACCTTCCGGACTGGGTCGATTATCCCGCACGCGCTGCCATCGAACAGCGATTGAAGACGGTGGTGATCCTCGAGAACGATGCCAATGTTGCTGCGCTGGGCGAGAAGTGGCTGGGCGCGGCCAAGGATTTCGACGATGTCGCAATGTTGACGCTTGGCACTGGAGTTGGCGGCGGGTTAGTGCTGGGCGGCACAATTTGGCGCGGTGCGAACGGCATGGGCGGGGAGTTTGGACACTCGACCGTCGAGCCCAACGGGCACATTTGCGGATGCGGTAATCATGGATGCCTGGAGCAATATGCGTCGGCGACCGCCGTGGTTAGGATGGCACGGGAGGCGATTGCCAAGAATCCCGCATCGGCGTTGGCACGCGCCTCAAATTCCGACGCCGAATTCAGTGCGAAGTCGATCTACAATCTCGCCATACAAGGCGATGAAGATGCCCGGCGTATTTACCGCTACGTGGGACGTTGCCTTGGCATCGTGCTCTCCACCCTGGTGAATTCGTTGAACCTCCCGATTTATGTGATTGGCGGAGGCGTTTCGAGCGCATGGGAATCGTTTGCACCGGCGATTTTTGAAGAGTTGCGACTTCGCTGTATGGTTTACGCCGCCACTGCTCCGTTCGACCCTAATGCAGCACACCTGGGCGCTTCTGCGCATATCGTATCGGGCCCCGGCCACAAAACGATTATCACGCGTGCATTGTTGGGGAGCGACGCAGGGCTCTATGGCGCGGCTCGGCTGCCGATGATTGCGTGTGCAAAACCCTAGAGGGTAGCCGGCGACCCGGCTCTAGCCGCGCTTGTTTCGTTTCGGTGCATGGGATTTTGCGGTGCGCACAGGCCTTCCAGCCGATGGACGCGGACCGCGAGAAAGCTTCGGCGCAGATGACGGTCGCGGCGCTCGAAAAGGTTTCAGAACCGGTGTCGCTTTCGAGGCTTGCACCGGAGCGGGCACGCTCGGCGGAAGCGTAAGCTTCGGCCCCGTTGCTGCCGTCTTCAGTTTTGCTACTTCCAGCAAAGTGAGATTGCGCCAATCTCCCGGCGGCACATCGAGTTCAAGCGGGCCGTAGCGCACGCGGCGTATCTTCTCCACGTGGTGCCCGACCTCTTCAAACATTTTTCGAACCTGGCGGTTGCGGCCTTCGATGATAGTCACTTCGAGCCAGGGATTATCGCCCTCGCGAATCAGATGAATTTTGGCCGGCGCGGTGCGGACGCGGCGTCCACCTTTTTCGGCAATGGAAACTCCGCGACGAAGCTTGTCGAGCTTCGTTTCATCAGGCTGCCCGGCAACTTTCACCACATAGACCTTGGGAACGTTAGAAGAGGCCTTCATCAGCGCGTTGGCCAGTGTCCCGTCATTGGTCATCAGTAGCAGGCCTTCGCTGGCCCAGTCGAGGCGTCCGACCGGATACACGCGACCTTTTACCTTACCCATCAGGTCCATCACTGTCGGACGTTTCTTCTCGTCGCTCACGGTGGTCACATACCCTTTGGGCTTGTTCAGCATGACGTATGTATTGCGTTCAGGCCCCTGCAGCAGCTTGCCGTCAATGCGGATGTGGTCTTGTTCAGGATCGGCTTTCGAGCCTAGCAGCGTGACCACCTGACCATTGACCAGCACGCGGCCAGACGTGATCAGTTCTTCGGCTTTGCGGCGCGAAGCCACTCCGGCGGCGGCGATAATTTTTTGCAGGCGTTCGGCTGGCATGGCTATTCCGGCTTCACGGTCGCGGGCTCGTGATCTGGGTCACTTGCTGCTTCGGCAGAGTCATACGTGGATGGCGACGCGGAAACTGCGTCCGCTGACGTCCCTTCACTCGGGAGCAGATCGCTCTGGAATGATTCCGCGAGCAATTTTTCGAACTCTTCCATGCTCGGCAGCTCGTTGATGTCTTTCAATCCGAAGCGCAGCAGGAAGTCTTTGCTGGTCTTGTAAAGAATCGGGCGGCCGATTACGGCCTTTCTGCCGGCTGTAGTAATCAGCTTGCGGTCGAGCAGCGTGGCGATCACTCCCCCGGAGTCCACGCCGCGGATCTCGCTGATCTCAGGCACCGTCACTGGTTGCTTGTACGCGATGACGGCGAGCGTTTCGAGCGCCGGAAGCGATAGGCGGAACGGAGGCTTCAGGCTTTTGGCGAACGCCCTAACAACGTCGTGTTGGTCGGGCTTGGTGGACATGCGGTATCCGCCCGCAACCTGGCGGATTTCGATGCCGTGACTGGAGCCGGAGTAGTCCGCGATAAGTTCTTCGAGCGTGGCGCGGATGCGCGACTTCATGTCGGCCGCGTCAATTCCCGGAGTCTCCGCGAGCAGCGACTCCTTCACCAGCGAAAGAATCTGGTCCAGCGAAATGGGCGTCTCCGCCGCGTAAATGATGGCTTCGAGTTGGGGTTTAAGGCTCATGAGATCATCGTTGGTTGTTCGTCCGTAGTCGTTGGTCCTTCGCTACACGTCGCTAGCTATTCACCATATTCGCTTGGCAGGTTTTACTAACGACAAACGACCAGCGACCAACGACTTCTTATTTCCAATCATCCCGCACCGCGGCATGTTCCGTCATGACTTCCTCGAAGTGAGAGTGCTTCCTCACCAGCACTTCGCCGAAGACGTGGTCTTGCCGCACTTGAATCGCCTGCAAGCGTACTAGTTCGAGCATTGCCAGGAACATGCAGACCAGCGCTTGTCGTGACGGCACAGTGTTGAGCATCTGCTTCAGCCGAATGGGTCGATCCTCGAGCGCGAGCCGCCGGTGCAGGTATTGAATCATCTGGCCCACCGTTACCGTCTCCTCATCCACTTCGAGAATGGGCCGGGATCGGGCGCGGTCCAGTATCTGCTGAAAGGTCTTGACCAGGTCGATGACGTCGGCAGCGAGTTCGGGCTCGGTGCCCTCGGCATCCATGAACTCGCGAATCGCCGGATTGCTCAGGACCGCATCTTCAATCTGCTGTTTCTGTAACAACATTTGCGCGGCAGACTTGAACTTCTCGTGCTCCAGCAGACGGTTGACGAGTTCGTTGCGCGGATCTTCCTGCGCATCGGCGGGAGCCAGCGGGTCGCGCGGCAACAGCATCTTCGACTTGATGTGAATCAGCACCGCCGCCATGTAAATGAACTCGCTGGCGATATTCACATCGAGTTCCTTGATGCGCTCGACATATGTGAGATATTGCGCCGTGATCTTCGCGATAGGGATGTCGTAGATGTTGATGTCCTGCTTGCGGATCAGGTCGAGCAGCAGGTCGAGCGGGCCTTCGTAGATTTCTCCCAGTTCGATGGCAAAGGGAAAATCGCTGGCGTCATCTTTGCCGGAGCGAGATGTGGCGTGCTTGACCGCGGCGGGCGCGAGCGCGCCGTGGCTCGAAATCTCGGCCGATGCCTGCTCTGATATTGGTTGCGGCAAATCCGTCACTTCCTGGAATCCTTTGCTGACGCGTAATCCAGACCCATGGATTCGCGAACTAAGTCCATCGTTGCGCCCGCCACCTCGCGAGCGCGGGCCGAGCCAGCATCCAGAATATCCCAGGCGAGGCGTGGATTGTCCTCGTATTTTTTGCGGCGCTCCTGCATCGGGTTGAGGATCTGAACGAGCGCATCGGCGGCCCAGCTTTTGCACTCGATGCAGCCGATTCCGGCCGACCGGCAACCTTCATACACCTTCGCCATCGTTTCTTTACTGCTGAATATTTTGTGCAGGTCGCCGACGGGACAAACATCCGGGTCGCCGGGATCGCTGCGCTTGATGCGCCGCGGGTCAGTAACCATCGTCTTCAATTTTTGCCGGACGACAGGCTCAGGGTCGGTGAGCATAATCGCATTGCCATAGGACTTCGACATCTTGCGACCATCGGTACCGGGTAAGCGAGGAGAGGGCGTGAGCAGGGCTGCCGGCTCGGGGAAAACGGATTCGCACTTGCCGGCATAGAAGCCGTTGAATCGCCGCGCAATTTCGCGTGTCAGTTCGACATGCGCGACCTGATCTTCGCCGACGGGTACAACGTCGGCTTTGTAGATCAAAATGTCCGCCGACTGCAACACGGGATATCCCAGAAACCCATACGTATCAAGGTCTTTTCCCTTGATGTTTTCTTTTTGCTCTTTGTAGGTTGGCACGCGCTCCAGCCAACCGAGCGGAGTGATCATCGACAGGAGAAGATGCAATTCAGCGTGCGCCGGGACATGCGACTGGATGAACATGACACACTTTGCGGGATCAAGTCCGGCGGCCAGCCAATCGAGCAGCACATCGATAGAGTTCTCTTTCAGCCGGGAAGTGTCGGCGTAATCGGTGGTCAGCGCGTGCCAATCGGCAATAAAAAAGAAGCAATCGTACTGATCCTGCATGCGGACCCAGTTTTCGAGCGCGCCGACATAGTTTCCCAGATGAAGTTTTCCGGTCGAGCGCATACCGCTCAGCACACGTTTTTTGGAGGGAGTGGTCATTTCTCAGCGATTCTCAAGGTCATCAGTGAATCACTGATTCTAACAAAGGGTGGGTAAGAGCAGGTTTCAAGGTTTCAGGGTTTCAAAGTTTCAAGCTCAACCTCGGGTCTTCCTGAAACCTTGAAACTCTGAGACTTTGAAACCTGTTTAAGGGTTTACTGTCCCGCGCGCATGGGCGAAACGATCAGCTGTCCGGAGGCACGTTTCTTGGCGTCGCTTTTCTCGTGCTGATAGTGGAGAGAGAGCGCCCCTTCGGCGGTCGTGGTGGCGCCGGCGAGTTCCGCAGCCAGCCCTTGATAGGAACGGCCGATTTCATGATTGCCCTGTGCCGCGACTGGACTGCCCTTATCGATCGCCGGCCCGATGACCTGGTAGTTGTTGGGTACTTTCCAAAGCACCTGGCAATTGGTGGCCTTTTCGACATCCTCGTCGCTGAAACCGGGAATCTTCTTGTAGCGGTTCAGCACCAAGCGGAGCCGGTCACGGCCCGCTCCTTCTTGCAGAAAGCTGCGAATCCGCCCAGCGCTCCAGAGAGAAACGACATCGGTTTGGGCCACGAGCAACACGGCATTCGAGAGGTCGCAAATCATCTGCATCGTGCCATCGATTCGCCCGGAACAATCGAGCACGACGAAGTTATATTGGCTGACCAGCAAGTCAAAAAGGCGCGCGAGTTCCGACGCGTTCGGGACGCTGTTGTGTGGTTGCTGCGCTCCGGCCAACAAGTGCATGCCGTTGCGATACGGGGTCATCAAACCCTCGAGCAGCGAACCGTCCATGCGATGGAGATTCTGTAACGCATCAATAATAGTGAATTGCGGACGGAGGTTGAGCTGCAGAGCAGCGTGCCCGATTGGAGCAAAATCAACCAGCACAACGCGTCCGTGAGCTTCCTGCAAAGCAACCGCTGTATTCACCGCTGTGGTGGTGGTGCCCGCTCCGCCTTTAGCGTTCAGAAATGTCAGGACGCGAGCTTTGCTGGCGCTTCGCTGCGCACGGCTTAGCGTCGCCGAGAAGCGAGTGAATGCCTCAACCAACGATTCGCGGCTGGCGGTATGGTCCAGAAATTCGCGCGCCCCGGCACGCATGGCAGAAACAATGTTGGCGGACTGGCTCATCTCGCCCACTGCGAAGATTGTAATTTCGGGAATGCCGGAATGGATGAGTTCGATGGCGCGAATGGCGCGCTGCGGGCTCTTGGCGTCGATACTTACCAGCGCCACTTCCACATGCTGGTCCTGCAATTGCCGCAGGACGGCGTCGCTAGGACCCGTCGGAAAACCAACGTGGCTCAAAACTGCGCGGGCCAGGTTGGTGCTTTCGAGGCGACTCTTGAGGACGACGGATTGTTCGCGGTCCTCGGTAAGGAGGGCGGCAGCGATCCCGGGCATGACTCGATTCTCAGTGTTCATTGCCATGCTACGAACTTCCAGCCTCGGGGCCAAGTGACCTTCGTAATCGGGCGGATCATAGACGAGACGGCAGGCTGACGGCGGGTTTCTAATCCAGGCCAGAAAATCCCGACCAGGCTGCTGGTTCCCCTGATTGTAAGGCAAAAGTCCGGGGATTGAAAAGATCGAGGCCCATCCTACTTCTCTTTTTCTGGAGTTCCCAAAAGCGGGCGCTACAGTTAGGCCCGAAACCGCCATCTTTAGCGCGGAGATGGGCCGGAAGCGCAGGCGGCGGCACTCGCACCCGAGACTCGAACAAATTGGGCGATAGATTCGTCGGCAGGCAAGTATTGGTAGGAGGCGAGTTGCACCGCTATTCCGCTACGCTGACCACCCTGCGACGAAGACGCGCGTAGCACCCGTCCTCGACAGCGAACGGGCATGCTCTCCGCCAACGTGATTTCTGATGGCATCGTGAAGGTTAACTCCACGTTCGCGCCTTCCGGGAGCGCTGTCTCGGCATAGAAGAAAATTCCGCGGCCACTGACGTCCTGGGTGAAACCATGAAAGTGCCGTCCCTCAAATTCGACAGCCAAGGGCAGATGCACTTCAAAACGCTGTGCGCCACGGCGTTCCAGCCTATTGAGGTCGGTGTTCATGAACGTAACACTCTAGCGCGGATTGCCTCGTCCGGGAAGTTGCAAGTAGGTCACATCCTCGGGCTGTGGAAATCTATCTGTAAAGTAAATGGCGTAGCCCACAGGGGGACGGCGAAAAGCGAGCACGGGCCAGCCTCACGGACTCGTGCGGGTTGCCGTGTTCCGCAAGATGTGAAAAAGTTCTAACAGGGTGCTAGAGGAGAGAAAGTCCGCCGCGGTGGAAGAAGAAAACGCGAAGCCCGCCCCTCTGCCCAAATGGGCGACCACCCTTCGTGCGCTGCGCCACCGTAATTTTCAACTGTTTTTCGGCGGCCAGATGATCTCGCTGACCGGCACCTGGATGCAAAGCGTGGCGCAGGCGTGGCTCGTTTATCGCCTGACGAAGTCTCCTTTGCTCTTGGGCAGTGTCGGATTTGCCAGCCAGATTCCCGTCTTTCTCTTCGCTCCGGTGGGAGGTATTACCGCCGACCGCACGAATCGCCAGCGCCTGGTCATCGCGACGCAAACCGCTTCCATGATTCTGGCGGGCATTCTCGCCTTCCTCACCCTGACCCACATCGAGGTTTGGGAGATCTTCGTTTTGGCGGGCCTGCTTGGCGTGGTGAATGCCTTCGATATTCCTGGCCGGCAATCTTTTCTCATCGATATGGTGGGCAAAGAAGATCTGATGAATGCCATCGCGCTGAATTCGTCGATGTTTAACGGCGCGCGGGTCATTGGCCCGGCGGTCGCAGGAATTCTAGTGGCAAAAATCGGCGAGGGCTGGTGCTTCGCCGCCAACGCCATCAGCTACGTTGCGGTAATCATTGGCCTGTTCATGATGAGAGTGGATAGTCCGCCGCGTAGCACTGACCACTCGCCGCTGGAAGATATCGTTGAAGGTTTTCGCTGGGTGAGCCAGACGCGAATCATCCGGGCGCTGCTCTTGCTGATCGGTCTGGTCAGTCTGGTGGGTATGCCTTACACCGTGCTGATGCCGGTGTTCGCCGACAAGATCCTGCACGGTGGCGCACGCGGGCTGGGCATTCTGATGGGCGCCACTGGAGTTGGCGCTCTGTTTGGTGCCCTCACTCTTGCTGCCAAGACCGGAGTGAAGGGGTTGGGCCGCTGGGTCGCGATCACTTGCGCGGGGTTGGGGATCAGCCTGGTTTGTTTTTCTTATTCGACTTCATTCTGGCTGTCCGCCGCGTTGTTGCTGCCTGCGGGGTATTCCATGATGTTGCAGATGGCGTGTTCGAACACGCTCATACAGACTATGGTTCCGGATCAATTACGCGGCCGCGTCATGTCGCTTTATTCCATGATGTTCATGGGCATGGCTCCCTTCGGAGCTTTCTTTGGTGGCGCGTTGGCTCACCGCTTCGGAGCTCCCATCACGGTTGCTTCCGGCGGCGTCGCCTGCGTTCTCGGAGCAATCTGGTTTGGACGAGCACTGCCCGAACTGCGCATCGAAGCCCGCAGGCTCATCATCGCCCAGGGTATGGCCGGAGGCGAACCGGCTCAGGAACTGAACGCGCAACCAGTGGAAGACGCTGAGCCGACTACC
Source organism: Terriglobia bacterium (assembly GCA_963847715.1). Lineage (GTDB taxonomy): Bacteria > Acidobacteriota > Terriglobia > Terriglobales > Acidobacteriaceae > Acidiflorens. The sequence continues at coordinate 127,450 of CAWKAZ010000012.1, forward strand.
GCGTCTGACTGATGAGCCCGCGCTGCCGCAAAAACTCCCTGACCACCACTGTCGCATCGCGATGTTGTCCGTCGACCGCATAATTTAAGCGCCGCATGTCTTCGTCCGAGATGGCACCTGACAGTTTCGTCTAACGCCGTCCCCACTTCAGGATGTTGCTTGATCATCTCTCCGCGCATCACGGCGACTGCTTCGTACGGCGAAAAGTAATGACGATCATCCTTGAGAACGAACAGGTCAAGCGCGGGGATCAACCCGTCCGTATTGTTACCGGCAATTAGATCGACTTGGTGATCCTTTAGAGCGCGCGTGATGAGCCCAAGGTCCATGACGCGGGGTGGCTCGGCGAAATGCAGACCGTAACTCGCGACTAAACCTTTGTAGCCGTCGGGGCGTTCCATGAATTCGTATCCGAAGCCGGCACGCCATTTCGGCGTGAAGGCAGCGGCTTGGGATAAGGTCTCCAGCTGAAGCCGACGCGCATCGTCGCCGCGGATTACCATTGCGAACGTGTCATCAAATCCCAGTGAGGGTCCCACGGTAAGGCCGAATTTACTCGCGTAATCGTCCTTCACCCGTTGATAAACGGCTTGCTTGTTGTGGTTGGATTCTTGCTTGAGGACCGCCGTCAGCGCGGTGCCCGTGTATTCCGGGTAGATGTCGATTCGTCCGGCGAGAATTGCCTGGTGACAAATAAACGTTCCCGCCAGGTAGAAACGGCGCTCGACTGGCAGATGAGTTTGGGCTTCGATTATTTGCGCGAAGAGTTCTCCGAGAATCAACTGCTCGGTAAAATTCTTTGAGCCAATCACAATTCGGTTGCCGTGACGCGCGCAGCCGGCGATTGGCAGGAGCAGCACAAGGACGAGAACGACATCGATGATTTGGTTTCGCCAACCGCCGCTGGTGTGCAGGTTCAAAGCTTCCTCGTTCATTTCACGCGAAACGACGCCAGCCGCCGTTCGAGCATGCCAAGGAGAAAGTCAGTCAACAAGGCGAGCAGCGCTGCCGGAACTGCTCCCGCCAAAATCACATTGTTGTCGACCATGGAAAGTCCGCGAAAAATGAATTCTCCGAGTCCTCCTGCGCCAATCGCGGCCGCGATCGTCGCCAGTCCAATGGAAAGGACCGCCGCGATTCGTACTCCAGCCACGATGACTCCCGAGGCCAGCGGCAACTCAACTTGAAAAAGCAATTGACGGTCGGTCAGTCCCATGGCGCGGCCGGCATCCACAACCATAGGGTCGACGCCTTGAATTCCGGCGTAGGTGTTGCGAATCAGCGGCAACAGCGCGTAGAGTGCCAGCGCGAGAATTGCCAGGCGAGCGCCGCGCGCACCAATCCACGGTACCGGAAGCAGAAAGCCGAACAGGGCAAGGCTCGGGATGGTCTGAATGATATTGGCGGTGCCGAGAACCGGCTTACCCAGCTTCGGCATGCGCGTGATCAAGATGCCAAGTGGAATGCCGACGAGCGCCGCGAGCAGTGTCGCAACGCCCGCTAGCGTGATGTGCTCAAGCGTCAACTCAAGCACCTGCTGGTGATTCGTCATCATGAACTGAAAGAAATTCATTCCATCACCTCGCCATCACTTCGCGTCCGGCAAGCCGGAAAATGCTTCCAAGTAAGCCCGTACCAGCGGGTCTTCAGAACAGGAAAAATCCGCGGTTGAAAGATCGGCAACCAGGCGGCCAGCCTCCAGCAGAGCAATACGATCGCCAAGCAGTAATGCCTCGCGCAGATCGTGTGTAACAAAGATGACCGCCTTGCGCATGCGTTGTTGCAGCGCGCGAAATTCCTTCTGCATTTCCGACCGGGTAATCGGATCTAACGCGCCGAAAGGTTCGTCGAGAATCAGAATTGGCGGATCGGCCGCCAAAGCCCGCGCCACTCCTACGCGCTGGCGCTGACCGCCGGAAAGTTGGCTGGGATATCGGCCCAACAGATCGTCGCTTAACCCGACAGTGGCCAGCAATTCCTTGACGCGCGCCTGGATGCGCGATGGCGGCCAGTTCTCGATTCGTGGCACCGAGCCCGATGTTGCGTTCCACCGTGAAATGCGGGAACAGGCCACCGTCTTGGATGACGTATCCAATGCTGCGCCGCAATCGGATCGGATCCCAGTCTGCCGTCCGGCGGCCGTTCACGCGCACCTCGCCGGCGGTGGGCAGCAAAAGCCGGTTGATCAGCTTCAGGGTAGTAGTCTTGCCGGAACCGCTGCGTCCGAGAAGCACCAGCGTTTCGCCCTGCTTGACGGACAGTTGGAGGTCTTGAAGAAGTACACGGCCATTCAGGCGAAACGAAACATGATCGAATTCGATGGCAGCGGCTTGGCTGGAGGAGGTCGTCATAATCACTGCCGGCCTATCGAAGATATTCAGATCTCGAACGAATTGCTAACGGCTGGATCCTGTCTTATACGCGCCTTCCGGCAATCCGGTGATTCTGATTCCGCCATGCCCTTTGTGTCGGATGTTGAGTCCGATCAGCAGCGCGGTGAGTTGTTCGACAATGCGCGCGTTCTCGAGCTTGCCGCCGTCGATTGCTCTTATGCGCGGAATCTTTGCCGCGAGTTCCATCGCGACCTGGGTGGCATTCGGATCGTCACTGCACATGATCACGTCACAATCCACGTCGTCGTCGCCATTGAGAATGTCCGCCGAGACGTTGTGGAAAGCGGCTACGACCGAAACGCCCTTCGGAACCAGTTCGGCCGTCTGTTGCGCGGCGGAACCTTGCCATACTCCAATCGTCCGGCTGGCGCGTCCGCCGACGCTCGCAGCCAGTGGAACCGTGGCATCAATCAACACGGTGCCGGGACGGATAGCAGATTTGAGCAGCTTTAGCAAAGCCGCTTGTCCTTCAAAGGGAACGGTGAGCATCAGTAGATCGGTTGCGGCACACGCAGCGGAATTTTCCAATCCGGAAACTTGGGCATTCGCGCCCGCCCGCTTTCGAATCGCCTCGGCGGCCTGCTCCGCACGCGCGGCATCGCGCGAGCCGATGATAATCGTTTCTCCTGCGCGGGCCCAACGCAGCGCCAGCCCTGTGCCCGCGGGGCCGGTGCCTCCGATGACGGCGATGGCGCGGCTCATGCGTACTCCGGAGACAGATCGCACTCCACAAAAGACTCGGGAGAGAGCGATTCAGCCGGCAACTTGATCTGCATACGGGAATACTTTGTGTTGCGTTCGGCGGGAATGCGCCCGATCTCCATGATCATCGCCTGAAATTCTTCGGGATGTGTGTACTGGCCCGCCGTTGCTCCAGCCTCGCGCGAAATATTTTCCTCCATCAAGGTTCCGCCAAAATCGTTGGCGCCCGCGTGCAGGCAAAGCTGCGAAAGCTTGCGATTGAGCTTCACCCACGAAACCTGAATGTTCGGAATCGAACCAGCGAGCAGAATTCGGGCGAGCGCATGAATCTTGAGGTGTTCCGCCAGAGTCGGTCCGCTGCGCGCTAGTCCCTGAGCGAACAAAAGAGTGTTCTGGTGCACAAAGCCGAGGGGGACGAACTCGGTAAAACCGCCGGTTTCCGCTTGAATCTCGCGGAACAGGGACAACTGCCGCACCCAGTGATCCGGCGTTTCCATGTGTCCATACATCAACGTCGAAGTGCTCGGGATGCCGCAGGAGTGCGCGGTGCGGATTACTTCCTGCCATTGTGCGGACGACAGTTTGTTGCGGGACAGCACGTGTCGGACTTCATCATCCAGAATTTCTGCCGCCGTGCCCGGCAGCGTGTCCAGTCCGTTATCGCGCAGCATGGTGAGATAGTCGCGCAGCGTCATCCCAGTCAATTCCACGCCATAGACAATTTCCATCGGAGAAAACGCGTGGATGTGCATTCCGGGAACTGCGTCCTTAACCGCCCGGAGAATGTCGCGGTAATAATACGGAGGCAGACCGTGCGGTAATCCACCTTGAATGCAAACTTCTGTCGCGCCCACTTCCCGCGCTTCTTTCGCTTTGCGTCCCATATCTTCGAGCGAATGGAAATAGGAATCAGCCTCGCGAGGGCCTCGACTGAAAGCGCAGAACTTGCACCCGACAAAGCAAATGTTGGTGAAATTGATATTTCGATTGACCACATAGCTGACGATGTTGCCCACCAGGTCGCGGCGGAGAGTGTCAGCCGCCACTAAAAGCGCCAACAAGTTGTCACCCTCGCAGTTGCCTAACGCGTAGCGCTCATCATTGCGCAGACAGGCTCCATCCTGCGTTTCGAGTGCACGTTCCAAAGCCGTCCGAATTTGTGCTGAGGCTCGTGGCGCGACGTCTTCCCACGTCAGAGTAGGGAATTGTTCGAGTTCTCGATGACAGGCCATGCCGTTCTCCTATCGAACACCTAACGAAAAAGGTCGTGTTGCGCGGGACGTATCAACTCTCGCGCCGTACCGTTGCCACGGCGGTAGGAATAACCGCGAATCACACACGCGGGAGTGTTCTCCAGCTTGCCGCAAACCAGTCCCGCGGCACAAGCAAGTTCGTCGGCCACGGCATCCACGGTCGAGTGCAGCGAATAACCGTGTGGATCGCGGCGTCCGCGATAGTCAACCAGGGGTCGCATGCCCGCGACGCCGATCGCCACTTCTGTCAATCCTTCTCTCCACGGACGCCCGAAACTATCGCTGACAATTACCGCGATCTCGATGCCCAACTGCTTTTTCAACTCGCGCCGTAACTTCGACGCTGAGGCGTCGGGATTTTCGGGAAGAAGCACGGCATGCTGGCCACCATCGACATTTGACACATCGACGCCGCTGTTCGCGCAGATCAGGCCATGCTTGGTTTCAGTGATCAGCACTTTCTCCTTCTGCCGAACAACGCGGCGGCTTTCCCGCAGCGCCAACTCCCGGACACGCGCATCGAGTCCGTGGCGGTGTGCCCAGGTTCGCGAAGCCTTCGAGGTCGAGATTTCATCGAGCGCCACCACGGCCCCTTCGGACTTCGAAACGACTTTGTGCTTTACCACGAGAATATCGCCATTTCGAAACCGCAGACCTCGACTCCGTGCCGCTGCCAGCAATCTGATGCATAACGAATCTCCGGCGCGGATTTCTCCGGCAACAATAATCGGTAGAACACTGACTTCGCCGGCTTTACGTTTGCCACTTTGCCCGACGTTGCGTCGGCCCTTGCCGGACTTTGTCATGATGCCCGGATCCGGTCGCTGAACTTCCAGCTGCGCACCAATTTTTGTGATCGCCGGTCTCCACTGGCGTTGGCCAGTTCCTCGAGATCTTCCGGACGATCCACATCCCGCGCAATTCCCGGCAACTCAAGCACGACGCAGGGCAGTCCGGTAGCCTTTGCCGCAGCCAGGTGCGGCAGGAAACTGTCGTTGCCAAATCGCAGCGGAAATAGATCTCCGGGAGCTCGCCAGGCTGCGTTTGTGCCGCGTCCCGCCGCGTCTGGCACCAATAGCGCGCCGCCTGCCGGCGCGCTGTCCGCGATTTTTTGCAACTCGGCGACGTCGATCAGTGGAATATCCGCCGGCACAACAAGTGTGCTCGTCACGCCGCGTTCCCGGTAAACGGCCGTCGCCATTTCGATGGCATTTGTCTCACCGGAGTTGTCGTCAGCGACGACTTCGAAACTGAAACGCGCTGCCAGGTCGCGAGCAAACGAATCATTTGTAACCACCGCCACCGCCGGGCGACGCTGCCATCGGGCCAGCGCTTGTAACACGTCCTCGCACATGGCTTGCGCCAGCGCGAAGCGTTGTTCCGGATTCAGAACCGGAGAGAGGCGTTGTTTCGCATCCGCCAGATTCTTGACCGGAACAAGAATCATGCTCGCTCCATCGTTGCCTGAGTCGCCGGGGGCCGCATCGCCGCTTCCAGGACGCTTTTCGCCAGCGCGACTCGATCTTCATACTTGCGCATGATGGTCGGGGTGCAGTGGATGCGCACGGTCTTGCGCAGTTCCTCTGCTGCCGCGGTATCCTGCGAATCAACTACCAGCAGATCGAGGAAGTCGTGATAGTAGTCAGCGACGCCGGCAATTGAAACATCGAATCCTTGCGCAGCCATGAGCGTCCCCGCAGGGCCGGTAACAGCTGACTTTCCGACAATGGGACTCACGGCGACGGTACGGGCGCGGCTCTCTCGCAGGGCCTCACGAATTCCCGGGACGGCGAGAATCGGCGCAATGCTCGTCACTGGATTGCTCGGAGCAAGTATCAGCAAATCTGCCGCGCGGATCGCCTCGATCACTCCCGGCGCCGGTTCCGCATCCGAGGCGCCCGCGAACCGTACCGACTCCACCGGGTCCTGGTACCAGCGCTGGACGAAGTATTCTTCGAAGCTCAAGTCGCCGACTGGCGTCAGCACCCGCGTCTCCACCCGCGAGTTGCTCATGGGAAGGACGCGCGTCTTGATGCCGAGTTTGCTGGAGATTTCCTGCGTTGCCTCGCTGAGAGTCTTGCCGTCCGCGAGCAGCTTCGACCGGTAAATGTGTGTCGCCAGATCGCGATCGCCCGCGTGAAACCATATCGGCTGACCCAATTGCCCCATCGCGTTCAGGCAAAAGAAGGTGTCGCCCTTTACGCCCCAGCCGCGCTCCTGGCTCAATTTGCCGGCCAGCATATAGACGATGGAATCGACGTCCGGAGAAACGTAGAGTCCCCACCACAGCAGGTCATCGCCCGTATTTACGATGATCGTCAGCTCTTCGGGGCGAACAAACTGCCGCAGTCCGTCGATGAACTTCGCGCCGCCGGTGCCTCCGGTGAGAACTGTGATCATGCCGCCCTCTCTGTGTGAGCGTAGCCTGCGGTGTCTGCGGCGTCGTTGAGTCGGTCCGCCAGCAAGCCACTATGAGCCGCGGCTTTTTCTCGGAATTCAGGATAAACCGGCAGCCTGTGACGCAAGTCGAATCCCTTATTCTCGGTTTGCCGCTGCAAGTCTTCCAGATGCGGCCAGGGATTTTCGGGATTGATAAAGTCCGGCGTGAGCGGCGAAACTCCGCCCCAATCGTTGATGCCGCCATCCAGCAGATCGGCATAATGCGGATCGGACAAATTCGGCGGTGCCTGAATGTTCATCTCCGGCATCATGAGTCGCGCCACGGCGAGCGTCCGCAACATGTCTTCACGGCTGGGCTCGGGCCAAGCGCGCCATCGGTGTTCTCCGGCTTCGCGCGAAAATTCTGGATGATCACTTCCTGAATGTGTCCGTATCTTTCCTGCAGATCACGAATGGCCACCAGCGCATCGATGCGCTCCTCCAGCGTCTCGCCAATGCCGATGAGGATTCCGGTGGTGAAAGGAATGTCCTGCCGTCCGGCGTCCTCGATTACGCGGAGGCGCTTAGCGGGATCTTTGTCGGGTGCGTTGTCATGCGCGGCGTTCTTGGCCAGAAGGCGACCACTGGTTGTCTCCAGCATCAGGCCCATGCTGGGAGAAACGCGTCCCAGGCGCTCCAGCCATTCGGCGCTCATCAAGCCCGGATTCGGATGCGGAAGCAGGCTCGATTCGCGAAGTACTTTCTCGCACATCGCCTCCAGGTAATGGAGTGTGGATTTATATCCGAGGTGCCTTAAGGTATCGCGCATTTGCGGAAAAAGCAGCTCGGGCTTGTCACCAAGGCTGAACAGGACTTCGGTGCATCCCATGCGTTCTCCGGCACGGACCACTTCCATCACTTCATCCGGATTCATGGTGTGCGCTCCGGGATCGCCGGGATCGCGCCGAAAGGTGCAGTACCCGCAATAATCGCGGCAAAGATTCGTCAACGGGACAAACACTTTGCGCGAGTAAGTGATGCTGCCGGGCTTGAACCTTCCACGGACCCGCTGTGCCGCCGCGAGCAGGGCAGGCAGCATGTCATCTCCGGACCGCAGCAGACGACACGCCGCATCGCGGGTTATCGGCTCCATCCCCGCGCTCAGGATGTCCAGTATCGCGGATGGCGGATCTTCAAATACTCTGGCCATAGTTCATCGAACTTCCGTTCGGCTCAGCGCTTGGCAACGATGATAACGGAGCCGCGAACGTCTGTCCTATCTCGGCCCGCGTTTCGATATTCGGATTCCAGTTGATCCTGCACAATACCTGCAAGTGGTGAACATTTCAACACTTGACAACGTGAACAATTGAGAGCAAAATTCCGCCACTTAACCGAACGACGATTTATCTGAACGACGATCGTTTCCCATGGATCGAACGCAGATCACTCGCGTCAGTGTTGCCGACCAGGTCGCCACGGTTCTGCGTCAGCGCATCCTTGAGGGCGAATTCCGCCCCGGTACACAACTTCAGGAATTGCCGCTGGCCTCCTCCCTCGGCGTTTCGCGCAACACCATGCGTGAAGCCATTCGCATCCTGTCGCTCGAAGGCCTGCTACGGCGCAGCCTGCACCGTGGTGCCGCAGTCTCGCAACTCTCCCTAAGAGACGTCCAGGATATCTATCAGCTCCGCCGGTTGCTCGAGTTGCCCGCCGTTTTGGCAGCGCAAAATCCGGACCCGGATGTACTGGAGGAAATCCGTGCTGCGGTTGAGCACTACGAACTGGCGGTTCGCGACCGGAACTGGTCGCGCGCCGTCAGTCACGATCTGAATTTTCACGGTTTGCTGATTCGCTTTCATCACAATAAGCGACTGGATTCTTTTTATAGAAACATGCTCGGCGAATTGCGTGTCGGCATGGTGCTGGTGGACCGCAGTCACGATAATCCCGGGGCGCTCATCCCGGTTCACCGGAAGATGTGTCAATTGATCATCGCTGGAAAGCTGAAGCAATGCGCCGCCGTCCTCGAGCAGCATCTGGAGGACTCCGAGTCAAGACTGACAAAAATCATGCAAGCGCACGCGGCACGTGGAGTGCGGACGGCTCAGTAGCTGTCTGCCAATCAAACAGACTTTCGAGGGGGAATACGATGGCCGTTCGACAGGTTGTGGAATCCGCTGCCGGAAAGTCCGGCTTTGCTGTGTCCGCGCTCTTCAGTCGCCGTCACGTGGGCGTGGTCGTTGCTCTTCTTCTGCTCGTGACCCTATCCGGCTGGCTGGATGCGCAGACTGTGAACAGCACTCTCCAAGGCCGCGTCTTGGATAACACGGGCGCTGCCATTCCTGGTGCAACGGTCACTGCCGTAAACGCGGCCAACGGATTGACGCGCTCGGTGACTGCCAGCGCGGTGGGTGATTATCAGATTCCGGGCCTGCCAGCCGGCGACTACACGGTGAATGCAGAGAAGCAGGGATTCCAGAAGTCCGCCAAGAAAATTCATCTCGACCTGGCAGCAGCGGGCAACCTCGACTTTGCCCTCGGCCTCGGCCAGGTGCAAACGCAGATTGAGGTCCAGGATGTCGGGGCGGTCGCCGAGCCCACGCGAACCATGGTCAGCGAGGTGATCGATCAGCAGAAAATCGCGGATCTTCCCGTGAACGGTCGCGAGTTCATCGACTTTGCCCTACTCGCCCCTGGCGTGACGATTGGCAACACGACTTCCGGCAGCACCGACGTCATCGTCGAGCCGGTCACAAAGCTGTCTTTTGCCGGCCAGAACATTCACTACAATTTCATTGCGGTTGATGGAGCCGACGACATTTCGACTGCTTCGGGCATCCAGCGCGGCACGCCTCCGCAGGAGTCCGTGCAGGAGTTCCGCGTCATCAACACCGACTACACGACAGAATTCGGCCGCGCCACTGCTGGCATCGTCAACATCATCACCAAGAGCGGAACCAACGACCTGCACGGTTCGTTGTATGACTACCTTCGCAACGACGCGATGGACGCGACCAGCATTCTCGCCGTGCCAGGCTTCCACGCGCTCCGCCAGAATCAGTTTGGCGCCACCCTCGGCGGTCCGATCCGCAAGGACAAGACATTTGTCTTTGCCAATTACGAAGGCCAGCGGCGCACCGAGTCTCCTACCTACAACTCGACCGTGCTCGCCAACATAGCCGCTATCAACAATGTGAAGACGACAGTGTATGGCCTGCCTGCGGAAAACCTGTTCGTCATGCGCGACAACAACAGCGATAACGGACTGCTTCGTGTCGACGAGAACTTCGGCAACAGCAATCTATTCGCTCGGTACATCATCAACGATGGCCGGCTGACCAACCAATCGCCACTGAACAACGGTTTCGATCTGCCTTCCGCATTCAAGAACAACAACATCACCGACCAGTCACTCGCCGGTGGCCTGACGACCGTGATCTCCCCGAGTTGGGTGAATGAACTGCGCATGCAGTACGCGCACCGCACTTTCGACTTCCCGGTGGTTTCGACGCAGCCCCACCTCGAGGTTGCGAATACCTTTGCCGTCGGCGTGAACCGCGGCAATCCGGATATTTATCGCGAGTCGCGCTTTGAGATCGTCGACAACCTCACGCATAACTTCGGCAACCACACTCTCAGCTTCGGCTTCAACTTCGACCGCGTCGGAACATACGAATCCTTCCCGCTGTTCTATCCCTTCGAAGCGGACTTCGCGAACCTGCCCGCGTTCCTTGGTACAGATACCGCGGCTGGGTGTCCCGCGACTGTGAGTTGCCCGGATCCGTTCGTCATCTTTTTTCAACGATTCGACAAGACCACAACCCCGCTGTTCAATGAACCATCGTTGGCTGGCGGCCCGGCGATCTACCAGGGCGGTCCGATTTCCGCGGCGATTCGCAACCAGTCCTCGGCAACGCTGGATCATACTTACGACGGCTTCTACGTTCAGGATAAGTGGCGCGCCTCTAGCAAGCTGACGCTCAATGCCGGAATGCGCTGGGAATTTGAGACTTGGCCTTCCGGCGTGCTGAATACGCAGTGGAAGAACTTCGATCCGCGCTTTGGTCTGGCCTACAACGTGGGCACCGCCCACAACGTCGTCTTCCGCGCTGGAGTCGGTCTCTTCCACGGAATCATCCCCTCTCCGCTGCTGATGTGCCAGGCGCCTTCGTGCGGCGGACTTTCCACGTACCCTGGACGTCCTGGTGAGAACGGCTTGAACGCCAACACGGGACTGTTCAGCTTTGCAAGTTCACCTTTCATCACGTATTCCGCACTGTCGGCGTTGTTTGGAGGAGGTCCGTTTGGCACCGCCGGACAAGCAAATTATCCGAATGGCGTGGCTGCTGGGTTCTGCCCGGTCGGGATCGTTCCCGGGTATGGCCCAGCGGGAACACTGGCAGGTTGCGGATTCCTCCAGCCCGCAACCATCGTGCGATTCGATCAGAACAGCCAGAACCCGTACGGTATTCAGACCAGCGCATCTGTGGAATTCCAACCATTCAAAGACGCACTAGTGAGCATCACCGGAATTCACCTGCGCGGTGTGCATCTGGGCAGCTTCTACAACGTCAATCAGCCGGACCCGAGCGGCACGGTGCAGTTCTTTAACTCCAAGGGGCAAGCGAGTTGCAAAGACATGTATTTCAACTTTGCTGCGAGCGGCGTCGCCACCGCACCCGATTGCGCCGGTGGTAACAATATTAATTTCCCGTCGTCGATGGTGATCCCCGGTGTGCCTCACGTGAACGGCATCCCCGGATTCCGCAATCCCAACTACAGCGTGTTCTTCGAAGCGAAATCCGGCTGGGATTCGGTTTACGACGGGCTACTCATCAACATGAACAAGCGCATGACCAACAACTTCTCGTTTGCGATCAGTTACACCTGGTCGCACTCGATCGACAACGGACCCAACCCCAGTTTCGTTCTGATACCGCAGGACAGCGGAAACTTCGGCCGGGAGCGTGCCAGTTCGGCGGATGATGCGCGCCATCGCTTTACCGGCAATGCCATCTTCTCCAGCCCGAAAAACTGGAACGTGATTGCGCGCGACTTCAGTTTCAGTACGATTCTGACATTGCAGTCGCCGCAGTACTTCACCAAGTATGCCGGCTTTGACTCCAACGGCGACGTGTTCGGCAACAACGATCGCGTCGGCAATGAGCCGCGCAACACGTTCAAAGGCGACACCATGCAGACCGTTGATGTTCGCCTCGAGCGTACGTTCTCGCTGGGAGAGAGATTTCACGTGCAGGCCCTGGCGGAAGCGTTCAATTTGCTCAACACGGTCAACATTCGTTACTTCAACACAAGCTATGGGGCGGCCGATTTCTGCGGACCCGATCCAGGCGCGCCGGGTTGTCTCGGTGCCGCCGGGTCATTCAGAGAAGGCTCTCCGAACCCGGCTTACGGAACTCCGAGCGCCGTCTTCAACCCTCGCCAGTTGCAGTTTGCTTTGCGCCTTACGTGGTAGTGTCATTAACCGCTGGACGGGCCGCTCGCCCGGTCCGTCTGGCGATCAGAATCAGGATGCCAGGAACCGAGGCCCGCAGGTTGCCGCAGGATGAGTCTCACCGCAAGCGATTTCCGCAAGGCCATGGGATGTTTCGCCACCGGTGTCACGATCATTACTGTTGACCAGGACGGCGAGGTCCACGGCATGACGGCGAATGCTTTTACCGCGGTTTCGCTTGATCCGGTGCTGGTTCTGGTGTGTGTGGATCATCGGGCGCGTACTCATTCTCACTTACACGCCCGGAAAAGATTTGGAGTGAACGTGCTTCGCAGGGATCAACAAGCTATCTCGGACTATTACGCGCGTTCGGCCGAGACGCACCAGCACGCGGAGGAGGCCGGTGCCCGTTTCGATCGCACCGCTCACAACACTCCTGTGCTGCAAGGAGCGTTGGCTTATCTCGAATGCCGTTTGCATTCCGCGCAGGCTGCAGGCGATCACACCATCTTTATCGCGGAAGTAGAAGATGTCCAGGTGCACGATGGCGAGCCGCTGCTGTATTTTCGCAGCGAGTATCGCGACATCAAGCCGGTGGAACAGTAATGCCAGCGACAATCAGGCCATTCTCGGGTCCAGTCGGTTCCGCATCGGCGGAATCGGCGGCTGATCGCGTATCGGTATTCTCCGCCATGAGCGCGCGCCGCCTTTACATTTTCGGAGGCATCGCGCTGATCGCTGGCGGCCTTCTGTTCGGCGACATTTTCGCGGTCTTTATTCTTCACCAGAACGCTGCCCGGCAGGGCGAAGCGCTCATCGCGGCCTCGCGCGCGGTTGCCGCCGGGGACGCCGCGGCAGTTAATCAGATATTCGCTCATCTCGGCAATGTGCTTGAGGATCGCGGCACCAAGGTGGATGCACACGTCCACATGATCGGCGCTGGCTACCTGGCGCTGCTGTTGGGATTGGTGCAGCCTTACATCGCTCTTTCGCGCAAAACGAAAAAGGCTTTGGCGGTTCTGTTTATCGCCGGCGGGATTCTCTTTCCTATCGGAATTTTTCTGATTCACTACATCGGCCTCGCTGGAAGCCCGTTTGCCGCGATTGGATGGGCGAGCATACTGGCCGATTCCTCGGGAGGCCTGCTGATTCTTGTTGTCCTCGTGCTTGCGTGGGGCTTTTTGCAATATCTGCGCAGCGGGGAAGTCAGCGAAGCCGAACTCCCGAGTGAAGAGAGCATGCCGCGCCGCGCATTGCTCACCGGCGGCACGATCCTTGTTCTGTTGGGCTTTCTGCACGGCGCTTACTACGCTGGCACGATGTTGTACGAGCACGAGCGGATGGAGACCGCCATCCTGCAACGCATGATTGACGCGGCTTCCGCCGGTAACCTCGACGCTGCCGCAGCCGAGGTCAACAATTTTGGCGGTCTGGCCGGCGCGCGCGCAGTGAACATTGCCGCCCACTCGCACATCATCGAATTCGGACTGCTGGCGATGCTGCTCTCGTTCGTGCAGGCTTTCGTGTTTCTTTCGGAAAGATGGAAACGGCGTTGGGTGCAGGTGCTGCTCGGTGGATCGGTGATTCTGCCAGCGTTCGTACTAATGGAGCTGAAGTGGGGCCTGCTGGCTGGAGGGATCGCCGACATCGGCGGCCTGATGGTGCTCGTCAGCCTGATCGGGATGCTGGTCGGCATCGTGCGTTATTCCGGCAGTCTCGATGCAGCGTCGAATAGCGTCGACGGGAGAGCGCAGTGACTACGACCGCATCGCGCAAATTGCTGATCATCGGCGGCATGATCCTCGCTGCGCTTGGCATGTTGTACGGCGTGGAATATGCCCTCTTCACCGAGCATCAGACGCTCGATAGTATGGGCGGTGCGCTCGCGCAGTCTTTTGCCGCGGCTGCCGGTCATGACACGGCACGGTCGCGGGCAGCACTCCACGAGTACGGTGAGACCAAGTACGATTACGTTCGACAGGTGGACGCGCACTCGCACTGGATCGGCTTGGCAATGCTCATGATCGTACTAGGAGTGATTTTTGATCGCGTCAACTTCAGCGAAGGCGCTCGTCGGGGAATTGCGATTATCCTGCTGCTGGGCAGTGTGTTGTTCCCGCTCGCCGTTCTGCTGCAGATTTATGATCATGGTGCCGTGCTTTTAAAGGCGCTGTCTGTGCTCGGCCCGGGGCTGGTCATTTTCGGTTTAACGGCGACTGCATGGGGATTTGCGCGACGGCGGGCGACGACGTGACAAAGGCATCGAACAGAGCACTGAGGAAGAGCTGATTCAATGTATCCGCGATCATTTCACTATCACCGGGCGGCATCATGGAAGGAGGCAGTCTCCATGCTCGGACAACTGGGCGAGAGCGCCAAATTCCTGGCCGGCGGCCAGAGCCTGATTCCGTTGCTGAAGCTGCGTTTCGCCAATCCCGACCACCTGGTGGACTTGAATTTCATCCCCGGCACCTCCTTTATTAAGGAGGGCTCGGGAGCGCTTCATTTTGGAGCGATGACGCGCCATGCCGAGATTGAGAACTCCGACCTGGCAAAGAAGATTCCGGTTTTGCACGACTGCGCTGCCGGCATTGCCGACGTGCAAGTCCGCAACCGCGGCACGATCGGTGGATCTCTAGCCGAAGCTGATCCAAGTGGTGATTGGGCGAACGCCTTGATCACGCTTGATACCACGGTTCACTGCCTCGGGCCGAATGGCGCGCGCAGCGTTCACTTAAGGGACTTCATCAAAGACGCCTACACCACCGATCTGGCGCACGACGAACTTGTCACCGAAGTGGAAGTCAAGCTTCCTCCAAAGGGGAGCGGCGGCGCGTATCTCGCGTTTAAGCGAACCGCGCCCGTATATCCCAGCGCTAGTGCGGCTGTACAGCTCACTTTAGCGAGCGACGTCTGCCAGAGTGCGTCGATTGCTCTCGGCTGCGTTGGGCTGACTGCGATTCGCGCAACCGAAGCCGAAGCTGCCCTGCGCGGCAAGACTTTAGACGACAAAACGATTTCTACTGCCGCCGAAGCCGCTCGCGCCGCCGCCGATCCGCAGACCGACCGGCGTGGCTCCGCTGAGTACAAACGCGCCCTGGTCGTGGCTCTGGTCAAGCGTGCCATTCACATCGCTATGCGCCGTGCCCGCGGAGAGCAAGTGGAAGGAGTGCATCTTTATGGCTGAAACCGCAACCGTGGAAAAAATTGCCATCACTGTAAACGTGAATGGGAAGCCCCACGCGCATGAGGTCGAGCCGCGCATGTTGCTTGTGGAATTTCTGCGCGAGGCTTGCGATCTGACGGGAACCCATGTTGGCTGCGACACAACCTACTGCGGCGCGTGCACGGTGCTCATGAACGGCCTTGCAGTGAAATCGTGCACTATGTTTGCTGTCCAGGCCGACGGAGCAGAGATCACCACCGTTGAAGGCCTTGAAAAAGACGGCAAGCTCCACCCGATTCAGCAGGCGTTTGGCGATTCCTACGGTTTACAGTGTGGCTATTGCACGCCGGGCCTGATGCTCTCGACACATCAGTTGCTTGCGAAGAATCCGGAGCCATCCGAGAAAGAGATTCGCAAAGCAATTTCCGGGAACACCTGCCGCTGCACCGGATACATGAATATTTTCAAGGCCATCGAGGTCGCGGGGCGGAATGTGAGAGGAGCCTGAGATGGCCATCAAGTTTTCTGGCGCATTCGAAGTCAAGAAACACCCTGAGGAGGTTTACGACTTTCTCACCGACCCGAATCGCTTTGCGGCGCTGCTCCCCGAGTTTCAGGGCCTGACCGTTCAGGACCCGACCCATTTCACCGTCAAGGTGAACGTGGGCATCTCCTACATTAAAGGCGCCGCCGAAGTGAAGATGGAACTGGCCGAGGGGGATCGGCCGCGCCGCGCGCAATATAAAGGACAGGGCGCCGTGAGCGGCGGCAATGTAACCATGGTGGCCGGATTCGATCTGGCGCCCGCCCGCCCGGATGCTGCTGCGCCGGGCACAAAGGTGAACTGGCAAGGCGAAGCGCAGATCTTTGGGCGCCTGGCTTCCGTAGCGGGCGGTCTGCTTGAACCCTTAGGCAAGAAACAAATTCAGAAATTAATTGACGGCCTGCAGGCAGCGTTGGCTTAACAAGTGTGGCGCGGGCGCGCTCGCCCGCGAACAGTTGGCGGAGGAAGTATCGTGGCGGAAGAGAAGAAGAACGGCAGCAAGCCCTGGGTAGGCGCGTCACTTCCTCGCAAAGAAGAAGACCGTCTCTTGCGCGGTCGAGGCAAGTTTGCCGACGACATCAAGCTGCGCGAAATGCTCTATCTCCGTTTTGTGCGCTCTCCCTACGCGCATGCGCGGGTCGTCAGCATCGACACTTCTGCCGCCGAGGCGCTGCCCGGAGTCGTTTGTGCACTGACCGGCAAGGAGATTGCCGCGCAGACGCAGCCTTTCATCGAGATTGGTCCTGACCAGGCGCAAAAAATTCGTGACTTCCCGATGGCCGTGGGAAAAGTTCTCTATCAGGGCGAGCCGGTTGCTGCCGTTGTCGCTGAATCGCCAAGTCTCGCAGACGACGCAGCGGAGCTTGTGCAGGTTGAATACGAACCGCTCGACCCTGTGGTCGACGCGGAACAGGCGCTCACCGACCAGAGCATTCTTCACGAAGAAGCTGGCACGAATAAAGTGTGGAACGGCGTCTGGGAATATGGTGACGTTGAACGCGCGTTCAAAGAAGCGGCGTATGTGGTCAACATTGATCGCATGCACTTCCATCGCTTCTCCTCGACGCCGCTCGAAAACAACGTCGTCATCGGCGAGTGGAATCCCAAGGACGATCGCATCTACTATTGGTGCAACAATTCTTTTCCGTCGTTCGCCATTCAGTTTCTGGCGTCGCACCTGAACATTCACATCGACAAGATTCGCTGCCAGACTTTCGATATCGGCGGCAGTTTCGGCATCAAGATCACGAGCTATCCACAGATGGCCGTCTGCGCGCTGGCGTCGAAGAAAGCTGGTGGCCGTCCGATCAAGTGGGTTGAAACCCGCTCGGAGCACATGGTTTCGAGCGCCCACGGTAATGAGCGCACCTTCCGCAAGACGCGGGTTGCTCTCGACAAGAATGGCGTCATCACCGCCATCGACTCGCATCACATCGACGATTGTGGCGCTTATCCGCGCTACGAGCCCCTCGGTTGTGTGATCTGGTCGCAGGTTTTCTGCGGCGTCTATCGTTTCAAGAACGCTCGCATCGATTTCAGCCAGACCGTCACTAATAAATGCCCGGTTGGACCGAACCGTGGCTATTCGCGCATGCAGCATCTATGGTTTCTGGAGCGCGTCGTCGACATCTGCGCGCACGAGATCGGCCACGCGCCCGATGAGATGCGTTTGCGAAATTACATTCGTCCCGAGGAGTTCCCCTACACCACGCCCAATGGCTGCGTATATGACTCCGGCAATTATCCGAAGATGCTCGAAGTGGCTAAAGGCTTGATTGGGTGGGACGCCTGGAAGGAAAAGCAAGCCGAAGCGCGCGAGCAGAGTGACGGCCGCATGATCGGTATCGGCATCGGCACCACGCTCGATTCCGGCACGAATAACTTCGGACAGTCACAGATCATCAATCCCTACGCGCCTTTCTCCGGCAACTCACAAGGCGCGAACTGCAAGCTTGATATCTATGGCGAGGTCGTTGTTGCCGTCGGCTCGTGTCCGCAAGGCCAGGGGCACGAGACCACCTCAGCGCAAGTCGTCGCCGACGTGCTAAACATTCATCCCGACATGATCACGGTTCGTACCGGCTTCGATACCGAACGCAACGTGCACACCGGTATGTCTGGAACTTACGCCAGCCAGTTCGCAGTTTCCGGCTTGTCGGCGGTCCACGGAGCGGCGCAGAAACTTAAGAGTGAAATGAAGCGCCTAGCGGCATTCAGTCTCCAAACCAAAGAAGACGACCTCGAATTCGGAGTCGGCCAACAAGGTCCTGAGATCAAGGCGAAAAGCAGCGGAAAATCCATTAACTACTGGGGCCTGGCGAACATCGTCAACGTCAACAGTGCCGTGCTTCCGACGGAACTTTACGATGTAACGCTCAACTGCCGCTACGTGTGGCGCGCCCCATTCAAGGTTCCCGACATCAAAGCGAAGTACGGTAGTCTCACGCTGACTTATGCCTCGCAATTGCACATCGCAGTTATCGAGATCGACCGCGAAACTTTTGTCCCGAAGATTCTCGACTATGTTGCCGTCGACGATTGCGGCACCGTCATCAATCCGTCGATTGTCGAAGGGCAGGTTTACGGTGCAACGGCCCACGGCATCGGCGCGGCGCTGATGGAAACCTGCGTGTACGATGCCGTCGGCAATATGCTGACCAGCACTTTCAGCGATTACACGCCGATCACCTCAGTAAATATTCCGAAAATAAAATACGGACACACAACAACGCCGTCTCCGCACAGTTATAGCGGTGCGAAAGGTATGGGGGAGGGCGGCGCGGCTCCAGTGCATACGATTTCGGCAGCGCTGCAGGACGCACTGTTCTCGCAGGGGATTTTTATCAACGACTCGTTCAACAACGCGGATAGCATTTTTCGCTCGCTCACGTATCACGAAGGCGGGCAGTTGACGGAGTTGGTGAAGCTGGAGAAAAGATGAAACCCTGGGGCGAAGCTCGACAGGGTTTGACGATACGAAAACAATGAAGAAAGTCTGCATCATCGGTTGCGGCGCGATCGGCTCGCTCTACGCGGCGCATCTGGCGCGGGTTGCCGAAGTCTGGGCCTTCGTGCGCCGCAAAGATCATGCCGATGAACTCAACCGAAAAGGACTCCGGGTCACCGGCACCCACAATTTCGTTGCTCCGATAAGAGCTACCACCGACGCCAAGGAATTGCCCGATTGCGATATCGGCATCGTGGCCGCAAAAGCCACCCAGGTCGGCGAATCATTTCGTGCAGTCGGTGGCCACTTCAATAAGGGAGCAGTGATCTCCGCTCAGAATGGCGTGGGCAGCGAGGAAATCATCGCCAGCCTGACGCGCGGCTACGTTATCCGCGCGACAACGTTCATGAGCGGAACCCGTCACAGCGATTCACACGTTCAATACGAACTCGACACGCCCACCTGGATGGGTCCTTTCGAGCCGACGGCCACGCCCTTCGCGGTCGTCAAAGAGGCTGCGGACCTGATCATCGCCGGAGGCCTCAAAGCCGAAGCTCTTCAGGACGCGAAGCCTGCGCAATGGTCGAAGCTGATTTTCAATTCATCGGTGAACAGTGTCTCCGCGCTCACAGGATTGCCGCACTCGCCGCACTTCGCCGACGAGAGCCAGTTCTCCGATCTAGGACACCTGCTGCACGCCTTGATTGATGAAGGCAAGAAGGTTGCCGAGGCTGCTGGAGTTCATTTGCCCGAAGATCCGTGGGAGATGAACCGGATCGGGGCCATGACGAATCATCCGACTTCAATGCTGCATGATGTGCGACACAAGCTGACCACTGAGATTGATTTTCTTTCCGGAGCGATCGCCCGCGAAGCAGAACGCACCGGAGTCCCCGCGCCGCTGCACACCGCTGTGTACCGGCTCATCAAGGGCAAAGAAGCAGCCTGGAAGTTTCAGGACGAAAATAAACCCGTGACCGTGCACTGAAATGGCGTGGCGACACTGATATGGCTTGGCCAGTAGACAAAGTAAAACTCGACCGAGTCCGGAGCCTGATGAAGGCTCAGAATCTCTCCGCGCTGGTCTGCCGGGCGCCCGATAATGTCGTCTATCTCACCAACTACTGGTGCATGAAGGGATACGATGCGGTGATCTTCCCGCGCGAGGGCGAGCCCACCTTGATTGCCCTTGAGCCGCAGCAAGCGGATGCTGAGCGCAACTCGTGGACGAAAGACATTCTTTACTTCAAAGGCTACGACGAGCACGATCCGCGTCCGCCGCAGTTTCGCGCTTGGGACCGCGCTTACGAAGTGCTGAAGCGTCGCGGCCTCACCGACAAGGTCGCCGTCGAACTCAACATGGGCACGCAGTCGGCCGATCGTATGGTAGGCGAGCCGACCACCTTCATGATGTCGTACTTCGAATCATTCAAGAAGTTTTGTCGTGAAGTCGTGGATGCGACGCCGCTGCTGAACGAAGCCCGCTCCATCAAGACCGCGCAGGAAATCGAACGCATGCGTCTGGCGAATGAACTCGCGGCTCTCGCCATGGATTACACCCGCGAGCACATGCGTCCTGGGATGAAAGAGAGCGAAGTCGGAGCCATGTATGAAGCCTTCGTGCACGGTACGGGCGTTGGCTACAAGGGCAAAGTCGAGATGGCGCGCGCGTTTACATTGGTCTGGTCGGGCAAAGGCATTGCGACGTTTACGGCGACCGGCGATCGTCCCATTCAAAACAATGAGCCGACGCTATTTGAAATCTGGGTTTGCGTCGACGGCTATTGGACCGACCTCACGAAGAATGCCTGTCCCGGTGAGCTGAAACCGGAGTATCACAAACTGCTCGACCTGCTCCTGAGCGTTTTCAACGGCGCTGTTTCGTTTGCGCGGGACGGAGCAAGCTTTCCCGAACTCGACAAACTCGTGCGCGCTCGCATCGCTGAGGGTGGATATGTGGGTCAGCCTTCCCATCCCATTTGCCACGGGGTTGGTGCCCGCGCTCATGAATGGCCCTATGCGCATCAAGCCGGCGGCGGCACCATGAAGAAGGGAATGGTGCTCGCCATCGAGCCCGGCATTTACTGGCTCGGCGGCGGAGGCCTGCGGCTGGAAGACAATTTTTTAGTCACCGAAACAGGTAATGAAAAACTGTGCACCGACCCAGACGATTTCCGTCTGGCAAAACATCACTGAACAACTGAGAACCGGGAACTGAGAACTACAAAGTGTCTAAAGCCACCCCAAACTCGAAGCATTTGCTAGACGCAAACCTGCCTGACCGGATCGTTGCCGAGGTTCGCGAAGACGAAATCGTTGCCATGTCGACGGACGTGATCAACATCCCGAGCCCAACCGGCGAAGAATTGCAGATGGCGCAGTACATGCAATCCGCGCTGAAGGGAATCGGCCTCGACGTCACCTGGCAGGAAGTGGAAGAAGCGCGCGCCAATGTAGTCGGCCGCTGGAAGGGAACCGGCGGCGGCAAGAACCTGATGTTCAATGGCCACATGGATACGTCCAACACCGGCCGCGAAGAATTTCTCACTGGTCTCGGATACAAGCCGCATGCCGTCGTGAAAGATGGATTCATTTACGGCCTCGGCATTTACAACATGAAAGGTGCGCTCGTCTGCTACACCAACGCTGTGAAAGCGCTGCAGCGCGCGGGAGTACGGCTGAAAGGCGACGTCATCGTGGCGGCCGTGGCCGGCGAAATCGAAAAAACGCAGTGGGGAGAATTCAAAGGCAAAGAATACCGTGGCTACGGCTACGGCACGCACTACCTGGTGAATCATGGAATTCTCCCCGATATGTGCATTCTCGGCGAGCCCACCGACATGCACGTCGTGCTCGAACACTTCGGTTCGATGTGGGTGCGCATCTCATGCACGGGGATTTATGTGCACACCGCTTTCTGCGAGGGCCGGGAGGAGATGAATTCCATTCGCCGCATGCTCGAACTCACGCCTCCCATTCTGAAGTGGATTGAAGCCTGGGAGAAGAAGGCCAGCTATGGCGGCCGGAAAGCCATTGTGAATCTTGGAGGAATCCGCGGCGGACACGCCTGGCGCGCCAGTCGCACCCCAGAAAAAACTGATTTGTTCCTCGACGTTCGTGTCCCACCGACGATTCCGATGGCAGATGCGCGACGGGACATTCAAGACCTCTTCTTTGATCTGGAAAAAGCCCACGCTGATTGGGGCCTCGAGTTCGAAACCTATGTCTCCGTTCCCGGTGCGCGCATCAGCGAGGATCACGAGATGATCCGTGCCATCGACCGCAATCACGAACGCATTACCGGCAAGGCGCCGGAGAGGGAAGTGGTGACCTGGTGCTCGGACGCCAGTGTGCTCAGTCGCTACGGAGTGGAGACGGTGAACTACGGCCCATCCAGCGGCCCGCGCGACAAAGAAGGAGAAAAGGTTCGCATTCAAACGCTGGTCGAGATCACAAAAATCTACGCTCTCACCGCCGCGGAATTGTGCGGAGTGCACGTGTAGCGCGCTTTTGTGTGGAGCTGCGCTTCAGCGCTGCGTTGAACAATCATTCATTGAGCGGCTTTAGCCGCTGAGGTCATTTTGCCAAGTCAGAAAGAAATCGATCGCCGATACAAGAACATCCGCACGCGGATGCAGAAAAATAATCTCGACGCTCTCATCGTCTGCGGGAACCAGTACGCCGGATTCGAGGGCGCCGTCTTCTATACCTCCGGATTTGAAATCGTTCACCGCTATGTTTACGTAGTGATACCGCTGGAAGGCGAGTCAACCCTCGTGTTTCCGCGAGAGGCGCGTTGGATCGGCGACAAGAAGAAGCCTTGGGTGAAAGATCAGGTCTGGCCCGATGTTCCCGGCCAGTGGCTGCGTGACCGCGCCGCAGAGAGCAAATGGAAGCGCGTCGGCACCTTCGGCATGAACTTCGTCATGGCCGTTCGCGACTATCGCGAACTGGCGCAAGGCTCATTCGAACTCGTGCCCTTTGACCAGGAATTCGACATGGCCCGCGCCGTTAAGAGTGAAGAAGAACTGGTCGAAGTGCGCGACGCCATGGATATCGTTGTTGACGGCTTCTGGGCTCTGGTTGCCGCTTACAAGCCGGGCAAGACCGAAGCAGAAATCATGGCTCCCGCTGTCGAGCGGTTCTTTGCTCGGGGAGCCGGTCCACGCATGATGAACATTCTTCTCTCCGGCGAGCATGGGGAGGCGAACGCCTACTTCAAGGTTCCCGGCCATCGCAAAGTTGCGGGTGATGATTTGCTTCTCTACTCGCTCGAGGTCACCGGAGCCGGCGGCTACTGGGTTGAATTCTCCCGCGCGTTGATTCAGGGTAAGCCCAGTCCGACCACGCAAAGAATGGCTGACGCCTATCCGCATGCGATGGAATCCGCGCGCAAGTTGATGCGGCACGGCGAGCTCGCTTCCAATGTGCATCGCATCGTAGCCGACACATTCGCGAAGCACGGCTTTTCTCTGGGCCATCTGTCCGGTCACAGCATCGGCATGACGATGCTCGAGTACCCCGCGATTGGCGCCAAGAGCGAGGTACCGCTCGAAGAGAACATGATCTTTTCACTGCATCCGCAGGTGGTCGATCAGGAAGGCAAAGTCTGCCTATATACGCAAGACACATATCGCGTTGGCAAGACCGAGGGCGAGTGCCTCGCCGATGTGCCGTGGAAGTTCTTTAACGGTGGAGAAACGAGAGCAAGTCAAAAGTAAGAAATCAAGTTGCAGAGGTTAAAGGAGAGTGGCTGTTGCTGAAAGTGTGCATCATCGGTTGCGGTGCGGTTGGCAGTCTTTTCGCCGCGCATCTGGCGCAAAAGGGCGAAGCTGAGGTTTGGGCCTACGACGTCTGGAAGGATCACGTCGAAGCCATTCGCAAGAACGGCTTGCGCATTTCGGGAGCCGCCGACTTTACTGCGAAACTGAATGGAACCAGCAATCCGACCGAGATTCCGCGTTGCGATTATGGCATCGTTGCCACCAAAGCCATCCACACCCGAGGTGCAATCGCGCAGGTCGCGCGCGCGTTTGACGCGAACAGCGCTGTCTGCTCCGTGCAAAACGGTGTTGGCAACGAAGAGATCATTGCCGAGCATGTGAAGTATGTGATTCGCGGAACCACGTTTCCTGCTGGACATCCCATTGCTCCAGGCCATGTCGGGTTCGATATCAAGGGTGATACATGGATTGGTCCTTTTGAGCCGACGAACACGTCCATGTCCAAAGTCGAAGAACTCGCGAGCCTCATTACGCGTTCGGGCATGAATGTAGTTCCGCTAAAAGATGCGCGCGGCGCGCAGTGGACCAAACTGATCTTCAATGCTGCCACAAATCCGGTCGGAGCTCTGACGCTGCTGCATCACGGCGGAGCCACTCGTTTTGCGCCGACGGGCCAATTGTTCAACGATCTGATTACGGAAGGCGAGGCCGTTGCTCATGCGCTCGGAATCGAGTTGCACGGCGATCCGCGCGTGCTGGTACAAAAAGGAGCCAACGCTCCGGGAAAGCATCGCGCCTCGATGCTGCAGGACGTGCTGGCCAAGCGTCAGACCGAGGTCGATTTCATGAACGGCGCCATCGTGCAGTGGGGCGAAAAAACAAACGTCCCAACGCCGCTGAACAAGGCGATCTGGGAGTTGGTAAAAGGCCTGGAACACGCGTGGACAGATCCGGATTAACAAGAGTCTCAGGTGCCAGGTCTCCGGTCTCTGGAAGATCGAAAAATCTTAGAACCGCATTCTGATGTTACTGAAAACTGAGAACTAATACGGAGACAACGTCATCATGACCATTCCATTCAACATCGGAGTACTGCAACTCAGCATGGAGCCAGTGCACGAAACCGCGGCCATGGCGAAGGCCTGCGAGGACGCCAGTTTCGATACGTTCTGGATCGCCGAAGCTTATCCGTGGTGGCGTAAACATTCCTTCGAGGCTCGTTCCTCTACCGCAATTCTTGCCGTGATCGCCAGCCAAACGAAACGTATTCACCTTGGCTGGGGAATTATCTCGCCTTACACGCGACATCCTGTGCAGATCGCGATGGAAGCGCGCGTTATGCAGGATCTGGCGGGCGATCGCTTCTTGCTCGGCTTGGGTGCATCGAAGATCTTCATGAAAGAGATTGGCGAGGGCGAAGGCGAAAAGGTCGGGCCTGCGACGGTGATGCGCGAGAGCATCGACGTCATTCGCGGCGTACTCAAGGGCGACAAGTTCGAATACCAAGGCAAGGTTTTTGCCGCGAGCGTTCCAGCGTTGAAGTCAGATGCGCATACTTCTCGGAAAGTTCCGCCTGTGTATGTCGCGGGCACTGGACCGGCGATGCAGAAGTTGGGTGGATCACTTGGCGACGGTCTGCTGACCGCGTCAATCACGACTCCAGCGTTTGTTCGCTACTCGAAGAAGAATATGGAAGAAGGTGCGGCCAAAGTCGGCAAGGATGCCTCGGAGCTGATTCTCGGCTGCGTGATCGTTGGCAGCATCGGGCGCGATTCGAAAAAAGGAAAAGAAGGCGCTCGTGAGCAGGCGGCGATGTATCTTGCCAACAAAGTGCAAAACATCAAAGGCTCCGCTGATGTGCTGCTCGAATCGGCTGGCATCACGTTCGAAGAACTGCATCCGGTTGCCGATGCCATGGAGAAAGGTGGACGCAAAGCTGCGGCGCAAGCCGTCAGCGACGAGTTGCTGCGCAAGGTTTGTCCGATCGGAGGAACTCCCGATGAGTGCATCGCAAAAATTGAAGAATACCGCGACGCCGGATGCACGCACATCATGCTGGAAATCTGGGGCGATGATCGAGCGGGGCAGGCGAAATTATTTGGTGATGCGGTTTTGCCGCACTTTCGGAAGTAAGAGGTCAAAAGTCAGATTGCAGAAGTGAAAACCTCAACGGGTCACGGGTTCACTTCTGCAATTTGACTTCTAACTTTTGACTTTACTTTGCCATCACCAGCTTGGCAATCGTCGCCAGCTGCATGTTCGACGTGCCTTCGTAGATCTTGCCGATTTTCGCATCACGCCAGTACTTCTCGACGGGATAATCTTTCGTGAAGCCGTATCCGCCGTAAACTTCAATCGCCAGCGATGTCACTCGCTCAGCGACTTGCGATGTAAACAGCTTGGTCATGGCCGCTTCCTTCACGAAATTTACGCCCGCATCTTTCATGCGAGCGGCGTTATAGACCATGAGTCGGGCCGCTTCGATTTCGGTGGCCATCTGCGCGATCTGAAACTGGATTCCCTGGAATTCCGAAATCGCCTTACCAAATTGCGTGCGCTCCTGTGCGTATTTCGCGGCGTATTCCCACGCGCCGCGCGCCACGCCGAGCATCTGCGCGCCAATTCCGATGCGGCCTTCGTTCAGCGTCTCGATCGCGATCTTGTATCCCTTGCCCACTTCGCCGAGCACGTTTTCTTTCGGCACGCGGCAATCTTCGAGTATCAGTTCGCAGGTCGACGAGGCGCGTATGCCCAGTTTGTCTTCTTTCTTGCCCACGGTAAATCCGGGAAAGTCCTTCTCGATCAGGAACGCTGTGATTCCCTTGTATCCTTTCGACGCGTCGATGGTCGCGAACAGAATAAAGAGTCCGGCTTCCTTGCCATTGGTGATCCAGAGTTTGCGACCGTTGAGAACGAAGTCGCTGCCTTTGAGTTCGGCTTTGGTTTGCAGAGCAAAGGCGTCCGATCCCGATGCCGCCTCGCTCAACGCATATGCACCGAGTGTGTCGGTCGCCATTTTCGGCAGGTAGCGTTTCTTCTGGTCTTCGTTCGCCCAGCGCAGAATGGCATTCGCCACCAGCGTGTTCTGCACGTCGACAATCACGCCAGCCGAAGCGTCTGCGCGCGAGAACTCCTCGACGGCCAGAATCGCTTCGAAGAACTTGCCGCCTGCTCCTCCGTATTGCTCCGGAATCTCGATGCCCATTAATCCGAGCTGAAAGAACTGGTCGAGCAACGCGTGGTCGAACACAGCTTTTTCGTCCATCTCTTTGGCCAGAGGACGAATCTTGTCTTCGGCAAACTGCCGGACATTGTCGCGGAAAAGGATCTCATCTTCGGTAAGGGTGGTGAGCGGTGCAGGGTTTGAAAGCTGCAATGTTTCCGGCATGAAGAAACCTCGTTATGGCGAACCGCTTAGCGGCGTCTGGACAGGTTGGCGTACCGGAAATTGTAACAGCAGGAGGCAGTGGCACTTTGACCGTGCGGTCGGTCCTGGTCGAAAATTTGATCCGCGAGCACTTTTGTCCTCATGTGCTTCACGGTACGACTGACTCCAAATCCAATGTCGCTCATTGATCGGTTCGGAGTGGTAACGCCTTTGACGGTGTGTAAATTGTTTCACACTATCGGGAGACCACCGGATCGGTGTATGCTTAGCGGCGTTTTTGCGAACTAACTCACTCAGACGCGCTCGCTTTGACTTGAATTAAGAGTTCGATTTTTTACTAACTCATTACATTATTTTCATACATTGTCATCGTCTTCGACTTGCGAGATTTCGCGCGTTCTTGAACTCTCTTCCGCATTCTTCTGCTTTCATCTCTGCCGAACCTGAGATTAACTGGCTTAATGAGAAATTTACCGTATGGAGGAGAAATTGTGATGAAACGAATCACCTTGCTTCTTTTGCTGGCCGCAGTGCTGCACCTCGGGTCTCGCTCCGCGGACGCCCAGAACGTGGTTGTAGGGAGATGTATGCCAAAGCTTAAGAGCTTCGCGACGATCCAGGCAGCTGTCCTTGCGGCCCCGTCGAACGGAACTGTGTTTGTCTGTCCCGGCAATTATCCCGAGCAGGTCACGCTTTCCGCACCGGTGACCGTGGAGGGTGTAGTCAGCGGGACGCTGGGGCGTGCCGTCATTACGGTGCCTCCAAACGGCCTGGTGAACAGCACTACGTTGCTCACTGGGGGAACACTCGCCGCCCAGGTGCTGGTGACTGTGGGCACACCCTCAGCCAACATCACCAATATGACCGTTGACGGGAGCGGCGGCGGCCCGAGTGGAGCTTTTCTAGCCGGAATCGTGTATGACCTCGGCACCTCGGGAACTGTCAACAAGGTGACAGTTCGCAATCAGAACCCGAGTTTAGTCGGCTATGGAATCGTGGCCCAGAATTCACTCACTCTAAACGGATCGGTGACAATTGAAAACTCGAGTATTCACGATGTGAACCTTTTCGGAATATTCGCGGTGAGCAATCAAATGCCGCCGACCCTTACAGCCACGATCCGGGGAAACCGCATATCGACCTACCCCAACGGGGTTGGCATCTGGGACCAAGGCGCGGGTACCGTGGTTGGGAATGTCATCAACGCGTCTGACGGTATCGACTTAGGGTCGACTGCTTCGGCGGTGGCAAACACAGTCCAGAACGCCCAGCATGGAATCGACGTCAGCGGAGCAGGAAATGTCGTTAAGTCCAACACCGTCTTTAATAGCTCGATCGCCGGCATCGAACTGTTCGTAAACGGTGCGACGGTGGAAAGCAACATCATCACAGAAGCTCCAGTGGGAATCGAGTTCGGTTGCTTTACCGGCACCATATCGGGTAACACGATCAACGACGCAGTCACTGGCATAGATACAGTTCCTACGAGCTTCAATTTGGTGAATACATTCCAGAATGTTGACACTACACGGAGAGGTGGTTGCTAGCGGGGTTTCGGCGGGTAGCCTTTGGAAAAACAGCGGACTGGGGGCGCCCTCTCTACACTAGCTCGGCCACTGTGAGCTGATCCGCTTTGCGGAGTTCGGGAAAGATCCACGCCCACGTCGCGATCACTACCAGAGTTCCAATTCCTCCGATGACCACGGCCGGAACCGTGCCGAACCACTGCGCCGTCAGGCCGGATTCGAACTCGCCCAGTTCATTCGAGACTCCGATGAAGAGCATGTCAACAGCGTTGACGCGTCCGCGCATTTCGTCGGGGGTGGCGACCTGAACCAGCGTGGCGCGGATGATGACGCTTACCATGTCACTCGCACCGAGCAGAAAGAGCGCAATCAGCGACACGATCAGGCTGTGGGAGATGCCGAAGATGATGGTCATTGCTCCGAAGGATGCCACGCACATGAGCATGGTGATACCGGCGCGGCGTCGGATCGGATAGTGCGCGACGATGATGGCCATCAGTGCCGCGCCTACTCCCGGAGCGCTGCGCAGCAGGCCGAGGCCCCATGGTCCGGTGTGCAGGATTTCTTTGGCGTAGACCGGGAGAAGCGCAACCGCACCGCCGAGCAACACGGCGAACATATCGAGCGAGATCGAGCCGAGGATCAGTTTCTTCTTCCAAATGAAATGGAATCCAGCGAGCACGGTGCGCAAGCTTACTGGCTCTTTCTGGGCCATCGCTTTTTCCGGTGAATCGGGCAGCGGGTGAATGCGCAGGGTGAATATCGTCGAGAGAATGGACACAGCGACGGCAATCGCATAGACAGCTTCTGGACCGTGGAACAATGCATAGGCAATTCCTCCGATCGCTGGGCCGGCTATAGTGGCGATCTGAAAAGTGCTGGCGTTCCAGGCGACTGCGTTTGAGAAATGTTCCTCGGGCACCAGGTGTGGCAGAATGGCGCGGCTCGCCGGCCAGTTGAAACAGCGGAAGATCCCGAGCAGCACCAGAACGACATAGATGGAATGCACGGACTGTGGCGCGCGCCAGCTGATCGCGAGCAGAAGCGCGGAACACAGGGCGAATCCGGCATAGCACCAGATCAGCAGCTTGCGACGGTCAAAGATGTCGGCGGCATGTCCGGCGAAGAGAAAGAGCACAAACCCCGGCAAAAACTGTGCCAAGCCCACATATCCCAGATCGATGGGCCGATGCGTGATTTCATAAACCTGCCATCCCACGGCGACGGATTGCATTTCCAGCGCCACGACGATGAAGAAACGCGCGAGCGTGTAGGCAACGAAGTTGGGATAACGAAAGGCGACGCGCCCGGCAAGCCGGGGGTCTTCGGAAGTGAGCATTCTTTATTACTTTGCCACAAGAACAGTTCTCGGTTCTCAGTAAAATCCTCTTGCCTTCGGCCACTCAGGTGACCGCTTACTTCCGGTTGATCAGAGATGCCACGTATCCCGCGCCGAAGCCGTTGTCGATGTTGACTACGCTTACGTTTGAGGCGCAGGAGTTCATCATTCCGAGCAGGGCGGCGAGGCCTTCGAAGGCCGCGCCGTAGCCGACACTCGTGGGGACTGCGATGACGGGGACTCCGACCAGGCCGCCGACCACGCTCGGCAGCGCGCCTTCCATTCCCGCACACACCACGATGACTCGCGATTTTGCGAGAGCTTCGCGATGCGCCAGCAGACGGTGAATGCCGGCCACGCCGACGTCATAAATATGCTGCACCTCGTTACCCATCAGCTCGGCTGTTACCACAGCTTCTTCGGCAACCGGGATGTCACTGGTTCCCGCCGAGACGACCGTGATCACGCCCTTGCCATAGCGCTTGCGATCGCGTTTGAGCACGATTGCGCGTGCCAGCGGGCGATATTCCGTGCCGTCAACTTTCGCGGCGACGCCCGCATACTGTTCTTCGGTGGCTCTGGTGGCCAGCACGTTGCCACCGTGGTTCGCTAGTCGGCGGAAGATTTCCGCAACCTGCAGCGGAGTCTTGCCCTGCGCAAAAATCACCTCCGGCATGCCGGTGCGCAAGACACGATGATGATCGACCTTGGCAAAGCCGAGGTCTTCGAAGGGAAGATGTCGCAGGCGCTCGATGGCCTCGTCAGGAGAGACTTTTTTTGAGCGGACCAGTACAAACAGATGGCGGATGGATTTCTGGTTCATGGACTGTCCCGTTCATTCTAGAGGAGGGGAAAGAGCCAGGTTTCAAAGTTTCAGGGTTTAAAGGTTTCAATGTAAATCGAATCAAGGGTCCTTGAAACCCTGAAACCTTGAAACTTTGAAACATCGCGCTTCGGTAATTAATTTATTATCAGTAACTTACATAAGTTACTCTAGTGGTTCTACGCCCTTCGGAGAGATTGCCCCGCCCCCTGCCGCGCCCTATAATCACGGTACTCTGGTTCTGGATTCTCTGGCAGGTTTGCGGGTAGGTAGGCCCTAAGGTAAGTGTGTCCGTTGGCCGATATGTATTTCGGCAGACTGAGTTTGGCCGACTTCGAACCCGTATGTCTAGACGCCTGCAAATCGTGCTGATGACTGGCCTGACGGCGACCTCCTTTCTTTTCACGCTTTTCTCGACGACTCGAGCCTGTGCCCAGACGGGAGCGATTACTCCCACGACGGATGACGCTGGCCGCAAGGTCTATGTGAACGGCGATTCGCCGTCGTCAGTATCGTCTTCGGTTTCAAGGGGCGAAGCTACTACTTCTTCTCGTTCTCCGCTGTCTTACTGGAGCGTGACCGAACATCGCTTCAAGCCCGTGCCCACCAGCGGAGCAGTCATGCGCGCAGCACGCTCGGCGGCGTCGGAAGTCAATACGTACCTCGATGGACGATCGCAGACCCACCAGATTTTTAGCCGGGCCTTCACTCAAGAGGAGATCGACGCGGCCATCGACCAGGCAGCGGCCCGCCATAACGTCGATCCGAGCCTGGTGCGCTCGGTGGTGAAGGTGGAATCGAATTTCAACCCCAACGCTGTGTCCCGTAAAGGCGCCATGGGGCTTATGCAGTTGATGCCTTCGACCGCCCGTTCGCTCAATGTTTCCAATCCTTTTGACCCGGCCGAAAACGTGGATGCCGGGGTCCGGCATCTAAGAAAGTTGCTGGACAGCTACGGCGGCAACGTCCGTCTGAGCCTGGCCGCCTATAACGCCGGTTCAGGGGCGGTGGCGCGAAGCGCGGGTGTTCCGCATTTCCGGGAAACACAGAATTACGTTCGCAGGATCACGAATTTGTACAATGGAGGCAGCGAGCCGGGGTCGTTTGTGTTTGGGAACTCGACAGATAGTCCGGTGCATGCTCCGGTTCATGTGGAGCGCGACGCTCGGGGAGTTTTGTACATCAGCAACACCGAATAGCGCGTCTCGTGTGGTAGCGAGAGCGCGCGATTGAATCATTGAAACATTGAATCACTTAATCATTGAGGCATTGAATGATTAG
Organism: Terriglobia bacterium; assembly: GCA_963847715.1. Taxonomy (GTDB): domain Bacteria; phylum Acidobacteriota; class Terriglobia; order Terriglobales; family Acidobacteriaceae; genus Acidiflorens. The sequence continues at coordinate 159,373 of CAWKAZ010000012.1, forward strand.
CCCAATGATGGCCTGACGCGATGAATCAGTGGCTCAATGAATCAATGGTTCAATGCCTTCAACGACCCTAATCCGAGGCAGCCGCGCCTTTCGCCTTAGCGCAGCGTTCTTGCTTGTTCTGCTTCCGCTCGTTTCAGCCTCCGCCCGAGTACATCACAACGATGCCTGGGCTCGCCAGCAATTCTCGAAAGCGGAACGTATGCGGGAAGCCCTCAACGGCCGTCCGCTCGGCGAACGTACTCGCCACGAATACCAGCATGTGATCGACTCCTATCGCCGCGTCTACTTCGGCTCTCCCGCGTCGTCAAAGGCGGACCCCAGCGTGGTTGCGACCGCCGAACTCATGGTCGAAATGGGACGCCGCTTTGACGACAATAAAATTCTGCGCGGCGCGGTTGACCAGTACCGCTTCCTGCGCAAGGAATATCCGGGCAGCAAGTATCGCTTCGATGCGCTGTTCACCATCGGCGAGATCTACAAAGACGATCTCAACGACCCGGAAGAGGCGCGCGCCACTTTTCAGGATTTTCTCCGTCGCTATCCCCATAACCGCCTCGCCGATGACGCCCGCTCCGCCATGAAGGAGATCGACACCCAGGCGGATGAAATGGACCATGCTGCGCAGAAAACCGCTCGCAAGCCGCGGCCGACGGTGAATGCCGGCAAGGAGACGAATGCCAACGACGACACCGAATCGGCTAGTGCCGCGAGTGCCCGCCGCAGCACGCTTCCGCGCGTCACCGGAGTTCGTCACTGGTCAACGCCGGATTACACACGCGTCGCCATCGACGTTGAGCAGGAAGTGAAGTTCGGCTCGCAGCGCATCTCGCATCCGGACCGCATTTTCTTCGACCTTCGCGATACGAAACTGGCTTCCACACTCGTGGGCAAGACTTTCGACGTTGACGACGGCTTTCTGAAGAAGATTCGCGTCGCGGAATTTGAGCCCGGACGGACGCGGATCGTGTTGGAAGTGGACGATCTCGCGAGTTATGACGCGTTCCTGCTACCGGATCCCTACCGCCTGATCATCGACGTGCACGGCAAGCAGAAGCGCGGGACGTTGACGGCCAAAGCGGATGCGGGTAAAACCAGCGTCGCCACGGATGCATCTTCGGCCTCGGCGGAATCGGGCGACGACGCAGTGGAACCGGTGTCTGCCGCGAAATTAGACGAGAAGCCCGTCGAGCGGAAATCACAAACGCAATCGGACAAGGGCGCCGTCCGTTTTTCAAAACCAGCAGCCACCGAGAAGGACTTACCCGCGGAAGACGCTGCTACAGATGCTAAGCCGCCAGATGCCGAGAATCCAGCGAACGGCGTCGGGGTTATTAAGACGACCGTAGCCGTCAAGGGATCGAACCGCAGGATTCCGAAGACGATCGTCGAGGCGGAGGACAAAGCTCCGACGAAGGTCGCTGTGCTGGACCACGAAAAGATTCGTCCTGGGCCGACGACGAACGAGATGGCCGATGTTCCGGCCGCGGACGAAGCAAAACCCGCGAAGACAACCTCTTCGACAAGTTCGCGCCGCAAGAAATCCCGTGGATCGTCCGCAGCCGCTGCCGAAACTGCCGATCTTCGTCCGGAGACTCGCGAGGCCCGACCCACCGCCGCCGGTGACCGCTCCTTGATTCGCGCCCTTGGCCTGAAGATTGGCAAGATCGTCATCGACGCGGGGCATGGTGGCCACGATACCGGCACCATCGGCCCGAACGGCCTGCTGGAAAAAGATGTTGTGCTCGATGTGGCCAAGCGTCTCGGACGTCTGCTCGAGACGCGTCTCGGAGCGGAAGTCATCTACACCCGGCAGGACGACACGTTCATCCCGCTCGAAACCCGCACCGCGATTGCGAACCGCGAGCGCGCGGACCTGTTCATCTCGATCCACGCCAACTCCAGCCGCGATTCTGATGCGCGCGGCGTAGAAACCTACTATTTGAATTTCACTTCGTCGCCGGAAGCGCTGGAAGTGGCGGCCCGCGAAAACGCTGTCTCCGAGAAGTCGATTCACGAACTGCAGGACCTCGTTAAGAAGATCGCGCTGAAAGAAAAGATCGAGGAATCGCGCGAATTCGCCGGTGACGTGCAGGAATCTCTCTACGGCGGGCTATCGCTCAACAGCGCGGGCATCCGGAATCGGGGCATCAAGAAGGCCCCATTTATCGTGCTGATCGGGGCCAATATGCCGTCGATTCTGGCCGAGATTTCCTTCGTTTCGAATCCCACCGACGAGCGCAAGCTCGAAACTTCCGAACACCGGCAGCGCATCGCCGAGTCCCTGTATCGCGGTGTTTCGCGGTATGTGAGTGGACTGAGTGGGGTGAAGGTGGCCAGCAAGATCGACAAGCCCGAAGGTCAATAACAAGCCTCTAATCTGCGCCGTACCCAGCACTTAACTCTGTGACATTGGTAATGTTTCTGTCGTGTTTTCGGTAGTATCGCCTGCCCGACCTGCGCTATTGTTTCGCATCTATGTGGGGGCCTATGAAACGGGTCGAAAGTTCAACCATCATGAAGGTGATGGCTGGTTGCCTGTTGCTTACGATGTGCGCCTCTGCGCAGAACTCCAATAATTCGGCCGATGGCGCCAAGCTGGTGGCGCTCGAGCGCATGTGGAATCAGGCGCAGCTCGTACGTGATTCTGCTGCGGTCGCCGGAATGATCGGCGACAAGTTCGTCAACACCGAATATGACGGAGAAGTCAGCGATCGCGGAAAATTTCTCGCCGATTTCGCCGACCCGAAGTTTCAGCCCAGCCTGATGAGTATCGACGACGTCAAAGTCGAGATGTACTCCAGCACCGCGATTGTGACCGGCACCTATCACACGAAAGGCACCTACGGCTCCAAACCGTATGAGCACCTTGGCCGCTTTACCGACACCTGGTTGCTCCAGGATGGCCGATGGCTTTGCGTCGCCAGCCATACCAGTCTGCTGAAGAAATAATCCCACAAACTCAATTGTTATTGACTAATTGCGCCGCCAGACGACTTTGTGCGCCTGCATGGCTATCAAACCAGTGGATCAGCTTCCGATCGAACTCTTCGGGATTCGCGCTGGCCGCGCCACAATGATCAGCGTTGGTGACTTCCCACAGTACGACCGCCGGATTTCGCCGGGCGATCAGCCGCGAGTGGCGCACAGGAATATTGCTGTCGTTTTGTCCGTGAATCAAGAGAACAGGAATTCGTGTTTCCGCGACGACGTTCTCAGGTGAGGCCTGTTCGAAATGCAATTTGTATTTCCACGCAGAGTAAGCGAATGCGATCTCGATAATCGGACGCAACAGAGTTCGACCGAGCCATGGTCCCGTGCCGAAAGACTGGCCGATTCGGTCATAGCCGATCTCGCGGAAGTTAGCGAAGGACGATTCGGCCACTACAGCACAAAAACGACTTTCCGATCGCAAAGACTGCAATAGTTGTGCTGCGCCCATCGATTCACCCAGCCCGAAGATGCAGCCGGGGTGGTCGTGCTGCACCAGCCAATCCAGCCACCGATGGACGTCATCGGATTCCAACAGTCCGTAAGTCACAAGGTCGCCGCTGCTTGCTCCATGGGCGCGGGCGTCTGGCATCAATACGCTGAAGCCGCGGCTCAGAAGCAGATCCGCATAACCTGTCATTCCGACGCGGTTGTCCCCGAGACCGTGCAGCAAAATTACTGCGTTTCCGTTGCTGTGGCGGGGAACAACACTCCAGGCGCGAAGAGTGATTGCGTCTTTCGCGGTGATGACAGCGTCACTTACTTTGGCATCGCGGCTGCGGGCCATGTCCCGCGCCTGCATCTCGTCTGCGGGAGACTCGAGGCGCCTCCCTGGACGCAGCGTAGCCTCGGCCAGGAAGACGCCAGCGATAACCGAGAGCGCCAGAAACCCGACTAGTATGGTGACGCTCAGTCTTTGCAACAACTTGATGTCCACACCGGAAGTACGGAAAGGCATGTCGGCATGTTCCACGCTCGGGTGGGAAACGGCCGCCCACAGCCATCGCCGGCTGGAAACTTTCTCAGCGTCCCAGTAGTCTAATCGAGTAGCACAGGTGTGCCTTGTTTCGCATGAAATTCCTCAAGCAGCTCGCTATTGTCCTTCTTTTGTCTCTTCTTGCGTTGGCAGCGGAGCCGTCGGCTTCGCCCTCCCCGTCGTCGCCTGCGCCCGCACCATCAGTCGCCGTTCTTCCCACCGAGTTTGCCGGATGGCATGCCAAGGGAGATGTCTCGAAGAGCGACGACCCGGCGGCGGCCGATGCAGGGAATGTTCCGGTGTTGAAGGAGTATGGGTTTCGTTCGCATGGAAAAGGCGTCTTATACGCGTGACGATGGCCGCAATCTGACGCTCAAGGCGGCTGTGTTTGAAGATGCCAGCGGCGCCTTCGGCGCTTTCACGTATTACCGCTCCGAGGAGATGGGAGAGGAACAGATTGGCGGGCAAGCGGCATTTCTGAACAACCGCGTACTCTTCTATCAGGGAAACATCCTCGTCGATGCGGTTTTCGACAGGATGAGCGTGATGTCCGCATCGCAGTTGCGTCAGTTGGCGGGGCTTTTGCCACAGGCCGCGGGCAATAAGAGCAACCCGCCTTCACTGCCCTCGTATCTACCGAAGCGGGATTTTGAGAAGAATACGGCCAAATACATTCTCGGGCCGACAACGCTCGACCGCATCGGTTCGCCTTTGGCCGGCTCGGCTGTGGATTTCAAGTCGGGCGCGGAAGTCGTCATCGGCAAGTATGCCGCGGCTGCCGGCGATGCGACCTTGATGCTGATTGAATACCCCACGCCGCAGATTGCCTCGGAGCGGCTTAAAGCGATTGACTCCTCTCATCAAGTTACACAACAACAGCCTGGTGTCGCTTCGATTGTCGATGTCGGCCCCTTCTTCCACAGCCGCACTGGTCCGATCATCGTCATTGCCTCTGGTCCGCTTTCGAAAAGCGAAGCGCGATCGCTGATGTCGTCAATCAGCTATGAAGCCGACGTCACCTGGAACGAGAACACCTATGTCTCGAAGAAGAACAATCTCGCGAATTTCCTGTTCAATGCGATTGTTCTTTGCGGAATTGTCGTGGGACTGGCTCTGGTGGCGGGAGTCGCCTTTGGGGGGCTCCGCATCCTCATCAAGCGCCTTTTTCCTGACTCGGTGTTCGACCGCCCCGAGGTCGTAGAATTCATCTCCCTGCACCTGGAGGAAGAAGTCCGGCCCGTGCCTCGGGATCGGTAAGTGGTTCAATTAAATGTCGTTAGCGTCAAAAGACGGCGATTTTGGTCCATTTTGGCCCGGTTTGTCGAGTTGTGGACGCATCGCGTAAGTTATTGAAAATAAGACTATTTAAGTCACAAATTTTGCTTGACACTGCGGTTTTAAGACTCATAAGATTCCCGCAGAAAGTTCTGATGGATCAAACCTCCGTTGGGACTATTCTCCCTTGAAAGAAAAGGCCGCCCAAAGTTGCCGGGTGGCCTTTTCGTTTTGAACCCCAGCTCTCAGTTGTCGGCTTTCAGTTAAACCGTGTGTGCTGAGAACCGGGAACTCTTTCGTCCTCTCGTCCGTTTTTCCATCAGAGCAGAGTGGTGCATCGGGGAGATCCTAATGTTCTGCAATCAATGTGGAGCGCAGTTGCAAACGGGAGCGTCGCACTGCGGGCGTTGCGGCAAGCCGGCTCTTGGCTTGGTTGAACTGCGGCGCGGCCGGGTGCGCGAACATGTCCGGCTCGTCGGCATTCTATGGATGGCCTACTCGGCGCTGCATGTGTTTGCGGGAGTTGGAGCGCTCCTGGTTGCGAAAATACTCCTTGGCCATTTCGTTCACCTGCCGAGCGGCCCGCCGCCTGAAGTGTTGATCTGGCTGCGTCCTCTGATCAATCTTGCCGGATGGCTGATTCTGCTCAAAGCTGCGTTCGGCTTCTTTGCGGGATGGGGTTTGCTGCAGAGAGAAGAGTGGGCCCGGCCGGTTGCGCTGGTGGTGGGATTCATCGCGCTTTTGAATGTTCCGCTCGGCACCGCGCTCGGCATCTACACCCTATGGGTTCTTCTGCCGTCGCAATCTGATGACGAATACAGAGCGCTCGCACAGGCGGCGTGACGCCGTGCCGCGGCTGCCGATGTGGTGTTGTGTTAGCGGCTATGCTTTCGGTATCACAGCTACAAACGCAAGATGGGGTTACGTTCGGCTCGGATCGTGTGATTGCAGGAATCGCAGTCGGGTTTTAGAATCAAAGTGAAGCCGACGTAGCTCAGTTGGTAGAGCAGCCGATTCGTAATCGGCAGGTCACCAGTTCAACTCTGGTCGTCGGCTCCACCTAATCTCAAACCGGCCAAGGATCAAGCCGGGCCGACGCGTTTCCCTTCGAAAAAACTATTTCATCGCCCCGACCCTAGGCCGCTCGGTCGCTCCGATCACTGCACGATCATCGTGAGCGTCGTGGTGTGGGTCAAAGAGCCTGAAGTAGCCGTTACGGTAATCGTATATGTTCCGGCTGGAGTGCCCGATTGGGGCGGTGGAGGGCCACCTCCCCCTCCACCTGCGGACGACCCGTCTCCGCAGGCGACTAATCCCGCAGCAAGTGTCGCGAGGAGCAGTAATGAGAGCGCGACTGTGCGCCGAACCTTGCGCCGGTGCCATTGTGACCAGGGAGCCAACGTGACACACAGGAAGAGCGCTATCGCCGAACTTGACCAAATCGGCAGGAGAGAGGGGAAGCGACCGTTTGGTCTTCTGCTCAGCGCTCCCGAACTGCGCGCGGTGGTTGTCACTGCGAGTGTTCCCCACCCTGGACCGCCAGCGAGCGGGTACGAGTTCGGGGTCACCGAACAGGTCGTGGCCTGTGCCGGAACCGTGCAGGCAACGGCGACGGTTCCGGAGAATCCAAAGAACGGGTTCACTCCAATATCGTTGACATAGGATGCAGTTCGTCCCGCCGGCACGGTCTGTGTAGTGATTCCGCGATTCGCGACCGTGAAATCCGCTACCAGGTTCAAGGCCAACGGGGCCGAGGTAGAAGCGGTATAGTTTGGGTCTCCGGGATAACTAGCGGTGACGCTGTATTGTCCATGCGCCAACTGCGTGGCATCGAAGGTTGCCGTCGCCTGCGTGACGCCCTTTGAGACGGTTCCGTTGGCTAGGGACGCGGTGCCCAATGTCGTGCCGCCGGCGCTGAACGTAACAGTGCCGGTCGCTGGAGAGCCGTTTCCTGAAGCGCTCACAGTGGCCACCAGCAGAAATGACTGCGAGGTCTGCTGCGACACGAGCGTGGTATTGGTTGCAAGGTTCGTGATCGTAAAATTGATTGGCGTCAAATCGACGCTCGAATTGAAACTAAGGTCTCCGTAATAACCCGCAGTGATGGAGTGGGATCCAGCTTGGATCTGGGTAAGGGGTGGCGTCAGCGCATTTCCGTTGGCATCGAGCCAGTTGGACCCCGAGCTGGCACCATTCGTGTCCCAGAAATTAGCCCAATTACCCGGCGTACCATAGCCCGACTGGCCAGCGACGTGGGCCTGATAGTACACGGGAGTTCCGTAAGAGCCGCCGGCAAACGGGATAAAATTTCCGCCAGTATCTTTCGTCAGGACGGAAAACGTAATCGTGGTCGGTTCGGCCTGAATAGTGATCCAGGCGGGTGGAGTCGAATCGCTGCCCGCATACGTTCCATCCCCGGCGTAGTGTGCATTGACTTGATATGTCCCGCCCGGCAACAGGTGAGTCACGCCGGCAAAGGACCCCAGATTATCTAACGCGAAGACATTTACTGTTCCATCTCCGACGAGATTGCCAGGCGGATATAGTGAGAGCCAGACCGGTCCGGTTGGTGTCCCCGAGCCACTGTTTGGAGTAACCGTGCCTGATGCATTCACGGGCGAGCCATGAATCGCGGTGGTAGGACTGATTGAAAATGTGGTCGTCGTAGGGCTGAAGGTGATCCCAGCCCCGCCGCTTGATCGTAGCCCGTTCCCGCCTGATAGGTTGCGCTCGAGGTCCCGTAGTTAGCCTCTCCGGGCACAGCATTATTCCCGACTGTCACGTCATTGAATACACAACTACTTGCAGGCAGGGTTGAGCTTGAAGCATTGCACTGCGAGAGGTTCTCCGCGGCCGCCAACCTGTACAACACATAATTCGGCTGCCCGAGGCGCACTAATTGCTTTTGTGCCACCAGAGACGGTTAATGTAACGAACTTGATCAATCAGTGGAGCACGGTCATGAACCGCGAATGCAAAGCAGATATGGATCATGGGTCGCCGCGGTCAAAGAAACATCAGGGAGATGCCGGGCGTTGCCGGAAGGAATGCCAGTGACGCCCGTCTGCCACGATGGTTTCGCGAAGAAGGTGCTGGCGCCGCCACCGCCAGCCCAAATATTTGGCTGAGTGCATCCGGGTTGGCTTGAAGTGCAGCTCTGATTCCAGGGGTTCTCAGGAATATAAGAAATCGCGGACTCGAGCGTGGCCTGCGCGTTGGCCGGTTTCCAGTAAGTGCTGTCGTGTCCGTTTTCATTGAAGATCGTGCCGCCCACCGCAACGGTGTAGGGTGGAGAAGCCAGCATATTTACCGCTAGACCATGGGTCGCAGTAGCCTGCGTATTCGGGTCGTCACAACCTGCGGATCCTGAATCGCCCGCGGCAACTACGTAGGTGATTCCCTGCGCGGCCGCCTGCTCTGCCAGGCTCGAAATACCCGCCGCCTCGGCGCTCGTGAAATTGGCCTCGCAACTGCCGAAACTCTCGCTCATCACATCGGCGAGGTTGTTGTCGATGATGTAGGCCTCGGATAAATCGACTCCGTCGGTAGTAGCCGTTGATTGAGAAACCACCAGCGCTACCCATGCCGTCGGGGCGACCGCTCCGGCCCACGTCGTGTCCAGAACCGCCTCGACTTCCTCCCCGCCGCCCAGATCGCCTGGGTCCGGACCATTCACGATGACTGAAGCCGAGGCGGCCTGATCGTACATCCAATAATGGAAATACGTCACGTCCTGAGTGTTGATATTGGAGCGCCCGACGAGCGCGATCTTAGAGGACCAACCCACTAGCGGATTAAAGTTGTAAATTGTGTAGTAATCCGACGGGCCAAGCGCATGGAGGCCGCTGCCAGAGGTGAACTGCGGGCGCTCACCTGATACCGCCTTTGCAGTGAATTGCTCGTCGGCTATATGAACAAGAGGTTCCTTATAAAAATTGTGGAGCGTGAATACACCTTCCACCGCCGGTAACAAAGCAGCGGGAATGCTCGGGTCATTTGCGTTGGCCCAGTGCTCTTTTCCGTCCACTACAAATTTTCGAATTGAAGTTCCCAATGCATTCTGCACCTGGGCCGCGGTTCCTGAAAACTCAATGATGTTCCGGCCTTTACTGACGTGCACATCGTGAAATCCCTGCACCTGCAGCCACGCAGTGACCTTCTGAACGTCGCTTTCCGCGAGCCCGAATTGCTGACCAAACTGTTCGGGCGTCAGCCACTTGCGATAATTTGGCGAGCCCTTGTCCTGCTGGTCATCGAGCAATTTTCGCAACGCCGCTTCCTGTTCCTGGCCGCGGTTCAGTACCAACAACATGCGATTCATAGGAAGATCCGGGGGAGCAACGCCTCGATCAAATTCGGGGCGGGCCATCGGATGGACGTTTCCCTTCAGCGTGATCCGGTTGGCGTTGTCCACAGGTTCCAGCAGGCGCGGACTTGCCTGCCCCAAGACTGTTTGTGCACCTGGGCAGGCAAGGATTGAAAGTAACAGGAATAAAGTGCACGGAAAGCGATGATGGGCGCTCATTCGCGGTTCCCTTCTCGAGCATGAAAACGGACTATTGTAACCACATTGCCCGCGATTTGCAGTGATTTTGTAACTCGGGACCTGATCTCTTATAACTCTGTCAGCGAACGGCGGCCTTTTGCATGTCCGACGGAGTTAAGAAGAGACCAGGCGATCCGCTAGGTTGCCAACGAGGCTGGGTGAGATTGACGAAGCGGTTAGAGCTACCCAGCTAGTGTGTTTAGGCTGATATTCCGAGCTCGGTGTTCCTTCCGAAATGGTCGGCGAGGGCCCTCGCGACGGGCAGCAAATCCAGTGCCAACCGGCACTTGTCGACGCAGGCGTGCGCTCCTGCTTGCAGGGCGCGTGGCAGCAACAGGGTCGGGTCATGTTGGCTCATGATCAGAATCCTCGTGTTGGGTGCTTCCGTTCGAAGAGTCCGAGCAACGGCCAGCCCGTCTAGGACCGGCATACTGATATCGAGAACGATGAGATCGGGACGGAGTGCGACCGTCTTTTGAATTGCCTCAGCCCCATCGACCGCTTCAGCGCAGACCTCCCACGATGCCTCGGAGATCAGAAGCTCGCGCACACAGCGACGCACCGGTTCGTTGTCGTCCGCTATCAGAATTCTCATGTGCGTTTTAACTCGATGCGTGCAATCGAGTTCAGGATCAGGGTATCATCCCGGCACTTGAACTTGCGCGACGGGGCTTTCCTGCACAGTGCTTTCCTGCGGGCCGGCATCGTCTTTGGCCGCACTAGTTTTCGGAAGGGGGAACTTGAACGAAATTCTGGTGCCTTCGCGGTTCGAATCGATATTCATGTCGCCGCCGAAGTGCCGCACTCTTTCGCGCATACCGCGGATGCCGACGCCGGAGCCATGCGATTGAATCGCCAACAGCTTCTCGGGAGATATGCCCCGGCCTTCGTCTTGAATCTCGAGAGAGACACTCAACTCGTCACGCTCAATGCGAATTAAAGCTTTCTTGCTGCCGCTGTGGCGATGAATGTTGGTTAGGCATTCCTGCACCAGTCGGAACATCACCAACTCCATCTCGCGAGACAGGCGTTCGAAGTCTTGGGGAGCCACCAGCGCAATCTCCAGACCGCTGCGTTCCGTGAGGCCGTGGATGTACCAGTCAATCGCCTCCAATAATCCCGTTTCGTCCAGCAGCGGCGGATGCAGCAAGTAAGACATCGTGCGTATTTCCTGGCTCAGTTGCTGGACCAGTTCTTCGCTTTCCTTGGTGTACTTGGTGACCTGCTCTGCGTCGGTAGGAGCATGACGATTTGCCTGAGCCAGGCTCATGCCAAGCGCGGCCAGGAGTTGGCCGGCGCTGTCATGAAGTTCGCGGGCAATATGCCGCCGCTCTTCGTCTTGCGCCCGCAGCAGATGGCTGGATAGGTCGCGAAGTTGCTCGGACTGCTGTACTACCTCGGCAGTCCGAATTCGGACTTCAGCATCGAGGGACTCGGCGAGTGTGCGGTAGTTCTCTTCGGCGCGCTTCAAGTCGGTGATGTCGACCCCTGTGGGATGCAGGAAGAGGATCTTGCCCTCGTGGTCGCGAATGGGGTGTACTGCGAAATCGACAACACGCTCGGTGTCGTCGGCCCAGTGGTAGATCAAGGTTTCGCGGAAGGCAGTCCCCTGCGCGGCTCCCAGCGTTGCAGCTCGAATCTTGTCCTGGACTTCCTTCGAACGGCGCCACCACCCGGTCTCCCAGAACGGGCGGCCAATAACCTCTTCCGCGCGATAGCCGCAAGCGTCGAGGCAAAGCCGGTTCGCGTCCATCACTCTGCCATCGAGGCTCATAATCCCGGCAAAGACTGGCGTTTGCTCGAAGACCGCACGGAACTTCGCGGTGGCGGCGATCGCCTCTGCCGACATCTTACGTTCGCGTTCCTCGGTCTCCTTGCGCTCGGTGACGTCGAGGGTCAGTCCGTCGAACCGCTTCGGCTGTCCGGCCTCATCGTAGAACGTGTGTCCCAGGCCCGAATCCATTTTTGGCGCAGGCCGTCGAGGGAGATGGTGCGGTATTCGATATCGTAACGAGTGTGATTGGCATTGCTGTCGGCGATGGCCTGCCGGGTGCGTTCACGGTCGTCCGGATGTAGGCGCTCATAAAACACGTCGATCGTGACCTCGGCATCCGGAGGCAGCCAGAAATGTTCTTTTACCAGGTTGTCCCAGATCAGCTTGTCGAAGGGAAGATCGCAGAACCAGAATCCGACCTGTGACGCTTCTGCAACCAGGTCGAAGCGTTCGCGATTCCGCCGCAATGTCTCTTCCGTCTGCTGGCGGATACGCGCCATTTCCAGATGGGTTTGCACTCGCGCCAGCAACTCGCGAGCGCTGAACGGTTTGGTCAAGTAATCATCGGCGCCGTGCTCCATTCCCTCGACGCGGGCTTCCTCTCCGGCGCGTGCCGACAGTAGAATGATCGGGATGGTTCTCGTTTTCTCGTTCAACCGCAGAGCGTGCAGCATGCCGAAGCCATCGAGATTCGGCATCATCACATCGCTTAGAACCAGATCGGGGCGCCGTTCCTGGATCGCCGCCAGAGCAGCCTTTCCATCCGCGACCGGACATATCTGGTAGCGCTCCGAAAGCATCCGGGCAAGGTATTGGCGCATGTCCGCGTTGTCGTCGGCTATCAGGATGAGCGGACGCTTGTCCGACGCGGCGTCGCGCTGGAGCGGCGGGCAGGGAACAGGAATCAGTTCGTCGCTAGAGACGAGTTGCTGGGCGGCCTCGCGGTATTCCGTTTCCGGGAGCCAGCGCAGGGCTTCTTCGACGAAGGGAGCCGACCCAAGGGCCGTCGACGCAAGGGTGCGAGTGTTCCCGATCCTGTCAGCAGGCAAATGCGCGTTTCCGAGCGGGATGCGGATAACGAACGTGCTTCCTTTATCCGGAGCGCTTTCCGCGCGCACTGAACCGCCGTGCAGCTTGACGAGTTCCTGCACCAACGCCAGGCCAATGCCCGTTCCCTCGTGGGTCCGGCTGCGTGTGTTCTCGATGCGATGAAAGCGGTCGAAGAGGCGCGGCAGTTCGTGTAACGGAATGCCCACGCCCGTGTCTCGAACGCGCAATTCGACATGACCGCCCGCTAAACGCAGCTTGACGGTAATTCCGCCTTCAAACGTGAACTTGAAAGCATTGGAGATCAGATTGAGGACAATCTTCTCCCACATCCCACGATCGACGAATACCGGCTCCTCAAGCTTCGGACAGTCGAGTTCGAGCTGCAGGCCTGCTTTCTCCGTAGCTGAGCGGAAGACGCTGCCGAGCTCAACCGTGAAGGCCGCCAGATCAGTCGGCTGATAGATGGCCTGCATGCGTCCGGCTTCAATCCGCGAAAAGTCGAGCAAGGTATTGACCAAGCGAAGCAGCCGCGCCCCGTTGCGGTTGACCAGTTCGAGCTGGCTCTTGGCGGCGGGAGAAAGTCCGGTGTGACTTTTCGCCAGCAGATCCTCGATGGGGCCCAGCATGAGCGTCAGCGGTGTTCGGAATTCGTGGCTGACGTTGCTAAAGAACGCGGTTTTGGCGCGGTCGATCTCGGCCAAGGCTTCCAACCGCTTCCGCTCTTCTTCGGCAGCGCGCGCATTCTGGATCGCGGTCGCGAGCTGGCCGGTAACCAGTTCGTAGAACGTACGATATTCCGCATCGAGTTTCCGGGCGGGATTTACTCCCGCTATGAATATTCCGAGCAGACCTCCCTCACTGCCGGAGCTTATCGGCAAAACCATCGCTTGGGTCAGATGTTGCTGCGCCACTCCGACCGGTAACCCATCAACATCTTTGACTGAGACAACTTGAGAGTGACCTGTATTCTGCACTTGCCGCAGAGGCCACAAGCACTCGCCCCCACCACCTAGGTCGATGCACACGGGTGTGAGCGCAGGTATCCCTTTGGGAAGCACGCAACTCTGCTCCAGGCGGGCTTGCTTATTCTCGTTGTCAATCAGATAGAGCAAGGCGAAAGGAACGTCGTCCGGATTCTTGGACAGGGTTGCAGCCGCCTCGGCGCAGGCAGCATCTACCGTCTTCTGCAACAATGAATTGGCGGAGAGCTCCGATAGCGTGCGCAGACGGCGCGCATTGATGACCTTCGGCGTCACTTCCGTCGTCGGACAGAAGAGCCCCGCGACTGCTCCCGACTCGTCGCGAATCGGACTATACGAAAACGAGTAATACGTTTCCTCGATGAAATCACCACGATTCATCAGGAACCGCACGTCGTCAAGAAAGGATGCTTCGCCCTGCTGGTAAACCTTATCGATGAGAGGTCCGATGATGTCCCAGATTTCCGGCCAAATCTCCGCCGTTGGTTTCCCTAGCGCCCATGGATGTTTCGCAAGGCTCAAGACCTGGATGTAAGCGTCATTGTAGAGAAAGGCGGCATCTGGTCCCCAGCCAACCCACATGGGGTGCCGGGCATTTAGAATAAGGTTGACCGATGTCTTCAGGCTTTGCGGCCAGTTCTCGAGGGGACCGAGGGACGTCTGAGACCAATCGTGGTTCCGGATCAATCGTGCCAACTCGCCGCCCCCAGCCAGCCAGTTGGCCGCTGATAAGACGGGTTGCTGCGGAGGAGTCGTGCTTTCGGCCTCTCCCTCACCGAGAAATTTCGAAAGCGTCGCTATGAGAAGTTGAGGCAGCTCACTTTTGATAACGAACGCTGCCGCGCCCACGTCTTCGGCCTGGCGTCGCGCGATTGCAGGATCGTTCTGGCTGATGATTACGACTTTGGATTCAGGCAGTTCTTTTCGGATGATCCGGGTGGCCTCGAGACCGTCCATGCGAGGCATCGAAATGTCCATCAGTACGACCGAAGGGCGCAAGGATCTTGCCTTTGCAACCGCTTCAAGTCCATCCGCCGCTTCGCCGCAGATCTTCCAGTCGGGACGAGCCGAAAGAAGCGACCGTATTTCGCGCCTGACGATCTCATGATCGTCGACAATGAGGATTTGTCCAGATGTCATTTCTTCTTTGGAGAGCACCCGTGGTCGCATTCTTCACCGAAGGATCGACTATGAACCCCACTCTCCCTGAACCGCTGAAATCACGTGGCGGGGGCACACTGGCTGACTACTTGGCCGTGGTCGGTGAATGATACCGACACTGCAAACGCCAAGCAAATACAGGGTTCCCTGTAGAAGGCCTCTCCGAAATCTGGTCATCAACAGGTTAACCCACTTGCACTGCCAGCATGGAAATCGATCCGCCGTCGACGCCCTCGACCGGGAAAGTGACGCTCTCGCCTAATTGCCGGCTGCCAAGTACATAAAGCAGAGGCAGGTAGTGATCCGGAGTCGGAATGGAAAGTTGTGCCTCCGGTCCGAGGTTTTCGTAGCCGATCAGCGGCTTGTACTCTCCCGCGATCATCATCTCCCGTGCTTCTTTCTCGAATCGGACAGCCCAATCGTACGGCTCCGGCATATGGCGTCCCCATGCGTAGGTATGCAGGTTGTGAACGAGATTCCCGCTGCCGACGATCAGGATGCCTTCTTCTCGTAAGGTCGCGAGCCTTCTGCCAACCTCGAAGTGGAATATCGCCGGCTTCGTTTCATCGATGCTGATCTGCACAACCGGGATATTGGCCTCGGGATAAGCGTGCGTGAGCACTGACCAGGTGCCGTGATCGAGCCCCCACGAGTCGTCGAGTTCTACCGGCACGGGGCTCAGCGGTTCTTGCACTCGACGCGCCAGTTCCGGATCGCCCGGGGCTGGATACTGTACCTGATACAGTTCGCGCGGAAATCCCCCGAAATCGTGAATCGTCCGGGGAGCGGTGCTGATGGTGACGCCGGTTCCCGACACAAACCAGTGCGCGGAGATCGCCAGAATGGCCTTTGGCCTGGGCGTTTGCTTCCCGATCTGCCGCCAAGCCGCCGTGTAGGAATTCTCCGCCAACGCGTTCATCGGATTGCCGTGCCCGAAGAAGATTGCGGGCAGAGTCTGAGCCATATGCTGTCCTTGATGTCGATTATAGGTTGCTTCGGACAAGAGGTTATCTCACGAATGGTTAGGGCAGCGGCGAAGGGAAAATGACTTGGCTATCGTTCTAGGACAAAAGGTTCCCTGCAAACAATCATCAAACTCATGAAACGGTAACCTCCGTTTCCGCACTATTGTTTATCGTTGTAGGTACGCGAACAGGGGTTCTCGGGATAATTCAAGGACAAGGACTTTATGGAAGGCGAGTCATGCTCGCTCTCCAACCTACCCAGGAGCGATCTATGACACCTGCCAAGAGGAATAACACTTCCGCACGAAAAGTCTCCACGATCGACGCCCTAGCACTGGCGCGTGTGACCAAGCATCATCCCGGGCGGACAGGCAAAGGTGGGCGGACGTTCAGTGCCGATCCCGTCCCGCCGGGCTTTCACACGATCGTCGATCCGAATACGAACCCGACCCAGCCCTGGCAGGATTTACCCTCACCCACCGGTCTGCCGCCGTTTCGTCTGTCGCTCGATTCGGTGCTGAGTGCTGAAGCGATGACGACGATCAACAATTCCAGCACGCTCGTGTTCCATTCGGTTGGTGATACCGGAGGCGTGAACACTCCCACGCAAATCGAAAATGTTGCCACCTATATGGAGAAGGATTTCGCTGGGGCCAACATGGCGGCGCATCCATCGTTCTTCTATCACCTTGGTGACGTCATTTATTACGACGGCGAGACGGAGAACTACTATCCCGAGTTTTACGAGCCGTATATCACCTACCCGGCGCCGATCTTCGCCATTCCCGGGAACCACGACGGCGATATCGACCCGCAGTATCCCGAGCCCAGCCTGTCTTCGTTTGTGCGGAACTTCTGCTCCCAGGCTCCGGTGATCACGCCTGAAGCGAAAGACGCGCCCCGGCACGCCATGACCCAGCCGAATGTTTATTGGACTCTCCTGACGCCGTTCGCGACGATCATTGGCCTGTACAGCAATTGTCCCGAGGGCGGACAACTCGGGCAGGCGCAAATCGACTGGTTCCAGTCCGAGTTCGAGAACGCGCCCAGCGGCAAGGCGCTGCTTGTGGCCGTTCACCATCCCATCTACTCCGCCTATGGTTCGAAGCCGGGAAGCCAGCATCTCTACGATTTTCTGAACAACGCCTGCGTCACGGCGAAGAGAACACCAGACTTGGTCCTGGGCGGCCATGTGCACAACTATCAGCGTTTTACCGGAACGCTGGCGGGAAAGGCAGTGCCGTGCATCGTGGCCGGAGCCGGAGGCTACAACCTGCGTCTGCATACGCTCTCGAAGGCGTTTCACTCCGCCAAGTTGCCGATTCAGATGGCGGGCTCTGATGGAACTCTCGAAAACTTCTGCGACTCGCAGCACGGCTATCTGAGAATCACAGTTACCCCGGGCAAGATGCTGGTCGAATATTTTGCGGTGCCGGATGCCTCGGCGCCAGCGACCAAGCCTCTTACGGCATTCGACACGCTCAAGATCTCGTTCTAGTCGGAAGGGCAGGCTCGTTCGAATCGGGCACCCTCTGCGACATATCGATCATCAGAAAACGTAACACCGTCGACCATGAGCGCCCGAAGGGATTTCGGCGGCGGCTACCACGTCGGTAGCGAGTAGGACAAAGCATAAAGACGAAGGAGGTCCATATGACCAGCAAAGAAAATAAAGAGCAGCGGCGTCCGATGAATGTGTATGTCCGGCGCGGCTCGAAAGCGGAGAAAGCTTTCCGCAAACGTACGGGATCGCCGATTCCGAAAGCGATTGCGCCGGGGATACCTCCGAGCCCCGACCACGATCTGAAGTATCAGGGCGGAAAGACCATTCAGAAACTGCATTTCATTAATTTCTACGTCGGCGCGGACGCGTGGGCGCAAGGCGACATTTCGAACATCGATAAGGCTCTGGCTGCTGCGATGGCCGATACCGATCTCAATAATGTGATGGTGCAATACTTTCCCGGCGCGATAACGACGAACTTTGACGGTTCGCAGACCTTGCCCGGCGGCGCGCCACAAGTCATGTCACAGGGAGACGTCGAGCAACTGGCGACGACTCTCTACGCGGGAGGCAAGCTTGCAGGGCGCGACCTGACAGCGACTGTCTTCAATTTCATGCTCCCGCCCGGAACCGTGCTGAACACCGACACCACAACCACAGGCAGCGGCCAGCAAGTGATTGCCGCGGTGAAGAAGCAGCCGGTTGCGGCGCACAAACACGTCTCAGTGCCGAAAGACGAATCCGATTCGCTCAACGGACTAGGTGGCTACCACGGCTCCGTGCACGTCTCCGCTGCCGACACGGTTTATTACGCCGTCGGAGTCTACTCGCAGACCGAAGCTGATGGGACGGTAAACGGCATCCCGGTATTTGACCAGCCGTGGAAGAATGTGGTCGCGACGTTCTATCACGAACTGAATGAGGCTCGCACGGACGCCGATGTCGAGGACGCGATCCGTGCCGGGAACGACCCCAAGGCCAACTCTTTCCTCGGATGGGTGTCCGATCAGGGCGAGGAATGCGGCGACTATCCGGTGTCAGAGGCCGGCGGAAATCTAACCGAGGTATTTCAAGAGGTGGAACTCACCGACAATAGTGGGACGGTGCCCGTGCAGTTTATGTATTCGGATGCGGTTCACGGACCGGAGGGGCCAATTGCGAAGGCGAATCCGCCCGCGAAGGCGCTGAAACGTAGCGCGTGAATCAAAGCGGCCGGGGAGCACGGGAGTGATATCCTCCGTGTTCCCCTGTGCTCCCAGTGGTTGAGAGGTTGTGAAGTTACTTCGCGGTATAAATTTCCGGGAATTGCTGCCGCAGGTGATCAACCTTCGGTGCGTCGTTGAAGGCGATGTAGGGATTGTTGGGATGCCTTGCCGCGTAGTCCTGGTGATAAGCCTCAGCCGGATAAAACGCTTTGAGCGCGACGACCTGCGTCACAATCGGACTCGCGAAGACCTTGGCTTGATTCAGTTGCGCGATGTAAGCATCCGCAATTCGCTTCTGCTCCTCATTGCCGTAAAAAATCGAGGAACGATATTGCGTGCCGCTATCGGGACCCTGCCTGTTCAGTTCCGTGGGATCGTGCGCGACGGAAAAGAAAACGCGAAGCAATTGTCCGTAACTTATTTTCGACGGATCGTAGACAATCTTGACTGATTCCGCGTGTCCCGTATCCCCATTGCTGACCAGTTCATACTCTGCGGTTTTTGCTTCCCCGCCCGAGTAGCCCGAAGTGGCGCTGACGACGCCCTTCACATGCTGAAAAACGGCTTGGATGCCCCAGAAGCAGCCACCCGCGATGACGGCAGTTTGCTGCGACGGGCTGGGCGATAAGGTGGCGTCGACCGCGGGCGCGGGAATAATCGTTGCGCGCTCCCCGGCGTTGCAAGCCACCACTCCTGCGAGGGTGATCAGAGCGAAAAGCGCGGACAGTCGAGATATCAATGTGGACATAATGAACTCCTTGCAGGCCAAACGAAACTCAGTGCCTGTTGAATAGAGTCGTCAGGCTAAGAAAAGTTTCGCCCCATGGAGCATCGGGCGGCGGCTACGGTAGGAGCTAGGACCGGACCCGCGAATCACCCGGCGATCAGGTACTTCTTCATGCAGCGCACACAGGGTGCATATCCTTCATGCGTGGCTTCAGCGGCCGTCATGGTTCGCAGCTTGTCTTTTCCGTGAATGTAGTCACATCCCGCGACGTGAAACAGCTTGCCCTCCTCAGAGACGACCACCAGCATGTCGGGAGGCACGCCGTTCGAAGGCTGTGCCAATTCTGAGCGCAATTGCGGTCCCCGGGACACAGAAGAGCGAGTAACCTCCAGAGCGCCAAACAGTAGACACGCTGCGGCAGTGGCGACCATCCATCCGAGGAACGTTCTGCGGGGCTGCGGCATCTGCTCATCCAGCCTCCGGTGCAGACGCTGGCTGAAGCCGAAGGGCACTTCCAACATCCGTTCATCGCCGTACAACTCGATCACATTCCGTGTGCCATCCACGACCGCCGCGCACTGTTTACATCCGCGAACGTGCTCCTCGATCGCCACGCGCAGATTTGATTCGACTTCGCCATCAAGATAGTTTGAAACCTCGAGCCAAACTTGTTTGCAGTTGACTACCATGGCTTGGTCCCCTTTTCAAAAGACAGCTTGCTGCCCATGCTCCACGCGCCACCGAGTCCCGGAGAGAGCAGATCGCGCAGCATCAATCGGGCGCGCAGCAGGCGTGTCTTGACGGATGCGGTCGAGATACCCAGGGCCTTCGCCGTCTCATCGATGCTGAGATGTTGCATGTCGCGCAGGACGAAAACTTCGCGGTAGATTTGTCCCAACTGGGCCAGGGCCTCGGCGAGCTTTTGCCGGACCTCGTTTCGTTCCAGTGTCTCCGAGGGAATCTCACGCCAGTCCGCGAAATCGCGAGGAACATAATTGCCTTCCTCGTCCTGCCGGTCAGCAATCGGTTCCATAATGTTGGCGTGTGCTTTTCTTCGTCGCATACGCGCCTCATTCACGGCGATTTGGATGAGCCAGGTGCTGAATCGAGCTTCTTCGCGAAACTGCCGGATGTACTTGAAAGCCTTCAATATGGCTTCCGACGCGGCATCTTCGGCATCCGCCTCGTTGCGCAGAATGGCAAACGCGGCGGCGTACACACGGCGCTCGTACGGACGGATCAGCTCGTAGAACAGTTCGTGCTCCCCGTCGCGCACGCGCCGGATCAGCATCGTCTCGTTCGCTTGTTCGGCTGGACGTTCCAGCAAAGTCAATCTTCCCGGCATCGTTCCTCGGCGAGTTTGTAAGTCCCGCTTGACCCGGCACCATTATGCCCGACAGGCTCCGACCTCTGCAGGCGGAGCCAACCTCAAGAAATGAGATTCGCGAGCGCGACGTAAGTTACGGAGTCTTCGATGGCGATCGAGTGCGGCCGTACCGATACCACTTTGGTGCCATTTCGGACCAATTCTCCACAGCGTTCCACTTTGTTGCCACTTGCATTCCGACACGGAAGTTCCGGATAATCATGATCAGATCGCCGTGTATCGCTACAGTCGCGCCGACTTGCTGCGCATTCTTCGACTTGCTCCTCGCCAGCTTCAAACCTGGGAGAAGGCGGGACTGGTGACGGCGAGCGAAGATTATTCCTTTTTCGATCTCGTACAAATCAAAAAGGTGCGCGACCTTTGTGCGCAGCGAGTGCGTCCGGCGGTAATCCGCCAGTCACTCGAAGCGATGCAGAAGCAGGTCGCGGGCATGGAGAATCCGCTGCTGGAAGCCGGCGCATATCAGAATGGACGCCGCGTTGCCTTCCGGCACCAGGGGCGGCTGGTCGAGCCCATCGCCGGGCAGTTCATGTTCGATTTTTCCGCCGAAGGAAATAAAGTTGTGACCAGCCCGCCGCGTAACGGACCGGAGTTGGTGATTACCGATGTTGCCGACTTGTTTGCGCGCGGGATTACGCTGGAAGAAAATCCCTCAACGCAGAGCGAAGCGATCGCCGTTTATCTGAAGGTTCTCGATATGGATCCTGTTCACGCCGCCGCGCACATCAACCTGGGCACGCTCTACTACAACCGGCAGGAATACGCGCTTGCCGAAAGGCACTACCGTTCGGCGATCCAGATCGACCCGCGCTACGCGCTCGCTTATTTCGATCTCGGCAACGTGCTCGATGAAACTGGACGTGTCGAGGAAGCCATCAAAACCTACAAGACCGCGATTCAACTCGCTCCAACCTATGCCGACGCTCACTACAACATCGCGCTCGCCTACGAAAAGATACGTGAGCCGCGCAAGGCACTGCAGCACTGGCGTACTTATGTGAAGCTCGACACCACCGGCCCCTGGACCGTCCACGCCAAACACCAGATCCAGCGAATCCTTCAGGGCGACAGCCTGAAGCTGGTCCACTCCCGCAGAGCCAACTGACACCACCCATCTCGGCGAAAGTTCCCAACCCGCGGAACTCCCGGAGAGTTCCATGCGTATCCCCTACAGCGGGCGACGTCCGGAGGCCTTTTGAAGCTCACCATCGAAAATGTCAGTAAGCGGTACGGTGCCGACGCGCTGGCGCTGCAGGATTTCAGCCTCGAATTAGGCTCGGGCATTCTCGGCTTGCTCGGCCCGAATGGCGCGGGCAAGACGACGCTGATGAGCATTCTGGCGACGATTACCCGGCCTACGAGCGGTACGATCCGCTGGAATGGAACGGATCTGGCGGCTGATCCGAATGCGATTCGCAGCGTGCTCGGATACCTGCCGCAGGATTTCGGCGTTTATCCGAATCTGAACGCCATTGAATTTCTCGAATACCTCGCGGCAGTCAAAGGACTTGATGCAGCCACTTCGCGCCGTCGCATCGATGAGCTAATGAATCTGGTCAATCTGACCGACGCGCGGAAACGCCCGCTGGGCGGTTTTTCCGGAGGCATGCGGCAGCGCATCGGTATCGCGCAGGCGCTGTTGAACGATCCGAAACTGCTGATCGTCGATGAGCCCACGGCCGGCCTGGATCCGGAGGAGCGCGTTCGCTTTCGCAATCTGCTCTCGGATCTCTCTGGCGATCGCGTCGTGATTCTCTCGACGCACATCGTGTCGGACGTCGAAGCTACTGCCACGGACATCGCGCTGATCTCGCAGGGCAAACTGGTGGCTCACGCCGCGCCAGAAGCCTTGTTGCCTGCGGTCGAGGGGAAGGTTTGGGAATGGGTTGTACCGAGCGCGGACCTGCAAGCAGCGAAGCAGCAATATTTAATCAGCAATACTTCGCGGCGTAGTGATGGTGTCCATGTTCGCCTGCTGTCGTCAGAGCCACCCAAGGGAACGAGCGCAGTTGCACCCACGCTGGAAGATGCCTATCTGTTTTGCCTTTCCCAGCATCGCGCCGGAGCGGTCGCATGAACCAGTCCGTGCACATTCTTTATCACATGGTGAAGGCTGACTTCCTCGAGCGCGTTCGCCGCTATAGCTTCTTGATGACGCTGGCGGGCGCGCTCTATCTTGCCTACGCGATCACCGCCGAGAAAGTTGTCGTCCGGGTAGGGGAAGGTTATCGCGGCCAGTACAACTCGGCGTGGATCGGCATGATGATGGCGGTCTGCTGCTCGACGTTTCTGTCCCTGTGCGGGTTTTACGTGGTCAAGAATTCAGTCGAGCGCGATTCGATCACACGCGTCGGAAGAATTCTCGCAGCCACGCCGATGCGTAAGGAGCTTTATACCGTAGCCAAGACGGTCAGCAATTTTGCGGTACTGGCCTGCATGGTAGCGGTGCTGATGATTGCCGCGATTGCGATGCAGTGGATACGCCCAGAAGCGCGGCCGATTTCGCTCTGGCAGTTATGGTCACCGTTCTTACTCATTGCCTTGCCAGCCATGTTCGTCCCGGCCAGCCTGGCGGTACTGTTCGAGACCTTGCCGGTCCTGCGCGGCGGCGTTGGAAACGTCGTCTATTTTTTCGTGTGGACCTTCGGCGTGGCGGCGGGAGCGCAGAGTGGCTTCGACGACGCAACCGGGATCCATGTTCTCGCGACCAGCACACAACAAGCGTTGGAGAGGGTCAATCCCGGCCGCAATAATTCGGGTTTTAGCCTGACCATCGGCAGCGAGCGTGTCTCTCATACATTCCTGTGGAGTGGTGTCGATTGGAGCTGGCACCTAGTGGCCACGCGCCTGAGTTGGATCGCGATTGGTTTGGGAGTCGCGGCGCTGGCATCGGTTTTTTTTTATCGGTTTGATCCCGCGCGCGACAGCACAAAAGAGAAAAAGCAAAAGAGCGACACTGCATTGGGCGACGCTCCCACGCTTGCAGTTGATACGGGCCGGCTGCCGCTCGGATATGCAGCGCTGACGCGACTCGGTCCGCTCGGACACAGCCGGTTTGCTCGCCTGGTTCTCTCGGAACTCGCACTGATGCTCAAGGGGCTGCGCTGGTGGTGGTACGTGGCCGCGGCGGGGCTTGTCGTGGCGGAATTCGCATCGCCCACCGTCCAGGCCAGGGAAGGAGTCTTGTTGGCGGCGTGGATTTGGCCAGTGTTGATCTGGTCGCAGATGGGATGCCGCGAATCACATCATGCCACGCAGTCGTTGATTTTCTCCGCCGAGCGAGTCGTCTATCGCCAGTTGCTCGCCATCTGGAGTGCGGGCGTTCTGGTCGCGATCCTCACCGGAGCGGGTACGGGCGTTCGCTTGTTGCTAAGTTCAGACTGGCACGCCGCAGCAGGATGGTTTGCCGGCGCGCTGTTTATTCCGAGTATGGCGCTGGCTCTCGGAGTGTGGAGCGGGTCGACAAAGTTCTTTGAGGCGCTCTATACGGTGTGGTGGTACGTCGGACCATTGCATCAACTTCCCGGTCTCGATTTCATGGGTACGTCGCCGGGTTCGAGTTCCCCGGCCCTCTACCTGACTTTAGCGGCGGCTTCGCTGCTGGCGGCCTGTGTGGGGAGACGACAACAGGTTGCCTATGCGTGAGCCGGAACTGTTTCTCCAATAAAAAACGGGCGCAGCTTGCGCCGCGCCCGAGGAGGAATTGTCTCGTCCCTTACGACTTATTCACCACCAGCTTGTTCTCAACGCTGAATGCGCCCGGTACGGAATTCGCCCGCAGTCCGGCGAGAGTCTTATCCATCGTATTCTCAACCGTGCCGTAGAGCGTGACGTGTCCGTTATCGACCACAATGCGGATCGGATCGACGGGATCGCTACCGTAGCGGCCGAGCACGGAGTCACGATAAATTGCACGCGCCGTGCGCGCCCGAATCGAATCGTCAAAAGTCGAGACCGGCAGCACGTTCACGTCGTTCACCACGTCCTTCACGCCGGGCATGCGCGCCACGACGTCGAGCGCCGTATCCTTCGGCACATCCCACACTGTGTAGCCGCTCAAGGTTGCGACACCGTCTTTCACGTCGACCGCAATATAGTTGAACGCGTTGTCGCCATATCCGACGCGGTCATAGGCCAGCTTCTTTGCCAGTTTCTGCTGAAGTTGGCCATCGGGAACGGTTTCTCCCGCGACCGTGATGTCGTTGCGAACGCCGGTGACGTTTGAAAGTTTCTTCACCTTCTTCGCGGCTTCGAGTTTGTCCTGATAAAGATTGACCGTGCCGGTTAGGGTCACGATGCCATCTTCGACACTCGAGTTCACGCTCTGCAGTTGCTTCGCGTCATGAATTTTCTGGCTGACTGCCTGCTGAATCTGCTCGTCGTACCGGCCGGTGGCGGCCATGGCAGTCATACTCAGCAGGACCAGCAACGCCATCGTCACCGCAAATCCTTGCCTTTTCATAGTTGCCATCCTCACTGGAATTCCGGTTCCCCACAGTGTTAACCGGTTAGTTAAATAGATGCGCTCTGGCTTTGGCAAGATGCGTGGGAGGGGGATTTTTACAAAGTATTACAAGCGCGAAAGTGGTGGTTTTCAGCCACCTGTTGACACATGATCGTCATCACGACTAATCTGCAAATATGCCCCGTGTTACGCCCCATGGACTGCAAGCCGAGCTCAAACAAACTATCCCTTTCGGCAGCCGCGAACAGGAAGTTTATCTTTCTCTATTGCGGACCGCCGACGCGCTGCAGACCCAGGTCGAAACGTGGCTGAAGGAATTCGGACTGACCGGTACCCAGTACAACGCACTGCGCATTTTGCGTGGAGCCGGCGCCGACGGCTTGTCCTGTCGCGAGATTGGCGAACGCATGATCACGCACGATTCCGACATCACGCGTCTGCTCGATCGCCTGGAGAATCGCGGCCTCGTCGAGCGCACGCGTGACAAAGCCGATCGCCGCGTCATCTACGGGAAGATCACTGTGGCCGGACTGAAGCTTTTGCGCGAGATGGATGCGCCTCTCGACAAACGTGGCCGCGAAATGCTCCGCCACGTCAGTCAAGAGAAATTAAAGCAGTTGATCGAGTTGCTGGAGTTGGTGCGCGCCGCCAAGCCTTCACACCGTCGGGACGACGAGTAAATCCTTCGGCACTATTTCCTCGGTTTCGAAGCCTTCTTTGATGTTTTTGCGTTTCTCTTGAGCGCATCGTGCTTCGGAAACACTCGCGCGAAAATCTTGTCGATATTCCTAAGTTGCCGCTTCAAATCAAACGCCTGCTCGATCTTCGCCCGCGGCACGCGCTCGCGAATCTCCGGATCATTCACCACCAGGTCATGAAAGTTTAGATTTTCTTTCCATGCCCGCATTGCGTGACTCTGCACCAGTCGGTAGGCATCTTCGCGTGACACGCCGCTCTCGACCAAGTCGAGCAGAAGTTGTCCGCTGAAGACGAGTCCGTGCGTGCTCTCGAGGTTTGCCCTCATACGTTCCGGATAGACGAACATGGTCTCGATCAGGTCAGCCGTCTTGTTCAGCAGATGATCGGCCAGTGTCGTCGAATCGGGAATGATGATGCGCTCGGCCGACGAATGCGAGATATCACGCTCGTGCCACAGGGCGACGTTCTCGAATCCCGCCTGGGCATTCGATCGCACCACGCGCGACAAGCCGCTTATCTGCTCGCAGGTGACCGGATTGCGCTTATGCGGCATCGCCGACGAGCCCTTCTGTTTCTCGCTGAAATATTCTTCGGCTTCGCGTACCTCGGTGCGCTGCAGGTGGCGGATCTCCGTTGCGATCTTGTCGAGCGTCGAGGCAATCGTCGCCAGCGTTGCCAGGTACTGTGCATGCCGATCGCGCTGAATAACCTGCGACGACACGGCCGCGGCCTTCAACCCCAGGCGCGCGCAAATCTTCTCTTCAAGCTCCGGAGTGAGATGGGCAAACGTTCCCACCGCGCCCGAAAACTTGCCGACGCGCAGGTCCTCTGCCGCAGCCTTGAAGCGCGCAATATTGCGCTGCGTCTCCGAATACCAGTTCGCGATTTTGAAGCCAAAGGTGATCGGTTCGGCATGTACGCCGTGGGTGCGCCCGATCATGGGCGTGTCCTTGAACTCCCACGCCCGGCGTTCAAGCACTTCCGCCAGTCGCTCCAAATCGCCGGCAATCAGCGACGAAGCCTGCTGAATCAAGAGTGCCTGCGCCGTGTCGACCACATCATTCGATGTCAGTCCATAGTGAAACCAGCGCGCATGCGGTCCAACGATCTCAGCCACCGCCGTGGTGAAAGCGATGACGTCATGCTTAACCTCGGCTTCAATCTGAAAGATGCGCTCGACATTGAAGTCGGCGCGCGCACGAATCGCCTTCGCGGCCTCTTTCGGAACGATGCCGGCAGCCGCAAGCGTTTCGGTAGCGGCGACTTCCACCGCCAGCCAGGTGCGGAAGCGGTTTTCGTCGCTCCAGATGCGGGCCATCTCAGGCCGGGTATAGCGTGGAATCACGGCGATTTCTCCTGAAGGGGAACTGGGGATTGTAAATCAGGCGGGCGGATGCGTGCAGTGTGAAGAAATCGGGTCATCGAGTGATCCGCCCATCGGGTCATCCAAGGTCGAATGCTTCTGACTTTCGATCGCCTGATGGCCCGATCACCCGATGACCCGATTTTGTTTTGCTATTCCACCGTGTGCTTCGCCGTGTAGCCCTCGCGGGCATATACGACGTATTTCACATCCTTGCCCTTCTGGTCGCGCACCTTCAGCGGACCGCCATCGGGCGCCTGCAACTCGACTTTCAACTTGCGGTAGCTGCCATCCTGCTTCGGGTTCGTAGAATGGAACGTAAGGTTGTACTGATTGCGGATGTCGGCTCCAATGTCGTTGAACATGCTCGGCAGTTCACCCTGAAAGCGTGGGAAGTAGGCTCGGCCCCCCGTCAGACTGGCGAACGTTTTCATCTCGTTGTCCGCCTGGAGATAATCCATGTTGTTGACTGGGATGATGCCACGAGTCCGGCAGTGGTGCACCTCACAGTATTCCCGCGCCACGAATCCCACGCTGACGGGATAAATCGTTACATCTTTCGTAGCCTTGATCTTCTTCATGATCTTGTCCAGCGTGAGTTTGGAGAACGTATCGACCCCCGTGGTCACCAGAATGATGTACTTCTTGCCCTCGATGCGGTCGACGCGGTCGATCGTATCAAACAGCGCATCGAACAAATTCGTTTCCGCAAATCCAGGAATGCGCAACTGATTCAGCGCTCCATAGACGGCACGTTTGTCCTGCGTGAAATCAGCCAGAATCTGCGGCTTCATGTCGTAAGAGATAACCGCGACCCAATCATCTTTTTGCAGAGTGTTCGCGAACGCGTACGAGGCATTCAACGCTTCTACCATGAAGTCGTAGTTGGTCGACGCGAATTCCACCAGCAGCACAGCCGTAATCGGAGCTTTCGTCTGCTCGAAGGTCGCGATTTTCTGCGGCACGCCATCTTCAAAAATCTTGAAGTTGTCCACCTTTAGTCCGGGGATCGTCTGTCCGTCCTTCGTGGTCACCAACACATCCAGATTGACCAGCGGCACGTCCACCTGGATCGAGTAGTCGGGCATGTTGTCGATCTTCTTCGGCTTTTCCGGAGCAGGAGGCGGTGGCGCTTCCTTCTTCTTGGGAATCACATAAGGGCCAGTGTCGTTTTGTGGCCCGCCCGCTTCGGAGGGAGCGTCCTGCTTATTCGGGTTCGCAGGCGGCTGTTGCGAGGTGTCTTGGGCGTGCCCAAAACGAACCGTCGCCATCATCGAGCAAAGGCAAAAAACCAGTAACATCAAGCGCTTACGGGGAGCCGAAAGGGCGTGGGTTCCCCCGCCCAATATGCCAGAAATCATGGGAAATCCTCGAAAACTCCTGTGCTAGTATAGATGCAAGAACTCTGCGGTTGGGATATTTTGCTGGCCGTAAGAAACGCACCTCTCCTGGCAAGACCTTATCGATAGCGCGCGGAGTCGACGTATCAGGTCAAGAACTGACCTGCGGGGAATTCATGGGGAAAGCTGTACGCTCACTCGCCGCCCTTTTGTGCCTCTCCTCCTCCGTCTGGATCTTCGCGCAGGCTAACCACGACGCACCCGCGCTCACGCTGAAACCTCCGGCCATCATTCCGCTCGATCAGATCCATGAAGGCATGAAGGGCACCGCGCTCACCGTGTTCCAGGGTGTGACGCCCGAATCTATGGACGTCGAAGTTCTGGGCGTGATGCACAACGTGAATGGTCCTAAAGGCGACATTATTTTGGTTCGTCTGCACGGCACCAAACCGGAATACACCGGTGTAGTGGCGGGCATGAGCGGGAGCCCGGTCTATTTCGATGGCAAACTGGCGGGCGCGCTCGCCTTTCGCATTGGCGAGTTTTCGAAAGAACCGATTGCGGGAGTGACTCCAATCGAAGAAATGCTCGAGATCAACGCGCTGACCATCGTCCGACGCCAACGCCGTTGCGGGCGAATGTCCCGGGCTACGATCCTTCCGGCCCGCGTCCGACTTCGCAGACCGCGAGCCCCGGCGACAACACTTCGCTTCCGGCGCAGAATTTCGACAGCTATCTCAAACCGATCGAGACTCCCCTTGTCTTCAACGGATTTTCGAACGACACGCTGCAGCGCTACGCATCGCAATTCGCAGCGGCGGGCATCGTTCCCGTCATGGGGATTGGCTCGGCGAGCGATCGCAAGCAGCCCGAACCAATCGTCGCCGGATCGGCCGTCAGCGCCGTGCTGGTTCGTGGCGATATGGATATCGCCGCTACCTGCACCGTGACCTATGTCGATCCGAAGCGCCTGCTCGCTTGCGGACATCCGCTGCTGCAGTTTGGTGAAGTTGATCTGCCCATGACGAAGGCGACCGTGCTGGCCACGCTGCCTTCGCCGATGAATGCATTCAAGATCGTGAACACGACCGAGACGGTCGGCGCGTTTGTGCAGGATCGCCAGAACGGCATCATGGGCGTCCCCGGTCAGGAATCGAAAATGATTCCGGTCACCGTCGCCATGCATATTCAGGGAGACCACGGCACCGCGACCAAGGAATTTCACTACGAGATATTGAACAACGCGCGCCTCAGCCCGCTGGCCATGATGGCGACTGTGTTCAATGCACTGCATGGCACGAACGAATACGGTGAAGATATTACCTACCGCATGAACGGCATGCTCAGCGTGAAGGGATATCCGGGTGTCACGCTGCGCAACATGTTCGCTCCGCAAGATAACGGCCAGCCGGCCGCCGCGATGGCCGCGGCCACAATTGGTGAACGCTTCGGACGCATCTACACCAATCCTTTCGACGCGCCTGAAATCGAAGGCGTGAAGCTTGATTTCGATCTCGTCCGCGAGCGCCGTTCGGCGCGCCTGGAAGCTTCGCGCACAGATGTGACTGAAGCTCGGCCGGGCGAACAGATCATGGTGGAAACCGTGATTCGTCCCTACCGTGGCGAGCGCCTGGTGCGCCAGATTCCGATTCGCATTCCGACCTCGACGTCGAAGGGCATGTTACGCGTGCTGGTTAGCGACGGCGAGACACTCGACCGCATGCACCGCGGCACGCCGATGATGAACCGCGGGCTGGGTCTTGCGCCGACGATTGCACTGTTGAATCGTGAACGCGCCAACGATCGCGTCTACGTTTCGCTGATCCAGTCCGATCCGGAAGCGATGGTCGCCGACAAATTGATGCCGACCCTGCCGCTGTCTGTCATGAACGTCATGGAAAATCTGCGCGGCACGCAAGACATGGTCGTGCTGGGGGAATCATCAGTCAGCGAAGCTTCGACGGATTCGCTCGACTACGTAGTCTCCGGCGCGCAAATGCTCACCATCAATGTGAAGTAGCGAGTAGTTAACAAGCTGCCGGTGACAGTTTATTGGCGGCGACAGTTCGCGGGCGAGGCGCCCTGCGCCACATGACTCTGCACGACTCCCTTAAAATGAGGTATGACTTTGGCTCGTAAGACGCTTGCTCTGCTGGCTGCACTCCTTCTCTCCACTTTCGCGCTCGCCGAGGGCACGCGCACCTGGGAACAATCGAAGTTCGATGAACTGACCAAGGGAACGGCCAAGGGAATCGCACTGCGCAGTGAGGGCGGGCTCGAACTCGCTCCGGCGTTCAAGACACTTGCGACCACGCCTTCGACCTACATTTGGTCGATCGCCTCCGACGCCGCTGGCAATGTCTTCGTGGCCGCCGGATCTCCGGCGCGCATTTATCGCATCACTCCCAACGGACAGAGCACGATGCTCTTCGAGCCACAGGAATTGCAGGTGCAGGCTCTCGTCGTCGACAAGCATGGCGTCGTGTATGCCGCCACCGCTCCGGACGGCAAGGTATATAGACTTGAGCCGGGGAAGGCCGCTGCGACCGCGCCCTGGAACGCAACTCCTTATTTTGATCCGGGGTCCAAGTACATCTGGGACATCGTTCTCGATAATGCCGGAACACTCTACGTTGCGACGGGAGATCGCGGAGAGATCTACAGAGTCACGGCGAACGGACAGCACTCGCTGTTTTTCAAAAGCGATGAAGTGCATATTCGTGTTCTCGCTCTTGATCCAAAGGGAAATCTCATTGCCGGTTCCGATGGCAGCGGGCTCGTCTATCGCATCGCGCCGAACGGCGAAGCATTCGTGCTTTACAGTGCTCCCAAAAAAGAAATCACGGCGCTCGCCATCGACACCGCCGGCAACATTTATGCGGCTGGCGCCGGAGAGAAGCGCCCCGGAGCCGCAATACCGCCGCCCGGGCTCATGATGAGTGGCCCTGCTCCCGCTGTGGCGCCACCGGGAGGTGCAGCGAATCCGGCTCTGGCTCCGGCTGCGCCAGTCACGCCATTTCCTGCTCCAGGTGCCGGTACCAGCGGCGGCTCGGAGATTTATCGAATTGCCCCCGATGGCGCACCCTCGCGCCTCTGGAGTTCGCACGACGACCTCGTCTACGCTCTCGGCTTCGATCAGCACGGACGTCTGATCGCTGGCACGGGAAACCGCGGCCACATCTTTGCCATCAACGGAGTCGACGATTTCACCGACCTGATCAAGGCGAGCGCCACCCAGATTACCGCGTTTGCCGCCGCGCCCGGAGGGGGGCTCTACGCCTCCAGCAGCAACTTGGGAAAAATCTTTGTTCTTGGACCCGGCTCTGAGCCGGAAGGCACGTACGAAAGCGATGTCTTCGACGCGCGTGTCTTTTCGCTTTGGGGACGCGCCAGCGTGCGCGGCTCCGGGAACGCCAACATGGAGTTTTATGCGCGCAGCGGCAACGTCGACAATCCCGACCGCAACTGGAGCCACTGGACGCGCGTCGATCTTGCCGCAGGGGCCGAGCTTAAAGTTCCTCCCGCGCGCTTCGTGCAGTGGAAAGCAGTGCTGCGCGCATCCAATCCCGCGCCTCATGTCGACGACGTTCTGCTCAACTATCTGCCGAAAAATGTAGCTCCGGAAATTGATGAAATCACAGTGCAGCCCGGATACCGCTACCAGCCAATTCCGCATGTTACCGGAGGCGAGGCGCCCGCGCCGGGACAGCCGCGTTTTGATCCGCCGCCTCCACCGGTGCGCGACCGCGATGCCGTGGGAATTCGCTGGCAGGCGCATGACGACAATGACGATCAACTCGTTTACACCGTCTACTATCGCGGCGACGGCGAAACGCGCTGGCTACTGCTTAAGTCGAATCTCACCGACCGCTTTTATTCTTTCGACGCCAGTCTTTTGCCTGACGGCGGCTACACGGTGAAGGTAATTGCCTCGGATGCGCCTTCGCATTCTCCGGGAGAAGCGCTTTATGCCGAAAAGGTCAGCGCACGCTTCGAGGTGGATGGGACGGCTCCGGTTGTCGAGAATCTGACGGCTGCTCTCGACGGAAAGCAGATCCACGTGCGCTTCCGCGCCAGCGATTCGTTTTCGGCGATCAAGCGGGCGGAGTATTCGCTGGACGGCGGCGATTGGCAGTTTGTCGAGCCAGTCGGTCAACTGTCCGATTCGAGAACGGAAGACTACGATTTTCGGGTCGCAATTCCGCCTGCTGAGGTGTCACCGGCTCCGATGACGGACGTGGGGAACGATCACGTGGTTGTGGTCCGGGCCTACGACCGGTTCGATAATCTTGCCACCGCCAAAGCGATCATCCGCGGTAAATAGATCGAGAAGTGGCAACAGCTTTCGTTTCTGGTGTTCGGTTTTTCCCTCTAATACATCGTAATACGATATAATTAGATCGTGGCTCGATATACTTCGAATCATGAACGACCTGACACTGGCGGAATACCGGGCTCTGGCAGAACTGCGTTACCAACTCCGTTGTTTCCTGCGGTTTAGCGAGGACGCTGCACGGAAAGCGGGACTCGAGCCTCGCCAGCATCAGTTGCTGTTGGCGGTAAGAGGCTTGCCGGTCGATTTGCGGCCGACCATCGGCGTTCTCGCGGAGCGGTTGCAGATCAAACCGCACACGGCCGTCGAACTCGTGAACCGCCTGGTGAAAGGCGGCTACCTGAAGCGTCGCCAAGGCGCTAGCGAAGATCGTCGCGAGGTTCTGGTAAAGCTGACACCCAAGGGCGAGGCGGTGCTGCAGGAGCTCACGCTGTATCACAAGGCGGAATTGCTGGGCGATGGGCCCACGCTGATCGATGCTCTCGAAGGTGTTTTGCACACTGGCCGAAAGAAGAGGGCTCGCGCCACTTGATCCCGGCACGCACACGATGCGGCCGGGACTGAAAGGGAAAGTAAATGTCCGTTGTTCCTGGCCGATCGAATGGTAAACCGCCGTCTGATGCGGCGAACGACGCTGGAAAGTCCGGCGAGTCCGTGGATTTCGAAACGCTCGATACGCCTGCACAGTTTCGCATGGTACTAATTTCGACGCTGGCTGCCGGCGTCGGATTGCTGGCAGGCGTGGTCGCTTTTCTCCTTTACCGTCTGATCGGGCTGTTCACCAATCTCTTCTTCTTTCATCGCTTCTCATTCGATTTCTCGAGTGCCCGCTTGAATCATCTCGGCCTCTGGGTGATCGTGATCCCAGCTCTCGGCGGAATCGTCATCGGCTTCATGGCGAAGTTCGGCAGCCCCAAGATCAAAGGACATGGAATTCCGGAAGCGATGGAAGCCGTCCTGACGAATCGCAGCCGGATCCAGCCGCGGGTGGCCATCCTGAAGCCGATTTCCGCGGCGATTGCCATTGGCACTGGTGGCCCGTTTGGCGCGGAAGGCCCAATCATTCAGACCGGAGGTGCACTGGGTTCCCTCGTCGGGCAGATCGTGCACACCACCGCGGCAGAGCGCAAAGTGCTGCTCGCGTGCGGCGCGGCCGCGGGAATGTCAGCGACGTTCAACACGCCGATTGCGGGAGTCATTCTGGCGATCGAACTCCTGCTGTTCGAATTCAAGTCGCGGTCGTTTATTCCACTGGTGATTGCAAGCACGCTCGCGACCGCGGTTCACCTGCAACTGCTCGGCAGCGGTCCGATGTTTCAGGTAGCGGCGATGGACTTCAGCATTCCGCGCGGACTGCCCTTTTATCTGTTGCTCGGCGGATTATGCGGCCTGGCCGCAGTTGCTTTCAGCAAATTGCTCTACTGGACCGAAGATCAATTCGAGAAACTGCCGATCAGCGATCTGTGGTGGCCTGCCATTGGCGCGCTGGGCCTGGGCGTGATCGGATATTTTGTGCCGCGTGTGCTGGGTGTCGGCTACGACACGATCAGCGACATTCTGAATGCCCGTCTCGCTCTCGATCTGCTGCTGGTGGTGATGCTGGCGAAAGCGGTGGCGCTGGTCATCTCGCTCGGGTCGGGAACATCGGGCGGATTGCTGGCTCCGATGTTCATGTCGAGCGCGGCGCTCGGGGGCGCATTTGCCATGCTGCTGAACCGCGTCTTTCCCAGCGCGCATCTTTCGCCGGGAGCATTCGCCCTGGTCGCCATGGGAGCGGTATTCGGCGCGGCGTCGCGCGCGACCTTCACGTTCATCATTTTCGCGTTCGAAATTACCCGTGACTACAACTCGGTGCTGCCGCTGATGCTGGTCAGCGTGATAGCGGACGGAGTCGCGATGCTGCTGATGCCGCACACGTCCATCATGACCGAGAAGCTGGCGCGACGCGGTCTCCGCATTCATCATGATTACGAAGCCGACATCCTGCAGCAGGTGCGCGTCGGAGAAATGATGGACTCGAACGCACCCACGGTGGCGGCCACGATGAGCGTGGCCGAGTTGGCGGAACGAATCGGGCGGCGGGAACCGGAGGTGAGCGCCCATCAGGCGCTCCTGGTGGTGGACGACAAGGGGCAGCTCGAAACCATCATCACGCGTGGTGATATTTTGCGGGCGCTCGATCGGGAACCCAGCGGCACGGCCACGGTGCGGGACAGCGGATCGTCGACGTCGCGGCTGGTCGTGACGTATCCGGATGAAACTCTGTCGGAGGCGAGCGACAAAATGCTGCGAAGTGATGTTGGAAGGCTCCCGGTGGTCGAGCGCGCGAATCCGAAAAAGATCGTGGGATATCTGGGCCGGCGCAACATTATGGCGGCGCGTCTGCGGCGCATGGAAGAAGAGCAAGTACGGGAGCGCGGATGGATGCCGGGGGGCGAGGTGCATACCCGCTAACTAAAGAAACTGGATTTTGCGTTGGTGACGTAAACAAAAAGCCCTCTCCCCGGTTCACCGGTGAGAGGGCCATTGCTGTCGGAACGTGCTTTAGTCGCCATCGTTGTCGCCGGCGGGAGCCGGTTTGTTGAATTCGCTAGGTGGGCGAACCGTGTTCTCACCAGGATAAGGCCGCGTAAACCCGGTCGACATGTACCAGTTGAGATGGTTCACGGTGTCCGGGTCTTCGGAGTCTGGCTTGTGCAGTTTGCCGGCGAAGATTTCCGCCTTCTTCTGGAGCCAAGCTCTCCTCAGGCCTTTGACCTTCGGGCTATCCGTTGAGTCGGGAGCGCTCGCAGTCACGCCCTGATCCAGCGGAACCTGGTTCAGCACGTGCGTCCACGGCTGGAAGTTGCCCGCGGGTGGCGTGCCCTTGACGAAAGCCGTCCTCATCGGCGAAGCCACGAGGTCGAACTGGTTCATCGGCGTCAGACCGAGGATTTGCTCGATCGTCCGCGTCATGTTGACCTGCGTGTAGTAGGTGTGGTCGGTTGGTCCGGCCTGCACAGCATACGGACTGACGATATAGCCCGGGCTGCGATGACCGTCGACGTGGTCAACGCCGTTCTGCGCATCGTCCTCTTCAATGAAGATCGCTGACGAGGACCACACGTTGCTGTGGCTGATGTAGTCGATAATGCGGCCAACCGCGAGGTCGTTATCGGCCTGTTCGGCGTCCGGGGTCGGCGGGCCGCCGGTGTGATCGTCCATGATCCACAGGATGCTCAACGCCGGTACCGTACCGCCCGCAACGTCCTTGTTGAAGTCCTGCAGCCACAGATCGACGCGGAACTGGTCGGGAATTCCCAGATCAAACTGCGGGAAGTTCTTAATGAGGTGATTGGACACAGCCGGGACAGAGGCCTCTGCCTGGACCGTGTTCTGGTAGTACAGCGTTGGCTCGAGCCCAGCCTCGAAGTTCAGCGCGTCGTTGTAAAAGTCGGTCCAACTCGGCTCACTGGTCGACCCGTTGGGCTGCAGGAACGTGTCGTTCTCCACGTATTCGCCGTACAGCTTCACCGTCAGACCGGCGGCCGCTGCTTCCGAAAACACGAAGCCCTTGTTCTGATAGGCCAGTGCATCGCCGGCGTTCCCGCCCGGATAGCTGCGGTTCCAGTCAGGCGACTGGATGTCGTCGGCGTAAGGCGCCATGCCCTCTGTGATCCACTGGTGACCGTCGGCCGATTGGCGGCTGGGGTCGTAGAAGTTGTCGAAGAGAGGGAAGCGCTGCACCAGCAAGTGCGCATTCGGAGTATCCTGACCGCCGAACACTGCCAACTGTGAATCGCCATTGCCGGCGGACACGTCGCCCAAAATCTGATCATAGGTGCGGTTTTCACGGATGATCATGAACACGTGCTTGATCAGCGACGGATCGCCAATCTTGGCCGGGATTGCGACCGGCTTGGTCTTCGGCGAGCCGCCGCTGGCAGACTGAATATTTTGCGTCAGGTCCCAGTGGTTGTTAGTGAAAACCTGCTGTGTCATCGACTGCAAAGCTGCATCACCCGGTACCGGAACGATGCTGACTGTGCCGTTGTCCTGGTGGGTGTTGTAGCCGCAGACTCCGTGGTCGCACTCGTACGAAAGCCGCGCGCCGATACCCTTGTCGTTGGCCACGAGGAGGGTGTTATTGTGCTCATCCAGTACGACCGAGCTTGGCGCATAGGCTACCGGGATCATGCCCAAAAGAGGAGTCGCCGCGTTCCTGCTGAGGTCGACCACCCCGATTGCGTTGGCGTTGTAAAGCGCTACGTAGGCAATGCCATTCTTTCCATCGACGGCGATTGAGTTCGGTGCGGCGCCGTAAGCCGCGCCTTGGCCGGGGACTCCGATCGGCAGTCCAACGTTGATCGTCCGCCTCACCACATTGGTCGCCGTGTCGATCACCGAGATGGTGTCGCTATAAGTATTGGCGACCAACAGGTTGTCTCCGTAGAACGCCATCCCGGTCGGATGCATCCCGGTCGAGATGGTAGCCAGCACCGTCATCGTGGGCAGATCGACCACGGAAACGGTACCAGTGATCGCGGCGCCAACCACCGGGTCGGCGACGATCTCAGTGCCAGCGGAGTAAATCTGGAAGTCGGCCTCAGTGGCGGCCCGGCCACCTTCGTTGCTGATATAAGCGGTCGTGCCGTTGCTGGCGATCAGGATGCTGTGTGGAGCGTTGCCGACGCGAATCTCCTCGACTTGCTTCGGCGGAGTCGCCGTCATGTCGATCTTGGTAAGCGTATCGTTCTGGTTCAGCAGGGCGTACGCGCTCTTGCCGTCTTTTGAGACGGCGACGCCGCCCGGATAAGAAGTGCTCGCGCTATAGAACGTGCCGCAGGCTCTCCCGTAATCGCCGATGGGGCTGTTCGGAAAGCAGGTAATGAATGAGCTGTTCGGCGGCACGCTGACCTGCGCGTCGTCCTCCAGCAATCCTTGTGCATTGACCTTGGCGATGGCGACATTGCTGCTGTCCTGGCTGAACACCAGATACTTGCCGTCCGCCGAATAAGTGATGCCGCTATAGCTGCCGCTCGAATCCTGTCCGAACGGGCTGTAATTCTGCAGGACGGTCCCGGTGTTGGTGTCGAACACCTCTACTGCCTCCGACGCGCCTAAAGTCAAAACAGCCGCCGTGTGACTCTTGGCACTGGGGTTCAGTGCAATGGCCTTCGCGCGCACCCGTATGCCGAGGTCGACCTGGGTGCCGGCTGGGGTGATGATCTGGCCGTCACCGACGACCCACGAGCCGTTCTTCTGCGGGCCCGTAACGTACTTCGGATACTCCTTGGACTGACCAGCGGCGAGCATAGGAAGACTCAACCCCGTCGCCAACAGACCAGCTAGCGGACGCAGACTCTTCGTCCGGGATTTTTTCTTGAAGGTTCTCTGAGAGGATTTTCGGGACATGTGCAGTGCTCCTCCTTATGTTTTTTTCATCACGCGACCGGGATCGGCCGTGCGATGTTTAGGGTTGGAAGACATTGGGGTGGTGGAAGCCGAGCTGCGATAGTAGTCGGCAATCTTTACGGGTTTATTACGCGCTCGTGAAGATCGGGTGAAACTTCTGTAAAAGGGGCGAACATTATTCTCGCCGGACTGTGCATGTTCAATTTCCCCTTAACGCCGCCTGTGGACCGGAGTCCCGCTACGTGCCCTGGGTCCTCGTCGAATACAGTATGTACGGTATTGACCTTCCGAACGCATTTGCTCTAGCGTCGATAAAACACTCCAACAGAAACATCGTGGGCAACTGGCTGCGGTCAATCGAACGCGGCTTCGCATAGGCTGAGAATAGCCACTTCAAACCACTGACTCGGGGCGTTCCGGAGCCATAGATCGTTTCACAATCAGTCAGCCACTCCCGTCTTCGCGAGTGCACGCTGGCTGGCTTTGAATTGCTTCGGTCAAAACGAAGGAGACAATTATGAAAATCGTAGTGATTGGCGGCACGGGACTCATCGGTTCAAAGCTCGTCAACAAGCTTCGTGAACACGGTCATGAAGCAGTAGCGGCAGCACCCAACACGGGGGTCAATACCCTAACGGGTGAGGGACTGGCCGAGGTACTGAAAGGTGCCTCGGTAGTCGTTGACGTCTCAAACTCTCCCGACTGGGAGGATGCAGCCGTGCTGAAGTTCTTCGAAACATCAACTCGTAATCTCCTCACCTACGAAGTGCCTGCGGGAGTCCGGCATCACGTTGCCTTGTCGGTCGTTGGAACCGACCGGCTCTCTGAAAGCGGCTACTTCCGCGCTAAAATCGCGCAGGAAAAACTGATCAAAGAATCTTCCATCCCCTACTCCATCGTGCATGCGACCCAGTTCTTCGAATTCCTCAAAGGCCTCGCCGACATTTCCATGATCGATGGCAAGGTGCATTTGCCACATGTGCTGTTTCAGCCGATGGCCGCTGACGATGTCGCGAGTGGCGTCGGCAGGATTGCGGTAGCTCAGCCGGTAAACGGAATCGTCGAAATTGGAGGCCCGGAACAGTTTCGCGTAGATGATCTGGTCGGGCGGCGCTTGGCCAGCCTCAAAGATCCTCGCGAAGTCGTCGCCGATCCAAATGCGCTTTACTCCGGGGCGAAACTCGGCGAGAGAACACTGGTTCCGGGTGATAACGCGCGACTCGGCGAGATCCGTTTCGAAACCTGGCTGACTCAACCCGAAGCACAAATTCCGAGCGCCCATCCTCAGCCGACGGGCATCGCAGTGGTGACAACGGAGAAGGAGAAAGAGAGTCGTAAAAAAGCTAGCTGATATCACCAATGTCATCGGTCAAGCGAAAGGCTAATTTATGACAGTCACAAAAGCAATTTTAGCGCTGGCTTGTCTGCTCGCATGTTTAACGCCCGGCACGCTCCTGGCACAGGAGGCGAAGGTAACCCAGCTCCTGTCGAAAGACCTTACCAACCTTCCCGGCAAAGAAGGTCTGATGATCACCGTGGAATATCCACCGGGCAGTTCAGACCCCATCCATCGCCACAATGCACCTGCGTTTATTTATGTGCTGGAAGGCTCGATCGTGATGCAGGTGAGAGGCGGAAAGGAAACGACCCTGATACCCGGTCAAACCTTCTTCGAAGGCCCGGACGATGTCCACGTCGTCGGGCGAAACGCAAGCCAAACCAAACCAGCGAAGTTCGTCGTGTTCTTCGTGAAGGACAAAGGCGCTCCGGTGCTGGTACCCGCCAACTAAAACGAAGCCGCGAGCATTTCGCGATTCTGAAATTTCTGAGGTCGGTCCAACAAGTTCGCAAGGCAGCCTGAATCCTTGCGCCCGGCAGATCGCATTTCCGACGGCCTGCCGGGCGTCATGAAACCGTAGTACGTCCGTCCGCCCCTACGTTCCAATCCTCCAATTTGTCGAGCCAGGACAGTGCCCCAGGTTAGCGCCCGTCTTGTGGGCGCTAACCTGGGTTCCGGCCGATTCATCCTGAGCGGAGCGCCGGGAAACGAGGAAAAGTATGGCACCATGGATCCAGAGGGTTGCTCTCACAACACCATGACCACGAGAACGGAATTCCTGCGATTCAACGGCGCTGTCGAGCGCGATCCCACGATCGATGAGTGGATGAAAGAGCGCGCCGTTGAATTAGGAGCCATCGCGCAGCAATGGTTTGAGGTGATGCGAAAATGCGGGGATGAAGTCCGGGAGCTTTTGCATGACGGTTGTCCGGTTGCCTGCTTGGGAGACGCACCCTTCGGCTACGTCAATGTATTCACGTCGCACGTAAACGTGGGATTCTTTCATGGCGCAGCACTCCCGGATCCAGCCTGCTTGTTGCAAGGCACCGGCAAGTTCATGCGCCATGTGAAGCTGAGACCCGGAACGCCCACAAACACTGCGGCGCTAAGCGAACTCATCGATACAGCGTACGCGGATATAAAGCAACGCGTCGAACACGGCTAGCTCGGAGAAACGCCCGGGGAAGCCGACGCAATGTCTCCGAATTCATCTACAGGAGGAAAATCTGAAACCCGCACCACCTGTTCTGGCGGATCTAATCAGCGCGGCCGACGAGAGCCCCAACGTCAGCTACATGCTCGACGCGGACTTGCACTTTACCTACTGCAACCCAGCCTGGGACTGGTTCGCCGCCGAAAATGGCGCGCCCGAGTTGAGGGGGAAAAGCACCGTCGGAACCGATCTGCGCCTGGTTCTGGTCGAAGCTTTGCGTCCTTTCTATCTGCGCGCTTTTGACCAAGCAACGCAATCCGGAAAGGTGTGGGAGTGTGTCTACGAGTGTTCAAGCCCAAACGTATTCCGCAAATTTCAGATGCGGATTCATCCCCTCTCGCCATCGCACTGGTATCTGATCACAAACCCCATCGTGATCGAGCGCCCCCACACGAGTGCGGTTACCGCAGCGCTTGAGCGGTATCTGGGGCCAGACGGCTTCATTACGATGTGCAGCCATTGCCGCTCCTCGCGCAAAACCGGAGGGCCCGAGCAATGGGACTTTGTCCCCGCGCACCTGGCGCCGCACCTCACAAACATCACCCACGGGATGTGTCCCATTTGCCTGGAATACTTCTATCCAAGGCCGGACGGCTTCCCGAGTAGCTAGTTTGTCTGTGACGTTAGAGTCACTGAAGACTCAGGTTCGTATCAGGGCATCGCTTTGGCCGGGTGCCCAACTTGCGCGTTCCTTTCGCAAGGGTGGGTTTCCATGTACATGGATCGCGCGGGGTTTGGGCGTTGTTTTGAAGGAAAAAGAAGTCGGGCACCGCAACCGCAGCGCCTCTTCAGGCCGAGAGTGCACTGATCGTAACGTAATATCCGTCCGGATCTCGGAGCGAGAACTCCCTGGTTTGAGTGCTCGGATTCACGTGTGGCTCCTGTTCGAACCGAGTGACGAGAGAGCGTGCCCTTTCAAGCGCCAGATAGAAATCATCGACACGAAAAAACAACAGGAGCCCGTTGCCGGGTGCTCCGCGATCGGGGCTCATCAATGAGGGATGCTCGTGGGCACCCCACGCGTGGAGGCAGAGCAAAACAGTTCCATCCGAATCGAGGATTTGGCCAAAATAGTCATGTGCAGGACGCGCAGCCGTCTGACCGAATAGCGTCTGGTACCATTTGCAGCTGCCCGGCACGTCGCCAACCCCTATGATCGTCCAAGTGCGCTTCATCGCGTCCCTTTCTGCGGACTAATTCTTGTTTCGACCGACCTGGATACAACCGGTGATACAACCGGTCATCCCTTTCGATCGTCTTCGACGAGTTCGCGCAGCGGTCCCAGCCATGGTTCGTAACGTCGCCATCGCGCGACCGAGGTCCGATAGATTGGCTGCCGGGCTTGCCACTTACTGGGTGTGTTCACCGCCCGCGGATTCGATTCAGGCCGCAGGCATGCATCGTTCCATGTCAGGCCGCATGCTGCGATAATTCGCCGGATGACTGGTTCGGGTTCGCTGGTCAGGTTCTCGTAATCGACTTCGAGGAAGCGATCCGCTGGCAGCACGCTTCGCCAATGGTCGGTGATTCGCTGGTAGTCGCGGAAATACGCGACCAGTTCGGCGCCTCCGGTCGGAAACGCGAGCGTCGGATGGAAATGCGTCTGGTGGATCGACAGCGCCGTATCGACCGCGGCACGGCGGCAATGAATGATGGTTGCGCGCGGAAATGCCAGGTGGATCAATCCAGCCCAGAGAAAGTTGAACGGCATCTTGTCGGTCACGCGCGCTGCTTTCGGAGCAATCGCGCGCAGCACTCCCAGATAATCTGCCGCCGCCTCAGCTAGAAACTCTGTCTCGTTCGCGTCCGCCCCCAACCGATGCCAAGCCGCGCCGCGCTCGTTCCAGAAATTCATCTCGCCGCCAGCTCCGACCTCCGGATGCATGGAGACAATCTGCTCGACCAGAGTAGTTCCCGATCGCGGCATGCCGAGAATCAGCACC
Organism: Terriglobia bacterium; assembly: GCA_963847715.1. Lineage (GTDB taxonomy): Bacteria > Acidobacteriota > Terriglobia > Terriglobales > Acidobacteriaceae > Acidiflorens. The sequence goes on from CAWKAZ010000012.1 coordinate 202,000, forward strand.
GGCGTCGCATCGCTGCTGCCGAGTTCCGTCGCTCGCGCCATCAATTCGGGAGTGCAGCGGGCAATCAGGCGGTCGATCTCGATGGAGAACGCGGCCGAGTCGAATTCCAGAGAGCTGCGGCGCACGGCATCCGCGGCGTCGAAATGCTGCATTGCCAAGGCGTAGTCGCCAAGATCGTCGGCCGCCTTGCCGATCGCGAGGTGAAGCCGCAAGCGTTGCGCTACTTCAAGCCCCGGAGTCGCGAGAGCGGCTTCCATCTGTTGCATGAGACCGTTGTCATCGTTGGTGACGCGGCGGCTGCGGACCAGATCGTAGTAGCTTCCCGCGAGCAGCGGCGCGATCGCGATTGCGCGTTCGAAGCATGCGCGGGCCTCGTCGAAACGCCCGAACTCCGAGAGCAGATTGCCCAGCAGATCATGCGCCATGGCGTTCTGCGGATCGGCGGCTAGCGTTTTTCGCAGCACCAGCTCGGCTTCCTCGTTGCGCTCCTCGGTGAGCAGCGCCCGAGCTTTACCCAGACGTCCGAAGCTGGTCTTGCCTCCAGTCGCCGCCGCGCGGCGGAAACATCCGATCGCCTCATCGCGATGGCCCAGTGTGTAGACCAGCGCTCCGGCGCGGTACCACGCCTCCGTCAGCGATGGGAGCAACTCGGTGGCATGGTCGTAAGCAACGATTGCACCAGCGATGTCGCCCTGCTTCTCCAAGGCGATTCCCAGGCGCAAATACGCGTCAGTGTAGCGTGGGTCGCTGGCGACGGCCTGCTGCAATGCCGCAATGGCTTCCGCTATGCGGCCGACTTCCAGGCAGGCGAGGCCGAGATCGTGCTGGATTGTTGGATCGGACGGCTCGAGCAGCGCGGCATCACGTAAAGGCGCGATCGCATCAGCTGGTCGCCCGTCCCTGAGTAACTCTGTTGCCGACGCAAGCAGAGTCGCAACCTCAGGCGGCGCGGCTGAGTTGGGAGACTTGGTCATGGGATGAACGTAATCGTGGAAGCTGCAGCGGGGCCATCGGAGTGGTCAGCGCAGTTCTCACTCGATCATGATCTGTCAACATGATCTGACAAGCAGAAGAATTTTGCCAGACACCGTTTCTGCGCGCGATCTCGTTATTGTTGCGCGAAGATGACCGATGGATTGGTGTCGGTCGCATCGACGTCGATCATTTCGAAATGCGAAGCATCCGTCGCATAGATCACATACATCGCAGCGGTTGGGGCGGTGAGGGTAATGGTCCCGGTTTCTTGGACGGTAAACGTGTAGGCTCCGGCAATCGTCTGCGCTCCGGGGTACAGCGTTCCGGCGACGTTGTGTGTCTTTGAATCCAAAGTGGTCAGAATGAGGTTGGCCGCCATAGGAGTCGCGCCGACGGTCGAGCTGTTGGCGGTTGCAGCTGCGTAGGTCCCGGGCAGTTGCGATGGGTCGATTACATTCACGGTTTGCGGATCCATCGAATCCGGTCATGACCGCTGCACTTGACTGATCCAATAGCAGGCCTCGATTTGCGCCGCTGGCATAAAGCACAACCGGGATCGAACTGGTGCAAGTGGCGCCGGTGCCCAGCATGGTGAGCACGTAGCGGCCTCCGGTCGAAGTTGTGTAAGGGCACTTCGAGGCGGTAGTCGCTGCCGCTAGGATCGTCCCGGCGTTATTCGCGTCAAACGTCTGGCTGAGATTTCCTTTGCCGTCGCCGTCTCCTGAGGTCAGAGAAACCAGGGTGTTCGTGCCGCTGCCGTCCACACCGGTGAGATGAGAGGCGGAGAAGCTATTGAGAGCCGTCATGTCGTAGGTTGTGCCGGGATCCTGAAACACCATCCGGCCGGAGAGCATGGGATGGCTGGAATCAAAGGTCGAGTTCGTCGAAATCGCGAAGATGGTGAGCGGATTTTTGGCGCTCGCCTGCCCTGAACCGACAAAGAAATCAAAAGTCAGGGCCTGGCTGCCGATCAGGAGATTCATCGTCCCACTCGGAGCGTTGGCCGCGTGCGTGTAGGTTCCGGTGACGGTGCAGGGCGCGGAGGCGCACGCGGTGGTCACGCTTCCGTTGTCGTTGGTATCGGCCATGCCGCCGGCAGCGACGGTGTTGTTGACATCAAGCGGCAGAAGCCCTGCATAACCGACTCGCTTGCCATTCGAATCGACTCCGGTGAACCCGAATACGAAATTTTGTTTGCCGCTAAGTTGAGCGCCTGCGGATTTCTCCATCGCGCCCGATCCGGTGCCGCTCGCGTCCGCTTCGATCATCCGGACGTTGCCGAAGGAGTCGAGCACCGCATCGAATGTGTGGGACGGGCCGCCACTCGCATTGAGAGTGACCGTGCCGGCATTGTTCATCTTATTGCTGGGGACGTAAGAGCCGGATATGGTCGCGTACTGTTGATACGCGCCGTTGATGACGACATCTTCGACGCCACTGGTGATGTTGCCGTTGGTATCAAACGTCAGGGTGCCGGCGATCGCGACCGGGTGATGCGCGCTATCGAAACCGGAGAAGCGGAAAGCGTAGGGGCTGGTGCCGCCAATGCGTGAGGACTGGACCGAAACCTTCGCAGTAGTGCATCCCTTGGCGCACCCGGCGGGATCGACGGTAGATACGGCCGACACGACGACGCAGGCGTTACAAGGATTTTCGACGGCGGTGTAAACGGCTACTCCGGAAGTATTCGCAACGAAGTTCCCGCACGCTGCTCCATTCTGCGTGCAGGTCCAGGTAAACGTCTGGGGAGCGAGATCAGGAGTCGCCGTGGCGATGAATTGCTGCACGAGTCCGTGGCCGACATTTACGGTGGGCGTCGGCGTGACGCTAACGGTCACGTCCACGAGGTTCAAACCAAAATAACCGCGGGCAGTGGAGTCAGCGCGCGAGGTGGCAGTAATCGTAATCATGGAGGGACTTGGTACCGTCGCGGGCGCCTGAAAGAGACCCGAGTTCACATCGATGGTCCCACACGGATTTCCGGCACCGGTGCACGCGTCGCCGGTGATGGTCCAGGCAACGGCGGTGTTCGCTGTTCCGGTGACGGTGACCGTAAACTGGATCGATTGCGTCACGTACGCCGCTGCAATTGGAGTGGCGGTATGGATGATGACGACAATTCCGTTACCCGCGCCGTTGCCACCCTTGGCGCATCCGACGGCCAGGGCCAGACTCAGGAGAGCCGCCGAAAGTAAAAGATTTCTAATCATGATGAGTACCGTTTGAATCCGCGTTTTTCGGGAACCGGTCCTCGATTTTGGTGCAGTCGAGAGGCCAATTTGGCCATTAAATCAGCAAGTTACAATGTACCTGAAAGCACGGCACTTTGTCTGGGAATGGTGCCGCAGGCGGGGGTTGGTGCGCTGGGCGATGAGCAATTTGTTGCAGTGTGGTGGGTTCTCGGCTCTCGCCACGCTCTGAGACCTGAGAATCGCTAGTGGGCGATGGAGGCGGCAGTTTGCAGCGTTGCGTGCCCGGCGGTTTCCAGCAGCGGACGCAGTTCGGTGGCCGTGATTCCCAGTGTGCCTCCGGAGAAGCCGTCGATGTAAGCGGAGTTGATGCCGACCACTTCACCGCGCAGGTTGAGCACCGGGCCGCCGCTGCCTCCGCGGGCGGTGGGAGCATCGTAGATGAGCTTGTCTCCGGTCACGTCGCCGATGTGCCCGAAAGTTGCCGAAGGACGGATTAACGAGAGCGCGGCCAGTTCGGCAGCCGTGTCGGCATTATCTGGATGCGATGAAAGCCGGTCATAAACCACGGCCGGCGACTTCGCGACCATGCCCGTGACTCCCATCGGATAAGCCAAAACACTCACCGATTCGCCAACGTGCGGCGGAGCCTCGGCCAGCGTCAGCGGCCGAAGTTTCTGCGTAAAGCTGGTGGATTCGAGGTGCAGCAGGGCGAGATCGCCATGCGTGGCAACGACGGCGGGCTCCAGATTTACCGGAAGCGGCGATCCAGGAAAATAAGCGACCAGTTTTTCCAGTACCGGAGTGCCGCCCTGGCGCAGGGCGACGGCAACTTCACGGTCTCCATACCAAGGTTCGGCTACGTGGCGGTTGGTGGCGAGCAGTCCGGGCGCAACCACGAAGCCGGTGCCGGCGATGCGGGCGCGAAAACTCTGGGCAGTTCCGGAGACGTGGTAGATGCCGTAAATGTAGGCGACGGAATCGCGGGCGTCGTCCACGGCGACGGAAGAAAAAGATTGCTGCCGCTCGAGGTCGGCGACCTGGCGGGAGAGTTCGTGGACCTGCTGCTCGAGTCCGGCGTTGTCGGGCGGGGCGTAGTAATGGGCCATGATTCCGGCGCCGACCAGTGCCAACACGCCTAGCAGACCTTGGACAAAACGCTGCCAGGTCTCAACGATTTCGCCTTCTCGATTCTCGGAATTGAACATGAGCCGTCAGGCCCGGCGAGGAGGGAGTCCCGGGTGCAGGAACTATCCTGCCGCATTCAGGGGGAGGCGGGTAGGGTACAGAAGACGGCGGATGGCCTTGACCGAAGGTAACCATGGGACTTGAGTCGAGAACTGGAGGGGCAGAAAATGCCCGTCCCGACACGTTACGGGGCCACTCCGAGGCGCTTGGCCATTTCTTCGTAGAGAAAGCCATCATCTGTCGTATAGGGCTGGACCCATTCTCCGTCGATTACGAACTGCGGGATGGCGCGCTTGCCGGTGCGTTTGATGACCTCGTCGGCTGCGCCAGGAGTGGTTTCGATGTTGATGTCGGTGTAGGGCAGCTTGTGCTGGTCGAGGAAGCGCTTGGCGACGCGGCAGTCCGGGCACCAGGGAGCCGAATAGACCTTGATTTCCATGCCTGCAGAGTAGATGCTGCAGCGGGGTTATGGATGCAACCATCGATCGGGCGATGGTTACGTTACTTTTTGCGGCGATACTGAGCGTCGTAGACAGTTGTCCAGGTTTTGCCGCCGTCGCGCGAGATTTCGATGGTTTGACGGATGCGGCCACCGCTCATTGGCAGAAGGGTGGAGCGATCGAGGTGCGAAGTGCCGTCTCTGTGCGGGATCTCGCCTTGGAAGCGGACGCCCTCTCCATCGTAGGAATCGAGCAGTTTCTTTTCTTTCGTCCCGCCGGAGTCTTCGACCCAGACTTGTTTCCATGTGCTGGTTGCGCGCACGACGTAGAACAGGCTCTTTCCCTCGGAGTGGTCAGAGGCCTCGGTCCAGTTCTCAAGGATGGCGCAGCCTTTCAGCGTTTTCTCGATACGATTTGTGCCGTCTTTTTCTCCAGACTTGAGATCGAAGACATCCCAATCGCCCAGCCAGAAGTCGAGCTTGTGGTAGGTGGGGTCCTGATCGCAGGGAACTGGCTTAGCGGGAGGAGCTTGCGCGAACGCGCCGGTGAATAAGCCGCAGGTAAGGAGAGCTGTACACGCAATCCGTGATCGGAACATAGCGACATAGACTGGCCGGGCGAGAAAAAGTCACCCAGGCGCCAGCCTTGGTCGTCGAACGCGGATCGTTTTCTACACGTGCTCCAACTGCTGGAGGGTCCGCTCGTTTTCTACATTTCCAGTGTTCAGAGTAGAAGCGGGTTCGAACAGCAGGACCCAGCATTCGCTTTCAGCGACAGGGCGGTGCTCGATGCCGCGTGGGACGACGATAAATTCGCCTTCTTCGATCCATTCGTGGCGGTCGAGGAACTCCATGCGGAAGCGGCCCTTGACCACCAGGAACATCTCGTCTTCGTTATCGTGATGGTGAAAGACGAAGGGGCTGTCGAACTTGACGAACTTCACGTACTGTCCGTTGAGTTCGGCAGCGATGCGCGGCTTGTAGTAATCGTGGATGCCGGCGAACTTTTCCGCGATATTTACTTTAGACATGGATCCTCGTGAGCAGGCCAGTGTGCTCTTGATAGATGATTCCTATTGCCGAGGCGACGCAGGCTTTTGTCTGGGCTCGTGTGAGGACGGGCATTCCTGCCCGTCAAAGCCGAGCGTACGCTCGGCCGCCTTCGCAGACCTGATTGAACTTTCCGAAAGCCGTCAGTTTTTGCTGACGGCCTTCGGTAGTGGTGGGTGAGTAGTTAGAGACCGGCTGCGTTGTTGGCTGGATGACCCCCGCGCAGGGTTACTCGAATCCCGCGCTGGCTGTTGACGCGGGTGGTGGCGTTCCAGTCGACTTCGTCGCTGCTGATCACACCGTTTCCCCCGCTGGCGAGTTCGTAGCTGATGCGGCCTTCCTGATACGTGTAATTGCCGACGGCGAGAGTCATGCCGGACTTGAGAATGAATACCGGCACACCGGAGGAAGCGACGCCGCCTCCGCCAACTTCGTTCTTGGAGATATAGCTGGCGTAAGTGACTTGCGGAATCTCCTCTGCGACTGGGATTTCGCTGGGTGTGACTCTTACATTCGCATTACGCATGGCCAGTTGAGGAACCGGAGCGTCCGCGGGCCGAGCGCTGGCTCCCGTGTAAGGCTGCTGGTAATAGTTATCGCGCTGCACTCCGGGCTGGCCATCGGGACGGCCGAAGAAATGCCAGTCGGGGCCGTTGGATGCCTGCACCTGCGGGATCTGCACATCATCCATCAGGCGGAGCGTGAGCTGGCTTTCGCCCTTCAGCGTGGGACGGGGCCCGCGCGCCGGGAGCATGATGATCTTCCATGGCCAGAGCGGCGGCAGCATCCATTCGACGATGTCGCGCTTGGCGTGTCCTTTGCCGCGGATGTCGCCTTCTTTATCGACTTTGTAGCCGCGAGTAGCGATGACTTTCGCGTCGAGCGGCATATCTCCTTGCGGCATCCCGATGCGATCGAACATCAGCTTCATGTTGCCCTTGCCCCAGAAGTGGCCGGGTTCCTGGGCCGACTCAAGATGGCCGACCAGATAGCTGCCGCGAGGGAAAGCCTGTTGTCCGAACTCGGTGACCGAGTGCAGATGACAAAGCACGGGGTCGCCGACCGCGATGGTGGCGGAGGAAAGGTTGGGTTCATCCATGGTGCATTTCAGAAGGGTACCAGCGGGCAGGACCATTTCCCGCGCACTGGCACTCAAGGTCATGCTTAAGAGGAACAAAGCAAGAAGGGATACAACAAACGCATACGAGCCGGACTTCATCACTGCACCTCGGTCTCACGCCCCTGGAATTTACGTACCTATATCCAAGCAACTGCAGTGAGCCCGCCCCGTTCTGTGGAGTTGAACATAACTCGGTCCGATGGTCAACCAAAGTTTGTGTGGCAGGGTGTGTCTTTTTTACAACAAGCGGTGAAAAGAAGCCGAATATTAACCGACAACTTTCCGGGAGCGTTGCACGGAATGTGATCTGCACGGAAATGCCGGCCCGCTTCCACGACGAGGCGCGTGCATCGAAGGGTACCCTCAGTCGGCTGAATCGGGAGTAGAGCCACGCCGTCGGTATCAAATGGCCCGGCGCTCAGACCGAGTTTTCAAAGAACTACAAAGTAACAAAGCGCATGGCCTAGTCCTCGCGGGGCCTCGCCATGGATCAGGAGTCAAAATAGCCCGCCCGCAGACGATGTAGGGTTCGGACGAGCCGGATATTTGGCGGCTGATTCATGGATGCCTGTGCGCATCTACATGAGCCCGAACAGAAGCCTTACCACCACAATTGTCTCGTGGTAAAACGCGAACTGGCTCCCCAAAAGGGGAACCAGTTCGCGTTTTTTCTTGTGATGGATTTGTTTTACAGAGTGTAGGTCCCGGCAATTGCGACCGAGAACTGCTCAAATCCAGGGAGGCCGGTCCCGTTCAAGTCCGTGGGTGTGAAGTTGTAACCAAAATGGGAGGATGTTATGTACGAGTTGTACATATCGTTGCTCCACCCAAATTGGTTGGCTGCCGGAAGATCGGTGGCGCCGACCAAGTAAGCATAATTACTGGCATTGAACGTGGGCAACAAGCTGACCCACTCCATCGTTCCCACCGCAACCTTGGGCAGGGATGCTGGGTTGAAGTAGCACGTGAAGGTATACTCGTTAAAGCCATTCGGAGACCGCCCCGTATAAACAACTGCTGTCGTATAGCAGCCACCATGCTTACCGCGGGTTCCGCCATCGCCAGAGAGAACCTGCCCGCTCCGAAATTCATAAGTCATACCGGCGAAATCCGAAGGCGGATTGGTGTTGGGTGTGGGCATGATCAGGTTAAACGTGACCGAACTGATCAGCACGTGCTTGTGGGTAGCGTTGCCATCGGGTGCTGCCGTGAACGGAACATATATCTGCGCGGAAATGCTCTCCCATGAGGCATTGCTGTTCCATAGCCCATCCCAATTCGGATTGGCAGTGTCGTCGTCGCCCGAATACCACAGGCAGGGACTGCAAGTTGATGGCGCGGTTTGGGGAGCCTGGGCGCCTGGTTGACCTGCAACACCACGGGCTGTTGGCTTCAATTGTGCGCTCGCAAATACACCGACCAGCATGAGCACACTTAAGACAGTCATAACTTTTTTCATGGGATCTCTTCTCCTGGAAGACTTACTCGCAATGTCTTTGTACGACAGTGAACATAGGATACTTCTAGGCCGTTGGGGAAACGGCTGTTCACGTCGAAGCGATCATGCTATAGGTCTGTGGGTGTGTCAAGCGTCAAACGGATGATTGCCGCAGAAAACTTGGACGCATGTAAAAGCTTTGCAGCATTGTGAGAAACACTGTGCAGCGTTTTGCATTTTATGGATGAAAGAAGCTGCAGAAAACCTGACTTACCTCAACCTCGCGTTACGAAGAAAGGATCACTGCCTTCCGTATGATCGCTGTCACGAATCCGACCGGCGTCGCGCGGATTATTCGCGGGTTGACAAGTCGGGGACGGGTTCTACGCAGTTCGTGATTCCGACCGTGCAGCAGAACTCTCGGGGACGCGGCTGTCACCCGTTCTCACCGCTACGCCACGTCGACACGACAGCAGCCCTTTCGCTGTCAGGTGCGCCCATTTTGTTAACGCCGATTGTGGCTTCGAGAACGAGGAAGACTTCATACCCGGCTTCTTTGATGCGGGTCACAACTGCAGATATGTGATCGGAGTCGGAGAGTGACTTGTTGATGGCTTCTCCCAGTTCCTTGAGGAGTTGTTTCAGTTGTGGATCCATAAGTAGGCCGCCGGATTTCAATATTTGGTTGCCTTGACTGTGATTGGGGCTGGTATGCTACGAGTCTCGTCGCAGCAAGAGCGCATGCTAAAACGGGTCGCCTGTTGAAACCTGGCGATTACAGTCAGAACCCGGTCAATGATGTGGAACCGCGATTTTTCGCCAACTACATCGCACGGGGAGCAAAATGTCCGCGTGACACCAAAGCGTGCATTTTGGGAAGTCTTCGCCACTGTCTGCCTGCCTAGCTTGATACTCTGGACTATCTTTGCGTATTCGTTGAGAACGAAGCTGAATCTTCCCTACGCTGAGGCTCTGCCGATATATCTATTCTTGGCCATGCTTCCCATGCCGCTCGCTTTTCCTGCTTTGCCGACAAATCTACGATGGCTTGTAGATGAGGCCGATGGCTGCGCCCACGATGACCCACTGAATGAAGTAGGCGATGGACTGGTAGATGGTCAGCGTAAGGCCGATATTCAGGTTGATGTAGTTGTGGATCACGAAGGTGCAGACGGAGAAAAGGCCGATGAGTGCGCCGAGGTATATGCCTGATACGATGCCGCCACCCGCAGTATGGATTTGTGCGTAGAGAATGGCGACGACGACGATAGCGATGAGGATGGCGATCATACCGTAGGGCATCACCTTCATCATCTCGTCCTTGGGACGATAGACGTTGGGGTACTTCATGAATTCAGTTTTCATGGATGGCCAGGCAGTGAACATGGCGAAGCCATATACAAAGTAGGCGACCATGGCCCCAAGGGAGGCCAATGCGATGCGGGCGTAGTTCACGGTCACTCCTGCAGAAGCGGGATTTGATTCGCTGGAGAAGTTTACATCAGAAGGTTACTTACGTTGGATGTTGACCGGCAAACCAGCTGAGGGTCGATCACTGCAATCGGGATTTTTCCGCAACCGCTAACCGATCGCGAAAGCGCGCACCGGGAAGGTCCCAAATCCCTTGACCTTGACGGGCACGGCGAAGAACCGGAAGTCCTTAGGCGGCAACGCGGTCAGGTTCGTCATGTGTTCGACGACGGGGATTTCGTTGCCCAGAAGAATGCTGTGAACGGGGCGGCGTAAATCCTGGACGTCGTCGATGTTATGCGAGTCGATGCCTACTAGCGCGGCGCCGCAGTCGGACAAGAATTGCGCCGCGTCTTCAGTGAGGAAGGGATGTCCTTCGTAATATTGCGGCGAGTTCCAGTGTTGGGACCATCCAGTTTCTATCAATACGGCTTTGCCCGCCAGGTTCTCGCTGCGCGGAAAACACGAGGCATCAACTGACTGCTTGTGCCGGGCCGGTATTTTGATTGCCGGAAGATTGGCGAGTTTTTCCAGAGCGAGTTGCGACAAGTCTTTGCCATCGGCGTAGCGGTGAAAAGGAGAGTCGAGATACGTGCCGGTGTTCGCGACCATCTCGATCTTGCCGATCTGGAATTCGGTTCCGGGAGCATAGTGCTTGCGGGAGGCTTCGCGGCTCAGGTAGTCACAGATGATCGGCGCAGGCAGTCCTTTGTAGGTGACCAGTCCGTGGGCGATGGTGTGGGAGAGGTCGACCAAACTGCGGTTATCATTCATGGGGTTGCTCCGGTATGAGGTTGCTCCAGTTCCATCAGCCAACAATCTTCCATCTTTCCCTCGTGAAGCTCGTGGGCGCGCAGCAATTTTACTTTGTGGAAGCCGCATTTCTCGTAGCAACGGATGGCGCGCAGGTTCCGCGCTTGCGGATCGATCACGATTTTCCGCGCCGCCTTTTCTCGGAACAGATATTCCACCAAGAGTTTCACTCCCCGAGTTCCTAATCCTTGATTCCAGCGCTCCGGCTCTCCGATGAACTGGTCGAAAGCATACAATCCGGTGGCGTCTTCGCTAGCCTCGAGACCATACTCGGCCTTGCCTTCGTCGCTCAATGGATAGAACTGCATGTAGCCCATCGGCTCATTCTGATGGATCACGAGGCAAGGGGTAACGCCGTCTGCGGAGAGAATTCGGGGAGAATACTTTTCGGTCGCCTCTGCCATGGAGAGTGGGCGGTTGCGGCCATCGTAAAACTCCAGGACTTGAGGATCGGAGAGCCAGCGAGCGAGGCACTCATAGTCTGCCGGATCGTCGCGCATGACGCGGATGGCTAGATCGCGGTCGTGGATCAAATCGTTCATGGTTCGGGTGTAGCGGTGACGCATCAGGACTGGAGACGAGCTATTCTACTGAACCGTGGCGTTCGCGGCCGTTTGCGAGCGGGTCGGTCGGACGACCACAGCGCGGCCTTCGTCCGCTAACCGCCTGTTCTGCATGGACTTTCCCTTCTGAACTCTTATTGAGAACTTTTTGAGCCGGGGCTGAGGACTTTGATCCTCCTATTCGAGCAGGATGCATCCCGTGGGCTGCTCAAACAAGCGCCGCCCAGAAATGAGTCTCGAAAGGAATCCTGCCATGCCCACCAACAGAGATCACTCGCTCAATCGCAACCTCGTTTTCGCCACCCTTGCTTTGGCCCTCTGCCTCCTCTCGTCCAGCCGCGCCTATGCCAACGTCCAGATCTGTCCCAAGGGAGGCTGCCCGAGCCGTCTCACCACCATTTACACGGGCCCCCACTGGGAAAACTTTACTGGTCCGGGTGGACTCATCCAGGGTGCTCAAGGCAATCTCTACGGCACCACTTATATTGGCGGAGGCTCCAGCTTGGGAACGGTTTTCGAGCTTTCTCCTGGGCCGAACGGTTCCTGGGTGGAAACCGACATCTATACGTTTCTAAGCTGCGCGAATACAGGGTGCGTACTGTTTCCCAACCTGGCCATGGATAGCAGCGGCTCGCTTTACGGCACAACCGAATATGGCGGGGCCGGCAATTCGGGCACAGTGTTCAAGCTCACGTTAAAAAATGGCGCGTGGACCGAATCAACCCTCCATAGTTTTACTCCCGCTGTTACTGCTGCGCCGAATTCGCTGTCCTATTGGAACGGGCTTGCACTCAACCGCACGACAGGTGTGCTGTATGGTCCGGGAAACAACGGACAGATCTGGGAACTGGTTCCGGGTAGTGGTGTCTGGACATTCAACGTGATTGCCACCTTGTCCGATCCCGCCATCGGAGGCCTGGTGATCGATTCGAGCGGGACGCTTTACGGCACGGCTGCTGGCAACGATCGTGGCATCATTTTTGCGCTGTATCCAACTTATTTTGGATGGATTCCTTACACGCTCTACTCTTTTACCGGTGGCTCGGACGGAGAATATCCGACAGGCAACCTGGTGCTGCAGAACACGCCGAATTGGATCTTCAACGGAAACGTGCTGTACGGCACAACCGGCAGTGGCGGTTCAGGCGGCATGGGAACGTTGTTTGCGTACAAGCTTCCAACCACGGAGTTCGAGCCAGGAACATTCGGCCTGTTTCACTCGTTCTCTGGCGCCGACGGTTCCAACCTGAAAACGGTTGCTGTCGATAGTCTGGGCGACGTGTATGTGCTGGCTGGACTTGGGGGAGCTTACGGCGATGGCACGATCTACAAAATCACCAACTACTACTACTTTTATCAGGGAGCGGTTCTCTGGAACTTCAACTACTGCGGTAATACTCCGGCAGGCTTTATTCTCGGCTCCGATGGGGCGCTCTACGGAACTGCGCTCATGACGGGGAGTTGCAATGTGGACGACCTCGCGTTCCGATTCAAGTGAGTGCGGGAGCAAAACAAATAGTCACGACGAGTAACCCAAGCGATTAGGTTTATGTTAGGATGATGTCATGCCGAAAGTGCTCAGGCGTGGGCGGCTGCGAATCGTCATTTATCCAGCCGATCACAGGCCAGCGCATGTGCATGCAATCGGATCTGACGGAGAGGCGGTTTTCAATCTCAAATGCCCGGCGGGTCCGAGCGAACTGCGGGAGAATTATGGATTCAAACGGAGGGCGCTCGCGGCAGTCGAGCGTCTGATCAATGAGCACGTAAGTGAGCTCTGTCGAGCCTGGGAGGGGATTCATGGTATCGCGCAGTAACGTCGAGTTAGCAAACAAAAGAGGAGAGCAGTCTCAGAGAGAATTCCCTCGTGCTGTCTCGGCGCGCTATGACCGGGCCAGCGGGAAGGTCGTAGTTGACCTGAGTTCAAAGCTGACGTTGAGTTTTTCGCCGCACGATGCGCAAGGCCTGGAAAATGCCACGCCAGCGCAACTCGCGGAAATTGAGTTGAGTCCGTCAGGCTTTGGAGTGCACTTTCCGAAACTCGACGCGGACCTGTACATTCCAGGGCTGCTGGAAGGGTTCATGGGATCCAAGAAATGGATGGCGGCACGGCTTGGGCAAGTTGGCGGGCAGTCGCGAAGCCGGGCCAAGAAGGCGGCATCGCGGGCCAATGGGCTAAAGGGCGGGAGACCGCGGCGTAGAGAGGCAGCGGCGGGGGATTAGGGCTTGACTTGCAGTGGGTGGCCCTCGATTGACCGACAAATTCTTAAAAAATGAATGTGTGGCGTGCGCGGCTAAACTGCGGGCTGTTTGAGATCCCGAAGAGCTTTTTGTCCCTGGAACCAGCGGAACACGAAAAACCCATGAACTCCGAATGCCCATATCGAAAAGGTCGCCAGGAGAGCGACCATGTCAAGGCCGTAAAGACCGATGCCTAACAGGAACGCCCATCGGTGACCTTTGCGAGCGGCAAATCCCAGCGCGCATAAGGTCGCGATCCAGATGACAACGGTACCCTGGGCGACAGTAGAATAATTCTCACCAAGTCGCCTCCCGTAAAGGCTCACCAGATCAAACACGCCGACGTTGATCAGAAAATTAAAGCGTATCCAGAGGATGCCGCTGCAGGTCGCCGCCAAGCCCGCGGCATAGAAGAAGTAGTTAGCGTCGGTTTGGCTATCCTCACGCAACTCATCTTGTTGTCGTCGCTGTGCTTCTTTGTACTCCTCATCCGTTCTGCCTGCACCAACGTTGAGTATGTCCATGGGTCCGCCCGAGAAAGCCGGTCTAAGTATAAAGGGTGAGACGGGTGCGCTCTCAAAATCGTTGGAGACGCATGCCTAGATCCATCCCCAAAGCAAAAGCCGCCAGTTTTCACTGACGGCTGATGGCTGATAGCTGAACGGCTGTTAGCTCTCGTACAGCAACACGCCTTCATTTTTCTCGGCGTCTACTGGACGGTAGTAAAGTTTGTTGGCTTCGAGGAACACTTCGATGAACGCCGGTCTGGTGGTGATGGTGCCCTGGATCAGCGCTTCCGACAGCGGATCTTCAATGTACTTCTGCAGTGCGCGACGCAGTGGACGGGCTCCGTAGCTGCGGTCGGTGAGCGTCTGGTTCAGGATCCACTTCTTGGCCTCGTCCGCCACGGTTACTGTGATCGAACGCTGCGCCAGGTTCTGGTTCAGCTGGTTGACCATCAGTTCGAGAATCTGGATCAGGTCTGCTTCGCTTAGCGCCATGAAGAGGATGATCTCGTCGACGCGGTTGAGGAATTCCGGATTGAAGGTGCGTTTGACTTCGCCCTTCACCAGGTCTTCAACCTTGGCAGAAACCATTTCATCCTGCGACGACTGGAAACCGAGGCCTTCGCGCTTCATGAGGTGCCGGGCTCCGATGTTCGACGTCATGATGATGATGGTGTTCTTAAAGTCGACCGTGTTGCCCAACCCGTCGGTCAACTGGCCGTCTTCAAAAACCTGCAACAGGATGTTAAAAACATCGGGGTGCGCCTTCTCGATTTCATCGAGCAGCACAACAGAGTACGGAGCACGCTTGACGCGTTCTGTGAGCTGTCCGCCTTCTTCGTAGCCGACGTATCCCGGAGGCGAGCCGATCAGTTTCGATACGCTGTGCTTCTCCATGAATTCGGACATATCAAAGCGGACCAGCGCTTTGTCGCTGCCGAACATGAAGTGTGCCAGCGTACGGGCGACTTCGGTTTTGCCGACGCCGGTCGGGCCTAAGAACAGGAACGAGCCGATAGGACGATTCGGGCTCTTCAGCCCTGCACGCGACCGGCGGATGGCGCGAGCCAGCGCGCTGATCGCTTTTTCTTGCGAGATGATGCGCTTGTGCAGCTCTTCTTCAATGCGCAGCAGCTTGGCGGTCTCCTCTTCTTTAATGGAGGTGATGGGGACGCCGGTCCAGCGCGATACCACGTCCTCGATGTCCTCCCGACCGACTACGCCGGTGGAGGATTCATCGAGGTGGTATTTTTCGCGAAGGGCGCGCAGGTTCTCGCGCTCCTTGCGTTCTTCGTCGGAGTAGAAGCGCGCCTTCTCGAACTCGTGGTTCGCGATAGCGTTCTCCATACGGTGGACGATGAACTTGATGCGCTTCTGGACTTCGGTCAGTTCCTCGGGAAGCGTGGTCTGGCGCAGTTTCACGCGAGCCCCAGCTTCGTCGATCAGATCGATGGCCTTATCGGGCAGGAAACGATCCGGGATATAACGATTCGAATGCGACACGGAGAAATTGATCGCGTCGTCGGTATAGGTGACGGCGTGGAATTTTTCGTAACGCTCTTTGATTCCGAAAAGAATCTTTACGGCGTCGCTCTCGTTCGGCGGCGGAACTTTGACGGCCTGGAAGCGCCGTTCGAGCGAGCGATCTTTTTCGATCGACTTGCGGTATTCAGCCGGCGTGGTTGCGCCGATGCACTGAATTTCGCCACGCGATAGAGCGGGCTTCAGGATGTTGGCGGCGTCGAGCGATCCCTCCGCCGATCCTGCTCCGACTAGCGTATGCAACTCATCGATAAAGATGATGGAATTCTGTGACTCCATCAGCTCTTTCATGATGGTCTTGAGGCGCTCTTCAAACTGTCCGCGATACTTCGTGCCAGCGACGATCAAAGAGAGATCCAAAGCGAGAATGCGCTTGTCAGCGAGGAACGAAGGGACTTCGCCGTCGGCGATGCGCTGCGCCAATCCTTCTACGATCGCGGTCTTGCCGACTCCGGGTTCTCCGATGAGTACAGGATTATTTTTGGTGCGGCGGCAAAGAATCTGCACGACGCGTTCGACTTCGCCGTCGCGGCCCACCAGCGGATCAAGCTGGCTATCCATGGCCGACTGGGTCAAGTCGCGGGAAAACTCACTCAACAGCGAGGATTCACGCTGTCCACGTTGCGGTGCCGCCTTTTCCTGACTGGTGCGGGCCAACTCTTCGCGGATAGTGGAAAGTCGCAGGCCGCGCTCGTGCAGGATTTCGGCGGCAAAGCACTTTTCTTCGCGCAGCAGGCCTAACAGCAAATGCTCGGTTCCAATGTGTTTATGGGACAGACGCTCGGCTTCTTCAGCTGCGTAGGCGAGAACCCGCTTGCACTCATTGCTCAGAGGCAGATCGACCGAGGTCGAAACCTTTTCCCTGATGGTGGTGTGACCTTCAATCTGCTTGCGGATTGACTCAACCGAGGCATGAGAGCGCAAAAAACGATTCGTCAGGGCCTTATCTTCGCGCAACAGTCCGAGAAGCAGGTGTTCGGTCTCAATATAAGGAGAGCCGAACTGGCTGGCCTCGTACCGCGCAAAGAAGATGACGCGCCTGGCTTTTTCTGTATAACGTTCAAACATATAACCGGTTCCCCCCGAGTTGCCGCGGAACGCCCGTTCTCCGCGAAACCCCTGACCCTACCTCATTATGCATATATACCGCTTAATGTCCCAAGCGATATCCGATGGACGCAACCTTGGTGTAGACGGCGGTCATTACTACTAATCAATCGTTCCGCTTCTACTGCGACTTCCACCTATCAATGGTGCTGCTGTTCTGTGTTTCGTTACTGTCTCTCGATCCCGGCTTTCGATCACGCCGGAAGCGACTCGGGCGCTACTTCCTCTATTTTGCCCTGATCCAACCGCAAAACGCGATGGCACCGTCGTGCAAACGCAAGATTATGGGTAGCAATCAGAGACGTCAACTGATGGTCTCGGTGCAATTTTGCCACCAGTTCAAAAACCATCTCACCGGTGCGTCCGTCGAGATCGCCGGTAGGCTCGTCAGCCAGCAGGACTTGTGGCCGGGTAATGAGCGCCCGTGCCAGTGCAAGACGCTGCTGCTCTCCACCGGAAAGCTCTCCCGAACGATGATGCCCGCGGGCTTCGAGTCCGACCTCGCGCAACCATCGTGCCGCTTCGGGTTCGGCGGTAGCCAAAGCCTGTCCGCGAGTGAGCAGCGGCATGGCGACATTCTCAAGAGCGGTGAATTCCGGGAGAAGGTAGTGAAACTGCCACACATAGCCGATTTCGCGGTTACGAAATTCAGCTGCGGCATCCTCGGAAAGCGTATTCACCTGGGAATTTGCGCAGTATACGGCACCCGCGGAGGGACGATCAAGAGCGGCAAGGATGTGCAACAAGGTACTCTTGCCGGCTCCGGATTGCCCGACGATCGCGAGCATCGTGCCTTTCTCGACTTGGAAAGACAGATTCTCAAAGAGCACGAGTTTTGCGTCGCCTGAGCGAAACGCCTTACTTAACCCTTCGACCCTCAATAGAGGATCTTGAGCTATTGGATGCAAACTCCGCCTCCTAAGTATCAAAGCGCTCTCCGGTTGGAACCCGAGGAGACGCGCACAGATCTATTAGATCATGAGGCGAAACAACCCTGTTTCCCTGCGATGCGCTGCCGAAAACTGGGTATGCGAAAGACTGTATACCTCTGGAAAACAATTGCAATGTGACCGTGGTCACAGGAGGGCGGAGCAGAGGTAAGGCTCCCTTATTAGGGCATTCAGGCAATTGTCAACTTTTTGTCTTCGCGGCAAGTTGGTACTTGCCTAGCCTTTTCGTAAACTCGTCTCTTTGGCGGGGCTGCGCGAGCGCGAGGGCTTGCAATTCGGTTTTTACGGCTTCGTCCGCCTGATTGTTGATGTACAGAGCTTCGGCCAGCGTATCCAGATAATTCGGATTGGGGTGCTCTTTCTGAAGGTCGACGGCTTTGCGCGCATAATCAAGCGCTGCAGAGGGATTGCGAATCGCAGGATCATCACTGGTCGCGTATTCCCAAGCTACGTTGTTCAGAGAATCGGCATCCCCGTGGTCCGCCAATTTGCGATACCAGTAGAGTGCTTGCGCGGAGTCTTTCGGCAGTTGCTTATCTCCGTGCTCATACATGCGGCCGAGGAAGTATTGCGCTCTCGGGTCGCCCAGGTCCGCAGCTCTTCGATAATCAGCAAAGGCGTCCTGCAAGTTGCCTGCTTGCTGGTAGGCAAAGGCGAGGTCATACCAGAACTCGGACATCCTAGGCTGGTACTGAACCGCATCTCGGAACCAGCGAATTGCTTCATCGGTCCTATTAGCCATCAAGGCGTCGTAACCCCATTTTGCTTCCTCATAGCCACCGTTTCGCGAGTGATTGAGCCGTGGCCTGCCTGACGTTGCTCCCCACAGTCCGACAAGAAGAACCGCGCCGAGAGCAGCTGTAACCGGAGCGCGATTGTCGGGACGAGCGATGGCTAGCCCTGTGAGGATGCCGAGGATCGCGCCCGCAGCATGTGCGATGTTCGCGACGGGCATGATCTTGGTGTATGTGGCGAAGACGCAGAAGAAGAACCATCCGACGAACAACTGCACCGTCTTTAAATCGATCGCTTCTTTGAAGCGTTCGTCATAACGGGAGAGCATCCACACCAAGCCGAACAGCCCGTATCCGACACCCGAGAGCCCGATTCCGCCGCTGGCGAGAGCAAACTCCCACGCACCAGAGCCGATTGCGAAGAAGAGAATCAAGATGCCTGTCCTGAGATGGCCAAGTTTCTCTTCGATCACTGTGCCGAAAATCCAAAGCCAATAAATGTTGAATACGAGATGCAGAAGTCCAGCGTGCGGGAACATGCTGGTGATCAGGCGCAAAAGCTCGCCGCGGCGAATCATGGCAGATTCGAAGAGCGGGGAGATATCGACTTTTGCCCACCACGCAACCGTTACTCCGATCGCCAACAGGGCTGTGCCGGTGATGACTGGGTAGTGCAGGCTTTCTCTCAGGGTAGGCGACGGGCGCATGACCTTACACGCTACAGCCAGGAGAGTTATGCGTCTAGTGTGAGTTTGTGGCCGTGCTATTCATACCGCAGCGCTTCGGCGGGAAGAATTTTTGCCGCCGACCATGACGGATAGATGGTAGCCACAAATGAAATCCCGATGGAGACGAGCGCGACGATGATTCCATCAATCAAGCGTGGAGCGAACGGGACGTAGTCGATCGAATACACCTCGGCCGAGAGCGAGATAAAGTGGTAGTGGGCGCCCGTCCAGGAAATGGCGTAGCCGATGACGAGGCCGAGGGCGGTGCCGATGACTCCGATCAGAACGCCTTGCGCGATGAAGACGCGGCGGATTTGTTTTTTCTTGGTGCCGAGCGACATCAGAACGGCGATGTCTTTTGTCTTCTCCATGACCATCATGATCAGCGAGATCAGGATGTTGAGCGCGGCGACAAAGACGATCAGGCCGATGGTGATGAAGGTGACAACGCGTTCGAGACGCAGAGCGCGGAAGAGAGGCTTGTTTTGCTCCATCCAGTTGGTCGCCATGAAGCCCTTACCGGCGGCCTCTTCAAGCTGACGAGCGACATCGCCGGCCTGGTAAATATCGTCGAGCTTGAACTGGATGACCGAGACCACGTCGCCCAAGCCAAACAACGACTGCGCGTCGGCGAGGCGGATGAACGCCCAGGAAGAATCGTAGTCGAAGAATCCGGAGTTGAAGATTCCGGCAACGTGAAAGCGAATGTACTTCGGCACCATGCCGAAAGGAGTGAGCTCTCCCTGCGGAGAGGTGACGAGGACCACCGAGCCGAGGGTCGCGCCAATTTCTTCGGCGAGATCTTTGCCGAGAATAATAGGCGGCATCGCAGCCAGGCGCTGCTGAACGCTAGTCAGGTCGTCCGGAGATTCCGTTTGTGTGGAGCGGGCGCCCTCGCCCGCTGCGGTTGATGTTGCCTTTGACGTAGATGTTGACTTCGACTCGGCCGACGCGCTCCTAAGGTCTGCAGGCGGTTCTTCGAGCGCGGACGCCGATCCTAGCGTCACGCTCTGCAGCAAGTCGCTGACTTTTCGTTCATACTGCGGCAGCATTCCCTTGAGCACCGCTCCACGCGCGCGCGGGCCGCGCGAGATCAGAACCTGTTCATAAATTGCGGGCGCGGCCGCCGTCACGTGCGGCTGCTTCGATAATTTGTCGAGCAGCGGACGCCAGTCGGTGATGCCGTCACTCTGCACCCTCAGCAGGCTGACGTGCGCGGTCGAACCGAGCAGACGAGCTTGCAGGTCCTGGCGAAATCCGTTGTTGATGGCGAGAGCGACAATCAGGGAAGCGACTCCAGCGGCCACTCCGAGGATGGAGATGCCCGTAATCACGCCGATGAACGCCTGGCGGCGTTTGGCGCGCAGATAACGAGTCGCGATGAAAAGTTCGAAGCGCATGGGAGCAGCTGTCAGCTCTCAGCCATTAGCTTTCAGCCAAACCGGATTATAGCTGGCGCTGCGGGAACACTCTCGGCAGAACCGCTGGTACGTTGTCGCGATAGGTGCGGTACGGGGCCCCGAATCGTTTCTCCAGTTCAACATCTTCTGTATTAATCATGATTGCTCCGGTGGCGACTGCGAAGGCCGTCAGGCTCCAGCAGACCGCCAGGCCGGTGCCGATGCTCCAAGCCAGCATCTCGCAGAGATGGGCGGCGTAGACGGGATGGCGCAAGCGAGAGCGGATTCCGTTAGTGACTAGGCGTTGATCACGGTTGCCGCCGTGAATTTCAGGCAGGCCTCCGAGTTGCTTCGCGCTGAAGCCGCTGCCCGATTTTGCATAGAGCAGAAATCCGGTGGCAAACAGGAGGGGCGCAGGGATCCACGTCCAGACTGTCGTATAGAGCGAGATGTGGTGCCACGGGCGGGTTACGAGCGCTACGACGATCCACATCGCAATCCAGGCGGGCAGCAGTAGCCAGTACGGCGAGCGGCGCAACGCGCGCCAGCGGTCGGCAAACGGATGAATCATCAGCCAGAACGCGGGAATGGTGGAATACACGACGCAGGCGAGCCATCCGATGAGTTGTAGCCAGTGGCGCACCCGCGGATTCTAGCAGGCGGGGACTCAACCGGCGCGGGCGCAGGTTGATGGGTTTACTGACAACTGATAACTGACGACTGACAACTTCTTCCTGCTATTCTTTTCCCCAATGTCACCCATCCTGACCAGCGTGCTGCTGGGGCTTACGGCGGCGGGCGCCAATGTGTTTGGCGGCGCGATTATTGTCCAGCGAAATTGGGAGCGCTCCTATCTTCGTTACTTCGTCGCGCTCGGCGCAGGCTTCATGCTGGCCACGGCGCTAGTCGAGATGGTGCCGGAGAGCGTTCATCTGCGGGGTGCGTACGCCGGGTTTCTCATCCTTGCCGGATACCTGCTCGTGCATTTTTTCGAGCACACGGTCACTCCCCACTTTCACTTTGGCGAAGAGACGCACGCCGACCAGTTCGTCCACGCGCACAAGGGATATTCGGTGCTGATCGGATTGTTGATTCACACGTTCTTTGACGGGATCGCGATCGCGTCAGGATTTCTGGTTTCTCCGGCGCTAGGATGGATTATTTTTGTCGCAGTTTTTCTACACAAGATTCCCGAGGGGTTCACGATCTCGTCGGTGATGCTGGCGAGCGGGCGCAGCCGCGGGTTTGCCTGGGGAGCATCGGTGATGCTGGGTGTGGCGACTGTGGCCGGAGTGATGACGATGGCCGTCTTCCGGCATGAGGTCAGTTTTGGATTGCCGTTATCGGCGGGCGTGACGATTTATGTGGCGGCTTCGGATTTGATTCCGGAAGTGAACAAGGAGCCCGGGGTCATGATGGCAGTATTAGTGTTTGTTGGATCGGCTTGTATGTTTCTGCTGGATCGGTTGTTTCGCTAGTGACCCTATTTCTTGAATTCGCCTACGCTTGAAGTACATCAAGACATTTGCAAACACCAATAAGAACAAACCCGCGATCAGAATAATGTCCAGTGGATATTCCTTGAAGTAGCTCCAAATTAACCCCGCAATTATCGCGAAGTTAACCAGCACGACCCTAGTCCCTTCTGACATTTTATTGCCCATGCAATACCCTCAACAGTCCTTCAGCAAAAGCGTGTCTGGCTCGGAAGTCTCGTTTATCCACTGTGCCGAATGTGCATCACGTCGCCATCCTGCACGATGTAGTCTTTGCCTTCCAGTCGCAACGTTCCTTTGGCGCGCGCGTTGGCTTCCGACCCGGCTTCCAGCAGCTGATCCCAGCGAATCGTCTCGGCTCTTATGAAATGCTTTTCTAAGTCAGAGTGAATGGCCCCAGCCCCATTCTGCGCGCGCGTGTTGAGCGGGATCGTCCAGGCTCGGCATTCGTCTTCGCCGGCGGTGAAGAATGAGATCAGCCCGAGCAGGTGATAGCTTTTTCGGATCAGCCGCGAGAGGCCGCTCTCGTTCAGTCCATAGCTGCCGAGAAATTCGGCGGCGTCCTCGTCGGACATCTCAGCAAGCTCGGCTTCGACTTTGCCGCAGATGGCGCTGGCTCCGGCGTTGGGGCGGGTGCTCACTTCTTGCAGGTTGTACTTAGCCACCGCAGCCTCCAGATCCTTGCCGAGTTGCGTGCTCTCTCCGATGTTCAGAACGTAGAGCATAGGCTTCTCGCTGAGGAACATGAAGCCGCGGATGCGCTTCTTATCCTCGGGCGACATTTCCATTTCGCGCAGGGGCTTTTCGGTCTCAAGAAAAGCTTTGGCTTTAATGAGGAGCTCGTTCTCTTTTTCGAGCTCCGGCGTCTTCATCTTCTTTAAGTCTTTTTCCAAGCGCTCAAGACGTTTTTCGATTTGGCCAAGGTCGCTGACCATCAGGTCGAACTCCACGTTCTTGATGTCGCGCAGCGGATCGATGGGGCCGACGTGCGGAACTTCATCGTTTTCAAACGCCCGCAACACGTGAATGAGGGCGTCGACCTGCCGTAGATGGCCGATGTAGGCAGTCTCTTTGAGCGCGTCCTGGCCGATGGCGCCCACGTCGACGTATTCGACCGAGGCGTGGGTGAGCTTCTTCGGGTTGTACAGCGCAGCCAGTTTGTCGAGGCGTTCGTCAGGGACCTTGGCGACTCCGATGTGCGCTTCGCGCGGGTTGGAGTAGGCCTGCTCCGAGAGATTTACCTTCGTCAGAATGCGAAATAAAGATGTCTTGCCGACTTGCGGCAGACCGATGATGCCAGATTTCATGATGCAGTTCTCAGTTCTCGGTTGTCAGTTCTCAGTTAACCAACAAGAATAAATCATTGCGGGAGATTGCATGGCGACTCAGGTTTCAACGTTTCAGAGTTTCAAGGTTGCAAAGACAAAACCTTCACCACGAGGAAGTTACGATATACGCAAGTCGTTCAGCGGAAGGCTTGCGCGGTGGTGTACAACGCGACCAGACCAAGCAAGAGAACCGCCTCCTCGAATTTTTCGGACCAGACGTGCAGACGGTCGAACTCGTGGCGCAGAGGATTGTCGAGCGGCACGTTGTCGATCACTCCGACCTCGGCGCGAATCGCATGCATCTTCGGAGAGATCGCGAATTGCGAGATCACGGTCAGAAGCAGCATGAGAACGATCAGCAGATGGCGCGCCGCCAGCGGCTTTGCCGTGCCTGCTGTCATGCGACTGTAAAGCATCGAGGAGACGAGGAAGACGATTCCGGAGACAATGGCCATGTAGTGGAGCAGATCGAGCGAGCGCCCGACGATCGATCCGGCCATGTGGCGCGTCGGGAGAAGTCCGGGAGTGAAGGCGGTCGGTGCGAGTACGAATGCGAAAAAAATGAGGCCGCCGAGCCAGATTGTTAAGGAGAGCAGCATCAGGAATCGGAGAAGAGACATGGCGGAATTATAGAAGACAGGTTTCGAAAGGCCAGGTTTCAAGGTTTCAGAGTTTCAAGGTTTCAAAGATCTTGATTCCGGAGTTCTAGCCTTTCCCTGAAACTCTGAGACCTTGAAACTTTGAAACCTGCCTCATCCTGTTTTCCACAGCCTGAACCAGCGCGGTCACTTTCTCCCGGCCACTCAACTGTTTACCCTCATCCCTTCCCCAGCTGTCCGGAGGAATTCCCACATGCAGCGCTCGTTGACGGTGGCCGACGTTAATTTTGTTTCCCTGCAATCGGCAGTATTTTGCGTGCAGTGTGAATTGCTCAGCAACAACAACACTCCGCAATGTCTGGCGTGTGGCAGTGCGGCGGTGCTGAGTCTTTCGCGGGTGCTGGGCGGCTCGTTGCGCGGGCAGCAGACCGCTCACCTGATCGCGGATGCGGAGCTCGACCGTCTGGTGCGATCGCTGCTTTCGTCGGTGCCTCAGGTGGCCGACGCCGAAGAAGATGCCGAGTTTCGGATTGCCGCAGAAGAGGCGGCTCAACGCGGAGCTTCCGAGTTTGCGCCGCGCCATCGCATGCGTCCCCGCCATCACGGACCGGTTCACTCGATCCACTTGGAACACACGCTAATCAATCCCGGAGAGTTGGATCTCGAGCCGGGCATCAGCATCATCGCCGAAAAAGCGCAGGCCCTCACCGGCGCTACCGGAGCGGCGATCGCACTGCGCCTGGGCAATGAAATTGTTTGCCGCGCGCGCACGGGCAGAACGGCTCCGGATGTGGGCGTACGCCTGCAAACCGACCGCGGGCTTTCGGCCGAATGCGTGCGCAGCGGAGAAGTGATGCTGTGCAGTGATGCCGAGTCGAATCCACGAGTCGATTGGGCAACCTGCCGCCGCATGGGTGTGCGTTCGATTCTCGCCGCTCCGCTGCGCCACTTCCAACGCACGCTTGGCGTCTTCGAAGTGCTGTCATCAACGCCGAACGCGTTCGATAACAACGATGTGGCGACCATGCAGTTCCTCTCCGGAATGATGGTGGCGACGATTTCGAGGTTGTCGAGCTTGCAGCCGTCCGCAGGATCGCAGGGCGCTGACTCACACGATGCCGCCTCACACCACGAAAGTTCCTCGCTTCCCATCGCCAGTTCTCAGTAGAATCTCCGAATAGACGCTTCTCTTCTTCAAAGCTAAGGATTTCCTGCGTCAGGAGGAGATTCCGATGAAGTATGTCTTCTGGATCGCTGTCGTTGTCGCGTTGGTGTTCGCGGCCTGGCAAGTGCTTGCTCCGGGGGTCGCCAACTTTATCTTTCAGGACGAACTGAAGGACTCGTCGGCGCAGATGGGATATCGCACGGGAGTGGCTCGCCTCAACACGGACGACGAGATTCGCGAGATGGTGATTCGCAAAGCCAGCCAGCATGACATTTTGCTCGATCCCAGGCAGGTCACGGTGGAGCGCAGCGGTGTCGGGGAATTTACGACCTGGTTCATTGCCGTCGACTATACGGTGAAGGCCGATCTGCTGGTTTATTCGCTTCCTC
Organism: Terriglobia bacterium; assembly: GCA_963847715.1. Classification (GTDB taxonomy): domain Bacteria; phylum Acidobacteriota; class Terriglobia; order Terriglobales; family Acidobacteriaceae; genus Acidiflorens. Next base: position 227,430 of record CAWKAZ010000012.1, read on the forward strand.
TGCACTTCAAACCCACGAGCAAAGGTGGCGGCTTCTGGCCGACTGTGGAGAGCCCTCCGCCGCCTGCGAAGCCCGCCCCGCCACAAAAGGGAAAACAAACGAAGTGAGGGCGAGCGCGTCGTAAGCAACCGCAATAACTTCCGCGATCGTGGTCTGGAGTCCAACTGAGAACTGAGAACCGGGAACTGAGCCCTACACCGGTACAGGTACGCTCTCGACGATGTCGCGGAGGACTTGCTCAGCCTGCTCGGACTTCTTGAGCGTAGACGTATAGAGCGAGCTGACCACGACACGGTGAGCGAACACACTGACCACCAGCGGCTTGAAATCTTCAGGCGTGCAGTAATCGCGGCCTTCGAGGAAGGCCATCGCCTGCGCGGCGCGGTAGAGCATCTGCGAACCGCGGGGAGAAACTCCGAGAGACAGATATTCGGACTCGCGGGTTCGGGTGACGATGTTGAGCAGATAGGTAATGAGCGATTCGTCCACGTGAACCCGCGCAACGGCTTGCTGGATCTCGACCACGTCGGCGGCGTTGAGCACGGGGCGCAGATTTTCGAGTTGTGCGACTCCCGCTTCGGCGCGCAGAATCTCGCGCTCGGCATTGCCTTCCGGATATCCCATGCGCACCCGCATCAGAAAGCGGTCAAGCTGCGATTCCGGCAGCGGATAAGTGCCGTGGTGCTCGATCGGATTCTGCGTGGCAAGAACCAGAAAGGGTTGCGGCAGCGCGTAGGAGTGCGCGTCGACAGTGACCTGTCCTTCATTCATCGCTTCGAGCAGGGCAGATTGTGTCTTCGGAGTCGTGCGGTTGATTTCGTCAGCCAGAAGAACGTTGGCGAACACCGGTCCGCGCTTGAATTCAAATTTCTGCTCGCTCGCGGAGTAGATCGAGATGCCGAGCACGTCCGACGGCAACATGTCGCTGGTGAACTGGATGCGCTGGAACGTGCAGTCGATGGCGCGCGCCATGGCCTGGCCGAGCGTGGTTTTGCCGACTCCGGGGACGCCTTCAATCAGCAGGTGGCCCTTGGCAAAGATCGAAACCAGGGCGAGGCGGATGACGTCGTCTTTGCCGCGAATAACGCGGCGAAGGGCCGATTCCAATTGCGCCGCGCGAGCGGATGCAGCGCTGACTGTGTTGGTGGACATTGAGTAAATTCTACTATGCGCCCCGCGAGGGCGGCGGTTACCGGAGTCATCGAAGAGTTTGTCAGCAGCAGCACTGTGCCCCAGGTTCACGCCCGGTTTTTGGGCGTTAACCTGGGTGCGGAAAGTCGATGCGCGGTTAGCCCGAATCCACTCCGGCGCGTCTCCAAAGTCATCTCCAAATTTGTCATCCTGAGCGGAGCGCTGTGAAGCGAAGCGTAGCAGCGCGGAGTCGAAGGACCCCTACTCAGCCCGACTCACCGATGTCGCTGCAAGACATTCTTGCGACGCACTTCGCGCCCGGTTGCCCATCCTAATGAGGTGGTCTCCTTCACGGTTTGACCGGTGCCCCACTCAAGCCCGATTTTGGCTTGAGTGGGGTGTTCTCCTCATGTTGACACACAGAACCATCTCTTCGTTGTAGGCAGTCGGAATGCCCACGTCCTGAAAAGCCTCTTCTGTAACTACAAAAAGAGTTACAATAAATCCCACCGGAAATGAAATACGAGCGGGACGACGCGAAAAACCGGAAAAACTTCGCCAAGCATGGCCTCAGCTTTGAGGATGCCGAGCAAGTGTTTGCCGGGCCTTGCGTTACCTTCGAAGACGACCGCATGGACTATGGCGAAGAACGGCTCATTACTCTGGGCCTGCTCGTTGGGCGCCTGGTTGTCATCGCCCATTCGCCGCGTGACGAAAAAATCTATCAAGCGCGACTTGGCACGGATTGACCGGATGAAAGATGCCGATATTGACTATTCGGACATTCCGGCGCTGGACAAGACCTTTCTCAAGAAGGCAACGACGGCGTGGCCTCCGGCGAAAAAGCAACTAACGATTCGTCTCGATGCGGATGTACTCGACTGGCTAAAGCGTCATGGCAAGGGATACCAGACCCGTATCAATCGCATACTGCGCGTGGTGATGGAGAGCCAGCCACCCCGATCGGCTCATCGGTAGTTTGGCCCGCTCATTGAGTGGGATGCCCTCCTCATGGAGACGGAAAGAGCCATCTCTTCGGTGCCGGCAGTTGGAATGACCACTCTCGGAAACCGCGAGACATCGGGAACCCGTGGTTTCTCCGTCAACTTCCAAAGTTTACGGCGTTATACTCGCGAAGACGTTGGCGCGGAAGGGATCCTTAGATACGACAGTATTAGAAGATATGACAGTATTAGAACTATTGAATGGTGCTGTTGGTGGCGGCGTCACGGAAGCGCAGTTTATGGAGGGATTCTCCAAGGCCTTTCGTTGCGGGCCGGCGATACCCGATGCCGAAGCGCAGTGTTTAAGCGAACTTGTTGAAGACGTGAATATGGCCGAACACGGCGGGTCGCTATTTAACGCCACCTTTATCTGGAGAGTCGAAGAATGCCTACGACTCCTCTCCGCCGGGGCGTCCCCCTCGGATATACGCAATTTCTTTAAAAAGCACCGTGGTCCATGACCACAAATTGTTGTTGTGGCGAGTGGCCAAAATCTCTGCGAGAAGACAGGGTGGTGTTTCAATGCTGCCGCAGAAATAGCTGGGGGCGGATTTCGCCCCCTCAAAATCCGCTAAGATATTTATTTCTCAATAACTTGGCAGGAATTTGACGTGAAATTCAATCCATAATCTCCCGCTAAACTATTGATTTATAAATATCTTACAGCTAAGTCCTTATTCCTCAAAGATCTGGCGTTTTTCGGTCGCTAAATCCTTGATTCTTAAAGATCGACTGAGGAGGGGTCTGAGCTGAAGCTCTGAGCTGAGCCGACTCGGAACCCTCAGCATCGAATACTATGTCCAAGGAACAATTTATGAATAACGTCTTCAAGACCACTCTGCTCCTCACGGTGATGACGCTGCTGCTCATGCTCGCTGGTCGCGCCTTCGGAGGCCAGAATGGCATGCTGATCGCCCTCGCTTTCGCCGCGGTCATGAACTTCGTCTCGTACTTTTTCTCGGACAAGATCGCGCTCGCTGCCTATCGCGCACAGCCCATCACTCGCGAAGATCTGCCGCGCGTCTACAACATCGTCGAGCGCCTCGCGCAAAAGGTCAGCCTCCCGATGCCCAAGGTTTATCTAATACCGACCGATTCGCCCAACGCCTTCGCCACCGGACGCAATCCGAATCATGCTTCGGTCGCGGTAACGCAAGGCATTCTCGGCTTGCTTAACGACGAGGAACTCGAAGGCGTCATTGCCCACGAACTCGGCCACGTCCGCAATCGCGACATCCTGATCAGCTCGATCGCCGCGACTCTCGCAGGCGCAATCACCTATCTCGCGCAGGTCGCAAAATGGGGAATGATCTTCGGAGGCGTCCGAGGCAGCGACCGCGATCGCGGCGGAGGCGGAGGACTCGCAGCCATCGCCATGATCTTCCTAGCGCCATTCGCGGCCATGCTGATCCAACTTGCCGTCTCGCGCAACCGCGAATACGGAGCCGACGACACAGGCGCGCACTGGACTGGCAATCCTTATGCGCTAGCCAGCGCCTTGGCCAAGATCGATGCGTATTCCAAACAGCGTCCGCTGATCGCAAGCCCATCGACCGCGCATCTGTTCATCATCCAACCGCTTCTCGGAGGCGTCAGCTTCGGCAACCTGTTCTCAACGCATCCACCGACCACAAAGAGAATCGAGCGCCTGACGGGACGTCCAGCAGAGTTCTACCAGCAGAAGTAGGAGAGTTCTATCAGCACCGAGAAGTTGCGGTAGCCGCGAAGCGGCGCAAGAATTCAGCCCACGGCGCAAGCCGTGGGTTCGGGTTCTTCATCAACCATCGAGCCCCAAAGGGGCGAAAGATAACGCCGTCCAACAGGCCTTCAGCCTTGGCGTTTCAGAGCACGCTCCAGAGTCTGGTCGAGCGCGGCTTTGGTCCTGTCATACTCCGCCTGCGTGATCTTCCCCTGCTTGTGCTCCACTTCCAGTTGGAAGATCTCTTCCTTCAGAGCCTCTAGCAGCATGGATGGTTTCGCGGCGGGCGCTGCGGCGCTCGTCGGCGCAGCGGATGTTGAGGCTGCTTTTTGAGCCGGCTTCGCGCTCGCGGATGCGGCGTTTGCCGCGGCTGTTATCGGCGAGACTCCCTGACGTTTGGTGACCATCCATGCGCCCGCGGCCAGCAGCAACGCGAACGCGCCGAGGATGGGCCAGCGATATTTCTGCAGCGCGTCCGGTGAGTCGATGGGCACGCCCAATCCTCCGCCCGGCCGATTGGTGCGCTCGGGCTGGCTCTCTTGCTGCGCGGCCCCGGAAGCAGTCTGTTGCGGAGTCTCGTTGATGGTTCCGGTGCCTTGCAGCGTGAAGCTTAGAGGCTGACCGGGTTTGGCCTGCTGTGCAACTTCGACGATGGTGTCTCCCTGGCTCGGGTCCTGCATCGATTGAAAGCTCGGCGGATTTGCCGCCTTGAACTGCATCGTCTTCGGCAGCACTACGACGAGATGCTCGGCTGCGTAGAGCGGTTTGGGATCGAGTGTGATCTCGCCGGTGTAGGGCAAGGTGAACTCCAGCTGAAACTGCGTTTCCCCGGGACGCAGGGGGAACGCGATGGCATACCGATTCTTCTCAGCTTGCGGCGTGGCTTCGGCGGCGATGGGCTGTCCGTTGGGAGCACGGGCCTGAACCTGTTCGATCTTCGCTCCGGCGGGCAGATTGAATTCGAAGTTGTGATCGTTCATCTGCGTCTTGGCGGGAGATGACGTGTTACTGACGACGAACAGACGCACTCCCTGCAACGAACTGGTGTCAGCCTGAATGCGGAGCACGTCGGCGGTCACGCTGAGGCCCTCGACCTTGGTCGCAACGTCGTAGACATTGAGGTCGACGGAGTTGACTCCGGGAGGTGCCATCTGGTGATAAGTGACGCCCTGATGGATCGCGCGGATGAGATGCGGGCCTCCACCGTCTTTCAGCGCGAAGCTAAATTTGCCAGCGGAGTCGGCTTTGGTCTTGTCGGCGACATCCATGCCATTGGAGAGGTTAATGAGGATGACCTGGTCTCCAGCAGCAGGCTTATTGGTGGTGCCGTTGGTGATCGTGCCGGCGAGGGTCTGGGCAGAAGCCGAGGCGATGGTTAGCGCGAGGATCGCGGCTAGCGTTACGCACTTTGCGAACTTGGTCAAAAACAGCCTTCTTTCGCCCCGTGGGGCTGGTCATTATGTTTCTGCGGACAAGTGTTACTACGTCGTCTGCCCAGCGGCCTGTTCCAGTCTTGCGATCTCGGACATGATGGCAGCGGCTTCTTCTTCTAGCGATGTGCGCATGGATTCGTAATCGGCGTCGGGGACTTTGCCGGCTTTGTGTTCGAAGTTCAGGTCGCGCAGGTTATCGTAGACGGCTTCCTTACGCTCGCGGAGATAGCCGAGGCGCGTTTTTTCTTCTCCGGAGAAGACTTCGCCGGGGAAGAGGAAGACGTAGTAGAGCGCGGCCAGCGTCATTACGGCGTAGAGGAAGAGGATCATAGGGTTCTCAGTTCCCGGTTCTCAGTAGTTGGTGGATACGGCTGCTCGTCATAGATCGGTCTCGTTTCTGGCTCTGCGGCGGAATTCATCCAGTTCGCTGCCGGGGTGGATTTGGATGCCGTCCGCAAGGGCTGGTGCGGGACGGTTCTTCCATGAGCGCACGATGTTAATGGCTAGAGCGATGCCTAGCGCCAAAACCAGGAAGGGCATGATCCATGCAATGCGGTTGAAGCCGGTTGCGGTTGGGGCGGCGATGACGGTCGGGCCGTAGTCTTGCACGAAACCTTGGAGAATGAGGTCGTCGTTGCCGCCTTTGTCGAGCGCGGCTAGGAGTTGGTTGCGCATTTTGTCGGAGGACTGGCAGCCGACGTGATTGCATTCGAGTAACACCTGTCCGCAGCCGCAGGTGCACATCATGCGGTGTCCGAGATCTTTGAAGCGAGCGTCGGAGTCTCCGGCGCCGAGGAAGAGGAAGACGGCCGCGGTGAGAATTAGGGCGTGGAGCAGCCGAGCCGGGGCTAAAGCCCCCAATGTAGTCCGACCAACGCGGCCCTGAAGGGCCGCTCTTCCACGGTAGTGCCAACGTTCTCGGAACTGCAAATACGGTCGGTGATTGTTTTCGTTGCTTGTCATCCTAGTCACCTGCTCCTACTTCGGCTGGAGTCTGTGTGGGCACGGCGACTGGCACTCGGACAGTGACGGCGTTCGGGATCAGCGCGGTGATGGTGCCGAAGACCATGATGATGAGGCCGATCCAGATCCAGGGAACCAGCGGGTTCAAGTGGGCTTTGATGATGGGGCGTCCGGTTGTCTCGTTCTTGCCTTCGTAGACGAGATAGACGTCGGTGACCAGGAATAAGTCTTCGCGGAAGCTCGGGTAGATCCGGGGCAGAGTTTGCGGCTGTCCGCTGGCTTTGTAGAAGCGGCGCTCGGGATACATGGTGGTGATCTGCTTGCCGCCGCGGAACACATTAATGATCGCCCACTCGTTGCCGTAGTTCGGATTGTCGTCTTGCGTGTAGGACTGGCAGACGAGCGTGTAGGGTCCGATGTTGATCTTGTCACCGAAACCCATCTCTTTTTCAACTTCTTTGTTGAAGGGTGTGCCGAGGATTCCGATCACGACCAGGGCTACGCCGAAGTGGACGATATAACCGCCGTAGCGGCGGGTGTTGCGGTGATAGAGCTGGAGCATGGCGGAGATCAGGCTCTGCTGACTCTTGCCGGCGATGACGCGGCCTCCGCGGAGGAACTCGGAGATGACGGTAAAAATCACCAACGCTGAGAGGACCGCGGCCATGGTGGCGTAGAAGTACGAAGGATCATCCCAGGGGCGGACCCCGAAGAGGATCATCATGAGACCGACCGAGATCGCGCCGATGGTCGGGAACAGGAAGTTGCGCTTGACGCTTTCGAGCGAAGTCTTGCGCCACGCGAGAAGCGGCCCGACGGCGGTCAGGAGCAATAGCAACAAGGCGACCGGAACGGCGACGCGATTGAAGAAGGGCGGGCCGACGGTGACTTTGTGCCCTTGCACGTATTCGGAAATGATGGGGAAGAATGTGCCCCAGAGAATGGTGAAGCAGACGACCAGCAACAGAAGATTATTGAACAGGAAGCTGGATTCGCGGGAGACGAGCGACTCCAGTTTGTGTTCGGTCTTCAGGTGGTCGCGGTTGGCGATCAGGAAGAACGTGCAAACGGCGAGCGTCAGCCCGATGAAGACCAGAAACCAGGTGCCGATCGAAGATTGCGCGAAGGCGTGGACGGAACTGATCACGCCGGACCGAGTGAGAAACGTGCCGAGCATTGAGAGCAGGAAGGTGGCGAAGACGAGCGCCATGTTCCAGACCTTCAGCATGCCGCGCTTTTCCTGCATCATGACGGAATGCAGAAAGGCCGTGCCAGTGAGCCAGGGCATCAGCGAGGCATTTTCGACGGGATCCCAGCCCCAGTATCCGCCCCATCCGAGGACGGCGTAGGCCCAGTGGGCTCCGAGGAAGACGCCGATGGTGAGGAAGCACCAGGTGACCATGGTCCAGCGGCGGGTAATGTGAATCCATTTTTCACCGGGATACTTCATGATGAGCGCGCCGAGCGCGAAGGCGAAGGGCACGGTGAAGCCGACGTATCCGAGATAGAGCATGGGCGGGTGGATCACCATCTCGGGATACTGGAGGAGAGGATTCAGCCCGTTGCCATCTGGCGGCAGCGCACCTTCAATCAGGGAGAAGGGTTTGGCCGCGACATTCAGGATGAGCAGGAAAAAGACCTGGACGGAGGCGATGACGACCGAGGCGTAGGCGAAGAGGCGCTGATCGGTCTTGTAGCGCAGTCGGAGGACGAATCCATAGCCTGCGAGCAGCAGAGACCAGAAGAGGAGCGAACCTTCTTGTCCGGACCAAAGCACGGCGAATTTGTAGGCGACCGGGAGCTCGCGGTTGCTGTGTTGCTGGATGTACGCAACGGTGAAGTCGTCATTGAAGGCCGCGGTAACCAGAACCGCGCTGGCTAGAAGTACGGCGATGAAGGCTGCGACGCCGGCGCGGCGGGCAGTCTCTCCGAGGGCTGCGGCGGAGGGATGCTTGCTGAACACCAGAGCTAGAAGACCGACAACGAAACAGTATCCACTCAGGCCGAGCGCCAACAGGAGCGCAAAGCTGCCGATTTGAGCCATCGCAAGGGACCCCACTTTGTGTGTACGCTATTTTTTCAAAGAAGTGAATGGTATGCAATGAGATAGGCGCTCGGAAGGACAGCTCTGTCTTGGAATTAAGTACAACCGGGGACAGCAAGCTTCCCAAAATCGGCAGCTAGCAAAATGGGTTACTTGACCAACGGATAGCCCTTTTCGCGCCAATCGCGGATACCGCCATCCATGGAAATCACATTGGTATAGCCCATTTTTTGCAGGTTGTCGGCGGCGAGGGCGGAGCGGAAGCCGCCGCCACAATAGAGGATAAGTTCGGTGTGCAAGTCGGGGTACTTTGCCTCGATGTCGCGTTCGATGATGCCCCGGCCGAGGTGGACGGCGCCGGGAAGGTGGTCAGCATCGAATTCGCGGTCCTCGCGGACGTCGACGAGGACGAACTTTTCTCCGCGATCGAGGCGGGCTTTCACGGTATCGACGTTGGTCTCGCGGACGCGCTGCTTGGCATCGCTGACGATCTTGAGGAAGCGCGGTGGATGCTGGTGAGCCATGGAGTGCCTCCGGGGAGATGGTAAAGGAATAGCTGCCAGCTGTCAGCTCTCAGGAAAACCTTAAGGAGGCGGCCCTGATTTGTGACCCCTTTAGGATTTTCCGAGAGCTGCGAGCTGCGAACTTTCCTTCACTTCTCCCTTGCGTCATCCCGTGCCTCTCGTGCAAAGATAAAGGACCGCTCTATGACGCTTGTGCTCCGGCAGTCTCGCATTCACTCGTATGGTTGCTACACTATGCGGCCCATTCGCAAGGGAACGCTGATCATCGAATACGTGGGCGAATACCTTAGCTACGAACAGGCCGACGATCTCTACGATGATTTTGAGAACACGTATCTGTTCGGCTTGGACGGCGGCAAGCTGATCATTGACGGATTCGGCGTGGCGGCGTTCGTCAACCATTCGTGCAAGCCGAATTGTGAGACGGATCAGATCGCGGGCAAGATGTGGATCATTGCGCTGCGCGATATCGAGCCTGGAGAAGAATTGACGTACGACTACAACCTGTTTGATGGAGAAGAGGACGCTCCGTGCCGGTGCGGGGCGAAGCGATGCCGCGGGAGTTTGTATTCGTCGGCGCATTTGCGGAAGATCGCGAAGAAGCGGGCAAAGAAGGCGGCAGCTGCCGTGGCACTGGCCTCATAGCGACGGACGATATTTACCGATACAATCTTCCCGATACAAAATCTCGTTCGATTACCGCCGCTGATTGCCGCATTAATTACGTTCGCACATCTGGAGCCAACCTTGGATCGTGCCTCCGACGGACTGGAAAATATTGTCGCGAAAGCTCTGCGTCGAGCCCCTTCTGCGGATAGCGCGATGCTGGCGTGGCCCATTGCTTGTGGCAGCGCAGTTGCCGATCGTACGCGAGCTTTGAGTTTTTCCGATGGCATCCTGCAGGTGGAGGTTGCCAATGCGGGATGGCGGCGGGAACTGGCGAGCCTGGCACCGCGATACGTGGCGGTGATCAACAAGTATTCTGCCGTTTCTGTGAAGCGGATTGACTTCGTAATAAAGGCCACAACCTAGATTTTATGAAAGTCACCGAACAAGACGTTGCCTATGTGGCCGATCTGGCCAACTTGGAATTGACTGAGGAAGAACGTGTGCGCATGCTGCGCGATCTGAATTCGATTTTGGAATACGTTGACCGGTTGAGCGAGTTGGACACGGATAAGGTCGCTCCGATGGCACAGGTGTCGGACCGCTTTGGCGTCGATGAGTCGCGGCAGGGAAGTGAGCGGTTTGCTTACGCGATTCGCGAGGATGTGAAGGATGGTTTGCGTCCGTCGCTGCCCCATGACGTGGCGGTGAAGAATGCTCCCGATACGGATGGGACGTTCTTTGAAGTGCCGAAGGTGATTGAGAGATAGTGACTGCCTCGACGATTGACGATGTCCGAAGCGCGATCGCAGAACGAAAGACAACTGCGACGTCTCTGGCTCGCGATTACTACACGCGCATCCAAAAGGAAGATGGCGAAATTGGCGCGTTTCTTACTCTGAGCGAGGAGCGGGCGCTGGCGCAGGCTGGGCGAATTGATGCGCTGGTTGCGGAGGGCAAGCCGTTGCCGCCGCTGGCAGGGGTTCCGGTAGCGATCAAAGACGTGATGGTGACGTCTGGCGTGCGCACGACCGCCGGATCGAAAATTCTCGACAATTTTATTCCTCCTTATGACTGCACGGCGGTGGCTCGACTGGAGGCGGCGGGCGCGGTGATTCTAGGCAAGCTGAACTGCGACGAGTTTGCCATGGGGTCGTCCACGGAGAACTCGGCTTACGGCGCGGTGCACAATCCACGGGACAAATCGCGTGTGCCGGGAGGATCGTCGGGCGGATCAGCGGCTGCGGTGGCGGCGGACATGGCGGTCGCTACTTTGGGGTCCGACACGGGTGGATCGATTCGGCAGCCTGCTTCGTTTTGCGGCGTCGTCGGGTTGAAGCCGACTTATGGACGCGTGTCGCGGTACGGGCTGATTGCGTTCGCTTCGTCGCTCGATCACATTGGACCGTTTGCTCACACTGTGAAGGACGTCGCGCTGGTGCTGCGCACGATTGCGGGGCGCGATCCGATGGATTCGACTTCCGCGGAGGTTCCGGTTACCGATTATGTGGCGGAACTGGAGAAGCCAGTTCGCGGGCTCAAGGTTGGCGTGGCCAAGGAATATTTCGGCTCGGGGTTGGATGACGAAGTGCGGGCGGCGGTGGAGGCGGCGATCGGGAAACTGGCTTCGCTTGGGTGCGAGGTTGTGCCGGTGTCGCTGCCGCATACTGAGTATGCGATTCCTACTTATTACATTGTTGCTACGGCGGAGGCTTCGTCGAATCTGGCGCGCTTTGATGGCGTGCGCTATGGGTTCCGGGCGAAGGCGGGGACGCTCTCAGAGATGTACCGGCAGACCCGCGATGGCGGATTCGGGATGGAAGTGAAGCGGCGCATCATGCTCGGGACTTATGCGTTGAGCGCGGGTTACTACGATGCTTACTACTTGAAAGCGCAGAAAGTGCGAACGCTCTTGACGCGCGATTTTGACGAGGCGTTCAAGAAAGTCGATGTGATTGCCGCGCCGACGGCGCCGACTCCGGCGTTTCGGCTGGGGGAGAAGGTGAATGATCCGCTGGCGATGTATCTCGCGGATATTTATACGGTGACAGCGAACCTCGCGGGGATTCCGGGGATTTCGGTGCCGTGTGGCGAGAATCATGAAGGGCTGCCGATTGGGTTGCAGTTGTTTGGGCGGTGGTTTGATGAGGGGACGGTCTTGCGGGTGGCGCATGCGTTTGAGCAGGCGTCGTTGGTCGGTGTCGTTAGTCGTTAGTCGTTCGCTGTCCGCTGTTCGCTGTTCGCCCTAAGGTCGCAGCTCTCAACCTGTAATCCCCTCAAAAAACTGGGGTAATGTTTGCTGGTTAGGGTTTCCCCATTTGGAACATCTACAATCGGCGCGGTGGCACCCCCTCCCCCCGGTATATTAGAATCAGGACTTTAGGGAGTATTTCCTGCCAAAGTCCTGAGCACAAGGGAGTTAGAGGCAAAGTCCTCAAAATTAAGGACTTATTCACCGCCGAGATGCCGGGACGCCGAGAACGCTGAGGATTGGTGGGATGGGACCATCCAAAGGTCTTGTCAGAGAGCGTGAAAGTTCAGCGCGATGTGCGCCTGCTTCCATGTTTGGAGTTTGGCGGCGTTAAGTCAAGACCTCGAAAGAGGGTAGTGCGAGCTGACGTGTGAGAGACGGTGCTGAGAGTGGCGCATACGTTTGAGCAGGCGTCGTTGGTCGGTGGTCGTTAGTCGTTTGCCCGTCGTCGATTGGATGTAGGAGCTGAAATCCCGCGTCTCGAAATCCGGCGAGACACAGTACACCCGGCTGTTGACATTCGCAATCCGGCGGCTACGATACAGGCAAGGCCGGGACTAAAGGAGTGGGAGCTAGGAATGAACATCGAAATCCGTGATCGAGCCCTTGAGGCCAGGATTCAGAAACAGCTACAGGCGACCGGTTCCGGCAGCGTCGAGGAAGTGTTACTCCGCTTGCTTGAGACCCAGGAGGAACAGGATCGCTGGCTCCTGGAAAACCGGGAAGCGAACAACGAAAAAATCCGGCGCGGAATCGAGCAACTCGACCGGGGCGAGGGCATTCCCGAAGGCCAGCTTGACGCTTATCTTGCGAAGCTGAAGGCCAAGCCTGAATGAGCGTGCGCTACGTCCTCGCACCCGAGGCCGCTCTTGATCTTGTTCAAATCTGGCGCTATCTCAAGAAGGAAAGCAGCGTTGCCGTCGCGGATCGAGTGGAATCCGTCATCCGCGACAGAATTGTTTTCCTGGTAGGAACGCCGGGCGCCGGACACTGGAGCAAGAATTTGACGGACGAGCCGGTGAAATTCTTCCCGGTCTATTCCTACCTGATCGTCTATCGGCCGGAGACAAAGCCCTTGCAAGTTGTGTCCATTCTTCACGGCCGTCGGAACGTGGAGCGGATTCTAAAGGATCGTTTTTAGGCGCGAGTTATGAGGGGCTGACGATTGGGCTGCAGTTGTTTGGGCGGTGGTTTGATGAGGGGACGGTGCTAAGGGTGGCTGCGTATGAGAGGGCGCGAAGGGAGGCCTAGCTAATCCTACGGATTCCTTTAACTGTTATCCGCACTCTCAGATGCTGTACTTCAGTCAGCACAGCGCTTTCGACAAATATCTCCCGCCAACGCCAGTTGGGTACGTCGGTTCGATTCGCATCGACGAGGCAAATGTCACCCGAGGACAGTAATCCGAAAACGCCACGCATGAAGGCATCGTTATCTGGATAAACTGATCGAACGGTAGCTAAAGATACGTCGCCTGCCAGCAATTGATCACGGGTTTCGAGTTCCGGTGACATCAAAGCCCTCACTATAATAGTTCGTAGTATCGTTCGCCCGAGCAGGCTTTACACAATACTCGCCCATTACGCACAACTTCGCGGTGGAAATTGATGCCTTCTCCGCATTCGGCGCAGGTTATGCGGTCGGCTTTGTAGCCGGGGAATTCTTCCGGGAGTAGTTCGACTTTTACCCACTGGGTTGAGAACAGGTCGTCGTCTTTCATTTCGCGGTAGGCGAGCATTTGTTGCTGGTTTTTGTTTTCGATTTCGGGGTGGAGTTCGCGGGCGCGCTGTTTGGAGGATTCTCTCGCGGCTACGCGGACGGCTTTGTACCAGTGGTCGGAGGCGACAGGTTGCAGCTTGCTTGGCGCTGTGTCTGCGAACGTACCCGAAATCGTTGAGAGGACTCCTTGCGAAGGCGCGGCGGGGTTGAGCGGGTAGGGGTCCTTCGACTCCGCGAGTTCTGCGCGCTGCGCAGAACCCGCTCCGCTCAGGATGACATTGGTTGTTGAGGGGTCATCGTGGCTTGGAAATTTGGCAGCGAGGTCGACGAAGGTGGCGGCCATTTTTCCCCAGTCGCGGAATTTCAGGGCGCGCTTGCCTAAGCGGCATCCGGTGACGACGGAGATGGCGTCGGTGGCACAGCGGTCGATTTCTACGAAGGTCACGAGGCGCTTGCGGTCTTTGCCTTTTGGATCTTCTATCCCTAATTTGGCCAGGCCCAGCATGGCCAGACGGACTCCGAGGATTTGTCCGGCGCAGAGGTGGCCGTGGGCCTGTTCGGCTTCGCGGATTAGGGCTTCGAGGGGGAGCATTCGTAGGTTGCCAGTTTGGGCTCGTAGCGCCCAGGTTAACGCCCAAAAGAGGGGCGTGAACCTGGGGCACAAGGCAATTGTAGTCGCGGCTTGATCAGCCGGGAAACAGCTGAGCTGGCCTTGTAGGGGTCCTTCGACTCCGCATGTCCTGCGTTTCACGCAGGGCATGCTCCGCTCAGGATGACAGTAAGAAGAGAGGCTATTTCCTGCGCCAGCGGACGCCTTCTTTTGTGTTTTCTACGATGATTCCGGCGGCGGTTAGTTCGGCGCGCAGGGCGTCGCTGGCTTTGAAGTTACGCGCTTTTCTTGCCGCTTCCATCTCGGCTAGCTTTTGATTGACTTGCTCGTCGGCTAGTTGGGCGCTGCCAGCGATCTCCTGCAGTTCAGGGCTGATTTCTTTTTCGCGGCCCTCGGACTTGGCCCAGTCTAGGATCGCTTTCATTTTTGGCTGGTCGTCGTCTTTCAGGACGCCGAATATTTCGTCGAACTTTTCTAGCGTGGCGAGCAGGGCGTTGGCGTCGTCGTGACGCACTTCTCCTGCGTCGAGGGCGGAGTTGGCTTTGCGCAGCATATCGAAGATGGCGGCCTGCGTTTCGGCGGTGTTCAGGTCGTTGTCGAGCGCGGCCTTCATGTTCGTGACTGTGTCATTGGCGAGCTTTGAGATGGCCGGGTTCGCGCCTTCGGGGAATTTGGTGTTGGTCAGGCGGAATTTGAAGTTGCGCAATTTTTCTACGGAACTGGCTGCGGCACTCAAGCCGTCGAAGGTGAAGTTCAGTTGATTGCGATAGGGAACCTGCGTGAGCAGCCATCGAATCGAGGACGGCTTGTGGCCGCGCAGAATGAGGTCACGGACGGTGAAGAAGTTGCCCAGGCTCTTCGACATCTTCTGGCCTTCGACTAACAGGAAGCGGGCGTGGAACCAGTAGCGCGCGAATTGCTTCCCGGTAAGCGATTCGGATTGGGCGATCTCGTTTTCGTGATGCGGGAAGATCAGGTCTTCGCCTCCGGCGTGGAGGTCGAAGGTCGGGCCTAGTTCTTCCATCGACATGACGGAGCATTCGATGTGCCAGCCGGGGCGGCCGGGGCCGATACTTGTGTCCCATGACGCTTCGCCGGGCTTCGGGGCTTTCCAGAGGGCGAAGTCGCGGGCGCTGTCTTTTTCGTATTCGTCGACGTCGACGCGGGCGCCGTCGTTCATTCCGGCGAAGTCTTTCTTTGAAAGCTTGCCGTACTCGGGGAATTTCGCGATGCGGAAATAGTAAGAGCCGTCGTCGGTGCGGTAGGCGATGTCTTTCTCGACCAGTTTAGCGATGAACTCGGCCATCTCGGGGATGTGTTCGGTGGCGCGCACGAGCACGGGCTGGGCGATGTTGAGGGTGGTGGAATCTTCAAGGAAGGCTTGGGTGTACTTGGCCGTGTATTGCTGGACTGTAACGCCGTCGCGGGCGGAGTTGCGGATGATTTTGTCGTCCACGTCGGTGATGTTCATGACGTAGCGGACGTCGTATCCGGACTGGCGGAGATGGCGGTAGAGAAGATCGACGGCGATGAAGGTGCGGAAGTTGCCGATGTGGCCGTAGTCGTAGACGGTGGGTCCGCAGGCATACATGCGGACGCGGTTTGCGTCGATGGGGTGGAAGTCTTCGATCCTGGCGGAGAGAGTGTTGTAGAGGCGCAAGGGCATGGATGAATCGGTTCGCGAGACATTTTATTCTACAGTGTGATTGGACCTCAGCGGCTAAAGCCGCGGGTGAGTTGGCCGGTTATCGCAGCGCTGAAGCGCTGCGCCACCCAAAATCCGGTTGCGCTCTCGCGCGCTTGTACGCCGCGTTTCTTTCGCCCCTTCGGGGCTGGTCGCATTTTCCGCCGGTTTGCCCACGGCTTGCGCCGTGGGCTGCATTCTTGCGCCGCTCCGCGGCTTGCGCCGTGGGCTGCATTCTTGCGCCGCTCCGCGGCTTGCGCCGTGGGCTGCATTCTTGCGCCGCTCCGCGGCTTGCGGGCACAAATGCAGTTGCAAATACAAGTCGATCTGTGTGGGCGGGGTCTATTCCGTTATTCCATCGCCATCAAACGGTCGAAAGGTGTACGGAGCAGGAAGTATTCGTTGATCGGACGGTCATCAGTGAGTGCGCGGGTGGCCGGCGAGAGAGCGATGATCTCGTTGGTTGAGGAAGGATGACCGAGCAGAAGATTGAATTGCTGCTCGGGAGAGGCGGCTGGGCCCCATTCCATCATGTCGGAGACGGCGGCCGCCGGCATTCTGGCGACGAGTTCAGCAGCGGTGCGAACGGGGATTGGGCGTTCGCTGGCCAGGAACTCCCAGCCCCAACCCTCGAGCCCACGAAACACGCGGACGTAGGGGAAGGAATTCTGGATGGCGCGAGCAACGGCGGCCTGTGTGGGTTCGTCGGCTTCGGGCAGCCATTGCTGGAGGATTCCGCCCGGCTCAAGACGCTGCTTGGCGACGTCGTAGAAGTCCTGCGAGTAGAGCAGGCTCGATCCTGCCGTCTGCACGGGCGGCGGCGGGTCGACGATGATGGCGTCATACTTTGCCGGAGAGCGTTCGAGAAAGCGGCGGCCGTCGTCGATGATGATATGAGCGAGGGGTGAGTTTCTCACGGCGCGGGCGTCCGCGTGATAGAAGCTGAAAAGTCTGGGAACGCTGGGCACGAGCTCGACGGCGGTGCCGGAAATATTCCAGGCGATGACGGAGCGGAAGGTGGTTCCCATGCCAAAACAGATGACCAGGGCGCTCTTCGGCGCGTGATCGAGCGAGGAGAGGGTTAGGTGCGCCATCATTTTTGTGATGGGAGTGAGCTTCGTCATACCCATGCCGTTGACCAAGAGCCGGCGGCCCATGCCTTCGCCCTGGGCAATCACGGTGGCGGTTGAATCGCGCCGCACTCGGCGGATGGGAAATTGGGTCTCGAAGTCCTTGGTTCCGAAGAGAACCGCGAGCGCCAGCAGCAGCAAGCCGTAAGCAAGCGCTCGACGGAGCGGTGGGAAACTGGCCGCACGGCGAGTGGGAACGGCCATGGCAAACCAGGGTAGTCCAAGCAGGAGAACTGACCAGCGTTCACCGACTTGCGGGAGTAGGACGAATCCGCAGAGCAGCGGGCCAACGATGCAGCCCACTACGTTGACAGCGTAGGCGCGGCCGGCGCGGTCGGGATCACCGCCCGACCAACGGTCGACGAGCATGGGGGTGAGAAATCCGATCATTCCCGCGAAGGGCATGACGCCGATGAATACTCGGGCAACCAGATGGAGAGGGATGCGCGAGTCGGCTGTAAGCAGGGGGAGCATGCCGAGCAGGGCGAGTGAAATCCAGGTGAGGCGGCTTTCAATTTTCCGGGTGCGAGACCAGAAGCGGTAAATTTGCGATCCGATAAATGTCGCCAAGAGGTAGGCGACGAGAATCATGCCGAAGGAGTAGACGACGGGGCCGACGTACGGAGTAAAGATGCGAATCCAGATTAACTCCATGCCCATGGTGGCGAGTCCGGTAGCGAAGAGGAGAAGGAGGATGCTTTTGCGGCCGTCACATTCGTTGTAAACAGGAGCTTGAGTCTGTTCTCGTGGCTCGCGGGTCGGACTCGACAGGAAGGACAACAGAAAAGCGGAAGCGGCGATGACTCCGTTCAAGACGGCGCCGATAAGGAGAGTCCGATGAAAGCCGAACGGCTCGATGAGGAGAAGCGGCAGGAAGGAGCCGAGCATGGCGCCGAGCACGTTCGCGAGGTAGAGAAAACTGAACGAGCGAGAGTCTTGCTGCTGCTGGCGCTGGCGAATGGCGAACATGGCGACGGGGATGGTTGCACCCATGCACGCGCACCATGGAATCATGGTCAGGGCCAGGCACACGCCGGAGATCGCGTCATAGGTGGCTGAGGTTAGGGCAGCTTGGTCGGCCATGCTTTCGAGCAGGCGATGTCCTAAAAGCAGTTCGGCGGGGACAACCAGAGCCGACAACCCGATCATGAGTTCGAGGGCGCCGTAGACGCGCAGGGTGGGAAAGTCAGCGCGGGCCTTGCAGCGAGAAACCAGCGCGCCTCCTAGCCAGGAACCGAGGCCAAGTCCGGCCATGAAGACAGAAAGGACGATGGAAGTGAGGGCGGTGGTGACGCCGAACTGTGCCATCGAGAGGCGCAACCAGATAACTTCACAAAGAACGCTGCAGAATCCTGAGACGAAGAAAAACCAGAAGAACCACGCCATTCGTTTGCCTTTGCGACTTCATATTGAGATCTCAAATGGGATGCACGAATTGGGGCTGCTTACTGCCTCAGATTCACAGCAGGGAACTATACACGCTTGGAACTCGAAATGTCGGTGATTATTGTTGCGGGGCGGCGAGGGATTCCGGCTGGTGAAGGCGGTGTTGCACCAGGAACGCATAGTGCACAGCCGAGAGGATGGTGAAGATAAAGGTGGCGCGAAGAAAGACCTTGGTCGCGATCTGGACAAGCACGATGGGGTCCACCAGAAACAGGAGCACGAAGAACACAGCGCCAATCTGGGCGAAGGTGTTGGCTTTGCCGAAGATGCTGGGACGAAAATCGCGCAATCCGGCAACGAGGAACAGCACGCCACTGATCAGGAGGATGGAGATGTCGCGGCTGAAAACGATGATCGTGTATTTCCAGGGGACGAGCGCGCGCTGTTCAATGGAGAGCACGAGAAACATGGTGCTCATCAGCAGCTTGTCAGCGATGGGATCGAGATACTGTCCGAGAACAGTTTGCTGATGGAGGGTGCGGGCGAGGAGGCCGTCGAGGCCGTCGCTGATACCGGCGAGAACGAACAGCGCCAGCGCCCATTTGAAATCGTGTTTCACCAGATTGATCACGATGAAGGGCAGGAAAATCATGCGCAGCAGCGTGAGCTGGTTGGGCGCGGTGAGGATTTGGCGGAGGTTCAACGCTGCTTATCTCCGAAGGCAGGGTCTCCGCGGGAAGGTTCGCCTCCGTGGGTGTGGGCGTTGCCGAGAAATTCACTGACCAGGAGAGGGGCTGGATCGAGGCCGGTTTTCTCGGCGAAGCGCTGGGCGAGGGAGAGAAGATTTCCTTCGGGGAGGTCGAGTTCCATGCGCTCGACGCGGTGCATGGGAAAGAAGATGACGCCGGAAGTGAAGGGATCGCCATTCTTGACCTGCACGGCGAGGTCATCAAAGGAGGAGACGTCGACGCCGCGCAGGCTGAGACCTTCGGCCGAAAGCTGGAGAATCGCACCCCAGAATTTTTCGCGCGGGTTCGTTAAGGTCGCGATGACGAGCGCGCCGGGGCGGAAGGGGCTGACGGATTGGGGATCCTGGTAAAAGCTTGTACTGGGCACGTTGCGATTGTCGTCTGTGGGGCGGGGAAAATGCAAACGGAGGACGGCGCTGCGGTCAGGCGGGACGCAGGTTGAGAACGCCTTGCTTTGTTCATCGTTGTGCGCAGGTGTACGGGGTCCTTCGACTCCGCAAGAGCTCCACTTTGTGGAGCTCTTGCTCCGCTCAGGATGACAGAGATTTGAAGTTGGATGACTACCGAAGTGATGTTAACGTTCGCTTTCGTTCTTGACGGCTTTTAGATCAATCCCCACCTGCTCGGCTTTCTTGTAAAGATGCGAACGCTCCAGACCGAGTGCCCTTGCCGTGTTGGAGATCTGGTGGTGGTTGCGTTTCAGTTCGGCGAGGATGGTTTGCTTTTCGAAGGCGCGGACGCGCTCGGCTAGGGGACCTGAGCCGGCGGCGGAATCGGGCGTTGCCGTGGAAGCGGGCAGGGCTTGCGCTACAGTTTCTCCGGTGACTTCGCCGGTTGCTAGCAGCATGAGACGCTCGACCGCGTTTCTTAGTTCGCGGACATTGCCGGGCCAGGGGTGCTCCTGCAGAGCGGCCATGGCGTCCGCGGTGAAGCGCGTTGGCTTCCATCCGTTGGTCGTGCTGACCTGCTGAGCAAAATGCTCGATCAGCGCGGGGATGTCTTCGCGACGTTCACGTAGTGGCGGCAGACGAAAGGGGAAGACGTAGATGCGGTGAAATAAATCCTGGCGGAATTTGCCGTCGCGGACCTGCGCTTCGAGATCGCGGTGGGTGGCGACTACTACGCGGACATCCACGGCAATGGCGCGCTCGCCGCCGATGCGCTCGACTTCTCCTTCTTCTAGGACGCGCAGGAGTTTCGCTTGCATGGTAAGCGGCATGTCGCCGATTTCGTCGAGGAAGATGGTGCCGTGCTGGGCTTGCTCGAATTTGCCGAGATGGCGGCCGGCGGCTCCGGTGAAGGATCCTTTTTCGTGGCCGAACAGTTCGGACTCAATCAGTTCGGCGGGGACGGCGGCGCAGTTGAGGGTGACGAACGGTCCGGCGGCGCGCGGGCTGCGCTCGTGGAGCGTTCGGGCTACGAGTTCTTTTCCAGTGCCGGTCTCCCCTAGAATGCAGACGCGTGTTTCGCTGTTGGCGACACGTTCGACTTGCGTCATGACGCGGTGCATGGTCTCACCTTTCCAGACGATTTCGTGTTTGCCGAGGCGATGGGTGAGGTCGCGATTTTCGCGCTCGAGGCGTCCGAGTTTCAGAGCGTTCTCGACAGTGAGAAGAAGCTTTTCGGTGGAGATTGGCTTCTCCAGGAAATCGAGTGCGCCGAGGCGAGTGGCGCGCACGGCCATCTCGATGTGCGCCTGGCCAGACATCATTACTACAGGAGTTGCGACTCCCTGGGTTTTGAGGTCTTCGAGAAGCGAGAGGCCATCTTTGCCGGGCATCACGACGTCGCTGAGGATGAGGTCGAACGGTTGCGACTTGGCGAGTTCCAGAGCCTTGTTGGCGTTGTCGCAGACGGTGGCGTCGTGGCCTTCGAGACGGAACGCGCGGGAAAGAGAGGCCAGCGTGTTGGCCTCGTCGTCCACGATCAGCAAGTGCGCTTTATTGGACAAGGTATCTTTCCTCTTGGCTTTCTAAACACAAACTCTACCGCCGAGACGCAGAGAGCGCCGAAAATAATGATAGGTCTTTTTCTCGGCGAACTCGGCGTCTCGGCGGTGTGACGTTTTGCTTCTCATAAGGGCAGCTCAATGCGGAATGTGGTTCCTTTTTCTTTTGTGCTTTCGACGGAAATCTTGCCGCCGTGGTCACTTACGACCGACTGAACAATGGCGAGGCCGAGTCCGGTGCCGTGCTGCTTGGTCGTGTAATAAGGAGTGAACAGGCGTCCGCATTCTTCCTGCGTGAGGCCGGAGCCGGTGTCGGAAACTGAGATCTCGACGTGGTCGCCGAGGGCTATGGTGCGGATCGTCAGGTCGCCGCCTTGAGGCATGGCATCGATGGCGTTGAGCACCAGGTTTTGCAGTGCGCGATGCAGCAGGTCTGGATCGGCGGAAATTTCGGGCAAGGTGGCGGAGAGTTCGGTATGCACTCTGATCTGACTCTTTTGCTCCAGTTGGGCGTGAAAAACGCGCAGTACTGAGTTCACCACGTCGTTGACCTGCGTTGGACGGCGCTGGGGTTGCGGCATTCTGGAGAACTCGCTGAAGCGGCCGATGATCGACTTCAGATTGTTGATTTCGGCCAGCAGGGTTGCGGTTCCCTCATGGAACACCTCTTCAAACATCTCGGGCGACTTTTGTTTCGCGCGCATCAGGTTCTCGACTGTGACCTGCAGGGGGAAAAGAGGATTTTTCAATTCGTGGGCCAGTCGCCGCGCTAGTTCCCGCCATGCGGCCACGCGTTCGGCTTGCAGGGTGCGGTCTTTTTGCTGAACGAGATCTTCGGTCATGCGGTTGAAGGAAGCGGCGAGCTCTCCGAGTTCGTCGGTTGATTCCACATCGACCTTGGTATTGAGGTCGCCGGCCGCTACTCGCCTTGCGGCTTCGGCCAGCGATACTACCGGACGCGTGACGCGTGCGGCAAACCACAGGCTGGCGAGGATCGCGATGAGAATTCCGATTCCGCCGACGAGCATGGCGGTCGAGATGACTTGTCGTTGTAACTCGATCAGCGGACGGCGCGAACTGCCGACGAGGAGGACTCCAAGTAGCTGCTGATCAGGCGATGGGCGCTTCAACGGATCGATCGCAAACACCGGACCCGTGAGCGGAATGCCATGAAAGACTTCGGCGTCGGCCGAGTCGGAGGTCCAGTGAATCACACTCTGCGCATCCTGCATCGAGTCGCGAACCTTGGCGACGAGCGGTGCAATCTGATCGGCTCCGGCAGCGGGGCCGTTCAAGTCGAGGAGTGATTTCGGGTTCCACTTCGGATCGAGGTTCTGATAGAGCAGAACGCGCGTGCCGGTGGGGATGTCGAGGGTCGAAAGAAAGCGCTGGTCAAGGCGCTGCCCGCCGACAACATACAACGGCTGCTCGCCAACCCGCACGACGCGTATGGCAAACAGGCCGAGTGTTGCGCCATCCGGGAGTTCTTCACGCTTGAGAAAGGCTGCGGTGGGCGTGGTCGCTGGCGATAGCGGAATTACAGGGTCTGGATATCCGAATTTCGCTTGCCATTGCGCCGAGGAAAGGATTTTGCCCTGACTGTCGACGAGTTCGAGGAAGTCGAGCTGCTGTTGAGATGCCAAAGTGCGTGCGACGGTTACATAGTCGCTCGTGTCGGAGACGCCGCGGTTGATGTCGAGAGCGATTCGCTGGACACTGTCGGACGCGGCGACGGACGCGACGTTGCGCGCGACTTCCGAGCCGCGCCGCTGAAACTCCGAATGAAATTGAGCGGCGACGGCATTGGCGCGTTCCTGATCCACGCGCTCGAATGACTGGCGGATGGTGCCATACACCGACAGTGATATGACCGCGACGCAGAGCAGCACGGTCGCGGCAAACAACAGCAGGAGCTTCTGGCGGAAGCTCATCGTGAGCCTGCCTCGAATCGAGGGTCAGCGAGCCAGACATCAGCGAGGGAGCGTCCGGATTCGGTCCATAGACCCAATTGGCCGGGGTCCCACGCGCGCACGTGCGCGTTCGCTGCGCTTGCCAGTGGCAAATGAAAGAGCGGGATCACGTTGTATCCATCGAGCAGAGCGCTCTCAGTGCGATACAGGTCATCCAGCGAGTTAGTGCGGGTGGCGAGGGCAGGTTGAGGCAATCCGAGTTGGCGCGCGGCCTCCGCGAGTGAAGCGGAAGGTTCGGGGCTGGGCAGCACGGCGCGAATCAAGAGAATGTCTTCCGTTCCAGACAGCGACACCTGCACTGTGATTCCGGCTTCGCGCGCGTTGAGTGCGATGCGCTCGGCAATCAACTGGGCTTGCGGGTCTCTGGGATCGTAGCTGAGGTTGAGCGCGGGCGGACGCGAGCCAGCGAGCAGGAGCCGGGCGCGCTGGGGATCGGCCTGGGTGGAGAAGACAGCGCTGTATCCGGTCATCCAGTTGGGAAGAAGGCTGGCGGCGGGCTCTCCTGCGCCCTTGAGCAGCACGGACTGGATGGGCTTGCGGTCGATGGCGAGAGCAAGGGCTTCCCGGAGGCGTGGGTCTTGTGCTTTGGAGTTCGGCGAAAACACGAGCGCGAGTAGTTCTACCGGCAACGACAAAGACGATGAGTTTGACGTCGTGCCGCGTCGTTGCATGGTGGAGGCCTGGGGGGCGATTTCGATGATGTCGGTTTTGTCCAATTCGAGTGCGATGGACTGGTCGCGCAGCGATTTGCCAAATTCGATTTCGACGGCGTCGACGAAGGGGCGTCCCGCCCAATTCTCTTCGTTGGCGGCAAGTTTGAGCAGTTTGCCGGGCTGCCAGTCGGCGACCACGAAGGCTCCGGTTCCGACGGGCCAGTGATTTGCATTGCGTTTGAGGAGAAGATTGCGCGGCAACGCGAGTTCGGCCGGCAACGAGGGCATAGGAATCTCGCTCTCGACGGAAATGGAATCGGCGGACGAGTGGACGCTCCAGTTCGGATGCAGTGCGCCGAGAATTTGGGCCACTGCGGCGGAAGAAGCTCCGCTGCCATCGTGGAATTTCACTCCGTGGCGCAACCGGAATTGCCAGCGGCGAGCGCCGGGGTCGCTCTGCCAGGTCAAGGCAAGCGCGGGCTGTGGACGGGCTTGGGCGTCGAGGGTTACTAGGGTGTCGCCAATTAACGAGAGGGTGCGTGCGGTTTCCCAGTAATCGGCCGGCACGGGATTCGCGGGAAGGTCGAGGGTGGCGGGAGAGGACTGCATCATGATGCGGAGGGTGCCGCCGTAGTGGGGGCGGGTTTCGGCGTGGGCGGCGGTCGCGAACAGGAATGCGATTGCGGCGAGAGTGACGAAAATCCCACGTCTCGAAAAGCGCGAGACGTAGGGCACCCGGCTCGTCCCCACACTGGCAAAACTAGTTGCCGCACGATATTGATACGCGATACGTCTCATACCATCCTGTGTCGCTTCTTCTTACGATTGCCATGGCGCTGTTGGCGCTGCTGTCGGGTGCGAGTGCAACGATGCGGCCTCCGAGTTCGACCGCCGAACTGACCGCGACTGGATCACGGTCGGGGACTTCGAAGGCACGGACGCTGTCCTGCTTCGAGTCGCCACTTTCGGTTGCGAGCAACTGAGTGCCAACGCCACAGCTGGAGTGTAACGAGGCCAAGTCGCTTCCCCATTTTGCGCCGCGGATCAGTTGGTCGGTAACGCCGTCCACCAGATGCAGCGAGCCGTCGACGGCAGCGAAGGCCCATAGCGAATAGCCGGAGCGGGGAAGCGGCGCGGCGGAATAGAACGACGCGACGTTAGAAACTTTTCCGATGCCGGGAGACAGGGCTCCGGTAAAGAAGTTGCGGGAGGTGGCGAAGAAGGCGCGCACGCCGCCGTCGTCCGGGGTGAGGGGCCACGGGTCGTCGGTGTCATTGCAAAGGAGTGTGAGCGGCGCGGCTGCGCTCGAGTGACAGACCGTTCCGGGTAGATAGACGTCGAACAGATGATCGCGGCGTAAGAGCAGACGGCCGCGCAGGTCGCGTGGGAAAGTTCGGGTGTGAGCAATAGGCAGCGACGTCTCGAGTTGCCAACTTCCTTCTGAACTTCCGGCGGCAGCGGCTCCGGCGTGGTGATAGATCGCGACCGAGCTGTCGTTCAACACGAGCAGGCGCGAGCCTCCGGGCATCTCGACCAGGGCGGCGTCGAAGACTGCTTGTTCCTGAGTGAATAGCAGCGCCGTTTTCAGAACAATGGGGAGCGCGGGCGTGAATGGTGCTCCGGCGAAGGATCGGGGTAAGGAGACGAGCGCAACTTTCTTCGCGTCGGAACCGATGGCGATCTCGGCCGTCCAGACGTATTCGCGCAGGCTCTCGGAGAGGACGACGTCGATTGTTCCGAGTGCCTGTTCCGCCTTGGCGGCGTGCACTCCCTGCGCTTGCAGTTCTGCTTCGAGGGCACTGCGTACCTCGCGCACGGATTTGTCGTCGAGTGAGGAACGGTTGGTGACTTGGAGTGCAAAGGCGCCCGGTCCGGCAGCGGCGGAGATTTTTTGTGCGAGTTGCCGGGCGGAATCAGACAGCGCGGAAGCGTGGAGGGTGGAGGGAAGAAGAACTGTCGCTAGTAAGCACGAAGTCAGGCAACCGAGACGGCGACCGCTGAACGTTCGAGAAAACTCTCGCACTCGCATGTGTGGAATGCGGTGATTATAGCGCGTCGTAGATGGCGTGCTGATCATAGACAAGCTCTCAGCTGTCAGCTCTCAGCTCTCAGGAAAAGCATATGGTGCGCAACGCTCGCTGAGAACTGAGAGCTGTTGTCTGCTCTTATTGTTTGCCTTCTGAACCTTCTACGTCTTCGGCTTGGCTTACGTGGTTGGGGGCGCCCATGCCGCGGAGGACGTCGTTGGTGAAGAAGAATTTTCCGTCGGCGGGGACCATCATGATCTGCAATTTGTCGGAGAGGCGTTCGGCGACAATTTTGTTGATGAGCAGCGGATTCTGTTTCAGGACGGCGGCCTCGCTGGCCATGCGCTCGGCGTCGGCGGAGGCAGTCAGGCGGATGCGTTCGGCCTCGGCTTGCGCCAGAAGCTTGCGGCGTTCTCCCTCAGCTTTGCTGTCGATCAGTTTGGCTTCGCCGGCGGCCTCGGCGTTCTTCACGGTGGCTTCCTTGCGGGCTTCGGCTTCGAGCTTGGATTGCTGGATCTGTTTCTCTTTTAGCGGGAGCGTGTACTGCATGGCGTCAGATTCGCTTTTGGCTTGCAATACACGAACCGCAGCCTGGCCTTCCGCTTGTTTCACTTCCTGGACCTTGGTGGCTTCGGCGTCAGCTTCGGCGATCTTGACCTGTTTCTGGTGAATCTCGGTCTCCACGCCCATACGATCGTTCTCTTGTTCTTTCAGCAGGAGGGATTCGAGGCCCTTGGCATACTCCTGCGGAAGTTCAATGTCGCGCAGCATGACTTCTTTCACTACGATGCCGTCGGCGGCGAGGCGCTTGCGAATCATTTCGGCGGAGCGTTGACGGACCTCTTCGCGCTTGGCGGAGAAAACTTCGCGAACGGTGTATCCGGGGACGAGTTCGCGCCATGCGGTGGCGACCACGGGCGGGACAATTTCCTTTTCCAGAGGCAGAGGCAGGTTGGCCTCGATGTAGTCGAGGCGCTTGGGATCAATCTGGTAGCGGACGGTGATGGCGAGGCCGAGCGTGAGTCCTTCTTTGGCTTGCACGTGCAGTGGTTCGCCCTTTGCGGTGCCTTTAGCTGGTCCATCTTTAGATGGGCCATCTTCGCCGATGCCGGTGGTGAAGAGCTGATCGCGGGTGTTGAACATTTCGACTCGTTCGACGAGCGGAACGACGAAGTGGGCTCCGGGATAGAGGGTTCCGGCGAGGGTGCCCTTGGTCTGGCTGACGCGGACTCCGGCCATTCCGCTGGGAACGATTACGATGCCAGCGGAAATCAGGAGCGGCGCCCAGGCGAGCATGACCAGGGCGACGGATGTCCGCCAGCGAACGGGAGGGGCGAGGCCAGGGGCGCCGGATTCGGGGTCGGGGTGGAGGCGTTTCTTTTGATAAAGGATCAGGAGATAAGCGTCGTAGCTGAGGATTCCGGCGGCGCTCACGAACATCGCGATTCCGGCAGTCAGCAGCAGGTACTTGAGCAACAGCATGGTGGTACTCCTTTCAATTCTTCGGTGCGCGTACTGAAAACTGTTTGGCGGATCGTGGCTTGGGGACGAAGGCGACGCGGACGATTTGTCCGAAAATGAGTTCTTCGATCAGCAGAGATGTGGCCAGCGAGAAAGTCAGACCGCCTATGATGACCAGGCCTTGTAGCATCGTTTCCATGATTGGCTCCTTGCGCTCGTGGAAGGAAAATGCAGGTTGGAGGCCAGAGCTAGTTGCTTGAAAAACAAGGAGTTAACTGTTGCGCTGGAACGGCATTTTGTGTCTGGTGAAACGCGAACGTGTCTGGCGCGACACGGAGGATCGAGTCGATCCAAACGACCAACCACAATGAACGCGCTTGAAACTTAGCTCCGACCTTCGCATCCCATTTCTGTGCTAAGGTCTGCTCACGAGAAGGACGACCAATGATCACTCGGCTCGAAGATAAAGAACTCAAGCGGCAGAGTCGCCGTCAGTTGCTGAAACTAGCACCGGTTGCTGTGTTGGGCGTTTTCGCTCTTCCTAAGGTGAGCGACCGGCTGGTGACGGAGGGCGTGCGTTTCAGCGACTGGGCCGCGGGGGCTTTATTTCGGCGGCAGCATTACGCGCAGACGTTTTCGGATTCCGAGGTCGTCGCGTTCGAGAAATTCCCTTACAACGGGTACGACGTGCTTGATCCGGAGGTTGATCTGGAGAAATGGACGCTGACGGTCGAGGGCGATGTGCAGCATCCGGGAGAATACAAGCTGGACCAGATCCAGCAACTGGCGAAGGTCAATCAGAACACGCGGCATGTATGTGTCGAGGGCTGGGATGTGGTGGGGGCATTCGGGGGCGCGCGCATATCGGATTTCCTGACGCTGGTGGGAGCGAATACCAGCGCGCGCTTTCTGGAAGTGGAGTGTGCGGACGATTACTACGAGTCGATTGATATGGCCTCGGCGCTGCATCCGCAGTCGCTGATGTGCTACGAAATGTACGGGCAGCCGCTCGACCGGAAGCACGGTGCTCCGCTGCGTCTGCAGATGCCGACGAAGCTTGGGTACAAGCAGGCAAAGTATCTGGATACGGTTCGCGTGACCAATGTTCTGAAGCCCGGCAAGACCGGCTATTGGGAAGACCAGGGCTATAGCTGGTTTGGAGGACTGTGATGGCGGATGAGCCGGTGGAAAATAACGAACAGCAGAAAGATGGCAGTCCGGCGCCAGACGTTAATGCCGTGCCTTCGAGCGCTGCTGAAAGCGCGCTCGCGAAAACGGACGAGGCTGACGTTGCGCCGGACGCATGCATCGTCAAGGTGGAGGCTGGAGAGGGTGCGGCCGACGTCGTGCCTTCCGATGAGCCGGAGTTAGTTCGGGCTGCGTACGAGCATCCGCTGGCGATTCGGATTACGCACTGGGTGAATGCCATCAGCTTGTTCGTGATGGTGACGAGCGGGCTGCGGATTTTCCGGGCGTTCCCGAGTTTTGGTCCGAAGATTCCGGAAAAAGTTCTGCTTGATATCCCGAAGTCGCTCACGCTCGGCGGGTGGCTGGGTGGGGCGCTGCAATGGCATTTCACGTTCATGTGGCTGTTTGCGGCGAGCGGCCTGTTTTATTTTCTGTTTCAGGTATTCAGCGGGCATTACCGCACCCTGTTGTTTACGCCTCGCGATATTCCGGGCGTGTGGCCGATGGCACGGCACTACTTTTTGTTTGGACCGAAACCCCCGGCGACCGGGCAGTACAATCCGCTGCAAAAGCTGGCTTATACATCGACGATTGGCTTTGGTCTGTTGTCGCTGCTGACCGGAATTGTTCTTTACAAGCCGGCGCAGTTTTCGTGGCTGGCGTTTCTGTTCGGAGGGTTCCATCTCACGCGCATCTGGCATTTTGCCGCGATGTGCGGGTTCCTGGCGTTCATTCCCGGCCACCTGATCATGGTGGTGCTCCACGGCTGGGGGAATTTCTACGCGATGCTTTCGGGGTGGAAGCGGGAACCGGAATATCAAGAGTAGGTCCCAGGTGTTAGGTCTCAGAGAAAAGCCTGCGACCTAACACCTGCGACCTGTTTTATCTAGTGCTTCATGCTGTCGTCGTGCTTCATTTCGTCTTTCTGCATCGCATCTTTCTTTTCTTTCTTTGTCTTCTTGTGCTTCTTGGAGTCTTTTGCCATGTCGTCTTTCTTCATGGAATCGTTTTTCATATCGTCCTGCTTCATCTGATCGTCTTTTTTCATGTTGTCGTTTTTCATGGAATCACCCGACTGCGCGAAAGCCATAGCGGTGAATAGCATGGCGGCGGACATCAGTTTTACCAGCGTATTTTTCATAGACACAGTTCTCCTGGTTGGATTGCCTGGGATTTGTTGGCCTGATTCTGCAGGGCCAGCGGTGAGATGCGCCGGGGTGAGGGAAGTTACAGGCTCTGCACCGTCGGCGTCCTGACGATGCCCCAGCCCCTAAAGGGGCGTCTGAAATGGGAGAAATTGCGGTATCGCTAAAGCGATACCCTGATACGAAACCGAAGAGCGATACCCTGATACGAAACCGAAGAGCGATACCCTGATACGAAACCGAAGAGCGATCCCTAATACGAAACCGAAGAGCGCTGCGCTGATAAAACCGAAGAGCGATCCCTAATACGAAACCGAAGAGCGCTGCGCTGATAAAACCGAAGAGCGATCCCTGATACAAAACCGAAGAGCGATGCCAAACTAGGCCTTGAGGAGCTCCCATCCCAAGGAGAGTCCGTTGGAGACGTAATCTCGAGCCGTGCCTGCGCCGACGTGCATGGATAACATTCCGGCGAAGGCGTGGGGGTTCGACTGAAACACACGCATTGTGCGTTGGCGGAGACGGTCGTGGTTGGCCATGAACAGCATCAAGCGAGCCATTAGGGCGGGACGCCGCACAAGTTGGCGGTGAACCGCTTGATAGCGAGCCATGTCGCCGCTGGCGAGGCATTCGCCGAGCAGGGCCGCTTGTCGAAAACTGAGGCAGAGACCTTCTCCAGTGATGGCGTCGACTCCAGCGGAAGCGTCGCCGACCAAGACTGTGCGACCGCGATAGACGCGGCGCAATCGGCGAGTGACGGTGATGGCGCCTCGTTCGTTCGAGGAGAATTCGGCATTGGCGAGACGGGCGCAAAGTTCGGGGAATTGCTCAAGGCCCTCTTCCAGGCGCAGCTTCTGGTCGGAGGAGATTAGTGCGACGCAAACCTCGTCGCTACTGACGGGAGTGGCGTAAACCTGGCATTGGTGGCCCCAGTGCAATTCCATGAACGCGGTCCATGGGGCGACGCGACAGTGGCGGCGGAAGGCGAAGCGAAGATTCTTGTTTTGGGCGGAATCGGCTTCGGGAGGATCGAGGTTCGCCCACGCGCGAACGCGGGAACCGGATCCATCGGCGCCGACAACCCAGCGCGCACGGACTAGCTCACCGGCAACCAGCGCGCCTTGGGGATGAAGTCCGGTTACAGCGGACTGCCAGAGTAATCGCACTCCGCAAGCCGCGGCGTGATCGACCATGGCGCGGTGCAGATGAGTGCGGCGAATGCCAAAGGCTGTGCCGCGCGGGAACTCAGCTTCGGCGGTTGCGCCGTTGCTCACGAAACGAATGCCTTTGAACGGGTACGCGTCGCCTTCCGGAATCGTTACGCCGAGATTTTGTAGAGCCTCGACACCGTCGGGCATGAGGCCTTCGCCACACGGCTTGTCGATTGGAGGGACGGCACCGTCGGCCACGAGCACGCTCAGACCGCGACGGCTCGCGGCGATGGCGGTCGCCAGGCCGGCGGGGCCTCCACCGGCGATGAAGACGTCGTACGAATTGTTAGAGTTGTTCACGTAAACGCCAGGTTTCAAAGTTTCAGAGTTACAAGGTTTCAAAGAAGTTGCTGAGGGTCGTTGAGTCTTCAGAGATTGAAACTCTGAAACTCTGAAACCTGCAACTCACTACCATTCCAGTAAAACGCCGAGCGTTCCGGGGTCGGGGCGTCGATTTTTCATGACTTCTTCGAGCACCACCAGGACCGAGGCGGAAGACAAATTTCCGGTGCGGCGGAGGCATCGCCAGGAGACGTCGAGTTCACCGCTCACAATTTGCATGTTTGCTTTCGTCTCGGAAGGACGAGAACCGGCCGTCTGTCGCCCGAGCTATGGGAACTTGGATGTCGAATAAAGTAGCTTAGATGCCGAGCAATGGTGTAAAAGTATTGAAATTTGAAAACGAAGGGCTTACCAGTGAAATTTTTTGCCGGCTTGATCTTGGGTCTCCTTATCCTGCCCTGCGGGGCGTATCTGTATTTCACGGGCGGCAGCGCTCCGGTGGCCACCACGGATTCCGACATGCCGTTTGAAAAGTTCTTTGCCAAGAAAGCGCAACACGCGCGCATCGACAAGGAAATGCCAAAAACCGTCCCCATTCAGCCGACCGAAGTCAACCTGATGGCTGGCGCGGATCTTTACAAGCAGCACTGCGCTGTTTGCCACGGCTTGCCGCTGACGCCGAAGTCGGCGATTTCAACTGGGATGTATCCGAAGCCGCCGCTCCTGATGGAAGGCAAAGGCGTGACGGACGATGAGCCGGGCGAGAGCTATTGGAAGGTCTACAACGGATTCCGGCTGACCGGCATGCCGGGATTCGGCAAGTCGCTTACGGAAACGCAGATGTGGCAGATGGCGTTGCTGGTGGCGAATGCCGACAAGTTGCCGCCGTCGGTAAAAGCGATTCTGGTTGCGCCGCCGCCGGGCGTGCCGACACTTTCGACTGTACCGCCCGCGATGAACCCGCCGGCATCGACGAGTCCTGCTTTACCACCAAAGTAGATACCGAGACGGCCACCCAAGCGAACGAGGCCGAATTGCTAACGCTCCGGCCTCGTCTCGCGCTATCGTTAGGTATGGCGTTCGCGCGTCCCAGAAAACTCTTTACCGAGGCGGAACTCTATGAGTATGCCGTCGGTGCACTCGCGCGCCGCATGCGCTCGGTGGCGGAACTGAAGCGCCTGCTGCGGAACCGCGTGGAAGCGGATACGGAGTTCGGGAAGACGCTGGTCGAGTTGATCATTGTTCGGCTGAAGGATCAGGGGTACCTGAGCGATGCCAAGTATGCGGCGGCGTTTTCGGCGTACCGTCGCGACAACGAGAAGTTCGGGCGGCGGCGGGTGGTCAACGATCTGAAGGCGAAGGGAGTGCACGGCGACGTCATCGAGAAGGCCGTGGCGGCGGTTTACGACGAGGTGAAAGAAGAAAGCCTGGCGCGCGACTATCTGCGCCGCAAGCGACTGCAGAAGCCCAAAGAGCGTGATCAGAAACAAGCAGCGCGGATATTCCGCAACCTAACGCGAGCGGGGTTCGGAGCGAAGACAATTTTCGCGATTCTCAAGAAGTGGGATGTGGATGAGGAGATGCTAACGGCGCTGGAGGGGGAAGGAGACTAGGTTTCAAAGGTTTCAGAGTTTCAAGGTTTCAAGGAAAGACCGAGTCTTTGAAACGCTGAAACTCTGAAACGTTGCAACCTGCTTCTTGTCCCTTGCGCCGATTGCGGCTACTCTGATAAAACCTTGCCACTGAATAAATCTTGAAGTTTTTGGAGGAACTATGAAGACGAAGCTCTCTCTCATGATGGCAGCGGCGCTGCTCGCGCTAACCGCGTTCTCGTTTGGCCAGGATATGGCGAGCGACACGAAGAAGGCTGCCGACAAGACCGGCGATGCCACCGCAACCGCCGCGAAAAAGACGGCACACGCTACCAAGAAAGCGGCTGTAAAGACCGGCGACGCCACGGCAACCGCCGCCAAAGACACGGGTAAGGCCACGGAAAAGGCTGCCGACAAGACTGGCGATGCCACGGAAACGGCTGCCAAGAAAACCGGGCATGGAGTGAAGAAGGGCACGAAGGCCGTCGGACATGGCGTGAAAAAAGGCGCCGAGAAAACTGCCGACGAAGTGAAGAAGTAGTTTCAACTGTTAATTCAGGGACGGGCGTCCCTTCGACAAGCTCAAAGCTAGCCCCGCCCGTCCCGCCGCCTATAGTGGAGTCGCTCGCGTGAGTGCGAGTTGTTCAATCTGCACGTCTGCGCTCGTCGCTCGCTGCTGCAACCCCCCCCGATGGTTATCATTTAGAATTTAATCCGCAATGCTTACAGGCTCCGAAATTCGCCGCAAATTCCTGGACTTCTTCATACAGAAGGGACACCGCGAGGTGCACTCCTCATCGCTAGTCCCGGCCAACGACCCGACGCTGCTGTTTACCAACGCCGGCATGAACCAGTTCAAAGACGTCTTTCTTGGACTGGAGAAGCGCGACTACTCGCGGGCGACGACCTCGCAGAAATGCGTACGGGCTGGCGGGAAGCACAACGATCTGGAGAACGTTGGATTTACGAACCGGCATCACACGTTTTTCGAGATGCTGGGGAATTTTTCGTTTGGCGACTACTTCAAGAAAGACGCGATCGCGTATGCGTGGGAGCTGATTACGTCCCCGGAGTGGTTTGGGATTGAGAAGGGCAAACTGTACGTCACAATTTTTGAAGGCCAAGGGAACATTCCTCGTGATGATGACGCTGAAGAGCTTTGGCGTGAAGTGGGCGTGCCAAAGGATCGTATCTTCGCGATGGGAATGAAGGACAACTTCTGGCAAATGGGCGACACGGGCCCATGCGGTCCGTGCAGCGAGATTCACTACGACATGGGCGTCGTGGCATCGGATCAAGGGCATACGGATTGCACGTTTGGCTGCGATTGCGGACGGTACGTGGAGCTGTGGAATCTGGTGTTCATGCAATTCGACCGGGATGCTTCGGGGAAGTTAAATCCGTTGCCCAAGCCGTCGATCGATACAGGCGCGGGGCTGGAGAGGATGGCGTCGGTGCTGCAGGGCGTGATTTCGAATTACGAGACGGATTTGTTTACGCCGCTGATCAAGCGGGCGGCGGAGCTCACCGGTGCGTCGCTCAAGAAGGAGCTCGACAAGGAAGCGCATACGAAGTCGGCGGCTTCTTTGCGGGTGATTGCGGATCACTCGCGCGCAGCGACGTTTCTGATTTCGGACGGAGTTACACCTTCGAATGAGGGACGTGGCTACGTGTTGCGCAAGATTATTCGGCGGGCGATCACGCACGGACGATTGCTGGGGCAGACGAAACCGTTTCTCTTTGAGATGGTGTTCGCGGTGCGCGACGGGATGCAAGATGCCTATCCGGAATTGAAAGAAACGGCGGAGCGCGTCTCGAAGGCCGTTCAGGCGGAAGAGACCCGGTTCGCGAATACGCTGAATGTCGGTCTGGAGAAGCTCGAGGTAATTCTGAAGTCTTCTGGAGATGCGCTGGCTGGCGAGGATGCATTCAAGCTCTACGATACGTTTGGAATGCCGCTTGATTTCATGCAGGACGCTGCCCGCGATCAAGGAATCAAGTTCGATCAGGTAGGCTTCGATCGTGCAATGGCGGAGCAACGAGACCGTGCTCGCGCTTCGTGGAAAGGCGCGGCCAAGCAGACTGCCAACCCTGCTTACCAGCAGCTGCCGAAGTCGGAGTTTGAAGGCTATCGGCAGACGCGGTCAGGGAATTGCGAAGTGCTGGCGATTATTAAGGGCGGGCAGGGCGCGCACGAATTAAAGGCCGGCGAATCGGGCGAGATCATTTTGGATCACACTCCGTTCTATGCGGAGTCGGGTGGGCAGGTTGGCGATCGTGGATGGTTCTACTCTGACGATCACAATACTGTCGTTGCCGAAGTGACCGGATGCTATTACCCGGTGCAGGGTGTGCGGGCGCATCAGGTTGTCATGAAATCTCCGATTCGCGTCGGGGACAAGGTCGATGCGGTTGTCGACGTTGCGGTCCGCGAATCCACCATGCGCAATCACACGGCTACGCATTTGCTTCAGGCTGGGTTGCGGGAAGTTCTGGGGAAGCATGTGAAGCAGGCGGGGTCGCTTGTGGCTCCGAATCATCTCCGGTTCGATTTCTCGCACTTTACCGGTGTTGCGGACGAAGAGTTGCAGGACATTGAAGGCATCATCAACAAGGAAGTTCTGCGGAACGAGCGGGTTGAGATTATTGAGAATGTTCCGATTGATGTGGCGATCAACGAGTATCACGCGATGGCGCTGTTTGGGGAAAAGTATGGGGACAAGGTGCGCGTGATCAAGATCGGAGATTTCTCGACTGAGCTGTGCGGTGGCACGCATACGGCACAGACGGGCGGAATTGGACTGATCAAGATTTTGAAAGAGGGAAGTGTGTCGTCGGGTGTAAGGCGGATTGAGGCGGTGACAGGCGAAGGGTCTTTGCGCCACTTCCGGAAGGATCACGAACTTGAAGGCGTGGTTGCTAGCTTCGTTGGTCCCACCCTTGCGCAAAAGGCGCGCAAGGATGGGGCACCCTCACTATCGACGCCCACATCGGAGGAGGGTACGTTCTCTCCGGCGGAGGCGCTGCGAGCGGAACTTGAGAAGAAAGACGCGGAGATCAAGCGGCTGGCACGGGAGCTTGATCAGGCGCGGATGAAGTCGGCGTCATCGGGCGCAGCGAATCTGGGCGATAAGATCAAAGATGTGAAGGGCGTCAAGGTGCTGGCACATCGGGCGGATAATCTGGACCGGGCGCAGATGCGTTCGCTGGTCGATCAACTTCGCGACAAGTTGGGTTCGGGCGTGGTGGTGCTGGGATCGGCAACGGATGGAAACGTCTCGCTGATTGCGGGCGTCACCAAGGATTTGACGGGCCGTGTCCAGGCCGGGAAAGTGGTTGGCAAAGTGGCGGAGAAAGTTGGCGGCAAGGGCGGCGGGCGTCCGGATCTGGCCGAGGCGGGCGGGAAAGATGCCGGTGCGCTGGACGCGGCCTTGAGTGAGGCTTACAGTGTCGTGGAGTCGCTGTTGACTTAAGACCAACCGGAGTCTGCTATGGACGATCGCATAAGATTCATCGAGCACCGGGGCAAGAAGATTTTGCTGTGTGATTTTTCCCATGCGGATGCGCACGAGATGCAGCTTCTGCTGGAGTATGTGAGGGTAGTGGTCGCGCAGCACGGACACGAGTCAATCGTCACGCTCGGCGACTACACCGGGGCCACCGTGGATCACGCGGTTGCTACCAAGATTAAAGAAGTGCTGACGCTCGACCGGCCGTTTGTAAAGAAGACAGCATGGGTTGGCACTGAGAATGTCCCGCACGCCTTCATGGAGAACTTCCACTCGTTTTCGCAGCGCGAGATCATGACGTTCAAGACGCGGGAAGAGGCGATGGAGTGGCTGGTGGAAGATTAGGTCTCAAGTTTCAGAGAAATAGTTCGCTTGTGGGCAACCGATCCGCGACCAAATCGTTGACATAGCTATGTTAGATAGCTATCATGTTGGCATGAAGGTGAGCGTGGCGGATGCCAAGAACAAGCTGCCGGAACTTATCAAGGCGGTCGAGGATGGGGAGCCTGTGACCATCTGTCGCCGTGGTGTGCCTGTCGTCGATATCGTTCGCAGCAAAACACCCAGCCGCAAAGAAAGGGCTCTGGGTACGCTGAGAGGCAAGATCCAGATCCTCGATCCGGACTGGTGGAAGCCGATGTCCGACGACGAAGTAGAAGATTTTCTCGCCGGGCGGCCTTAAGTTGCGCCTGCTGCTTGATACCGCAGTTCTAATCTACGCCGTAGAGTCACCTGAGCGGCTCAGCAAGCGTGCCAGTGCCGTGCTTCGGAATTCCGGAAATATTCTTGAGCTAAGCGCGGTCTCCATAACTGAGATCGCGATCAAAGCGTCCCTCGGCAAGTTGCAACTCACATCAGCCGTTGCGCGTCAGGCAATTCAAGACTTGGGGATTCGCGTGCTGCCCTATACGGGCGATCATGCCTTGCGGTTGTTTGACTTGCCACTGCATCATGGCGATCCCTTCGACCGCCAGATCATTGCTCAGGCTTTGGCGGAGAAGATACCAGTAGCGACACCTGACGAGAAATTCAAGCTGTATAGCGGGCTCGGGATCATCTGGTGAGGGGCGTTTTCAGTTGACCGGTCCCGGGGGAACCATTCCATCCAGAAACGCTCTTTTGTGGTCTAGGTTGGCCAAGTCCATTGTGAAACCAACCCACCCCCCGTTACTGTCGAGAACTGCCATCTCCCAATCACCTTCAACATCTTCACTGAATTGCCAGAGTATGTGCTGGCCCTGCTCATTCGAGAAACCTTCCAGGTCCGCCTGCAAAATTCCTCCAACTTCTTTCCAAATGTATTTCTGCAAAGAGTGAACGGCGCTCCAGCCGTCCTTTATGTCTGTCCCGCTGAGCAATTGAAAAGCATATATGACGGTGACGAAAGGCAAGTATTCTGCCAACCACTTGGACGCAGATTCAGGTTGCGCGTCTCGCACCTCGTCAAGAAATTCGCGAATTTCTTCTGCACCCAGCTCGCCAGGAATGACCTGATTTCTTTCAACGACCGCAATATCGGGTCCGGCTCGGT
Organism: Terriglobia bacterium; assembly: GCA_963847715.1. GTDB lineage: Bacteria > Acidobacteriota > Terriglobia > Terriglobales > Acidobacteriaceae > Acidiflorens. Next base: position 264,880 of record CAWKAZ010000012.1, read on the forward strand.
GGCGCAAAATCAATTGGGACCATCTTGCTTGATCCGGGTCTTCCTGGACGAGCTCGGCGTCGGAATTTGGAGGCAGACTCGCGCGTAACGAGGTGATCGATAGAGGCTCGTCTTTTCTTCCCAACACGCGGATGTAATACGCTATTTCTCAGCTCCTCCATTTGAGGATAACCGGCCCCGGCATCGGATGGCGGAATTCTCCGCCGGTCCTTTTCATCTCCAGCATCGCGTTTTTCAATCCGAAATACCATTTTGCGGGGCGGTCGGCGTCGTCGATCAGCATGAGGTGTGGGTTGTGTTTCAGGCCTTCGGACTGCAGTTCCATGGTGCGGCGATCCTGCTCCACGAATTTTGCGAAGACGAATTTCAGCAGTTCGGGGCCGAAGGGGAGCCAGCGGAACAGGTTCCAGGCGGCCACTACGTCGATGCGGCATTGGTTGCGGGTGATGGGAGTGACGGTGGTGAGACTCGAGAACCAGTACTTGCCGGCGCGAATTACTTCCGAGCGCAGGTTGGGGAGCACGAAATCGATGGTGGTGGTGATGGAATCGGCATCGGCGTAGAGACGCAGCAGTTTGTAGGGCGCGCTGTTGGAGCTGGGCGTGTGGGCGCTCATGCGGAATCCGCAGGGAATGGGCTCGAAGTTCTTGTGCTTTTCGTGAATTGATTTTTGTGTCCGCCACCACCAGGCCTGATGAACGAACGGGCCGTGCGCCGGGTCCATCAAGCCGATGATTCCGTGGTCGACGTTGCACGGGAGATCGGCGGTCAGGTAGGCGAGTTTGTAATGCTCGCTGAACTTCGGAATCTCGGGCGCGGGAGTGGGCGCGTGCGCTGCCTTGGAGAATCCGGCGCCGGCCGGGCTGGGATCGGGAATGAAGACCCAGATGAAATCGTCGCGTTCTTCGCAGGGATAGCTGCCGGCGTAGATGCGGTCGATTTTCAGATTCTGTTCGGGGACTAGTGACGGAATCAGCTTGCATTGGCCGGTGTTGGCGTCGAATCTCCAGCCATGGTAGGAGCATTCGATCTGCTCGCCATCGAATTGTCCGCAGGAAAGCGGCATGCCGCGATGCGGGCAGGCGTCGCGCAGGGCAAAGGGTTGGCCCTGCTTGTCGCGTCCGATGACCAGCGGTTGTTCCAGCAGCATCGCTTTGACGGTTTCTCCGCGACGGACTTGGTTCGCGGGCAGCGCCCGGTACCAGAAGCCGAAGAGCATGAGGGCGTCGGGCGTCTGCGATTGAAGTGGGGAATCTTCGGGCATGGGACAAATGAGGATACAGCAGAGGTTTCAAGGTTTCAAAGTTTCAGGGTTTCAAAGTGAAAGCACTGGCCGGCGGCTCTGACTTGAACTGTTGAAACGTCGTTTCTATCGTGGACCCGTTTTTAGATGAAGATAGGCTTCGCGTGCTACGCCCGGTTGCTCGATGTGAGCCAGGAAGAGTTTGCGGAGACGGGCGGTGGTCAGGCGGCCTTCGATGTAGGCATCGTAGAGATCGGTTCCGGTGAGGGATCCGAGCTGCTCGACTACATAGTCGTACTTGCGGCCGGTGAAAGCTGGGCAGGTTGCGGGAGTGGTGCGGTGCTGCATGAGGAAGTCTAGGGCCTCAACCGCTTCAGCGAAGGGAAGAGCAGTCTGATGTTCGAGGTCCTCGCGGGTTATGTCGAACAGCGCTTCGATGTCATTGTCGCGGAGGGCAGGCCGCGCCGGGTGCAAGATGCGGGACCCGAAGAATGCGAGCGCATATTCGAACACGCTGGTGTAGAACGCGTCAGACTTATCGAGCGGTTTCGAGTCTGAGATCGCGAGGGTGGCCGACCGGCCGTTCGAAAGACTGGGTAATCCGCGACAGGCCTGATGCAGAAAGCGGACAGCGTCTTCGGCGGCGGCGGTCATGTGAAATTGCCGAACGTAGACGACATTGATCGGGGCGAGATAGACGCTGCCGCGCTCACGGACCTGGCGGAGAAGGGAACGGCGCTGTTCGGCGGTGAATCCTTTGCGCGAGAGCAGGCGACGCAGCAGCGCGTCAGAGCTGCGCGAATAAACTTCGGGCATGAGGTCGACCAGCAGGCGCGGCTGCGTGGTGTTGTGCGGCGAATACTGGTTGATGCCGAGAAAGCGAACCATGCCGTCGATCAGGTTGTAGAGGGTTGGGCCGAGGTCGGGAGCGCTGCGATCGTCGTCGCTGCGTCCCCAGCGGTTCAGGCAGAGGCGGTAGTTCTCGTACTTCTCGAGCGGAGTGGCGTTGAAAACGCAGAAGACATTTTCTTGGACTTTGACGGCTTCGACGTGGTCGAGCGCTTCTCCGGCGGCGCGCCAATAGAGGGCGTCGATATTTTGCAGGACCGAGAGAACCGGTTCCGTGGGAAGCCTTTGCTCGAGCAATGCCGGTAAATGGTGTGGCGCGAGATGGGACTCGCCGAACAGGACGAGGATCAGCGCGTCGGGATGCTGGCGGCGAAGTTCAGCGATCTTGTCGGCGGCGTGACGATCGCGGGCGCCGATTTTGCGAAGGTCTTCGCGAGGCATGCAGTCGAGTCCGCAAACGCTGGCACCCTGGTCGCGGGCAGCGGAAAGCAATTCGTAAAAAGGAGCCCAGTCATATCCCCAATCGAGGTCGAAGCGAATGCGCTGGCGGAACTCGTCTTCGTCGATTTCGCCGCGTTGCCATTCATCGAGAATGTGCTGGTCGCGAGAAAAAATCGTCTCGAGTCCCAGGACGACGGGACGCTGGTGGTTCTTCAGATCACGCAGGAGCGACGCCAGATAGCGCTGGGAATTGGGCAGGGCGTGGTAGTCGCCAACCAGGACGATTCCCGAGCGCGTAATTTCGCGCCGGACGTCGTCGGCGGTGAGGACCGCTTCGTAGGAGCGGTAGGCGTCGTAAAAGTCGCGGAGGTACTTGCGGCCGCCGGCAGGATCGATCGCACGAATCTCACGTTCGACGCTGGCGAGGGCGTGGAGTTGGGCGGCGCTACGCCGCGCTCGTAATATGCCAGTTGTGGACATCAGATCTGTCGTTGGTCGTTTGTCGTTAGTCGTTCGCTATTCGTCGCTCGCTGATCGCCGATAATCTTTAGATTCGTCTTCGATTCGAATGACGCTTGGACGAAAATCGCAAGTTCCCCGCCTTGACTTGCCTTTCTGGCATCCCTATCCTCAGCTTTCGACTGGGCGTTGGATGCCTTAAGGAGCGTTAAATTTGCCGCCAGCTCTTGGAGTGCCGGAAAATCTGACCGTTGCCACCACTGGAGCGAGCGGATCCATATTCTTGAAGCAGTTTCTACTGACCGTAGAACGCGATTCTCGGGTGAAGACGGTAAACTTCATTGCGTCGGACAGCGGTCTGCGGGTGCTGGCCGAAGAACTGAAAATCGAAGGCCGCTCGGACCTTCTCCGTCAGATCATCGGCGCGCCTTCCGCGAAGATTCAGCAGCAATCGAACGCCGACATCGGAGCGAACGTGGCCAGCGGGTCGTATCCTTCGGACGCCATGGTCATAATCCCCTGTAGCGTCGGGACGCTTGGCCGCATTGCCAACGGCACTGCTTCGCGCCTGATCGAACGAGCCGCTGATGTGAGCCTGAAGGAAAGCCGTCCGCTGGTGCTGTGCGTGCGGGAGACACCGCTCAACAAGATTCACATCCGGAACATGTCGCTGGCAGCGGATGCGGGCGCGACGATCTTTCCGCTGATTCCCACCTTCTATAACCATCCGGCGAGTCCCGACTCTATGGCCCAGGAATTTGCGAACCGGGTGCTGGCGCATATCGGGCTGGTGCAGCCGGGCGCTTACCAGTGGAAGGGCTGAAGGTAGTTCTCAGTTCTCAGTTCTCAGAAACAGCTCAGATGCCATCCGGCGCGGTTCTTGTGACAATTTCTTAAAGATCAATGACTTGGGGATAGCCTCCCTGCCTTGGCAGGGATGTTTTGAGTCTAGGGAATGAGGCGGAACGAAGGTAGGTATCTGGCGTGCATGTACGGAGGGTTGTGTGGATAGAGTGTCGTCCCTCCGGGACTCAGTCATTCTCCGACTCTTACCCAGCGCTTATGCGCTGGGCTAACGGCTGTCGCCGCTCTGCGGCTGCCGTCTGGTGCGCTGGAATCGGGGACTATTGTCACCCGTGGCACACTTTGCAGGTGAGGTTTGACGGCGGGCGGCCTTTTTTTGTACTCTGCGCTTACACCGGAAAGGAGGTGGTCGGATGATAAGTTCTGATTCACATAGTAGAAGTATCAACACCAGACCAGGTGAGGTGGCTGAGTCTTAGGGCGGTTGCTCTAAGCGGAGTTCTCGAGGAACCTTTGGTCGGGGGAATCGGGAACAATCTCTCGCAAACAATCCGTGAGTATGGGCTGATTGATAAAGTCTGATCCGCCGGGCACAGGTTGTGACCGGCACCGGAACGAGCGAGGGGCCACGAGAGTGACCACCTCAGTCAATCCCAAACAGTCCACCGAAACGGCCCGCAGGCTGAAGAGCTTGCGGGCTGTTTTTTTTGAGTTCTTAATTCTTAGTAAAACCGGTGCATCGTCATTGACCTTCTGTACAATGACTGACCAGGCAAATGCGTATCCCTTTCGGCGGCACTGCACTTCCTGGCGCCCGTGATTCGGGCTGTGCTGTCAGCAGGTTCAGCACTTCGACTCCCGACGTACGTACGGCGTCGATGACCGTCACTACGTTGGCGTAAGGAATACGGGCATCCGCTTTGAAATAAAGTGTCTTGTCATTCCGATTCGCCACGGCGACCTTTAAGGTTTCCTGCAAGGCGGCAGGGATGACCCGCTTGACTCCTACGTACATGCTGCCGTCACTCGTGATACTCACGACTAACGCCTCCGGCTGGTCTGCCTCGGGGATCGCCGTGGCGCTGGTGGTCACGGGCAACTGCACACTGATTCCTTTTTGCATCGGCGGAGGAGCCCCGGCATTCGACTGGGCAGCGCCGTGAGTTGTAATAATGGTCGCTAAGGTTGTGACGAGACACAATTCGAGTAGATGGTTCATAGGTCCTGCTCCTTTCGATCTATTTAGTTTGGATGGTTACGGTTTTGCTCCGCCAAGGGACGCTGTGGCCAGGGTCCCTCCGAGCCCCATCGTCTCGACCGCTGACGATGGCACGATCACCATCGAGCCCTTTTCCTTGATGGCTTCATACAACATATTCATAGCCCGCAGATGAAGTGCGACCGGGTTTTCGGCGTAGTCGGCCGCGGCCTGCACGAAGCTGTTGGAGATTTCCTTTTCTGCTTGGCCCAGAATGATTCGCGCCTGCCGCTCGCGTTCGGCCTGAGCCTGCCGGGACATGGCGTCCTCCAAACCCTGCGGAATTCTTACGTCTCTGACTTCCACGGACTGGACAGTGATTCCCCAAGGATTCGTTTTCTCGTCAAGAATGCGCTGCAGTTCGCGTCCCAGCGTCTCGCGTTCGGTAATCATCTGCGCGAGTTCGTGACGGCCGATAGACTCACGGAGCGCGGTTTGCGCACTCATATTGATTGCCTCGAGAAAATTCTCGACTTCGAGGATCGCTTTCTCCGCATTCCATACAAGCCAGAAAACGATCGCGTCCACGTTCACAGGGACCGTGTCTCGGGTCAACGTGGACTCCGCGGTTACATTGGCCACGCGAACGCGCTGGTCCACGAAGGGGCTGAGAGTCTCAATCACAGGAATAATGTGGAAGATGCCCGGCCCGCGAAGACCGACGTACCGGCCGAGGCGCAGGAGCGCAACTTTCTCCCACTGTCGCACGACTTTGATGGCGAACAACAGATACAGGCCCAGCAGAGCGCCCACGATGATCAGCGAAGGCTGATGCATCAGACTGCCGAGCAATGCTCCGACGACGAGGCAGATTACGAAGGCTGTGACTGCTACGCCATTCATCTGTGAAAAATCGACTTTCCTGATCATGATGGTCATCTCCTGCGAGTTTGTTCTTGAGCGAAACCGTGCAACTGTTCGATTAGATCCTCGACGGTAAAGCCAGCGGCTCCAGCGCGTGCCACACAATCTCCAACGATCTGGGCTAACTGGCGCTCGCGTTCTGCTCCTCCGCCACGCATCTTCTGCGCACTGATGAACGTGCCCGTTCCCTGGTGCGTTTCCAGCAATCCACCGAGTTCGAGTTCGCGGTAGGCGCGAACCACAGTGTTAGGATTGATGGACAAATCAACCGCAAGTTGTCGCACGGTAGGCAGTTGGTCCCCAACAGTAAGCGCGCTGGAAGCAATCCCGCCGCGTACCTGGTCTATGATCTGTCGATAAACGGGCACACCGCTTTGAAGATCAAGCCGAAAACGGAAGATGGCTAAGCGGGAACTCATTGCGATCAATGTACTAGTATACTAGTACATTGTCAAGCGAAATCTTGCGCCCGGAAGCGGAGCCTGACCCTCGCCCTTGGAATCATTTCCCTGATTGCTCCAATCTAAAAATTGAATTGGTAATCGACCGGGCAGGTCTGTTGGAGTGTGGTGCCTGGGTTGCTCCTTAACTGGCTTAGAGGCCGGTTGACGGCTGCACTGGTCTGCTCAAGGATTCCGAATGCTATTGGACGATAAACATTATCGGGGTCGTATCACCAAGCGCACCGACTTTGCGCCGGATCTCTGGATGGTCCGGGTCGATCCTGGGGCAGAATTTACTTTCGCGGCGGGTCAATACGCCACACTGGGAGTGGAAAAGGACACGCGACGGCTGGAGCGTCCTTACTCGATTGCGTCTTCTCCCTATGAAAAGGAGCTGGAGTTCTTTTTCGAACTAGTGCCGAACGGCGAGACTACGCCACCGCTCTATGACCTGCAGATGGGGGATGAAGTACTGGTGCGCAAGTCTGCTAAAGGACGTTTTACCCTCGATACCGCGCAGCCGCAACGCACCAATCACCTCATGGTGAGCACAGTCACTGGAGTCGCTCCGTTCGTCAGCTATGTGCGAACGCTGTTTAGGGACAGGAAAGACGGCAGGTTCTCAGGCGATCACAAATTGTATCTGCTGCATGGCGCGAGCCGGTCGTGGGAATTTGGTTATCGCGAGGAACTGGAAAACATTGCGAAACAAACGCCGTGGTTCCAGTGCGTGTTTACGGTGAGCCGTCCGTGGGACGACGAGAATTGGCGGGGCGAAGTTGGGCGTGTCGACGAATTGATCCGCAAGTATGCCGACCAGTGGGGATGTGGCGCGGCGAACACCGTCGGGTATCTGTGCGGGCATCCGGAGATGGTCGAGCACAGCAAGGGCATTCTGAAGCGTATTGGATTTACGAAAGAGAATTTGCGGGAAGAGGTTTATTGGGTGCCGGCGAAGGCGGGCGCGTAGGGCGACCACGCGCCGCCGCGGCAAGCCGCGTCTCTACGAGGAGACTATGGCACAGCGTGGTTCGTTCAGTGTCCGATGGCGTCGAGCACGGCCTTGTTGATGGCGTAGGCTGTGCCATCGCTGCCAATCGCGGTTGGCGTGTACGCCTCGCCGACGCCGGTTGAAAGGGTAATCACCTCCGACAACGTGTTCGACGTGAGGTCCCACCGGTAGAGGTTTCCATCTTCGCTATTGGCGAGAACCGACTTGGTGAAGGGATCGATCGCAGCGGTGTTGATGCACCACTCCTTTACTCCTCCCGGGTAATTCGGATCAGGCGTGACGCCGAGAATTGTGATGACCTCTTTCATGACCAGCGTTGCGGGAATGATGGGGTCTTTTTCGGTGGCGTTCGGGTCGAGGATGGCAATGCGATTGTGCCCATCACCTGTGCCAACGCCGCCGTAGTTGTTGTATTTCGTCATCAAGAGGTAGCTGGAGCTGCCGTGATAGCTGGAGACCACGGAGGCGGGCACGATGGAAGCCGTGTCGTCCCAGCCGAAGCTGCCGGGAGTTTTCGTCTTCGACAGGTCGCTGTTGAAGTGCAGCAGCCAGCCGCGGTCATTGTGATTGGGAAACGGATTCTCCAACACTCCGAAGTAAACGTCGCCGTCGGGACCTACCGTTGGAGTGGCGGAACTGCAGTCGCAGAGATCCGCATCCAATCCTGACGAGGGATCGGTCAAACGAACGCGATGCACGAGCGCAAGTGTGGTGCTTTTCAGAGCCAGCAAGTATCCGGCGCCTCCATCGTCGACCGCGACGTATAGAAGGGTGCCATCGGGAGAGAGCGCGGGCGCTGCACCGATCGCGACCTGGGTCATAGATGGATCTCCGCTGGCGGTGGCGGCGGAAACAAACGTTCCTGCGCCGTCGGGAGCGATACGCGCCAAGCCGCTTTGCAGGTTCAGCGGAGTAGCGCCAAGAACGAGGAATCCAAAGTAGAGGTTCCCATTCGCGTCGGTAGTGAGCGGAGTGTCGATCTGTATGTTCTGCGCGTAAGCGGTCGGATCCTTCTGATAGTTCTTCACCCCATAAAAATATAGGTGCGCGATTGCCCCTTTGGCTTGATCGGGATTCTGTCGCGCGATCACTCGCCCGGCAACGTCGGGGACAAAAAGCTGGCTGCCGAAAATCGTGGGTCCCAGTCCGGGGAAGAAGCTTGCGCTTGGAGCCACGTATTTTGTGTTGAGCGTGTAGAGGCGCTTGCCAGTTGCACCGTTGTGAGCTTCTACGCGGAAGCTGTCGGCGCCTGTCTTCACCGGTACGAGCACCGTATTGGCCGCGGTGATCAGGGGCGAACCATAGTGAATCAAGATTTCGCCTTGCGGAGGAGCCAAGTCGACGGGCACGTGCCAGTGAATTTTGCTTAACGGTTGGGACTGAACCGTGGAGAGCGCCGTGTGTTGCTCATCGTGTGAGTGCGTGAGCCATCCGCCGGTTTGGGCAGACATCTTCGGCTGCATTGTGGCTGCGGCAGCGGCCATGCAAAACAGGAAGAGAACCACTCGATACGGCGCAGTGCTTGCTCGTTTCATTCGTACTACCTCATGGTGCCGCTGTGCACGCGGGAATGGGGTCGCTATGACTTGGACGGCAGAGTAGCAGCCCGTCCTTGCAGAGTTGTCAACGGAAGGTAAAAAAGCGGCGTTGGATATCGGGCGAGAGCGTTATGTCTAGGCACGCTCGGGTGAGCATCATTCTTGTTCCGCCGGCGCGAAGAAAACGAGGACTTCGAGTTCTTCTTCGATGTCATAGAAGCGGTGTTCAAGTTCCGCCTCGACAAAAATTATGGAACCGGACTGGACGCTGGAATGGTTGGAGTCGATTTGCATGCGGGCCCGACCGCGGATTACGTAGTACATCTCATCTTCGTGGTGCGGTTTCTGGGGGTCGGTGCCGTCTTTTGGCAGGATGTAGATACCGGCGCTCATCGCAGGGACGCGGAGGAATTCGAAGTAGGCCTTGGCTCTTTCTCCTCGTTTATCGGCCAAGTCGTCGATGTGGAAGAGATTCGCCATAAGACCGTTCTCTGTTCTCGGTTCTCACTAAAACGACGGGGAAGCGTCCTCACTGGGAACTCGGAACTGAGAACTGAGAACTAAGAGCTAGCCGATTGCTCCGCGAAAGAAGATGTCGGTGTATTGCTGCACCAGCGCATCGCCGGTTAGCGGGCCGTCGGGCTTATACCACTGGTAGATCCAGTTGATCATGCCGACTAGGGCAAAGGCGGCAGCGCGCGGCGTAACTGTGGCCGGAGAATTGCGTTTGCGCTGGACGTCGGCTACGAGATTCTCGACAAAGTGGACGTAATCTTTCTTGCGTCCGTTGATCTTGCGGCGAAGAGCAGGCGGCAGGGGATGATTCTCGTGCAGCATGACCGTGATCTCGCGGTCTTCAGGGCTGAGCACGACCTGAATGTGGAGCCGGATCAGCGTTCGCAGGCGTTCTTCGGTTCCGGCGGCGGTGGAACTGTCGATGCGCCGGACCACGTTGATCACACGATCTTCGGTGATCTGCATCGCGTGCGACATGATGTGGAAGAGGATCTCGTCTTTGGACTGAAAGTGGTGATAGAGGCCGCCTTTGGAGAGTTTGAGCGCGGCCGCGACATCATTCATTGAGGTGGCATCATAACCTTGCTGCTGAAACAGGCGGGCTGCGGTGCGCAGGATTTCCTGGCGCGGTTCCTGACGAGGCTCAATGGTCGCTTCGCGAAGCATTCGTTAGATGGTATCGCGGAAAGGGGCTTCCGGCCATTCACTCGGTTCCCCAGCGGAATCGCATCACTGCGACCGCGCCGAAGAGCAGCGTGAAGAATAACAAAACACCGATGGGCGCAACGGCCGCCGAGAATCCCAAACCGCGCCAAGTCATGCTGTCCAGACCATCCATTGCCCAGCGAGTTGGGACGATGACGGTCAGTTTCTGGAGCCATGCCGGAAAGACGAAAGTCGGCACCCATGCGCCGCCGAGCATGACCATGAAGAGCGTGGCCATGATGGAGTAGCCGCGCGTTGCCTCGACGGTCTCACCGAGCGCGGCGATCATGAGGCCGAAGGCGGCGGTCATCAGGGAGAAGGCAGCGCAGATTCCGACGAAGCCGGGGAAGCTGCCGAGGATGCGGACTCCGAAGACGACACGGGCGAAACTGAAGAGTACGAGCAGAATGAAACCAGCCATCAGGGAGGCGCTCACAGTGCGGCTGCCGAGGAGCATGGTGCGGGAAAGCGGCGCGGCGCGAAGGCGCTGCCAGAGGCCGGTCTGGCGGAGCATCAGCAGCGCGATGCCGACGTCGAGGCCCATGAAGAGGATGAACTGAATGCCCATGCCTCCGAAGGAATGCGCGTAGCCGTTGTAAGCGACGTTGTTGCCCGAGGTGATTGCTTCCTCCTGCGTTTGATAGGGCATCGTCAAGCCGCCGGAAACCGGTATTTGGCCAGCTGCGGCTTCGCGGTCTCGCTGTGCGTTCAATTCGTTTACGTTGCCCAGCAGGTCGTGCAGGGCTTTCCGCTCTCCCGGCGGAATTTGTGGGTTGTTCTCGACTTGTGTAAGAGACTCGTTGACGACCTCGCGTCCGCTGTTGCCGTTGAACATCTCCTTGCTGACGGTTTGCATGACCGCGCCAGTCAGCATGCCTTTGAGCATGCCGAGTTCAATGCTGCGGGAAGGGTCGTAGAGCACGCCGAGGTCCGGTTTGTTGGCACCGGTAAAGAGCGCGCGTCCGGCGTCGCGACCGAAGTCTTTCGGAATGATGATTGCTGCTGCCGCTTTCCCCTTGCGCACCGTTTCGCGCGCGATGTCTAGAGGGGACGGCTTCACATCGAGCGACTTGTTATCGGCGAGACTGGTGATCAGGCCGCGCGAGATGTCGCTCGCGTCCTGGTCGATCACCAGCACGTGTACTCTGCTGGTCTCGGCGTTGCCGCCTTGGCCGCCGAAGAGGTAGCCGAAGAAGGCGGCCAACACGATCGGCACCAGGATTCCAACCACCACAGCTCGGCGGTCGTTGAAGAACAGTTTGAGATCTTTTCGAACCAGAGCCAGGAATGGGAATCATTATGCGTCTCGAAGGCTCCTTCCGGTGAGAGTAAGGAAGACGGTCTCCAGATCGGGCTGCTCGCTGGCGACTTGGTGATAGGAATGCCCGTTTTCGGACAGCCAGCGAAGGACATCGGGCGCGCCTCGGGAAAGATCGTGAACTCCGACGCGGAGGGTGCTTTGGGTCAACGTGACCGATTTGACTTCTGGGAGCGTCAGCATCTGTTCGGGCTTGAACCCGTCTGGCGCGTCGAGTTCAACGGCAATCACGTTGGTGACGGGCAATAGCTTGTGGAGTCCCTGTAGTGTGTCGTCGGCAATCACTTTACCGTGATCGATGATGACGATGCGGTCGCAGAGGCGCTCGGCTTCTTCCATATAGTGCGTGGTGTAGATGAGAGTCTTGCCGAGCTTCTTGAGGGATTCGAGGTTGTCGAAGATGGCGTTGCGGCTTTGTGGGTCGACTCCGACGGTCGGCTCATCGAGAAGCAGGATCTGTGGATCGTGAAGCAGAGCCGCGGCGAGGTTGAGGCGGCGCTTCATGCCTCCGCTAAAGGTTTTCACTTTGTCAGAGGCGCGATCGGCGAGACCGACGAGATTGAGAGCGGCGTCGATCGCTTGTTTCGCTTTCGTGCCCGCGATGGAATACAGGGCGGCGAAGAAAGTCAGGTTATCGCGGGCGGAGAGCTGGTCGTAGAGAGCCATGTCTTGCGGGACGAGACCGATCTTCAGCTTGACGGGATCGGTATCGCTTTTGACTTGCTTGCCTTCGATGAGGACTTCCCCTGAATCGGGGTTCAACAATCCGGCGATGATGGAGACAGTGGTTGTCTTGCCGGCGCCGTTCGGGCCGAGGAGGCCGATAGTTTTTCCGGCGTCGGCGCGGAATGTTACGCCGTTCACGGCTACGAGTTTGCCGTAGCTTTTTGTGAGGCCGTTGACTTCCAGCATGGGAAGGCAGTTTACCACTGCAGTGTTTCAGGTTGATGAGCACTAGACCGCTTCCTGCAGGTTGCGGGAAAAACTCCGTCGGATGAAGGAAAAGTGATCACCAGGGCTGAAGCCCTCAGAGGTTCGAGGCGATTTACGCGGCCCTGAAGGGCCGCTCTTTCACCGTGGTGCATGCAGCCGAGTGTTGTCCGGCTGCTAGACGAAGGGCTAGCTTTTGTGCGTGCGCCTCTTGCTATCGATCGAGGTGATTTTGGCGGCGGCTTCGGCGGAGGTAGCTTCTCCACTGCCCAACCGCAATTGCGGTCGGGGAAGAAGATAGCGGGCGAGCACGGCTTGTCGCAGGCCTTCGTAGAAACGCGGGTCTTCGTGAGCTTCGAAACGAACTTTTCGCAGAGGATCGATGTGTGCGTGGGCGGGCGCAGGGATTGCGCTGTGCAGGCGCTGAATGCGGGCAGCGGCTTTATCGACGACGCGGAGCAGTTCGGCTCCGATTTCCGGAGCGCGGTCTTTTCGCAGACGCTGCTTGGCCTTGTCGGCGGAAAACCAGCTCGGATGCCGATTCGATTCCTGCGGGCGTTCGAGACGTGAAACCTCGCAGAGATGAGCGGAGACTGCTGGTTCCTCTTTTGTGGGAGATTGCGCGGACTTGCGGCGGTAATAGCGAGTGAATGCAATCTTCTCGATACGTCCGTGAACGCCAGCTTCTTCAAAAGCTTCGAGAGCGGCTGATTCGGCGTGAGTGCGGCCGGGTTCTACTCCACCTTTGGGGAAGATCCAACGTCCGCCGCTGGTCTGCACCAGGAGAAATTCTAGATGGCTGCCGCGGATGCGGTAGCAAACGGCGGCGACCTGCTGGCGGTGCGTTTTCGTCCGGGAGACTCTTGCTGCGGAACCTGTTCCCATCGCCATTAGAGTGCGTGATGCGGTCGGCTTTTGACTAGAGCACAGGTTGGTTCCGGCTCGTTCCCTCAGCGGCTAAAGCCGCGTCAGAAGGAGGCGCATAATCGCAGCGCTGAAGCGCTGCGCCACCCAAAATCAGAACACGGCGGTCCACATGGGAATCCTTCTGCATACTTGTGCCATCGGCAGCGAGTTGGAGAAAGTAGCGGTGTGCAAGAGTTCTCAGTTGTCAGTTTCAGTTATCAGCGAAATCAAAACCAACCGTCTTTGCTGACAACTGACGACGACCAACCTCTTGTGGGGATTCAACCGATTGGACCACCTATATTGTCTTCGCTGTAATCGCGAGCTTGAGGCCGGACAAAAGTCCGTGGCGGTGTTCGTGTTCGCCCAGACGACGGGAGTGAAGCCGCGGCAGAAATCTCCCGCGCAGCGAATTTGTTTCTGTCCGCAGTGTTCGGTGTCGCTGGCGATGGGTCCGGCTCCTGAGGGAGCGCTCAATCTGGCGGCGTGGCAGATGATCCGCGAGATTGTTGGAGCTGATCCGGCATTGACCGAAGCTGCTTGGGAAAGCCTACACGGAGTTGAAGAAGGCTTACTTCCTGCGACTGGAACGACGGGGCCGCATTCGAGTCGCGGGTCGTATCTAGAGTTTTGAGATCGGGCGCCGTTTGCCGATTCATAGGGGGTACCCCCCCTACCCCCCTCCCGGTCTATTGAAATCAAGACTTTAGGGACAAACTCCTGCAAAGTCCTGAGCGGATTGGGGTTAGAGGTAAAGTCCTCAAAAGTAAAGACTTAACCATCCGCCGAAACGCCGAGGGCGGAGGAGAAGTATGAGACTGAGCCGCGTTTTATCCGTTGTCAAAGAATCAGAAGTTCGGCGCGGTGTGCGCTGCTTTCATGGTTGGGCGATGGCAGGGTTAAGTCAAGACCTCGAAAGAGGGTAAAGGTCAATGAGTGCTAACGCCTGTTTTCGTCAACTGAGCGATTTTTTTCGGGATTCCTAGTGACAATTTCACGTGGCCGGACGTTGGTAAACTGCTGTTGCAGATGAAATCCAATCTCGGGCTACAGAACTCCGTACTGATCAGTATGCGCTGGCGATGGCATTTGTCGCTTGGCAGGTTGCTGGGCTGGTTTGGTTATCATCGGTTTGCAGCAGATCATCTCCAATCGGCGATCGACCTTCGTCCCAAACACCTGCTGGCGTACTTCCTGCTCGGTTGGACCTATGGGAGACTCGGGTTGTACGAGAAAGCCATCTCCGTGTTCGACGCAGCACTTCAAATGTCCCCTAACCGAGCCTATCCCCACGCACACAAGGCGCTCTGTTGTTTCCACTTGGGGAGATATCAAGAAGCCGCGTTTGGCTTTGAACGCGCAGTCAGAATCGAACCGCGATATCGGACCCTGCCTTGGGTTGCGGACTCGTTAGCGCAGTGCTACTCGAATCCGGGCCATTCAACACCGTCCGAGAAACAGTGAAACTCTTGCGGGTGGTGACTGAGGCGCCTCAGTTGATGTAACATCCCGATTTCACTCGCTAACACGACCGAGTGAACCCGTTGTCAGCTGCCGGTTCGCCACATTAAAAAAACAGTGAACCATAGGGCCATCCACACTCCGTAAAAGACCGAGTGAGCCCACGATTGGCGTGACCAGCCGAGAATGCCGTGGGAAACGTACCCGAAAAGCTGATCAAAGATTACCCAGAAGATGAGTAAGGCGGCGAAGCGGCGCAGCCTACTTTTGCCTACCCAATTTGAAAATATCGCAATTCGACTGCCCGCCATTTCCCCGGCAGTTTACACCTTTGGTGTAATGGTTGGCGAAAAATCCCGATTACACTCACAACCCTGCCCCCTGTGGGGGTTCTGAGTGTAATGGCCTGTTCTCGTAAGCGAACTGTTGTGCCGCAATAGAAGCCTAGTTTGAACCTCTCCCCCCACTTTAGGAGCCTGATGCAGAGATCACTTCGTCGGGTTCGCCGCAACGGGCGTTTGCCCCGGAGTTACGGTAATATCTCGCGTGACCATCGCGAGGAATTGCGGTATCCTTGCTCGACGCCGCAGGAGTGTAGAGAAAAATGAGGTGTGTTGCGCGTCGCTACAGAGAAGCTTTGGCACTGGCCGCTGTCATCCTTTCCCAACTTCTAGTTGCTTGTGGCGGTGGATCGTCAGGATCAGGCGGTCAGCCTCCGCCTCCGCCTTCTAACCCAGTGCCGGCCATTGTTTCTCTCAGCCCGAACACATCTAACGCAGGCGGGGCTGCATTCACGGTGACGATTACAGGGTATAACTTCATTTCCTCATCCAGCGTTCAATGGAATGGCAGTGTGCGGACGACGACATATACATCAGGCACGCAGTTACAGGTGCAAATCACCTCGGCCGACATTGCGAACTCTGGCTCGGCAGCGGTGAGCGTCACGAATCCGAGCCCCGGCGGAGGAAACTCGGGATCGGCGGAGTTTACGATTAATCCGACCTCCAATCCTGCGCCTCAGCTTCAGGCCTCCAATCCAAGTTCGGTCAATGCTGGTAGCGCCGACATCATTTTTACTGTGTACGGTTCGAACTTCATCCCTACATCGGTGATTCAATGGAATGGAGCAGCGTTGACAACCAGTTACCTTTCGGACTCGTACCTGGAAGCTCAGGTTCCAGCCTCGAATCTTTCAAATCCGGGAGTCGCGGAGGTGGTAGTAGTAAATCCTGGCCCGGGAGGGGGAAGTTCCACATCGCTTCAGTTCGCCATCAATGGCTTCAGCTCCACGCCTTTGGTGGTAAGCCAACTAGCAAATGACATGGTGTGGGACCCGGTCAATCAGGTGATCTACCTCTCGGTCCCGAGCCTGGCCTCGGCTAACGGGAATACGATAGCGGTATTGAATCCGACTAGCGGAAGCATCCAATCAACGCAGTTCGCTGGCAGCGAGCCGGACGTGCTGGCGATCTCCGATGACAGCCAATTCTTGTATGCGGGACTGGACGGTTCCTCCTCGGTTCAGCGGTTCATACTACCCGGCCTATCGCCCGACACCAATTACTCGCTTGGGGCAGGCTCGTATCCGGAAGGGCCTTTCTTTGGCCTGGACCTGCAGGTTGCGCCAGGTCTGCCTCACACCACGGCAGTTTCGCGCGGAGCGTTCAACGTAAGCCCGGTTGCCCTGGGCGGGATGGCGATTTTCGACGACGCGACGCAGCGCTCGACAATCGCAGATACGTCCGGAGATTTATATGATTCGCTGCGATGGGGATCTGACACTCAGGTCTACGCGATCAACAATGAGATCTCCAGTTTCGATTTTTATGTTCTGAGTGTGGGCTCAGGGGGAGTGACTCTTGCGCATGATGATCCCAACGAGTTCTCCGACTTTTACGTCCGGTTGCATTATGACAACGGCACACACTATGCCTATACCGACGATGGCTATGTCATAAACCCCGCCACTGGCCAGCACGTCGGGCAATTCCCGGCGTCCGGTTATATGGTCCCGGATTCGACTCTGAACCGCGCATTCTTCTTCGGTCAGACGCCGAGCCAGGCTGGTTCGACCAATTTCACCATAGAATCCTTTAATCTCACGACTTTTGCGCCCTTATCCGAGATAACGATTGCTAATGTGCAGGGTTATCCGCTGCAGTTTATTCGCTGGGGCGCGAGCGGGCTGGCTTTCAACGATGATGCCGGTTTTGTCTACATCATCAACAGCTCATTTGTAAGCGGCGATGCTGCGAAGAACGGTGGAGGACAGCGCAACTTGTTCCCGGTGATGAGGAGTTGGCCAAAACCAGTCATTCGGTCGCGACAGAAGGTCCTACCAGAAGTTCGCCCCCGGCGAGAGATTAGGCCACGGCGCCTGATGGCTGGCCCGCAGGACTCCAATCCGGCCCCCGCAATTACAGCCTTAAACCCCAGTTCTGTAGAAGCTGGCTACACCGGGCTGAACGGAATCACCTTGACTGTGACGGGCAGCAACTTTGTCTCGCTCTCCACGGTCGAGTGGAACGGAAGTCCGCGGCAAACGGAACTGATTTCGAGCACCGAAGTGCAAGCCCAGATCAACCTTTCCGATGTGCAGAACGCGGGCACGGCGACAGTGAGTGTGTCCACGCCGAGTCCGGGCGGAGGCACCTCGAACGCGCTAACGTTTACGATCGTAGATTATTCGGTACCGTCCATTCCGTCGATTATCGCGTTGAATCCAAATTCAGCGGTTGCTGGCAGCGCCGGACTCCTCGTGGATTTGAGTGGATATTGGCTGAACAATTCAGACACGGTGAACTGGAACGGGAGCCCTCGCACCAACACTTCTCAAGGGTTCTTAGCCGCCCAAGTCAACGCTTCAGATCTCACAACTCCTGGCTATGCCCAAGTCACAGTCGTGACGCCAGGCGGCGTGGTGTCCAATGCAGCGCAATTTCAGATTCTGTATCAGCCCACCGCGCTAAATCAGTCCACGAACGACATGGTGTGGGACCCAGTGAATCAGGTGTTTTACATTTCGATTCCGAGTTCTGCAACAGCAAATGCGAATCAGGTTTGTGTGCTAAACCCAACCAGCCTCGCAATCACAAATTGCCAGGCAGGGAACGAGCCTAATGTGACCGCGATTTCTGACAACAGTCAGTATCTGTACGTCGGGATGGATGGCGCTGGCTCCGTTCAGCGATTCATTCTTCCGTCCTTGACCCCGGATATCAGCTATTCGCTTGGCGACTACGAAACCGGTGATCCCTACTTCGCCCTCGACATCCAGGTTGAGCCGGGAGTTCCAGGCACGACGGCTGTTTCGAAGGGCGCAAAAAATGTGGATCCTGCCTCGCAGGGCGGGATAACGATTTACGACGATTCCGCGGCGAGACCTAACAGCAGCGTTGGATGTGGAGTTCCGTACGGGCAATGCGCCGATTCCATCCAGTGGAATTCCGACGGTACGCAAATATACGGAGCCAATAGCGACGTAACATCATTTGATTTTTATACGTTCGCTGTCAGTTCGTCAGGAATAACGCTGCAGCACGACTATCCCTCCGTGTTCTGGAACGAGCCTGGGCGCATTCAATATGACTCGACCAACGGTCTCGTCTATTCCGGCGACGGATTCCACGTGATCAATCCGGCCACGGGATTGCCAGCGGGTCTTATCGAAGGAGGCGGCCCGATGACTCCGGATTCGTCGCTCGACTCCGTGTTCGTTCTGACGCAGTACATCTGGCAGGAAAACTCAAACTACACCATCGATATCTTCGATATGACCCACTATGTTCGCGTCGGCTGGGTTCCGTTCCCGACTACTGCACTGCCGGGATTCAATCCGCTGGGCCGCTTCATTCGATGGGGATCGAATGGACTAGCGCTCAATTTCAAGGACGACCAGATCTATTTACTGACGGGATCGTTCATCAGCAACCCGCAAAAGGCTCGCGCGAAGCAAATTAGGAAGACTGTTCGAGCGCGTTAGGCAGTCCGACGGTTTAGGACTGGGGTTACGGCAGGTCGATGAATCTGAGGAAGATGGTTCCACCTCGAAGTGTCGATTGGCGATAAATCCCGATTACACGCAATATAAAAAGGCGCCCACTTTGCGGTAGGTTGAGATTGTTCGGATCACCAACCTAGCGAAAAGGAGCGTCTTTTATGAGTCAGGAAAAGTATATCGGCATGGACGTGCACCAAGCCACCATCTCGGTCGCCGTGATGGATGCTGGTGGCAAGCTGATCATGGAATGCTTGCTGGAGACTAAAGCGGCCACGATTGTCGAGTTCATCCGAGGATTGCACGGAACTCTGTCGCTGACCTTCGAGGAAGGCACGTCCGCTGCCTGGTTACACGATCTTCTGAAACCCCACGTGAGCCGGCTCGTGGTCTGCGATCCACGAAAAAACGCTCTTTTGAAGGATGGCAACAAGAGCGACCGGATCGACGCGCGCAAACTGGCCGAGTTGTTACGGGGCAACCAACTTCATCCCGTCTACCACGGAGAGCATGGGGTTCGCACCTTGAAAGAATTGGGGCGCAGTTATCTGACCATCACCCAAGATGTCACCCGCGTCATGAATCGTATCAAAGCGCTGTACCGCAGCTGGGCGATTCCCTGCGCTGGCACAACCGTCTACGCTCCACGTCATCGCGCCGAGTGGTTAGCTAAGATCGCTGAACCAGGAGTTCGGGTTCGCGCTGAACGGCTCTATCAGCAGCTGGATCTGTTGCAACCGGTGCGCCTGGAAGCACGCCGCGAGTTACTGGCGGAGAGCCACAAGCACTCGGCTGTGAAGTTACTTCGCCAGATTCCTTCGATCGGTCCGATTCGCTCGGCCCTGCTGGTGGCCTTGCTGCAGACCCCGCACCGTTTCCGTACCAAGCGACAGCTCTGGGCCTACAGCGGTTTCGCGGTCGAGACTCACGACAGTGGCGAGTACCGCTCCGTACGAGGCAAATTGCAACGCAACCGCGAGCGCATGACCGTACGCGGACTGAATGACAACCACAATCGAGATCTGAAGAATCTCTTCAAAAGTGCTGCCATCTCTGCCAGCACACGTCCTGGTCCCCTGCGCGACTTTTATGTGGCTCGGGTGGAGAAAGGGGTGCGGCCGACGATGGCCCGTCTCACCTTGGCACGGAAGATGGCCGCGATCAGTTTAACGATCTGGAAGAAAGGAGTGGAGTTCGACGCCCAACAATTGCAGCGACAAACCGTTTGAGCATCTCTGAGGAACAGGCTTCCCATCTCGCGGTTTTCTCCGGTGGTGGACGGTCGGGTTCTGGAGATGCTCGGTTCGAGGGTGAGTATCAGTCAATGAGATCGGCCCCGTGTGCTTCGGCACCGAGTCACCCATTACACGCTATGCCCCCTCGGATAACCAGAAATAGCGATAGGCCACGAGCCTCGGATAGAACCATGGTTGACATCGTCCTGCTTGCCGCGTCTTTCACACTCGAACTTTGCCACCAGCAGCAGAGAAATCTTACGAGAACGGGACCACAAGCCGAACATCTTCAGGGTACCGAAACACAGTGGGCTGGATCTCGAGAAGCAACCTCGATCCTCCGCTCGAGGCGGAGCTTTTTTTCTTGACATCCCTTTTTATAGAACTCATTGACCGGGTTCTGAGTGAAATCATCACTGCGGGGGGCGTTTGACATCCAATGCCCGGGATCAGTAGCATTCTTGAGACCGACCGATCGGTCGGTTTTGTGTTCGCTGCGGCACCCGTACTTCGGCCGCCTTGTTTTCGAGCCAACATAAATTCTATTCATCGAAGGAGTTTTCCGTGGCCACAGTTTTTTATCAGAATGACGCCAATCCGTCGGCGTTGAAAGGCAAGACCATTGCCGTTTTCGGGTATGGTTCGCAAGGACATGCGCAGGCGCAGAATCTGCGCGACAGCGGATATGACGTGATTGTCGGGCTTGATCCGGGGAGAGGGTCGGCGAAGACGGCGCTGGCGGATGGGATGATTGTGGTCGCTCCGGCTGAAGCGGCGAAGCGGGCGGATTGGATTCAGATTCTGACGCCGGACGAGACGATGGCTGATTTCTACATATCGGCAATCAAGCCGCATTTGACTAAAGGAAAGATTCTCGGCTTCTCGCATGGATTCTCGATTCACTTCAAGACGATCAAGCCTCCGAAGGATGTGGATGTGGTGATGATTGCGCCGAAGGGACCGGGACACCTGGTTCGGCGGGTGTATGCGCAGGGTGGCGGAGTGCCGTCGCTGCTGGCGATTCATCAGGATGCCAGCAAGCGCGCGCGGGAATTTGCGCTTTGCTATGCGCATGGCATCGGGTCGACGCGGGCTGGAGTTCTGCAGACTACTTTCAAGGAAGAAACGGAGAGCGATCTGTTCGGCGAGCAGGCGGTGCTGTGCGGAGGCTTGACGTCGCTGATGCAGAAAGGGTTCGAGACGCTGGTGGCGGCGGGGTACGCTCCGGAGATTGCATACTTCGAGTGCGTGCACGAGATGAAGCTGATCGTCGATCTGATCTATGAAGGCGGGCTGAGCCGCATGCGTTATTCGATTTCTAATACGGCTGAGTATGGCGATCTGACGCGCGGCGAAGTGGTGGTGGGCGATGAATCGCGCAAGGCGATGAAGAAGATCTTGAAGCAAATTCAATCCGGCAAGTTTGCGAAGGAATGGATTGAAGAGAACAAGAAGGGCGGCAAGAAGTTTGCCAAGCTGCGCGAGGGCGCCAAGAAGCACCAGATTGAAGAAGTTGGTGAGCAGTTGCGCGCGATGATGTCGTGGCTGCCGGCCGATAAGAAGAAAGCTTCGTAGAAGAGTTGTCAGTTATCAGTTTTCAGTTATCAGTGAAGGCAAGACCCTGGCTTTAACTGATGACTGATAACTGACGACTGACGACTGACACCTTCTCGCTTCCGCTACACTGTCTGCATTACTCCCATGGACCTCAAACATCAAAGTCGCTTTATCACTGACGGGCGCGACCAGGCTCCGGCGCGCGCTATGTATAAGGGTATTGGCTTCACGGACGCGGATCTTGCGAAGCCGCTGATCGCCGTGGCTAACACCTGGATCGAGACCATGCCGTGCAATTTTCATCTGCGGCGGCTTTCGGCCAAGGTGAAAGAAGGGATTCGCGCGGCGGGCGGCACGCCGATGGAGTTCAACACGATTGCCATCTCCGATGGCGAGACGATGGGCACCGAGGGCATGAAGGCTTCGCTGGTGAGCCGCGAAGTGATTGCCGACTCGATCGAACTGGTTTGTCGCGGACAATTGTTCGACGCGGCGGTTTGCATTGTCGGCTGCGACAAGACGATTCCTGCGGCGGCGATGGCTCTGGCGCGGATGAACCTGCCGGGGTTGGTGCTTTACGGTGGAACGATTGCTCCGGGAAAGTACAACGGCAAGGATGTCACGATTCAGGATGTGTTCGAGGCGGTGGGCGCGAACGCGGCGGGCAAGATGAGCGACGCTGATTTGCTGGCGCTGGAAAATGTGGCGTGTCCGGGTGCGGGCGCGTGCGGCGGGCAGTACACGGCGAACACGATGAGCACGGTGATGGAATTCATCGGGCTGTCGCCGATGGGATTCAACAGCGTGCCGGCCATGGATCCACGGAAGGATGAGGTAGCGTTCCGCTGCGGCGAAGTGGTGATGAATCTGCTGAGGAAGGGTATTCGTCCGAGCGACATTCTTACGCATACGGCGTTTGAGAACGCGATTGCGGGGGTGGCTACTACAGGCGGCTCGACGAATGCCGTTTTGCATCTGCTGGCGATTTCGCGGGAGATGGGCTTGCCGCTCGACATCGATGATTTTCAACGGGTGAGCGAGCGGACGCCTTTGCTGGCGGATCTGAAGCCGGCGGGAAAGTATGTTGCGGCCGATGTGGACGCTGCTGGAGGCATTCAGTTGATTGCCAAGCGCCTACTGGACGGCAAGTTTGTAAACGGCTCGATGATGACGGTGACGGGAAAGACCTTTGCTGAGGAAGCGAGTTCTGCGAAGGAGACGGCTGGGCAGATGGTAATTGCTCCTTTAAGTAAGCCGTTGAAGACGACTGGCGGATTGGTGATTTTGAAAGGCAATCTTGCTCCGGGAGGCGGCGTCGTCAAGATGAGCGGACACGAACGCGGATCGCATACCGGCCCGGCGCGGGTGTTTGATTCTGAAGAGGCCGCGATGAAGGCGGTGACGAGCAAACAGATCAAAGCTGGCGATGTGGTCGTGATTCGGTATGAAGGTCCAAAGGGCGGGCCGGGCATGCGGGAAATGCTGAGCGTGACGGCTGCGATCGTCGGTGAAGGGTTGGGCGAAAGTGTGGCGCTGCTTACGGATGGACGCTTCAGCGGCGCTACTCGCGGGCTGATGGTCGGGCATGTCGCTCCAGAAGCAGCGCTGGGCGGCCCGATTGCGGCGATTCGCGAAGGCGACAAAATCACAATCGACACCAAGAGCCGCAAACTGGAATTAGAAATTTCCGACGCTGAAATTGCGCGACGCATGGCGGAATGGAAGGCTCCAGAGCCACGATATAAGACTGGAGTGTTCGCGAAGTATGCGGCTCTGGTACGGTCGGCGTCCGAGGGAGCGATTACTAGTCCTGATTGGACAAGGGCGACTTAGGAGGCTGCGGAACACTCCGTCGGACGAGCAAGGGCGACCACCGGGGCTGAAGAGTTTGCTGAAAGGCTCGGCTGCTGGAGCCCAGCCCCTTAAGGGGCATCCGAAACCAAGGAAGTTACGGTATCGCTAAAGCGATACCCTGATACGAATCGAGTTTTCGGCAAACTGTACGACTACGAGCATGCTTCCAGTTCAAGGCGGCTGCATCTCATCGAGCCCCTCGGGCTGGTCGGAGCAACCTGTTGCACCCTCATTAGATTTGGAGCATACTCTCGCCGAAAGGGGGTGCTTCCATGCACAAAATCGCTCTGGTTATTGTTGCCGCCCTTCTCACGGTTAGCGCCGGTCATTCTTCTCCGCCGGCGGACTGGGCGATCAACGCGACCGCAATCGAAGCATGCAGCTGTCCACACTTCTGCATCTGCTACTTCAACCCACATCCTGCGGGTCACCACGAACACGGGCAAGCGGAACATTATTGCAAGTTCAACAACGCTTACAAAGTTAACAAGGGACATTACGGCAGTACGGACCTGACGGGCGCCAAGTTCTGGCTGAACGGCGATCTGGGCGGTGATTTCTCGCAAGGCCAAATGGACTGGGCTCAGGTGACTTTCGACAAACGCACGACCAAAGAACAGCGACAGGCACTTGGGGAGATACTCGGCCATGTGTTTCCGGTGAAGTGGAAGTCTTTCGAGACCGCTGAGGGGGATATCGACACCTGGACGTTTGACAAGGATCAGGCGCACGCTACTCTCAATGGCGGCAAGACGGCCGAGATCAAGCTGAAGCGATTTCAAGGGATGACGGACGAACCGGCGGTATTGAAGAATGTGAAGTACTGGGGAACGCCGCGCAACGATGGGTTCGTCATGATGCCGAACGAACTGGAGGCGTATAAGGAAGGTCCGAAGACCTACGAGTTCAAGGGAACGAACGGATTCATGCTGACGTTCGACATGACCTCAAAGGACCTTGCGCAGTAGACAAGTGGAGCGAACTGCTGAAGGACTGTCGGTACTCAACGTCAAATGCGCCGAGGTTTCCCGGCGCATTATTTTTTGTCACGTTACCCACGATGGGGATGGTTCACGCATGTCGAGAGTGAGTAGCAGATTTGCGCGGCTGGCCTTTGTCGCACTGGCGTGCGCTGGCTGGATAAATCTTGCCCCGGCGCAGCAGGTCTCTACTCCGGGGAACGTCCCATCCAATTTCGGTGCAGATGCTGAGTTCGCGTCCTGGGTTCAGTCGCAACTTGTTCCCTACACCGAACCAGCGACTGGTCGGTACGCCGTCGGCGGACAAGTCATGGGGACGCTACTGAAGCATCTTCCCGCTGAGCGCACGCATCGAACGTGGGATCTGCGCATCGCCAAGAATGCCGGGAATGTTTTTTCGTCTCCCGACGGAACGATTTTCGTCGACGAAGAATTTGCGCAGGCCATGGGCCCGAGAGCGGGTCTGTGGGCGGCGGCTCTCTCGCATGAAATCTCGCATGTCGTTCATCGTGACTGGGCGCGACGGTATTTACTGCAGAAGTCGCTGGCGCAGGATCGAGGTTCGCAAGTCTCTCTCGGTGATACGGTCGTGATCGCGGGTTCCTGGGTCGATGCGCGAGGCGCATCGCAACAGCTCTCTGATTTTTGCCAAACGATGGAACTGGAGGCGGACGCCGACGGTCTGATGCTGATGACGCGCGCCGGATTTGATCCTGACTTCGTGCCCGCGCTGCACCATTTGATGGAAGCGAGGTTCGGGCATTCTGACGGGAATATCATCGACTCCACCCATCCACGCTGGGGCGAGCGCGACGAGAAACTGCAAAAAGTGTTGGCCGCTGCTGGTAAAGAGTACGACCATCTTTGGCCGGATCGCTACGCGTCTCCGGGCGGGAACTCGCCCATCGTTGTGTCCGCTGGCGTGCCTACCTTTGAGCGCGTTGGCACGGGAGAACTGCAAATCCTAGTGACGCTGAACTGCCGGAATCTCGCAGGTTCGTTGGAAGTCGTCCTGCGTTATTCTGCTGGCGACTCTGGAGCTGTTTCGGAGCTCCGCCAGTTCACTGGATGCACATCGAGCCATTCGGTGATTACGTTCAGCATGCCGTCGTCAGAAACTCGCCGGGGGCATGCGCATGCTGTGGCCGAGATTTCCGTCCTTGACGACAGCGGAACGCTTTTGACTCGTTCCCGCGCGGTCATGCCGGTGCGGTGACGCTGCCAGTCAGGGGCAGAGCTCCAATCCCCAGGGTGTCGGCGGTTGGCATGCCCACTTCTCGAAAGGCGCGAGAAGTGGGGCACCCCATTGATTTTTCGTGGCGGCAGTGAAAGGGGAATCTGTTTCGACCGTCTACAGATTGGTTTCGTTGACTTGCCTGTTTCAGCAACGTAAGATTTGCGCCTACCAATGATCGGGCAAACCATCTCTCACTACCGCATCGTCGAGAAGCTCGGCGGCGGCGGTATGGGTGTGGTTTACAAGGCCGAGGATTTGAAACTTGGCCGGTTTGTTGCCCTCAAGTTCCTCCCTGACGACGTTGCCAAGGACCCGCAGGCGCTCAGCCGCTTCGAACGCGAAGCGAAAGCGGCGTCGGCGCTGAACCATCCTAATATTTGCACGATTTACGAAATCGACGATCAGCATGGCGCGGCATTCATTGCCATGGAGTTTCTGGAGGGCGCGACGCTGAAGCATCATATTGCGGGGCGTCCGCTGGAAATGGATGTGCTGCTGCCGATTGCGATCGACATTGCGGACGCGCTGGATGCGGCCCATTCGAAAGGCATCGTTCATCGCGACATTAAACCGGCCAACATCTTTGTCACAGAACGAGGGCACGCCAAAGTTTTGGATTTCGGGTTGGCGAAGGTCGGGGTTGCGGGCGGTTCGTCGAACCCGGTTTTGTCGGCGAACACGATGACTGCGGTGGATGAACAGCACCTTACGAGTCCGGGCTCGGCCCTCGGCACTGTCTCTTACATGTCGCCGGAGCAGGCGCGGGCGAAGGAACTGGACGCGCGCAGCGATCTGTTTTCGTTTGGAGCGGTGTTATATGAGATGGCTACGGGCGCGTTGCCTTTTCGGGGAGAGAGTTCTGCGGTCATCTTCAAAGCGATTCTGGATGGTGCGCCGACATCGGTGGCGCGGCTGAATCCCGATGCTCCGGTTGAACTGGAACGGATCATCAGCAAGGCTCTGGAAAAGGACCGCAACCTGCGTTATCAGCACGCGTCCGACATGCGAAGTGACCTCCAGCGACTGAAGCGAGACAGCGACTCCAGTCGCAGCCGGGCGGCGGTTGCCGAGCCGGACACTTCTTTGAGCAGTGCGGGAGCGGCGACGAGTGCGGTTGGACCAACTTCCTCAGCGGCGTCGATCTCCGCAAAAACGATCAGCGGCCCGATTGCTGGCGCGGCTTCGAGCTCTAGTGTCGCGGCTGCGCCGCCAGTCGCGAAGAAATCGTGGGCCTTGGTGGCGGTGGTCGCAGTCATCGTGCTCGCTGCGCTGGCGGCGGGTGGATATTACTTCTTACACCGCACGTCTGGCGCGATTGAATCGGTTGCGGTATTGCCGTTGGCGAATGCTACTTCCAACGCTGAAATGGACTATCTGGCGGACGGCATCACCGAGGGAGTGATCAACCATCTGTCGCGGCTTCCGGGGTTGCGGGTGATGGCGCGGTCGACCGTTTTCCGCTACCGAGGGGCGCAGCAGGATCCGATGCAGATTGGGCGCGATCTGAAGGTGGCGGCGGTGATTGTAGGCCGATTGAACCAGCACGGCGACACGCTGAACGTTGAGACCGAGATGGTCAATGTCAGCAACGGCTCGCAGATCTGGGGTGAGCAGTATCAGCGTAAAGCGTCGGATATTGCGTCTCTGCAGGACGACATTGCCTCGGACATTTCCGGGCAGTTGCGGTTGAAGACTGGCGGTAGTGGCGATCAAAAGAAGCATGCTACTGAAAATGCCGAGGCTTACCAGTTTTACGTGAAAGGGCGTTTTTATCTGGTGCAACGTACGCGCGACAGCCTTGACAAGGCTGTGGATCAATTCAACCAGGCGGTTGCCAAGGATCCGAATTACGCACAGGCCTATGCCGGGTTGGCAGCTACGCAGCTCATCATCTTTGATCGCGGGTGGATCTCTCCTGATGAAGCTTCGCCCAAGATCCGCAGCGCGGCGCAAAGGGCGATCGACCTCGACCCGACTCTGGCCGAACCGCATGCCGTCCTGGCAGCCCTGAAGGAATTGGCGGATTGGGACTGGGCGGGAGCCGAAGCGGAATATCGCAAGGCGATTGGATTGAATCCGAACGACGTTACAACCCATCATTGGTATGCGCTTCTGCTCGAGAACCTGGGTCGAGTCAACGAGGCACTGACGCAGATAGAGAAAGGTCTGGCGCTCGATCCTGCTTCTCCCCAGATGAATGCGAATCACAGCGGGATACTGATTGACCTGCACCGTTACGACGAGGCTCTGTCGTTATTGAACGGGCTCATTGCCGCCAATCCGGAATTCCCAGTGAACTATGCAATGCGAGGCGACGTGTATTGGTTCCGGGGAAATCAGGACGCTGCAGCGGCGGATTGGGCAATGGAGATGAAAGCCAACGGGCGTCTGGAATGGGCGGAAGCATTCGCGGCGGGGTATCGACAAGGGAAGATGAAGGGGGCGTGCGAAGGAATGCTTGCGGTCCTGAAGAGCGAAAGTAAAACGCAATATGTCTCACCCAACGAGTTCGCGCGTTTTTACGGACTGATGGGGGACCGCGACCAAATGTTCGAATGGCTGGAAAAGGGCTATGCGGGGCGGGCGGGGCGCATGGAATATCTGAAGACCGAAGTTTATCTTGAACCTTTTCACTCGGACCCGCGATACGTGGATCTGCTCAAACGCATGGGGTTGCCGCAGTGAGCGAGTTTTTCGTTTAGGCCGCCGCGGTATACTCCAACGGTCGAAGGGGAAGTCCCCATATGAAAATATTGAATATCGTCGGTGTGGTATTGCTGCTGCTGGGAGTCCTGTCGTTTGTTGTTCCGATTCCGCAACGGGAGGAACATTCGGTAAAGATCGGGGACGCGAAGTTGGGGGTCCAGACCCAGACCAACGAGCGACTTCCGATTGGGGCGAGCTTGGTTATTGTGGCGGCCGGAACCGCGTGTTTGATTTTCGGAAACCGCAAGCAGTAGCGGGCAATCCCTCGGCAAGTCCGAGACGCAGCCCCTAAAGGGGCGGCTAATTTAGGGAGACTTGCGGTATCGCTGAAGCGATACCCTGATACGAACAAGCGACATCCTGATGCGAACCAGCGACATCCTGATACAAAACCTACCCTGATACAGAACTCTGTTTTTTCGCCAACTTGTGTGGCGTCTCGGGCTTGCTCTTGGTTAGACTTCTCTTTCTCTCCACTTTTTTCCAAAGGAGCAATCCATGTCGAAGGCAATCGTACGTTTCCTCGCCATTCTCGGCGCGCTGTGGCTGATTGGAATGGTGATCGTGATGGTGGCGGTGATCGGGGCGAAGGGGAAAGTTCCGTCGAAAACGATTCTGGAAGCTAATTTTGAGCAATCGTTTCCCGAGGTTGTGCCGGACACTCCATCGGCGCAGTGGATGATGAATGGGCAGTCGACGCTGCGCGATGTTGTGGACGCCATTGATCGCGGGTCGGGCGACGATCGCGTGGTCGGCATGGTCGCCAAGATTGGCGCGGCTCCGATGAGCATGGCGCAGATTCAGGAGATTCGGGACGCGGTCCAGCGTTTTCGCGCGCACAAGAAATTTGCGGTCGCGTACTCGGAGACATTCGGTGAGTTCGGGCCGGGGAACGGCGCTTATTACCTGGCGACGGCGTTTGACCGCATCTATCTGCAACCCTCGGGTGACATCGGATTGACCGGCATCATGATGGAGTCTCCGTTTGTGAAAGGGACGCTCGGCAAGCTGGGGGTGACGTTCCACGGCGATCATCGTTACGAGTACAAGAACGCGTTGAATTTCTACACGGAGACCAAGTACACCGTTCCACACAAAGAGGCGATGACGGCGCTCATGACTGCCTGGTTCAACCAGATCAAGGACGGAGTGTGCCAGGCGCGGCAGATTGCTCCGGAGAAGTTCGAGGCGATCGTGGATGCCGGTCCGTATCTGGGGAAGGAAGCGGTGGATGCGAAGCTGGTAGACGATGTTGAATATCGCGATCAGGTTTATGACAAGGTAAAGAAACAGGCGGGTGACGGAGCGGAGTTGCTGTATCTGGATAAGTATCTGAACCGCGCGGGGCGTCCGCATGATCGGGGAAAGACGGTCGCGCTGGTGTTTGGCGTGGGCGGAGTGACGCGCGGCAAGAGCGATTACGACCCGGTGCAGGGCAACCAGAATATGGGATCGGATACGGTGGCGGCGGCGATTCGGACGGCGGTCGAAGATCGCGATGTGAAGGCAATTTTGTTTCGAGTAGATAGTCCGGGAGGATCGTACGTGGCCTCGGACACGATCTGGCGCGAAGTGGTGCGGGCGCGGCAGGCGGGCAAGCCGGTGATTGTGTCGATGGGAAATCTGGCGGGGTCGGGTGGATATTTTGTGGCGATGGCTGCGGACAAGATTGTGGCTGAGCCGGGAACGATTACGGCGTCGATCGGCGTTCTCGGCGGAAAGATGCTGACCAGCGGCTTGTGGGACAAGGTCGGACTGTCGTGGGATGAAATCCATCAGGGGCAGAATGCGACGATGTTCACCGGCACTCACGATTACTCTCCGGCGGAGTGGGCGCGGTTCGAGGCGTGGCTGGATCGCGTGTATGTGGATTTCACCGGGAAGGTTGCGGAGGGGCGCAAGCTTCCGAAAGAAAAAGTGCTGGAGATTGCGAAGGGGAGAATCTGGTCAGGACAGGACGCGAAGAATCTTGGGCTGGTGGATGAACTTGGCGGCTACGATGTGGCGCTGAAGCTGGCGAAGAAAGCGGCGGGAGTTCCGGAAAGTGACGATGTGAAGATCGTGGTGTATCCGCGGCCGAAGAGTTTTCTGGAGAGTCTGCTGCAACGTCGCGGCGCGGATAACAGCGATAAGGAAGCGGTGAGCCAGGCGCTGGCGCGGATCTTGCAGGATGTACAGCCGGTGGCGCGGGAGTTGCGGGCCGCGGGTATTAAAGCCGAGGACTCGGAGCAGGATGATGCGCTTCAGATGCCGGCGTTTGAGGTGGGGAAGTAGGGTTGGAAGGGAACTTCCCGGCAGCTGCTAAAGAGTGTGTGTTAGAGCTATTCTTTCGCCCCTTCGGGGCTTGATCATTTCCCGCTTACTACCCACGGCTTGCGCCGTGGGCTGTATTCTCACGCCGCTTCGCGGCTAAACGGTGGTCAGCGCTTCTTTTTCTGGGGCGCGAGTTCTCGGTCGAAGAAGTCGGCGGCCATTTGCGATACCTGACTGTGTACGGATTCGCGATCGACGCCTGGGTTGTCCACAAAGAGTTGGGGAAGCTGCTTCTTGCCTGCCTCGGTGCCGACATCGAGGAAAGTATAGTGGCCGACGCCGCCGGGCAGGATTGTGAGTTTGGCAGCGCGGATATTCGAAGCGAAGAACTGCGAGTTGTCGGCGGGAGGAGCAATTTGGTCCGCTGCTCCGGCGACGATTTCTACCGGGATCGCGATCTCGCGCAGACTCTCCGGGCTGAACGCCTGAGCAACCGCGGGAGCGATGGCGAAGACGGCTCGGATGCGCGGGTCACGATAGGAGTCGCCGGCGTGTTGCAGCGCTTGTTGCATGTGGGGTTTCTCTTTTTGGGCTTTAAACTTCTCCATCAGGTCCGGCATCTCGGGAGGATTGCACGCGTCCGGTTGCTTGTCGGTCGTTTTTTTGTTACACCAGGCTAGAAGCCGATTCCAGTCAGTTTTCGCGCCGGCGAGTTCCATCATGGTGTAGCCGCCATAGGAAAAGCCGGCGGCGCCGATGCGATCAGGGTCGATCTTGTTGCCGAAGCGCTGATCTTTCAGCAGGGCATCGATCGCCGTGGTGATGTCCTTTGCGCGCTCCCAGCCTTCGACGAATCCCTCGGTTGTGTATCCGGTGACAGCGTTGTTGCCGGGATGGTTTACAGCGACGACGATGTAGCCACGCGAGGCGAGATAGGTGCCGAGCCATGCCATCTGCATAGCGCTGCCTCCGGTGCCGTGCGAGAGGGCGACGAGTGGAAATCGGTTAAAGGCCGGAGCCAGAACGGCATCTTTGGCAGCGAGACCTGCGGAGAACAGCGGCGCGTCGGGCGGGCCAATGAGCTGGTCTTTTTCGTCGGCGCCGTTTTCGGAGGGATACCAGACGATGCCGTCCAGCTTGTGAGTTTCGGAGCCGCGCCAGTTGTAGTCTTCGGGCGCAGGAAATTCGCGGAAGCTGAAGCCCACGGGGTGGAGGATCGGCGCGTCTTTTTTCTCTTTCTTTTCGTTCTTTTCTTTGGGTGCGCCGAAACAAGAGGCCGCGAGAAAAATTACAGCTGCGGTGAGGAAAAGAATGCAATTCGGCCTGAACCCGCCCCGGAATCCAACGATTAGGCTGCGTGTAGGAGACCAGGCATGGCTGCGTGGTTGGAGCGGAACTGTGGACCCCATCATTCGTCCAATATAGAGGTATTCGCGGCTGGGGGAAACTCGCTGCAGCATTTGCCGGAACGCTGATCCCCGAAGAGAAGATTTTGAAGCGTAGCCGTTTTTTTTGCCAACTATCGGACCAAACGGTTGCAGACTTCGGTAAGCAGCTCGGGCAGGGGCATTTGAAATGCTTCGACCTTGAACCCACGAGCTACGCACTCGAATGTGCAATCGTGAAAGGGAAGAATGTAATGGCTAAGGTCACGCCATGCGGCTGCTTTGTAGCACGAGTGAACAGCATTGATTGCCTCAAGCTCTTTCAACCATATCGAGTTCTTGACCGCCATCGGTTGGTATCCCGCAAGCCCCTTTCCGCTCAACGGATGACCGTGAAGAACTTCGTCGTTCGGAGTGCCCATTTTTGTGCAGATACACCGCTCGAATTCAACAACCGCAAGTTTCCCACTTAGGTTGCTGTTAGGGTCGCGCACCGACACGTACGATCCGTCCCAGTTTGGATCAATATCACGCAGGAAAAATGTGAGGAATGTCCGGTGATCGTTTCGAAGCAGGTATGGTAAAGGGGCGCCTGTATCCCAAGAAACTGGGAACACCACAGGAACGGCGTATGGCTCGCCTTTTGCCGCTGCGAGACTTCGTTCTGCCTGAAGGACCGCGTCCCGAGCCGCCCTGAACTCCTCAACTTCACCGCCACGATGTTTCGGAGCAAGTGCTTTAGCCGCTCTTGAAGCCCGCCCCTGC
This sequence comes from Terriglobia bacterium, assembly GCA_963847715.1. GTDB lineage: Bacteria > Acidobacteriota > Terriglobia > Terriglobales > Acidobacteriaceae > Acidiflorens. The sequence continues at coordinate 297,599 of CAWKAZ010000012.1, forward strand.
GCCTCGCGGAGCGCGGTTTCAAGTTCAGGGATTTTCATCGCGTTCTCTCTTCGAGGAGGTTCAGAAGTCTCAGCGATAGCATAACGGATGTAAACGGGCGATCGCACTCAGAATCGCCGAGTTCGGGCTTCAGCACTACACGCCGAGTTTCTTGACTTCCTCGTTGTAGTACTTGCGGTAGAGGATGGTCCACTCCTCGGAGCCTTCGATGATGGTGCGGCGCTGGCTTTCGATTTTCTGGCGCGCGGCCTGGTCGATGCGGGCTTCCTGCATGAGGAGCTCTTCGAGGATTTTGCGGACCTCGAGGCGGATGGTGTTGCGGTCCTCGATGAAATCGACCTCGTCCAGTTCAGCGACGGCGTCGGTGACGCTGTGGGCGAGTTTGTTGACTTTGTCGCGGCTCAATCGCACGGCAGGGTATCCCTCAAAAAACTGTCAACCTCAGCGGCTAAAGCCGCGTTGGAAAAACTGCTCTAATCGCAGCGCTGAAGCGCTGCGCCACCCAAAATCTTCTAACCAAAATCTTTCACCCAGAACCTTCTACCCAAAATCCCCCACGCAGTTACATGACCTGCGCAGCCAGAAAAGCAATGATCTACAATCACGACACCAAATCCTAAAGTACGGCTTTGTATTTCTTCACCAGTTCGGTTTTTACTTTTCGGAACATTTCCTGGTAGTTGGCGCCGCTCTTCTGCAGTTCCTCGGAATAAGCTTCGAGAATGACGCGCACTTCGTCGTTGATGCGGTCTTCGAGAGCCAGTTCTTCGAGCAGGGCGGCGTGCACCTTCTCGTTGAGAGCAGGCATTGCCTTGGTCTCGATGAGGCCGCTGGCTACCAGTTTTTTGGAAACTTCGCGGGCGAGATAGCCCACATACTCTTTGGAAAAAAGCATGATTATGCGCTGTTTTGTAAGGGAAAGTTTAACACAAGCGGGACCGTCGTTGGTCGATGGGCGTAGCTAGTCGATGGTCGTTCGTCGTTCGTCGTTCGCAAAGGCGCGGAGCTTACTGGCTTTTCGCGGGATTCACAGGGAGAGCTTTGCCAGCGACTAACGACTAGCGACCATCGACGGTCCTTCGTCTCACAGTGGCGGCTGATTGGCGCAAGCCTTACAATAATGAGATTCCATGTCTCCACATCCTGACGATCTTACGGGCATGAAAGACGATATGACGGCCTTCATTGAAGGGCTGGGCATGCGCCGTTTCTTTGGCTACGTTGAATGCGAAGAGGTTCCTAGCGTGTTGTGGGACTCGGGGCAGAATCCGGATGGCTGGAAAGATTTCGTCGAACTGGCCAAAGCTACGACCGCGCATTTCCTGACGATGCACTCCTGGGCGCTCGACCGCGAGGAGCTTGAACGGCTATCCCAGCGACTGGAAGAGGGCGAGTATCGAAGTGAAGAGGATCTCGAAGAGACCCGCTGGCTCAAAACCTACATTGGCAAGACGGGCTTTGTGCAGCTGGGATGGGCCTACCAGGGATGCATGTTTGTTTACGAAGCCGGTACCGAGTGGTACGAACATTATCAGCGCCTGCGGGAACTGGCCGATGATTCGGGCGGATTCATGATTGATGAACCGGATCAGGATGAGGAAAGATAAGAACAGGTTTCAAGGTTTCAAGGTTTCAGAGTTTCAAGGTTTCAGGGTCGCATGGGATATAGTCTGATTTCGCTTTGAAACCTTGAAACTCTGAAACTTTGAAACGTCTCTTCTTTCATGCGCTGGATTGCTCATCCGCTGAATTCTCCGAAGGCCCGGGTGCTAGAGGCCGCGCTGGTTGATTCCAAATTGAAAATTTCTGCTCCGGCTCTGCCCGTGCTGGCTGATCTGCTGGTTGGCCGGGGAATTGAGGAGTCGGAAGCGGCTGCACGCTTTCTTTCGCCTTCGCTGGCCGATTTGCATGATCCGCTGCTGATGTCGGGGATGAAGGTGGCGTTGGATCGGCTGGAAGCGGCGATCGAACGCAAAGAAAAAATTCTTATCTATGGCGACTACGACGTGGACGGCACCACGGCGATTGTCATTCTGAAGACGGCCATCGAGCTTTGTGGGGGAGCGGCGGACTTTCACGTGCCGCACAGGATCCGCGAAGGCTACGGAATGCGCGATGAGGTGATCGAGCGTGCTGCCGCCGATGGCGTAAGGCTGATTATCAGTGTGGACACTGGGATTCGCGCTTTTGCAGCGGCGGAAACCGCACGGCGCACTGGTGTCGATCTGATTGTCACTGATCATCATTTGCCGGGCACCGATGGAGTCCCGCAGGCGCTGGCGGTTGTGAATCCAAATCAAAGTGGTTGCGACTATCCGTGCAAGTATTTGTGCGGCGCGGGCGTCGCGTTCAAGTTGGCGCAAGGGTTGATGCAGCGGCGGCTGGAGGCGAAAGAACAGTCGCGGTTGTTGATGTCATTCATGAAAGTGGTCGCCATTGCGACCATCGCGGACGCGGTGCCGCTGCTGGGCGAGAATCGAGTGTTCGCCAAGCTGGGATTGCAGGGGCTGCGTCGTCCGGTGAATGTCGGACTGAAGGCGCTGCTGGAGGTGGCAAAACTTGGCGATGGGCGTGCTCTGACGGCGACGGAAGTGGCGTTTCGCATCGCTCCGCGGCTGAATGCTGCTGGACGCATGGATGTGGCTCGCGACGTGGTGGATCTTTTCAATGAGAAGAGCGTGGAGCGGGCGCAGGAGATTGCGGGACGCTTGGATAAGCTGAACGCCGACCGTCAGGACGAAGAGCGGCGGATCATGGACAGCATTCTGCGACGGCTTGAAGATGAGCCTGTACTGCGCGAAGCGTATTGCGTGGTGGTGGACGGCGAGGGCTGGCATCGCGGGGTCATCGGAATTACGGCGTCGACGAGTGGTGGAACGGCATGGGCGTCCGACGCTGATTATTTCGCGGGAGGGCGAGGAGGCGCATGGTTCGGGCCGGTCGATTGGAGCGTTTCATCTGCTGCAGGCGCTGGAGTCGTGTCCGGAACTCTTTTCACGCTACGGCGGGCATGCGCACGCGGTGGGCTTTGCTTTGCCGAGCGCCAATGTCGAGAAGTTGCGCGCACATCTGGATGGTTATGCGCGGGCGAGGTTGACTCCAGCAGATTTCGAACCGCAGCTTGAGTTTGATCGCGAACTGCCGCTGGGAGAAGTGACGCCCGAGCTTTATCAGGCGCTGATGTTGCTGGAACCTTTCGGGATGGAGAACCGTGAGCCCGTTTTTGCGGCGCGGGGAGTTCGGCTGATGACGCCTCCGCAGGCGGTGAAGGAGAAGCATGTGCGGATGCGGGTGGCTCCGGCGGTGAACGGAGCGGGTGCGGTGGAGGATTTTACTCCGCGCTGCCATCCGGACGCGGCTGCGATTTCTAAACGGGACAGTTTGGCGAGCGGGCAACAGGAACCTTCCTGGCGGGACAATATTACGTTCAAGGCGATGGGCTGGGGGATGAAGGAATCTTGCGATCGATTGCGGTTGCTGGCCGGGGACCGCCTCGATATTGCATATTCACTGGGGATGAATGAGCATCCGGAGTTTGGCGGGCTGGAGCTGAGCTTGCGGGATGTGGTGCGCGGGGGCTGAAAGGCGTCAACTTGAATTCACCCGCCGCCATGCGAAAGGAAAAAAGAGACTTCCTCCAGGCGTAACAGTTTTGCTGAAGAGAGGGGCTCCTGATACCCAGCCCCCTAAAGGGGATTTGAGTCGAAGGAGTTACGGTATCGCTAAAGCGATACCCTGATACGAATCCGAGTTTTCCGGTAGAGCTTTACAGTTTTTCTGAGAAGCCTTATAGTGCCGGGCATGAACGGTACATTCTTTTGCAATAAGTGTGGGGCGCAGAATGCCGCGGGTGCTCAGTTCTGCAGCCGATGCGGGACGGCTTTGGGTCCGGCGCCTGGGGTTGTATCGGGGACGATTCCGTCGAGTCCGGCGGGTTCTTATCCTGCTCCGGCGTATCAAGCGGTGGTACCCGGTGCCGCGGGTGGCTATGGTGGATTCTGGATTCGAGTTGTCGCGGCCATTGTGGATGCCGTCATCTTGCGCGTTGTGGTGGCTCCGATCGGGTTGATGTTTGGCGGACTCGGCTTCGCCGGCGGACTCATGACCGGTGCTCCCCACCTGGGATTGGGGCTGCTGGGCGGTGGCGTCGTCGTCATCCTGATGATTTTCGGGTCGTGGTTGTACGAGGCTTTCATGGAGAGCTCGTCTTACCAGGCAACCGTGGGCAAGATGATTTTCGGGATGAAAGTGACCGATCTCAATGGCAACCGCATCTCGTTCGAGCGGGCGACGGGACGGCATTTTGCCAAGTGGCTCTCCGGAATGTTCCTGTGCGTCGGTTTCATCATGGTGGGGCTGACAGAACGTAAACAGGGATTGCATGATTTGCTGGCGGGGACGCTGGTGAGGCGGACCTAAGGCACAAGTCAAAAGTCAAATTGCAGAAGTTGTCGCACGAGCACGAGAGCCGGGAACCTCGATACTTGTCTGATCTGACCTCTGGAATATCTTTGTCCGCTTTCCTTTAGACTAAAGCCATGTCTCTCCCCGTTTCATGGCTGCGCCGGTGGTTTGCATTGGGCGCGGTTCTGATGGTCGTGATCGTGGCGGGGATGTATTTCTACGCGCAATACCGCATGCGCAAGGTCGTCCACGAAATTCCCGCAAAAATTGGGTTGGACATTCAGCAGACAGCGGAAGGCTTTTCCATCTCGAAATCGATGGAAGGGCGGACCTTGTTTACGGTGAGCGCATCGAAGGCCGTGCAGTTCAAAGGCGGCGGCCGCACGGCATTGCACAACGTCAAGATCGTGATCTACGGCAGGGATGCGCGCCGCTTTGACCGGATCATGGGAGACGATTTTGAGTACGACCCGGCGTCGGGTGATGTGAGCGCCCAGGGTCGGGTACTGATTGACCTGGAGGCGAATCCAGAGGGGCCTCAGCATGCCGACCAGGCGGCTCCGGTGGAAGCCAAAAACCCGATTCACATTGAAACCAACGGCCTCGTGTTCAACAAGAATTCGGGCGACGCTTCGGCCAGTGGGAAAGTTGTGTTTCAAACGCCGCAGGCGTCGGGGTCGGCGGTTGGGATTCAATATGTGGCCAAGACCGGCACGATGAACTTGCTGTCGGCTGTCGAACTGACGGTCAGCAAGCCGCACGCGCTCCGGTTGAATGCGGCTCGGGGGTTGATTTTGAAGGAGCCGCGGCAAGTCGTGCTGACGGATGCGCGGCTGACGCGAGCGGGGCAAGAACTGCGGTCGGACCGCGCGACATTTCTGTTGCGCGAAGACAACACGGTGGATCGCATCCTAGCGGACGGCAATGTGGAGAGCGAACTCCATGGGCGGTCCGAGGCGCGGGCGCGGTCGGATCACGCGGAGTTGTTCTTGTCGGGGACGCGCAACCTGCTGACGATGGCCACTCTGAGCGGCAACGTTTTGTTTGATTCTTTGGGGACGCAGCCCGCGGAGGCTGGGGCCGGGCGGGTTACATTGCAGTTTGGCGGGCAGCAGGTGCTCAAGACCGTGCATGCCTCGGATGGGGTCAGGCTGTCGCAGAAAAAGAGTCAGAGCGGTGGGGCGATAGTTGCAGCTTCGGGGAGCGCGCAGGATCAGGACATTGAGATGACTGCGCCGGCCATGGATTTTACGGTGAAGGACGGACACCTGCTGGAGTTGGCGGAGACGAACGGGCCTCCGCAGATTGTGATCACGCAGCCGGGAGCGAATCAGAAGACGGTGGTTACGGCGGCGAAGTTTACGGCAAAGTTCACGGAGAAGAATCGGCTGGCCTCGCTGCATGGGGAGCCCGATGCGCGGATTGTCAGCGGAAAGATCAATGCTGCCGGAGCTCTGGAGCGCATCTCAACCAGTCAGATGCTGGACGTTGTGTTCCGCCCTGAGGGTGGCATCCGGTCGATCGCGCAATCGGGTGGAGTCGTGTACGTGGATGGGCCGCAAAAGGCTTGGGCGCAGCGTGGAGAATACACGGCGGCGGATCAGATGCTGGTGCTGACTGGTTCTCCGCGAGTAGTGGACAACGGTATGACGACGACAGCGCAGGCGATTCGTATGAACCGGACGACCGGCGATGCCACGGCCGAGGGCAACGTGAAGAGCACGTATTCCGACTTGAAGGCGCAACCAGGAGGCGGAATGCTGGCAGCTTCTGATCCGATTCATGTGACGAGCCGAAGTATGACGGCGCACCGGTCTCCGGCAATTGCGGTGTACACGGGGGATGCGCGATTGTGGCAAAACGCGAATGTGGTGGAGGCTCCGAAGCTTCAGTTTGACCGGGACACGCGATCTTTAGTGGCACAAGGGGTGGGGCAAGGGTCGAGTTCTGGGGGTGCGGGTCAGGCAGTTTCGACCGCGCTGGTGCAGGCTGACAAGAATGGCAAGGTGACTCCGGTGAACATCACGTCGGCGCATCTGACGTACGCTGATGGGGAGCGAAAGATCTTTCTGGATGGCGGCGTCACGGCAAAAGGATCGGACGCGACGATGACGGGACGTCAGATGACGGTGTTTTTGCTGCCGAGAACGCAGGCGGGGGCAGGTAGTTCGGCAATGACTCCGGGGACGCCCGGGCAAGTGGAGCGGATCGTGGCCGAAGGCGGAATTGTGATCACGCAACCGACACGGCATGCGACTGGCGACAAAATGGTTTATACGGCGGCGGACGACAAGTTCGTGCTGACGGGCGGATCTCCTAGCATTTTTGATGCCGAACGGGGCAAGATTACGGGCGATTCGTTGACTTTCTACAGACACGATGATAGGGTGCTGGTTGAAGGCACAGAGAAGTCACCGGCAGTCACTAAGACGCAAGTGGCACGATAAATGCACACGCTGGCCACCGACGAAATTGGAAAGTCCTATCGTGGCCGACGCGTAGTAAACGGAGTCAGCCTTCAGGTTCTGCAGGGTGAAGTTGTCGGGCTCCTAGGCCCGAATGGCGCTGGCAAGACGACATCTTTTTATGCCATCGTAGGTCTCGCCCCCCCCGACACAGGCAGGGTTTTATACGACGACGAAGATATCACTAGTGTTCCCATGTATTTACGGGCGCGCCAGTACGGTATCAGCTACCTGCCTCAGGAAGCTTCGGTATTCCGGAAGCTGACGGTGGAGGAGAACATTCTGGCGGTGCTGGAAGTCCAGCCGATTTCCTGGCATGAGCGGAGGGAAAAGGCGGAAAAGCTGATTGACCAGCTTGGGTTGGAGCATATCCGGCAGAATCGGGGATACGCACTGTCGGGCGGCGAGCGGCGGCGGGTAGAAATCGCGCGATCACTGTGCATCAACCCGACGTTCATTTTGCTGGACGAGCCCTTTTCGGGGATTGATCCGATTGCGGTGCTGGATTTGCAGAAAATCATCTCCGACCTGCGGGCCAGCGGCATCGGAATCCTGATCACCGATCACAACGTGCGGGAAACGTTGTCGGTGACGGATCGGGCCTACATCATTAATGAGGGGCGGATTTTTCGCTCCGGTACTCCGGAGGAGCTGGGAAGTGATCCGGAAGTGCGGCGAGTTTATTTGGGAGAGAGCTTCTCACTGGTGTGAGAAAAACCGTTCTCAGTTGTCAGTCGTCAGTTATCAGTCAAACCCGATTTGGAAAGAACTGATCACTGACAACTGAGAACTGAAGACTCGGTTTTAGGTTACCTCGGCTTGGGCACATTGACCTTTCGTGCCCATACGATCTACCTCGGTGCATGAGAAGCTAATTTTTCCACACTCGGAAGTGCTGGTAGTCGTGGCGCGGGTCCGAGTGCGAGGAATAATAAGGGTTTAGGGAGAAAGAGTGCTTCTTCAGCACAAACTGAACGTCAAGTTGTCCCAGCGGCAGATCCTGACGCCGGGCCTCGTGCAGATGGTGTCGGTGCTCGCGCTGAACAAGCTCGAGCTCAAGGACATGATCAACGCCGAGATGGTCGAGAACCCGGTGCTGGAAGAGCTCGAAGACTCGATCCCTCTGCTGGATGATGTTGGGCGACAGGAAGAAGAGCGCGACCGAATCGCGGCGAAGGCGACGACTACGGAAGAGGGTCCGGCGACGATTGCCGATGAGAAGAAGGATCCTTTCGAGGAGATTGATTTCGGCTCATTCTTTCAGGAATATCTGGATCCCGGCTATCGCAGTTCGGGGGAAATGGAAGAGATTGAGAAGCCGTCGTTCGAGAACTTCCTATCGAAGCCCGGAAATTTGAGCGACCACCTGCTCTGGCAACTGGGCGCGATCTCAGTGCGGCCACCAGTCCACCAGGCCGCCGAGATAATCATTGGAAATCTGAACGAAGAAGGCTACCTGATCGCGAGCGATGAGGAACTGCTGGGAATCGCGCCGGTGGCGCCCCCTGAGGCCGATGCGGAAGCAGCCGCAAAAATCGTCGGCGAAGCCGAGGCACTTGGGCTGGCGGTGGATGGAGCCGACGCTGGGCTTTCTGATGCTGAGTCAAGTGAACTGGATGCGTCGGATTTCGGTCTAGAAGGTATCGACTCGGAAAACATTTTGTCGGATCACAGCCTTGAGGAGATGGGGGCGATACCAGCTGCCACGGATTCATTTGAGCGCGGGATAGGGGCGAACATTGAGTCCTCTGCGCCACGGGCAGGATTGGACCCTGCGCCCATTGCGCCGAGCAATGGCCTTAGGCCAGGAGGCACGTCCTCCACCGGAGCGGCAACTGCTCCAGCGCGGTATGCGGCCGTAAGCTTCACGATCAGCGATCTGCATGAAGCTCTCGAAGTGGTACGGCAGTTCGACCCTCAAGGTATTGCCTGCCGGGACCTGCGCGAATGTTTGCTGAATCAACTGCGCTACCACCTTGAGCAATTGCATACGCATGTCGCAGTCAATGGAAATGCACTGACTGAACAGATTGTGAAAGATGCGATTGCGGTGGTCGACCAGCATTTGAAGGCCGTGACGCTGAAGCAGTTCAAGGAAATAGCGCGGGCGATCGGGCGTCCGGTGGAAGCTGTACAAGCGGCGCTGGATTATGTTCGCACACTCGATCCGCGGCCGGGGCTGCGTTACAACAAAGTTCCAGCTCGCCTGATTGAGCCGGATGTCGCGTTCGTGAAGCATGGCGACGAGTGGCTGGTCATCATGAACGACGAAGACATGCCGCAGTTGCGACTGAATCCGGCGTACAAGCGCCTGATGACCCGCGATGGCAATGACCGGGATACGCGCAACTACGTCAAAGACCGCTACAAATCGGCCATTCAACTCATCAAGAACATCGAACAGCGCAAGCAGACGATTGCGAAAGTCTGCTACTCGATTGTGGCGCGGCAGCAGGATTTTCTGGAGCGGGGTATCGATCGCTTGCTTCCGATGATGATCAAGGAAGTTGCTGAAGAGATCGGAGTGCATCCTTCGACAGTTAGTCGGGCGGTAGCCAATAAATATGTCCACACGCCGCAGGGTGTTTTCGAGCTGCGTTATTTCTTCTCCGAGAGCGTGCAGGGGCCCGAGGGCGGCGGTACTTCACTTTTGATTTTGAAACGGCGTGTCAAGAAACTGATTGAAGAAGAAGATCCCAGCCGGCCGCTGACGGACGAACAGATCACCCGCATTCTGCAGTCGCAAGGCATCCAGGTCACACGTCGGACCGTCGCCAAGTATCGCGAAGACATGAAAATTCCGAGTACGCATCAGAGAAGGGTGAAGAAGTAGCAGGTTTCAAAGTTTCAGGGTTTCAAGGTTTCAAAACACGGAACCCGAAACACTGGAGCTTTGCGACTTGAAACCTGGGGTTTGGCAGAAAAACAGGGTTCCAGGGATTTTGGTTCTGACTTTGAAACTCTGAAACCTTGAAACTTTGAAACCTGGGGTTCTGACATGAACGTGGAATATACCGCAAGGAAGTACGAACTCAATCCCACCATAAAAAAAGAAGTTGAAACCGGCCTTAATAAAATTCGCAAAATTCTGGGTGACCGATTTGAAACCAAGGTTACGCTAGCGGTCGAAAAGAGGCGCCACAAAGCTGAAATCACGATCAACCCGCCGAACGGTCCGATTGTCGGGCTCGCACAGACTTCGGACATGATGTCGGCAGTCAATGAAGCTCTCGACCATCTGCAGAAGCAGGCGCTGAAATACAAGACGAAATGGCTGAGCAAGAAGCGCAAGGCGGTCAAGAAATTTGACGGTCAGTCGCTGGAGGAGAATATCGAGGCGGCGCTGGGACTGGCAGAAAGCGCGACGGTTTCCGTCCTCGTCCACAAGTTTCCGTCGGTGGCGCGAACGACCGAAGTGCACCTGGTGCATGCCAAGGACTCGGTGGCGCTGCGTCCGATGACTCTTGAGGAAGCGATCAAAGAGGCGCACTTCCGCGACAAAGATGTGTTCGTGTTCCGTGATCCGGAAGGGAAGTTGATGGTGCTGCACCGGACGCGGGACGGGAAGATGGAGTTGATTGAGGCGCCTTAAAGGGCCAGGTTTCAAGGTTTCAGAGTTTCAAGGTTTCAAAGTTGGCTTCGCGGATGTTCGACGAACCTTGAAACATTGAAACCTTGAAACTCTGAAACCTGTTTCTTCTCACACTCCGCTGGTCGCTTCCTGGGCCCATTGCAGGGCTTGCCACCAGGTGGCGGCGACCTCGTCGTCGGGCAGGTTCAACTCTTTTGCCAAGCGGGTCGATTCTGACCATTGGCCCGACTCTTGAGACAACATCAACAGATAGAGCGGGCGCAGCGTACTTTTCTGCCCGAGCAGTGCGGCTTTGGTTTCGCGCTCGACGGGAAGCTGTTCGAGAAGCGAGTCCATCGTGATTTCGAGGATGGCGTCCATGATGGACAGCAGTCCGAGCAGGAACAGATCGTTTTTCGAGCGCAGCCGCGCGGAGAGCAGTTCGCAAAAGCGGGCGCGCGCCAATCCCATCAACACCAGTTCACTGCAGCGCTGCTCGGCGGCGCCTACAGTGACGACTAAGCGGATCCAACGCCGCATCTCGCGTTCTCCGAGGACGGCCATGGCGTGACGGATCGACTTGATTTCGAGAGCGAAACCGAAGACAGGGGAATTCAGGTAGCGCAGGAGCCGGTACGGAATCGAGGCTTCTTGCTTGAGCATCCTTTCCAGTTCGCGCAGATCGATTTCCGGGCGCGAAACCATCTCGAGAAGCCGGATATAGTGCAGGCGGCTGGCGGGAACTTCGCGGCCGATAACCAGCTCGGGGCGACAGAAGAAATATCCCTGGAAGTAGACAAACCCCATGTCACGGGCCTGGTGAAATTCGTGCGGGGTTTCGAGTTTCTCCGCGAGCATTTTGCACTGGGGAGTGGCAAAGCGGCGCATCATGGCAGCGCGTTCCTCGGGGCGGGTGGCGCGGACGTCGACCTTGATGATGTCTGCGTATTCGCAGAGAGGAATACGGGGGTCGTTGGGAGCGAAATCGTCGAGGGCGATGAGATATCCGGCGGCTTTCAGGCGCTTGCAGGCGGCAATCACGCGATCTTCGGGCTCAACCGTCTCCAGAATTTCGGCCACGGTTTGATTGGGGGGCAAGAGGGTGATGAGGTCCTTGAACAGGACTTCGCGGGTGCAATTCACGAAGGCGCGGCGGTTATCGCACAGGGTGTTGATGCCGAAGAGCAGCGAACTATCGAGCGTGGAGCGAGCGGCTAGTTCCGGGTCGGCATTGAAATAGTTTTCAACGCCGTTGCGAAAAAGGATCTCATAGCCGAACACGTTCTGAGAGCGATCAAATATTGGTTGCCGGGCGACGAAGCGTTGTCCCGGCATGGCGAGCGACTGGGACGCGGAACTGTTCTCTGGCGCAGGAGCGGGTTTCACATTTCATATATCGGCTGGCAGAGGCGAAACTTAAGGTCCGGTGCATGCCCCGTTTCCCTCTTTCAAGCGTGCTGTATAGAATGGGCGAATTCGCATCACGCGGGAGGCAATCATGCGCTGGACACCGGGCGGACGGAGCGACGACCTTGAAGACCGGAGAGATGACAGTGGGGATGGAGGCGGCGGGGGATTTAATTTCGGCGGCATGCATATAGGCATTGGCGGCTTTCTGATCTTGCTGGTATTGAGCCTGGTATTTAAGCGGAATTTCCTCTCGCTGGCCGGGATCGGCGGTGGCATGAGCGCACCGACGCAAGTGAGCCGCCCCGACACGGGGCGGGATCAACAAGAAGAGCCACTGGTGCAGTTTGTGTCGTTTGTGCTCGATGACACACAGAAAACGTGGGCGCAAATTCTGACGCCACAGGGAGTGCAGTACCGGCATGCGAAGCTGGTGCTTTTTCGGGACAGCATCGATTCGGCTTGCGGGCAGGCGCAGTCGGCGAGCGGCCCGTTCTACTGTCCCGGGGACGAGAAGGTTTACATCGATCTTGGCTTCTATGACGAGTTGAGGCAGCGTTTTGGGGTTCCGGGACAATTTGCGCAGGCCTATGTGCTGGCGCACGAGATCGGACATCATGTTCAGAAATTGATCGGAGTCGAGGGGAAGGTGCGGGCCGCGCAGCAGCAGAATCCGCGGGCGGCGAACCAGCTCTCGGTCAATCTGGAGTTGCAGGCGGATTGTTTTGCGGGAGTTTGGGGACACTCGACGGACGAGCGGAAGTTGCTGGATCCCGGAGAAGTGAAAGAGGGACTCGACGCGGCGGCGGCGGTGGGCGATGACCGATTGCAGCGGATGTCGACCGGACACGTGAATCCAGAAACTTTCACGCACGGCAGTTCGGCGCAGCGAATGGAGTGGTTTCAGAGGGGCTTCAGCACGGGCGACATGAACCAGTGCAACACCTTTGTGCAATGAGGGAGGGCGGAGGGTGGCTTTAGTAATGTCCTGAATGTGGAAAACTAAAGGTACTCCCCCCTTGCGCAGTTGGCGGTTTCATGAGTAACATCAGTCTTGTTCCCAATGGCCATGCTTCCAGGCTGGCCGTTCGCGCCAATAACTCCAGGCGCCCAGATTAAAGCTTAAAGATATTGTGAACATCGTTCTCGAATAGCATCCAGCCGATGTGGGGTTTAGGCAGCCAGTTGGTGTGTAGTAGCACCGCAACTGAAGGAACTGGCCGCAAATGAAAGACGAATTTTAATCAGGCCTGCGATCCAGGCTCGGGATTAACATCTACGCTTAACAAGAGAAAAATATGAATGCAGGACCCGGACATCCCTCCGCAGGTGGAGGGAAGCATAAACGGCGCCGTGGACGGCGTCCGCCGCGACGCGGGGCAGGCGGCCCCATGGCCCGCCAACGCCAGGAGCAGCAGGGCATCTTTACGGCTCCCATGGACCACAGCTACCGCGCCAACCTTAATGGCGGGAACGGCAACGGCAGCAACAACGGGAGGCGGCGACCCGGGTTTTCGGCGGCTTATCCAGTTGTGGATCCGGAACCTTTGCCTGCGCCGAGGGAAGACTCGGCTTCGCGAGTATTCGCTTTTGTGGAGGATCTGTTCTTTTTGAGCAAGATTCAGGACACCGGCCGAAAGATGAACGTGAAGGTCGAGTTCGTGAAAAACGAAAAAGAACTCGCCGAGCGGATGAAGAGCAACGGCGAAGAGAAGCCGTCGCTCATCATTTTCGACTTGAACAACGCCAACGCCAAGCCTCTGACGCTGATCCCGAAACTTAAAAGCAAACTGAAAAAGGGGACGTCGATCATTGGGTTTCTTTCGCATGTTCAGGGTGATTTGAAGCAGAAGGCACACGAAGTGGGCTGTGACATGGTGCTGCCGCGTTCGGCGTTTTCGCAGAACTTGCCGCAATTGCTGAGGCGGCATGGTGCGATCGAGGCGGATTCCGGGGCCGCGGACTGAGCTCAGCGCCTGAAGGCACATTTATTGTGCGGATCTTACGGCATGCCTGAAGGCATGCCCTGATACGAATCTCAATTTCATCACGGCTGAGTAGGATTTCCATCAGGAATCTGATCTGTGACTTCTGCCTCGCCTGATACAATTTCGCCGTGTTCCCTCACAAAATTCTGATCCTTGCGCTGACTGTGTCGATGGCCGCGTCGATGGCTGGTCTGGCCGGCGGGCAGCAACCTCCGGTTAAAGTAAATGTGCTGAATGTATGCGCTCCGTCGGCCGATGAGCAGAAGGAGCTTTCTGTGGCGCTCGCGAAAGTGCCCAGTAGGCCTGCGTTCAGCAAAGACTATGAGGTGTCGCGCGGGCATTCTACGCTCGACCAGAGCACTCCGATTCCGGGCATGCAGCCATTGCCAGCAGGGGCGGTATCGGCCGCCGATTGGGTGCGCGTGCGGCGCGAGTTTCCGGATGCCGCGCAGTTCAGCAACGTCCAGTACTCGTTCAGCGTTGACGCCAGCAATATGGTGGAGACGCTGGTGCTGAAGGTGCGCGATCCCAAAGACTTGATGCAGATATCTATCGAAGACAGCGCGTCGGCCGTGGCTTCGGCGGCGGCAATGTTGGCGACGAGCACGCCGGTATCTCGCGTCAAGCTGGAACGTTTCGGGAAATCGTCGGTGGTATTGGCGAGGTGCTCGGGCACGGAGGGCAATCCGGCGGCCGATCAGGGCGTCTATGAGCCGATCTTCCAGGCTGCCAGCTCCATCATGGAACGCTATCGCGATGCCCTGGGCGCCCGCAAAATGGTGCCGCAAGAGTTGACGCGGATGGGAGTGGGCGTGCCCAAGAAGGCAGTCTCCGAAGGCAAGAAGAGCAAGTAATCCTTCACTCCGCGGGCGGGCTGAAGCGAAATCGGTTTTCGGGAATCTATTTACTAGCAACGTTCTTAGACTTTCTTAGACTATGGACATACGCAATGTTGTAATCATGGGCTCCGGATGCGCCGGCCACACGGCCGCGCTGTATTCGGCCCGCGCGAACCTAAAGCCGCTGGTGATCGAGGGGCATGAACCGGGCGGACAATTGTCGATGACCACGCTGGTGGAAAATTTTCCGGGCTTTCCCGATGGTATTCAAGGGCCGGAACTGATCGAAAACATGCGCAAGCAGGCGTCGCGCTTTGGCGCGGAATATCACATGGGGCATCTGGTGAAGGCCGACTTGAGCAAGCGTCCGTTTGAACTGACGGTCGGCAAAGAGACGATTCAGACTCGGACTCTCATTATTGCCAGCGGAGCTTCTGCGCGTTGGCTTGGGTTGCCGAATGAGCATGCGCTGATCGGGCACGGTGTTTCTTCTTGTGCCACTTGCGACGGCTTCTTCTTCTCGGGCAAGGAAATCGTGGTGATTGGCGGTGGCGATTCCGCGATGGAGGAGGCGACCTTTCTCACGCGCTTTGCCAGCAAGGTGACGCTGATCCATCGGCGCGAGCAGTTTCGCGCTTCGAAAATCATGCTGGATCGCGCGCGGGAGAACCCGAAGATCGCCTTTCTGACGAATACGGTAGTCGACGATGTACTCGATGTGAGCAAGAAGGAAGTCACTGGTCTACGGTTGCGGAACCTGAAAAGTGGCGAGAGCTGGGAGTTTCCGACGAGCGCCATGTTTCTGGGGATTGGACACATTCCGAATGCCAAGATTTTTGCAGGGCAGTTGGAGACGGATGCGGATGGCTACTTGATCACGCATAAGAACGTCTTCACCAAGGTGCCGGGCGTGTTTGCCTGTGGCGACGTGCAGGACCGCCGCTACCGTCAGGCGATTACCGCTTCGGGCTCCGGTTGCATGGCGGCGCTCGAAGTGGAGAAGTATCTGGAAGAAGAGGGGCACTGAAGAGACAGGTTTCAAGGTTTCATCGTTTCAAAGTTTCAAGGTTTCTGTGAGGTGAAGCAATGAAGTATCGGTTACTTGGAAACAGCGGCCTTCGAGTTTCTGAGATGTCTCTCGGCACCATGACCTTTGGAGAAGACTGGGGATGGGGCTCGAGCAAAGACGAGTCGCGCAAGGTCTATGACGCTTATCGCGAGGCGGGCGGAAATTTTATTGACACTGCCAATATCTATACCAACGGAACCAGTGAGACTTTGCTCGGCGAGTTCATGGGCGATCATCGACAGTCGGTCGTTCTGGCGACCAAGTACACCAATGCGGCTGCGGGCAACGATGCAAATGCGGCCGGCAATCACCGCAAGAGCATGGTCCAAGCGGTGGAAGCTTCTTTGCGGAGATTGAAAACCGACTACATCGACCTGTACTGGATGCACATTTGGGATCAGATGACTCCGGTGGAAGAGGTGATGCGGGCCTTCGACGATTTGATTCGGCAAGGCAAGGTTCTCTATGTAGGCGTCTCGGACGCCCCGGCATGGTGGATCGCGCAAGCGAACACTCTGGCCGAACTTCGCGGCTGGACACAATTTGTCGGGCTGCAAATTGAATATTCTCTGATCGAGCGCACTGTGGAGCGGGAACTCGTTCCCATGGCCAACGCGTTTAATCTCGGATTGGTTGCGTGGTCGCCGCTGGCAGGTGGGCTGCTTAGCGGTAAGTACCATTCCAGCGCGGCAGGCGATGGCAGATACACAACTGATATGGCCAAAGGTTTTCGGCGCACCGGGGAGCAGGTGGACCGAATTGTCGCTGCGGTTCATCAGGTGAGCCAGAAGGTCGGCCGTTCGTCCGCGCAGGTCGCGCTGGCATGGTTACGCTATCGGGATGTTCCGGTGATTCCGATTCTTGGCGCGCGGCGGCTCTCGCAATTGCAGGACAACCTGGCAAGTCTGGAATTGCAATTGACACCTGACGAGGTTTCCGTCCTGAATGAGGCGAGCGCCATCGATATGGGTTTCCCTCACGATTTCTACGCACACGAAATGGTGAAGACGATTGCCTATGGAGGATTGCGAGACAAGATTCTGGCGGCGTGATTATCGAAGATCAAACGGCGTAACCACGGGGCACACAGGGTTTCACGGAGAAAACCAAAAGCAACACCGCCCTACGTTAACACTCTTCTGCGGACGTCCACCGGTAGGGTCTCACAAGCGGTGCGCAGAATGAGTCGCGGCGCCTTAGTTTGGATCTTCATTAAGTAGGGGACAGTCGTTTTGGGGTTTGCCTTCGCCTGCTCGCGTAGTAGCCATGCCAACCCCTTCTGCACCATGTCGTCTTCGTCATGCAGTAGTTGATTGGAAAGCCTGACGATCTGCGCGCGGAATTTCTGTTCGCGAGTTCCCCGGATCAAGGACACACAGGCTGCGCGACGACGCCAGCGATTTGGTGACTCCGCCCATTTGAAAACCTCGCGGCAACGGACAGGCTTGGCGACGATCATCGGCGCAAGCAGGTCATGCACTAGAGCATCGTGATCGGCCCAACTGCTGACGCGGTCGAGCCACGAGACGAACAACTGAAATTCGCTATCGCCAAGATGCTTGGTTTGCTTTTCGAGCAGGAAGACGGCCATAATTCTCTCTTCCAGCACCGGGCCTGAAAAAAGCTGGTCGGCGACTTGCACCAGGAAATCCATACCGCGTTCGCGAATAATGCTGCGGCGGAAGCGCACGGCAAATTTTCGCAGCTCAGCCGTGTACCATCCGCGCGACTTGACTTGCTCTTTGAAGAAATGCTGGACTCCTTCGGAGTGCGGCGCCGACCCGCCGTCTTTCAGCACGCGCCGGATGTGGTCTGCGATGTAGGCGGGAGCGATTTCGCGCATGGGCCAAGTCTCCTCAGGCAACGGTTGAAGCTGCCGCTTTGGCGAAGAGTGGCCCATGATATGAAAAATCCAACTTGAATTCTGTGACGTAGTGTCACCGTAAGCTGTGACACGCATCCGGCTATTTTGCTGGAACTGCGGCGCCTGTACGCAGCGTCTTGTCGTAAATCCAAAGCAGAGCTGCTGTGGCCACACCCACACCGGTTACGGCCCACCAGATTCGTTCGGGCTGGTGAGTGACTTCTCCGAAGTGGTGGACGAGCATGCCTCCGAACTTGCCGCCGATCAGCGATCCGATGCCGATGGGGAGAAATGCGAAGCCCATGTAGGTGCCCTGCTGCCCCGGAGGCGCGAGGCGCGAAACATATTCGTAATAGCGGGGAGACTGCGTGATTTCGCCAATCGAAACTGTCACGAGCGTGGCAATCGCCATCGGCACGGTCGGGCGCAAGATGAGAATAATCCATGCTAGGCCCGAGATCAGCGTGCCCAGCGTGATAGCGGTGAACGCCGGCATCTTTTGCGAGAGCAAACTGAAGATCATCTGCAACGAGATGACGGTCAACGGGCCGGTGATGAGCATCAACTCGGTATCAGTCTTGGGATTGATGTAATCGTGAATGTAGACAGGCAGGATGATGAATTCCTGCCAGTAGACGATCCAGTATCCGGAGAAAATCAGAAGAAAGAGCATGAAGCGTGGGTTCGACAGTACAGTGCCGAAGTTTTTTACGGCTTGGCCCAGGCTGACTGACGGCTCGTCGGCGCGGCGCGGCTCTTTGAAGAACAACAGCACGGCGAAGAACATGGCGAAGACGCTGAGGGCGGCGACGCGGAAGACGTTCTCCACGCTCATGTGGCGGTGGACGTAGGAGGCGACGTAGGGGCCGGCGGCTCCTCCGATGTTGACCAGTGTGTAATAGATGGAGTAGCCGATGGAGCGGACGCTTTCTTTCGAGGCTCGGGCAGTTGTGCCGACGACGCAGGGCTTGACCAGCGCGACTCCGAGAGCGGGCAGCATGAGCAGGATAGTGACGAGCGCTACTAGTGGCACGGCGCTACGCACGGGAGAGAACCACGGGGAGCCGATCGATCCGATCAGGAAGTAGGAGCAGCTGAGGATCAGGTAGGCGAGTGATAGAGAGCGGCGAAAGCCGAGGCGGTCGGCTAGTGTTCCTCCGAAGGCGGCGAGAAACCAGACGAGGCCTCCGAAGAGCCCGGTGAGGCTGCTGGCGCGTTCGACTCCGAAGTTGAGCGTCTCATGCAGGTAGCGAGCGAGGGAGGCGAAGGCGGCGTAGTAGGAGAGCCGCTCGAAGAGTTCGCTGATGTTCGCGACCCAGAAGGGGCGTTCGAAGCCGGTACGGATTTCCTGGAAACGTTCGGAGAAGGTCAATGGTGGACTCCTGGCAGCCCCTAAAGGGGCGTCCGGTTTGACGGCGAATGGTATCGCTAAAGCGATACCCTGATACGAACCTGGTATAGCTTGTTCGACACCGCTTCAGAGCGACAATCGTCGCCGCACTTCTTCGGCTGACAATCCCGCGACTCGGATCACCTTATTCCGGCTGGTCTGGCCGGCTGCAATAGTAACGGAGGAGCGGGGAACCTTCAAAAGCTTTGCGAAAAATTCGATGCAGGCGTCGTTGGCTTTGCCGTCGACGGGAGGGGCAGTCAGGGCGAGTTTCAGGGCGTCGCCGACTTCTCCGGTGATGGTGTTCTTTTTGGCGCGCGGGTGGAGTTTGACGCCGAAGGTGGTGCCGGCTAGCGTATTTTGAATTGCTACCATCGAATGGCTTCTACCACAGGGTACACAGAGGCGCACAGGGTAATAACCCACCTGGCATTTTGTCTTCGGCTCTCTGTGTCCTCCCCGATTATGGTTTTTCTCTTTCTCCGAAGATCGCCGTCCCCACGCGGACGCAGGTTGCTCCCTCTTCGATTGCGACTTCGAAATCGTGCGACATGCCCATGGAGAGGGCGCTCATGTCGACTCTCGGCAGGGCACGCGCGGCGATGGTTTGGCGAATCTGGCGTAGCAGATGGAAGTACGGGCGAGCGCCTTCGGGGTCTTCAGTGTAAGGAGGAACGGTCATCAGGCCGCGAATATCGAGATTGCTCCAGCGCGGAGCGTCTTGCAATATCTGCTCTAGTTCGCCAGAGATGGGAGCCAGTCCGCTTTTGGCGCTTTCGCCGCCTACGTTGATTTCGATCAGGACTTGGAGCGTTTTGCCGGCGCTTTCCGCGGAGGTGTTTAACTTCTCCGCCATGCGTACGGAGTCTACGGAGTCGATTGCGTTGAACAGCTCGACGGCTCGCGCGGCTTTGTTAGTTTGCAGATGTCCGATGAGGTGCCATTCGGCGTCGGGCAGGTCGCGGAGAGCTTCTACTTTACCGGCAAATTCCTGAACTCGATTCTCTCCGAACACGCGGAGTCCGGCGGCGTAGGCCTCTCGGATGCTTTCGACGGGGAAGGTCTTGCTCACGCCCATCAGGGTGATTTCTCCGGGCTTGCGGCCGGCGCGGTGGGCTGCGGTCGCGATTCGGCGCCGCACCTCGGCTATGTTTTCAGCGATGGACACTGACAAGATTTAACCACAGAGGACACGGAGGAACTCCCCAATGAGAAGTCAGACTACAGAAGTAGAAAACTCCGAACCTGCGGTTCACCTCTGCAATCTGACCTCTGCAATCTGACCTCTGCAATCTGACCTCTGCAATCTGACCTCTGCAATCTGACCTCGCACCCGCACCCTACATGATGGCGGTTGGCGGGGCTGGATCTTCTGGGCGGCCTGCGTTGGCTAGTGGGACCCAGACCATGACGATTGCCAGGATGACGAGCGCGACGAATGCGAGAAGCATCGGCAACGGGCTGTCTGGGTTCCACTTGATGAGGGTTACATCATGGCCGGAACCGACCAGGCCGGCGATGGCTAAACCGCACAGCGCTTCACCAGCAATCAGGCCGGAGGCAGTCAGGACTCCGGAGTTTTCAACGCGGGCCTTCTGCGCATCGTTGAAGCCGCGGCGATCGCGCAGCTTGTCGGTGATCCAGCGGATGACGCCGCCGACGAAAATGGCGAATGTTGTGCCTAGAGGAAGATACATGCCAACGGCGAAGAGCATCACGCTTTTCACCTCGATCATGATCATGGCGAGTCCCAACAGGATGCCGACGATGACGAGGGGCCACGCCATGTCGCCGCCCACGATTCCTTTAGAGAGCATGGCCATCAGGCCGGCTTGAGGAGCGGGAAGGGCGGGGCTGCCGAAGTGGTAGGCCTTATCCAGGATCGCCACGGGGAAGAAGAGAACGAGCGACGCCACGACGATACCAAAGAGGTCGCCGATCTGCATTTTCGCGGGTGTGCCGCCGAGGATGTGTCCGACTTTCAGGTCTTGCAGCATTTCTCCGGCGACGGCTGATGAAACGCATACGACGGCGGCGACTCCGAGCACCGCTGCGACCCCGCCGGTACCGGATACTCCTAGTGCGACCATTAGCAACGCGGCGATCACGAGCGTGCAAAGGGTGAGGCCGGATACCGGATTATTCGATGATCCGATCATTCCGACCAAGTTGCCGGAAACGGCGGCGAAGAAAAATCCGACAATGATCATGACACCGGCCGCGACTAACGAGCCGGAGAGAACCTTGGAAGCGGAGAGTGTCCCTGCACCGCTGATGAAGAAGTGGTAGAGCAGAATCATGGCGATGAAGACTACGCCGATTCCGGCGAAGATGGCCTTGGCGGGCAGGTCACGCTCGGTGCGATTGGTAGCGGCTTGCGCGGCCGCTGACTTCTTCAGATCGGAAACGGCGCGGCCCATGCCGAGTGCCAACTGTTTGCGCATCTTGAAAAGCGTGTAAGACGCGCCGACAAGCATTCCGCCGACCGCGATGGGGCGCACGATGGAAAAGTAGATCGCTTGTGCGAGCAGAGGCCAGGCTATGGACTGACCTTCGGGCATCGACGCTTGGATGTACGGGCCGATAGTGAAAGTTAGGAGTGGAACGAGGAGTCCCCAAGCCAGCACGCCTCCAGCGAAGTTCAGGGCGGCGAGCCGGGGACCGATGATGTATCCGACGCCGAGGTAAGCGGGACTTACATCGGGAGCGGTCATCAATGTAGCGCCGCCGGTGATGGTGGTGGCTACGTTTGGATTCGTGCTGGTACGGAGGAGTAATTTCTTTCCCAGAGCACTGATCTTTACCGGGAAGGTGTTGCTGGCGCTGAAGACGCTGACGGCTCCGAGCAAATACATGAACGCGCCGAAGCCCATGTTAGCGAAGAGGATTTTTGCCGCTTTCGCGCCCTGTTGCCCGGCCTTATGAATCTCGGAGGCGGCTACCGATTCTGGAAAGGGGAGATCGGGATCCTCCACCATTACCCGGCGGAGAAGGGTCACGAACAGAATGCCGAGTGTGCCCCCGATCATCATCAGGGCCACGGATTTCCAATATTGGTCTTTATTGAGCCCCGGCCACAAGCCAGCCATGACGAAAGCGGGAATCGTAAAAATCGCGCCAGCCGCTACCGACTCACCGATCGAGCCCACGGTCCGGGCGATATTCTCTTCGAGCAGGGAGCCTTTCATTAATCGGAGGAGGGCCATGGAGATGACCGCTGCCGGGTAGGTTGCCGCAATGGTCATTCCGGCCTTGAGTCCGAGGTAGGCATTGGCCGAGCCAAGGAGGGCGGTCAGGAACAGCCCGATCAATACTGCCCGGAAGGTAAACTCTTTCATTTCCATGGTTTCCGGGACGTAGGGACGGTGTTTGCGGGGGGCTTCGGTATTGGCCGCCGTAGGGCTCATTGGGTCCTCATGATCTTGCAAATTTCATTGCAGATTAATGATAGTCGCGACGGCGCACCTTACCATGCCGAAAGCCCGCTTTACAAGTGCAAGGAGGCGGTCTGATGGGGCAGAACCGCGCTTCGGATGGGCTGGGTGTCGGTTGAATAGTCGATTGGGCAAGTATTCCGCAACCTTTGACCGAAACTCTGCGTCGAAATTAGGGTTAGACTACAACTAAGCCATGAGGTAAGTCATGACCCCCGATGTCGAACCCTCTTGGAGCCGTTTCTTTGAGGAATTCCGTTGCAGGAGTTGCGGCGGCGAAGAAGCGTATCGTTCGCGTCCGCGCGGTGTATTTGAAAGATACGTGCTGCCGATGATGATGTTGCAAACCGTCCGGTGCGAGCGTTGTTTTCACCGGACCTATACGTTGCGCACGATTCCGGCGCTGGAACGGAATCAGCTCGAACGCAAGCGCCCAGAGAGTCAACCTTTAAGCGATGGAAAGTCGGGTAGCCGCATTGCATAGGGCTGTCGCGGCGGCTATACTGGCCTCGAGTGAGCCCAGTGAAGCGAAGTTGGCTGCTGGGTGCGGGAGGCCGTCTTCAGCAGTACTGGGTTTCGAATACGAGCTACCCAGAGCCAAGCGGCGGATCATAGTTTGGCCAAGCCTGGGTTGGCAGTACACGGGTCGGCACAACCTAGCTTGGCAAAGCGTGGGTTCGCCGGCTTAGCCGAGCGCGCGGCTGCGACTTTATTCTTCACTTTCTTTCCCGCCGATTGCCGTATCTGCAATTCTCCTCTCATCGAAGTTTCCCGACTCCCGGTTTGCAAGGATTGCCTGCACTCGCTTCGACCGCTGCAGGGAACCTTCTGCTTCGTATGCGGAGAGACACTGCCGACTCCCGCCGGGTTCGACCGTGCGGTGTCCGATGCGGAAACGCGGTGCCTGCTTTGCCAGCGCGCGGAGCCTCCATTTGAGCGGGCGGTTGCGTATGGCAGTTATGAGGCGGGATTGCGCGACCTTATTCATGTGCTCAAGTTTCAGCAGGTACGTCCGGCTGCGGCGGTGCTCGGACGGATGCTGGCGGAGACGATTGCGAACCTCGAAAAGACGATGCCTGGGGGCACGATCGCGGTTGTGCCGGTTCCGCTCTATCAAAGTAAACAAGCCCAACGTGGATTCAATCAGGCGGAGATGATTGCGCGAGCGGCACTGAAGCGACTTTCGCAGGTAGGGCGATTCGAGCTGTGTGCAGGGGTTCTGCTCCGGCGCTGCGAGACTGGAAGCCAGATCGGACTGACTCGCCACCAGCGGCGCGAAAACTTGCGGGGCGCGTTTGTGGTGAGTGATCCAACTCGAATCTTGAATCGCGACATCTTACTGGTGGATGATGTCCTCACGACGGGGACGACGGCGTCGGAGTGCGCCCGGGTTCTGCGCCGTGCGGGAGCGGCGCGGGTTTGGGTCGCGACGGTGGCGCGGACGTTGAAGATGTATGACGGTTTTAGTTTGGCGGATTTCCCAGAAGAGGATGCGAACAGGCCGGAAGAAGGGAGTGGGGATCGGGTGAGCCTGGTAGCTCGCGAGTAAAGAATATGTCGTTGCGATTGCACAATTTCGGCGGCAGCATGCGGTCGCATCTTCCGGCGGCGATGCTCGCTTCGGGCATGCATCAGGACGGCGACGGCCATGCCCTGCATCAACCGGTGCTGGTGCTGAATGCTTCCTATGAGCCGATCAACGTTTGCGCCGCGCGCCGCGCCATCGTCCTGGTGCTGAAGGGCGTGGCCATGACGGAAGAAGAGAACGGACACTTTCTGCACGCTGCCCGCGTCGCCCTGCGCGTACCGTCGGTGATTCGCCTGCTGGAGTATCGCCGGATTCCGCACCAGTCGCGGGCGCTATCACGCAAGAATATTCTGCTACGTGACCGCAACACCTGCCAGTATTGCAGCGTTGCGCTGCCGTCGGGAGAGCTGACGCTTGACCATGTGATTCCTCGGTCGCGCGGTGGCCTCTCAACATGGGAGAACCTCGTCGCCTGCTGCCATCCCTGCAACCGACGCAAGGGAAATCAACTTCCGCATGAGGCTAATATGAAACCTTCACGCGAACCACGTTCCTTCAACCTGCATACGAGCCGACATATTATGCGGTTGATGGGACATTCGGATGATAAGTGGCGGAAGTATTTGTTTTATTAGCAGGTTTCAAGGTTTCAGAGTTTCAAGGTTTCAAGGACTTCACTCTTACATCTCTACCTTCGGTACCACCTCGTTTGTGGGCTTGCGCTTTGAGCCTTCTTCCTTCAGCATTTGCAAGAAGTAACAGGTTTCAAGGCTTCAGAGTTTCAAGGTTTCAAAGACGGATCTGAAGTCTGATTGCGGCTGGAGGTGACGTGGCTCGTTCTTATCGCGAGTTGCTGGTTTGGCAGAAGGCCAAGGCTCTGGCCGTTCATACTTATCAAGCAACTGCCGATTTCCCTCGCACCGAAACCTACGGTCTTACATCCCAAATCCGACGCTCGTCCGTTTCGGTAGTATCGAATATTGCAGAAGGTCAAGGAAGATTGACTGCGGGTGAGTTCAGGCACTTTCTGGGTCAAGCGCGAGGGTCGTTGTTGGAGGCGGATACGCAACTTGCGATAGCAGTGGATTTGGGCTACCTCGGACAAGAACCATATGAGGCCCTAGAACGAGCGTCGTATCAAGTCCTCGGCCTGCTAGACCGCCTGCTCAACTCGTTGAGCAAAAAGACAGCGTGACCCCAAACAATTCGCACTTTGAAACCTTGAAACTCTGAAACGTTGAAACCTGGCCTCTACTGCGGCTTTGGCGGCTCCTGTGGCTTCTGGTCTTCTGGTTTCTGCGGGGCTTTCTCCACTTCCTGGCCTTCGTAGGTGATCCTGGATTTTGATCCGAAGCGGCGGTAGTTGGTGTATTTGATGATCTCGCGGATCTTGACGTCTTGCACGGAGAACTTGAGCGTGTCTTCGGCGCGGGTGTAGGTGGGGAACCAATATTTTCCGTCAATCTGCTCGCGCCAGGTAGTGAACTTCGGGAACAGATTCTCCTGGCCTTTTTTCTTCCGAATGTCGGGGACGGTCTTGCCGTAGGTTTCCACGATTTGAAAATCGTGATCGTCCACCCAGATGCGACCCTGGAAATAGCGCTTCTTGCCGACAATCTGTTTTGGAGCGACATCGAAAACGTAAGTACTCAGCTCGTCCTGTTTTTGCTGGCCGACGTAGAGGATGTCATACTCGCCGATCTCGTCGGAGGTCAACACGAACGGGAGGCGGTTTTCGATGTCATCGAAATCCTCTTCGGTCATTTGAATGCGTTGCAGCGTGGGTTGGGGGGCAAAGACTACGTTCTTGGTCTTTCGTCCCTTGTCGTCAAAAGTCACGTCGAAGACCTGCTGGTAGTTTCCGTCTGGCGTGTCGCCATCGAGGGTCATGACCTTGACGTCTTGCCGGTAGGTGTACTGGTCGCGGGCTTCCTTGAACTCTTTTTCCTTGGCAGCGAAGCGTTTGATAATCTCTTCGACGGTGATTCCCTTGGGCTGAGACTTGTCGAGGGCGCCCTCTTGTGCACTCGCGGTAAGAGTGGGCATCACAATCAACAGAAGCGTTGCGAAGGAAAAAAGAAGAGAACGGACAGCGATCCGCCCGGGCCCAGAAGGGATTCTCATAAGGTGTATTCTACCGAAAAGAGCGCGCCAAGAAATTAACAGCAGCCTCCATCCCCCAAGCCGCCGTGCAACGGCCCTTTTTACAGGAGGATGGAAGACTGCAGTTCTGCCTACACCATTTGATGCCTCAGGGTAGGGAAGGTTTGCTGAATTTACTTTTCTTTACAGGAAGGTTCAAAAGGCAGGTTTCAAAGTTTCAAGGTTTCAGAGTTTCAAAGAGACCTAAGCGGCGGTAGTGTCAGGCTCCAAAGTCTTTGAATCCTTGAAACTCTGAAACCTTGAAACCTAGCTTCACTTCATCATTCTGCCCATGCTCCACTCCACGAGGCCCGGAAGCAGTTGGTAGAGCTTTATTACTGGAATCATGGTCCAGGGGACGATGACTTCGCGCTTCCCTTGGCGATATCCCCGATAAGCCGCCTGGGCAACTCTTTGGGCCGTGATGCCGCGGACCGCTTGCGGACGGATGTTTCCTTTGCGGTTGGAAACCATGTGAGTGCCGAAATCGGTGCTGACATATCCGGGGCATACAGTTAGCACGTTGATGTGGTCTCGTTTCAATTCGAGACGGGCGCCTTTTCCGATCGCATTCAGGGCGAATTTGCTGGCGCAATACAAACTCATGAACGGCACGGGTATGTGTCCGGCAACGCTTGAAATGTTCATGATGGTGCCGCCGCCGGCTTCGCGCATGGCGGGAACGACCGCCTGCATGCAAGCGATAACGCCGAAAAAATTGGTTTCGAATAAGTCTCGAACCACGGAAGGCGCCATGTCAGCGACAGAGTCGCGGATGCCGACTCCAGCGTTGTTGATCCAGACATCGACGCGGTCGAAGTGATGCAGTGTGAGGGCGAGCGCGCGGTCAATTTCTTCGCGATTACGAACATCACACGCCATCGCAAGGGTGCGGTCGGTGTGGCCGATCCGGTGGCGCGCCGCCTCAGCACGGCTGGCATCGCGCGAAAGTAACACCACGCTCGCGCCGGCATCGGCGAAGACCTTGGCGATCTCCTCGCCAATGCCCATGGAAGCTCCAGTGATGACTACGACTTTTCCGTCCATCCTCATGGCGAGTTTTGTATCGCGTAGAGGGCGGCAAGTCAAACTGCAGTTCTCAGTACTCAGTTGTCAGTTCTCAGTAAGATCGGATGGATTTGGATTTTTCTGAGAACTGATAACTGAAAACTGACAACCGCCTTATGGCGTAAAATCGTGAGCATCGGAGTGTTCTTGAGTTCGCTATTGCCCATCTTTCCGCTGGAACTGGTGCTGCTGCCGGGTGTGCCGCTGCCGCTGCACATCTTTGAGCCGCGCTATAAGGAGATGATCGCGGAATGCCTGGAGCAGAAAAAGCCGTTTGGCGTGGTGCGGGCGTCTTCGGATGGAGTTGCCGATGTCGGGTGCACGGCTGAGATCACGTCGGTCACCAAGAAATATGATGATGGGCGAATGGACATCCTGACGCGCGGGGTCGATCGCTTTGAAGTGATCCACGTGGACGATGAACGAACATTTCTGCGAGCAGAGATTTCGGTGGTAGTGGACGAGCCCGGAAAGCCGACGACTCAGATGGTGACGCAAGCGGTGCGGCTGCACGCAGAGATCGCGAAGTTGGCGGGAACGAATCTCTCTGGTCCGGATGAGCATGCCGGCAATCTTTCGTTTTTGTTGGCGGGATCCCTTCCGCTCGACCTGGACTTCAAGCAGAGCTTGCTTTCGACACTCTCGGAAGCAAAGCGGTTGGAGGCGGTGGTCGGATATCTCGAGGCGGTGCTCCCCGGCTTGCGTCGGGCGGCGAAGGCGCGGTGGAATTAGAATCCGACTTGGACCTCGTTACAGTGTCGAGGGCAGACCTAGGGTTCCGTCAACTACCTCGACGAAGTTCCTCTCTTCGCGCAGGATGAGCCGCTTAGCCTGTGCCATGGCGAAATTCTCGCGTGCTTCCGGGTCTGATTTCAACCGCGCGCGGTACGTTTCATAAGCGGCAAGACTGTCAAATGCAATCAGTCCCCAAGCCATATCGTTCGTGCCTTCATGAGGAAGGAAATATCCGATTAGGTGGCCGCCGCATCGCGGAATGATGCGGCCCCAATTCTCGGCGTATTTCTTGAACTCGTCCCGCTGGAACGGGTCGATCTGGTAGCGGATGAAACATGTGATCTTCATAGGTGTCCTCTTTTTCGTGGCCGGAGCCGGTGGCGCGTCGTTGCAACCTAGCGTTAGCGCCAAGCTGGCAGTCACGATGAACTCGATGGCTTCGCGACGGGTGATCTGCGCCGCTGAGGCGTCTGTTGAATGCACACATGGAAATATGCCAGTTGCCGCACATCCATACTTCGTTTAATCTCAAACTATGGATGTCGAGTGTGGTGATGGCGCGGCAGTCTCCCGAATCGCGGCGGCTATCGGAGAGCCGGCCCGCGCGCGCATGCTTTTTTGCCTGCTGGACGGGCGCTCGCGAACGAGCACTGAACTGGCAGTGGTCGGCGAGGTTACACCGTCAACGGCGAGCGTGCACCTGCAGCGATTGAAGACGGAACGGCTGGTGAAGGTGCTCGCACAGGGGAAGCACCGCTATTACAGCCTGGAAAGTGGGAACGTGGCGGCGGCGCTCGAGTCGCTGAGCGTGCTTGCAGGAGGGGCGCGGGCTCCATTTGTGCCGAGTACTCCGAACCGGTTGCGCGCGGCGCGGACTTGCTACGATCACATCGCGGGGACGCTGGGCGTTTCTCTCCATGACCGCTTCCTGACGTTGCGCTGGATTTCCGCGGATAGGACGACTGGGACCGATGCTTGCGAACTCACGCCAAGCGGAGCGCAGGGGTTCGAAGCGCTGGGGATGAACCTCGAAGCGATTCGGGCGCAACGCCGTCGCTTCGCTTATGCGTGTGTCGACTGGAGTGAACGGCGGCCACATCTCGGAGGGGCGTTAGCGGCGGCTGTCCTGAACCTGGCAGTGCAGAGGAAGTGGTTGCTGCGGGATCTCGACAGCCGGTCTTTGAGCGTTACAAAGCTTGGACGCCGCGAAATGGCGTGTCGTTTTGGCCTAGGAATGTAAAGAGGGTGGCGTCTGACAGCTTCTTGCTGCGGCGTATAATCCGACTCAAGGCATTTTCCTTCGGGGGTTCCCACCATGAGTGTTGCCCGGACTCTAGGCGAATTGCGCCAAAGTCCTTTCTCCGCGCAGCGTCTCGGTTCACGAAAAGTTAAAGATGAGTTGCGCGAGAATCTGATGTCGCGGCTGCGTGAGGGTGGCCAGATCTTTCCCGGCATCGTCGGATATGACGACACGGTCGTGCCGCAGATCATCAACGCGATTCTGTCACGCCATAATTTTATTCTTCTCGGATTACGCGGGCAGGCGAAGAGCAGGATTCTGCGCGCGCTGACGGCGCTGCTGGATCCGGAGATGCCTTACGTCGCCGGATGCGAGATTCATGACAATCCGTATGCTCCGATTTGCCGGCGTTGCCGCGAGTTGATCGCTAAAGAGGGAGACGCGACGCCGATTGCATGGCTGACTCCCGAGCATCGCTATGTCGAGAAGTTGGCGACGCCTGATGTGACGATTGCTGATCTGATCGGCGATATTGATCCGATCAAGGCGGCGCGGGGCGGGCACGAGCTCTCGAGTGAATTCACCGTGCACTACGGGTTACTGCCGCGGGCGAATCGCGGGATTTTTGCCATCAACGAGCTGCCCGATCTCGCGGGGAAGATTCAGGTTGGATTATTCAACATCATGCAGGAAGGCGACGTACAGATTAAGGGATACCCGATCCGGTTGCCGCTCGACGTGGCGATTGTGTTCAGCGCGAATCCGGAGGATTATACGGCGCGCGGCAAGATCATCACGCCGCTGAAGGATCGCATCGGATCGGAGATCCGCACGCATTATCCAGCGACGGTGGAAGAAGGCATCGAGATCACGGCGCAGGAAGCATGGATTAAGCGCGACGGGACGCGGTTGCATATTCCGAAGTACGTGCAGGAAGTAATTGAGCGGATCGCGTTCGCGGCGCGCGACGATAAGAAGATCGACAAGCGGTCGGGAGTGAGCCAGCGGCTGCCGATTTCAGCGATCGAGAATGTGGTATCGAATGCCGAGCGGCGCGCGCTGACGCATCAGGAGAAGTTCATTGTGCCGCGCATTAGCGATATTTACGCTGCGCTGCCGGCAATTACCGGCAAACTCGAATTGGAATACGAAGGCGAGATGAAGGGTGCGGATCACGTGAGCCGCGAGTTGATCCGAACGGCGGTGGCGAAGGCATTCGATACGCATATGCAGGGCGTGAACCTGAGTCAGGTGGTGCAATGGTTCGACCTGGGCGGCGAGATTCAGCTGAGCGACAACGCGGGCGCGCAGGAAGTGTTCGAGGGGCTCAGGCAGATTCAAGGTTTGATGGACAAGCTGACGAAGCTGAATGTCGGTCCGAAGGAAGCGCGCGAGGTTCAGGTCTCGGCCGCTGAGTTCGTTCTGGAAGGATTGCACGCGCACAAGAAGATCGGACGCAATGAAGAGCGAGTGTTCAGCGCTGGAGAAAAGCCACCCAAGGTTGCGGAGAAGCCGGTGTTTGACCGCGAGGAGCCGGGGTTTGGAAGAAAGAGGAGTTTCAATTAGTCGCTGGTCGTTCGTCGTCGGTCGTTCGCGGAATATAGGGAACGCCCCCTGTATTCGTCAAAACAATGTTGGGGGCGACATGCGAATAGCCAACGACGAGCGACCAACGACGAACGACTGACGACTGGTGCCATGAAGAGGATTCGCTACACCAAGTACGTCCCCGACCCGGCCGGCGAGATGAGCATGGAGGACTTGCTCAGCGCGCTTTCGGACTACTTTCTGCAGAGCGGGTTCAACGACAATTTCTGGTATGAGCTGCCCGAGGGTGAGCAGACGCTCGACGATTTGAAGCGGGCGCTGGAACAGGCGCTGCTGAATGGCGAGATGTTTGACGAGGAAATGCGCGACCGTCTGCAGCAGATGCAGATGGAGGGTGAACTTGAGGAATTGATCGAGAAACTGATCGAGCGGATGCAGCAGGACGATTACATTTCGATCGACCAGCCGCATGATCCTACCAAACAGTCAAGCATTGGCGGACAGGTGGGCGAGGCGCAGCAGGCGAAGTTCGAGATCACGGACAAGAGCCTCGATTTCCTTGGATTCAAGGCGTTGCGCGATCTGTTGGGGTCACTCGGCAAATCGAGTTTCGGACGGCACGATACACGCGATATGGCCACCGGCATCGAGGCCAGCGGCGCTTCGAAGCGTTATGAGTTTGGCGATACGTTGAATCTCGACATCACGGCGACACTTTCTTCGGCAATTCAGCGCGAAGGATTAGGCCTTCCTCTCAATCTCGAATACAACGACCTGCAGGTGCATCAGTGCGAGTATCAGTCGTCGTGCGCAACCGTTCTGATGCTGGATTGCTCGCATTCGATGATCCTGTACGGGGAAGACCGATTCACTCCAGCGAAGAAAGTTGCGATGGCGCTGTCGCAGCTGATTCGGACGCAGTATCCGGGGGACTCGCTATCGCTGGTGCTGTTTCACGATTCGGCGGAAGAAGTTCCCCTGTCGCAGTTGGCGCGCGTGAAGGTCGGTCCTTATTACACGAACACGCGGGAAGGATTGCGGATGGCGCAACGAATCCTGCAGCGTCAGCGTAAAGACATGAAGCAGATCGTCATGATCACCGATGGCAAGCCTTCGGCGCTGACGCTGGAGGATGGGCGCATTTATAAGAACGCTTTCGGACTCGATCCGCTGGTGGTCAGCCAGACGCTGGAAGAGGTGTCCAAGTGCAAGCGAGCTGGAGTGCTGATCAATACTTTCATGCTGGCATCGGATTACGGTCTGGTGCAGTTCGTGCAGAAAGTAACGGAGATGTGTCGCGGCAAGGCTTACTTCACGACTCCCTATACGCTCGGCCAGTATTTGCTGATGGATTACATGTCGCGGAAGACGAAGACGATTCACTAACTGCCCTGAAGACCTCGCTGAGTTTGATTACAGAAGTAATCCCCGGGCAGTTCTCTGGATTGCGGCTTCGGGGTAAGATGTCTGCAAGATCGCGGGGGTCTGGAGAGGCTATGAAACGTTTCGCCGCTTTTCTATTGCTGGTCGGCTTAGTTCTTGCGGGATCATCCCTGTATGCCAAGGATCAGCGAATCACTCCGGAAGAGAATGCGCGGCGGTCGAGCAAAGCGGCGAAGCAGCAGCAAAAGATGTTGAAAAAGGCCAATAAGAAACAACGCAAGGCCATGAACAAAGCAGCGAAGCAACAGCGGAAAGAGATCAAGAAAGCTAACGCCGGTCTGCATAGATAAGATTCCTCGAACTTCCGATTCGAACTTCCGATTCGTCACAAATCCACAGTGACCGCCCGCACATCGAGCTGGTCCGTTCGGCGCTACTCTGAATTCACTCCCAGGGACTTTTGCCGGTCCCGTTCCCTCCAGAAAGAGACATGCTATGCGTGCGTCACGACGCGTGTGGAAGGTGGCATTCGTCTGTCTGTTGAGCTTTGGCCTGTCAACAATTGCCGGGGCGCAATCAGAGGTCATGGATCAAGCCCTTGCGGAACGAGTTCTTGGTCCGCAATGGAAGCAGTTCTCGCGGCGGGCCGGGATGATCTTTGCCGGCACTGTGCTCTCCGGTGCGTCGGCCACCGATCTCGCAGAAACACCTCCGTTTTCTTTCGAAATGCGCTTTCGGGTGGAGCGTGCGATTGCCGGCGTGGAGCGCGGACAGGTACTAACCATTCACGAATGGGCAGGAGCGGCGTCGATGCATAGTCCGATGATCGGCGGCCAGAAGGTACTGCTCTTTTTATATCCGCTGAGCCGCCTGGGCCTCTCCAGTCCGGTGGGCGGGTCGGTCGGTGTGATCGTCCTCGATGCCGGGGGAGCATATGTGACCCCAGAAGAGTTGGTCCGGCGCGATGGGATGGTTGCGCGGGCGGCTTTGCCTGCCGCAACCTCCAACCCGACCCGGAGAGTGAGCATCGAGCAGTTGGAGCGCGCGATCCGCAGCGCGAGAGAGGATTGAGATGCGTTCCGTTCTCATCGGCATTGGGCTCTTGCTCTGCTCCGCGATGGTCAGCCAAGCGGGGGGGCCGGCTTTTGTCGCGGGCTCCGGCTACAACCCTGGCGTCATGGGACAACCGGTGATCTGGGCGAATGGCTCCATACAATACTTCACCGACCAGGGTGACTTGAGCCCGATTCTTCCGGGCGCACAGGCCGATGCTTTCGTCGCGACCGCGGCGTTCGGGGCTGTGGACGGGTGCTATCCGGCGTTGCGCTCACTGCGTCGCGAGCCGGGCATCTCGCGGAGGACGTCAGCGGCAGCAATATCGCGGCGGATGGATTCGGCAATATTACCGGTCCGTTGGACATTATCGTCAGACTGCGACAGGCACGCCGCTGGGTATTGTCTACGACTACGACGGCACGGTCACGGACGCGATTCTCGGCCAGGGTGCAGGCAGTGCGTCGGATTGCCCGACCAACGCGGTCTATGGTGGGCCAGACAATTTTTCGGCTGGCGGAAACATAGTGCATGCGCTGATCGTGATCAACGGCGTCTGCGCGGGTACGAGCGCGCAGCTTCCCGACGTTCAGTACCGTTTGGTGCGAGTGCTGGGGCGCATTGTTGGACTGGGATGGTCGCAGGCAAACGTCAACGTGCAGACGCGGAACCCGCCGCCGAACAGCGACGATTTTGCGGGGTTTCCGGTGATGCACTTTACGGATCCGATCAACTGCGTGCCGATCAGCGTCTGCTATCCGAACGCGGCTTTGCCGAAGTTGGATGACGCCACCGCGCTCGCGCGTCTTTATCCGGCGAGCGGCAACTCCCAAGCGACAGGCAGGGTTTGGGGGAGCGTGTATTTCACCGACGCTGCGGGAATTGCGGTGCAGCCGATGCAGGGTGTGAATGTGGTGGCTCGCCTGCTGGTAGGAGGACTGCCGTCATCGCAGTATGTGGTCACTTCGGTATCGGGGTTTCTATTTCACGGAAATGCGGGAAACATTATCAATGGATACGTCGATGCGAAGGGTCACCGCTTCGACCGGTGGGGATCGAATGACGGAGAGCTGGAGGGATTTTACGATCTTGGCCAACTGATGATTCCGGTGGGTCAAACCATCGCCGAATATCAGTTGAGTGTGGAAGCACTGGACGCCAACTGGTCTCTGGGAGTGGAACCGTATGCGCCGGGGCAGGTTGCTCCATCGGGAACATTCGCGCCGGTGGTGGTGACAGTTGTGAGTGGATCGAATGCCGAGCGAGACATTTTGATGTTGCAGGATGAGGTGGCGCAGGCGCATCCGGGCAGTGGATCGACGTATACGACTCCGGCGCCACTTCCGGCGGATGGCGACTGGGGCTCGTGGATCTCTGGTTATGGCAGCGTAGATTTCTTTCAATTCACGGCGCAAGCGAATCGCACGGCATCCGTGTCGGTGACAGCGCTTGATGAAAACGGACGGCCGACACAAGGCAAATTGTTGCCAGTGATCGGCATCTGGCAGTTGAGCGATCAGAGCGGCAATCCTGCGCCCGCATCCACACCCTCGCCGTTCAACTCGACGAAACTGGCAACGACGCGTCTGGATGCACAGTTCAGCGGCAGTGACACCTATCGTGTCGGAATCGCCGATTCTCGCGGCGACGGGCGTCCGGATTATTTCTACGAGGCCAGCCTGCTCTATTCGGACCATCTGACCCCTGCGCGTCTTAGTCTGGCCGGCGGCATCACGACGCTGCACGGGATTGGATTTAAGCCAGGGCTGCAGGTGGCGATCGGCGGCAACAATAGCAACGTTCTTTCCGCATCGGCGAGTGCGGTCGAAGTGGCCGCGCCTGGCGCATCGCAGGATGGAGTTGCCGGGGTTCAGGTTATGGACCCGGTCACGGGCGGCTTCTCTCAAATGACGGGAGCGCTTGCGTATGGCGCGCTCGCGACGGATCAATTGCTTCTGCTGCAAGGTGGGGAGCCGGCCACTGCAGTTGGATCACAGGGCGCGAATGCGATTCGGGTGCGTGCTGTCGCTGCCGATGGTGTCACTCCGGTAAGCGGAGCGACCATTGCGTGGAGCGCTACCAACGGTTTGCAGTTCTCGGCTTGCAAGGGCGCGTCTACGTGTTCGGTGTTGAGTGACGAAGCAGGAGAGTCTTCGAGTTGGGTGACTCCTACCGCCACTGGACCGAGCAGCATTACGGTGGCGCTGGCGCCGCTCTCCTACTCGCCACCGCAGACGCAATCGGCAACGGTTTTGGGGACTTCGTCCGCGCTCGATCTAGCTGCTTTGACTCCGACGCGATGGATTGGGCAGGGAGCGACGGTCGCGGTTCCACTTACGGTGGAGGTGCTCGACCTGGGCGTACCGCAACCGAATGTGGCGATCAATTTCAAACTGACCACGGGGACGGCGTCGCTATCGTCCGCTAGCGCGACCACCAACGGATTTGGATTCGCGAGTGTTACTGCGAGTGTCGCGAATCAGAACAGCGATGTGCAGGTGACCGCTTGCGTCGCTTTGGGGAATTCGCCGTGCCAGACATTCACACTGTTCTCGACGCCATCGTCGATGTGGACGCTGGAGACGGTAAGCGGATCATCGCAGGCGGTTACGTCTGGACAAGTATTTCAGCCACTGGCGATGCGGGTGACGGATGGCTCGTTGGCGGCGAATCCGGTGCTGGGCGTGCCGGTTAGGTTTAAGACAACGCTGGCTACGATAGGTCACGGGCAGGGAGGTCCGCCGGGGGGTGGGTCGTCTACATCAGGGGCTTCTCAGCCGGTTCTGCTTGGTTCGTCGCAGGCGCAGGTGGTGACCTCGCAGGATGGGATCGCGTTGATCGTGCCATCCGCAGAAAACGTGGGACCCTGCGATGTGTTTGTTGCGGTGAATGCGGGGAATGCGTCGGTGCAGTTCCAGATGGAAAATCTGGCGGCGATGGTTCCCATTGTACCGATCGGGAAGCCCAGGCCACGCATTTCGCCTAGGGAAGTCAGTGTTGGTTTTGCTGCACCAGCCGATTTTGTTCCGCCAGTTATGTTGTTTGCTGTGCCGCAGGGAGAGGTGGGTGCGGATCCGGCTCCGGCTCCGGAGTCGCATGCTAGTTCGACGGAGCAGGCGGAGGCGAATGCGTTCGCAACGACGGATGCGGTGGTCGGTGAATCTGTTGCGGAGTCCGGAGGTCGGGCCAAGAGCGTGAGTGTCAAGAAAAAGACGCGCCAGAAGAAGATCGTGATCCTGAAGGCGGTCTCTGGTTCCGCCAAGCTGGTGTTCGATGACAAACGGACTTGCCGCGTTCTGGCGGAGGATGGGCCCGTGTTCTAGGCGGCGAGCGCCTCAGCGGCTAAAGCCGTCCGAGTATGTGGCGCTTATGGCGCGGCTGAAAGCCGCGCCCTTTCAAAACGAAACCCTTGGCGGATCGGATGAGGGCGGATTTTGCCGCTAGTTGTGAAAAAAGGCGACCACCAGGGCTGAAGCCCGCCTCATCCTCGGAGACTGACGCGGCCCTGAAGGGGCCGCTCTTCCACGGTTGTGCGAGCATCGCGTTTCTTCAGCATAAACTGTAAGCAGTCCGGGTATGTGGCGATTGCGGCGCGGCTGGGAACCCGCGCCGTTTCAAAGCAAAGCGCTAGTCCGCGGCTATGGCAACGCGAGTTATTTTTTCGTCCACTGATCAACCCAATCATTGACTGTTTTGTACCAGAGCTGCGAATTTTGCGGCTTCAGGATCCAGTGGCCTTCGTCGGGGAAGTAGAGCATCTTCGACGGCACGCCCATGGTTTGCAGCGTGGTGAAGAGCTGGAAGCCTTCGCTCACGTCGAGGCGGTAGTCGAGTTGGCTGTGGATAACCAGCGTCGGCGTCTTGAAATTCTTGGCGTAGTTGCGCGGGTTCCACTTCTCGTACATCTCCGGATTCGTGTACGGAGTGCCCTTGAATTCCCAGTTATTGAACCAGAGTTCTTCAGTCGTTCCCCAGGCGGAGTAGGTGTTGAACATGCCGTCGTGCGTGACGATGCACTTGAAACGGTCGGTGTGGCCGAGCACCCAGTTGGCCATGTATCCGCCATAGCTCGCGCCCAGCGCGCACTCGCGGTCTTTATCGATGAACGGATAAGTCTTCTCGGCGTAGTCGAGGCCCTTCATCAGGTCTTCAAACGGAGCACCGCCCCAGTCGCCATTGATCTCATCAATAAACTTCTGCCCATATCCCGGCGAGCCGTGGAAGTTGATGAACACGACCACGTAGCCGCTGGCGGCAAATAGCTCAAAGTTCCAGCGATAGCTCCAGAGGTCGCCCATCGGGACTTCGGGGCCGCCGTGGATGATGAACTTCAGGGGATATTTCTTGCTGGGATCGAAGTTTGGCGGCTTGACGAGGAAGCCTTGGACTTTATCGCCGAACGCGCCGGTGAACCAAAAAGATTCGAGCGGGGACATCGAGACTTGCGGAGGACAGACTCGTTTAAATGAGTGAGAGCTCGGGGATGTTACGAAAGCCATAGCAAGGTTTCGCGGGTTACGTTCGGTCTCATCTTCCGGCAGCAAACGTGAAGATACGTAGAGGGAATCGTCGTTGGGAGATTCGACAGACATGCCGCGTAAAGAGCAAGACATCGGGAGGTCCAAACGCAGATCATCTTTGTAAGCCTTCACTCCGTCTGAAATGGGGCCGTTGGGGCCTACCGCTCCGCTTGGCACAAGAAAAAAAGCGGCGATCCGCCTGAGTTTCAAGATTGAGATCCATCCTGTCTATTCCTTCCTTTAGTGGCTCCCAGGGGTGATCGGTGTCGACCTTGAAGATTGCCGCTCGCCCTGCAACTCCGCGACAAAACAGACGAATGCCGACTCTGGAGACCAAGTAAATGTTCCAACCCACCTGTCAAAGCCCTCCGTCAGGTTCTTCTTCTCCCCCGTCTTCCGGTCGTACAGCATCAGCCGAAAGCGGTCGCTCTCGTATCCCGGACGCTGCTGGGCGCGGTAGGCGATGTACTTGCCATCGGGCGAATAGAGCGGAGTCGAGTCGCTGGCGGGATTGTCGGCGGTGATGTTCTTTGCTTGGATAGATCCGGCCGCCCCTCCGTTCACCGAGACGATCCAGAGATCGTTGTTGGTGGACGTGGCTTCGACCTTGTCGTGATTCGAGGTGTAGCAAATCTCCTGCCCGTCGGGCGAGAAGGCGTAGTTGTCCTGCCCGCCGAGCGAGAAACGACGCGGAGCGTCGTAAGTCGCGGGGAGTGAGGTCTCGCGGATGGGCCTCCTCCGATCGGTAGCCGCTCAAACGCCTGCGGATCAGAATCAATCCATCGGCACTTGGCTCGTTGTTGCAGTGGGTGAGACTGTAGGTTGACAGCCAACAAAGAAGGGTGGATGCTACCGATCAGAGGTATTGGGTCATGCCGACTAGAAGATGTCGTCCGCTTGCCACTTTATAGGCATTCCAGTGACGATAAAGCAGTCGATCAAAGATAAGGGCCTTGACCTTCGAATCTTCCGCCTCTTTCATTTTCGTGGAATTGCAGTCGGCTTCGGCATCAGGCTCGCCGTCACAATCCGGATAAACATCAGATGTGAAGAGGATGTTCTTGCTATCCGGCGACCAAAGTTCGCCACTCGCCTCCGTTGCAATGGTGGTCAATTTCGCACCTGTGAGTTCCAACTCCTGCTGCACGATCAAAGTCCGCGATCCAAACCTGCGACCCACCTGTGTTGTTCGAGAGAAACGCAAAGCGCTTCCCATCCGGCGCCCAGCGCGGACGGTCGCCATCCTGATCGGCGATGAGTACGCGCTCCTGCCCTCCGGCCAGCGGGACGATCCAGATGTGCGATGTCTTCTTGTTCGCCGCCAGATCCACATCGACGGCGGCGAAGAGTACCCACTTGCCGTCCGGAGAAGGCACCGGCTCGCCGACGCGCTTCAGCTTCATCATGTCTTCGAAGGTGAAAGGACGCTTGGATTGAGAGAAAGCGGGAAGAGGAGAAGAGAAGGATTAAGAGAAATGCTAGATGGCGCATGAGGTGCCTCCGCGGAACAAAAGAGTGTAGCACAGATCAAGGTTTCAAGTTTCAAGGTTTCAGAGTTTCAAGGTTGCATGACAAGAACATCAGAGTTTGAGTCTGACTTTGAAACTCTGAAACCTTGAAACATTGAAACCTGCTTCTCACTTCAGCTCTTCCAGCATCGCGGTCATCTCTGATTGCGCGTGCTTATTGCCGGTGCGGACGGCGGAGGAGATGCCGTCGGTCAGCCAGCGCTTGGCTTCGGGCACCCGGCTGGCATTGGCTAGCGTTTGCGCGGCCATGAAGTAGGCGGGGGTGTAGTCGGGATTTTTCTCGATCAGCGTTTTGAATTCCTGCAGGGCTTGCTCGGTTTGTCCGGCTTTCGAGTACTCCATGGCGAGGCCGTAGCGGGCGAAGGAGTCTTCGGGATTGGCGGTCAGGGCTTCGGTTAACAGGGCGATGCGATCCATATAAGCAGCTCTCAGCTCTCAGTTGTCAGCTCTCAGTGAAACCCTAAGGTCGGCTGACAGCTGAGAGCTGACAGCTGAAAGCTGCTTTCTCATTCATATCACGGCGCACCTGCCGTCCGTAGAGTTACAATGACCTTTCTTTGAGTGACAACTTGGCTTGCCCTTATTTTGTGCCGCTTGAAGTTGTGAATGATGGCTCGTGGCCGCATCCTTCGCGTTTACCGCTGGGAGCGGGATGGGCCGGGAACTGTCTTGCTTCGGGGCGCGAAGTTGCAGCATCTGACTCGCATTTGCGGGAGTTCTGCAATCTGGGCTACGCGACTGCGTGCCCGCATCTTCCGTCGGGCCGCGACTGGGATGCCATTCGTTTTTCGATTGCTCGCGCTGGCTTGGAGCAGGTCACGATCAATTTTGTCTGCGAGTTGAATCATGCTCCGATGGAGCATGGAAGTTTGACGTTCGATCTGGTGAATGATACGTGGCTCGACGGACACGTGGATGCTCGTGTGCTTCGGCTTGCGGTTTCCTATCTGCAAAGCTATCGCGCGCGGCAGAGCGCTGTTCTGGTCTGACATTCTATGAACGATCACGAGAAAGCGAATTTGCTGCGTCCGCGACCGGTACGTGAATCCATTTCGGAGATGACCGAGATTGTTCTGCCGAATGATGCGAATCCACTGAACGCGCTTCTTGGTGGACGTCTCATGCACTGGATCGATCTTGCGGGCGCGCTGGCGGCGCATCGTCATTCGCGGACGTATGTGGTGACGGCGTCGATTGATCACATGGATTTTCTCGTGCCGGTGCGGGTTGGCGATTTTGTCGTCCTGCGCTCGTCGGTCAACCGCGTGTTTCACACTTCGATGGAGGTAGGCGTAAAAGTCTCGGTGGAAAATTATCGGTCGCTGGAGCACAAACATGTCAGTTCCGCGTATCTGACGTTTGTGGCGATCGATGCTTCCGGTAATCGAGTGCAGGTTGCGCCCGTGGTTCCGGAAACCGAGGAGGAGAAGCGCCGTTACGATGGCGCGTCTCGACGTCGCGAAATACGGCGGGCGGAATCGTTGCGTCGGAAGGAAGTGCGGAGGTAGACGGCACCGGGGCTAAAGCCCATACTTTAAAAGGGCTATAACGCGGCCCTGAAGGGCCGCTCTTCCACGGCGATGCAAGCGTCCACGGCGACGCAAGGGATCGCTGCGATGCAAGCCATAGCGGCGATGCAAGCTATCGTGGCGACGGAAATCACAATAGGTTCTGGTAACTGGGATTTATTAATGAAACGTCATATCTGAAATCTGAGGCGTTCTTTATGGATAGTGCACTTTTGGTTCACCGCCTTCAATTTGCCTTCACCGCTACTTTTCATTATCTCTTTCCGCAACTCACCATGGGGCTAGCGCTGCTCATCGTGGTGCTCAAGACGATGGCATTGCGGCGCAACGATCCGGTGTATCACGAAGCTGCGCGCTTCTGGGCGAAGATTTTCGGCATTAATTTCGTGTTGGGCGTGGTGACTGGGATTCCGATGGAATTTCAGTTTGGCACCAATTGGGCAGTGTTTTCGAAGTACGCCGGGGGCGTGATCGGGCATACGCTCGCTATGGAGGGGATGTTCGCGTTCTTCCTGGAATCGGCATTCCTCGGATTGTTTCTCTTCGGCGAGAAGCGGATGAGCCCGAAGGCGCACTGGTGGTCGGCTTTCGCGGTCTTCGTGGGTCGTGGCTGTCGGGTTATTTCATTATTGCCACGGATGCTTTTATGCAACATCCCGTGGGGTATACAACGGCGGCGAATGGCAGTTTGCAGTTGGCCGGCTTCTGGGATTTTGTGCTTAATCCGTGGGCTCCATGGCAGTACGCGCACAACATGAGCGGCGCGGCGATTACGGGAGCGTTCATCATGACCGCAGTGGGCGCGTTCTATTTGCTCATGGGTAAATGGACGGAACACGCACGTATCTTTCGTAAAGACGGGCGTGATTGCCGGGTGCGTGTTCAGCATTCTGCAGATTTTTCCGACAGGCGACCGTCAGGGCAAGATGGTCACGGATTTGCAGCCGGTGACCCTAGCGGCCATGGAAGGATTATTTCAGGGGCAGGCCGGAGCGCCGCTCGTGATCGTCGGGCAGCCGAACGATCAGCAGGGGAAGATCGATAACCCGATCGAAGTTCCGGGGATGTTGAGCATGCTGACTTATAGACGGTGGAACGCCAATGTCCGCGGGCTCGATTCGTTTCCTAAGGAAGACTGGCCGGGGAATATTCCGTTGCTGTATTACAGCTACCACATCATGGTCGGGTTGGGGACATTCTTCGTCGCAGTAATGGCGGTCGCTTTGTTACTTCTATGGCGCGGCAAACTCTTTGATGCCAGGTGGATGCTCTGGATACTGATGCTATCGGCGCCCTTTCCCTACATCGCGAACACAGCCGGATGGATGACGGCGGAGCTGGGCCGCCAGCCGTGGCTGATTTATGGCTTGATGCGAACTGAGAACGGCTACTCCAAATTCGTTTCGGCGGGCAACGGGATGTTTACGTTGCTGGGTTTCATGGGCATTTATATGGTGCTCGGCATTCTGGGACTGTTTCTGCTCTGGCGGGAGATTGAACACGGGCCAGTGATGGAGTCTGTGTCGAATCTTCATCCGACGGAGGCGAGGTAGTTATGGCTAGCTTATGGTTCTGCATTGTTGCCGTAATGGTTGCCGCCTATGTCGTGCTGGATGGATTTGATCTGGGCGCGGGCGCCATCTATTTAATTGCGGCGAAGACGAACGAAGAGCGGCGACGCGTATTGCGCGCGATTGGTCCAGTGTGGGATGGCAACGAAGTGTGGTTGCTGGCAGCCGGCGGCACGCTCTACTTTGCTTTTCCGCAGCTGTATGCGTCGAGCTTCAGCGGTTTTTATCTGCCCTTGACGATCGTGCTCTGGCTGCTCATTCTTCGGGGGATCGGCATTGAATTTCGCGCGCATATCGTGAATGGAGTGTGGCACGATTTTTTTGACGTTGTTTTCAGCCTGTCGAGCATTCTGCTGGCGGTATTCTTCGGAGCGGCGCTGGGTAACGTGATCCGAGGAGTTCCGCTTGATGCGTCGGGATACTTCTTTGAGCCGCTGTGGACCACATTCAAACTCGGGCCGCAAACCGGGATCCTGGATTGGTACACGGTGCTCACGGGCGTGGTGGCGCTGGTGACGGTGGCGGCGCACGGTTCGTACTACATTGCGCTGAAGACTGATTCTGACCTTGGGCGCCGGGCACAAGGAATTGCGTTACTGTGCTGGCCGGCGCAATTCTTCCTGACGTTCAGTACGCTGGTGGCGACGTACTTCATCCGGCCGGAAATCATGGCGAACTATAGTGAACACAAGATTGGATATCTGGTTCCAATTATCGTGATGGCCAGTCTGGGGGTGATGCTCTGGGCGAATCCGAAGGGCAAGGAAAAGATTGCTTTCCTTGCTTCCAGCACGTACATCGTGACCATGCTGGTGGGTGCAGCGTTTGCGCTCTATCCGGTGGTACTGCCGGCCCGCAATCATCAATATGACCTCACCATCTACAACTCCGCCGCGGCGCACTACGGATTGAGCGTCGGGCTGGTCTGGTGGAGTTTGGGCGCGGTACTCGCCGTGGGGTACTTTGTATTTGTCTATCGAATGTTCCGCGGGAAAGTGCAGGTGGGAGACGGACACTACTAACGAGGTAAGAGGTTAGAGGTCAGATTGCAGAGGTAAGAGCTCGCCATGCACATGGTTGTGTACGCCCTGAGGCCTTTACCTCTGCAATCTGACCTCTAACCTCTTACCTGCCCTGCTCCCCTCCCGTATAATCTCAGGATGAGTTCTCACTCGCATCATCCTGGACAGCAGCAGCCCACACCGCAACCTTTACCTGGCGTTGGCGCCATTATTGCCGTCGGGTCCGGCAAGGGCGGAGTTGGCAAGACGACGCTTTCGGTGAATCTTGCCATCGCACTCAGCAAAATGGGCCACAAGGTCGGATTGCTGGACGGCGACGTGTACGGTCCGAACGTTCCGCTCATGCTCGGCACAAACGAGCAGCCGAAGGTGATGGGCGAAAGCCAGATCGCTCCCATTAATTCGCATGGACTGAAAGTCATCTCGGTTGGCTTTCTG
The DNA here is from genome assembly GCA_963847715.1 of Terriglobia bacterium. Classification (GTDB taxonomy): domain Bacteria; phylum Acidobacteriota; class Terriglobia; order Terriglobales; family Acidobacteriaceae; genus Acidiflorens. The sequence continues at coordinate 341,336 of CAWKAZ010000012.1, forward strand.
AATCCGGGGGACAAGCCGCTGATCTGGCGTGGACCGATGCTGCATTCGATCATCAAGCAGTTTCTGGGATCAGTGCAATGGGGGCAGCTCGACTATTTGGTTATCGACCTTCCTCCGGGAACAGGCGACGTGGCGCTCTCGCTGATTCAGACGGTACCGCTGACTGGGGCGATCGTGGTCTCGACTCCATCGGACGTTTCGTTGCAGGATGCTCGTAAGGCGATTGAAATGTTCCGGCAGATGAAAGTGGATATTGTCGGCATGGTCGAGAACATGAGCTATTTCGTCTGCCCACATTGCCAGCACGAAATCGATATTTTTTCTCGCGGCGGGGTGGAGAAGACGACGAAGCAGTTTGACATTGCGTATCTAGGCAACGTGGAGCTTGATCCGGAGATTCGCAAGTCCGGTGACGGGGGCACTCCAGCGGTGCTACAGGGTGAAGATTCACCGCACGCGAAATCCCTTTTTGCATTCGCGCGGAAGGTAGTAGCGCGGGTGGAAGAGATTATGGCGAGTAGTTCGGAGGGCGTGATTCAGATTCAGTAGTATGTAACAGCGGGGACAGCAGATCCTGCGCTCCGTTCAGTATGACAACCTTACTTGAACCTTGAGAGCTGGAACACCGGTTCGGAGGTTTCATCTTTCAGCACCAATCGAGCCACCATCTCTCCCAGGGCTGGGCCGTGTTTGAAGCCGTGGCCGGAGCCGCCGCCGACAATCCAGACATTCTGATTACCGGGATGCCGGTCGACGATGAAATTGTGGTCGGTCGTATTTTCGTACTGGCAGACTCGCGTCTCGACGAGCGGCGCGTCTTTCATTCCGGGGAAGCGGTAGGCGAGATAGCGGCGCGCAGCCGCCAGAGTGTCTTCACTGACAAGACGCTGGCCTGTGGTGGGATCGAACTCCGGCCCGCGAGTGTCGTCGGCCACTTTGAAGCCGCGGCCCTGATTTCCGGGAATGCCATACATGAAGTGACCGCTGTGATCGGCCCACACGGGCATGTTGCCTTCGTTGTAGCGCGGATCGCCAGCCGGAGAGCCGAAGAAAAATACGTCCTGCTTGGTGGCGAGAAAGTGCGGGCCTACTGTGTGCGGAAAGAGCTTGCCGAGCCAAGGGCCGCATGCGAAGACGTAGCGGTCGGCGGCGACGATTGAACCGTCGGCAAGCGCGAGTTCTTTCCACTGACCGTTGTCGAGATCGTTGGCAACCATCGCCTGGCGATACTCTCCCCCTTCAGCCACGAATTGTTCAACCACCGCTTGCGTCGAAGCCCGCGCCAGCAAGTATCCGCTCCCGGGTTCGTAGATACCCCATTCAACGTTTTCGAAACTAATTTGCGGCCAGCGGCGTGCGAGTTCTTTGGTGTCGACTTGCTCGAAAGGGATGCCGGCGTCTTTAAGGAAAGGAAGCGAACTGCGCTCGAATGCTCCGTCGCCTTCAACCATCCATAGAACTCCGATGGGGAACAAGAATTTCTGTTTCCATTGGGCCTGATGTTCCTTCCACAGTTCAAGCGCGCGGGCGGCGAGCTTTGTGTAGGGCTGATCGGGTCCGTAAGCGCCTCGGATGACACGTGTTTCGCCGCCGGACGAGGCGCGAGAATTTCCCGGTCCCCATGCGTCGAGCAGCGTAACGCGGGCCCCGCCGCGAAGAAGATAGAGAGCGGTCCAGCCGCCGAAGGCTCCGGCGCCGATTACCGCGATATGAGGTTTATTGTTCATGAGATTGGAAGTTCTTGCAGACTCACGATCTATTGTCGCAGGCAACGGCGATGGCAGAACCGAGCCATGTGCACTGTCCGCCGCCGCGACCAGAGCCGTCGCAATTCCTAATTTACAAACACTCCGTCGAGAAAGCTTCGGAACCGCGATTTTCTCAGACTCAGCAAAATCGTCCAGAGACTACTCCTGCTTGTACACGCGGCCTTCCTTCATCACGAAGGAGACTTTTTCGAGCACGGTGATGTCCTTTAGCGGATCGCCTTGCACGGCGACGATGTCGGCGAACTTGCCCGGTTTGATCGAGCCGATCTTGGACGACACTCCAATCAGATCGGCGGCATTGACGGTTGCTGCCTGTATCGCGCTCATAGGGGTCATGCCGTATTGCACCATCAATCCGAATTCGCGGGCGTTGGTGCCGAAAGGGCAGACGCTAATGTCGGTGCCAAAGGCGATTTTTACTCCGGCGGCGACGGCTTTGCGGAAATTGTCGCGCTGCGCCTGGGCGACAACTTTGGCGTGCTCGACGAAATCCGCCGGCTCGTGGGTGGGATCCGACATGCATTCACCAACCTCGAGAGTTGGAACCAAGTACGTGCCATGCTGCTTCATGAGTTGACGGGCCTCGTCGTCGGCCAGGCTTCCGTGCTCGATCGAAGCAGCGCCGGCGCGGACGGCGTTCTTAATGCCTTCGGCGCTGTGAGCGTGGGCGGCGACGCGCAGGCCGAAGTGTTGCGCCTCGTCAACGGCAGCGTTTAGTTCTTCGGGGGTAAACTCCGTGGATTTCACGTTGCTGTTGTGAGTAAGAACCGCGCCGGTGGCGAGTACTTTGATCAGATCCACCCCTTGATTGGCCAGCGCGCGTATCTTCTGCCGGACTTCCCACGGGCTGTTGGCCTCTCCAAAATGCAGGTCCCAGGGTAGCGTCACGTCGGGAGCAAAGCCGGTTACGGCTCCCGCGCCTCCGGTGATGGTGACATAAGCACCGGCCACGTACATGCGGGGACCGATCACGTCTCCACGGTTGATGGCGTTTCGCAGCGAGACGTCGACCAGAGCGCGGTAAGTTCCGACATCCCGGACGGTGGTAAAGCCGGCGAGCAGGACGGCCTTCGCATTGGGAATCGAAAGAAATGCTTCGGTCGCAGGCGTCTTGCGTAACTCGGAAAGGGGATCGGCATCGGTGTAGCTGTCGGTTAAGTGCGTGTGGCAATCGATCAACCCGGGCAGGACGGTCATGCCGGCGAGATCGATCACCTTTGCGTCGGAGGGAATTTTAAGGTTCTCGCCGAACGCGTCGATCTTTCCGTCCTTGATCAGGATGACCTGATTGTGGAGCACCGCGGCTTTTTCGGTGTCGATCAAATTCCCAGCCTTGATCGCTGTAACCTGCCCGAAAAGGCTGGCGGAGAATGCCATCAGCAAGGCAGATATTCCAACAGCAATGTGGTGACAACCCCTCATCGACGATCTCCTGTGCCCAACGCTATTTTCCGACACCAGGCTGCTGGAGCGTGACATTGTCCTTCTGCTTCGCTTCCTTGACCATGCGGCGCACGTCGGCGAGAAGTTTGGGTGCGTCGTAGACGATGCCGTCCTTGATGGTGTAGCGGACACCGCCGACCCGTGTTATTTCGTTATTCTCATTCAACTTTATGGCGCCGGTTCCGTAGAGCGCGGCAATGTTCTCGAGTGGGTTCACGGGAACCACGACGAGATCGGCGAGCTTTCCCACTTCCACGCTCCCAAGGTTCTTGGAGACACCGAGTAGTTCGGCTCCATTCAAAGTCGCCGCACGGAAAACTTCGAGCGGATGAAACCCGGCTTCGCGGAGCAATTCCAGTTCGCGGATGTAGCCGAATCCGTAGAGGCTGTAGATGAAGGCGGCATCTTCGCCGGTGGTGACGCGCCCGCCGTGATTCTTGAAATCGTTGATGAATTCCATCCAGCGCTGGTAATTATGCTTCCACGCGACTTCATCCTCGGTAGTCCAGTAGAACCAGTACGAGCCATGATCCGTGCGATTGGGAGCGTAGTGCTTCCACACGTCGGGTAGCGTGTATTCATCGTGCCACTCAGCACGGCGGGCGCGCATCAGGTCGCGATTCGCCTCGTAGATGGTGAACGTGGGGTCGATGGTGAAATTGAGTTTGACGAGTTCGTCGCGAACGGCGTCCCACTTAGGGCTGCCTGGCTCTGCCGCCTGAAGCCACAGACGCCCGGCGTTTCCGAAGCGGTTCTGCTCGTTGGCGTAGTTGTAATCGAGGGGAAAATCCTGGACAGTGCGCGAGTCGAACAACGCTTCGGGCAAGCCGTACCAGTGCTCCATGGAATTGAGGCCCCAGCGGGCGGTGTCGAGAGCGTTAGCGCGGGCGACGAAGGTTTGCGAGAGATGAGCGGCCGTCCCGAGATGGCGTTTTTTCGCTTCGTCGAGCGCGGCCTGGAAGACGTCGGGAGGCGCGCCGATAAACTTGATGCCGTCGGCGCCGCGATCAGCAAGGTCGTCGACCCACTTTCGCGCTGCCTCGGGTGTGACTGGATCGGTAATGTTGTCGTCGTTGGCGTGCATTCCGAATGCGATATACGCCTTGATGCGCGGGGCGGTGATCTCGTTGCGCTCGCTCTTGTCGCGTTCGTCGAGCGACCAGGCGATACCATTTTCGCCCCACACTTCGCGGACAGTGGTGATGCCGTGTCCAAGCCAGAGCTTGAAAATGTATTCCGCTCCGGTGCTGTGAACCGGGCCGAAATGGACGTGGGCGTTGATGAAGCCGGGCAGGACGTACATGCCGGTCACATCGAGTTCTTTGTCGCCGGGGCCGGCTTTGGGGCGGAATGACTTGGAGGCGGGAATTTTGTCGGTGAGCGGAACTCCGGGAAACCCGACATTCACAATCTTCGTGATGCGATTCTTCTCGATGACGATATCGACGGGGCCCACGGGAGGCGCACCGGTGCCATCGATCAAAGTCGCGCCGCGCAGAATGAGGTGAGGGAACGGCCCCTCTCCTTCGGCGCGCGGCGGCGCCTTGCGCATGATGTCGGAATCCGCTTCGGGTGCCTTTGTTTGCGCGTATGCGGCCGTCAGCAGCACGGCTACGGCTGCGAGTAAAGTTGTACATCTTAGGAACCGCAATATTTCAGATTGCACGCCATCTCCTATGCCCATACCACCGGCCTAAAATTTCTTGCGAAGAAATTCGAACAGGATGTATCCGATCAGGGCGGCGATCAAGGCGATTCTAAAATTGGCCGCGGTACAGACATCCTCGATCGCCCAGGCGAGCCCATTCTTCCGGCCGGGACTGGAGCGCTCGAACTCTCCCATCAAGAGGTTGGCGTAGAAGAGGAAGATGATGAACCCTACCTCGATGAACGCTCTCCAGACGCTTTGCTTCATGTGGAACAGGGCTCCCTGGTCAGCTTCGAAGAATACCAGCCGCGAAGGTCGAAGCATAGCAACGATAGAGAGAGCGGGTCGCGGCTATAGGCGGAAAAGCTTCTGAGCATTCGTGCGGCCGATTTTGAGCCGATCCGATTCGCTGATTGGGGCTCGATCGAACCACTCTCTGCCCGCACCCATATCTTCGAAAGGATAGTCGACGGAGTACATGACGCGGTCGACGCCGACCTCGGCGATCACATTCGTCAAGGCGGGCGTGTGAAAGACGCCGCTGGTGGTGTAGTAAAGGTTCTCGCGGAGATACTGGCTCACGGATCGCTTGGCCTTCAAAGTAATCGATCCTCTTGCGATGCGATTATCAATCCGCCACATGCCGAAGGGCAGGTTTTCGCCCATGTGGCCGAGGATTATCTGGAGCTTCGGATATTCATCGAAGAGGCCGCTGCCGATCAAGCGAAGGGCGTGAACCGAGGTTTCAACCGCGAATCCCCAGGGTGATCCGGAAATCCATGACTGACCTTCATACGACTGCTGACGAGAGGGCAGCGGCGAACGGGGATGGAGATAGAACGGCACGTCGAGCTGCTGCACGGTTGCCCAGAAGGGCCGGTACTGCGGGAGATCATAGTAGACGGCCGAATCGGGCTGGCCAACTTGGGAGAATCCATGGGCCAACGCGCCGCAGAAACCTAGGTCTTTCACGCAACGCGTCAATTCTTGGGCGGCTGCTTGCGGGTCCTGCAACGGCAGGGCTGCGAAGCCTTTCAGGCGTTTGGGATTTTTCGACGACGTGCTCGGCAAGATAGTCGTTCGCACGACGCGCCGTTGCGATGGCCTGCGAAGTGTCGGGAATGCCCTGAATCCCCGGAGCGACAAGAGAAAGGATACAGAGTTCCACGCCGCCACGATCCATCTCGGCAATGCGTCCTCTGCCCATGTCGAGGATCTGGACGCGTCTTCAGACGTGAGTCCGGAGGCGCTGCTGGCGCCGATCGTTTCCGATAGCGCAAAGTGCTCTTCGAGGGCGATTTTTCCGGCGGAGGCTGCTGGGGAGGCTTTGGCGGGATCGGGTTGCCTTCGCGGAACTGGATTTGGCGTTGGCTGGCGCTGTCGCCCCGCGAGAACGCCCGCGGTTGCGAGCGCCGCCGAACCGAGTTCGAGGAAGGTGCGGCGTGTGATCGTATTTGTTCTTGTTGGTTCGGTCCATTTCGGCTGCACTCTCCGCCGGAAAATGAACTTGAAGTCTACACCAGTGGGAGCTGATAACGCTCTTGTCCCAGCGCACAGCATCGGTTGTTGCGCTATATGGCGACTATCGCTGTCGCTGGCTGGGAGACCGCCTTCGGAAGACGGCCAACTTTTATCGACAAGTGCTAGCGGGGGTGACTTTTGTTTCGGACTAATGCCAAACACAACTCGGGTTATACTCGCACAGATCGGCCTACCTCGAGCGTGTTGTCCCTCGACCTGGAGGCGCTATGAAGATCGCTCTTTTCCTCTGCCTGCTTTGGAATCTCTTGGCTTCGGCACAAACCCAAACTATCGGCGCCGTTTGCGCACCCAGTTCGGATGTCGAACAGGCTCTCAAGCGACTCAGCATCGGTTCGGGCAGTCCGGTTGAGAGTAGCTTGGAAGCCAGGAAGAGGGTCGTTGCCGAGTTGTTGCAACAGTATCCCGACGATCTCTTCGTGCACATGAAATCGCGCACAACATTCTTTTCATCAGCGGGAGCACTGCAAGTGAGGGATCAGTATCAAACGCTTGCCCAGCAGCACCCAGATAGTCTGATGTTCAAGTATCTTTATGCGCGGGCTCTGGTGGATATCGACACGCCCAGAGCGATCGAGTTGCTACGGCAGGTAGAGACGGCGGATCCGAACTTTGCCTGGACTCACCTTGAATTTGCGGGAATCCATTTGCTCGGGAAATATAGCGACAAGCAGCAACTCCGCAACGAACTGGACAAATTCTTCGGGATCTGCCCAACGTCGTTCGACTGGTGGGCTTGGCACCTCCTCCTAGGGAATGGTTCGCCGGAAATGGCGGCTCGCTACGCGCCGGCATTGCGTGAGCGCCTTATGACGGAAACTGACCCGGACCGTTTGCGCAACTGGAAGACTGTTTGGAATCTGCAATTCAAGGCTGCGCCTGTGTCGCAGCACGCGCAGGTGCGCAAGCAAGTCGAAGCCGATGCGGCCCGTTTGGAACGCTTGCCTGGCGAGTCCGATTCCAAGTGGCTAGCTTTTCTAAAAGGCGGATATGAACTGGCGGATGACCAGGATGCGGCGAAGCGTATCGAGCAAGGGCTGCTGACGAAATATCCGGACAGCCAGGAAGCAAAATGGATTCTTGCAGAGCGCTGGTGGAAGGAGCATCCCGCGCCAGGACCGGACGACGCCGACAGTCAGAAGCAGGCCTACTACAAATTGTCTCTGCAGCACGAGGATGAATCATTGCAGGCGTCGCCCGGCGATTCCTATCAACTTCTCGCTCGGTTCATGGACCTGAGCATGATCGACGGAACAACAGGCGAGCAGTTGACGGCAGCGGCGGATACGTTATTGAGCGCGCTGACGAAGGACCCAATTTGGCAGGGTTACCCCCCGGTTCATTTCCAAATTGCCGAAGCTTTCCTCAAGAAACATATCCACGCTGAACGGGTGTCGGGTCTTGTTGAGGAAGGTTTACGGCTCCGAGCCGGAATTGAATGGGTGCCTGACTGGGAAACAGAGGAAGACAAAGCCGAAGGGCAGCGGAGCCGCCTGCAACTCAAGACGCAGGCCGCTGAAGTTCTTACTGGGGTGGCGCGGGAGTTGAAGACGCCGGAGATCGCGCGTGCCTCCGTGATGGATCTCGACAAATGGAACCCGGAGAAGCCTGAGGATCAATCCGCCATTTGGGCGGTGAAGGCGGCCTTTGCAGAAGTCGAAGGACGCAAACTGGATGCTCTTGTGATGTACCAGGCCGCGATCAAGTCTCGCCCGCCGGATCCCGACAAGAAAAAGAAAAAAGATGAACTGGCAGACAACGAAGAGCGCCTTTGGAAAGAACTCGGCGGTAGTGCGGCCACCCGCGATTTGTGGGAGAAGAAAAACAAGATCACGGAGCTTCCGACGGAGGCAGGATGGGAAAAACCAAGCAAAGATCTGCCAGGGTGGGAACTCACTGATCTGAAGGGCAGCACGTGGAAAATGACGTCCCTGAACGGCAAGACTGTTCTGATTAATGTTTGGGCAACGTGGTGCGGTCCGTGCCAGATGGAGCTACCCGAGTTTCAGAAGATCTACGACCAGGTAAAGGACAAGGAAGACATCACGGTTCTCTCCTTTAACGTGGACGAAGAGATCGGTAAGGTCGAGCCGTTCATCCGGCAGAAGAAATATACGTTTCCAGTTCTACTGGCTCACGACTATGTCAACGACGTGCTTGCGGGAATTGCCATTCCGCAGGTTTGGGTCGTCGATCCCAACGGAAAATGGTTGTGGGAAAAACTTGGATTCGATTTCGAGAAAGGGGGCTGGCGGGAAGGCGTACTGGAGAAAATCGGGACGCTGAAAGTCGGGGAATAATCGTCGCCTTGGCGAGTGGCGACCGAGCCCCGCGAAATAACAGCAGTTGACTCCCTTGCCCGACGCTTTCTAGTATTTCCTCGTAGCGGTGCGAATCTCTTATCTAAGCCGCTGCATCTAAAGAATTTAGTGGGGCGTTCAGCCCCGCACTTGGTAGACTAAAGAAGATGCCACCTGGACCAGCCGGCGGGCGGGAACGCGAAATCCTGACCGCTATCGTTGAGACGTTCATTGCCAGCGGAGAACCCGTGGGGTCGCGCACGCTTGCGCGCTCCAGTCGGGAAGGGCTGAGTGCGGCTACGATCCGGAATGTGATGGCGGATCTTGCCGATGCTGGATTTCTCGAGCAACCGCACGCTTCGGCGGGACGGGTTCCGACGGCGGAGGCCTATCGTTATTACGTGGAGCAGTTGAGCGGCGAGACGCATCTTTCCCACGAGAACCAAAGCATCATTCAGGACACGTTGACGGGAGTGACCGACGTTGAAGAGTTCATGGAGCGCACTTCGCATGTGCTCTCGCTGATTTCGCACAGCGTTGGGGTTACGGTGGCAACCAGTGGCCCGCGAAACGCTTTGGAGCACGTCTACTTTTCGCGACTCAGCGATGCCAAGGTGCTGGCCGTAGTGGTGACGAAATCGGGAGTCGTCCGCGACCGCGTGTTACGCCTCGATATTCAGCAGAACGATCTCGACCTAGCGGCGCGTTATATCAATGAAAATTTTCGCGGCTGGACGATGGGCGATATGCGCGCCGAGCTGGCCCGACGTCTGGAAAAAGAACGCAGTGAATACGACCGCCTGATGAAGTCGATTGAGCAGCTCTACCAGCAAGGGGCGCTGGCTTCGGCGGACGATACGCAGGCGGTGTTCGTCGAAGGCGCAGCGAATCTGGTGACAGGGCAGGAAGACCGCTCACGTCTGCAGGACATGTTGCGGACGCTCGAAGAAAAGGAAAAAGTTGTGAAGCTTCTGGGCGCGTATCTGGATACGCGGCAGGAGGCGGTGCGCGTAGTGATTGGGCTCGATGAGGCGCTGCCGTCTCCATCGTTGCAGAATTTTGTCCTGATCGGAGCCCCGGCGCGGGTTGGCGGCGAAGTGATGGGATCGCTGGCGGTAATTGGGCCGACGCGGCTGGACTATCAGCACACGATGTCGGCGGTGTCGTACATCGCACGTCTGTTTGACAAACTTTTAAACGAATCGGAGTGATCTAGTTGTATGGGTAAGGGAAACGGAAAAACCGAAGGCAATCTCGACCTGGATCGTGAGCTTCCGGCAAGTAGGGGTGGCGACGAACCTGCTGCGGGGGCGAGTCCGGCTGAGGGCGGCGCAGTCACGGAAGTAGAAAAGCTCAAGGCGGAGCGCGACGCACTGCTTGACCGGTTGGCCCGGCTACAGGCGGAGTTCGATAATGCACGCAAACGCGCGGTGCGGGAGCAGCAGGAGTTTCGCGAGTTCGCGGCAGCTGATGTCGTCAAGAATATTTTGCCCATCCTCGACAGTTTGGAGCTTGCACTGAAGGCGAGCGGCGATGCCAGCGATTTTCGTAACGGCGTGGAGCTGATCTACCGGCAATTTCAGGATGCGTTGCAGAAAATCGGTGTGCAGCCGATTGCAGCACTGGGGCAACCGTTCGATCCGCGGTTTCATGAAGCGATTGAGATGGTGGATACGACGGAGGTTCCGGATCACCAGGTGGTGGATGAGCTGCAGCGCGGCTACAAGTATAAAGAACGGCTGTTGCGGCCGGCGATGGTGCGGGTAGCGCGGAACGCGCGAGGGTAGGGGTACGATCCTCAGGGGCTAAAGCCCAAGTTGATTTTATCTGGGTACGCGGCCCTAAAGGGCCGCTCTTCCACGGTAGCGATTCTTCATTGATAGAGCGGGGGAGATTCTGGCAGCGAATACTAAGCGGGATTTTTACGAGGTGCTCGGAGTTACACGGGCATCGACGGACGTTGAGATCAAGAGCGCTTATCGCAAGCTTGCGATGACGTACCATCCAGACCGTAATCCCAACAATCCGGACGCGGAAGACAAATTCAAAGAGATCACCGAGGCTTACGCGATTCTCGCGGATAGCGAGAAACGGTCGTTGTATGACCGCTTTGGACATGCGGGCTTGGGCGGCGGTGGCGGCGCTGCGGCGGGATTCGATCCTGCGATCTTTCAGGATTTCGGCGATATTTTCGGCGACATCTTCGGTTTCGGCGATGTGTTTGGCCAGGGCGGAGGCCGCCGCCGGAGCCGCGCGCAGCGAGGTGCTGATCTTCGCGAGGATCTCCATCTCGAATTTGGCGAAGCCGTTTTCGGTATCGAGAAGCAAGTGAACGTGCGTCGTCATGAGACTTGCGATTCGTGCCGCGGCAACGGTGCGGCTCCGGGGAAAGCTCCGGTCGCTTGCAAGTCATGCCAGGGCCGTGGGCAGGTGCGTTATCAACAAGGCTTCTTCAGCATCGCGCGAACCTGTCCAACCTGTCAGGGGGCGGGCAGCGTGATCACCGATCCGTGTCCCAAGTGCAAGGGCGAAGGGCGGTTACTGCGCGAGAAGATGGTTGAGGCGAAGGTGCCGGCGGGAGTCGAGGACGGCACGAGAATTCGTTTCACTGGTCTGGGAGAAGCGGGGGCGTTCGGAGGTCCGGCCGGCGACTTGTATGTGGTGCTGCACGTCAAAGAGCATGCTTTCTTTGAGCGCGAGGGCAACGACATTCACTGCGTCGTGCCGATTTCGTTTCCGCAGGCGGCGCTCGGAACAGAGATTGTGGTTCCGACGCTTGAGGGTGAGCACAAGCTGAAGGTTCCGGAAGGCACACAGTCAGGAACGTCATTTCGAATCCGCAATAAGGGAGTGCCGGTGCTCAATGGACACGGCAAGGGCGATCTCTACGTCGAGGTCCGCATCCAGACGCCGGGCAAGCTGAATAAACGGCAGCGCGAACTGTTGGCGGAACTCGGAGAGTTGTCTCCGGTGGAGAACAAGCCACAGAGCCGGTCGCTGTTGGGGCGCGTGAAGGATATGTTTGCGTAGAGCTGTCAGCTATCAGCCGCCAGCCTTCAGCCTTCAGCCTTCAGTAAAAACACATTACCCGCCAGCTCAAACGAATGCGCCTTTACTTATCGCTGATTGCTGAAAGCTAGACATGTCGCGCCGCCGCTGGATTGCCGATGAAGTTGTTGGGGATACAGCCGCTCTTGTCGGCGAGCATGCGGCTCACCTGGCGCGCGTTCTGCGCGCTGAAGTTGGACAGGAATTCGATCTCACAACTGCGGACGGGGTACGGCGGGGAGTGATTACCGCGGTCGGCGATACTCGCGTGGAATTCAGGCTGGGCGACGTTCAGGTGTTGAAGCCGCTCCCGAATATCACGCTGGCTTTGGCCGTTTTCAAGTTCGATCGCATGGAGTGGGCGATCGAAAAGTGTACCGAGATTGGCGTGGCGCGCATTATTCCCGTCATCGCGCGCCGGACCGATGCGTACCTGGCTACCGCTGCCGTGAAACGGCACGAACGCTGGCAGCGTCTGGTACGTCAGGCGGCGGAACAGTCGAGGCGCGCCGCGGTTCCGGAAGTTATAGCGCCGGTGAAGTTGAAGGACCTGGGGAGAGCGCTGCTTGCAGTCGATGTGACTCGTATTGTTCTCGCGGAGTCTCTGGCTGAGTCAGGGGATAGCGATCGACTGGGAGACATTTTGAAGTCTGGCGTGCACGGCGTCGTTCTTGCCGTTGGTCCAGAAGGTGGATGGGCGGACGAGGAGTTGGCTTGGTTTCGCGACGCGGGGTGGGCTGCGGCTTCGCTTGGCCAGACTATCTTGCGGGCGGAGACAGCCGCGATTGTCGCGACGGCGCTGGTTTTGGAAGCGTTGCGGTGATTTTCAGATCAAAGAGCACCGGGGCTGAAGCCCATTGTGAATCAGAACTGCGCGGCCCTAAAGGACCGCTATTCCACGGCAGCTGAGGTGTGCGTTTCCGCACAGCCTTCCACAAGCGACCTCTGATATTCTCCGGCTAGTGACTTCCTCTGTCTCACCTGCGACAAAGATTTCTCACGACGAGCGGCAGCAAGAGGCGATCGGACACGTCAATGGTCCGATGCTGGTGATCGCTGGCGCCGGGACGGGAAAGACGACCGTTCTCACCCAGCGCGTAGCGAATCTCATCCGCGAAAAGCACGTGCGGCCTGATGAAATTCTAGCGCTCACCTATACCGATAATTCCGCGGCGGAGATGTTCAGCCGTGTTCGCGTTGAACTCGAGGGGACGTCCGTTGAAGGTCTGCAGACGACGACGTTTCATGCCTGGTGCAATCGGCTCCTGCAGCGTCGTGGCCTGGGCTTTGGCGTGCTCGATGACAAGGACCTCTGGGTGTTCTTGCGCCGCCGCATTCGCGAACTGCGACTGAAGCACTTTGTTCGCGCGGCGAATGTTGGCCAGTTTCTTACCAGTCTGCTCGACTTCATGCGCCGTTGTCAGGACGATCTTGTCGGCCCGGCGGAGTACGCACAGTACGTTGAGCGCCTGGGGCGCGGCGAAATTCCACTGCCGCGGGTTGCGAGTTCGAAGAAGCAGACGGAACTGGAAGACGGCGAGATTCTGGAGCGTTGCCGGGAGATTGCTCGCGTGTTCACGACGGTGGAGACGCTGCTCCAGGAGAAGAACCTGGGAACGTTCGGCCACATGATCACGCGAGCCCATGAATTGCTGAAAGGTGATCCAACATTGCTGGACGAAGAACGCCAGCGTACCCGTTTTCTGCTGGTGGATGAATTTCAGGATGCGAACTTCGCGCAGGTTGAAATTCTGTCGATGCTCGCTGGGCCGGAGGCGAACGTCTTTGCGGTTGGCGACCCGGATCAGGCGATCTACCAGTTTCGAGGCGCATCGAGTGAAGCGTTCGGGTTGTTTGCGAAACGGTTCCCTGAGCCACAGGTAGTAGTGCTGGGAAAGAATCGGCGCTCGCTTTCCCCGATTCTGCAATGCGCGTTCGGCATCGTAAACGAGAACCCGCCGGCGTTTGCTCAGAAGGGCGCGGCGATTTCGTATCAGCGAACGGCTTTGGGATCGTTGCGCGAGGAAGAAGCGATTAGGAGTGGAGTCATCACGGCCCCGCCATTGGTCGAAATCGTGACGTGGGGAGACAAGGAAGTCGAGGCCGCCGACCTTGCCCGGCGCATCCAGAAGAAACGCAAGGCCGAGAAGTGCGCTTGGAAGGATTTCGCCGTCCTCTATCGCCAGCACAACCATCGCGATGAGCTGGTAACGGAACTGGCGGAACGGGGAATTCCGTTTTCGATTGAAGGGCTCGATGTTCTCGATACTCCGGAGGTGCGCGACGCAATTGCGTGTCTGTCGGCGGCGGTGTCCAAGAACGATGCCGCAAGTCTGTTTCGGGTGGCGGCGTTGCCGCAGTTCTCGATCAATCCGACGGAGTTAAGGGCCGCGATGACCGCCATGCGACGGAAGGAGTTGGATCTTCCCACAGTGCTCGGCAGGCTGAACGGCGGACGAGCGGTGCTCGATAGCGTGGAGAAAATTCACCAGGAAATCGAGAAAGAGGGAACTCGCGCTGACGATGCCTTGAAGACCGCAATCCGCCACTTTGGCCTACAGCGGTCGACACTCGTGGGCGCGCTGGTGAAGTTTGTAGAGGGATGGCACGCCAAACCGCTGGTGGAGACCGGGAGTCCAGCGGAATTTTTGGACTACCTGGATTATTTCGTGCAGGCGAGGGGGGCGATTTCACTGCCCAGCAGCGCGGAGGATGCTGTGCAGCTTCTGACAGCGCACGCCGCCAAGGGACTCGAATTCCAGCATGTCGCTGTGATCCGCGGATCGTCGACCTCGTTCCCGTGCAGTTACAAAGAGCCGCTGGTGGCATTTCCACCGGACCTGCGAAGGTCGGACGCGGCATCGGCGGACGATAAGACGTTGCATGAGCAGGAAGAGCGGCGTCTCTTCTATGTGGCCATGACGCGGGCCAAGGATACGCTGGCCGTGTATGCCAATCAGGGCAGGGGAAAGAAGGATCCGAAGCCGACGCAGTTTCTGCGCGATTTCATGGTGCATCCGGTGTACAGGAAGTTCTGGTCGACGCATTCGGCGGGCGCGGTGCAGGATTCATTGTTTGCCGAAGAAGAGCAGAGGATCGCTTTGCAGAAATCGAATGTTGCCGGGTGGTTGCTGATGCCGCCGGCGGCGAACTTCTTCACGGGGCTGAGCGCGTCGGCGATTGAAATCTATGAGGAGTGTCCGCTGCGTTTCAAGCTGGAGCGGGAGTGGAATTTGCCGCGCGAAGTCTCGGCGGCGCTGCACTATGGGGGAGCCATGCACGCCGTGCTGCTCACCTTCTATGACGCGCAACGGTATGGGCGTGAAGTCGGCGACGAGCAACTGCTTGAGCAGTTTCGTTCTGCATTGGCCG
This sequence comes from Terriglobia bacterium, assembly GCA_963847715.1. Taxonomy (GTDB): domain Bacteria; phylum Acidobacteriota; class Terriglobia; order Terriglobales; family Acidobacteriaceae; genus Acidiflorens. Next base: position 356,455 of record CAWKAZ010000012.1, read on the forward strand.
CAGCCGGCATTGCGGACCGTTATCAGTATGAGTTGTATCTGCGGCAGGGCATGGAGCAGTTGCGGCAGTTTCTGGAGTGCGCGCGGAGCGCTCCTGCGCCGGAGGTTCTCGAGACAGAACGCCGCTTTGAAATGCAGGTGGGCGCTGCGAAGGTGACAGGCCGGGTGGATCGCATCGACAGCACCGGTCCGGAGACCGTTGCCATCGTGGATTACAAGACGGGCAAGCCGAAGACGCAGGAGGATGCCGATGAGAGCCTGCAACTTTCGCTATATGCGCTTGCGGCGAGGGAAGCGCTGGGTAAACGTGCGGACCAGTTGATCTTTCACAATCTGGAAAACAACGTAGCCATCTCGACCACGCGCAACGGCGCGCAACTGGAAGAGGCTAAGCTGCGCGTGCAGAAGGCGGCGGACGGAATTGCAGAAGGGAAGTTTGATCCGAAAGTCGGCTTCCAGTGCTCGTTTTGCCCGTATCGCAATTTGTGTCCCGCGACGGAGAAAGTGGTTGCGACGGCGCAGAAGAAGGCGACGGATCGTGTGAATTAGGAAGTCGTGGTAGATCTGCGAAGAGCTTAAACCACGGGGTACACGGGGTCGCACGGGGGAACGCCGCTGCGCGGAAGAAATTATAGAAATGGCCGTAAAAAACTTTGGGGACGCTCATCGCGTCCCCTTTGTCGTTGCCTGTTGCAGTTGCCTAGTGCTTTTTGCTGCTTTTCTTCTTTGCTTTCTTTTTGGTTGCCATGGATCTATTCTCCCTTTCCATTCTTCATGGAATTTCGCAACGATGTTTTGTTGCAACTATTTGAATGTATAGAGTCAGCGCGAAACGAAGTCAAGAGAAAAATGATCGAAACAGTCGCATGCAATGACGCACCAAAGTCACTTGTTGTGTCGCGCGCGAAAAAATTTGCGGGGAGTCGGATTCATTCTCGCCATCATCGTTTGTGGTCGTTCGTCGTTGATCGTTCGTCGTTCGCAAGACCGTGAAACTCCGGCTTCTGATTCTTCGAAGGCGCCTCGCACCCTCGCGATGCTTGCGGCCATCTATAATGAAGGCGATTTGTGCGCCAGTGTTTATCATCAGGCGCGACGAAGGAGCGCAATCATGGCTGGTTCTGGTGACGTTGTGATTATCGCGGGATGCCGCACCCCGATCGGAAAATTTCAAGGAAGCCTGAGCGATTTGACCGCTCCGCAGATCGGCGCGATTGCGGTGCGCGAAGCTGTGAAGCGGGCCGGCGTGCAGCCGCAGCTAGTGGATGAGTGCATTATGGGCAACGTTGTCTCTGCCGGACTCGGTCAAAATCCGGCACGACAGGCGGCGATCTTCGGGGGACTCGCTCCCGAGGTGGGTGCCATGACAATCAACAAAGTCTGCGGCTCCGGATTGAAAGCGGTGGCACTCGCAGCGCAGGCGATCGAGACAGGGAACGGTTCGATCGTGGTTGCGGGGGGGATGGAGTCGATGACGAACGCCCCGTATTTGCTGCCGAATGCGCGCAAAGGATTTCGCCTGGGCAATCAGCAACTGGTCGATTCCATGGTGCACGATGGCCTTTGGGATATTTACAACGACTACCACATGGGCATCACGGGCGAGAATGTCGCCGAGAAATATGGCATCACGCGCGAAGAGCAGGATGAGTTCGCCGTGAACTCACATCGCAAAGCCATCGCTGCGCAGAAAGAGTGCCGGTTTAAGGCACAGATTGTGCCGGTCGAAATTCCTGCCAAGAAAAAGGGACAGCCTGCGGTGATTTTCGACAAGGACGAGGGCCCGCGCGAGGACACGACGATTGAAGTTTTGCGTGCGTTGAAGCCTGCGTTCAAGAAAGATGGCACGGTGACGGCGGGAAATGCTCCCGGAGTAAACGACGGAGCGGCGGCTCTGGTTGTGACCAGTGCCGCGCGGGCGAAAGAACTGGGCGTGACACCGATGGTTCGCATCGTGGCGCAGGCGACCAGCGGAGTCGAGCCGAAGTGGGTGATGATGGCTCCGGTGGGAGCAGTGCAGAAGATCTGGCAGAAAACGGGATGGAAAAAAGACGAGGTCGATCTGTACGAGTTGAATGAAGCCTTCTCGGTACAGGCTCTGGGTGTGATCCGCGAGTTAGGGCTCGATATGAGCCGCGTCAACGTGAATGGCGGCGCGGTGGCCTTGGGACATCCCATCGGGGCCAGCGGAGCGCGCGTGCTCGTCACCCTGATCTACGAAATGATTCGCCGCGACGTGCATCGCGGGATAGCGGCGCTGTGTTTGGGTGGGGGGAACGCGGTGGCTATGGCGGTGGAACGGTAGGGGACGAGTGCGCGTGTGAAGCGGTTGCGTATTCAGGATTTAAGGGCCGGTGAAAACCTCACGCACAGAATAGCCGAGGAGCTTGTCGGACTCGTCGAACTGAAAACGGATTTGGATATCGCTTCTTACCATCCACGATCGTGCGGTATTTTGGAATAGAGCCATTTCCACTCGTCGTTCGTTCGGATATTTTGGTGAATCCACGAATGAATGCGGTATGGACTGAGAACTAAGGTAGCTCTCAACCGCAGCTCGGTTCGTGCCGATAGGGGTATTTGCAGCCAGTTGCTTCTTGACGTCCTCGACCGTAACCCTAGAGGTTACATTGCTGTGTATGGCCAATTCATACCACGCAAGTGAGCCTATGGTTACCATCGCAAGCAAACCGGCCAGTACCCAAGACATGTTTCTGCATTTGCTCTCACTCGACGTCAAGCGCCATCTACCTGCCAGAACCGTTACGACACTACAGGCGAAAACTGGCCAGAGTAAGTTTGCGCCATGCCACAAACGATCGGATACGGACAGAGGTTCGTGCCAATGCCATGTGGGCACCTTTACCAGATAAAGGGCTGCAACAACGAGGCCCCACCGCTCTGGTCTCCGGCTGCTCACCGCTAATGTGACGACTGCGCTAGCGAGGCTGGCGGACACGGCTCTACCCATTGAAGTCATCGCGCCCATCGCGATCGACTCCAGCGCCCCATGATAGGCTACCCCGCTGCCCAACCAGCCAAACAGCAATGTGAACGGCACCACCGTCTGACGGGAAAGCCAGAACATAGCAATTGTGATCAAGAGGTTTCGGAGAAGGAGGCCAATCCGCGAATTCATGAGGAGCTCTATCTACGTCGTCGCTTTCAAATCTGGTTCAATCTTTAGCGTCAGCGCAATCGTAAACACCGCTGCCCCGTTACTTGGTGTCAATCATTGGAAATAGAAGCGTTGTGCTTGCAGTGTTGGAGTCGCCAAATTCATCTGAGTTCGGTGACAGGTAGCGCACGGAATCCATTCGGAAGCGGAAAGCCATTTGCGGCGCGGCAAACGACTGCGCCAGTCGCCACCCGTGATTTGCCCACCACGTTGCGCACGAAATCGAGATTTACTGTATCGCCGGCGTCCGGCAGTTCTGTCCACTTCGCTTCAAACAGTTCCAGGCGGCCACCCATGTCCACGACGAAGTCCACTTCGCGGGTCCGATCACGCCAGAAAAAGAGGCTGCCCGTGCGTCCTGCGCGACGTTCACGGTCGCGAAGCTGGGCGAACACAAACGTCTCCCAAACTGCTCCTACCGCCGGTGACTGCCGCAGAGCTTCCTCGGACCGAATATTCAGCAGAGCGCAAAGCAGGCCAGTGTCGGCGAGATAGAGTTTTGGGCTCTTGACGATGGACTTAGTTCGATTCGAAAACCACGGCTCCAGCAATACAACCTGACCGGAAGCCTCCAACATGGACAACCAATGGTTCGCGGTGGAAGGAGCAATTCCTACATCGCGGGCCAGATCCGCTTTGTTCAAGAGGTTTGCGGAACGGAGGGCGCAGGCGCGGAGAAATCTCTCGAAATCCCGAAGGCTGCCAACATTGGTCAAGGAGCGCACATCGCGTTCGAGGTAGGTAGCGAGATAGGAATTGTAGAAAGCCACAGCATCAATATCGAGGTTGGCGTACAACTCCGGGAATCCACCGCGCACGACGGCAGCTTCGATGCTGGTGCGTGGCAATGCCGCTTGAATCTCGGCAAGGGACAGGGTTTCAAGTTCCACAATGTCAGCGCGGCCCGCCAGCGATTCGGAAACGTTCTTCATCAGGGTGAACTTCTGCGAACCGGTAAGCAGGAATTGTCCGTTGCGTGTGCGATGGGCGTCCACGGCTACCTTGAGGTGGCGGAACAGGCCAGGGGCATATTGGACCTCGTCAATGAGCACGGGTGGTGGATGACGTTGCAGAAAAGTGCCCGGCTCCTTTTCAGCCTGCTCAGCTTCGGCGGGGAGGTCGAGGGAAACAAACGCATACTTCGGGAACAGACGCCGGAAGGTGGAAGTCTTGCCGGTCTGTCTAGCGCCGGTCAGCACGACCACGGGCCGCGTCTTGGCGGAGTGTTGGAGACGGGGTTCAATCGCTCGCGGGATCCACATATGCAAAATATACGATACAATCGCATATTATACACGTCCATATTCTTCCTCGCCAGAGCGGAACATCTGGTGTCAAAAAGAAGGGATTTGGCGTCGCTAGGAGGCCTTTGTGACTTACTACAAATTTCCGTGTATGCGGTCTAACGCCAGATTGGGTTTGGGTCGTTTCTGAAATACTGATCGGAGTCGCCGCCGGAACCGGGGAATAGATCGTCGTCTTATTTTCTCGCGGCGGCGAGTCGGGACTGGAAGCTTGGCAGGACATCACCTCGCTCGACAGCTGAAGCGCGGCTTTGTCGAGCAACACTTGCTTCGCTAGTTCGCCGCCGTCTCCGCCGTCCCCACCGGCAGCGTAATCGTAAAGATGGCCCCGCCATCCGGGGCCGTTGCGGCTTCGATGTTGCCTCCGTGTTCGCGGAGGACGGTTTTGCAGATGCTCAGGCCTAGGCCCGTGCCTCGGCCTGGACGCTTCGTCGTGAAGAACGGGTCGAAGATGTGGGTCAGGTTTTCGGGGGCGATGCCGGGGCCGTCATCCTGAAAGACGATCCACACGGAGTCGGGCTTGCGTCCCATGCGGACTCGAATCGTGCCTTTCTCGCGGCTTTCGCGGATAGCTTGCTCGGCATTCAGCAGCAGGTTCAGGAACACCTGCATGAGCTGATTGGGGTCGGCGACGATGGCGGGAACGGTGGGCTCCTGCAGAAAATCTACCGTGATATTGCTTTTGCGCAGAGGATACGCCTGCATCTGCACGGTGCGCTGCACCAGTTCGTTCAGGTTGACCTGGCTGCGTCCGGGAGCCGGGGGCCGGGCGAAGTATTGCAGGTTCTGGACGATTTCTGCGGCGCGCCGGGCCTGCTGGTGCAGGATGGTCAGCTGTTTGCGCGCGCCTTCGCTGGTCTCGTTCTCCTGCAGCAGTTCGGTCATGCCTAGAATGCTGGTCAGGGGATTGTTGAGTTCGTGGGCGAAGCCTCCGATCATCTGTCCCATGGCAGCCAGGCGCTCGCTCTGAATGATTTGCTGCTCCAGCTTTTTCTCCATGGTCACATCGCGGACAGAAATGATTACTCCGGCGGGCTTGCCTTTGGCCTCGAGAAGCGGACTCGCCATGCCGAGCATGGTGCGCCAGCTGCCGTCGCGGTGGAGGGAGCCATACTCGGCAGACGTCAGCGAGCTTTCGCCTGAGGCTACAGTACGGTACAGGGTGGCCAGTTCCGGCGAGGTGGTTGCGGCGTCGGAGACATTTTTGCCCAGAAGATGGTCGGGGCCGTAGCCAAGAAGTTCGGCGATGCGGGAGCTGACGAATGTGTACTGCCCTTTCAGATCGAGCACCAGAATGAGATCGGGAAAGCTTTCCAGCAGGTGCTGGCGAAACTCTTCCTGCTGCTTTACCTGGCGCTCCAGGGCGTGTCTCTCCGTTATATCCACCAGCGTGCCCTGATAACGGATCAACTTGCCATCATCGAGAACGCCGGTGGAGGTATCGACGCACACCGCGACTCCGCCATCTTTTCTTTTCAGGCGGACTTCGCGGGTGCGAGTGCGTCCGCTCTGGCTGCCGCCGCGGCCGAGCACTGGATCGGCGGTCGCGTCCACGTTCAGTTGCTCGGGCTGCAGGTTCAACAACTCTTGCTTACTTTCGTATCCTAGAATCTTCACCAAAGCTGGGTTTACTTCGAGGAGTTTGCCGTCGGGGCGGCTGATGTAGACGCCCTCCTGCAGGGACTCAAAAAGCTGGGTGAAGCGCTGTTCTTTTTCACGCTGGCCGGTGATGTCACGGGCCAGGACGCTGGCTCCGGTGACGTCGTCGGCTTTCACGATGGCATTCACCACACAATCGTAATAACGCCGGCGGGGGTCGTTCTTGAGCTGGATTTCAACCACTCCCGACCAGTGCCGCTTTTCGAGGAAGCGTTCCAGGGTCCCGGAGTCCTCGGCACGCATGGGCGCGCCGAGAAAGGTCTCGAGCTTGTGACCGACCAGGTCGCGGTAAGGCAAGCCGAGAGTTTCCGCGGTACAGCGATTCACGGTTCGAAGTGTGCCGTCGAGCGAGATGGCCAGCGCGGCGTCGTCGAGGGAGTCGATGAGTTCCTTGAAGTTGCGTTGCGAACGCATGATCAGTTGGCCCAACTGATCCAGTTGTTCCTCGGAGGGAGTGACTCCGGAACGGCTCTGAAAACCCTTGAGGATCTGCTTCAGCTCGGAAACTTCACGCTTGCGCCCGAAAGCGTAGGTGGCGAACAGGACGGAGAGGCAAAACAGTCCAGCTGGAATGGCCCATAGCCGGTAGGGAAGGTCCTTCAGTTGTTGCCATGACAGCGCCGCCACGGCGGCGGCCAACAAAATGAGCAGGCCAAGCGCCCACCGCCACAACTGGCTTTCTTCGCGATCCAGTTGGTTGGACGGCGGCTCGGAGTGCTTTGAGTCTTCGTCAAGCATCGGGGGACTCCCCCGGCTGAAAAACGATTTATCGGATGCGAGCGCATCGCTTTCCGCCAGGTTGCCCCCTAGCCTAGCACCGAAAAGGCGCTTGTTCACAACAGAACCTCGGTCCCGTTCCATCACGGTAACCGGGTGACGGCCATCACAGCGGTCGATTCTGTCGCTGAGTACGATGGTAGAAGGATCTCCCATCCGCGCTGCACCCTTCGTGTGCCCACTGGTCTCCCTATGCTCTATAAGACGCTGAGTGCTGCGGTTTACGGAATTGACGCCAATATCATTGAAGTGGAAGTGGATGTCTCGGGCATCAAGCAGAAGGACGACCGGTTCCACACGGTTGGGCTGCCGGACGCAGCCGTCCGGGAGAGCCGCGACAGGGTGCGCGCGGCACTGAAGAACTGCGGCTACGATATTCCGCCTACCGATATCACTATCAACCTGGCGCCTGCGGACATTCGCAAGGAAGGTTCTGGTTTTGACCTGCCCATGGCGCTGGGCATCCTGGGGGCGTATGGGGGGCTCAATAAGAAGGAGGTACCGGACGCACTGTTTGTCGGCGAGTTATCTCTGGACGGAAGTCTGCGGGGTGTGCGGGGCGCGTTGCCCATTGCGATTGAGGCAAGGCGGACGAAGGTAAAGCGGTTGATCGTTCCGGAGGTGAACGCCCGTGAAGCAGCCATGGTGGGAGGAGTTGAAGTCTATCCGGTCAAGTCCCTGCTCGAGGTGATTCGCTACATCAATTCGGGCAACGGAATCTCGCGCATGCTGGTGGATACCGATCAACTGCTCACTCAGGCGCAGCAATTCCATGTGGATTTCAAAGATGTCCGCGGACAGCAGACCGCCAAGCGTGCCCTTGAAGTTGCGTGCGCTGGTGGACACAACATTCTGATGATCGGGCCGCCAGGATCGGGAAAAACGATGCTGGCGAAGCGAATGCCGACGATCCTTCCGCCGTTTACTTTTGAAGAGGCGCTGGAGACCACGAAGATTCACAGTGTGGCCGGTGTTCTCGACGCGCGCGCAGGATTGGTCGGGCTGCGGCCGTTTCGAGCACCGCACCACACGATTTCTGACGCCGGCCTGATTGGAGGCGGTGCTGTGCCGCGTCCGGGAGAAGTGTCCTTGGCTCACAATGGCGTACTGTTTCTGGATGAGCTACCCGGAATTTCCGCGCAACGTGCTGGAGGTGATGCGGCAACCGCTCGAGGACGGCACGGTCTGTATCGCGCGAGCGGCGATGTCGCTGACTTTTCCTGCGCGCTTCATGCTGGCTGCGGCGATGAATCCTTGTCCATGCGGATTTCACAATGACCGCACCCGGGAATGCCATTGCACGCCGCCGATGATCCAACGCTACATTTCGAAAATCTCTGGGCCGCTACTGGACCGTATCGACATTCATATTGATGTTCCGGCGGTGAACTATAAGGAAATGCGTAGCACGGCGGAGCCAGAAAGTTCTGGCAAGATTCTCGAGCGGGTGATTCGCGCCCGGGATCTTCAGCTGGCGCGCTTCGCAACGGGACGTCAAAAGCTCTATTGCAACGCGCAAATGCCACCGCAAGCTATTCGGAAGTTTTGTGAGTTGTCGGCGGATTGTGAGCGGCTGCTGGAGCGCGCGATGGCCCAGCAGGGGCTGAGCGCCCGCGCGCACGACCGGATATTGAAGGTCGCGCGCACGATAGCTGACCTGGATGGCATTCCTCAGCTGGAACCGAAGCACATTGCCGAGGCCATTCAGTATCGAACACTGGATCGGACATTCTGGGCGTGAAGTGAGGTTCGAGGTCAGATTGCAGCGCTGAAGACCGCCCCTCGAAATTCCTAGTGATCCAGCCCTCCGGCGCGTTGCTGATTCTATAATTCAGGGCGGAGGCTTCATGGGCGGCTGGGGGACGGGTAGCTTCGAGAATGATGATGCGCAGGATTTTCTAGGCAAGCTGGAATCGCTCGACATCGACGAACTAAAAAAGAAACTAACCCACGCTGCGGGTCATGAGGGCTACCTTGAAGCGCCGGAGAGCAGTGTTGCGGTCGTGGCAGCGGAAGTTGTCGCGACGGCGAAGGGTGCGCCTCCCGCAACCGTACCTCTGCAGATTGCCGATTGGGTCGGCAAGATAGAAGGAACGCCGAGCCCGGCGATGAGTGATCTGGCGCGTCACGCCGTGGAACGGGTGCGAACCAATTCCGAACTGAAGGATCTGTGGCAGGAGGCCGAAGGCTTGAACGAGTGGAGCGCAGGTCTGCGGGATCTTGAAGGGCGGCTGGGGGCGTGAGGTTAGAGGTACGAGGTTAGATTGCAGAGGTAAGAATCAAATCTCGACAGCTCAGGTTTTTACTTCTTCAATCTGACCTCTAACGTCTGACCTTCCCTAATCGGCGGCAGCGCCGGTGTGTGAGCCAGTGCCGTTGGCCGCGTTCTTCTCGGCTTGACGCAGGCGCAGCGCGCGGTTTGAGGGTAAGCCGGCGTCGCGGATCTTGTAGAGCAGAGCACGGTAGCTGATGCCCAGCGTGCGAGCTGCCTGCTTGCGGTTCCAGTGATGGTGTTGCAGAACCTTCAGAATGACCTTGCGTTCCAGTTCGCGAACGCACTGGCGGGTCAGTTTCTTGAGCGAGATCGGTCCGTCGAGCGATATCTCGGAATTGAAAAAGTCTGGCTCACGCGCCACCAGGTCGTTGGTGATCACTTCCTCATGGCCGAGGATCACGTAACGCTTGATCAGGTTTTCCAGTTCGCGAATGTTGCCTGGCCAGTGATATTTCTGCAGCACCGCCAGCACTTCGCCGGAGATCGGCCGGGCGCGGCAGTTGAACTTCCGGTTGTAGTATTCGAGGAAGTAGGCGCAAAGGCCTTCAATGTCCCCGCGGCGTTCGCGCAGAGACGGCATGCGCAGATTTACCACGTTGATGCGGTAGTAAAGATCCTGACGGAAGGTTCCCGCTTCGATCTCTGCTTCCAGATTGCGGTTGGTGGCGCAGACGACGCGCACTTCGACTTTCTTGTCTTCCTGAGCTCCGATGCGGCAGAACTGGCCGTCCTGCAGGAGTTGCAAGAGCTTCGATTGCAGCGACGGATCGAGTTCGGAAATTTCGTCCAGAAACAGAGTACCCCGGTGCGCCATTTCCACGCGGCCGGGCTTCGAGCCAAAGGCGCCGGTGAAGGCCCCTTTTTCGTAGCCAAAGAGTTCGCTCTCGAGGAGGGTTCCAGGGATGGCCGGGCAATTGACTTTGACGTAGGGCCCGACTTTCCACGGAGAAAGACTGTGGATCAGCCGGGCGATGATGTCTTTGCCGGTGCCGCTCTCGCCAGTAATCAGGACTGGAACATTCGCGGCGGCGACTTTTGCCAACCGGGAGCGAACCGCCTGCATTGGCTCTGATGTGCCAAAGATAATATTGTCAGGGGGAACCTCGCCGAGCGACTGCGCCAAAGTGCTGACCGAAAGTGTTGTCATAAGAACGAATGCCCCGTAAGCGGGGGTGATCACCCGCATGCACTAAAAGTGCATCCCGAGCACCAAACCAGGGAGGTGGAGAGAGCGCCGTACAGCGATTCCCTTAAGCGCTCAACTAATGAGTGGCTTAGAGCAATGATATAGCGGAAGGGGAAGGATCAGGCATGGCACTAAAGTGCTACGTCAGTGAAGGTTGGAGAAGAGAAAAATAGTTCACACATTGGCACCCGCTTTCCTTGAAGACTTGCGGGCAACGGTGGCGCCGTCGGTATTCAAGGGTCGGGCAAACTTCAGGCCGAGGAGATGTTGTTCATCCAGGTGAGTGACCCAAATCGTCTTGGCATGCATGATCCGCGAGAGCTTTTTCAAGCCTCGGGCAGGTCCGATGGGAGCGGCCGGAATTTCCAGGGAAACCGCAGCCGATTTCGGCAAAGAGCGGCGCATTACCACCAGAGCTCCCCCTGCCGAGACGTTCAGGGCCGTGGCAAACTCCAAGAAATCCTTGCCGTTATCGTCCCGCGCGCGTAGGAAAACCGGAATGGCGAGCTGCAACCGTGCCCACTTGCGTTGTTCCTTCTGCGATGTCCTACGAGGCACGTGTCTGGACCACCATAAAGAGGTTAAAAACAGGCTTAAGACCGCACCTGAGGGGCCAAACCCGAACAGAGCCGGAAGGACCCTCTTTTTGGCGTGAAACTAAGCCCCCATCAGGCAAATCACCTAGGGAACCCCGAAACTGTTGAATTTAACAATGACCCTTAGTCAAAGCACAGAAGTGCAACATTTTTCTCCTTTGGTGCGGGTAGAGGACATTTCCGATTGACACTCTGTTTTGCGTGACATACGATTTGAAAATCCCCACGCTCTGACGGTAAGCGATTCTTCCTCCCCTAAATCTGTTCTTTTTTGATTTGATACCCATGGCCTCGACTTACGAAAAACCCCCCGCGGTAGCTTCAACCGGAGCCAATTTCAGAGAGGCTAACCCGTCGCCTACTGCGGAAGATGTAGCCGCGCCCGGGGATGGCACCAGCGAACTGGAACAATTGCGTGATCGTTTCCGCAAGACGACAAATGCGCTTGCATCGGCAGCGCACGATCTGAAGACGCCGTTGGCTATTCTCAACGGCTACATCGAACTGCTGCAGAGTCAGAAGCTAGGACCGCTGAACGAGCGTCAACGCGAAGTGATGGCCGACATGTTTTCGAGCGGGCAGCGCTTGCAGCAATTCATTCAGGACTTCCTGACCTTCAGCGTGCTTGAAACCGGTGAACTGCGTATGCAGTACATCGAAGGCGATATGAACGCGTGTCTGTCGGAAGTTTGCCGGCTGTGGTCCAACCGGTTTCAGGAGCGCGGCCTGGCTCTGTACTTTCTGGCGAATGACAAACTGACACCGTTTGCGTTTGACGCGCCGAAGATTCAGCGAATCATATCCAATCTTCTGGAAAATGCATCGAAGTACACGCCACAAGGAGGAACGGTCTGGCTGCACGCCGAACCACACATGTGGGAGCGTCGCGGATCGAGCCAATCAGGAGTCAAAGGCGAACGTCGCCGTCAAGCTCTGAATGTGCCGAATGCGGTCAGAGTAAGCGTGGCAGATACGGGCCCGGGAATTCGTCCCGAGTTTCACCTGGAAATCTTCGATGATTTCTTTCGCTTGCCTGGCAGTGAAGCCGCAGAAGGTATGGGCCTTGGACTGGCCATTGCACGGCGTCTTCTGCAAGGCATGGGCGGCAAGATCTGGGTCGAGAGCGAACCGGGCGCTGGGTCTAAGTTTTCTTTTCTCATCCCTATGAAACCAATTTTGAATGATCCGCAGGTTACTCCGCAACGAGGAGCGAAATGAGCGAAACCGCCAACATCTTGCTGGTGGATGATGAACCGGGAATGTTGCGTTACATCCGCACACTGCTGGAAGTGGATGCGCACAAAGTTCAAACCGCGAGCACGGGCGAAGAAGCGGTCGAACACGTCCAGAAAGGGCTGAGCCCTGATCTGGTATTGCTTGATCTGCTCATGCCCGGAATCGACGGACTTCAGACTCTGGAAAAACTCCGCAAGCTCAAGCCGGGGTTGAAAGTGGTCATGCTGTCGTGCGTGAACGACACGCGAAAAGTCGTACAGGCGATGCGTCTGGGGGCGGTCGATTATCTGACGAAGCCGTTCCAGAAAGCCGAACTCGATGCCGTGATCAGCATGTGCGTCGGAACGGCAAAGGGCGACCGGTACGCGGGCGAAGTAGAAGAGCTATGTGATGACGTATTTTTCGTCGCGGCTAGTCCGGCCATGAAAAAGATACGATCACAAGCCGCGCTGGTTGCTAATGTTGAAATTCCAGTCTTGCTGTTGGGGGAGAGCGGTACCGGAAAAGAAGTGCTTGCTCGCCTGATTCATAAGCTTTCGCCGCGCGCACATCGCACGTTCCTGAAAGTGAATTGCGCGGCTGTGCCAGCCGATTTGCTGGAGAGTGAGTTGTTCGGCTATGAAGCCGGTGCGTTCACTGGCGCCAATCACGCCAAGCCGGGCAAATTCGAACTTTGCAACAAAGGCACAATCCTGCTCGACGAAATCGGTGAAATGCCGCCACTGCTGCAGGCGAAACTGCTGCACGTGCTGCAGGACCAGACATTTTCCCGTCTCGGCAGCCGAACCGTCGTCAAAGTGGACGTCCGGATTCTGGCCGCGACCAACATTGATATTCCTGAAGCGCTGGCCACCAAGCGTTTGCGCGAGGACCTTTACTACCGGCTGAATGCGTTCACGCTTTCGTTGCCTCCACTGCGCGACCGCAAGGAAGAGATTCCGATTCTGCTGAAGCATTTCATGTCGCGCATGTCGGAGTCTTATGCGCGCAGCCCATTGCCACTGTCGCCCCCGTTGATGGAGGCATGTCTGAAGCACTCCTGGCCGGGGAACCTGCGCGAGTTGAGCAACTTTATCAAGCGATACCTGGTTCTAGGAGACGAAGCGCTGGCTGCGTCCGAGCTGGAGTTGCGACCCGACGGTGGAGTTGGAGCGCATGTCGATACACCCGGCAGAGTTACAGCGGCGGGAGCCGAAGCAGTCGGGGGCCTGAAGTCGCTCTCGCGCAGCGCCAAAGACGGAGCCGAGGCAGAAGCGATCGCGAAGGCTCTGGAAGAAACGAACTGGAATCGCAAACAGGCTGCGGCACTGCTTCAGATCAGCTACAAAGCGCTGCTCTACAAAATTCGGCAGTACGGGATCGCGCAAAGCCGCAGCACGCACCGGCTCTCGGCCGGGGCGTAAGCTAGATCTCAGGTCTTAGGTGCCAGGTCTCAGAAAACCGCCGCGACCTGATCCAAAGAGCGAAAGCAACCGCTAGAAGATGCGATTCCGCACCACGTTCCTGACACCTGTAACCTGATTTTGGTGCGGATAAGAGGACTCGAACCTCCACGACCTTGCGATCACTAGGACCTGAACCTAGCGCGTCTGCCAGTTCCGCCATATCCGCATTCAAGAGAAAAAATCGGCAGGCCCTTTTTGAGGGGACTACACTAATATCTACTGGCTGGCGTCTAACTGTCAAACGAGCGCGGCCAGGATTTGCGCATTGGGCGCGGCCCGATCGTCCTGAAGACCATGGTCGACAATCCCGACAAACTTCCAGTAGAGCTTGCGAAAGAATTGCGTCGTCTGGCGCATGACCTGAGCAATTCGCTCGAAACGATCGTGCAAGCCACGTACCTGACCTCCCAGTCCGGCCCACCCGAAAACATTCGCCGGTGGGTCGAACTGATCGATCAGGCTTCGCAAGATGCGGTGAAGATTAATCAAAAGCTGCGCGAAATCTTGCGATCGCACAGCAGTTGATGAGGGAATTTAGCCGAGCTTCGCATCCATCGTAATTTTGGCGTTCAGGACTTTCGAAACCGGGCAGCCAGCCTTCGCATTCTGTGCAGCGGTGTTAAAAGCGTCCGCGCTTGCGCCCGGGACCTTGGCTACGACGTCCAGATGCGAGGCGGTGATGGTCCAGCCGGCTTCGAGTTTTTCCATGGTGAGCGTGGCTGAGGTGTTGATGCTTTCCGGCGTCAGATTCGCGCTTCCCAGTTGGGCTGACAGCGCCATCGAGAAGCACGCGGCATGGGCAGCGGCGATTAGCTCTTCGGGATTTGTTCCAGGAGCGTCCTCAAACCGAGTTGTGAACGAATACTTCGTGTTTGAGAGAACCCCGCTGGCGGAGGACACGGTCCCTTGTCCATCCTTGAGACCGCCCTTCCAAACTGCACTGGCTTTCCGTTGCATACCAATCTCCTGAGATGAGAATTAAAACAAAGTCTTCCTATTGTAGAAGGTGGAGGCGGAAATGGGCGGGCGGTCTCAGTAGAAATCTGAGCAGCTCAAATAGAAGCCGCATTTCTTGCAGATCGCTTTGCAGCGGAGTCCGTGTAATTCGGTCGAACAGTTGGGACAAAACATGGACGCGTCCGTTTTTACCGGCGGAACTGTCGCAGATCTCGGTGTCATGGAGAGCATGACCGGGGTGTTGATCGCGGTGTTCAAATTTCGGATAGGGAGCCCTAGTGAATTCATACTCCGGATGTTGTAGCACAGATCGCGTGGCGAGAAAATAACGACTTCTCCCGTATCGTACCTCCCCGGCTAACGCCTATTGTGAAAACGGGTCGAGATCGCAGCGTTGAAGCGCTGCGCCACCCAAAGTCATATTTCCGCAACGGGCCTTCCGCAGGCTTCTGGACAAAAAGGGCGCTAAGCTCTACCGTGAATCGTCGGCGCGGTACCCAAGTGGTAAGGGAGAGGTCTGCAAAACCTTTATACGTCGGTTCGATTCCGACCCGCGCCTCCAGCGCTCTTTTTCCTGCCAGCCCGCACCAACGCGCACCGATCCGCAGGTTCCGAATCTTCTAGTAGGCATCCAGTTGAACTTCGTCGAGCCAGACGTTGTAGGGGTGCTGCTGATAATTTCCGTCCATCTGAAAGGCGATGTCAATTTCTTCCTGGTACCAGTTCGGTTGGGCAGTGTAGTACGTGTCGACATTGTAGGAGCTGTCGGCGACGCTCACGCTGATGTAATGGACCTGGTTGCCGACGCGCTCGAAATTCCAGATGAGGTGAATCCAGGTCTGGGATGGAAAATGATTGCAGGGAACATTGCTGGGACGCCAGACTCCGCCTGCGTCGTCCCAAAGGTCCCACTTTCCTGTCTGGTCAAAATCACACTGCGTGCCGAAGGTCCAACGTGTGCCGCCGAAGGCCTGGTTTACGTCGAACTCCAGAGATTGTGGAGCGCTTCCATCGTCGAGGTAGAACCATAAATCGTATGTGAAATGGCTGACGCTGTTACCGCCGCCGAACGGACTCCAGTAAAGTTCATTGGAATAAGGGTGCGGGCCGGCCAGACTGAAGCGTCCGGAAGATCCGTCAAGTGAGGGCGATTCCTGATGTTGGCTGAGTGAAGAGACGGCGACACCCAGTCCGGCGGCGCAAGTGAATCCCGTGATCAACTGCGCCGAGCAGGACGTCCAATCGGGCAAGTTTTGTATGTTGGTCACTCCGGGCGTCTGCGCGGTCACGTTTACAGTGGTGGTCGAGGTTGCGATGTATCCGGCAACATCCTCCGCGACGATTTCGACTGTGTGTTGACCGTTCGCCATCCAGATGAACTGATCGATGCTAGTTGTAGGCGAATAGAGCACGGCCGCGCCGTCAACATAGAGGCGCATGGTGTAAATGGGATCTGGGGGCGAAGCGTTGGCGACAAAGTGCACCGGAGAAGTGACGCCTGGTGAAGCTGAAGAAGTGCCACCGGCGATGGGCGTTGGTTGTGAAATCGCCATGGGAAATGCGCAAAGAGCTGGCGGTGGAGGTTCCTGGGCTGGCGGTACTACGGAGGTATTCGCCGGTGGCGTCGGGGTGATCGGACAATTGGCCACGTTGGCGGGCAGCCCCTGGCAACTTACCAAGACGGCGACCAGAAAGGCCAATGTTGCCGTCGACATTGGGCCCGTAAGACCCCTGCCGATCTTCAAGACCCAAGAGCTTACCGTCCCCAATCTGCGAGTTATGGACACTGCTGACTCCGACCTCTTTGTCCCAGATAAAACCGCAGATATGGCTGCAGTCGCGGGTTCCAGACGCGTGGCGCGCTATACCTTTTATCGGGGAAGGCGACTTTGGCGGCAATAGGGCGATCACGGTAACGGGCGAGGTCTGATGCCTGACCGGCGCAAAGGCAGGCGGAACAATTTTCTGCTCTGCAGTCATCCTTGCACGGTGCAAATCGGGGCGCCGTTTCGAGTTGAGGGGCATTATCAATAACTTAACGGTGTGCGAGAGTGTTGGCAGCGCACGTGCATCCATTCTCCTGGAAATTCCTAAAGCTCTCCCCAAGAGGAACCTGCGATGATCCATCGACACTTCGTTTCTTCTTCCACGGCTTTGACGGTGGCGGCTTTGTGCGTCATGAGCTTGCCGATCGTAGGCCAGAGTGGCTACGACTCCTCGCACAGCATGGAGACGCAGCACCACTCGATAGCCGGGAACGATCAGCATGCGTCTTCCGTGACGTTCCGCGGAACGGTTACGAAATCCGGCAATCGGTTCGTGCTTACGGATGCCGATAACAAGACGACCTATCAAGTTGACGATCCGCAAAAGGCCCACGACTTTCTGAACAAAAGCGTGAAGGTGACCGGCGTTCTGGATGCTTCGACTGGAACGATTCGGATCACCGCGATTCAGCTTTTCTGATTCCCAAACCACGGACCCTACATTGGCGTATTTCGAGGAGCAACCGGCTCCAGATTTTCCCGTGGTCGCTTCTATTTGAAACGTGCAGTTGGACTTAGGGGACAACCCGGCGAGCCGCCGCCGCGTCAAAACAGCCGGCTAAAGGACCATGCATGAGACTGTTGAGCGTTCGCCTCATCATTTCCCTGATTGTGGGGATCACGCTTGTTTCTTTTGCTTTTTCCTACTACGAGGTGTTGGGCCAAAAGCGCGCTCTGCGAAGCGACGTGGAGCGTCGCGACGAAATCCTCGGAGAAAGTCTAGTTGGCAACGTCGAGCGCTGGTGGAATACGGGCTCAGCGGCCACGCCGAACAAGGATCTGCAGAAGCTGGTCCAGCGTTTTGGCAACCGGGAGAATCTGCTTGGAGTGGTGATCTGCGACCAACAAGGCGCAATCGTGGCCGCTACTCCTGAACTGGCGAACGCTATCACAACGATGCCAGCGCCAATGTTGCAGGTCTTGAAGGAGGGACGCGCCGAAAGTTCATTCCTCCGGTTGGGGAGCGTGCCGGTCCACATTTTGGCATTACCAGTTCGCCGCGGAGACGAAGTGCTGGGCAGTTTGGCGGTTGTGCACGATGTGAGTTATATCCGTACACAGATCCTGCTGGTGTGGCGTCGAAGTTTTATCCGTGTGCTGGTTCAAGTCTTTCTGATCGTCCTGATCACGTTGCTGATTGTGCGTTGGAGCATCGCGGGACCGATCGCCCGAGCAGCCTTGTGGATGCGTGCGCTCCGGACGGGTAAAGCTTCATTCCGGCAGGATGTTCCCGGCCTCGACATGTTCCGGCCGCTGGCGCGTGAAATGGCCACGATGGCCGAGAGCCTGCGCCATGCACGCAATGCAGCCGAGAATGAGGCGCGCCTGCGTGAAGCAGGAGAGTCGATGTGGACGGCGGATCGACTCTCCGTGCAATTGCGGGCGCGTCTGGACGGCGGGCATATGTTCGTGGTCTCGAATCGTGAGCCGTACATGCATCAGCACAAAGGCAAGGGAGTGGAAGTGGTGGTGCCGCCAAGCGGTCTGGTGACCGCCCTTGAGCCTGTGCTCGATGCCTGCGACGGTACCTGGATCGCGCATGGCAGTGGCGATGCTGATATCGAGGTCGTGGACACGCACGATCGGTTGCGTGTGCCTCCGGATGATCCCAAGTACAGTTTGCGGCGAGTGTGGCTCAGTAAAGAAGAAGAGCAGGGTTATTACTACGGTTTCGCTAATGAGGGGCTGTGGCCCCTTTGCCACATCGCGCACACACGTCCATTGTTTCGGGCTGACGATTGGCAGCACTACCAGGAAGTCAACCGCAAGTTCACGGAGGCTGTGCTGGAAGAAATCGAAAATGTTACGAAGCCGGTGGTGCTCGTTCAGGACTATCACTTCGCACTGGTGCCTCGACTCATCAAGGAAAAGAGGCCTGACGCGCGAGTTGCGATTTTCTGGCACATTCCGTGGCCGAACCCAGAGGCTTTTGGCATCTGTCCCTGGCAGCGCCAACTGGTGGATGGTTTGCTCGGGGCGGACCTGATCGGATTTCACGTTCAGTCGCATTGCAACAATTTTCTGGAGACGGTGGATCGTGTTGTCGAGTCGCGCGTGGACTGGGAACACTTTTCCGCGCTTCGCCAAGACCATCTAACCCTGGTGCGCCCGTTCCCGATCAGTGTGGCCTTTACGGGCGATGAGGACGACGCCGAGGGCAACAACAACGGCTTCAACTACCTCGAACGCTCGACTCTGTTACGGGCTTTAGGTGTTGAGGCAACGTTCATGGGGATTGGGGTTGATCGCGTGGATTACACGAAGGGAATTCTGGAACGGTTCCTGGCCATCGAGCGGTTTTTGGAAAAGTATCAGGACTACCAGGGAAAATTCACGTTTGTACAAATCGGGGCTCCCAGCCGCACGCACATCAAGCGCTACCACGACTTGCTCGCGGAAGTGGAAGCTGAAGCGGAGCGAATCAACTGGCGGTTCCAGAACAGCAAGTGGAAGCCGATCGTGTTCCTGAAGCGCCAGCATAGCCATGAAGAGATCGAACCTTACTATCGAGCGGCCGATCTCTGCCTGGTGACGTCCTTACATGATGGCATGAATCTGGTGGCAAAGGAGTTCCTGGCGGCACGCCGCGATGAGCGAGGCGTGCTAATCCTCAGTCAGTTCACAGGAGCAGCCCGCGAACTGCGCGACGCCCTGCTGGTGAATCCTTACGACATCGACCAAACAGCAGAGGCGATCCGCGCGGCACTCGAGATGGAGCCAGAGGACAAGGAGTTGCGGATGCAGCGCATGCGTCGGGTCATACGGGAACACAACATTTACCGCTGGGCGGGAAATCTGGTGACAGAGCTCTGCGAGATCCGGTTGGATGCTCCCGTTGATGAGCACAGAAAATCCCGCGCCAGTGTTTCTGCGGGTTGATCGTCTCCTTGCAGGCTGGTGGGGAGAGAGTCGAAACAAGGAGAAATGGTTTGAAGCCAGAGGTTGAATCTCAACTTGCGCCATTCTTGCGGAGCATTGCCCGTGCGCCGCAGGCAGTGTTATTGCTGGACTACGACGGAACACTTGCTCCCTTCAATGCTCGCCGCGATCAAGCCTTCCCTTATCCGGGTGTGACCAAGCTGTTACAGGAGATCGTGGCCAATGGGCGAACGCGCGTGGTGGTCATCTCGGGCAGGGATGCGCCGGATGTATTACCGCTGCTTAATGTTCGTCCCAGTCCGGAAGTGTGGGGAGTTCATGGACTGCAGCGCTTGAGAACGAACGGGAGCATGGAGGTCCCATGCCTTGATGAACGAACACTATTCGGTTTGTCCGATGCTGACCGCTGGCTAGGCTACCAGCAATTGCGCCCGGCAGCGGAGTTCAAGGCCGGAAGCATCGCTGTTCATTGGCGCGGAATGAGCGAGATGGAGGTGGAAGATATTCGGTCCCGCGTACTGCTGGGCTGGCGACCGGTCGCGGAATCCAACGGCCTCGATTTGCTGGAATTCGATGGAGGGGTGGAGATTCGTGCGCACAAGGCTAATAAGGGGGATGCGGTGCGCTCTTTTCTGGCCGAAATCGATCTTCATGTGCCGGTGGCATATCTGGGCGACGATACTACGGACGAGGCGGCTTTCCGGGCGATGACGGATCGCGGCATCAGTGTGCTGGTGCGCCCAAAGTGGCGGCAGACGGCAGCACAATTCTGGCTGAAACCTCCGGCCGAACTTCTGGAATTCTTCGAATTGTGGCTGAAGACTTGTGCGAAAGGCGATAGCCTTGGCGCTGACGCCGCTACGGCAGTGAACGGATGAGGTCGGCTTAGGGTAAACGTTCGGATTAGCTAGGGGATGCGCTTGATTTTCTGCAGTCCCGCCTTGCATTACGCTTTCTCAATTGCAGCAAGTACGCAGAGTTTGACACCCTGCCCGTACCTGCGGGAGATGCGTTTATGAAAAGCGTGGCGGGAATGATGGCGCTCGCATTTGTGTTTGCATTGGGAGTAACCGCGGAATCTGTTGAAGCCCAGAGCCAAAGCCAATTTCCAGCAGCTTCGGCTCAACCAGGTGAAACTCAGGTTGCACCGAAATTGCAGATCGAATCCGAGGGATTGACACCTCCGGAAGTCGAGAAACTCATCCAGGACAACCTTCGCTCGGAACCGGCTCTGACAAGTGTGCCGGTAGACGTCACGACCAATGATCAGACCGTGGTTCTGGCCGGAAGAGTAGATACGGAATCGCAGCACATGCTAGCCGTCCGGATTGCAAAATTCTATGCGGGGAATCGGCAGGTCGTTGACAACATCAGAATCCAGCATCAGATGTAAAAAAGGCGGCCGAAGCCGCCGGCTTTAAGGTCGGCTAGAAGCGGAATTGGGGTCCGAAGCTTACCCTCAAATTGTTGTGAGCGCCGTGATCGAAGTAGATGTCGTCGCCGGCTTCGAGACGAAGACCGATGGGTCCGGCGAATGCTTCAAATCCTCCTCCCGGATATACCGCAAACTTGGTCATGCCATTGTCCAGGCCTATGACGCTATTGAAACCGGCTGGCGGATTCTGATTGTTTACGGAAAAGTTATCAAACCCAACTTTACCGGTCACGAAGATACGGAACGGCCCGGAACCAGTTTGAAACTTGGGCCCGAAGAATCCGTGCAGAGTCCGGAAGCTTGAATTCACCAATTGCACATTCGCGCCATCGCTGTAGACGTTGGTGAAATTGCGTTTGAAATCGTAGGCCATTTCACCTTCGAGTTGCACATTGCGGTTGAGATTGACGGCGGCTCGAGCTCCTACGCCGGCAAAATTGCTGACTGGTTCGGTTTGGTCGAAGCGGAAATAGTCGGCGAAGGCGCCGATTTCGACGTGATCAGAGTGCTCCTGCGCCATCACAACGGGAGCAGCGGCGAAGAACAGCGCGGTTATGATTAATCCCAGACTCAGTCTTGGTCCCAAGAACAAGAAACGATTCATACTGATTTTCTCCTCACTTCGGTTTTGCGCCCACAGTTCCTCCAACGTGTGGCAGAAGCCGTTAGGTTTCCGGGCACAGAGTTGTTCCGTTACGATGGCGGGCCGCCGCGCGAGGTTGGCCCTCCCGGCAAACCGCGGCGTGATCCAGCTTCAGTACAGAAGATTCGCTGTAGATATGCAGGTAACTCCTGATAGCTGCAATACCGGCCATCAGATATGAAATAAAAGGTGCCCTATCGAGCGAGAAGACGGACAAATCCGCTATGACTAAAAGCGGAGAGGATGGATAATGGCGGTCTTGAGTACTAGGAGAGAGTTATGTCAATGAAAAGCTGGAGTCTTCTGTCTTGTGTAATCGTGGTTAGCATGATGTCGGTGGCGACGGCCCAGGAAAGCGCCACGACGAAGTCGGCGACCGCAGCCAAACCGGCCGCGAAGCTCAGCATGGCCGACCAGAAATTCATCAAAGATGCCGCGCAGGGCGGCATGTTGGAAGTTGAACTAGGGCAGTTGGCGGTGGAGAAGGGTTCGAGTGAAGAAGTGAGGAAGTTCGGGCAACGGATGGTGGATGACCATAGCAAAGCCAACGACCGGTTGAAGGAACTGGCGACGAGCAAGGGCATCAATCTGCCGAAGACTCCCAATGTCACGCAGAAAGCCACGAAGGCGCGCCTCGCGAAGCTCTCGGGTGAGCAGTTCGATAAAGCCTATATGGCAGACATGCTGAGAGATCATAAAAAAGACGTCGCCGCTTTTCAGAATGAAAGCAACCTGGCTCACGATGTGGATGTGAAAAACTTCGCGACGCTAACCTTGCCCACGGTGCGCGATCACCTGAAGGAAGCGCAGAGCGTCGCGCCTAGCCCCGTCGAGGCTCGGCGAGAGGCGGCGCCGAAGAAACCGGAACCGCGGTAGAGGTTAAGTAATGGCGACAGCCAAGAAAAAAGGCAAACATCGATGGGTGGCTGGGGTGACCACCGATTCGACGCATCCGGAGTCCGGGCTGTTTACAAAACACGCCCCTGTGATTGCGCGGGCTTTGGCATCGAAGAAGGTTTCCCCTAAAGGTCCGGCCTCCGGGATGCGAATGCTGAACTATTTCATCAACCGAGCTGGACGCGGCCTTACGAAAACGCGGCGAGCCGAACTGGAAAAGGCTAAGGAACTGCTCTCGAAGCGCATTCAGCGAGCGAAACCGCCGGGCCGACGGAAAGCGGCATGATTTTTAAGGGCAACATCAACAAGGCAAAGGAGAAGAATTCAATGCCGGACAAAGAAACATTGGAACGAGTCCACGAGGACCAGCGGGAAGGGAAATCACCGTCGACGCAAGCCGGGGAATTCGTGCGGGAGGAAATCGATCATGTTCGCGAAGGAAAGCACGGAGCGCGTTCGCCGCAGCAGGCGATTGCGATCGGGTTGTCGAAGGCACGGCGAGCCGGCGTGAAATTGAGAGCGCCCAAGGGGTCCGCTTCGCTTAGAAAGAAGGCTGCGCAGGATACGAAGGCGGGAAAGAAGCGACAAAGCTCAGGTCGAAAAACCTCGGCTACGCGATCGCGAGCCGTGGAAGCTGTGCTGAAGCGGGAGTCGCGCAGTACGGCCAGCCACGAGGCACTGTCCCGTCAGGCCAAGAAGTCGGCTGCGAAGCGCGGAGCGCAGAGCCGACACCAATCCGCTGCCAAGGCCGCAAGAACGCGCAAGGCAGCGTAGTTTGGGAAATGCTGCGTCGTATCTCGCCGCTGTCGTGCCGCGGCGATCAGGCCGCGCGATTACGGTCTTCGGCTGATGTCGTTTCCCTCTCAGTAAGAGCGTGTTGAATCGCAGTCAGCACGGCGTCGTAAGATGCGAGCATCTGATGCTGGCGAGGTGCGCGGGTCCACCAAAGTGCGCGAACCTTCAGCGTTCCCGCCTTGAGATCGCTCAAATCTGAGATCAAGGCTTCCGGCGCCGGGTCGGATAAAGTTCCTGTCGCGCTCGTTACCGCCGCAATCAAGCGCGACTTCAAATTAGGCAAGTCGAAGACGCCGCTGACTGTGAAATCGTATTCCCACCGACGGATATCGCTGGCTGTATTGACAATCACGGAGTGGGTGAACAGGTCCGCATTCGGAATGACGACGCGGCGCTCATCGTAGGTCTTGATGATCGTTGCCCGGGTTTGAATGTCTTCCACCGTCCCCTCAAAGGCATCGAGTTTAATCTCGTCTCCGACGCGAAAAGGTTCGGCCCACAACAACAATAATCCGGCCAGGAAGTTTTGAAGAATGTTCTGAAAGGCAAACCCGATCGCCACGCTGCCGATACCGAGCAGTTTGATCAGATCGCCGGCCTGGAATGAAGGGGCCACAATGGAAAGCCCGACGAGAAAACCCAGTAAAACGATTGCGGCCCCAGCCAATCGGGAAAAAACCACTCCCAAGTTCGCGCGATGATGGTGAGTAGCTTGTCGAATCAGACGGGCAACGATGGTGCTCAGAATATAAAAGAGGAAGACAACGAAGATGGCGAGGATCAATGAGGGCAAACGCGCGATGGCACTGTCAGCCATGTGGCGGGTGGAATCCCAGAATTTGTCGAGGCCCAATCCCATCAATGTCGAAGCCTTTCGAAAAACGCGCGAGAATCCCTCGCGCAGGCAGTGTGATGATGCCCAAAAAACGAAGGTTGCAAAACTGAGAAGTACTCGATCCGCGTACTCCGAATGCTCTAGATTCGACTCATATTTGCCGTAGCCGCGTTCGTCTTCGCGGGTTTTAACGTCTCTAATACAGCGAACGGAGGCGGTATGCGAAAAGATGAATTGATGAAAGCTGATCTCCTGAGTGAGATCGTGCTGGTGAGTAGCGGTGTGGCCATTCTGGTGGCTCTGGTGATGGTGGTGGGTGCAGCATTGGCTAGCGCGGCAGTGTTGTAGCTCCTGCTCTCTAACTCCTGACATCGCGTTTAAGCGGTGCGCGCGGACGGGTGCATCTGCCGATCCTCTTTTCTTCAATTACAGGCATTCTGCGAAACCCCTAGGGTTCCAACTTGATTGGCAATTTCTTGCCAAGCCCATAGCTTGGATAAAGCGGCAAGACGTTTCGACGTTTCAGAGAAACCTCGCTTCCGGTTTTGGGGACCGGGAATCAGCCGGCGAGGAAAATCAACAAACAAATCCGATTCACGTAAGGAGCACTGCGATGAACATCCAAAGGAGCATGGGCACACTTGTTGTTATGGGCGCGCTGTTTGGAGCGGGAACGGTACTGGCACAGGAGCCCGCCGGCGCGGCACCGGATAACACCACGATGAATCAGCGGGACAAAAATGCCGACGAGCCGACAGCAGATCGCCAAAAGGACAATCGCTCGGACCGCGAGATTACGCAGCAGATTCGCAAGGCGATCACGAATGACAAATCTCTTTCGACCTACGCACACAACGTGAAGGTCGTCACACAGAACGGCCAAGTCACTCTGAAGGGACCAGTGCGGTCGGATGAAGAAAAACGCGCGATCGAGGCGAAGGCCACGGAAATCGCGGGCGAAAGCAAGGTCACCAGCGAACTTGATATCAAGGCCAAGAATTAACGTAACAAAATCCCAGCGCCAACTTAAGGAGATTTCACCATGTCTGGAAAAAACACCGCGGTTTTCGGAATCTATCCGAGCTATGCCAACGTTGAGAGCGGGGTCGATGGCCTGAAGGCTGCCGGCTTCAGTAACAGAGACATTTCAGTGCTCTTCCCGGAAAGTGCCGGGTCAAGAGATTTCGCTCACGAGAAAGGCACCAAAGCTCCTGAAGGAGCGACTGCAGGTGCTGGAACAGGTGTGGTTCTCGGCGGCGTCATGGGATGGCTGGCCGGCGTCGGCGCTCTTAGCAATCCCTGGTCTTGGGCCGTTCATCGCCGCGGGTCCGATTATGGCCGCTCTGGCGGGCGCTGGAGTGGGAGGCACCGTTGGCGGCATTGCCGGTGCGCTGGTCGGGCTCGGAATTCCGGAGTACGAAGCGAAGAGATATGAGGGCCGGGTCAAAGATGGCGGCATTCTGCTTTCGGTGCACTCCGACAGCGCGGACTGGACCAAGCGGGCAAAGATGATTCTGGAAGCGACCGGCGCACAGGACATTTCATCCACGGGCGAGGCTAAGTCGGGAGACACGAAGACGGACGAAGTGGTGATTGACCGGGATCTTCGCCGCGCTGGTTAGCGAGTGGCGATTGCATCTGAATCGCGAATTTACCTGGAACTCAATAAACATAAGGAGGCAGCAAGATGAACTCAGATCAAATGAAGGGCAAGTGGAAACAGATGAAGGGCTCGGTGAAAGAGCGCTGGGGCAAACTTACGGACGATGACCTTGACGTCATCGACGGTCAGCACGAACAGTTGGTCGGCAAAATCCAGGAGCGATACGGAATCGCCAAGGACGCTGCACAGAAGCAGGTTGACGAGTGGAACGCGACTGCCCGGGAGACAGACGTCGAGCGGGATCGCGATTTCGAGCGTCGCAAGGCCAGCTAGTTTGAATTCCTTAGGGTGAAAAGAAGAGGAAGCCGCTTTTGTCGGCTTCCTCTTTTTTACATGCGAACTAAAGTATCAGCTAGGCGAGCGTGCCAGCGGGCCGCTCGCGCACGGTCGACGACATCTG
Organism: Terriglobia bacterium; assembly: GCA_963847715.1. Classification (GTDB taxonomy): domain Bacteria; phylum Acidobacteriota; class Terriglobia; order Terriglobales; family Acidobacteriaceae; genus Acidiflorens. The sequence goes on from CAWKAZ010000012.1 coordinate 382,660, forward strand.
GAGTTGGATGATGTCATTCTGAACTGCATACACGACCAGATCCCGAATCGAGTGGAAGTTGAGCTTGCGCATGATGTTGCTGCGATGGGTTTCCGCAGTTTTTGTACTCAGGTTGAGAAGACAGGCGACCTCCTTGGAACTCTTGCCTTCGGCGAGAAGTTGAATCACCTCGCGTTCGCGCGAAGTCAATTTGGGCGATAGGGAGAAGCCTTCACCGGACGCGACGGTCTCCTTGTTCAGAAACCCTGTCAGCACCATGTCATTCACGCGAGGGGTGAAGAACATGCGGTTGTGCTGCAGCGCTTCCACTGCCGAGACGAGATCGCGCGCCGCGTCGGACTTCAAGACAAATCCACGCGCACCGGCGTTGAGCGCCTCTCGAATGACGCGATCGGAATCAGTAATCGTCAAGACTATGATTTTTTGCTGCGGGTTGTTCTGAGAAATCTGGCGACTCGCAGCCAAGCCATTAAGATTGGGCATGCCGATGTCCAAAATGACCACATCCGGCTTTAATTGCCGAACCATCTCGACAGCTTCGCGTCCATCTTTAGCCTCGCCGCAAATCTCCCAACCCTCACGCGCTTGCAACAGACTGCATAGACCGCGCCGTATCACTTCGTGATCATCAGCGACTAAAATACGAAGCTTCATTGCTTTCCCTCCGCAAGGAACATCGTAACTGCGATTTGAATTCAACCTCAAAACCCAATCGTGACGCCTATCGGCGTGATCATCAGTGGACTTTCGTTGTCGCCGTGCGAGTCACTCCGACGTTTTCCGTGAAACGGGGATGCTGACCCCTACCAACGTCCCGTTATTACTTGACTCAATCTTCAGCTTTCCGCCGAGCTCCCAGGCTCGTTCCCGCATGCCGGCGAGTCCAACGCCGGTGGCTGCTCCCGAATGAAAAAGCGTGAGCAGATCCTGTGGAATGCCGCGTCCGTTATCCTGTATCTCCAGGATTGCCTGGCCTGTCTCTGCCCGTACCAGTACACGCGCGGCTGAGGCCTCGGCATGACGGTGCACATTAGTCAGCGCCTCCTGTAGCACGCGAAACATCGCGAGTTCGACGCCGTCGGGGAAACGGTCCAGATTCTCTGGAGTATCGAGAGTCACACTGATCCCGCTGCGCTGTCCGAAGCCCTCCACATACCAACGAGCTGCGGATACAAACCCAGCGGCATCCATCGTCGGTGGATGGAGAAGGTAAGAAAGCGTGCGGACTTCCGACATGCACTTCTGCATCAACTGCTCCGCTTCCGACCACATATGTTGCGACTCCGGCGTTTGGCGAAGCATGTCGATGTTGAGCTTCAATCCGACCAGGTACTGCCCGAGGCTGTCGTGAAGTTCGCGCGCAATTCGGCGGCGCTCTGTGTCCTGCAGGCTGAGCAGTCGCGATGTTAATTGCCTTAGCGCCGACGTGCGCTGTTCAACGAGATTTTCCAATTCGGACTGGGTACGACGCAGGGTCTCTTCCACCAGCTTGCGCTCCCTTATCTCGGTCTCAAGCGCCTGGGCCTTCTGCTGGAGGTGAAGGATGCTGCGTTGCCGCTCCTCCTCGGTAATGAGCGCGGTGTAGCTTTCGACTGGAATTATGTGATTATGTTCGGCGCAGATTCTGAGAAGTGAATCACCGTGGACCTCGCGGTCAAAAGTGCCAATCGGGTAGGCACAACGGAGCGACATCGGATAAATCCGCATCACCTCGTTCCAAAGTTGCTCAAGACGAACCGCACCTTCAGAATTTCCCTGCTCCCACAAGAGAGCAACCATCTCGCCAAACGCGGAGATGTGGGGATTCGCTCCCGCCGCTGCTGCCAACGGCCTTAGCATGCGATCGGCGACATCGGTGAAGAGCGCAGCGTCGGGCCACCCGTCGCGCATGAATCTTGCCATGGTCTCGGCCGCGTCCAATGCAACGTAGCGGCCCTGTTCGACGGCCAATGTAACTGCCAAGCCGCGGGACTGTAGCTGTTTCGCTAGACTTTCCCGGTGTGCCTTCGTCGCGATTACGACAGCAGACTCCCCCGCTATGAGAGCCGCGCCAATGTAGCGGCTGAGTTCATCAATGAGGTAGGCATCGTCGCGGTAGAACTGAGCGGAGTGAGAGCACCGAACAAACGGCGCTATCGACTTGGGGCTTGGGTTGGCTAGCGTCGCGATTTGCACGTTCTCCTCGCTTCGGTGTCGCAACCAGAATCTCTTCAAGGAATACGGCAGAAGGAAAACGCAACCCTCCGACGCGCGTTAAGTCTAATCGCTCAATGTTTTGCGGCATATACAGCGATTGCTGTACGTATCGAGGTTGCTTTGGAGGAGGATAGCGGGGTTCCATCGCGCTGAGGTGCGGGAACAGCCCAAATGATTCGGATTAGGAAGTGACATGAACTAGGCGGATATGTAACGATTGACCCAGACAGGAGAGACGTTGCGGCTGAACTCCCGATCCACCGCCCGCGCCAGGCGGAGGTCGCAAATGCCGTAGCGCACAGTCTGGTTCGTCGTCTCAGCATGTCACCACGCAAAAAAGCTCAAGCGGCATTCGCCTCGGCGGTCCTGCTGCTCGTTCTGAGTGGATTGGCCGCATACGTCACGATTCATCGTCTCCTCGACAGTGAAAAATGGGTGATTCACACGCTGGAGGTGCAAGCGGCGCTCGGCGATGTGGATTCGACGTTTGTGCAGGCGGCACGGGCACGAAGTGGATACGTGATCTCAGGGGCAGACGATTATCGGCTTCAGTTCGAGGGTGTGATTCCAGAGATCTCGCGGAAGTTTGAGAGCTTGCATGCCTTGACGACTGACAATTCGAGCCAGCAGAAACTTTGCGCGCAACTGAAGGACATTCTCGATAGTCGAGTGGTGCAGCTCCAGAAATCGGTCGCGTTGAAAGAGCAGGAGCCGCAAAACCAGCGCGGGCAGGCTGATTTCGACCGCCAGAGCATTTCCATGGCTTCCGACATGACGTCGGTTATGCGGGAGATGCGGGCCCAGGAACAAGAACTGTTGGAGGAGCGGCAGAGTTCGGCGCATCGGCTGTTTATTCTGACCGTCGTGATTCTGGTAGTCGCGTTCATCATGGCCCTGGAGTTGCTCACGGTGCACTTCCGTCTGCTGACGTCGGAACTCGAGGCGCGCGAAGACGCGGAACGAACGGCTCGTGACAGCGAAGAGTCGCTTCGTCGGCTGACCGGCCGCTTGCTGCAACTGCAAGACGCGGAGAGAAGGAAATTCTCACGAGAACTGCACGACAGTCTGGGGCAGTACTTGGTCGGCGTGAAAATGAACCTCGACATGTACTCGACGCAGCACAAGGACCATCTCCTGTCGGAAGCGATCCAGCTTCTCGATCAGTCCATCGCTGAGACGCGGACCATTTCGCATCTGCTTCATCCTCCGTTGCTCGACGAGGCGGGTTTTTCCTCCGCGGCGAAGTGGTATACGGAGGGTTTTGCCCAGCGCAGCGGAATCGATATCAAACTGGATTTGCCTGATGATGTCACTCGCTTACCGAAGCCGGCAGCGCTCGGGCTGTTCCGGGTGCTGCAGGAAAGTTTGACGAACATTCACCGCCACTCGGGCAGCACGAAGGCTGAGATTGCGCTGGAAATGTTCCCTGACAGCGTACTCTTGAAGATAAGAGACTACGGGAAGGGAATTGCACCGGAATTGCTGGATCGATTTCAGGCGAAAGGAACAAACTCAGGGGTGGGGCTGGCCGGGATGCGGGAACGAATTCGTGAACTCGGTGGTCAGATTGGAATCCAGCCGTGCTCTCCTGGGACTTTGATCTCTGTGGTCATGCCGCTTTCGACAAGTTCCGCCAAAATCGAAGTATCGGCTGCGGATTGATCAGTTAGGAAAATAAGTCTGTTGGTGCAAGAGCGCTTCCACACCGTTAAGGACCGAGTAGAGATCCGCTTTGGCGCAAGCGCCCCGGGCGCCCACTTTTCGGGCCTCTTCCGACAGTTGTCTGGAAACGTGTAGGGTTACGAGCAGAATTGGGATTTGCGGAGAGAGCTGAGTAATGATGCGCGCGGCGTCCAGCCCGTTCATTTCTGGCATCTGGAAGTCGAGCACAATCACATCCGGCTGAACTCCCCTCACCCGATCAACGGCTTCCTGCCCGTTGCGTGCTTCATCGCAGACTCTCCAGTTACCGTGTTGCTCCAGTGCGCCACGAAGATAGCGGCGGACGGAAGGATTATCATCCACGACGAAAATTCGCACGGCTTTATCTGCCCCGGCCGCCAGCGGCATCAGCACACCCTGTTATCAAACTAGACGTCCTGTGAATTCAACGCAATACATGGAACGCTTGAGCGGAGCCTACTAACGGTTGTTTGCTGCGTAGGGCATGGAAACGTTTCATTTGTTCCGACCAGACTGGCCAATCTACACACTGGGAGGATACGTCCTTAGAAGAATCAATAACTTAGAGCTGTGGCATGGAACTTGCATTCACCTGACTAGTCCATCATTCCATCGTTTCTGACGGAGAAAGGGAAGGACATGGTCACAGATAGGTACGGAAGAGATTGGAAACAACTGTGTGCGGCCGCGTCGGAAGAGCCGGACTCGGACAAATTAGTCTCACTTGTTCATCAAATTATTCAGGCATTCGATGAAGACGATGATAGGAAAAAGAATCCGGCCGCCGAAGACGTTCGCTCATAGTTGTAACAGCGACCGGTTTGTCGCGCCGCTAGACGCGACCCATTAATACTAGTACCAGGACAATAACCAGGACCAAGCCCAAGCCGCCACTTGGATAGTATCCCCACCCGGTGCTGTAGGGCCATGTTGGCAATGCGCCGATGAGAAGCAGTACCAATATGATCAGCAGAATCGTGTACATGTAGTCTTCTCCTAATTCAACGAGATTACCGGCATGTCCAGACCGCCGGGTTCAGAGTACTCACGTTACCGAGGTGAGGTCAGTTTCAACATCCGTTTGAGTCTGTAGCCGCGTTGGTTTGGTTCCGTATTTCATATGGGACCACGGTGTACAAATCAGGTGATTGAAATCGAAAATCGTAAAAGGCCAAGCCCTGTGGGACTTGGCCTTCGCGATCTCACCTTGACGCGTTATTTGTGTGGCTCTGAATTTTCCGCCTGATCATGAGCTTGTGCGGAATATTTTCTGAGCACGGTAAGGAAAGGCTCGCTGGATTCAGGCGCGGCAACCCTGCCCCGCAGGATGTCCTCGAACGATTCCCCCTTGCCGAAGAGGATTCTGGTCTCGTCGCGATCCTGCGAAATCGCAGTTCCCGATAGGTCGATCCCAGCGAAAAGGCCGCGGGTGCGGGAGTAGGTCAGAATTTCCGCCCGCATTTTCACGTCGGTGCCCGCAGTCGCATCGCGGCCAACCGGTCCGGCAGCAGCCGAAGCGTCCGCACCTAGTTTGAAATGGCTGGAGAGCAGGTGCTGCATTCCCTGATCATTGGTTACGATCATGACCAAATCGACGGCCTGGCCGCCGAGTTGAAGACCCCAGCTACCACCGGTGACGGTAATCGGAGCGGGAGCGCTCCATCCATGTGCAGTCCGGCAGGTAGCGATCCCTTTGCCATGGTTACCGCCAAAGCCGACAGCGATTTTGATCATCGAGGGCACGACGGCGACGCACTTCGCGTCTTCCATGATCTTGTCGGGAATGGCCTTGTCAGGTGTCGCCATGATTTCTGACAAAACTTTTGCCGACGCGTCAATTCGCTTGTCGATGTCAGACCGATCTTTGTCCTTATCCTCGCCCCAAGTCACGCTGGTCAACATCAGGGCAACGGCAGTCAGAGTCATTAGAAGATATTTCGTTGCTTTCATTTCGACCTCTTCTGTGCCCCATCGAGCACGGGTATCATTCTGGTTTACTGTCTCGCGGCCTTACTTTAGCGGGGCCGAGCTGCCTTCATCCATCCCCTCAAAACCTTAGATTGACCGGTGGCATGCCTTAGAAGGTGCGAGCTCTTTACACGCTCGAAGGCAAGAAATCGCCGATCGTGCCGACGTTGATGGAGGATGCGGGGGTTCTGCTTGGTTCCCACGGTTCGAACTGCTCCTGAACAGGGAGTTGCTCGTCAGACGTCTTGTAGCACTCGGTGGTCCGCGAGTGAGTCAAGAATTCTCGAATGCGCAGCTTGGCTTTATGCAGTTGGGACTTTGATGTTCCTACCGAACATCCGAGGATCTTCGCAATCTCTCGATGCTGATACCCTTCGACTTCGTGCAGAAGAAAAATGACACGATAGCCTTCCGACAGTTCACTGATGGCACGAGTCAACGCCACGCGAGTGACACAAGTTTCGAGGCGACCATCGCGGGTTCCGTATTCCCGCTTCACGGGTTTCGAATTCGTGGCATTGTTGACGGGCTCATCCAGCGAAATCCTGGCCGGAGACTTGCGGCGAAAATGCATAAGGACCGTGTTAACCGTAATGCGGTACAGCCAGGTGGAAAGTGCTGAGTCTCCGCGAAAACTTGCGAGCTTGCGAAACACCTGCAGGAAGGCGTCCTGAGCCAAGTCTTCGGCCTCGGCTGTGTTGTTCGTCATGCGCAAACATAGAGAGTAAACGCGCGTTTTATGAGTATTGAAGATCGCGGCGAAAGCGTCAGCGTCGCCGTGCTGAGCGCGCTGAATGAGGTCCGATCCCACGCGATTGCTGGATCGACAGGTGGTGTCACGGTTCACTTAGAGCTCCTTTTCGCGACCGAAGCTCGCGGACAGCTGAGAGATGTTTGAGTGTCTCGGCTGAGATTGCGGTCGTCATCACAGATTGGAGACTAGAGCTAGGCAGAGAAGGGAGCCATCCCCTTCTACATCTAGATGTTTCGATATGTGGCTGTACTCATTCGGTGACGAGTCGCCCGGTGGGATGGCCAGCAAGGTTAGTTCGGTTCATACAGCGATTCTCCCGGGAAAGTACAACGACATCGGGATTCTGCGCAATTGTTGAAGGCGCTACTCTGCGAGACATGAATTGCTTCTCTTCGCTTATGCCCACCAATCAAGCAGGGGCCGGTCAAGATCTGGCTCCTGCTCCTCGCCTCGATTGGAGCTCTGCATAGCAGGGCGTATCACGGGGTGTTCAGTGAAGCTCGTCAGAAATGCAGTCGTCCTCACACTAATCTTGCACTACATACAACAAAATCCCGGAGGCCAGTAATGAAAATCGAATCCTTGCGCGACTTGTACCTGGAACAACTTCAAGATCTCTATAACGCCGAACAGCAGTTGATCAAGGCGCTTCCGAAGATGGCGAAAGCAGCCTCGTCGGAAGACTTGAAAGCTGCTTTTGAAGAGCATTTGGAAAAAACCCGTGGTCATGCCCAGCGAATTGAAACCATTTGCGCGCAGATGGGAGAGAAGGCAAATGGGAAAAAGTGTAAGGCCATGGAAGGTTTGGTAAAAGAGGGCGGCGAAGTGATGGAAGAGGACATGGAAGAAGAAATCAAAGACGCTGCGCTGATCGCTGCGGCGCAGCGAGTGGAGCACTACGAAATTGCCGGGTATGGCTGCGTGCGCGCATACGCGTCGAAACTCGGAGACGATGGAGCTGCGAGCCTCCTGTCGCAGACTCTCGCCGAAGAAAAGGAAGCGGATGAGGCCTTGAATGAGATTGCCGAAACGCTCGACATGGAAGTTGAGGCAGAGCCACGAACGGTCGAAAAGCGCGCGGGGAAGACGGCTGGGCGGCGATCGGCGGCATGATCGGGAAAGAGTGATGAGTGATGTTTTTCGAGATGAGGGGGCGGGCGCGAACTCTTGAGGCCACCCTCTCAGTGGTTTCACAGGTGGTTCTATTGTCCATTCCCGAGCGTTCTCGGTAATCGATTCGATTGTGATGTTGTGGGATGTCCCATTAACTGATGCTGAAAGGCGATGCAATCATGATGCGAGTGCCGGCAAGCGTAGTGAAATCCGAATCAACCAATCAATTGAAGAACGTCTTCGATCAATCGCTCGCGGTGTTGTGCGGGGATGAAAGCGTCGTGGCAAAAGACGCCCACAGCTTACCCATCCGACAACGCGGCGTCCCTCAGCAGGCTGATGTTCGCAAGCGAGCGCTGAACGACGCTGTCCATGCGTTGGCCAGCCTCTGGAAGATATCGGGGTCTGGTCGTGGCAAGCTAGAGCGGGACGAAGCGCGTTCTGGCAGGGACGCTGCTTGATCCGCACCAGCCTTGCGAAATCCAGCAATGCGACACCCTCCTCCCACCTATTGACGCTGATCGCGGTTGTGGTGGTTATTGCGGGCTTATACTTTGGCCGGCAAGTGCTGATTCCGCTGTCCCTGGCGGTGGTTCTGGCATTTCTGTTCTCGCCAATTGTGGACCTGCTGCAGCGATTCCGGTTGGGCCGAGTGCCTTCCGTCCTAATCGTTCTGTTGCTTGCCTTCAGCTTGCTGGGGTCGGTAGGTTGGGTCGTTGCCGGCCAACTCGTCGATATCGTCGATCAGATCCCGAGCTACAGATCGAACATCCACGAAAAAATTCAGGCCCTACGAGTCCCCAGCAACAGCCGCTTCAAGAGCGCAACTAACACCGTCAGCGAGTTGCAGGCGGAATTGTCCTCTGCTTCGCAGTTGGAACAGGATAAAAAGACCACCACGACGCACGGGCGTCCCATTGCGGTGCAAGTGTCTCAGCCGCCGTCGAATGCGCCGGAGTATCTGCGGGCGATTGTCGGGCCGCTGACAGGAATTTTCGAGATGTCAGCGATGGTCATCGTCTTCATGCTCTTCATATTGATCAAGCGGGAAGATCTGCGAAATCGGGTGATTCGACTGGCGGGAGAAGACCAATTGACCGTGGTCACACAGGCGCTGGATGACGCTTCGCAGCGGCTGAGTCGTTATCTACTGTTTCAATTCGTAGTGAACACTGCTTACGGCGTGATGTTCGGGGTCAGTGTTTCCCTGTTGCGGCTCCCGCATCCTCTTTTATGGGGAGTCTTGAGTGGGTTATTGCGGTTTGTGCCGTACGTCGGAACGCCCATTGCGGCGGCGTTTCCGGTTGCCATGGCACTCGCTGTGTTTCCGGGCTGGCACCAGGCCATTTTCGTCTTCTGCATTTTTGTCGGATTAGAGCTCGTTACTGCGAATCTGGTTGAACCTTGGCTGTACGGCGCTCACACGGGAATATCGTCGCTCGCGATTCTTGTGGCTGCCGTTTTCTGGGCGACTCTTTGGGGCCCTGTGGGACTAATTCTTTCGACGCCGCTCACCGTGTGCCTCATCCTGATGGGCCGCTATGTCCCGCAATTGACCTTTCTTGAGGTGTTGCTTGGAGATGAGCCGGTGCTTCCTGTCGAGGCTCACTTTTATCAGCGGTTGCTGGCGCTCGATGAGGAGGAGGCGAGAGATATTGCTGAGGTGTACTTGAAAGAGAAGCCGATCGGGAGCTTTTACGATTCGGTTCTGATCCCGGCGCTTGCACTGGCGGAGCAGGACCGCCACGTGGATTCCCTTGAAGCGAGGACGGCCAGTTTCGTGAATCAGAGCGCTCGTGAACTGATTGACGAATTAGGCGAGCGCAACTCAGTCGGCCAGGGAGCAGAGGAACTCGTCCTGTTTCACGGTGCAGAGTCGGACGGTCAGGAACCGAAATACGACGCATTGCGCGGGACGAGTATCGTATGTATCCCGGCGGGAGACGAAGCAGACGAACTGGTTGCGATGATGGCGGAGCAGTTGTTGCAGCGGCTGGGATGCGAGGTGCAACGACTTCCCATTGCCAGCAGCGCGAATGTTATCGATCCGATCGCAACTTATTCTCCGCAGGTTGCGCTGGTATCCGCGCTTCCTCCTTTCGCGTCGTGGCAAGCACGAGCACTTTGCAAGTTATTGCGACGGCGTCATCCGCAGATTCGCATACTTTTAGGGTTGTGGCATTTTGAAGGCGGCGTGGCAAAGGCGCAGGATCGGGTCGGCCTGGGGTGCGCGGATATGGTTGCAATCAGTCTGGAGCAGGCGATCGCGCTGCTCGCGGAGGCGCAAGGCTCAAGGGCTGAAGATACCTCCATTCACGTCGAGAGAACCACTGCAACTGGGTCGGGCGACGCTTTGGTTGAGGGATTCGCGAAGCGGGAAGTAGGAAGCCCTGCGCGGCAACCCTCCCTGCTTTCTGGCAACTAATACTGCACGTCGATTGGATTCTATGTGCGTATCGGCGGATGCTGGAGAAGGAGCAATCAATGTCGAACGACACCAACGCGAATTTCGGTCCGGACGATACATCGGATCATTTGAAGAATGGTCCAGTGAAGAACGACCCAGACGGCGGCTCGCACCTGCCGACGATGCCGGATCCGGTCCACGATCCCGAGAGAGGGCAGAAATTTCCGACGGACCCCGATCCTTCGAAAAAGCCAACCCGCATCGATGATCCTCTACCGACCGATGAGGACGAAACGGGTGAGCTTCCAGGAAAAGTTGCCTAGCGGCACGAAACCCGTTTTCGCGGCCGCGCGCCTCCCCGGAGAACCTGCCGGGGAGTTTTTATTTTCGTGGTTAGTTGACGGCGACGTCGCGAAGGTAATCGGACACACTACAACCTTTCCTCCCTCTAAATACAAGTTGCATTGGATTGGCCGAGCCAGGTTTTCTCAATAAAGTTGGGATCGGTGCACGGGTGTGCGCTCACTTGGATGTGGGATAGGAGAATTCAAATGCGATTGGCGTGGGGAATCGTAGCAGTTTTACTCATCTTGTGGCTCTTGGGATTCACTCTTCATGTCGCCGGAGGTCTCATCCACCTATTGCTCCTGATCGCGGTGGTTGTTTTGATTCTTGATTTGCTGGGTGGCCGTCGCAGCGCGGTTTGAAGAATGGCAGTAAGAACAGCAGCACGCACTGAAGAACAACGGAGGAAATCATGAGCAATGCATCGCCAAACAAATGTGCGCATCCTGCCTGTGGATGCCTGACGGACAGCAAGTATTGCAGCGAGCCATGTGAAGAGGCCGCAGATCTGACGGAGATCGCGTGTCAGTGCGGGCATCCGGAGTGTCCTGCACAGCCTCGTTAACCAACGCTTTCCGCGCTGGTATTTCTTTGTGGAGGAGAACTAACATGAGATCAGCAATACTGGGTTTTGCGGCCTTCTTGACGCTGCTTGTATGCGTCGCGTGCAATAAAACTACAAACGACGTGTCTTACAAGGACGGCGTGAAACAGGCGCTGCAGCAGGCAGAGCTGACCGATGTCAGCGTCTCGGAAGATCGCGACAAGAATACGGTCACGCTTGGGGGCACGGTCCACTCCGAGGACGCGAAAGAAAAAGCCGCTGAAGTCGCCAAAGGAGCCGCGGGCGCTCGCGTTGTAGTGAACGAGGTGAGCATACAGCCCGTTGGAGAGGAATCGGAGGCGAAGAGCATCGCCTCGAACGTTGACGACGCCATTGAAAAGAACTATAAGGCGGTCCTGATTTCAAAAGGTCTGAACAAGCAGCACATCGACTATAGTGCCAAGAACGGGGTGCTCACTCTGAAGGGCCGGGTAAAGACCGTCACCCAGCGCGAAGAAGCGCAAAGGGCGGCACTTACGGTGCCGAATGTACAGCAAGTTTTGAACCAGATTGATGTGGAACGCTAACGCAGGGTCTCGCCTTTCGATCCACGAAACCCGGAGCTGTATCGAGCAAGACCGGACAAACGAGGGATAAAGGGCCAGAGGAAACACAATGTTATTCCGCGTCCGTACGCTGTTGTTCGCGCTAGCGGTGCTGTTGGTTTCAGCATCGGCGTTTGCACAAGTAGGGGTGATGATTACATTCGCTCCGCCTCCACTGCCCGTCTATGAACAGCCGATTTGTCCTGGCGACGGCTATATCTGGACGCCCGGCTACTGGGCCTACGGAGATGATTTCGACGATTACTACTGGGTACCAGGAACCTGGGTGCTCGCTCCGGAGGTTGGATTCCTGTGGACGCCAGGATATTGGGGGTGGGGCGGGACCAGCTTCGTTTTCTACCAAGGCTATTGGGGTCCGCAAATCGGTTTTTACGGTGGCATCAACTATGGCTTCGGTTATTTCGGCGAAGGCTACGAGGGTGGGCGCTGGGATAACGGCCACTTCTTCTACAACCGGTCCGTGAACAATGTGAACGTCACGGAGATCCACAATGTATACAACACTACCATTGTGAACCGTAACGAGACTCATGTCAGCTACAACGGGGGCAACGGTGGGATCTCGGCTCGTCCGACGCCGCAACAGGAAGCGGTGGCGCGCGAGCGACACGTGCCGCCGGTTGCTGCTCAGGCGCAGCACGCGCAGGAAGCTCGAGGCAATCCCCAACAGAGAGCGTCGGTAAATATGGGCAAGCCGGCAGTGGCGGCAACTTCGCGACCAGGAACTTTCCAGGGTGGCGGCGTCGTAGCAGCGCGATCGGCTGGAGCACCGTACACTCCGCCAGCCAGTCGCGGCCGGAACCAAGGGCAGCCTGGGAACGCAGCGGGCAATGGCGCTCGGGAAACCCAATCGCGCCCCGAGAATGGTGCCGCGAACAATCGTTCAAACCCGGCAGTCCATGTGAGGGACCTCCCGCCGGCGCAACGACCCGCGGCGCCGAATACAGGGAACCCGAAGCTGGATCAGAAGTACCAGCAACAGCAGGAAAAGCAATTCGCGAAGCAGGACCAGGAACGGCAGAAGCTCGCGCAAAAGCAGCAGAAGGAAGATCAGAAAGTCGCGCAGCAGAACGCTAATGCAGCCAGGCAACAACAGGTGGAACAGCGTCACCAGCAACAGACTCAGCAATTGCAGCAACGGCACCAACAGCAACAACAGCAAATGCAGCAAAGGATGCAGCCACCGCCGTCGCGTCCGGAGCCGAAAAGGCCACCGAAGTAGGTTGTTGTTCTACGACAACCGGCGGCTACGTTCCCAGAGCGTAGCCGTCGTTTTATTTCTTGGACTTGAATCCGTCAGAAGTGGAAGCAGCGGGTGAGACTCGGTGAGAGAAGGCTTTTGGGTGGCAAGATGCGTGACCCGCGCTGACGCCGTTCCGCTTCGCCGGATCTGAGACAGGGAAACGGCAAAAACCTGTGCCGCATTGCCCTACCACCCTTGGCCTCACGCTCAAAGAATAATACCCAAATAGCCGGACTGGCATCAGGTGGAATTCGGAGTCGCGCGGGCAGGAAGCTGTAAACGTAGAGTGGAGAAGATTAATAAAGGGATGCGAGCGGCTCCGGCCAGGGGAGGAACCGCTCGCGATCAGTGCCGATTACTTGCGATTCGGACTTGGCTTGCCACTGGTATTGTCCTGAGAATTGCTTTCCTTATCCATTTTGCAGCTGTCGGAGACCATGTCGAGCTTGGACACCATGAACTGACCTCCGGATGCGGACATTCCGCTATTGGATGAGGACATATCGGATCCGCTGCTCCAGTTGCCATGGACGGCAACGGTGTGTCCGACATGCGAAGCGAAATCCTGGGATCCGGTGAGAGCGATTTCCTTCCCGTGCTTTTCTTCGAGCATGTACTTCCCACCCTCGGACTTGATGCAGCCTTTCAACTTCTTCTCGCCCCGAGCGGAATTGTCAGACGTGTCCCGAGAGTGCGATGGCGAGGTCTGGGGCTGCGTGGATGGGGAGGGTTGTTGTGTACTGGGCATGGTTTGGGCAAGCGCACTCAAGCCCAGCGCCAAGGAAAAGGCGGTTGCGATCGCTATGTTTTTCATTCGTATTCTCCTCTAGTGATTTGACGAGGGCGTAGAAGCTGAGGGTCGCTCACCGATCGTTCGGGATGGATTGCCCGAAAGCAATTCGATCGTGGCGAGTAACTCATTTCGCGGGGCACCTTTTGCACAGACCGCGTCGACCGAATCGTTGACGCTGGCAGGGATACAGGTGCTGCTGGAGTACAAGATGATTGGCAAGGCGGGATGTTTAAACCTGAGCAGGTGAGCTAGTTCGCCACCATTCATCTCGGGCATTTCGTAATCCAAAATCGCCACATCGATGGCGGAGTCGGTTTTATCGTTCGAAGCATGGCGGAGCGCTTCCCGCGGAGATGACGTCGCGCATACGGCGAATCCCAAGTCTTCAAACACGGATTTGTAAAGCGAGAGTAGTGTCCGGGAGTCGTCTACCCACAGCAAAGTCTGAGTCCGCGGTGGCGCGAACTGGGAGACTTGTCGAGAAACGGCTGGACTAATTCCGCCAGCGGCGAGCGGCGACGTGGAATGCATGTGTGGTTCTCCGGGCCAGGACACTTGAAAACAACGTAAAACGAATTGGAGCTCCGAACAATGCAGGAGATGCTGTATTTCGCGCGTGTCTCAACGCTCGGAGCGAATCGTAGGCGGGAATACGCACATGCTGACAGCCCCCTACAGGGAACTACCGATACCAGCATGGGGAACGGGCGTTTACATTCGAATTTCGCGAATTATCCAAATTCGAAAGGGAAATCATTATGCGCAGTTTACGTAAGAACAAGGCCGCAGATTGGGTGCGGTTGGCGGCAAAGCTCAGTCTCCTGTTCACTGAACCAAAAGTGCGAGCTGCGGTTGGCGACCAGCTTAAGGACAGGATGGACGATCTAAGCGATGCAGTCACGGGCAAATACAACGACGTGAGCGATACCGTCGCCAGCAAATACGACGATGTGGTCGATCGTATGGAGGCCGCTGCCGATGCGTTGCAGGGCAGGAGTTTCTGGTCCTCACCGACAGCCGGATTCTTGTTGGGAGTCGGTGTCGGGGCGGGCCTGGGAATTCTTCTGGCGCCCACCTCCGGAACGGAAATGCGCGAGAAGGTCCGCGACAAAGCGACTGCGATCAAAGACAAGTTCCGAGATTCGATCTCCAGAATGCCTTCGACTGGGACCGAGGGCTGACCATAGGATTTCCGGCGGACGTGATGGCCGAAGAAGTCTGTCGCGTCCGCCAAAAACATTTTCCCACAAAGTAGCGTGCTGTCTGTATCGTTCACTCCCGACAGGGGTCGCCATGAATGAAAATCCGAGTACTACATTGCCTGCAACGGTCGAAAAAATTATTAAACCCCTAACCCCTGATGATCCTGAGAAAGCCCAGATTTCGATTGAAGGAGCGGACCATCTTTATCGAGAAATTCGGATTGAAAATTCGTTGACGGACGAGAATGGTAATGAAGTGCGCCTGAAGCCGGGCGCGGAAGTGGAAGTTACGGTAGAAGCGCCACTTACGGCGACCACAAGGACTGGCGACAAGTAGGTTGGACGAGGTATTTCCCGGCTGTTCCAAAGCAAAATCGAGCCTTCCCCCCGCTCTACAGGAAACACCTGAGAGGCAGCGTCCGGACATTCATGATAAACACGACATGCTTGGTCGGGTGGTTTCCTTTAGAACTCGCTCAGTAAATAACATGATTCTATTGGTGCGCCAATCTGAAGATTTGTCGAAGGACCGTCGGTAGTGCGAAAGCCATTTGAATACGTTCTCCCGCCAAGTGTTGCCTGCTGGCCGCCGATCCAGCGATTGAACCTCGTTCGCCGTAGCGCAATCCCAGATTTTATTTTGCTCCAGTTTCTCTCGGGGAACCCACGATGAAACGAAACAGTCGAGGAGCGATTGCTGAGGCCAACAGTCAATTGCATGGTGAAAAGACGAATGGCAATTCCGTTCTGGTGAGCGATTCCACGCCGCCCGACCTGAGCGTGATTCTGGCGGGATTGCAGACCATGCGGGATGGCGACTTTTCCGTCAGACTCCCAGGATCGTGGACTGGGCTGGAAGGCAAGATCGCGGACACGTTTAACTCCATCGTAGCTGCAAATCAGCAGATGGCGCAGGAGTTGAAGCGCGTAGGGCAGGTGGTCGGCAAAGAGGGAAGAACGCGGGAGCGACTCCGCTTTCATGAAAGTCGAGGCGCTTGGGGCGACATCGAAGTTTCAGTTAACACGCTCGTCGAAGACTTGCTCCGTCCCACGGCGGAGGTGACCCGCGCGATCGCTGCCGTGGCGCAGGGAAATTTGACCCAGACAGTCCGCCTCGACGTAGACGGTCGTCCGCTGGAAGGTGAATTTCTCCGCTCGGCCAACATCGTGAACACGATGATTCAGCAACTCGGCGTTTTCACTGCCGAGGTAACGCGCGTGGCTCGCGAAGTGGGCACCGATGGCAAATTAGGTGGTCAGGCGCAGGTTCCGGGTGTGGCTGGTACGTGGAAAGATCTGACGGACTCCGTGAACTCAATGGCCAGCAACCTAACTGGCCAGG
Source organism: Terriglobia bacterium (assembly GCA_963847715.1). GTDB lineage: Bacteria > Acidobacteriota > Terriglobia > Terriglobales > Acidobacteriaceae > Acidiflorens. The sequence continues at coordinate 398,876 of CAWKAZ010000012.1, forward strand.
TGCGAAATATCGCGGAAGTCGCGACGGCCGTGGCCAGCGGCGACCTTTCGCGCAAAATTACCGTCGATGTGCGCGGCGAAATTTTACAGCTCAAAGAAGCCATCAACACGATGGTAGATCAATTGCGTTCGTTCGCGTCGGAGGTGACGCGCGTGGCGCGTGAAGTGGGCACCGACGGCAAACTGGGCGGGCAGGCAGTCGTTGTAGGCGTTGCCGGCACGTGGAAGGATCTCACCGACTCGGTGAATGCGATGGCCGGGAACTTGACGGCGCAGGTTCGCAATATTGCCGAAGTGACGACGGCCGTCGCGCGCGGCGACTTGTCGCGCAAAATCACGGTGGACGTGAAAGGCGAAATTCTCGAACTCAAAGACACTATCAACACGATGGTGGATCAACTCAACGCGTTTGCCGGTGAAGTAACCCGTGTGGCGCGCGAAGTGGGCACCGAAGGAAAACTGGGCGGTCAGGCGCAAGTGCCCGGCGTCGGTGGCACGTGGAAGGATCTTACCGACAACGTCAACTTCATGGCCAGCAATCTCACCGGCCAGGTGCGCAACATCGCGGAGGTCGCAACCGCCATCGCGAATGGCGACTTGTCGCGCAAGATCACGGTCGATGTGCGCGGCGAGATCCTCCAGCTGAAAGAGACGCTGAACACGATGGTGGATCAGCTCAACCGCTTCGCAGGAGAGGTGACGCGCGTTGCCCGCGAGGTAGGTAGCGAAGGCCGTCTGGGTGGACAAGCCAACGTCCCTGGAGTCGCCGGAACCTGGAAAGATCTTACGGATTCCGTGAATTCGATGGCCGGAAACCTAACCGGCCAGGTGCGCAATATCGCAGAGGTCACCACGGCCGTGGCAAGAGGCGATTTGTCGCGCAAAATTACGGTCGATGTGAAGGGCGAAATTCTCGAGCTGAAGAACACCATCAACACGATGTTGGACCAGTTGAACGCGTTCGCTGGTGAAGTGACACGCGTGGCCCGCGAAGTGGGTACGGAAGGCAAGCTGGGCGGACAGGCACAGGTTCCGGGCGTGGCCGGCACATGGAAGGATCTCACCGACAATGTGAACTTCATGGCCAGCAACTTGACGGGTCAGGTTCGAAATATTGCGGAAGTCTCCATGGCCGTTGCGCGCGGCGACTTGTCGCGCAAAATTACGGTCGACGTCCGCGGCGAAATTCTTGAACTCAAAGACACCATCAACACGATGGTCGACCAATTGCGATCGTTCGCGTCGGAAGTGACGCGCGTGGCCCGCGAAGTCGGCACCGACGGAAAACTAGGCGGGCAGGCTCAGGTTCCCGGCGTCGGAGGCACGTGGAAGGATTTGACGGATTCTGTCAACTCGATGGCCAGTAACCTGACCGGCCAGGTGCGTAACATCGCCGAAGTTTCGACTGCGATTGCCAGCGGCGATCTATCGAAGAAGATCACGGTAAACGTCAGCGGCGAAATCCTGCTGCTGAAAGAAACCATCAACACGATGGTGGATCAGCTGAACGCATTCGCCGGCGAGGTGACACGCGTGGCGCGCGAAGTCGGTACAGAAGGGCGTCTCGGCGGACAGGCGAACGTCCCGGGCGTGGCAGGAACGTGGAAGGATTTGACCGACTCTGTGAACTCGATGGCTGGAAACCTGACGGGCCAGGTGCGCAACATCGCCGAGGTCACCACGGCCGTGGCGAGAGGCGACTTGTCACGCAAGATCACCGTCGATGTGAAGGGCGAAATTCTCGAGCTCAAGAACACGATCAACACGATGGTGGATCAGTTGAACGCGTTCGCCGGCGAAGTCACACGCGTGGCGCGCGAAGTGGGTACGGACGGAAAGCTCGGCGGACAGGCGCAGGTGCCGGGCGTCGCCGGAACCTGGAAGGATCTCACCGACAACGTGAACTTCATGGCCAGCAACCTGACGGGCCAGGTGCGAAATATCGCCGAAGTCGCGACCGCTATTGCGAATGGCGATCTCTCCAAGAAAATCACAGTCGACGTGCGCGGAGAAATCCTCCAACTCAAAGAAACGCTGAATACGATGGTCGAGCAACTACGCTCCTTTGCCGCCGAAGTGACACGCGTGGCGCGTGAAGTAGGCAGCGAAGGCCGGCTCGGTGGACAGGCCAACGTGTCTGGCGTGGCGGGAACGTGGAAGGATTTGACCGACTCCGTGAACGCAATGGCTGGCAACTTGACGGGACAGGTCAGAAATATTGCCGAGGTGACCACGGCTGTCGCACGCGGCGACTTGTCGCGCAAAATCACGGTGGACGTGAAGGGCGAAATTCTCGAACTCAAGAACACCATCAATACGATGGTGGACCAACTCAACGCCTTCGCGGCTGAAGTGACGCGTGTGGCCCGCGAAGTCGGCACAGAAGGAAAACTCGGTGGACAAGCGCAGGTCCCGGGCGTGGCCGGTACTTGGAAGGATCTTACTGACAACGTGAACGTGATGGCTGCCAACCTGACAGAACAGGTGCGCGGCATTGTGAAGGTCGTCACCGCGGTTGCGAACGGTGAGCTGACGCAAAAGCTGACGGTGAACGCGAAGGGTGAGGTTGCGGCTCTCGCGGAAACCATCAACAATATGACCGGCACGCTAGCCACTTTTGCCGATCAGGTTACGACGGTGGCACGCGAAGTCGGCGTGGAAGGCAGGCTTGGTGGTCAGGCAAACGTGCCCGGTGCAGCCGGTACGTGGAAAGATCTCACCGGCAACGTCAACCTGCTGGCCGATAACTTGACCAACCAGGTGCGAGCGATTGCAGAGGTCGCGACCGCGGTCACCAAGGGCGATCTGACGCGATCCATTCAGGTGGAAGCCAGCGGCGAAGTGGCGGAGTTGAAAGACAACATCAACACGATGATCGACAACCTCCGCCTGACGACCGACCGCAACACCGAACAGGATTGGCTGAAGACGAACCTGGCCCGGTTCACCGGCATGTTGCAGGGGCAGCGCGACCTGGCGACGGTGGGCCGCATGCTTTTATCTGAACTAGCCCCGCTGGTGAGTGCGCAGCAAGGCGTCATTTATCAGATGGGTTCGGAGGAATCTGCGGAAATGGTTCTATTGTCAGCTTTCGCGGGCGATGGCGAGGATGGGCACTTGCGGAGGTTGAAGATCGGCGAAGGGCTGGTGGGGCAATGCGCCTCCGAGAAACGCCGCATGCTGATCTCGGAGCTGCCGCCGAACACGGTTTCGATTCGTTCGGGGCTCTTCGAAGCTGTTCCACGCAACGTGATCGTGTTGCCAGTGCTGTTCGAGGACCGCGTCAAAGCAGTGATTGAGTTGGCGTCGCTGGGTGCATTTACAACCTCTCATCTGGCGTTTCTGGAGCAGTTAACCGCGAGCATCGGCATCGTGCTCAACAGTATTGAAGCCACGATGCAGACCGAAGGCCTGTTGAAGCAGTCGCAGCAATTGGCGACCGAACTCCAGATGCAGCAGAAAGAATTGCAGCAGACCAACGAGCAACTGGCGCAAAAGGCCCAGCAGTTGGCGGAACAGAACGTCGAAGTGGAGCGAAAGAATCAGGAAATCGAGCAGGCCCGCCGCGCGTTGGAAGAGAAGGCGAAGGAACTCGCTCTGACCTCGAAATACAAATCGGAATTCCTCGCGAACATGTCACACGAGTTGCGCACGCCGCTTAACAGTATTCTGGTGCTCGGCCAGCAACTCAGCGACAATCCGGACGGAAACCTGACGCCGAAGCAAGTTGAGTTCTCGCGCACGATTCACGGCGCAGGAACTGATCTCCTCAACCTCATTACCGACATTCTCGATTTGTCGAAGATCGAATCGGGCACTGTTTCGGTGGAGGCGGAAGAGGTCTTCGTCGCCAGCTTGTTGGATACGATCGAGCGTCCGTTCCGGCACGAGGCGGAGAACCGGCGCCTGACCTTCGAGGTGCAAACCGATCCAAACCTTGCACGCAGCGTGGTCACAGACTCGAAGCGTCTGCAGCAGGTGTTGAAGAATCTGTTATCGAATGCGTTCAAGTTCACCGAACTCGGAGGCGTTCGCTTGTCGGTGTCGGTGGCCAAGAGCGGCTGGAGCGAGGATCACCCCATTCTCGGAAAAGCCGCGACCGTGGTCGCCTTCGAGGTTGCCGACACCGGCATCGGCATTCCGTACGACAAGCAACGCATTATCTTCGAGGCGTTCCAGCAGGCCGACGCGGGTACTAGCCGCAAGTACGGCGGAACAGGACTCGGACTCGCAATCAGCCGCGAACTGGCCAGCCTGCTCGGTGGAGAAATCCAGTTGCGCAGCGCTCCAGGCCGGGGCAGCACCTTCACCCTGTACCTACCGCAGACTTACGTGGGCCCATCGAGTGCTGCGATGCTCGAACGTCGGCCTTCATTCGCATCGCCATCGCAGTTAGCTGTTGCGGGCGTGCCAGAACATGTGATCGAGAAAATTCCCGACGACCGGGACGATCTGCATCCGGACGACGCGATTCTATTGATTGTGGAGGACGACCCGCACTACGCGAGAGTGTTGTGTGACCTGTCACGCGACCGGGGCTTTAAAGTCCTTGTGGCGTTGCGTGGGGCGGAGGCGCTCGCTTTAGCGCGTCAATATCATCCAACCGCTGTGTCGCTCGATGTCTTCCTGCCGGACATGCTCGGCTGGACGGTTCTGAACCATCTCAAGCAGGATCCGGCCACCCGGCACATCCCGGTGCAGATGCTGACGCTCGATGAGGATCGTCATCATGGATTAGCGCGCGGGGCATTTTCTTTTGTTACGAAGCCGACCACGCCGCAAGGTCTGGAAAGCGCATTGGCTCGAATCAAGGAGTACGCCGCTCCGCGAAGAAAACGGCTGCTGGTGGTGGAAGACAATCCAGCCGAGCAAATGAGCATTCGGGAACTGCTGGGTTATGACGATATCGACGTTACGGTCGTTTCGACAGGCGAAGACGCGGTGCGCACGGTGAATGAGCAATCCTTCGACTGCGTGGTTCTGGACCTGCGTCTGCCCGATATTTCCGGCTTCGATGTTCTCGAGCGCTTCCGCGACACGGAGTCGCTCGGCGATTTGCCGGTGGTCGTGTTCACGGGCAAAGAACTTTCTCCGGAAGAAGACGCGCGCCTGCATGCACTGGCGCGCAGCGTGGTGGTGAAGGGAGTGGAGTCTCCTGAACGCCTGCTCGATGAAACCGCATTGTTTCTGCATCGGGTTGTCGCCGATCTCCCGGTTGAAAAGCAAAGAATGCTTGACCGGTTGCATCACTCAGACGATGCACTGATCGGAAAGAAAGTATTGGTGGTCGACGATGACGTGCGCAACATCTTTGCGCTCAGCAGCGTGATTGAGCGCCGCGGCATGACGGTAATCACAGCGGGAACCGGCCGCGAGGCAATTGCGAAACTCGAGTCGACTCCGGGGGTTGCCATCGTGCTGATGGACATCATGATGCCCGAGATGGACGGTTACGAGACTATGCGGGTGATCCGGCAGAACGTGTCGTTCCAGCGTCTGCCCATCATTGCTCTGACAGCGAAGGCAATGAAAGGCGATCGCGAGAAGTGCCTTGAAGCGGGAGCGTCCGAGTACCTGGCGAAGCCCGTGAATACCGAGCAATTGCTATCGTCGCTGCGAATGTGGCTGCACAGATAGTGGTGATTGACTGCGGGCGTTGAGTTCTCGGATCGGGCACGGAGAGAACAATGGGTAGCGACGAAAAAGTTAACATTCTCATGGTGGATGACCAGCCTGGCAAGCTGCTCAGCTATGAGGTCATGCTCGCCGAGTTGGGCGAGAACCTCATCAAGGCGACCTCCGCGAAAGAAGCTCTCGAAATTCTGCTGAAGACTGACGTGGCGGTTGTGCTCATGGATGTGAGCATGCCAGAACTCGATGGCTTCGAGCTAGCCACGATGATTCGCCAGCATCCGCGTTTTCAAAGGACAGCGATCATCTTTATCTCTGCGGTGCATTTAACCGATCTGGACCGGCTCAAGGGTTACGAGCACGGTGCAGTGGATTACATTTCGGTGCCGGTGATTCAAGAACTTCTGCGAGCGAAGGTCCGCGTATTCGCGGAATTGCACCGGAAGACGCGGCAACTGGAGGCGCTGAATCGTGATCTGGAGCGCCGCGTTACTGAACGCACTGAGGAGCTAGCATCGAAGGCGGAATTGCTGCTGCAACTCAACTTCAAACTAGCGAGTAAGAACCAGGAACTCGATGCGATCGTGAGCACCGCGCCAGATGTCATCTTCAGCAGTCAGGGCGACGGCTGCTACGAGTATGTCAGCGAACGCTTCCACGACTATACAGGCACCTCGGCTGCGAGCAAGAGCGTGCGTTGGATGGACTACGTGCACCCTGACGATATCGAACGCAGCCGGGCTGGCTGGCTCGATGCGATTCAAGGTGGGGGACAGTACGAATCCGAGTACCGGCTGCGCTCGAAAGACGGCGGCTATCACTGGTTTCGGTCCCGGGCCGTTCCGATTAGAGATATGGAAGGGAAGATCGTGAAATGGTATGGAACCTGCTCCGACATTCACGACAGCAAAATGCTGGAGCAGTCCATCCGCGATAACACCGTGGAATTGGAAAAAATGGTGGATCGGCGCACGGACGAATTGCGGCGGCTTTCCGTGCGCCTGATGTCGGCGCAAGACCAGGAGCGGCGTCGCATCGCGCGCGATCTTCATGACGGACTGGGGCAAGAACTCGCGGTGGCGAAGATGGTGTTGGACAAGATACTTCTGGATAGCGCGGCAAAGCCGCCGGACTCAATCGTACAAGCCACTAGCATGATTGATCGCGCGATCCAGCAAGTCCGTACGATGTCGCATCTCTTGCACCCGCCATTGCTCGATGAAGTTGGACTATTCTCAGCACTGGCCTGGTACACGGAGGGCCTCACCAAACGGAGCGGCATCGAAACTTTTCTGGATGTACAACCGCCAGAGTTTCCCCGGCTGGGACCGGAAATCGAGACGGCGATTTTTCGCATTGTGCAAGAGGCGCTCACCAACGTATTCCGGCACTCGGAAGCGAGCAAGGTGTGGATCAGCTTGCATCAAACGGGTGACGCAATCAACGTGACGGTGCTTGACGACGGTAAGGGAATTGACGGACCCATCGCCGAACTGCGCCCGGAAAGAGTCGGCGTCGGCATCGGCGGAATGAAACAGCGCGCCAAGGAATTTGGGGGCGAGCTGCGATTATCCAATGCAACTCCGGGAACACTGCTGGAACTGATGCTCCCGGTGAATTTAGCGCTGCGTGAGCCGAGTGCCATGCTCGAGGAAGTGCATAACGACGGATATGCATGAACTCGGCATCACCGCGATCTAACTGACGAGATTCTGCAGGAAATCCCCTAAGGTCCACTGCAACAGGCTTGAGTACGTAAACCGCTCCTTGCCCTAACGCATCTACCGTATGGCCCGAATTTCGAGCCATTGGTAGAAAAGGTTAAGGAGCGTCCATGTCTTATCAGCCAGAGCCCGCCCACGAACTCTCTCCGCTCTCTTCGTCGGAAGTTCTCAATGTTCTTTATAAAGATCGGATGAGAGTGGCGGCTCGGTCGGCAGGGGTACGGGCGTCACAAACGAACGTCGGGCGGATGAAATCGGCGGGGCCCGATGCCATCTGGGGGCAATACAACAACTACCGGTCGAATGGTCTGGCAGTCTCAGCCGTCGTACATGCCGCTTTGATCGCTCTGATATTGGCTGGCGCGGCGGTTGCGCCCAAGGTAGTTCCAGTCAAGCCACATGAAACCGTGACTTTGATAGCGCCTTCGCCAGATTCTTATGCTTTGCCGGTTTCGACGAAAATCGCCAGCGGCGGGGGCGGGGGCGGAGAGCACGAGCGACTGACTGCACCGAAGGGAAAATTGCCCAAGGCGGCGATGCAGCAGCTTACTCCTCCACAGATTGTCGTACGCAATGAAAAACCGAAGCTCGTAGCCGAGCCCACGGTGGTGGTTCCTCCGCAGTTACACATTGCTGATAATCACCTCCCCAACCTGGGGAATCCGAGCGCTGTTCCTCTACCTTCCGCGCCGCCTTCGAACGGTATCGGCTCGGGTGGCGGAATCGGCTCGGGGTCTGGCAGCGGCGTCGGAGTGGGTCGTGGGCCGGGAGTGGGTAACGGCAGCGGTGGCGGAATCGGCGGAGGGGTCTTCAAGGTTGGAGGCGGTATTTCAGCTCCGCAGGCAGTTTCCACTCCTGACCCGGAATATACCGAAGAAGCTCGATTGGCGAAGACTCAGGGCACCTGCATCCTGTGGCTCATCGTCGACGAAAAAGGACAGCCTCGCAACATCCGAGTGGTTCGCGGTCTCGGATATGGACTCGACGCAAAAGCGATTCAAGCTGTCCAGCAGTGGCGTTTTCAGCCCGCGTTGAAAGATGGCAAGCCCGTAAACGTGCAGATCAGTGTCGAAGTCGGATTCCATCTTTACTGAAACGCGGAAGTACATATCTCGGTTAGTTTGGTCTTCGATTTGCCGTCCAGTTCCGACTTCAGTAAGTCGAAACGACAACCAGTCTACTCGCAGGTAGTTTCGTTTCTGGTTGAAAATAATAGCGAAACCCCTGTTAATTCAAAGACTTCTTCCAGGTACAGCAAACTCCACAATCGATTACAGGAGCGCACGGATGGGAGGCGAGCCGTCCGTTCGCTACTCTCCTTTTTGTAACACGGAAGCTCCGTGCATCTGGAGACGGAACCAGCAAACGGAATTGAATCAAGGAGACCATTGTGGCCACTTGTGTGATATCCGCGACAACTACAAATCTGCCGTTAGTTAATGTGATTCCGACCAAAACCAAAGAAGAAAGCCTACGAGGACAAACGCAAAAAAATACTCCCGAAGCGAGCCTGGTGCAACGCGCGCAGCGCGGCGACGAAGAAGCCTTCGAGGCTCTTTATCAAGCGCATAAGAAGCGTGTGTATTCGGTTTGCCTGCAGATGACAAAAAACATCGCTGACGCCGAGGATCTGACGCAAGAGGCGTTCTTGCAGGTGTTTCGTAGCATCAATTCGTTTCGTGGAGATTCAGCATTCTCCACATGGCTCTACAGAATCGCCGTGAACACGGTGCTCATGAAGTTGCGACGTCGGAAGGCGCCGCCGCTGGTCTCGCTGGATGAACCGGTATCGTCCCAGTCGACGTCCTTGAAACGGGAGGTCGGGCGGGCTGATCTGAATCTCAATGGGGTCGTCGACCGCATTGCCTTGGGCCGAGCCATGGAGGAACTTCCCGCCGGATGCCGTCAAATTTTCGATCTGCACGAGGTCGAGGGATACCAGCATCACGAGATTGCCGGGATTCTCGAATGCTCCATCGGGAATTCAAAGTCGCAATTGCACAAAGCGAAAATGAAAATGCGTGATGTGTTGTTTCCGAAAAGAAAAATCCAGAAGCTGTCGCTCACGAACGACACCACCAAGAGAGCGGCACAAACCGTCGTTGAGAACTCCGGACTTCCTGCTTGCGGCACTCTGTAGGGAAGTTTTTGCCGTAGCAGTGACCTAAAAGGGGAAATGTGAGTCTAGGAGCCATCATTGTAATTGGAGCAAGGGACGAGCAGGCATCTGCTCAGTCGATGCCGGGAGACAAAAAGAATCGTTGCTTGCGGATCGTTGGCGTGTGTTGAGGTCGTGGGCCAATCGGTGGTGGAACGCACGATTGATCGTTTCCTGACAGCGGGGATTGAAGCGGTTACCGTTCTGGTCGAAACAGGGTTTTCGAGTCATTTGTCCTTTCCTGACTACCAGGTCACAAAAATTGAAGGTTCATGTTGTCGACGACTCAATTACGCAATCGCGGAAACGGCACGCTATTACGTGCAGAGCGGGATCGATCACGCTTTCATCACGACGGCGGAAACTTACGCGGAAACCGACGTGCTTGATTTCTTCTATTTCCATCGGGAAGCGCGTCAGGAGGTGACGCGCGCTTATGACAACCACGGTTGGGTAGATTTATGGGCTGTGGAGTGCCGGAGCCTCAGTGAGTCCAGTCTTGTTCACTTCAGACTAACTTGCTGCAGACTACGGCACCTCGTGGCAATTCGTATTTCATCCGCGACTACGTCAATCGCCTGCTGCATCCACGCGATCTGCGGCAGCTTGCGAGTGATGTGCTGCAAGGACATTGCGAAAGCAGCCCGTCCGGTCGAGAGCTTCGAGCAGGGGTGTGGGCGGACGATGGAGCTGAGGTACACCGCGGGTCACGGATCGTCGCCCCGGCATACATCGGCTGCGGCTCGACAGTTTCGGACGCCACCCTCATTACCCGATTCAGCAGTATAGAACGGGATTGCCGAATCGACTGCGGAACTGTGATCGACGACAGCTCCGTATTGGCAAACACTCACGTTGGAATCTGGCTCGATGTGTGCAGTTCTGTGGTAACGGGAAGCAAACTACTGAATCTGACGCGCGATGTGATGGTTGAAATTTCGGATCCACGTATCTTGCGCTCTACGCGCCCACTTCGCGAAGTCACTTCCCCGGCCGGCGTAAGCGACGATGTCCACGAAGTGGCTCGAGATCTAGCACGACCTTCCCCTTCCATGCCTAACAACTGGCAGTTGGGCGTGAATCTCATTCAGGAGTAGATGACATGTACAGCAAAGGCCCTGTAATTGTGATGGAGTTGCCAGAACGGCTGGACCAAGCCGAGGTCCGCGCGTTTCTCGACGGTCTCAACCCCCTGCTGGAAATTGATCGTCCCCGGGTCGTTCTGGATTGCTCGAAAGTCCAGCACATCGATAGCGCGGGAGTCGATAGTCTGCTCCATTGCCTGGAAGAAGCAATGAAGCGCGATGGAGATTTGAAGCTGGCCGCTGTGACTCCGGCCTCGGCAGTCATCCTGGAATTGATGCGGGTTGATCGTCTCTTCGAGGTATTTGACACGTGCGAGGAGGCTGCTAGCAGCTTCCATGCGTTCGCGCCACCGGTTCCTCCGTCGACCAGGCCGTGGTACGCGGGATCGTTTCGAAGTGCGGACATCAAAGCTGCGAGCTAGCACCGTTCTTTTGTCGGAGGGCAGGTGTCGGAGGCAAGTATGCACAGGACGAAAAGGGCGTTGTGGCAGTTCGCTTGGTGGGGCGCTTTGTTGTCTGGCATTTCTGGCACTCTACCTTTTACGGCTGCACAAGAGGCGACTGTGTTGAAGGCACCGGGAACGGCTGAACTGCCAGACAGTCCTGGTGCGACGGCGAGGCTGCGGATCCAGACAGCATCGCAAAATGAGTCTGGGCAAGTTCCTGTTTCGTCAGGCGTACGCCAGTTGGCGGCGATGCGCACTGATGCAGTGGAGCCTCAGGATCAGCAGTCGCAGGCAACGTCATCGGCGGATACTCCTGCGCAGGCAACCTCCGCGGCGCCGCAGTCGCCTGCGCAGAAGCCGGTCGGGACCGCCGCTGCAGGAGCGATTCCGGTGAGCGGAGTGGCAGCGTCGCAACCAACCGGTGTCGCCATCGCCCCAGCAAAACAACGGCGCGTTCGCACCATCGTGTTGAGAATGGGCGCGATTTTGGGGGCAGGCGTAGCGGTGGGGTCGGTTGTTGCATTGACACAAGCGACTCCGAGTAAGCCTCCGGGTGCGCACTGATACTGATATCGAGAAGTTTGCTAAGAAAGCGAATCGCGATGATTTTGAGTTTTTCAGGAATCGATGGTGCCGGGAAGAGCACGCAAATCTTCGAGCTAGACAGCTGGCTGAACGAATCTGGACTGCGCACAAAAATTGTGACCTTCTGGGACGATGTTGTGGTGATGTCCCGCCACCGCGAGCGCATGAGCCACGCCGTTTTTCAGGGAGATCGGGGCGTCGGCAGTCCTGAGAAACCGCTGAACCGGCGCGATAAAAACGTGTCCTCCTGGTCGATGACTGTGATTCGATTCTGCCTTTACTTCATGGATGCGATCAGTTTGTGGTTCAAGGTTCGGGAACTGAGAGGAACCGCTGACGTTGTGATCTTTGACCGGTACATTTACGACGAGCTCGCCAATCTGCCCCTTAATTCGCGAGTGGTTCAAATCTTCGTTTGGTTCCTACTCAGGGTGATACCCAAGCCAGACATTTCCTACGTGATCGATGCCGATCCAGTTGCTGCTCAGGCGCGCAAGCCGGAATATCCGCTAAGTTTCGTCCATCGAAATCGCGCGGCATATCTGAAGCTGGCCAATCTCGCCGACAATATGACTGTCATCGAAGAGGGTATGGTCCCCCAGATGCAAAAAAAGATCAGGCAGGAAATGCTGCGCGAGCTGTGGACCGGCACGAGTTCGGTTCTTACCGTCAGCCATTCATCGCACGCGCGATAACGATGCTACGCATTTGATCTTCCTACTGACGCGTTAGCCAACATCTCCCCCTAAGAATTCATCGAAGCTGCAGGACCCCCAACGGCCCGGAGCGAGAATGAAGATTTGTTTAGTCACTACCTTTCCACCCAGCCAGGGTGGGCTCAGCGAGTACGGGCTGCATATTGCGCAGGAGTTGCGGGGCGATCCGTTTCTTAGCCTAACCATCCTTGCCGATCAAATTTCTCCTCCACGGCCGGAACTGGATGGATTTTCCGTGCAAAGGTGTTGGTCATTTAACGATCCGTTGAGTTCGGTTCGGATTTTGCAGACACTGCGAAAACTGAAACCGGACGTGGTGTGGTTCAATCTGCTGTTTAGCACCTTCGGACGCAATCCGCTGATTGCCTTCTCGGGCCTTCTGACGCCGCTACTAGCCCGTCTGACGGGCCGATATACCCATGTAACCTTGCACCATTTGATGGATACGGTGGATTTGAAGGACGCCGGTATTCAGCACCCCCGCGCGTACCGCCTAGCTGGCGCCGTTGCTACCCGGATGCTCCTGCGCTCGAATTCCGTTTCGGTGCTTATGCCCGGATATCGCAAGATCTTGCACGAAAAATATGGCCGCGACAATATCCATCTGCGATCACATGGCATATTGACGGCGCGTCCCGAGTATCCGGATTTTTCCCGGCGCGGAAATCCGAAACATCGGATTCTCGCTTTCGGTAAGTGGGGAACGTACAAACGGCTGGAACTCATGATCGATGCGTTCAAAATCGTGGCCGAGACTTTGCCGACCGTTAAGTTAGTGGTTGCCGGTGGAAACCATCCGCAGGCAGCGGGCTACGTAGAATCGGTGCAGAAGAAATGGGCGCGAGACTCCAGGATCGAGTTTACGGGGTACCTCGATGAGGACCGGCTGCCGGATCTCTTCCAGAGTTCGTCGGTTGCGGTGATGCCGTATTCGTCCTCGACTGGGTGCAGCGGAGTCGCACACCTGGCTTGCGCTTATGGCGTGCCGATCGTCTGCTCAGATCTGCCAGATTTTCGTCAGATGGCCGACGGAGAGGACATTGCAATCGAATTCTACCGGCCTGGAAACGCGCAGGATCTAGCCGACTGCCTGATTCGTTTCCTGACAGATTCAGAAAAACAGCAAGCGATGGCGGTGCAGAACTTCTCGGCAGCTCTGCGTATGACGATGCCAACCATCGTTCAGAAATATTTGCGTCATTTCGAACTGCACCAGCGGGCCGCCGCTCTCCGCTACGTCAGCCGTTTTCGGAAGCTGCCGAGTTGGCTGCCTTCTAAAGCTCCGCTCTTGCGACTGATGACACGGAATTCCCTGGGTTGGGTCCACCGGTCCGCCGTTCGGCGCGCCGAGACGCAACGTCCTGCAAATCCGCAAGTCCCGAAGAACGGGCGCAACGGAAATCATCCACTACTGAATGTTAACAATAACGCTGGTGGAAAAATGACTCGACCCGGAACTCCCGTTAACTGTCACGGTGTACGCGGCGGAGGAAACGTGGTTGGCGCCGATACCGCCGCAAGAACTGGTGACGATGCCGAGAGCAACAATCGCGCAAATGGCGAGTACCCGCACCTTGCGTCGGCCAAACGCACCGATGAAAGTGAATCCGGCGATTCCGACGGACACCAGCCATCCAGCATAGATGGGGACCGCCTTCCTCCGCGAGGATAGGTTTGCAGCGACGGACGACCCACCGGAAATTGTGAGTGCAGATGTTGCTGTCTTCGATCCGGGAGTCAGCGTAGCCGGCGAGAATGCGCAGTTCCAACCGCTCGGCAGACCCGCGCAGGAAAGCGACACTGGATTATTAAACGAGCCCGATTGCGGCTTCGCAGTGACGATAAGCTTTCCCGTGTTGCCGGCCGGAATCATGACGGATGTGGGTGATGCGCTCAGAGTCAAGGTCGGCGGGGGACCCCCGCCTGCGTTACATGAGGGAGTGTAGGCGATGCTTCCGGTAATTTGGTTGGTCAGACTCGGCTTGCCCATCGCTTGCACGAATAACTTGTAGTTGCCGCTCGGGATTGGAAAGCTGCATAGATTCAGTGAATGAGTTCCTGCCGCCGCATCGGTGAGCGGCATCAGGTTCTGACCGTCGCTGCTGACGTAGACGGTATATTTCTCAACGGTCTCTTCATTGCCGCCTATTGTCCACTGCAAAGCATTTCCGGACACGGAAGCTGACAGCGTGAAGCAGTTGTCGATGCCAGATTCGATCTCCGTGCCTTCTTCGTAGTCGTTCCAGGTAACGAGTTGCAAGTCGGACAGTTGCTTCCCCGAGTTATACAGGGTGTTGACCTTGGCAAATGTCTGCAACCACGTTTGACCGCATTGTTGGCCCATGATTCGGTTGGAGCCCCAGGAGGCCAGCGTGTCGTTGAATCCCTTGTATGTCGCTCCCACTGTTCGCTCGCTCGGAAATGACATCCCTGTGTTGTAGAAGCTGGAAAGATAGCCGATGCCGTAGTCGTTGGTGGTGGGCATCACCCAGGAATAGCTGCCGCCGCTCAGCACGTGACTGAACCCGTCGTTATTTTGAAATAGGAAATACGGATGAGTGCTCAACGCCGCGTTCGCCGCGTTCCAATCGACCGAGTAGGACAGATCGATGTTGAAGTTCGTAACGACTGGCTGTCCCTGCTCGGTCATATATGCGGGCGAAGGGAAATATTTTTGCTCGATGTATTGCAATTGATTAATCAATGCCTGTTGTGGAGAGCATCCCTGGCAGGAGTTCCACTCGATGGCTCCCTGGTCGATCATGATGGCAAAGGTGAAGCCGGGATGGTTCTCAGCGTCGGCCATGACCAACTGCGTCGCCTGATCGATGTCGTTGTTCGGGCCGTACCAGTCGATGATTACCCCGTCAATTCCACGACTGATCATGTCTTCGATCTGTCGCTTGATCTGTGCGGGATCGGTGGAACTGTATCCGATGTTCATGTGATTCGACTGTCCGAACCACAGGAGCAGATGAGCGTAGACCTTCGTTGTCGCTCCGGAATAGAGAAGCGAGTGGATGTCAACTTTACTGATATTGCCAGCGCCTCGGTTGCCGTTTGATTGCTTGGCGAATGTATTGGCGGCACTTGTGTCGTTGGAAATCTGGGCCGCCAGCGTGGTTGTCGGCACGATGTAGCCGGTGGCGCGGCTTCGACCGGTCAAAGCAAGCAGAGTCAGGGCAAGGAACAAGTATTTGAGACGCATCAGTCCTCGGAGAGCGGACTGAAGCTTCGGCCAGGTAGCGCGCCCGCTGTTAGGGAGTTTTTAGGAAACTGAGCTCAGGTTAAGTCCGCGGTGGAAGAGGACACAGATCACGTCGGCCAATGGACTTTGGTAACAGGTTGCCTCGCGATGCGGGTACTGCAACCGTGTCTCCTCGAGGCTTGAGGAACCGCAGCCGACAACTTCTCGCCAACAGCAGACGCAGAAAACTCATCTTATTGAAGCCTATTCAATGCCGTTCGTAGGCGGGGGTTATCCCAATGGAGTTAAAGGTTTTCATCAACAAGGCTCTGGTTGCGTGTTCGACCTGTTTGTTGTTTGCACTGTGTGGCTGTCAAGGGCTTAAGAGCGGATCGACGGGCGGCGGTGGTGGCGGTAGCCTTCAGTCCATCAATCACATCATCTTCCTGGCGCAGGAAAATCGTTCGCTCGATACCTACTTCGGACAGTTGCCTGCTTACTGGCAAGCGAACGGATATCCGGCGCAACAGTTTGATGGCATGCCGGCGAATGCTTCGAATCCAACCTTCGATGGCACTGGCACGGTGAACGCATTTCACCTGGCTACGGAGTGCACGGAGAACGTCACGCCATCATGGGATGAGAGCCATCTGGACTGGAATCTGAAAGAGCCAACTTCGAGTACGGCGACGATGGATGGTTTCGTCTATAACGCTGCCAAACTTGCGCGGGACCTGGGTTACACCGACACCGCAGGAATTCGCGCGATGGGTTATTACGACGCCAGCGACTTGAACTACTACTATTTCATGGCATCGAATTTCGCGACGTCGGATCGTTGGTTTTCGCCCGCTTTGGATCGCACGCAAGTGAATCGCATGTACCTGTTTGCCGCTACGTCGCAGGGATATGCGTATCCTCCGGGAACAAATCCGCAGGATAACGCGCCGCTGACCGCACCTACCATATTCGACTCGCTTAACCAAGCCGGAGTGAGCTGGAAAATCTACGCCACCGACGACACCTGTCCCGGAGGAGCCACTGGCGATGCTCCGCAGAGCTCAAGCGGGTTCTGCACATACCTTACCCAGTTCAAAGCATATTCTTCGCCCAATCCGCTCCCGCCAAACGTTGTGTCGGCAAGCCAGTTTCTAGCCGATGCGCAGGCCGGTACATTGCCCGCCGTTTCAATGATTGAAGGAGGCTACAACTCCGGACGTGACGAACACCCCGACAATAACGTGCAGGTCGGCGCCGCTTATGCGCAGTCTCTGATCGATGGATTGATGAACAGCCCTTCATGGAAAGACTCGGTGTTCATTCTCACCTATGACGAGGATGGCGGACTCTATGATCACGTGCCTCCACAAGCGACTGTGAACCCGGATGGCATCGCGCCAATTGATCTGAACCCCGGCGACATCTGTAGCACTCCCGGGGGAGCGAACTGTGATTTCAACTACACGGGCTTCCGCGTTCCTCTGATCGTGATTTCCCCATTCACCAAAAAGAACTATGTCTCGCACACGCCAGCCGACTACACGGCAATTCTCAAGCTGATCGAAACCAGGTTTGGAATTTCAGCGCTTACCAAACGCGACGCGGCTCAAGTTGATATGACCGAGTTCTTCGACTTCCAGAATGTGCCCTGGGCTACGCCACCGAGTCCGCCGCAGCAGACAACGTCCGGAGCCTGCAATCCGCAGCAACTGCAGTAGGCAGCGAATTCGAAGAGCCCCAGATCGGAATCGGGCGGTTGCGGCCGCCCGGTCTAGACTCTTACCAGCTCAACAAGAAAGCAGTCTAGTGAACGGTTACGTTCTGTGCCACATAACGATTTCCTTCAAATCGTGCCAGCACGGTCACATCCGCCGACTGACGTAGAGTGTCATTGGCGGTGATTGCGGAGGGGTTCAGATAGATCTCGTATGTCTTGCCGTCGGTGGTTGAGTCCAACACCAGCAGTCCGGTGCTGAAATCCAATGCAGTGACGCGGCCGACGAAGGTGAAGGTGGAGTTGGGAAGAGCAAGAATGGCGATTTCCCGGGCAATGTCTCGGCCATCTTTCTGAGTGCCAAATTTCACTGCGATCAGAGTTCCGTCAACAATGTCGTTTGCGGACGCGGCTTGATCATGATTGGTGACTCGCGTCTGCGACGTCAGACGCATTTTCACAGGGCGGGGCGAGAGTGCATCGCGCATGACGAGTTCGCCTTGACCGGCTCGATAGCTCACGACAATACCCTGACTTTCTCCTGCGGCAACGCTTTTGAGGCGGATGTTGCGGGCGAAGATCGTGCCGCCGTCGAGCATGGTATCGATCGAGACGCGGTCTCCAGGACGCAAGTCGGCGGCGGAGGCCTCAACCCCGTCGTTGTAGAAATGGGTGCGCGGGTCGAAGAGGATCTTCATCTTGCCACCGCCAAAGACCTGTACGGTCATCTGGTCGCGGAGCCGATCCAGTTTTTGCACAGTGCCGCCAATCAACGACATTTTGTGCGAAGGCAACGGTGGCAGGTCCGGAAGCAAACTAGCCGGGTCGATGTTGATGTCTGGCGTCTCGCGGGCCTGTGTCTCAATGGTTCCGGGAGTCGCAGTGGTTCCTGGTGCAACGGAGGCGTAGTCGGATGGATGAGAAGCGGGGGACGCCGGAGAAGCCGGAGCCATCGCGGTCGCCGGCGCGACGGCATTACCTGGTGACTCTTGCGCTGCAGCGGTGCCGATAACGATCGAGCACGGCAAAATAGTTGTAACTATCACCCTCATTGCCCAGGCTCTCATTGCCTTTCCCACTCCTTATTCGCGGTTCAAATCATTCGCGGTTCAAATCTCGAAATATTTTTCAGCCCAATTTGGATGCCCGGAACCTTCGTAAGGTAGTCAATCATTTGTGGAAACTGTGATTTTGGACGGCAAACAGACGACTGTTCCGGGCATCCTAAATGTGCGTTCGTGTCACGAATTTGCTGTCGGCGAGGTGTGTGGCGATGTATTGGAAACAACTGGTAGGGGTCGGCGTAATCGGCATCACGTTCTTTGGATCGCGGGCGCAGGCTGGTGACCTGAAACTCAATCTGCCGAAGCGTAGTCATATGACGCCCGTGCAACGGCTCAATCGTGACGGAGTTGAGGACGTCCGGAGGCACAGCTTCGAAAAAGCAGAGATCGCTTTCTACAAGGCGTACCTGCTCGACCCCGACGATCCTTTCACGCTCAACAACCTTGGCTATGTTGCGGAGCTCCAGGGGCAGGTCGATCGAGCGCAGCGTTTTTATGCGCTGGCCGCGAAGCAACCTACCGACGCCGTGATTGATCGAGCGAGTGCAAAACGAGTGGAAGGCAAGTCGATCACAGAGGCGCTGGCGATTCCGGATGCGCCGCTAAAGATTAACCATGATAATGTCGAAGCGGTGCGCTTGCTGTCGCAAGGCCGGGCACCGGAAGCGGATCTGCTGCTCCAGCAGACTCTGAAAGCCGATCCGCAAAACATTTTCACGCTGAACAATATGGGTGTCACGAAGGAAATGGAGGGCGAATCGCAGCAGGCTCTGAAATATTACGATGCGGCAGCAGCTACCCACTCCGAGGCGGCTGCCGTAGTCACGCTCAACCGCGCGTGGCGCGGCAAGCAGGCCACATCGATGGCGGCGCAAAATGCCAGCAAGCTTCGCGGCCGATTGGGATCAGAACAGAGCGACGAAGTCAGAGTCGCCGAGCTCAACCTGCGTGGGGTTGCCGCAATCAACCGCAATGACCTGAAGGAAGCGGACCAGGCTTTTCGCAGCGCATACGCGATCGATCCGAACAACGCTTTCGCGATTAACAATATTGGATTTTTATCGGAAATTGAGGGCGACCCGGAAACCGCTCAGTACTATTACGACAAAGCCAAGACAGTTACGGGTGGTGAAACGACTGTAGGATTGGCCACTCGCCATTCCGCCGAGGGACTCAAGTTATTCCAGGTCGCGACAGACAGCGACTCCAGGGTCGAAGAAAAAGTGGCCAGGGAACGCGAGCAGATTCGTCAGCAGCATGAACCGATCCAACTGCGCCGCCGCGATAATACGCTGGTCGAAGAACCAACGGTACCGGTGCGGCCACAGAATCCACAGCAATAGCAGTCGATGCGGGTGGGGCAGATGTGCCCTAACCGTCTTCGCTACAAATGCCTACGAGCCTGAATTCTGGAAGCGCCCGATATCAGAGTCGGGATCGTACGAATAATGGCGCACAAGATTCCCAAGATATCTGAGAAGGGAATTGACGTTCGTGTAATACCAGCAGCAGCGAATCATTTCCGGCGACAGTCCGCAGATGAAACGGAAACGTCGCACCGTGGTTTCGGGCTGACTGATCATGGCCGCAGCCATGCGATGATTGCCATCCAGGATGGTCAGCGGAGCCTTCTGATCGGCTCCAATGAAAATCACAGTACGGTTCACGATCTCTTCCTGCACGGAGAAGCTGAGCAGACGCAGCTTGTCAAAGAATTCGCCTTGAGCGGAATTCGCCAGCTTGTGGCGAATACGCTTCATCACGTCCATCAGATAAAAGCTGCCGTCGGCAACCCGGCGCCAGTGAGCGCGCGGGAAGAAGCGGATCCGCGCCAGGTCCGCCGTGGTTAGTTCCACCTCATACCAATTCGTGTCCGCGGGAAGTTCGCGCCACATTGCGCCGCGCCGGAGAAAAAGCAGCGCCTGACGCAATTCGTTTTCGCGAGCGCTGCTGAGATCGGGATATTTGACGAGGTAGTCAAATTCGTGACGGTAATCGTCGAATTCGGAGTGGTGGAACTCACTCTTCAGAAATTCGGCAATGACCTCTTCCTCAGCCAGAGTGCGACGCAAGCGGAGAGTGCTGTACGTACGAAACACTTGCGGATTGAGTTGCTGGCGCAGCAAGGGAATCATGAGAATGAAAAGCAGAATCACCATCAAAACCAGCTGCACGAGAATCACCAGGCGAAGAGTGTCGTGAAGCATGTACACACCCAAAGCCAGTGCGCCGCTGAAGGCCAATTGGAGCCAACTGGTGTTCGCAATCTTGCGCGACATCTCGTACGTGATGATCACCGAACTCAAAGAGTAAATTCCTGCGGTCACGGCATAAAGGATCAGCAGAGGAGCGAGCGCGCCATAGCTGACCATTTCGAATTGACCGCCGAACAGCGTCTTCCACAGGAAGCTGGGGATCATCCAGAGGCCGAAAATCAGAATCGTAAGAATCCCAAGAACCATCGCGAGAGACGTGAACAGGACCGGTCGGCCCTCGGGCTCTTCTGCTCCGGCACTGGCCGAAACTGGGAACATGGTGTTTACCACCGACCATGCACACATGTTGACCAATCGCCCGACCAAGGCAACCGCGGCATAAAAGCCGGCTTCCGCGGGAGGGAAGAAATGCTTGACCAGAACGATGTCGAAATTGTTGATCACTGTCTGGCCAGAGAAGAAAACAATCGCCTGCAGTCCTTCGCGGAATGAAATAGGAATTCCGCGAAAGCCAAGCGAGGTCAGCCCTGGACTCGGGAGCGCCACAAAGTAGCAGACAATCACTCCCAGCACACTGGCGAGGACCGCACCCCTTACTCCCATGCCAAGCTTGATAAGCAGACCGAGGCCGCCCAGCCGAACCAATCCTTCCAGCATAAAGTTGATCGCGAGGGGGCGAAAAGCGTGGATTCCCTGTATGTAGCCGCGCCGCACTCCGAGCGGAACGTAGAAAGCCGTTCCCAACGCGAGCAGAGAGATAAGAACAGGATCGGGCAGGTTCAGATAGCTGGTCAGGGGACGCTCAAACAGAAACAGGAGCAGGCCGATCGCAATGCCTGCGATCCACGAACGGCGGTGCAGGCTGGCGAATACTGATGCGCGTCCCTCGACCGATGAAGTCCTAGCTACGTATTTTGCCGAGACGACCTGGAAAGCCAAGGTGATGCACGACATGAGCATCAGGATGGTGTAGACGGCGGTCGCGTGCGCGAATCCCGTAGGGCCGAGGAGCCGGGCGGTCAGTACGTTGAAGACGAGATTCATCACGCCGACGAAGCCAGAGCCAGCCAGCAAGGTCAGGCTACCGCCGAGGATCTGTGACTTTATAGTCTTGGCGGATGGTGGTGCACTCCCTTGAGAAGAATCGCTATCGAGTTTTGCCACATTGGTCATAATGAGGTTTGCGAGGGCGAGGGAGCCGTCATTTCAAAATCAGTTTCAAAATAGATTGAAGCGTATGACCGGAAGGAGGGTGGTGCGAGACGATCCGGAAAAATTGTAAAACGTCTGCTGTTGAACTCCGAACGAGAATCGAAGCGGATAAGAGACAGGTACGCTTCCCGTGTCATCGTGCAACTTCCCGTGGAGCGGGCGCATATAGGACACCATGAATTCGCTCTGCGCGTTGTCGTACTGGTGATAGCCGCTTCCACGCGACAGCAGAAATGAACCCTGCGCATCCCAGCGCGGGTTTATTCGAAAGTCGAAGCGCGCTCCGGGGAGGAAGGCCTGTGCGGTGGCGTATTTCACTCCTTGCACGCGCCACGACCGCAGATCTTCGGCGAGCAGCGCGGCCGTCAATCGGCTGCCAAATTTGCGCTGGAGCCCAACGTAGCTGGTGGTGTTGAAGTACTCCTGCACCAGTGGATGAAACAGCAGGTCCCGCGCTGAGTATCCAGTGATGAGGGAAGTGCGTCCCCACGGGCGTCCGACAGTAAATTCAATGCTCGCGGAAAGGTCACGTGAACTCAGGTTCTGATCGGTGAATGGTCCGGACTCGTGGATCGCGGTGCCGTTGATGGAGAGCCAGTTGAAGAACGAACTCGTCGACATGTACAGAAACTGGCGGAAGAGATTCTGACTCATGAAGGTGGGAGAGATCGTGTCGCGCCGCACGGTGAACTGGAGTCCGGCGTTAAAGGCGACCTGATTCGGGCCGAAGTGCAGGACGGGCGTGACGCCACCGTTGAAGAAAGTGTCGTATGTATTGCGGTCCTGAACGACGCTGACGCTGGGAAACAGCAAGCGGCCGGTGGTCAGGCTCTCGCCGACAAAGCCGGAGATCGCTGGCATATTTCCGAGGTGCACGCGGTAGTGCGATTCGGCCAAGCTTTGGAACGAGTGACGCGGCGGCGGCAGCAGCGCTGGATTCGTCACGTTCAGAAGCTTTGCGTCCAGGGTGTAAACGTTGATGTCTTCGAGTGACGGGGCGAACGACGCTTCTGGAGAGATGCTTACGTTTCGGGTAAGAGGTTTGCCCTCTTCTTCGGCGAGCTCATCCTGGGCGATTTGAGCGGTTGACTGGTTTTCCTGTCCGGCGACGGTGCTGGCTTGCGCGAAGCTCGACAGGGCGTGGACGGTATCCCGGCGCTGACGGTACACGTTGGCCGTTGCCATCATGTAGTCGTAGTCGTCGTGAAAATCATCGACGGCGCCGAGAGTTGCGAGCGCGTCTTCCGCTTCCTGCGTCTTACCTTCGGCGAGATACGCATTAGCCAGACCGATCTGGACGTTGCGGTTATTCGCTCCGGCCTGCCGCGCCTTGTCGAAATAGCTTTCGGCGAGATCGAAGTCGTGCATGGCCAGGAAAATGTTCGCCGCTTCGAGCACGTCATCGGGCGTCACGGGAGACTCATCCATCCGTGCTTCCGCGAAACCCAGCGCCAGTTGTCGTCTCACATCGTCATAGCGACCTTGACGCAAGAAGACCTGCGCAATCGCCAAACGCACGCCGATGCGATCGCCGCCGGGCACATCCAAAGCCCGCGAGAATCGTTGCATCGCAGCGTCGCGATCTCCAAGGATCAACAGCGCTCCGCCGGTCGACATGAAGATGTCGATTTGGTTGTTCCCATACTGTTCGGCGAGTTTGATACTGCGAAGCGTTTCTTCGCGCTGTCCCTGGCGAGCGTAGATCTGCGCGCGCAGGGCATAAGTCGCAGGATTGGTTGGAGCGAGTTGTTGCGCCCGGTCCAGCGCGGCAATCGCTTCCGGATAACGGCGCAGACGGTAGAGCGTGTCTGCATATTGCAGTTGGGCGGGGAGGTCATTTGGATTTTCCTGCAACGCGACGCGGTACTCCGGCTCAGCGTGCAAGAAGTCCTGCTCCTGCCGGAAAGCCTCGGCTCGGGCGAGATGCCACGACCGCGATTTGCCAAGCGCTTTCTGCGCGGCATTCAGCTGAATGAGGGCTGGCTTTGGCCGATGCAGTTGCAAATCAGCGTAGGCCAAGCCGAGGTGAGCTTCACCATAATTGGGTTGAAGCTTGAGAGCAGTCTGGAAGTCATTGGCCGCTTTGCCGCCCTCGCGAAGGTCGTTCAAGATGAAGCCGCGATTCACATATCCCGTGGCCATCTTTGGATCGCGCTCGAGCGCCCGGGTGAAATCAGAGAGCGCATCCTGTAACTGCCCATCGTGGGCATGAACGTATCCGGCAATCAAGGGCAAGTCTTTGTCGGTCGAAAGGATCGGATCGTATTTCGTGACCAGGGCCATTGCGTCCTGATATTTGCCCAGATAATAAAGATCGTAGGCAAGGTAGACGACGCCTTCACGGTCGTTAGGCAATTTTTCCAGTACGGCGTAACCGAGTTTGGCCGACTCCGCGTAATCGCCCTTGAAAGTGAGATAGCGTTCCCGTTCGCGGCTGACTTGCGGGCTGTCGTTCATCTTCCCCTTGGCGCGGTCGAGCCACGTCTTTGCCAGGTCCGGATTGTGCGATTCGAGCGCCGCATTCGCGCCCCCGGCGACAACCAGCGCGTTCGTCGGCATGCGCTGGTAGGCGTTTTCGTACTCCGTCTGTGCGGACCGGAAGTTTCTCTCCGCTGTATACAAGTCGGCTAAAGCGAGATACGGTCCAAAATCTCTCGGATGCGCCTTCGCTGCGCGCTTGAAATATTTCTCCGCTAGCTGCGTGTCACCCTTGTCGCGCGCGAGATATCCAAGCGAAGACAGGGCAGTCCGATTGCGATCGTCGAGTTCTAGAACCTTGGCGAATGTTTTCCGAGCGGCATCTTTTTGGCCAAGTTTCCACTGCAAATTCGCGTAGTTCAAAAGAGAATTCACATTGGCGGGCGCCAAAGAGAGAGCTTCCTGCAAGTCTTTATTGGCGGCGTCCAGGTTGCCCGATCCGGCTTCAATGGCAGCCCGCAGCCGCAGCATTTCGGGCTTCGATGACGGGGGCGCATTGACCTGCGCTATTTCCGTCATTGCCGCGGCGAGTTGCTGTTTCGCGGCTGCGTCGTCTTCCTGTCGCAGTGCGAGTTCATACAAATTGAGCCGGAGCTCGATCGGATACAGCGGGCCTTCGGGGACGCGAGGCGGGAGGTTGGTCAAGGCTAGCTGGTATTCGTTGCGTGCATCGGCGGTTCGATCTTCCGCTTCGGCAATTTCACCTTGGATCGCGTGCAGCCGGTAGTTGTTGCCATCCACTCGTTGAGCGTCGGTAATGAACTCGTGAGCCGCGTCGATTTGACCGATTCCAATCAGCGCCTGCGCCGCGCTCAGATCTAAGCTCAGATTGCCCTTCGCGCTCTTGGCTAAGCGTGTGTACAAACTTGCCGCTTCCTGTTGCTTGCCAGCGACTTGATAGGTGTAAGCAAGCTCAGCTTCTACATCCACCGTCTTGGAGGGCACCGCCTGCAGCGCCGCAATCGCCTGATCGTACTTGCCCTGATCGCGGTATTCGCCGGCGACAGCGCGTAGCACCTCGGGATCTTTCGGTGCCCGCTCCTTTGCTCGATTCAGGTAGCGAGAGGCTTCTTCGGGCTTCGACAGGCGCTCGTAAGCGTGAGCGATCAGCAAATCGCCATGGGCGGATGGTTGCAACGCGTCCGCTCGTCGTAGCAGGTCGAGGGACCGGCTCGGATCGGAACTTAGCATCAGTTCGCCCGCCAACTGCAGGCTGTTCGCGTCTTTTGGATTGGTGTCGACGACGCGTCGAAGAAGTTGCTCTGCGTCCGCGTCGCGTCCCATTTTTGCGTAAGTCTGCGCCAACCCGGCCATCCCCTGAACCGAGTTCGGCCGGAGTTTCAGTCCGCGATTGTAAGCGTCGACAGAAACCTGGAAACGCTCGTTGAGCCGAGCCGCGTAGCCCATTAAGAACCAGAGATCGGGATTTTGAGGCGCAGAGTTGGCGGCATGTTCCGCAAACGAAAGTGCAGCCGCATAATCATTTCTCTTTAGTGCATCTTGTGCAGCACGAGACTGTCGGGCAACGTCAATGCTCGATCCCCAACCAAAACCGGAACCGGCGTTCTGGTCTGGCGACCCGCCTTCCGCTTTCTGCTCGTTGGAGCTGGAACTGGAATCCGACGTGGGTTTGTCGGGTGCTGCGCTTCCTTTCCCATTGACCTCGTAAGTTTGAGCCACGACGCAGCTCAGAAAACAGATTATGCAAAGACTCGCAAGCGGGATTCGGCGTTTCACGGTAGTCACCACGCTGTACACAGGTTTCGGGTTTACCTCCCGCACGGTAATTTCTGCGGTTCCAGTCAGATGCCAGTTGCGGAGTTATGTTTGCCGTCGAACATTGGGTTCGGCGCGCCCGGATTACCAGGCTCAAGCAAAAAATGAAGTAAACCCATGAAGAAGTTTGCGAATCCAAGCTGTCGCTATGGGCCAGTTGGAATATGCGGAGCGCACTTATGAGAGTCCTGTTCGCCCCTACTCTCGTCCCATTCCACTTCTCACGATTGTTTTGATGGCGTTAATCATCCACGGGCCATTGCTCTTGATGCAGCTTCCAGCTGGTTCATTCGACAC
The DNA here is from genome assembly GCA_963847715.1 of Terriglobia bacterium. Lineage (GTDB taxonomy): Bacteria > Acidobacteriota > Terriglobia > Terriglobales > Acidobacteriaceae > Acidiflorens. Next base: position 425,164 of record CAWKAZ010000012.1, read on the forward strand.
AAATTTCCACATCTTCTTCGCTTCGCACTACGCCCACCACTGGTTCGATCCTTGGAATGAGAAGTGGTTCGCCGGGTTCTCGCAGACAACCTATCCACCGCTCACCCACCAGTGGATTGCGCTGCTCTCGAATGTCGTCGGCTTGAAAATGGGATACATGCTCGTGCAGTTGATCGCGATCCTGCTGCTGCCGGTTGGTGTGTACCGCTTTGCGAGAATCTGGGTAGAAGAGCGCGAAGCGAGCTACGCGGCATTGGGCAGCGTTTTTCTAGGGGCGCTCGCTTTTCTTGTTTATCAGGCAGGACAACTAGCAACGGTCGCGTCCGCAGCTCTGTACTTGAACGCATTGCCGTATTTGTACGAATGGATGACCGAGGGCGAGGTTCGCTCCTTCATTAAAGGTGTCGCGATCAGTCTGACGGCTGCCGCGGCTCACCACGTAACGCTGATTTTTGGAGTCGTGCTGTTTGCCGGACCGGTATTTTGGACCGCATGTCTCGATGCGCGCCATGAGCGCGTGGCCGCCTCGATAGGCGGCGTGATTACAAGGGCCGTAGGGTTCGCGGTCGTGGTGGGAGTGGGCGTCGGCATTATTCTTCTGCCCTACTGGATGGCCATTATCCAGCATCCGATTCATCAGATCCCGATTCCGCATGACAGCCGTGCCAACCTCCTGCTGAATTCGATCACCGGCATCAACTATTTTGTGATTCCGTACGGAGCGCTGATTCTGGCGCTGCCTTTCATCTTGATTCGAGGCGCATCGTCGCGCCGCTTCATCCCGCTGCTCTGCGGCTTCTGGCTGACGTTCATTTTCGGATTAGGCGGGACGACGCCGCTACCGAAGTGGCTGCTGGGACGTGCCTACGAAATTCTGACGTTTGAGCGCTTTACCTTCTGGGCGACATTGCTGGCGATGCCGCTGGTCGGCCTGCTGGCGGCTGATCTGCTCGATCGCTTTCGGGCGAAGGCAGCCGTCGGACTTTCGTTGGCAGCGGTGACAACATTTGGTGCGGCGTTGTATTGGCTCACCGCCAACCCGTTTCGTCCGGGGACTTCGCTGAATGTCGATCCGGTGGTCGCTTTTCTCAACCGCGATGGGCACGACGGGTTTCGCTACATCGCGCTGGGCTTTGGCAGCGAGCTGGCCAAGATTTCGACTTACACCGATGCGGGCAGCGTGGATGGTGACTACAACTCCGCACGACTCTTGCCCGAAATGACGCACTATGGATCGGCCCAGCTGACCAATGCCAAGTTCTACGGTTCAGCTGGAATGGCGTCTCGTTGCGAGCCATGTTGGAGCATGCCAACCGTTACGGTCTGAAATATGTATTTGTGCACGACCAATACTACGAGCCGCTCCTCACTTTTGTGGGATGGCGAAAGATCGAGACTTTCGACAACGGCGAAATCAGCGCATGGTCGAAAGATGACGTTCCGCCGGCGCACAAGATATCCTCGGACGCGATTCCGGCCCCGTGGCAAGGCCTGCTCTGGGGCACATTGCCAATCGGAGTGAGTTTCCTGGCAATCTTCCTTGAGATCTTGATGCGCAATCAAGACCGCGTTCACCGGCCGGTCGTTATCCCGGTCCGCGCGGAACATTACGTGGCCTGAGGAATCCGAATGAAATTTGCTCTACCAATTATTCTTGTTGTCGCGACCGCGGCTCTGATCGTGATCGCCTTCACCGGAGTCGGACAGGCGCACGGCACTGTGGGAATCGCCGCTGGTTCCGCTTTGTACGGGCTTACCCCGAAACCGAGCACGCCGGAACAGGCTCTCTCGAACCTTCTTGTGGATGCGCAGCGGCGCAATTGGGATCAAGCATTCTCGCTGGTTTCGAATCTGGCCCAGAGCGACAAGCAAGCATTCATTCAAGATTGGACTGGATCGAACGGCAGCTTGCGCTCCTTTTCGAATCTGGAGAGTTTTGAGATGAGACCGACGCACATTACAAATGATGATGCGGAAATGCGCGTGCGTCTGCACTGGACCACGCCGGTCGGCCCAATCGAGGATGTCCGCGATTTTCGTCTTGCCCGTGAAGGCGACATTTGGAAGACGGTGTGGCCCAAGGACCAGATTTCTAACGTTCCTGCGCAAGTGATTCCGGTGACGTATCTGCGGTGGGACCTAGTCAGTGGAGGCGCCGAGGATGAATGGGGATCGAAAAACGTCGATGCGCCGCACGTGAGGATCATCTCCATGAACGCCGTGGATCTGGCAGAAGGCGCAGTGGTGATGGGTGAAGTCGTCAACGAGGACACGATTCCGGCCTTCGTGAATGTGAACGCTACTCTCATCGATGGGTCAGGCAACCCGATCGATGACGAAAGCAGCTTCGACAAGATTGCCCACGTTCTCCTGCCGAAGCAAGTGACGCCGTATCGCATCGACTTTCCCAGCTTCAATTTGAAGAACGTCAAGAACGTCCGCATGGACGTGAAAGCCACGCTGGTGCCCGCATCCGCCGACCCTGTAATCGGAGTGATGAATCAAAAACTCGACCAGGATGTGCAAGGGAAAAACGTTTTGCGCGGAGACCTGCTGAACCAGAGCGGACAGACCGTGAACATCCCTCACGTTATTGCTAGCTTCTACGATAACGGCGGCAAAGTGGTGTGGGTTTCTGACGGCTACGTCGAGCGTGCTCTGGTTCCGCAGGTGTCAGCTCCGTTCTCGGTTGAAATCCCAAAGACCGTGGCGGCGAAGGTTCAGAATTTTCACGTGGTCGTCAACCAATACAGCATGGGCCGAAATTAACATGCGAGGGCTGCTCCTGATCGGCATCGCAGTATGCCTGGTGCAAGCCAGCGGGGCACAGAACTCGATTCGAGTTCCCGCCTCGGCCATCGCGGGAGAGCAGGCCAGTATCTCGACTGAGGCCACCGGCAAGGCAACTTTTTATCTCGTAGGTCCCGGAATTTCCCGCAAGAGCGAAATCGAACTCGGAAGCGAGGTCGTCTTGCAGGAGGCCGAACTACGCAGCGCGGGTGCCTATCAGGCGATCGTGTGTTCTGAGACGTGCGCGACCGCCACGTTTTTTGTGAATCCGGCGAAAGCCGCCAGTTTGACGTTTCTAGTGCACCCGTCGCGCGTGCCCGTATCGCAAGGGGACGCGGTGAGCGGTGTGGCGCTCCCGTTCGACCAGTACCACAATCTTGTGCTCGCACCGGAGACCGTCAATTTCCAACTCAATGCCGGGAATATTTCGCTTCTCTCTCGCGCGGTTCGGACGCAAGAGGGAGTCGCCTGGTTTCGCACCACTTCCGGAAAGTCTGCGGGCGCCCTGCAAGTGAACGCCACACTCGACGATCTCTCCGCTCGGCGCGTGGTGCAGCAAGTTGCTTCCGACCCTTGCAATCTGCGAATCGATGGCCATCGCACGTCGACCGGAATTCTCGTCGAGACGGCGCCGGTGCACGACTGCGCGGGGAACCCCGTACCGGATGGGACAATTGTCAGCTTCACGTCATCGGGAGCAAGCGGAAAGAGCACCGTAGACGCGCCGATTAAGCAAGGGATTGCACGCGCCCAGATCGCAGAGTCGGGTGATACGGTGATCTCGGTTGCCTCCGGAGTCGTGATGGGGAACGAACTTCGCGTCGGAGGGCGGCAGTGACGCGTGCCTTCCGATGCCCGACGCGAGGCGTAGCTTTACTTCCAGCGATTGTAATTGCGGCCCTTGCCGTGTTCTTCGGGTGTGGACTTCGCGCTCATGCAGATGAGCCGGCGACCCTGGTGCAGCTTGACACGCAGAAGGCGGGACCGCGCGCGGTTGAGCCACTTACCGAGCGCGCAATCGTCCGGGACTATCGCTCGGCGTGGACCAGCATGGCGCACGCTTTCGAATTTAATGTCGTCGATCCGCTGGACGGGCCGTTTACTGGTCCAGCCAGACAAATGCTGCAGGCTACGGTCACCAGCCAGCAGAAATCAGGTCTTCGCCAGCGCTACCTGAACCAGAATCACAAGCTGGAGGCCGTCTTCTACGCACCAGAGGGTGACGTCATCGAGTTGCACGATACTGCCGAGTACCAGCAGCAAGTACTGGACGGCAACAAGGCGATTCGAGACGAGCGCGTCGTTCTTCACTATGTCGTGCTGATGACTCCGAGTGCGGATCGCTGGGTGATTCGGCAATTGCAAGCCGTGCCGTCGTTTTAGCTCGGATCCAATCGTTCGCAAGGTTTCCTCTGAGGTCTTTCCCTCGACCGCATCGGGTGATTGTCTTATCAACCGTACGCTTTCGCGGCGCATCCTACTTAATCTTGCAGGCAGTTCTAGACGTAGGAGTCGTGCTTTGCCCAAGTTGTTCCTGTGCGTGCTGTTGTCATGCTTTGCGGTTGGGAGGGGCTGCGACAGTCCTGCCATTAATCGCGCTCTGCCGCAATCGCAGCCGCCGCAGGGACCGGCGCCCTTGCCGAAGTTGCTCGCTGTCTACATGCCCTGGTTCGGCGATCACACGCACATGGATGTCGGCTACTCCAGCCATGATCCGTCTGTTCTGAAGAAGCAGATTCAGCACGCTCGGGGCATGGGCATATCTGCATTTATCGTCGACTGGTATGGAGACAACGCGCCTTACTCGGATCACAACTTTGCGCTTCTGCAGAAAGCCGCGAGCAAAGCGCATTTCCAGGTCGCTCTTCTGTACAACGAGCCCGAAGACGAAGACTCGCAAGCAACCGACGGTGCGATTGCGGCTCTGGACAAGGCTTACAAGGAATACATCGGGCCGACGGCCAGGTACAAAGACTCATACCTCACCGATAACGGACGCCCGATGATATTCATTTTCCCCAAGCAGGGACATGTCGACTGGAAGCTGGTTCGCGAGCACTGCAGTTCGTGGAATGCGGCTCCTTTATTTTTTTACAAAGACGAGCCGCCGCAACAGTTTGCCGACGATTTCGCGGGTGCCTACGCGTGGGTGCAGCCCGGAGCGGCCGGATGGTCCGCGGATGGTAGCAACTGGGGTGAGCAATATTTGGATAGTTTCTACAAGAAAATGACGATGAAGTACCCAAACAAAATTGCGGTTGGAGGCGCGTGGGCGGGATTTGATGATTCCGCGGCAAAGTGGGGCCTTAATCGCCACATGCAGAGCCGGTGCGGCAAGACATTCGAGGACACGATGCATCTCTACCAGCGCTACTACAACAGCTCGCAGATCCTTCCCTATTTGTTGATTGAGACCTGGAATGACTATGAAGAGGGAACTGCCGTGGAGCGCGGCACTACGGGTAACTGCAATTCTGAGACGAGTGCGACGCTGCGCCATTGACTCCTGACTCAGCATCATATGTGGACCAGGAATTTATTAACTATCTCGCCAACGCTACGACCGACACTGACATCTAAAAATGGCTTAGAGGATTTGAGTTTTTCGCGGCCGCAGCCCCAGGGATCGTCTGGGATGCCAGCCCGAGACTCAATCTCAGCTCGACTCGAACGTTATGGCAAAGACAGACAATTCAGCGACATACCTAAGGCTTCTTTCCCGCGCATTGCTGGGCAGCAATGGCGGCTTACGACAGAGTGACAGCGCTTGCCATCCTCCTCGTGCTCTGGGCACCGCCAGCGTCGAGGATCTTGGCGATATCTGGACGCTGGCTAACTCGCACCACGTGATCATGCGGGCTTTTCCGGCTTTACAGGAACTTCTGACAGATGATGTCCGCAGAGGTGCAGGCTGGATCGACCGGGCTATGGAGCGCGAACGAGCGCGGGTGCAACACGCGCTCTCGTATTTGTCTCCAATTTGTAAGGAACTAGAAGATGCCGGAGAAGTCGTCGTGATCAAGTCGCTTGACCACTGGCCTGACCTGGGAAGCGATCTTGACCTTTACACCAACGCCCAAGCAGCGGACGTCGTCGGACTCATGCGAACGCGCTTCGAGGCGCATCCCGCGGAACGTAGCTGGGGCGACCGGCTGGCGAATAAGTGGAACTTTGTTGTGCCCGGCCTTCCCGAGCTTGTGGAAGTGCATGTGGCGCGTCTGGGTCAGACGGGGGAGCAGACTGCAATCACCGAATCGCTGATTGCGCGGTCGAGCGTTGAGCAGTTCGGCGATCACACACTTCGCGTGCCTGCCCCCGAAGATCGAATGGTGATCAGCACGCTGCAGCGTATGTACCGGCATTTCTATATCCGGCTTTGCGACATCGTAGACAATGCGAGGCTGGTGGATTCAGGCGTCGTGGATTATGGGCTCTTGAAATCGTTGGCGGTGCCAGCGGGTCTGTGGGATGGATTGGCGACGTATCTGGTAATTGCGTCCGGATATGTCGAGCAATATCGCGGCGAACCTCTGCCGTTGCCGCCACTGGTGACGAACGCCGCTCGTTTTGGGAACGAACTCATTGACTTCCGGCGAAATTTTCTGCGCGTCCCGCTTTTCCCGCAAGCTGCTGCTCTCTATGTATCGGAATGGAAACGGCTGTTGCTGAACGGCGAGATCCGAAGCACGCTGCGCCTCAGCCTGCTCCCCGGTCTGGCGACCGCCGCCGCCCTCGAATTGAAGCTTACCGGTAGCGACAAGGGAATCTGGTGAAATCCATGGTGAGGATTTTAGTAGCGGATGACAACGCGGCGGTGCGGCACTATTTGCGGGGTCTCTTGGAACTGCAGAATACCTGGCGCGTTTGCGATGAAGCTCGAACCGGGAGTGAAGCGCTCGAAAGGGTGAAAGAGAATCCGCCCGATGTGATCCTGCTCGATTTCCAAATGCCAGACCTGAATGGGATCGACGTGGCCAGGCAAGTGACAAAGCTTTTTCCCGACATTCCCATTCTCATGGTGACCATCCATCTCTCCAACCAGTTGACGGAAGAGGCCCGAAAAGCTGGCATCCGGGGGGTGTGCTCGAAAACGGATGTAGGATCCATTGTCGGTGCGGTTGACGCTCTCCTACACCAACAAACCTACTTTCCTCAGTCAGCCCCTTCCTCCCGTACTCATTAGTACTTAAGGAGACCTTTCTACAGTAATTCCTGTATTCGACGGCGGGTTTCCCCCATGCTACGTTTACAGAGCGATAGAGTGTTTAAACGGTGCAGTATGGTGGTCCTTAGGCAGTTCGTCGGTCGGGACTTGGACATTGGGGCGATCGGTAAACGAGGGCTGCTCGGGGAGTCGGGGAACCGTTATGGCGGTGCGAATTCTGCTGGTCGACGATCATCCTGTCGTGAGGCAGGGATTGAGAACACTTCTCGAAGGGCGAAATGAATGGGAAGTTGTAGGAGAGGCCTCGGATGGAATCGAGGCTGTGGAAAAGGTGGGAGCGCTACAGCCAGATGTCGTGGTGCTCGACGTCACCATGCCACGAATGAATGGGATTGAGGCCTGCCGATTAATTCGGCAGAAAAATCCTGGACGCGAGATTTTGTTCGTCACGCAACATGACTCTCCGCACATGATGCGGGAGGCGATGGCGGCGGGTGCTCGGGGGTACGTCGTCAAATCGAATCTGGCGCGGGATCTGGTGGAAGCGGTAGATGCGGTGAGCCAGCATCGCGAGTTCACGGCGCTGGCTCGAAATCCGGAAACGCGATCGTAAGAGCCGGCTTTGGTTAGGCGAATTTCTAGTTCAGTCGAATCTCTTCGGGAAACTGTGTAGGAGGATCTACCGTGAAGCTGCGTATCTTGTTAGCGGATGACCACGAAATTGTACGCCGGGGCGTATGCGCGCTTCTCCAGAAACATGAAGGATGGGAGGTATGCGGGGAAGCGTCCGACGGACGCCAGGCCCTCGAGATGGCCAAGCAGTTGAAACCGGATGTTGTGATCCTGGACATCGGCATGCCCCACTTGAATGGTCTGGATATCACGCGCCAGCTTTTGCAATACGATCCCCAGTTCAAGATCATTGTGCTGACGATCACCGATGCCGACCAGGTGATCCGCGAAGCCCTTGATGCCGGCGCAAGGGGATTTGTTCTGAAATCGGATGCCGCTCGCGATCTGGTGTCGGCCGTTGAGGCTCTGCAGAGCAAGCGCATGTTCTTTACGCCGCGCGTCAACGATCTGGTCTTGCAAGGATTTCTGGACAAAGGTCACGCAGTTTCCAGAAATGAACCGCCGAACCTGCCCATTCTGACGGCTAGAGAACGCGAAGTGACTCAGCTTCTCGCGGAAGGGAAAAGTTCCAAGGAAGTAGCTTCATTCCTGAATCTGAGCACCAAGACCGTGGAAACGCACCGCAGCAATATCATGCGGAAACTGGGCTTGCATTCCATCCGCGACCTGGTCGTCTACGCGATCAAGAACAACATCATCCAGATTCAAATGCCGATGCAGTCAAGCGGCACGACGCAGACGACCGTGGCTTAGACCTCAGCGGGCGTTTTGCCCACCATACGAATATCCACTGCGTGTTTGCACGCTCAGTTTGCCATATCCGGGAGCGCGAGCTTCTATTTGCACTGAGCGCTGATCCGGTTTGATATTCTGATTCTTCGGCCGGTACGCGATGATGTACTGCGACCGTATATCGTGCGCCACCGTCCGCGTGGTGTCTCCCACCTGATCGAGAGTCTGTGGAAAGTAGGCAACTCCTCCCGTGCCTTGAGCGAGGCGTTGCAGCGCGTCGCGGCCATGCCCTTCAAGACCTCCGCCCGTGAGGCCGACAGCATAGAGCGTGGGGCCATTCGGTTGCTGCAGGCGGCGCAGAGCCTCGTCGAGCGTCTCCTGGCTCATGTTGTCTTGTCCGTCCGTGATCACCAGTAACACTTTCTTTTCGAGGCGAGGGTTGTTCATCAGGTGGACGGCGGAGGCAACGACTGCGTCGTAGAGCGCGGTGCTTCCAGCAGACGATACCTGGTGGAGGGCCGTTTCGAGCCGGCCAACGTCCGAGGTGAAATCCTGATCCAGGTAATACTTCTGAGTGAAATTGACCACGAAGATCTCGTCTTGCGGATTACTGGCTCGTATCAGATTAAGAACCGCACGGTTCACCTCGTCCCGTTTATCGCGCATAGAACCTGAGTTGTCGACAACGATACCCATGGCCACGGGCACGTCCTGCTTTCGGAATGAAGTGATTGGCTCCGGAGTTCCGCCTTCAACAACGGTGAATGCATTGCGATCCAGGCCGGGAACGATGTGCCGCTGCTCGTCATACACGGTAGCGTGGAGTATCACTTCTTCTACATCTTTCTTGAATACGAACATGCCGCCTTGATCGGACCCGCTCGGCTCCTGCGCGGAACTCGGTTCTTGAGACGAATCCGAGGGTTCTGTCATGGTTCCATTGGAAAGCGGATCTTCTGCCGGCTTCGAGGTAGCGGCAGCGGCGGGGGCCGTCGTATCAGGCGCGGGTGTTTGTGCTTCGCCGACGGAGATCAGGATTCCGAACAAGATCCCGGATAGAAGAATGGGCCTAAGCAGCCCTTGTCTTGGAGGGGCAGAAAACATTGTCATTCTCCTGCAAGCTTGGAACAAAATAAAGTCCCGACCCTGAGGGTCGGGACTTTCATCCGATTCTGGTTTGAAAAGACTACGAAGCGCGACGCTGACGGTCGCGGTTCCGTTCATCTTCCTCGTTGTCCTGTTGACCCTGCCCGCCCTTCTTGGGCTGCTGTTGCCCTGTTTGCTGGTTCTGCTGGCCGCCGTGCTGCCCCTGTCCCGGCTGTCCGGACTGGCCGCCGTGCTGACCCTGTCCCGGCTGTCCAGACTGGCCACCTTGCTGCCCCTGTTGGTATTGGCCACCCTGCTGGCCCTTCTTTTCCATATCGTCTGCCATGAAACCTCCCTAGCAAAGCACGAGCCGCTTCGCGCCTTGAAATTTATTAACTGCATTCTTTAGTTGCCGGAATGGAAGTCGGGGTTGGGTTTCGCGCTTCTGATATATACACGAGGCGCGTGGATTGTTGGGTCTGAGGCTGGGTCTGAATCAGCCGGGATTTCCGGGCGGTAGCGAGCACAAAAATAGCGACGGCCCCTTTTATTAGCGGGCCGTCGCAAAAGAGTAATTCCCTCAAGCTCGGCTGCCGCCTCGGCTGAAGTGAGTGGCCAGCGAAATTACGAACAACACAAGGAACACGACGAAGAAGATCTTGGCAATACCCGCGGCGGCAACGGCTACACCGCCGAAACCCAAGATCGCCGCAATCAGCGCTACTACAAAAAATGTGATCGCCCAATTCAGCATGGATCCTCCATTAATTTTGCTGCAGCCATCGTAAGAGAGGGGCGAACTCTGATGAATCCCATCGAAACTGTATCTTTTCATCCCAATTCTGGTAACTCGCGTGAATGCATGCGGTTTCAAAAAGAAGGGGAGCAGGCGCCTTGTGCTCCCGTGCACTAGCGCCTGCTCGTAATGGTTGGCAAATCAGAAGAATTCAAACTTACCGTGTTGCCCCGCCAATGCCCATACCGCGGAGTCCTTAGTTCGACGAAAAAAGACTTCGAAGAAAGCGAGGGGAGAACTGGAAAAGACAATTAGGGCAACCACTGTATGGACGATGGCTGCAGGTGCGTGTAGAAAAAGCACAAGCTCCGAACAACGGCTATCGTCTGCCGCTCAAAGGGAGCTCGAGGCAACTCGTTTGCCCGCCGCTTCGTCCCTCGGAGGTCAAATGAAACGAACGGCGAGTTTGCTGCTTGCGGTCGGTTCTCTGCTAGTTTCTCCTCTGGCAATGGCTCAGGAGCCGAAACCGATACCGCCGTATTCTTCTTCTGATCTTCTTGGACCCGACCTCATCGCATGGACAGAACAGCAAAAACCTCAACCGATACCCGCCCCTCTTCCGGATCCCCCAGCGCAGCAGCAGGAAGACAAATCAACTCCTGAGCATCCTCAGCCGTTGTCGCGAACATTTACGGGACAGATCATGTTCGACCGCGGGGAGTACGTGCTTAAGACTTCTGCCGGCGATGTCTATCAAATCGACGATCAGCAGAAAGCCAAACAGTATGAAGGGCGCGAAGTGAAAGTTGTCGGTACGTTTTCAGGCGACGGTCACATCACGCGGTTGATCAGCATTGAAGCTATTTCCTGATCGACTCTCATGAGTCCTACCCGATGGATGCTTCGCCCCTACGGCATCCATGGGATTGGCGGCTTGCGAGGGTTGCCGCAGACTCGGACGAGTCTGGATCTTCAAAGGGAGGCGCAATCGATGTCGGCAAGGAAACTCACGTTACTCTCAACACTGCTACTATGCGGCGCATGGGCCGTAGCGCAAAGCGCGCCCGCCCATAGTGCACCTCCGCCTGCGGGGAGTCCGGGTACCCAAAGTCAAACTCCCGGAACCGTAACACCCGCGCCCGGCACAGCGACGCCGCCGGGCCAAACAGCGACACCGCCCGCGCACACCGCGACACCTCCGGCGAGCACGACGCCATCCACAGTACCCGGAGCAACCTCGACAAACCCGCCGACTCCAGGGAGCAGCACGCAGCCGTCCACCATTAATCCGAATACGAATCCGGGGAGCAGTCCGGCGGGATCGCCATGCGGCGCTTTGCCAGGCGCTCCAGGCGCGTCGGCCGGTTCCACAACGAATCCGGGTGAGGCCCCTTCATCTCCCGGGAACGCGGGCAACGCAACCACACCAGGCGCACCGAATCCAGGAACACCGTGCCCGCCCACTAATTCGACGAGTGGGACCAATGGACCACCCTCGCACTGAAAAAGTTTGGGACGAGCTGGCGCTCGCCCCTTTCTAACGCGGACCCGATTCTCTCCCGGGTCCGCTTTTTTATTCGCAACTGCGCTGTAGCGAATAACAAGTCTTCACTGATACGAGAATGTCATTTTATCGAGATAGATGGAATAAGGAGATTGAACATTATTCCCGTCCATCTGATAGTTCACGGTGATCCCGTACCATCCGGGTGCGGCGCCCGGGCTGTAGTACCTATTCAGAGTATTTGTGACTCCGTTCAGAGTGATCGACTGATAGAGGAGTTGGTTGTTGGAGGTCCGTTGCACTTGCAGCGTCAAGTGATTCCATTGGTTGTTGTTGGGATAGCAGGGAACACCGGTGTGAACCCAGTGGGCGTTGACGTTGTCCCAGATATCCCATTCGTTGCCGCCGGCGATCCGGCATTCGTGACCCCAGATGAAGCCCATTCCGTCGAAGAACTGGTTGAAATCGAATTCCAGCGCTTGGGACGCGCCCAAATTGCTTCCAAAGAAATAGACGTCGTAAGTGAAATTGTGGACGTTCGGCACGATCTGATGGTTCTGGTCGGGTAGGTTTTGCGAGGAAAAATCGCCGACCAAGTGATTATTAAACAGCACGTCCCAATAAGGGCCAGTTCCACCGATCTTGTATTGGGTGGCATTTCCGGATAGGGATGGCGAGTTGATTCCCTGGTACATCGCCCAAGTGATTTGAGGCCCGCAGGGATTACAGTCGACGAAATCGGGCGGCCCTTGTCCGGCGGCGGCCCAGCCCCCGCTGGCTTGCAGATTGGTGAAGGATTTTCCGCCGACGTTGATCGTCACCGGTGTGACCGAAGCACCGCCGCAGTTGTCCCATTCAATCACCGTTGTGTTGTATGTCCCCGGATTCAAGGAGAGATTCGTATTGAGGTTCGATCCACCGGTAATGTATGCCAATTGATAAGGAGCCGTGTAGATTCCCATCGAGCCCACGCCCCGGGAGCACGTGGTCGTCGCGGACGCGACAAAATTTACAGGTGAACCAACATTACTGTTATTGGCCGGCGAACCGACATTTACTCCAGATTGCGCGGTCACGGTAATCGTGACCTGAGTCGACCCCGCTCCGCCGCAGTTATCCCATTCTTCCACCACCGTATGGTAGGTTCCAGGATTCAAATTGATATTAGTGTTCATGCTGGTCCCGTTGACTACGTAGACCAGGACGCCGGGCGCGGAATAGATGCCCATTGATCCGACGCCTTTCGAACACGATGAGGTCGATGCGGAGGCGATAAAATTTACAGATGTTCCCACGGTCGCACCATTACTGGGACTGGTGACTTGAACACCAGCGACTGCAGCAGGCGCCAAAATAGCGAACAACCCGAACAAGTTTAGGACAGACTTCAGCATGCTTACTCTCTCCAAAAAAGTGGAATGGTTCTCAGGTGCTGACAACATTTCTTTCCTTGCCCATGGGCGTCCAGTGGGCGCTTTGGGGGAGTCTTTGAACTAGAGCTTGATTACAGCGAGGTTATCGAAGCGGTCGACCCAAACTCCTGTTAACCCGGCGGGATGCCGGAGTGGGCAAGGAGAACTTCCTGGAATCGATCGGGAAATTTCCGAGAGCATACCAGAAACACTGTATTCATTTCACCAGAAAACAGTGGGCCGTTTACTCGATAGTACATAGGAGGGAATCCTGACCCCACGCGCCGCTTCGATGCAAATGATTAGAACAAGGGCCTTCGACCCCAATAGGTATCGCGCCACTTCTGCCGCGCTTGCGCAACATCACATGCCTTTGTGATTTCTGACACTGCGCGAAGTTTGGATTTCCGTGAGTATCGGGCCTTCAACTTTTTTCGAGGGTCTATGCCTGAAAACGGCAAGAAAAATCCGGAAGAACAAGACGGTGCCGCGCTAGATCGCCGCCAGTTCGTGAAGGTCGGCGCAACGTCGCTGGGTGTGGCGGGGCTGGGAGCCTGCGTGTTCGGATTCCGCTATCTCTCGCCCAACGTGCTTTACGAACCCTCGCCGATTGTCAGCGTCGGCCGGCCGGAGCGCTACACCGTCGGCTCGGTCACGCTGGATCCCCGCTTTGGAATTTTTGTGGTGCGAGCTGCGGAAGGCTTTTACGCCTTGAGCGCCGTGTGCACGCACCTGGGATGCCTCTCAACCTGGAAGGCCGATGCGGGAGTGATCGCCTGTCCTTGCCACGGCAGCACATTTCAGCGTGACGGGAGTACGATCTCAGGACCCGCCCCGTCCCCGTTGCCTTGGTTGAAAGTCTGGGTCGGCGACGACGGCTACCTCATGGTCGACCGCTCGACCACTTTGCCGCCACGTTCCGATTACGTCCAGGTGGAATCGCATGGCTAAGACGATTCACATTCCCGAGGGTGCGGCTCTCCATAACCCTCTGCATGCAATTGTGCGCTGGCGCGAAGATTTTCAGCGGATGATGTCTGCGCGAGTGATCGAGTCGCAGCTCGGCTTCCGCGTGACCTGGTATCTGGGCGCCCTCACGCTCGGCTGCTTCACCATTCAAGTCACCACCGGCCTGTTGCTGATGTTGTATTACCACCCCTCGATTCCGCAAGGCTACGCGGACATGAAGGACCTCGAATTCGTCGTTTCGTCCGGCTACATGCTGCGCAGTCTGCATCGCTGGTCGGCTCACGCCATGGTCTTCCTGGTCTTCATGCACATGGCGAAGGTGTTTTATCGCAAGGCCTATCGTCCGCCACGAGAACTGAACTGGATCGTCGGCGTATTTCTGTTATTGGCCACGTTGATGTTGAGCTACACGGGCTATTTGCTGCCGTGGGATCAGTTGTCGTACTGGGGGACGACGGTCGGAGCGAACATCATGTCATCGATCCCGTTGATCGGGCCGAATCTGCGCTTCTATCTGCTGGGTGGCCACACGGTAAATGCGAACGCGTTGCTGCGATTCTATGTTTTGCACACGATGATGTTCCCGCTTCTGGTTATTGTGCTGATTGCCATTCATCTCTGGCGGTTACACGAAGACGGCGGAATGTACGATCTTGATAAAAGTGGAAACCCGATTTTGCCGGAACACAGCGCGCTGGCGATGGCCGATTCGCCGATCAAGTTGGAAGAGGAGAAGACTCTTTCGTATCGCGAATTGCTGTTTCGCGAAGTGATCGGCATCGAAGCGCTGGCGGTCGTTCTTTTTGTCATGGGCCTGTTGTGGAAGGCACCACTCGAGGAACTGGCAAATCCGCTGCATACCCCGAATCCCGCCAAAGCGCCCTGGTACTTCACGGGCTTGCAGGAGTTGCTGCACTACTTCCCACCGTTCGTGGCGGGAGTCATTCTGCCTGGCCTCATCGTGAGTGGTCTCTTCTTCATTCCTTTTTCTCCATTCTTCGATAACGTCACGACCGGCGATGCGAACCGGTGGTTTCGCCGCAAACCACTGCGGATAGCCATCGCGACCGCGCTCCTCGTAGCTCTAAGCATCGTGTTGGTCCGCGTGCACGCCTGGGACGCGCTGCTGCCTGCGCTCGTCGTGACGATTCTGCTTTCGTTCGCAAACGCGTCGACGATGGATCCGGCGCGAAGCTTCCGAAGCTGGCTGAGCGCCCGCTCGCTTTCCTTCTGGATCATGACCTTGTTCCTCATGGAAGCTGTGGTGCTGACGACGGTGGGTACCTTGCTTCGCGGTCCGAGTTGGACGTGGGTTTGGCCCTGGAGGGGCTGAGTGAGTGTGAGCAATCAATTCGGCCGCATCGCACGTTTTTTCGTGGGCACTGCACCCCGCCGGTTTGCCTCGGTGAGCGTCTTGTTGGCCGTGGTCTCCTCGATCGCTCCCACGAAGGATCTGTTCAGCCAGTGGCGGCACTACCAACGACTCTATGTGCAGTTAATCCGCAACCGCCCGGATGCGGCTCGCCTGGAGCATCGCTTCACGAGCGGCATTCACCAGATATGGATTCCGGAACAGCATGTAGTCGATCGCTGCTCCACCTGTCACGTGGCGCTTCAAGAAGCGAGTTTGGCGGATGTGCGTAAAGAGCCGTTCCGTCCCCATCCAGCCATGCCGCACTCGCTCACGGAATTCGGATGCGTGGTCTGCCATCATGGTCAGGGTGCCGCCACCACCGTTCAAGAAGCGCATTACAGCACCAAAGCATGGGAACAACCAATTCTTCCAGCCCGGTACACCGAGGCGTCCTGCGGGCAGTGCCACATGGATCCACTGGGCGGCACGCCTCATCTGAATCAGGGTCGCTTGTTGCTGGCCAGATTCGGATGCGCCCACTGTCACGCGATCACGCAACCGGATGGGACCCTGGTCGCTCCCGTGGACGAGCCGCCTTCGCTTGAGCATGTAGCGGAAAAGACGACGCGTGAGTGGATCTTCGCTTGGGTCAAAAATCCGCAGGCCTACGCCGCGTCGGCGACGATGCCGAACTATCGTTTCAGCGATCAGGAAGCTGCGGATATTGCATCCTTTCTAATCGCGCAAAGCACGGCGTCAGAAAACTCGCACAAAGAGACGAAGAGCTTGGCTCCGCTGACTGGCGACGACGCTTTGCAGGCAGGAAAGAGTTTATACGGCACTTTGTTCTGTTCGTCGTGCCATGCCATTCAGAACGCCGCAGGAAACCTCGTCGGCGGAGACCTTGCCCCTGAGCTTACCCGCGTCGGCAACAAGGTGAATCCTGACTGGCTGCGGCGATGGCTGCAGGCTCCGCAAGGCTACGATCCGAAGACTCGCATGCCGCGCTACCGGTACGACGAGAAGCAGGTTGCGTTGCTATCGAGTTTCTTGCTCAGCAAGAAAGACGATGATTTTGCGGCCAACGTCCATCTGCCGGAATCGGACGCGCAGAGCGTCGCGCGTGGGAAAAAACTGGTCACCGACTACGGCTGCACCGCGTGTCACCGCGTCAATGGCGTGAGTCCACCGGAGAGTTTCGCGCCTGACCTTTCGCGCATCGGCAGCAAGCCGCTGTTCCAGGTGGGGTTCATTCGTGGCATGCCAGAAACGCTGCCCGACTACATCGCCGGAAAGATTCATGATCCGCGCGCTTTTGGTCCGGCACTGAAAATGCCAACGTTCAGCCTGACGGACGTGCAAGTAGAGAGTTTGACGACCGCATTGCTCGCTCAAACCGATCGTGCCGTGACAATGCCGCCGGAATTGGTACGCACAACGTCGCATGCCAAATACCACCCGGGTGGAGATGCTGGACGGTTGATGGAAGATCTGCGCTGCCAGAGTTGTCATGCCATCAACGGCAATGGCGGAGATATGGCTCCGGACTTGAGCTTTGAGGGAAGCGCCGTGCAGCGGAAGTGGCTCCTGGATTTCATGAACAATCCCAACACGCTGCGTCCGATGCTGATTCGCAGAATGCCCAAGTTCAACTTGAGCAATGCCGAGATCAACAGTCTTTCCGATTACCTTGTCTCGGCCTTTCAGAAGTCGGGCTTCGATTCGCAGACGCTCGACCCTGCCGCATTGAATAGCGATGCTGCAGTTCGGGGCAAGGAACTCTTCTATACGAAATACGCATGCCAGTCGTGCCATACCGCCGACTTCAAGAAGGACAAGGGCTACGTCGGACCGCCACTCGCCGACGTAGGAGACCGGTTGACTCCCGTCTGGATCTTCAAATGGTTGCAGAACCCCAACGCTCTGACGCCGGGGACGTTAATGCCAAACCCGAACCTACCTGACAGTGAAGCGAAAGATCTGACCGCATTCCTGGTCACGCTTAAAGCGCATCAGAAGGGAGGCGCGAAGTGAAGCGGGTGTCAGCTTGCGGACTTGTGCCGCTCCTTTTCGTTGTTCTGATTCTTTCGGGTTGCACGAAACACGGGGCTGCTAGTCCATTGCCCACTCCGAAGGCCTTCGGAGCGCAAATTGTGGAAGTCAGCGGCGGAAAACAGATTGGTGGGGTGGGTTCCAAATTGTCCGATCCTTTGGTCGTACAAGTGAACGGCGCGGACGGAAGTCCTGTTGTCGGAGCTCTGGTCTCATTCCGTTGCGATGGCGTGTCATTCAATCCACCCGATGCTCTGTCGGATGCCAGCGGACAAGTCAGCGCCGCGGTACACCTCGCGGGCATTCCGGGAAGCTACCAGATTGTCGCTGCGACTCCGAAGTCTGGCGGAGGGTCGGTAACGGTTACGTCCCGAGAGATTGCGCTTGGCTATCAGGAAAAGCTCGGAAAAGAAGTCAGCGAAAAATATTGTACCGTCTGTCACGACCCGGAATCGACGCCAGAGCGAGTATCCAACTTCGACAACCTGGCGCCCCCTGCACCGCACCTGTTCACGGACGGAAACACACTCAACGCGATGTCGGATGCCGATCTCATCAAGATCATCGCCGATGGCGGCCCAGCACTGGGGAAGTCGCCGCAAACGCCTGCTTACCGAAATACATTGAGTCCGGCGGAAATCAAGGCGCTGGTGGCTTACATGCGGGCTGTCGCCGATCCTCCTTATGCTGAGGCAGCGAACAAGTAATCAACGTTTTTGAGGCTTCGCTACGGCTCGAAACTCGCTGCAGCCGCTTCGCTGGTAGGATGCAGTGCGACAATCTGATCGATATTGGTCATCTTTAATACGGATTCAACATGGGAACTGGCGCCGGCTACGCGCAACCCGCCGCCCGCCTTCTTGAGTTGGCCCGAAGACATCACGATGATGCCAATGCCCGTGCTGTCAATGTTGGTCACTCCGCTCAAGTCGAAGATGACTTTCTTCCGCCCGTCCCGCACCAGGTTCTCGACCGCCCACTCCAACTGCTTACTTTCCCTGCCCAGGGTAATTTTTCCTTTGATTTCGAGGACAACAACGTCGGGCGGCAGGTCCTTGTTCAGAATCTCCAGCATGCGCGAGGTTCCTTCCGATCTCTGAACTGATGGCCCACTATGAATGACGTGCCATCTTAGGTGGGTGGGCCGGGCAAGTCAAATAAGAAGAAGCTGCCGCAGCATTGCCGTGGCTTATAATGACGCGCACGCATGTCGCTCACCTCGGGCACGAAACTAGGACCCTACGAAATACTCTCTCCGCTCGGCGCTGGCGGCATGGGAGAGGTCTATCGCGCCAAGGATGCCCGCCTTGGCCGCGATGTCGCGCTGAAAGTTCTGCCTGCGACATTTGCCAGTGACTCTGATCGACTGCGCCGCTTCGAACAGGAAGCGCGTGCCGTCGCCGCTCTGAACCATCCCAACATTCTTGCGGTCTTTGACGTGGGGCAGGATAATGGCGCGCCTTTTCTCGTCTCCGAGTTGCTCGAAGGCGAGAGCCTGCGCGCGGCACTCGACCGCGGCCCGCTTCCCCAGCGCAAGACGATTGAATATGGAGTGCAGATCGCACACGGACTAGCGGCGGCGCACGAAAAGGGGATCGTCCATCGCGACCTGAAGCCCGAGAACATTTTCATCACCAAGGATGGGCGAATCAAGATTCTCGATTTTGGCCTCGCAAAGCTGGCGCAGACCGCAGGCACGTCGCCCGACGAAGTTACGCTCACCAGTGCCCAGAACACCGCGGCGGGCGTGGTCATGGGCACGGCGAGCTACATGGCGCCGGAGCAGGTGCGCGGTGAGGGCTCCGATCCACGCACTGATATTTTTGCGTTTGGCGCCGTGCTCTACGAGATGCTGTCCGGCGTGCGCGCTTTCAGGCGTGATACGGCGGCCGAAACCATGACTGCGGTTTTGAAAGATGATCCGCCGGAGTTGTCGAATCCCGGCCGCATGGTCTCTCCGACACTCGAACGCATTGTGCGGCGCTGTCTGGAAAAAAGTCCGGAACAGCGTTTTCAGTCGGCGAGAGATTTGTCGTTTGCGCTAAGCGCGCTCTCGGGGAGTGAGACCAGTGCGGTGGCTCGGGCGACGGCGGCTGCGCCCCGTAAAATACCGCTTCTCCAATGGCTCTCGGTGGCAGCGGCATTGGCGGCCGTGGCAGCCGCCACGTGGTTCATTGCCCGTCGCCCTCAACCCACCACGCGCATGCAGTTCGCACTTGCTGTACCAGACGAAATGAGCATCAGCCACATGGCGCTTTCGCTCGATGGTTCCATGCTCGCATTTGTATCGCCCGAGGACAGCACAGGGCTGCCGGTGCTCTACGTGCAGCGCGTCGGTTCGTCCAACGTCACGGCTCTGCCAGGCACGCAGGGAGCGAGCTTTCCTTTCTGGTCGCCCGATGGCGCCTACCTGGGATTTTTCGCCGCCGGCAAGCTACAGAAAATCGCAGTTTCCGGCGGATCTCCGCAGCCCTTAACCAGGGCGATGGCGGGTCGTGGCGGAAGTTGGGGAAAGCAAAACGTCATCTTGTACTCTCCCGACCCCGCCAGTCCTTTGTGGCGGATCAACGCCGACGGCGGTGGGGCGGTTCCGGTGACACAGGAAGCGATGTCTGCCACCTCGATGCAACAGACGCATCGCTGGCCCGCTTTTCTTCCCGACGGCAAACACTTTTTATATTGGGCGGGCAATTTTTCCAACGCCAAGGATGACAAAATCAGCGGCATCTATCTCGCTTCTCTCGATTTCAAGCAGCCGAAACTTATCCTGCTTTGCCATTCCAGTTTCGGCTTCGATGCCACGCATCTTTATTACGCCGGCGATCAAAAGCAGTTGGTCAGCGTCGCGTTCGATCCTGCCACCGGAGAGATCTCGGGCAACAGCACGCCCGTCGCGAGCGCCGTCGGTTTTCAACCCTCCACTTACTGGACCGCCCTCGCCGTCTCTGGCAACGGAACGGTAATTTACAACACGGGTGTGGGCGCAGCCCTGTCCGTACTGACATGGGAGGATCGCGCTGGAAAGGAATTGGGCCGGATAGGCGAACCGGGCATCATGGCGAACCCAACTCTATCGCCCGATGGCACACGGGTCGCCATCGACGTCGCCGACCTGAAAGCAAGCAACGTGGATATCTGGCTGGAGAATACCAACGGCTCCGAGAATGCGCGCTTCACGTTCGAGCCCACGGAAGAGACAAACGGCATCTGGTCGCGCGACGGAAGCATGGTCGCCTACCGTTCGGTTGGAACAGATGTGGCCGAGATTCTCGCCAAACGCGCCACCGGGTTGGAAAAAGAAAAAGCGCTCCTGCGCAGCGCTGGCGTGGTCGATGACATCCTTCCCAACTCGTGGTCGGCGGATGGCCAACAGCTTCTTTCCACCGATCAGGGTCCATCCCGCACGTACCTGATCACTTCGTCGGTCACGGACGGGACGAGGGTTCCGTTGCTGAATAGCAAAGCCAACGAAACCAACGGACAGATATCTGCCGATGGCAAGTGGGTAGCGTATGCCTCGGATGAGTCTGGTGCATGGGAGATCTACGTTACTTCGTTCCCAGGCACGGCTGGGAAATGGCAGGTGTCGCGCGGGGGCGGCACGGAACCCCGCTGGCGAGGCGATGGCAAGGAGATCTTCTACATCGCTCCGAGCGGCATGCTGATGTCCGTTCCAGTGAATGGCGTAACTACCTTTGCGACCGGGCAGCCTGCACCGCTTATTCCAGATTCACGGACGCGCCCCGATTTCCTCCACCGATATCTTTACCTACGATGTCGCGAAAGACGGCAAGCGTTTTCTCGTGAATCGCTATATCAAGCCCGAGCACGTTCCGCCGTTAACGATTCTGCTCAATGCCGCGACCGGCGGGTCTTCTCCGAATTAATTTCGCCGCGTTTAGGAGGTTCAATTGTCTGAGTCCAGGCGGCGCTTTCTCAAAGCAGCGGGTCTGGCGGCTGGTGCGGCATTCTTCTCGTCCCCTAATGTCGGAGCTGCTTCCAGCGTACTGTCGCGGAACAACCGCCTCGTCTGCCGCGCCGGCAGAGTCCATCACCGCCGATTACACGCTGCACATCAAAACCACGCCCATCGAGATTGCGCCCAACCGCATCATTTCGCTGACGACCTATAACGGACAATTTCCGGGCCCGCTGCTTCGCTTTAAGGAAGGCCAGCAAGCGATCGTCGATGTCTACAACGACACCGACGTGCCCGAACAACTGCACTGGCACGGGCAGATGGTTCCAGTCGAAGTCGACGGCGCCGCTGAAGAAGGCACTCCGTTCATTCCTGCTCACGGCCAGCGGCGAATCGTGTTCACGCCGCGCCCAGCCGGATTCCGTTTCTATCACACCCACAATCGAGCCGGAGCGAATCTGTCGGCTGGCCAATATGGCGGCGAGGTCGGCTCCGTCTACATCGAGCCTAAGAACGAGCCGGGCAACTACGATCGCGAAGTATTTCTGACTCTCAAGGAGTTCGAACCAACGTTCAGCCGCGGCGGCGACATGGCGCAGGATTTTCTGCCCCGCATCAAGTCGAAGGAACTCGAGGAGCAGGGCGAGTCGGCGATGAAGGCCTCGCTGGCGAAGGGCATGCCGCACGGATACGAGGTCGGCTACGGATCGTTCACGATTAATGGGCGCATGCTCGGCCATGGCGAGCCGATCAAAGTGAAACGGGGCGAACGAGTCCTGTTCCACGTTTTGAATGGCAGCGCGACCGAGATTCGCAGCCTCGCCCTGCCCGGTCACGCATTCCAGGTGGTGGCACTCGACGGAAATCCCGTGCCGAATCCAGTCAAGGTCCCTGTGTTATGGCTCGGTACTGCCGAGCGAGTCTCCGCGATTGTCGAAATGAATCATCCCGGCGTCTGGATTCTGGGCGATCTTGCCGACGACGATCGCCGTCACGGAATGGGTATCGTCGTCGAATACGCTGGTCTAAAAGGCAAAGCGCAATGGGTCGCACCGCCAGCGTTCCGATGGAACTACACCCGGTTCGCCAAACCCGGCGCAAACGCTCAGCCCTCGGACGAAACCTTTGACATGATCTTCGTGAAAGACAACGCCGCCGAAGACGGCTTCAATCGCTGGGCCATTAACGGCGTCTCATTTCTAATTCCAATGACCGGAGCGCCCGCGCCGGCAACGTTTCACCTGAAGCAAGGCAAGCGCTACCGCATTCGCATGCGCAATGCCAGCGACGATATCCACCCCATTCACCTGCACCGCCATAGTTTTGAGATAACGAAAATAGCGGGAAAGTCCACGGCTGGAATTATGAAGGATGTGGTCATGCTGGGCGGATACCAGGAAGCGGAAATCGACTTCGTCGCCGACAACCCTGGTCTGACACTCTTTCATTGCCACCAGCAACTGCACATGGATTTCGGTTTCATGACGTTGTTCGACTACGTGTGACGCCATCACCACAAAACAGCGGTGCGCTGTTAGCGGAATGTCGGCTGGTTCCACTGAAATCATGCTCTACAATAAAAATCGAGTAGGGTCCAGCTACGAAAGTAAAGATCGGAGACCTGCAATGAAGACGCGATCCCTTTTGTCGGCGGCGTTGATTTCGGCAGCCTTTCTCTGCCAGTTGCTTGCCGGCGCCGACGACCAGAGTTCGTGGCAGAGTGATCTGCTCAGCTGGCGCGCCAAACGTGCCGCCGGCCTGCAGGCTCCTGAAGGGTGGCTTTCTCTGATCGCGCTGGGATGGCTGAAAGAGGGAGACAACACTTTCGGTTCGGCTGACGACTGCCGCATTCAGATTAGCGGCAAGGTGCCGGCCCACATTGCGATCGTTCATCTGGAGAAAGGTACGCTGCGTTTATCGGCTCCGGTAGGAGGCTTCCCGAAGGACCTTCTGCTCGATGGTCAACCCGCGAAAGAACAGGCGTTGCTGGCCGACGATGTGGAGAAGCCCTCGAAGCTGACCATCGGTACAGTGACCATCATCGTCATCCACCGCGACGACGCGTTTGCGCTTCGCGTCAAAGATCTGGAGGCTCCGACGCGCACCGCCTTTCATGGATTGCATTGGTATGATCCCAATCCAGCGTACAGAGTGCACGCTCGATGGATCCCTTACAACCCTCCGAAAGTGCTCGACATTCCAACCGTCCTCGGCACGACAACCCATATGCCCGCACCCGGCGCTGCGGAGTTCACGATCGATGGGCAAGTTGTACGCCTCGAACCTGTGCTCGAAGATCCGCAATCGACCGATCTTTTCTTCATCATGCGGGACGCCACCAGCAAAACCAAAACCTACGGTGCGGGACGTTTCCTCTACGCCGAATTGCCCGACCATGGCGTGAATCAGCCCGGAGAATTGTGGCTCGATTTCAATCGGCTGATCAATCCACCGTGCGCATTTACAGCCTATGCGACGTGTCCGCTGCCTCCGCCGCAGAACCGGCTTAGCGTGCCGATTCCGGCCGGAGAGCAGCGTTACCACGATTGATGTTGAAGAATCGTGGATAATGTTTCGTTTGGGATTCGCTCTGAATCGCTGGGAGTTCCTGCATGAGATGGGTGTTGGTTGTGCTTGCCGTCCTGGGTATCGTGGCCTCGTCGCTCGCTTTGCGCGAGCATTATCGTACCGACCCTTCGCCCTGCAGTATCAATGAGAAGTGGGACTGCGGCACGTGAACCATAGCCCGTACGCCTTATTCCACGGAGTTCCCGTGGCCGTAATCGGTATCGCTGGATATTTGCTTCTCGGCCTGCTCGCTGCCGGAAGAGCCTACCCGTGGATGCTCCCCTTCGTGACGGTCGCCCTGATTTTCGCGATCCATCTCGCGGATATCGAACAGTATGTACTCGGCGCCTGGTGTATCTACTGCGCCATCTCGCTGGGGATCATTTCGCTGATGACTCTTCTGGTGATTGGCAAAGTGATCGCCGATTCGATGCAGCCGTCGCAGAAGGCATCGCCAATGTAGAGACGCGGCTTGCCGCGTCTCTACAGATGGTTCGATTTTGGTAACGGCCTCTACTCGTAGCGCAGGCTTTCGATTGGGTCGAGTCGCGCCGCTCGGATCGCTGGCACCATTCCGCTGAGAATTCCCACTACCCCTAGAATGCCCGTTGCCACGGCGAGGCTGCCGACTTGTATATGCAGATGGATGTCGCCGTCCTGTAAATTGTCTCCGAAGGCGCTCATCAGAGGTAACGCACCTACACACCACGAAATCAGGTAGGCAATGCCGATGCCAGCCACTCCCCCGGCAAACGTAATCGCCATTGCCTCGGCCAGAAACTGAAAAAGGATGTGACTCCTTTGCGCACCAAGCGCTTTTTCCACGCCGATCTCGCGGGTGCGCTGCTGCACCGAGACTAGCATGATGTTCATCAGGCCGATGCCGCCAATTCCCAAAGTCAGCGCGCCGATGAAGGCGAGCAAAACTTTGAGCGCCGTGGTGACGATCGCGAACTCGTCATAATCCTGCTTGAAGTCGGCGATGAAGACGGCGCGGTGATCATCCGGGCGGAAGTTATGATGCCCGGCGAGAACGCTTCGCACCACGCGCGCCAGTTGCTGGTGGTCCTGCCCTTCGTAGTCCATGAAAATGCCGGTGATGTATTGCGTGTCGTAGAGATCCCCCATAGCGCTGAAGGGAATCACCACCATGCTGTTGTCGTTGTTATCGCCACCCTGCACTTTGTGCTGATAAATGCCGACCACCTGAAAGCTCACGCCGCTGATGCGAATGCTCTGTCCGAGCGCTTGTTCTCCCGAGAAAAGTCGGCGCTTCGCTTCGTCGCCGATCACCACGACGCGAGCGTGCTCGACCTCGTCCACCTCGCTCAGGCCGCGCCCGGTGGCGACGCTGAAACCGCGAATGCGCTCGTAGACCGGATAGACGCCCGTCAGATTAAGGTTCGTAAAGGTGCGAGTGTCATGCTGAATCGTGGCGCCGTTCTTGTCGAAAACCGGTGTGACGCCCTTCACCATCGGGACTTCATTGCGGATGTAGTCGACGTCGACCGGCTTGAGCCGGACTTCGCTGCCAGCTTTTGCGCCACCCGCCTGCAGCGACGTTCGCCCCGGGAATGCTCCGATTACGTCCGTTCCCCACGAACTGAAAATCATGCCAATGGCGCGCTCGAAGCCGGAGCCGAAAGCGAGCAGGATCACGACGGTCGCGATGCCCCACGCCATTCCCAGCATGGTCAGAGTGGTGCGGCGACGGTTGTGCTGCATGGCTCCGTAGGCTTCTTTCAGCAAGTCGTTGGTCATAAATCATTCTCCGTGGTCACGCGTAGAGGACCGTCGCTCCATTTGTTATTCCTGGCGCAAGGCTTCCACCGGTTCGAGCATGGCGGCTTTGCGCGCCGGATACAGTCCAGCCGTGATTCCCGCCAATGCAAGTGACAACACGGCGCTGATCGCGGATGCGGGAACAATTCTCGGTGTATCGAAACCCTGCGGCAATTGCACGCCAGAGAGTAAGCGGATGACAAGCATGGCTGCGCCCACTCCGATCGCTCCGCTCATTAAGGTTAAGAATGCACCTTCCAGGAAAAACTGAAACAGAATGCTCCGGTTAGTCGCGCCCAACGCTTTGCGAAGTCCGATCTCTCGGGTCCGCTCCGAAACCGCAACCAGCATGATGTTCACGATGCCAATCGCTCCGAGCGCCAGCGTCACCAGCCCAACGCCGCCGAGGAACCAGTCCATGGCGGTGAAGATTTTGCCCATCGTTTTCTGATTCTTGATCGTGTCCCATTCTTCCCAGACATCGGTGCCCTTTGGATCAAAGCCGCCGTGATTCCGGGCGACGATTCGATGCAACTCGTCTTTGGCCGTTTCGTTCTCGTCAAAGCTGCGCGGTTGGTAATTGATGAACGAAATCGCATTGCCTTCTTTGGAGTTGTCGCCGGTCAGCGGAAACAGTTCGCGCATGGTGTTGAAGGGGATGAAAATTCGAATATTGGTGGCGTTGTGTTCTTCATGACCGATCATCGAAAGCACGCCGACCACCTGAAAACGAACACCATTGAGCAAGATGGTATTGCCGACCGCCGGGCGTCCAGGAAACATGTTGCGCGTCATTTCCCGCCCCAGGATGCAAACTCTGCGTCGCTGGTCGTTGTCGTTGTCATCGATCCAGCGGCCCACCGCCAGCGGAATCGTCCGCACCTGGCTATAGATCGGCGGCACACCGGAGACTTGGCCGTTGGTGCTGGTGTAGTCACTCACCGCGCGAATGTCGTCGCGCGCGATCAACGGAGAAACGTTGATGGCGAGCTTCGATTCATTCTTGATCGCGAGGTAATCGTCATAGGTAAGGTTGAACCACCGCATCGAGTTGAAACTGCCTTCGACGGCGGGCGCGCGTCCGCCAAAAAAGAAGATGATGTTCTTTCCGAACGTTTCCAGTTGCTTTCGATTGCCGTTGCGGAAGCCTTCTCCCACTCCGGTCAGCAGCAGAAGCGATCCCACGCCCCAGGCGATACCAAACATGGTGAGGAACGAGCGGAGTTTGTGTGCCCACAGGGTGCGCAGAGTTTGCGCGAACGTGTCGAATAACATGCGCATGACGCCACCTCGAGGTCATTCCGGGAAGGGAACGTCAGGAAAAACGAAACCAACCCGCCATATGCATTCGACTCGAAAGCACGGCAAGGGTTAGCGTTCTGGACCAATCGAGAAGAGATCGCGAGAGCAGTACGAGAGTAATCGCCACGGGGAACCTTGACACTCAACAATCATGCTTTGTCTGTTCTTTTTGGGGAGTCTTCTTGCATGCCAAGTTTCCATGCCACCTGCCGCATCATTCCCAACAATGTTTCGGCATCGTTCCCACTCAACTCCAGACGGCGCACCAGGCGGCGCAACTTTTCTTCGGCTCCAACTTTTTGCGGATTCACGTATCCGCTCTCGCGAAGAACCCGGAGCAGCGCCTGCGTGAGCCTCTCGATCTCGGCCGATCGAGCCGCCTTTACTTTGGGGGCGAGCGCAGGTTTGCGCGTCATTGCCCGGCCCCGCACCAGTTCGTACAGGCAAATCGCTACCGCCTGCCCCAGATTCATCGAGCCATGTTCTTCCCGCGTCGGAATTCGCATCACCCAATGGCAATGACTCAATTCCTCATTGGATAGTCCGTATCGTTCCGAGCCAAAGAGCAGCGCAACAGGCGCCGAACTCATTTTCTTCTTGATGATTCGCGCTCCTGCTTCGAGCCGGTACACGCGCTGCTGCAGATCGCGCCGAGTGGCGGCGGTTGTGCCAACCACCAGTGCACAGTCGGCAACCGCTTCGGCCACGCTCTCATACTGCTCGGCCTTGGCCAGCAATCCCGAGGCTCCCACGGCCGAGCGCGCTTCCCGAAAAGCCTTGTCATACGGATTCACGACGCGCAATCGGCGCACTCCGAAATTGCTCATGGCGCGCGCCGAGGCCCCGATATTCAAGGGATTCCGCGTCGCCACCAGCACCACTCTCAGATTGTCGATTTGACCCATTTCGGTAAGGTATTCATTCTACGGCTCGCGCGCGCCGAAAGCGCGTGCCCGCCGCCGCTGCGACTTCCGCACCGTGCTGAGCATCCAATGTCTTGTCTGCGCTAGTAACGATCAGTGCTATGCGATCGGTGCTACGATAGACAGTCCCGCCCAACAAGACCCGATGGTCAGTTTTGGGGGGAACAGGTAGTTTACCGAGAAATCTGGAGGATGAATGGCAAGCAACACCCTCGTCGAGGTCACCGACGCAAATTTTGATTCTGATGTACTGAAGTCTGACAAGCCCGTGCTGGTTGATTTCTGGGCGGCATGGTGCGGCCCTTGCCGCGCGATCGCCCCGATCGTTGAAGAGCTCGCCGGCGAATATCAGGGCAAAGTCAAGGTCGGCAAAATGGATGTCGACCGCAACGGCGCAACTCCCATGCGCTACAAAGTCACCGGCATTCCAACCCTGCTGGTCTTCAAGAACGGACAAGTTGTTGAGCAACTGGTAGGCTACCGCTCCAAAGACGACATTCAGAAAGCTCTCGACCGCAAGCGAAACGTAGGATAGCCGTCAGTTTTCGAACCGGAGAAGGCCCGGGTAGCCCCCGGGCTTTTCCGAGGAATAGAAACGGACCTACCGCCTCATCAGTACTTCCGCAAGCACTCCGATTACCCGCCCCTGAATTTCTACCGCGGCCGCAGGCACGATCATCGGCTTCATCGTCGCATTCGAAGGTTGCAGCCGGATGTTGTCCCCCTCGCGAAAGAACCGCTTCAACGTCGCATCGGAGCCGTCGATCAACGCCACGACGATGTCTCCGTTGTGCGCAGTCTTGCTTTTCTCCACCAGTACATAGTCGCCGTCAAGAATCGCCTCGTCCTGCATCGATTCCCCGCGCACTTCGAGAACAAATACTTCCTTTGAACGCACAAAGTCGGCGAGCGAGATAGTCTCCGCAGTCTGCACCGCCTCAATCGGACGCCCCGCCGCAATCCGGCCCACCAGCGGCAGCACCATCGCTGTGTTCACGGCCATCGATTGCTTGAGCTTTCCCCGTGGAGGCAGCAGATCAATTGACCGGCTGCGGTTGTAATCGCGCGTCAGCAGGCCCTTTTTCTCCAGATTCGTGATGTGCTTGTGAACAGTGGCGAGGGAATTGAGCCCCATCGCCTCCTTAATCTCTTCAAACGAAGGGGAGTATCCCTTCTCTGACACAAAGCGGGACAGGAAGTCGTAGAGTTCGCGTTGCCGCCGTGTAATCGCCATGCCGGGAGCATAGGCGAAGGTAAGGCGAATGTCAAGATTCTCCAGAGGACGAAGGTGATACGCGAGCGGATCGGCCCCAGCCCCATTCTTTCAGCAGCCGAAAACTCGCTGTAAGCTTTTATCATCTTAGATGTTCGAGGTGGGTAATGCCCGCGATTTCCCTGAAGGTAAACGGTCGCGCTCACACGGTGGACGTCGATCCCGAGACTCCGCTGCTATACGTTCTCAGCGACGATCTTGAACTGCGTGGCCCGAAATTTGGCTGTGGCCTGGCACAGTGCGGAGCCTGCACAGTCATTCTGCGTGGACGGCCTGTGCGCTCGTGCGTGATGCCGGTCAGCGCCGTGAAGGAAGACGAAGTCACGACGCTCGAGGGCTTGGGAACACCAGAAAAGCCACACGCGATTCAGGACGCGTTTATCGCCGAGGAGGCGGCGCAGTGCGGCTTCTGCTTGAGCGGAGTGATCCTCACGGCGAAGACGCTTCTGGATCAGAATCCAGACGCCTCAGACGATCAACTGCAAGAAGGTCTATCGCACGTGCTGTGCCGATGTTTCGCCCATACTAGGATGCTGCGCGCCATCAAGCGCTACCAGAAGGGTCTCGCATGAAGAAGGAGATCTCACGTCGCGACTTCGTCAAGGCTTCCGGTGCGCTGGTGGTCTCCTTCAGCGCGGCATCGTTCATCGCTACGTCGATCAGCCCTTTCGCGTCTGCCCAAGGGCCATTCGATACGCACCGATCGCATGTTGATCCCGAGAAACTGGACTCCTGGTTGGCGGTCGCTTCCGATGGCACAGTCACCGCGTACACCGGAAAATGTGATTTCGGACAAGGCATGTTTACGGTCCAGACCCAGTTGGTGGCCGAGGAACTGTGCGTGCCACTTGATCGCGTGAAGCTGATTCAGTGTGATACCTCCATAACCCCGGATCAGGGAACAACCTCGGGAAGTCAATCAACGCCCACGAATTTCAATACGGAGAACCTGGCGCAGGCGGCGGCCACCGCGCGCGAGGCCCTGATCGGAATGGCGGCACAGAGATTGGGTGTGTCGGCAGATCAACTTACGATCGAGGATGGCGTCGTCACGGCGAAGAACGGTCTTCACGTGCGGCTACGGAGATCTGATTGGGGGCAAGCACTTCGACCTGAAAGTGAGCGCGACAGCGAAACGCAGGTCGCCGAAAGAGTGGAAGATCATGGGAAAACCTGTTCCCTCGATGGACAGAGTTGCGCTCATGACCGGCACGTTCGAGTTCGTCCACAACGTGCGCGTGCCCGCGATGGTTCACGGTCGAGTTGTACGTCCGCCGCAGATTGGAGCCACAGTTGCTAGCGTAGACGAAAAATCCGTCCAGAGTATTCCGGGCCTCATCAAGGTTGTAGTCAAAAAGAACTTCGTTGGCGTGGTGGCGGAGAAGCAGTGGCAAGCGGCGAAGGCGGCAAAGGATCTGAACGTCAAGTGGAATGCCTGCTACTGACACTGCCGGCACAAAAGGACTTCTACGACTATCTGCGGAAACAGCCGTCACGCGAGACGATGCTGGTCAATTCCAAGGACGTGGACGTCAAATTGAAGTCGGCCGCGCGGGTGTTGAAAGCAACATACGTGCATCCCTACCAGGCGCATGGTTCGATTGGTTCTTCGTGCGCGGTAGCGGATGTTCACGCGGACCACGCGACCGTCTGGTCAGCAACGCAATCGGTGTACCCGACACAACATGGCGTCTCGACGCTGATTGGCTTGCCACTCGAGAGCGTGCGCGTGATCTTCGTTCGCGGTTCGGGTTGTTACGGCCTGAATGCTGCGGATACGGTTTCGTATGACGCAGCGTTGCTTTCCCAAGCCGTGCACCGGCCTGTTCGGGTTCAACTCACACGGCAGGACGAATTCATTTCCGAAAACTACGGTGCGGCCTGCGTGATTGAGCAACGAGCAGGAGTCGATGCGAACGGCAGGATTGAAGTGTGGGATTGTGAGACGTGGTCGGCATCGTTAGGTGGGAGGCCGGGATATGAAAAACCTGGAAACGTAATCACCGGTATGCTGGCCGGCTTCGATCCGGAAGCAATTACACCTCGGGCAGCGGTCGAGCCCACAGGCGAATTGCGCAACGGCAACAACGCCGTTCCGTCATATGTTGTCGGTTGCGTGGGTGGGAAGTGTGGTGGCGCGGGTTCGATCCGCAGTGAACGAGTGCTCACGCATGCAGTGAAGTCGCCTTTCTTCACCGGACCCCTGCGGTCGCCAATCCGGTTGCAAAACACGTTCGCGCACGAGTCGTTTATGGACGAAATCAGCGCAAACGTTAAAGCGGACCCCGTCGCCTACCGGCTACAACACCTTGAAGAGACGCGAGTCATTGACGTCGTGAAGGCGGCTGCGAAGGCCGCGAAATGGGATGCTCGTCCCTCCCCAAAACTGGGCAATCCAAACAAGGGCGTTGTTACAGGACGCGGTATCGCTTGCGTCGCGTATGAAGGCGACAACGGATACGCTGCGCTGGTCGCGGAAGTCGAGGTCGACCAAGTAAGCGGGCGGGTGCGGCCCAAGCGCTTTGTGGTCGCCCATGATTGCGGACCGATTTCGAATCCAGAAGGGTTGAGAAATCAGATTGAGGGCGGAGTATTGCAAGGGACAAGCCGCGCTCTGGGCGAAGAGATCACCTGGGATGATCACGCGATCACCTCCATCGACTGGAAGACTTATCACACGCTGCCCTTGGGAATCCAGGTTCCCCTCATCGAGTGCGTTCTCATCGACCGTTCAGAAGCGAAAGCGACGGGCGCGGGAGAGACGGCGATTACACTCGCCGCTGCTGCGATCGGCAATGCGGTTTTCGATGCAACAGGCGCGCGGCTTCGTGAAGTGCCTTTCACCCCGGATCGTGTGAAAGCTGCACTATTGTCGCGGGGATGAACACACCCGCCTACGCCAACGCGCGACTCTACTGCGTTGCTCAGGCGCTGCCCCGCTATACTTGAAAGTCGAAGGGTACAACATGGGTTGCTTTGGCTACAGTCGTTTGGTCTTCAACGCCGTCCATTGTTTTATGGTCATTTGTGTCCTCGATGTTCGGCCCATCCTGATTGTTGGTCTCCTCAAGCTCGTCTCAGCCTTATTGCTGGCTTGTCTCCTTGCGTTTGTCGTCGTTCACTCCTCGAATATCTGCCGACTGATCACAGCCTGCTTGGGCGTGCTCTCGGTTTCTTACTTCCCGCTAGTCGTCGATCAGCGATGGGTAGAGCAGTCGCATTCGACGATCGCGGTTCTGAGTGAACCCAGCCTCTCTCCGCTATTCCAGCGTCCACCACCCGTCCTCTCTCTGTAATCCGTCTTGAACGGAAGCTGCGAGCCGTCCCGTTGGACGGCCGCAATCATTGCCTTTGTGCTCCAGAGAGTCAGGCGAATCAGCCTGAAGAGAGACGGTGTGGCCATGGATCCTTCTCAGTTGCGAGAACGCAATGTTCTGCCGACCCCTGCGCGCGAGACCCCAGAAAGTGAATACGCTCGACACATCAATGAACGACAACGGCAACTTGCCAGTACCGAAGTTCTGCATCGGCGTCTATGGACCTACCTGGTATTCGCCGTCGTGGCCAGCATCGCCCTGGCGTGGGTGGCGCATTCATCCCACTCGATTCCGACCTATTGGATTGTTCTGCCCGGGATCGTAGCGTTGTCGATCGTCCAGTCGCTTACCAAAAACTCGCGCCTGCATGGCCGTTTGCAGAGGATCATAGATTCTTACGACCGAGGCCTGCGGCGTCTGCGAAACCAGTGGCAAGGGCAAGGGATTGCCGGCGAGGAATTTCGCCCGGAAACCCACGAGTACGCTTCCGATCTGGATCTCTTTGGCACTGGGTCGCTTTTCGAACTGCTTTGCACGGCGCGCACGGGCATCGGTCGGGCCATGTTGGCAAACTGGCTGCTCCATCCGGCGGAATATCGCGAGATTACAGATCGACAAGTGGCAATTGCAGAACTTCGCGACCGCCTGGACCTTCGCGAGGATTGGGCTTCGGTTGAGGGTAGTGCAATGGATCAGACAGGTTCCGCTATCTACGAATGGGCTGGCGCGCCTGACATAGTTTTTCCGTCTTACCTGCGGGTTCTCGGGATTGCCCTACCAAGTTGCCTGATTGCGACGCTCGTCTTGGCGGGCGTCGGAGCGCTTGGGTTGCACTGGCGTTGGTTCGTCGTCGTTCTTCTTGCCCTGGAGGGCTTGCTGTCGGCGGCGACTCTGCGGAAAACAAGGCGAGCCTCCGCCAACGTTGTCTTTCCGTCGTTCGAACTCGGATTGCTTGCTCCGATGCTGGCGCGGTTGGAGGAAGAACATCTCCAGTCCCCGCTACTGCAATCGTTGCAGTCGCAACTGAGGGCTTCGCCGGGCAGTCCCGCAAAACAGATTCGAAGGCTGAGTTTGTGGGCGTGGCTACTAGGGCTTCGACAGATCGAATACTTTGCTCTGCTCGCTGCGCCGCTCCTGTGGGGAACGAATCTCGCCATGCTCATCGAACACTGGCGGCAGCAAAACCGGGAGAATCTGGCCAGATGGCTGGATGCCCTGGCACAGTTCGAAGCCCTGCTCTGTTTTGCCCGTCATTATTACGAAAATCCAGATCACACTTTTGCCATCCTCGAACCGCAATCGGATTCGCTGTTTCAAGCCGAAGCGCTGGGTCATCCGTTACTCGATCGCGACACCTGCGTTCGATCCGACATCGCGCTCGATGCGCGCGGCACGCAACTGATGATGGTGAGCGGTTCCAACATGTCGGGGAAGAGCACCCTCCTGCGTTCGGTCGGCGTGAGCTGTGTCTTGGCGCTGGCGGGGGCTCCGGTGCGCGCCGCTCGCCTTCGGATTTCGTCGTTGCGGATCGGTTGCTCTATCGCTGTTCGCGACTCTCTTCTGCAAGGGAAGTCGCGGTTCCAGGCTGAAGTGGAACGCCTGAAGTGGATTCTGGATTTGTCGAATAAGAACCGCGTGCTCTTCTTGTTGGACGAAGTTTTAGGTGGGACGAATTCGAACGACCGCTTTTTCGGAGCCAAGGCGGTTGTCGGACAATTAATCGCGAACGACGCGATTGGTCTGGTGACGACTCACGATCTGACGCTTAGCGACGTTGTCCAAATTTTCGACGGACGGGCAATCAACGTGCATTTTGAAGAACACTATGCGAGCGGCGAAATGCTGTTTGACTATCGGATGCTGCCCGGTGTGCTGCCCCGCACCAATGGCCTGCATGTAATGGCTGCCTTGGGACTAGTGCCGAAGGCCAAGAATCATGATGCTTAGCGCCGGGTGCCCCATTCATCGCGCATTTTGCGATGAGTGGGTACGACGGGCCCCGCGTTCTCACCGCTCAAGCTTATGCAGCAACTTCCGGCTCCGCGCCTTCATCGCCGCAGTGCCCCGTCGAGTAGCCTCGCGCAGAATCTCGATCACTTCAGGCCGAATACTCGGGTCGTCTTGTGCCAAGTCAGCCAGCCCCTGAAGGGCGAATGTCTTGACAATGGAACTGCGGTCTTCCAGATATCCGACCAACAAAGAGGTTGCGAGATTCCGTTGCTTGGCGTTCAGCACCAGTCTCGGAACCATGACCGCCAGATGCCAGCGCAATTCCTGTTGTTCGGTTTCCGCCATCAACCCGAGTAGTTCTCCCTTGTAGGGCTGGAGCAAATCGCGTTTCCCCCGCGTGACCTTCTCGGCGGCATCCGCCGCCCTCATTCGCACCACTGGATCTTCCGACCACAACCCCTCCATCAACTCGGAGAAAAGCTCCGGCGTCTGGGCGACCATTGCTGCCACTTCGTCAGAACGGCCAATCCTCCTCCGGTCTCCGCCTCGCAATAGATCAAGGATGTGTTTTCGAGCCATTGCCCGTGGTTTACCTCTATGCTCCCGTGGACTCCGTGTTCATGTTTCCTGATGGCGCCGAATCAAAGTCGTCCAACCATCCATTGACACCGCTGTTAAAATAGTAACTAGGCCAAAAGCCAGAAACGACCGGTTCTTTGACAACTTACTCGGGTTAAGCCAGTCAGAAGTGGGCATACCGAAAAAAGCGCCACATCATCGCGAACATGGCGCTAAGTCTATGATTCATAAATACTTTACTCGTAAGTCCTTATTCCTCAAAGACCTGACGAGAATTGCCCTCCAAGTCTTTGATTCTCAAAGACCGGGGGGAGGGGGGTACCCCTTCTCAAGAAGGTGAAGTGATCCCCAGTTCCCGAAATGGGAAGCCCGAAAGTCCAACGATCGCGACTTACTCCGCTGTAACTCCCTTAAGGAACAAGTAGTAGAAATCCACTCCCCGCAGAAACGCGTTGATGTCGGCGCGCTCGTCTTTACCGTGAGCGCGGACGTCGTCCCGTTCATATTGCTCGCCCGAGATCGCGTAAGTCGGCATTCCGGCAGCGTTCGTATAAACGCCATCCGAAGCGCCAGTGCTCATGTTCGGAAGCACCGGAACGCCAGGCCACATTTTCGCGACGACTTTGTCGAGTGGGTCAAATACTTCCTTGCGTGGAGCGGGAGGAATGTAGCTGTGACGATCGGACCCGTGATCCATCAGTACGTTGCTGTTCTCACGGAACTGCACCTTGACCTTCGGATCAGCTACCACTTTTTCGAGCGCCAGCCGGATTTCCTCCAGCGTATGTCCCGGCTCGATGCGGCAGTTGACGTTCGACTGCGCCATCTGCGGCAGAGCATTATTAGCGTGCCCTCCGCTAAGACGCGTGGCGACACAGGTAGTGTGCATGGTCGAGTTGTCGATCGGATCTTTCGAGAGCCGAGCCACCGCCTCCATGTCAGGAGGAGTCTTCAGCATGGCTTTCAGATCGGCGGCGCGCTCGGGCGTGGTCATCTTGACCTGACGCTCGTAATAGGCGCGGGTGATCGGATTCAGCTCAAAAGGAAACTGATAGTGCTCGATGCGGGTCAGCGCCTCGGCCAATTCGTATATCGCATTTTCGGGACGCGGCAACGAACTGTGGCCGCCGGGATTGGTTGCGGTTAACACAAAATCACCGTAAAGCTTCTCGGTGGCGTTCACTTCCATCATGATCGGCTTTCCGTGATCGGCCAGCACGCCGCCGCCATCGTGGTTCAGGACGAATTCGGCATCGATCAGTTCGCGATGATTCTTGATCAACCAGTCGACTCCGTTCGACGTGCCGCCTTCTTCGTCCGCTGTCATCGCAAGAATGATGTCGCGGCTGGGAACGTATCCTTCTTTCTTCATTCGAATCAGCGTGGCCGACATGATTGCGTCGCCGTCCTTCATGTCGCTGGTGCCGCGGCCGTAGTAGTAGCCGTCCTTTTCGAGGAACTGAAACGGATCGGTCGTCCAGTCCTCGCGGCGCGCTTCCACCACGTCGAGATGGCCGATCAAGAGCACAGGTTTGTATTTTCCTAACCCGTGCAGGCGAACGACGACATTTTTCTTGCGGTCATTTGGCCCCATCACGTGAATGTCGCTGTCGGAAAATCCGGCATCGCGAAAACGTTGTGCCATGGCTTCGGAAGCGGCGGTCACGCTACCGACCGAGTCGGTGGTATTGATTTCAATCAGCTGTTTGAAAATGTCCACCGCCAGCTTGCGGGTGGCTTGATCTTCTGGTGACAATTGCTGCGCTTGCACGGAAAAGCTAACGATCAAGGAAAAAAGCACGATGAACCACGACTGTTTAGGGCCCAAGACAATCCTCCGAAAAGTTCTCCCGCCAGGTTCCATGAATGGCTGAGGCTGAAAACTAACAGATTCTTCCGGCAAAAGCCAAGCTGGCGCAGCGTGTGGGGCGCAGAAATTTGAGTTGCAATGTCCAACTCCGGACGCTACCTTCGCCAATACATAAATGACGAGTTTGCATGACAGCCGCGCGAAAACTGCGCCCACCAGACTGGTGGCGCTGTTCTCGATTTTCTTTTTGATCGCGTGCGGGCTGGGCTATCCCATCCTGAACCGATTCGACCCGCGCACGACGCCCGGACTGAGCGACGTCAAAATCTATGCGGCGATGGTGACCGGGACAGCCGGCGAGGATGCCGGACACGTCCGCTTCCGCGTCCTCGTTCCGTATCTGGCCAGGCCGTTCTACGGCATCGCACGAAACCGCGTCGCAACGTGGGATCCGGTGATGTTCGGGCTGCTCGTCGCGGACTCCCTGTTTGTGGCTGGAACCGCCGTGCTCATCGTCGTTCTCGGAAATCGGAGGCTGAGTTCGGGTGTGGGTTTGCTCGGTGCACTGCTCTATCTCGTTAACTTCGCTGTTCCAAATCTTCGCGTTGTGGGGTTGGTCGATGCTGGAGAAGGGTTTTTCCTGCTTGCACTGCTCTTCGTCTTGGCGGAGTCACGATTATGGGCTCTACCCGTGATCGGCGCACTTGGAACACTGACCAAGGAGTCGTTCATTCCCTTCAGCGTAGTGATGACTGCTGCATGGTGGCTCGCGATGCGGTCCGATCAAGGGCGCGATAAGAAACAGGACTTGCCGGACGCGAGTTGGATCATTCTCGGGTGGCTACTCAGTCTCGCAGCGATGATCGGTATTCAATGGACGATTACGGGTCGATTTGTCAGCCCGCTCAAGTTCGGCCTCGGGTTGCATGCCGGCGAGCATTACGTCGCACACTTCATCGCCTCAATACGCGATCGCAATCTCTGGTACGTCTTCATTTGGCTATTGCCAGCCGCGATACCCAACCTGAAGCGCCTTCCGAAGTCATGGCTGCTTCCGGTCGGCGCGACGTGCGTGATGGCATTTGTGCTGGACGGTTATTTTGGAGGAGCCCCCGGAACCGTAGGCCGAGCGCTCTTCAGCATCGCGGGCCCGGTGCTGAGCTTGTCGTCCGCTATGTTTCTGTTACGGATGGCGACCTAGGCGGATAGTTTTTGGAATTTCGAATGACGTTGGAGGTCCCGAGCTAGCCAGGAGGGACGGTTATACTTCTGCGGTTTCCTGGTCCAGCGATGACTCGCGCTCCTGCCGCTTGTTCCACAAGGGCGCAAGAATACTGGATTTCAACACTTCCGATTCTGCTTGAACCCAGTCTTCGAGGTCCCGTCCTTCGACTCGCCCGCGCTCATCATAAAGCTGGCGCGCGCGCATCCGGACCTTTCTTTCCAGCAATTCCAGCATCAGTTTCTGTCGTTCGCGATTTCTGGTTACGCTATCCACTGCTAATACCCCACATTTCATCGTTATCAATATTGTAATAGGTAAAGTGTTAAAAGGTCATGAATGAGATGGTTACTAAAGTGACATTGGAGTGGCCGACTTTTGGCGGACATCCTCGGCCTCTCCACAATTGTGCAAACAATTGCTTGCCATCGCGGCTAAGTTCCTCGTAAACGGCCATTTCGGCCCACTTTGGGTTTGGTATGGGCCGTGCTTCTACCGTAGACGGAGGAGCCCATATCCACCGGCCCCAGGTGGAACGATCGGCCGACTTCTCTGTAATCGGGAGACCCTACGATGAAGATCAAAACGACCCTGCTCGTCCTTTGCCTGCTTTCAAGCGCTGCCGCTTTCGCCCAGTTCTACGCAGGTGCTGGATCCCGCGACAGCCAACCGGTGATCTACGAACCGCCCAGCCATCCGCAGCATGCCGACTATGCTCCGATGATGCAGGAACACAGTGTGCTCTCCGGCAGCTATGCCTCGGCCCAGGGAGAACGGCGCGCTTCTGATTTCCCGCAGCCCGCGGGGGGACTGTCTTTGGGTGACTATGCCCGCGAACTCAAGAAACAGCACGATCAGGTGAAAAAGGCCAGCGTGGTCTGGGTAAACCAGTAGCGGTTTCGGCTGTTCGGGCACTGACGAAATTGATTGTGAAAGAGGGAGCCTGCTGCCGGCTCCCTCTTTCTTGCTATTGGTTGGGTGAATCCGCGTGGTCCAGTATCAGCACCAGAATCCGTCCATCCGAGTGAAACTCTCCGCCTGTAGCCGTCTTTGCCGTGGTCAGAGGATTCTTCGGAACCACATGCGCTCGTGCCGTCACCAGTCCCGTGGCAGACAGCGTCTGGTTCACGTATTCGCGCTCGCCATCGATGGCCGGGTCGATCTTGTGCGTCACACCGTTATTTCGCTGGTCGCGTTCAAACCCAATGTCGTGTGTCGCCGCCACGCACCATAGTGGCCTTCCCTCCACCTCGTGCGGCGACTTCCACACCCTCAAGTGATTTCTAGACATGACCACACGCACCGGCTCGGCGTGCGCGAATCCGTAATCCTGCGGACGATCGAATAGGTACAGCGTGCTCATCGGCATGGTCAGATAGTCTTTCTTCTCGAACGTATCCAGCAGGCCCGCCATCACTGTGCCACCCACGGACTTGTCTACCTTTACCCAATCCGCAGTAGTGAACGCTTTTACCATTTCGTCTTCCGTACCGACGATTAGGACATTCACCATGTCTCCCGGACTGTGATTCATGTCGGAAATCCGTCTCGGGATGGATTCGAGCAGCGCCGGTGTTATCGCGGGCAATGACGTTTCAGCCGGGCCACCGACCATCGCTGCATCGGCCGTCGCTACCCCCTCATTCAATACTTCGATCTTCACCTGGAAATTTCCCGTAGCCATGGCAGCATCTTTCGCGCTCTGATTGATGCCCAGGAACAGGCGTCCCGCCACGGGAGCGACATAGGTGGAACTGGCGCCGACCTCAAAGGCCTCACCCAGATCGCCCGAGCCAAGCCGCCCAATCAGTTCTCCATGTCCGCCATTGGGTATCGCGTATTGATGAATCAGGTCGGCGAAGCTGCGGGTGATTCCCGCAGGACCAAATTGATTTTTCTTTGGATCAGCGTAAGTAATCGTTCCGCTAGCCGTGATTTGCAGCTTCTCGCCTCGGCGCAGGTCAATCTTCGTATCGACCCACTGGGTGGTGCCACTCACTTCGAGCGAGTAACCTTTTCGCGTGGGCGTGGCGGTGGTCTCGCCCGTTGTCGCGGTGGAGGTTTGCGGGCTGGAACTTGTCGCCGCTGCGGGCGTGTCGGCATTCGACGTCTCTTGAGCAAGAGTCACGTTCGCCAAAGCAAGCAGCGAAAAAATAACCCCAATTGTCACAGTAGAAATAGCGATCAACGGGAATCGTCTCATGGTGTTCATATGGAGAGCGCCCTTCTCCGGCAATTACACGCCGGTTTGCTGGAGAGAAGAAATGTTACCCTATGAGAAATTCAATGGCCACCGCTCGATGACGATCCGTCAATGACGATTCTGGAATTCACTGCCATCATTGCAGCCGTCTCCTTTGCAGCTGGACTGCTTGGATCACTCACCGGACTCGGCGGCGGCGTGGTGCTCGTTCCTCTGCTCACTATTTTTTTTCACGTCGACATCCGCTACGCAATCGGAGCGTCGCTGGTTTCCGTGATCGCAACT
This sequence comes from Terriglobia bacterium, assembly GCA_963847715.1. Lineage (GTDB taxonomy): Bacteria > Acidobacteriota > Terriglobia > Terriglobales > Acidobacteriaceae > Acidiflorens. The sequence continues at coordinate 465,730 of CAWKAZ010000012.1, forward strand.
TCTTCCGGAGCAGCGGCTGCGTACGTCAAAGAAGGATTTTCGAATATTCGCATCGGGATGTTTCTGGAAATTGCGACGACTTCTGGGGCGCTACTCGGAGCGTTTCTGGCCACGTGGATTCCGACCAGCGCCCTGGCAGCCATCTTTGGCATTGTCCTGCTGTATTCAGCGTATATTTCGCGCAAGCCGCGAACAGAGGCCCAGCGTAATCTGCCTCCTGATCCACTGGCCACGAAGCTGCGATTGAACGGCAAGTTCCCCGATCTTGGAGGCACGCGGAATTACAACGTCCAGAATGTCCCGACCGGGTTCAGTCTCATGTTTGGGGCGGGCGCTCTTTCCGGCTTGCTAGGCATTGGCTCGGGAGCCGTCAAGGTGCTGGCCATGGATCATGCCATGCGGATTCCGTTCAAGGTTTCGACCACGACCAGCAACTTCATGATCGGCGTGACCGCGGCGGCCAGCGCCGGCGTTTACCTGAGCCGCGGTTATGTCGATCCTGGGCTCTCGATGCCGGTGATGCTGGGAGTGCTGGCAGGATCGTTAATCGGCAGCCGCATTCTGGTGAAAGCCGAAACGAAATCGTTGCGTCTGGTCTTCAGCATCGTGATTCTCGTTCTCGGATTGCAGATGCTCTATAAGGGATTCTGGGGAAAGATCTGATGACAGCGAGCCCAACGTCTGCGCCGCGAGTCTCACGGCTTCCGAGCCGCAACCGTGGCGGGATCGCCGCATGGAGGTTATTCTCAGCAATCTGCTCCGAGCGGGAGTCCTGTTCTCGGCGGCCGTTGTGCTGTGCGGAGCCGCTATTTATCTGGCACGCCACGCGCACGAACCTGCCAATTTCCGCGTTTTTCGCGGCGAGCCTTCTGATTTCCGCACGATCCCCGGCGTGCTAAGAAGCGTGATGGATGGGCGGGGGCGGGGCTTTATCCAGCTTGGGTTGTTATTGCTGATCGCGACTCCCATTGCGCGCGTAGCATTTTCCATCGCCGGTTTCGCCATTGAACGGGATCATCTTTACGTCACCTTTACGGTGGTGGTGCTGATCATCCTGCTCTACAGCCTGTTGGGATCGGGCATTGGAGTGTAGCTGCGAAGATTCTTGGCGCCTGCTGCTCACAGGCTATTGACTCGTCCTGGCAACCACCTTCGCCGTAATGACCGCTTGCCCTACATGCCTTTGCGTGTGATCGGCGATGTGGACCAGCAGACCACCGAGGGTAGTCGGCAGATGGCTCCTCCCGACGGTGCGTACATCCTCAAGATTTGAACGAGCCAAAGCCGCGACCCGTGCCGCTCCGTCTACCAATGCAGTTTGTAGCTCCGCAAAGAGCTCATCGTGCTTCGCCCCCGGATCGGATTCGGTTCGCAGTCGAGCCAATTGAAAGTCGTTTAGGCTTCGTCCTTCCGCATAGGTCAGCAGACGATCCAGACTGCGCGACAGGTGGCGAATGTGAAATGCCACGGGCGCCAAGCCGCAGGGACGCGCATTCAGATCATCCTCGGAGAGACTCCCACACCACTCGCGCAAGTCTTCTTCCGCGAGTTGAAGTGCGTGCAAAACAGCGCGCCCGACGGCGGGCACATCGGTGTTAGTGCCGCGCAACCACGGTTCGATTGCATCCATACGTTCTCATTCGGTTTCTAGCGCGGCCAGAGCCAGCCAAAGGTTCCGGCAGTCAGCAACGCGTAAACCAGCCCGTCGACAATCTCCTTGATGGTTGAGGACCAGACTTGACCTTTCCAAATCCCGTTGGCCATGTTCGCGAGGCCATAGGCTAGGAAGGCCGCCGTGCCGACCACGCGAAAGACGACCAGGTAGTGCACACCGGACCGCAAGGGTGTGGGCGGCGAGGTAGGCGACGAAGAATCCAATCAGCAGACAATACACGAACCACAAGATCAGGAACTTCGGCATGGCGGGCGGACCGCTCGGCATGATATTGAGGAATCCGACCGGTCCCTGCTTGTACTTTGCGGCGATCTCCGGCGACTTCATGTTTTCGTGAGTGCAGTAGCGGAAAAACATAGAGACCACGCTGGAGATTAAGCGGTCGAAGCGCGGAGAGAACCTTGTCTTCGTCGGGAAGTTGCTTGTAGTCGCTTTTGTGATACGGCAGCACCATGTGCATGATGGAGCTGGCGACAAAGACGATGACTGCCGAAACGACAATCGGCAACCAGAGAGCGGCGAGAGGAACCATGACAGCCTCCTGAGTGTGGTGAGAACCGACGCCAAGAATTCGCAGGCGAGGCTACCCCAGTCGAGGGCTGGGGTCAAGGGGGCGGAGACGTCGCCATCTCGACCCGATCGGGAGGCTGGTTCAGGTTGCGACTACGAGGCCAGGCTGCGCCGCAATCTCTTCCACACGAAGCCGGGACCGGCATGAACAGGATTGCAGCCCACAGCAGCAGACTCGGTCCATTCGAAAGCAGGAACAGAGCCACGCTCAGAATGCCTTCGATCATGTTGCGATAGCCCTCGACCGCGGCGTTGCCGAGACGGGTGGAAGTCGACGGCGGCACCGCTTGCAGCTGGGCCTGGTAATCCTCGGTGATGGTGACGGTCACGGTGGCGTAGCTCACCTGATTCAACATCGTCTTTCGTTCCGCCTCCATCTCTTCAATTTCGCCACGAACGCGATCGAGTTCCTGCTCCACCGCCAGCACATCCGCCAACTTGCCGGTGCGATTGCGGAGTATTTCAGTCAGGCGCTGCGCCGTGTTGTGAGCGTTTGAGAGCCGCGCCTGCAGGTCGACGTATTCTGAGGTTGTGTCCTGCCCGCCTTGCGACTCGGAATCGACGCGGCCCAGTCTCTTGACATCGGCGAGCATTCCATCGAGCTGATCGGCGGGGACTCGCAACGTCGCAGTCAGCGTCCGTCCGCTGCCCGTGTTGCCGCCAACTTTCAGCTCCCCGAGGTAGCCGCGATGCTGCTTGAGGAGGGCTTCGAGGTTGGCGCGCGCCTTGTCGAACTCCTTAGTGGTCAGGGTTAGCTGCGCCGTGCGAATGATCATCGGGCCGTGGACGGGCGGCACGGCCGAGGCCAGCGGCTCACTGTCTTCGCTCTTGTCTTCCTGCTCGGATACCGACGAGCTCCCGGCTGACAACGAGCGGGTGCTGTATCCCTGCTGATGCGGGTTTCCACCGATTAAACCGGCGCTCATCCCCGATGTTTGCGGGTTAGCCGCCGAAGAGGCGGGCGATTGAGTCGACAGTTCTGCTCTCATGGGTTGGACGACCCTCTTGTACGCGACGAAATTAAATGTGCTGAATACAACGAAGAAGACGGCGGCCGCGGTTCCCGCCCACGCGAGGACGGGCCAGCGTCGGCGCAAAAGCTCCCGCCAGGTCGATTCGGACCTTGAAATTACCTTCTGCGATTCCATCTGCTTTTCAGCCAGCGCCTTTGCGACCACCGCTGACATACTCGGCTCTGGTGCCTCCACGTCCCAACTCTTCAGATTCTGAGAAACCTTCCGCAACTCGGCAACGAACTTCTGGCACTCCGCGCACTCGCCCAGATGAGCCGCCGCAGTCGCCGCGCGATCGGCCGTGAGTTCGCCGTCCAGGTAGGCCATGAGTTCTTCGGGTTCGATGGGATGAATGATCTCTGTTCATATGGCCTCGCCTTCTGCCCGCGTGAGTGCGTTTGCTTCGGATGGCGCTCGTTCTGGTTGCAGATGCGCTTTCAACGCCATGCGCGCGCGAAACAGTCGTGAGCGCACTGTATTCACCGGAAGACTGTGAAGCTCGGCGATCTCCGCGTAACTGAGTTGCTCGTATTCGCGCAGCATCAGAATCTCGCGCTCAGAATCGTCTAATTTGTCGAGCGCCTGACGGATCCAGAGCACCGAATCAGAAGCTTCGCGCGTGGCCGGTTCGGGAGACTCTTTTCCCGGCGGAGAGTCTTTCGCAATCCTGCGGCGTTCCGCCGAAAGCAGATTCATCGCGATGCTGTACAAATATGTGCGAACCAGCGCAGTCGGCTCGTAGCGCTCGGCCGCCCGGATCACGGCCAGGAATGTTTCCTGCGTCAGATCCTCGGCCCGCTGGTCGCCGTTCAGACCGCCGTCGAAAGAACCCGTAAAGCGGTCCACGATAGCGCGAGAAAATCTGCTCGAATGCCGGTCGCGAGCCGGACTGGAACTCCAGCATCAAGGCTTCGTCGCTGATTGTTTTTATTTCCACCACGTCGGTAGCCACATCCCTCCCGACTTACGGCCTCTGAAGTCTCTTTCATAAGCTGTAATGTCGCAAGTCGGCGGAAAGTTCCCTGGTGGTGAAGAGATTTTCGGAGGTCGAACGTTACGTCAGGATGGAGTCGTCGAGCCGTTTGCGGTGAAAGTCGGCGACGTGCTGGACGAAGGCCATGACCAGCGGATGTGGGTGGCCTTCACGGGACGACAGTTGCGGCTGAAATAACGTGGCGATGAAGAACAGGTGCGCGGGAGATTCGATGGCGCGGCATTCTTCCTTGGAGCCACGGGCCACGACCGGGAAGCCTGCTTCCATGGCCATCCACTCAAACTCGGGATTCATCTCGTAATTGCAGAAAAACTCCTCGTCGATCGTTTCCTTGCCGTAAAACGCGGCCAGGTACGAGCCAGGACGCAGCCGGATCTTGGTGATTTTGCCCGAAAGCTTGGGCGCATTCGGATCGCGATTCGGAACGGCGCAGGAAACGGGATAGATGACGATGTTCTTGGCGTTCGGATCTTCCTCGGCGGTCGTGGCGTCGGCAACGCCGAGCACGTTGCGGGCGCACTCGATGAGCGTGTACTGAAAGCCTCCGCAGGTTCCAAGGAACGGCCGGTCGTGGACGCGGGCAAACTCGATGCCTTTGAGCATGCCGTCAAAGCTCTTGTAGGGACTGCCGGCCGAGGCCCACAGGCCGTCGAAGGAATCCAGAGTCGCGACCGCGGTTGGTTCGAGCAGCGACGGTGTTGGAACCCAGACCGACTCTACCGGGAGTTGGAGTTTCTTCGCCGCGTGCTGGAGCGAATCGTTGGTCGCGTGGTGGGAACGGAACTCAGGATTGAAATCCCCGAGTATCCCGATCCGAACGGGTTCGGTCACAGACGACATTCTAAATTAGCGGTTCTCGCTTGGCATTGAGCACTTAGCTACCGGCTTCTAGAACAGCTCCATCTGTAACAGCAGCATGTAGATACCAAGCAAGGTGATGCCCGCGCCTCCCCAGACCATGGCGGCTGATTTCCAAGCCAACGAGCTGACGAATTCCTTTTGACTGCGGAAAGAGATCACAAAAGTTGGATCATTTGCGCCCTTCATCAGCACGACTGGTGGAGTGGGATTGGAGCCTGATCCGCTGGTTCCATCTCCATTTTGGAGAACAGGGATCGACCCCGATTGGACGCTAAGCGTAGCTGCAGCCAATGGACCTTTTTCGGCCGCCATCGGTTGATAGGAAGCATCCTGGTAGGGAACTCCGGCGGCGGACCAGGCTTCTGGTTTGGTGATCCCGGCGCGGGTGAGTGCGGCTGCGATTTTCGCTTGCTGGCTCATTTCGTGGGTCGAGGTCGGCGTGGGACCGCTGGAAAGTTTTATGACTTGCGGAGCGGATGCCGCCACAGAAGAATTAGCCGACGTGAAACTTGCCGTCCCGTAGCTGCGCGGCGTGACCGGGCGCAATTGGACTCCAGGGTTCTCGGTGAGAGTGCCCGCGATAAAGAGCTCATCATCCGGCTTGATCAGCCGTTCTTCAATGCGCAGGCTGCGGGAGCAGGCGATACCGTGCTGGTTAAGAAAAGCGTGTACCCGTGGCGGAACGCTATCGAGGTCGGAGGAGAAAAAAGACTTGTCATACTCCTCATGAAAGTCGCGATGCAGGTCAAGATCCGCGCCCAGCGGCTCGATGAGCAACTGTCCGGTGGAATCATCGACAAAGAAGGGGACGTGGAGGGTCTCGTCGACAACTTTCTCCCATTGCTTCTCTTTGCCCTCGCGCTGTTGCCACACCTTCGTGTGGTAAAGAAAACATGGCTTGCCGGTGATGGGCGCCGGCATCGTGTAGGGGCCAGTGACCATGCCGTTGATCTCGACCAGTCCCATGGCGGCGCTGCGAATCTTCGAAGTCGGTGTGCTCAGCAATAGGCGCTTGCGGGCGAGCATGCGAAACCCAACGACGAAGAAGTACAAACCGCCGGCAATCGCGACCACTGAGAGAACTGTCAGCTGGTTGATCTGCGGGACAAGAAGACAGATGGTCACGGCGCGTCCTGGTTGCTCGGATGATCTGCTATGAGGATAAGAAGAGATCGTCGGAAAACCACGGAGAAAGCGCGGGAATCGTCTTACGGAAGTAACGGTTACTCAGTCCGCGATAGCAGGGCCTAGACGAGGCAAGCCTCGCCTTTACTCAGATTTTCATCACGCGGTCACCACGCGATCCTTCAAAATGTCGACCACCGCCGCCATGGCGGCATCGACTTCGGCATCGGTGTTGTAGAAGTGCGGCGAGAACCGGACGCCGGCTTTCGGCCGCCAGTCCACGAGAATATCGCGGGCGAGGAGCACGCGGCTCACCGCTTGAGAATCGGGCATATCAATTGATACGGTGCCGCCGCGCTGTTCGGGATCGCGCGGAGTGTTAACCGGCCATCCGTGCCGGTCGGCAAATTGAATGATGCGCGCAGTCTGACGCTTGGATTTCTCGCGGATCCTTTCCACGCCAACTTTCTGAATAATATTGATTCCGGGCCGCGCCGCCTCGATCGACGGAATATGCGTGGTGCCGTTCATGAAGCGAAACGGAGGATCGGCATAGCGGGTGGGTCCAGTAGCGAACTCGAAGGAATTCGCGTGGGCGAACCAGCCGGTAAGCTTTGGTTCGAGTTTCTTGCCGAGGTCGGGACGGACGTAAAGATAGGCCAGACCGGGACCTCCACACAGCCACTTGAGCACGCCCCCGCAGGCGAAGTCCGCGTTCAGCGCCTGGATATCGACAGGAACTGTTCCCAGCGACTGGAAGGTGTCGAGCACGACGTGGGCTCCCACTTTGTGGGCCTTGTCGATGATGGCTTTAGCGTCGTTGATGTAGGAACTACGGAAGATGACGTGCGAGATCGGAACAATGAGCGTCTGCTCGTCGATGGCATCGAGCAGGCGCTCGGTCGGAACCGTGATGCCGTCGTCGGTCTTCACCATGTGGACGCGAGCACCGTATTGGCGCTGCGCTTCCCAGAAATACATCACCGATGGGAAATTCATGTCACTGTAGACGACTTTATTGCGCGTGCCGGTGAAGTCGAAGCAGGAAGCAACCACGGCCTGGCAGGTGGTGACGTTCTGGTGCAGGGAGACGGAATCTTTGGGCGCGTTCATCAGGGCGCCGAGTTCGTTGCCCACCTCCAGCGCAAGCATCCACCAGCGTTCTTCCCATGCCCGAACGCCGCGCGTGGCCCAGACATCGGCATAGGCATGGAGCGCGTCATAAACGGCGCGGGGCATGGCTCCCAAAGAGTTGGAGATCATGTAGTTGGTACGATCAAGGATCGGAAACTGGGGCCGGTAGTCCAGCAAAGAGTCAGCCATGGGCTTTATTGTAGTGCCTGTTGGCGAGGTGGCCGAAGCCTGTTTTCACGGACGAACTCAAAAAAAGATTGTCGATTTGTCGATCGGAGTGCACATGCTTCGACGTCCAAGTAGAGGTCACAATTTCTACCTCAAAAAGGAGACATAACAATGAGAGTCATGGTCATCGTAAAAGCCAACAAGGAATCGGAGGCAGGTGTCATGCCGAAGGCCCAACTTCTCGCCGAAATGGGGAAATTCAATGAAGAGCTGGTGAAAGCGGGTGTGCTGCTCGCCGCCGACGGTTTACAAGCCAGTTCGAAGGGCAAGCGGGTTCGGTTTTCGGGGACCAGGAGAACCGTCATCGACGGACCGTTCGCCGAGACGAAGGAACTGATTGCCGGATACTGGATGTGGCAGGTGCGGTCGATGGAGGAGGCGGTCGAGTGGGTCAAACGCTGCCCGTGCCCTCACGAAGGCGAGAGTGAAATTGAGATTCGCAAGGTTTTTGAGATCGAGGATTTCGGCGTCGAATTACCCCCCGAGGTCAAGAAGAGTGAACAACGCGTGCGTGCCAGGCTGAGCGGGCACAAGCGATAGTTAGGGTCAGAAAAAATTTGCTTTCGCTGTCGATTTTATAGAACGCCGTTCGACGTATGGATAGAAGCCCGGGTAGCCGGGCAGAACACACTCAAAAGACTCAGGATAAATAAGGAGATTCAAAATGCGATACATGATGATCGTTAAGCATTCCGAGAAACAGGGCCCTCCACCTAAATCGCTGATGGATGCTATTGCCAAGTTGGCTGAAGAGGAAGTTAAAGCCGGTACGATGCTAGGAAACGGAGGGCTCGGGCCGACAAATCAGGGGGCTCGCGTCCGCCTTTCCGGGGGCCAGGTGACCGTCACCGATGGGCCTTTCACCGAGGCCAAGGAAGTAATCGGCGGCTACGCACAATTCGAGTTGAAATCGAAGAAAGACGCGGTCGAATCGGCGGTGCGTTTCATGGAGTTGCACAAGAAACACTGGCCGGGATGGGAAGGCGAAACCGAGGTTCGTCAGATGTACGGTCCGAACGAATTTCCTTGTGAGTAGCTGAAACTCTCGCTCGGACGGCCTGACGAAGCTCACCAATCATCGGCCCGCTTGCGCGATAGTGTCAAGAAATGATGTGATCGGTAGTGTGGCGGCTACCGATCTCCATCGCACCATCGACGCAGTCTGGAAGATCGAAGCGCCCAGACTGATCGCCGGCCTCACGCGGATCGTGCGCGATGTCGGCCTGGCCGAGGATCTTGCACAAGATGCTCTGGTCGCCGCGCTCGAGCAATGGCCGCAGTCGGGCGTCCCGGATAATCCGGGCGCCTGGCTCATGGCCGCCGCCAAACATCGAGCCATCGATCACTTCCGCCGCAATACGCGGCTGGAACGCAAACACCAAGAGCTTGGTCGCGAACTGGGTGCGAAGGAGTTGGCCGTGCCCGATCTGGATTCTGCTCTCGACGACAACGTTGGCGACGACCTCTTGCGGCTACTCTTCATCTCCTGCCATCCTGTGCTTTCCAAGGAAGCTCAAGTGTCTCTGACGCTGCGGCTGCTGGGAGGGCTCACGACAGACGAAATCGCGCGCGCGTTTCTCGTTCCGGAGCCGACAGTTGCCCAACGCATTGTGCGCGCCAAGCGCACGCTTGCTGAGAAGCGTGTGCCCTTCGAAGTGCCGCGCGGGGCTGAGCTTGCGGCACGTCTGTCATCAGTTCTTGAAGTTGTCTATCTCATCTTCAACGAGGGTTATGCGGCGACTGCGGGAGACGACTGGATGCGGCCGGCACTTTGCGAAGAGGCGCTGCGACTGGGACGCATCCTGGCGGAACTTGTGCCCCGAGAACCTGAGGTCCATGGCTTGGCCGCGCTGATGGAGATACAGGCGTCGCGAGCTAAGGCTCGCGTGGGCCCTTCCGGAGAGCCCATCCTGCTGCTCGAGCAAAACCGCGTGCGCTGGGACCAGTTGCTGATCCATCGAGGTCTCGCGGCGCTCCAGCGTGCGGAGGAGTTGCATTCGAAAAAGTCGCGTTCGCAAAAAATACCCGCCGCGGCATCAGGTTCTTACGTGTTACAGGCCGAGATTGCCGCCTGTCACGCGCGAGCGCGCACTCCGGACGAGACGAACTGGCCGCGCATCGCATCGCTCTATGCGGCGCTGGCTGAGTTGGCACCATCGCCAGTTGTCGAGTTGAATCGCGCGGTCGCAGTGGCAATGGCTTTCGGTCCGGCAGCCGGGCTAGAGATTGTGGATACACTCACGGCGGAGCGCTCGCTCGAAAACTACCATTTGCTGCCGAGCGTGCGCGGAGATCTCTGAAGAAGCTCAGCCGCATTGACGAAGCTCGCGTCGAGTTCGAGCGCGCCGCATCATTAACGCGAAACGCTCGCGAGCGCACGCTCCTGCTGGAGCGCGCCCGGGCGTGCTCTCCTGCCTGAAATGTCTCAGGGAAGACGACGCGTGGATCTCCTGATCACCGCGTAGGCAACGCTCAAGCCAATCAAAAAAGTCACCCCGCTGATCAGGTTGACGCGGGAATCGAACCAGGTTTTTCCGATTGCGGCTACAACAACGATCAGGCCGACGACCGATCCCCACTTGCCGAGCGGCGACCGAGCGGGGATGTCCGCTATTTGGGCTTCCGTGAGCTTACGGCGCAGTTGAATGTGCGCGGCAAGCGAGACGATCCACGAAAGCATCATCCCGAAAAACGCTCCACGCAGAATGTACTCGAAGGCCAAGGCGGGCGCCCATCGCTCCAGGATCAGAGCCACGATGATTCCGTACGAGGACGCCAGTAGCGCCAGCCTCGGTGTGCCCTTGGCGCTAAGGCGTCCGAGAACGGAAGGAGCCCATCCAGTGCGGGCAAGAGAAAATAACATGCGCGACGAGATGTACAGGGCGGCGTTCGCCCCGGAGAGCGCGGCCGTGAGCACTACGAAGTTCATGAAATGCGCCGCGCCAGGAAAGTTGACCAACCGGAAGACAGTGACGAATGGACTTTCCGTAACGCCAGCTCGGTTCCAGGGCATCACACCGACAAGAATTACGATGGCCCCAAGATAAAGGAAGGTCAGGGTAAGAAACGTCCTGCGGACAGCGCTCGCAATAGCTTTAGCGGAACTCGATTCGCCGGAGGCGACGGCCACAAACTCCACTCCACCGAAAGTATAAATCGCGAAGGTGATCGCCAACAGCGGTGCTGCAGGTCCGAGAGGAAAGAAACCGCCGTGAGCGGTGAATTGAGATGCGGCTCGGCCAGTCAGAAGCAGAACGGCTCCCAACAAAATAAAAACAGCAATGACCGCCACCTTGATCATCGCGAACCAGAATTCGAAGCGTCCGTAACTGTGAACCGAGAGAAAGTTGATCGCGAGAAGAAAGGCGGAAAAAACAAAGACCCAGACAATGGCCGGCACTCGCGGAAACCAGAGCTGCATGTAGGTGGCCGACGCAACCATCTCGGCTCCAATGGAGACGGCGATAGCCAGCCAGTATCCGGCGCGCGAAATAAAGCCGGCCCACTGGTTCAGATAAATGTCACCGTAGACGCCAAACGACCCAGCTGCCGGGTGCATGCTGGCCAGTTCGCCGAGAGCGAGAGCGACCGTCCAGCTGATGAAAGCGGCGAGTACGAAGCTGAGAATGACGGCGGGCCCGGCGAGTTCGATGGCGGCTGCCGTGCCAAGGAGCAGTCCAGTGCCGATCGAGCCGCCAACCGCGACCATGGTCATCTGACCAGCGGTGAGCTGGTGGCGAAGGCCGGACTCGGAGTTGTCGTTCGGTGCGGACATGAGGGCTCGTATTCGTATATCAGAAGCGGAAGGGAACCGGTTGGAGAAAAGACTGACTAGGCCTTCGCGGCCGTAGAGTTTGGAGGCTGAGTGTCAGCGACGAAATCTGGTTCGGGTGTAGCGGCGGCGGGGCGTGCGGTGACGACGCGATCGCGTCCGGCGCGCTTCGCTTCGAAAAGCGCGTCGTCGGCGAACTTGAGGAGGAGGTCGACGCGATCCGTGGTTTCGTCGAACGCCGCGACACCGATCGAAACGGTGAGCGGACCGCTGGCTCTGACTGTTGCGTGGTGGCGGGTGCCTCGCGCAGACGCTTGCGGATCTCATCGGCACGCAGAGTCGCCTGATGCAGGGAGCACTCGGGCAGAATTAGGGTGAACTCCTCCCCGCCGTAGCGGCAGGCAACATCTTCCGCACGGACGCAACGCAACAGCGTCTCGCCGACAGTCGCCAGAGCCTTATCTCCGGCGGCATGTCCGAAGGTGTCGTTGTAGCGTTTGAAATGGTCAAGATCGAGCATCATGACGGCGAGCGGACGTTGTTTGCGACGAGCAGAATGAAGTTCGCGTTCCAGAAATTCCTGCATGTAGCGGCGGTTGTATAAACCGGTCAGCGGGTCGCGGACAGCCTGTGACCGGAGCGCTTCCCGCAGGCTGAGGTTGGCGACCGAAACAGCGACATGTTCGGCGGCGGCTGCTGCGAGATGGCGGCGCCGGGCAAAGCTGTTGGCCGCAGCTTCCGCATCGAGCGTCGCGGACAGCGGAGTCTCATCGTTCTGGATGGCGAGCGTCCCAATGGCTTCGCCGTTGGCGATGAGTGGAATGCATACCGAGGCACCATCTCCGGCCATGTGTGCGCAGCGGGTGGAAGAACTTCCCTGAGGATGAGAATGAGTACATCCACGGCGAAGCGCCCAACAATCTTGAGGAGAAAAAAGTTGATCGGCCGGACAATTCATGCCCCATTCAACGACCGACTCGACCCGGTTCTTGGAGGCACTGACGAGCGCGACACTTCCGGAGGCGCCGGGAAACAGACGGCGGAAGCGGTCCGGGATCAATCGAAAGACTTCCTCCCTGGACGAGCAGGCCTGGAGCAAACTGGCGAGTTCGCTGATTTGCGTGATCTCGTCCGTTTGCCGGCGGGAATCCTCGAGCAGGCTTCCGACCTGCTGATTTGAGGTAACCAGTTGTTTCTGCGCGGCCTTGCGTTCCGCGATTTCCTGCTGCTGGCGGAACTGAGTCAGGGCCAGGCGGAAAGTGAAGGCCACCAGGGATGCCGCGATTGCTGTGTTGGTGAGCACTTCTCCGTACGCCTGTTTCCAACGGTCTGTCAGGAGAGCGACGCAGGAAAGCATGGCGACCAACACTAGGTTCGTGCCTAGAAAACCGAGAAAATTAGTCGGTTCGGGCACTGAGGAAGGTTCAGACGATGGTTTCCAGGAGAGAGCAAGAAGGCCGGCCGCCGCCGGCGGGATTGCCCAGCCGAGGTTGAACCATGCCGAGGCGGCTTCGTAATGGCGTTGGTCGATCCAGTCGCCAACGCAGGTTGCGACGGCGCATATAAGAAGAAAGTAGACGAGGCGAAGAAGAGCGGCGCGAGTGCCGGGAATGCGAGCGAACTGCAAACGAATGAAGGCCGCGACCAGGAGAAGCACGCTTTGTGCGTCGCTGACGATAACATCATGCCGGAGAGCCTCGGCGGGCGACATCGTACGGACAGGCAGAAACACGAAGGCGGAATAGATAAGTCCGACAACAATGGCAATCTGAAAGAAATCGAGGACGATTTCCGCCTGTACTCGTTCGCGTCCGTAGGTGTCCGGCAGGAAGAGCATCATCAGAATCGGAGCACCGTAGAGGCAGTAGAGCAGGTTGCGAGTGGGATCCGAGAGCGTCGTTACCCCAAATACCGTGTCGAAAACCTGGAACGCCGTGGGAACCAGCAAAACTCCGAGGTTAACGGTAAACAGAAACCAGAACAGGGCGGTAATGCCTTGTGCGCGGCGAAAAGCGACCCAGCTGCAAAAGAGGGAAATCAGGCAATCAAGAACGAGGATTGACAAGGCAACGCTAAGCCCCTCTCGTCCGGTTCCGAGAAGCAGGAACCCCATCGCTTGCCCCGCGAGCAGTAGGGCGAAGAGCAGGGCCACGAGCGATGTCTGGCGGCTGCTTGCTAGCGCGCGTATGCGGCCACCGTTGTCGAAATTGACTGCGTTGCTCATTAATAGATCAGAAGCCTAATCGATAAGAGACACGTCGAACCCAACACATTCAAGATCGGCACATCGAGGCAGAAACTCCAGTGCTCATGCTTCTTCGGCCATTCTTCGTTCTGAAGTCTGAAGAGGGATTGGCCCTTCATGACTTTCGTAATCGCGAAGCGGGCGAAGCGCGTTGCTGGGGCGAGGGGCGACTCCTAGAATCGGACTGGGGATCTCTATCCCCGCACCATCCATGCCCGAAAATCCTAATCGTGCCGAAGTCGCCCGCCGCGTTGAAAAGGCGGAAAAGCTATTGCAGAAGGGCAAGACGGCCGACGCACTCGCGGAATACCTCCAAATCCTCGAAAGCGATCCTCAAAATGACAACGTGCGGCAGATGGCCGCCGATTTGTGTCTCTCCTTAAACAAAGGAGCACAGGCAGTGAAGCTGCTAGGCGAGTTGTTCGAGCGCCAGGTGGCGGCGATGGAAGCGACTCGAGCCAGCCTTACCTACAAGAAACTGGCGCGCTACACGAATCCTACGTGGGAGCAGAAAGTACGCTTCGGCCAACTGCTGGAGCATTCGAATAAAAAGCTGGCGATCGGAACCTACGAAAATGCCCTGGAAGACTTGCAGCGTCAGGGCAAAAAAGAAGAAGCATTGCTGGTGCTGCGCCGGATCGTTGGTCTGGAGAATTCACAAGCCAACCATCTTGCGGGTAGCGGAGTTATCCGCCGAACTCGGCGAGCACGTGATGGCATCGCAGTCGTTTTTGCAACTAGCCGAACTGAGCGAAGCATCGGGCGCCGACGCCAGCCAATGGTTCGAGCGCGCCTACACAGAGAATCCATCCGACGCCAAGATCGCGCTGGCGTACGGCAAGAGTCTGCTCTCGCGCGGCGAAGCGGGTGCAGCAATTTTTATTTTCGAACCGCTGGTGCAGTCTGGCGATGCGTCGCTCGACCTGCGCGATTTATACGCCCAGGCGCTGTTGTCCGCAGACCGGTGCATCGACAGCGAGCCCTTGATCTGGCAATTGTTCGAGCAGAATCCGGCGCGCATGCACCAGGTGGTGACGCTGATCGGGAAAATGATCGACTCCGAACTGGATGCCGAAGCAGTGGCCCTGGCGCGCAAACTGGAAGCTTTCCAGCGGCGGCGCGGAGAGCGGCGGTCGTTCATCACCACCATGCAGGAGTTGCTAGGGTCCCACCGTCCCTCGGCGGAAATGCTTGAATTTCTGGCGGAACTCTTCAATGCGTCGAACCGCGAAACCGATTATGCGCAGGCTTTGCTGAAATTATTCGATCTGTACTGCACGAAACACGATTACCAGAAAGCAGGCGAGTGCCTCGACCGCGCGGCTGAGGTCGATCCTTACGAGCCGGGCCATCAAAAACGGCTGGAAGCGCTGCGCGGCAAAATCGACGATCAGCGTTTTAACGTAATCGCGTCGCGTTTTACGACGGTCAAGAAGGAAGCGCAGACGGTCAAAGTCGAAGAACCGACACTCGGAGCGGCCGCTCTGCAGGACCTGATGTTACAGGCCGAAATTCTGGTGCAGTATGGGATGCGTTCGAAGGCCATCGAGCGTCTGCAACGTATCCAGGAATTATTTCCCCGCGAAGAGGAACGCAATCAGGATTTGCAGCGGCTTTACATTGCAGCCGGCATCGAGCCGCAGTATGCGAAATCGGCGTCCGCACCTGCACCGCCTCAGGCAACCCCGGCCTCAAGCGCCGCCAACAACGATCAACCTGCTCCTGCAGCTGCGCCCACTCCCGCGGCACTCGCCGCCAGTGACGCGGCGGATGTCAGCAGCCTGGCCAGAGTCGCAGAAATCACGCGCAAGCTTTACCACCAGGGCAACGCCGAAGGCGTACTGAAGACGGCTGCGAACGAAATTGGAGCGAACTGGAAAACCGCGCGCTGTATCGCCGCTCTCCGCAAACCGGGACTGCCTCCTTCGAGTGTGCAGGAGTATCACGCGGACGGCCTGATTCCGGCAAGTTCAGCAGCGCTCGTCAGCCTGGTGGAAACGCTGCAGGATCTGGCCGTCGCACGAGGTACCGTGACGGTGGGCGATGCCAGCAATGCTCCGGAGTTGATGGGTGTTCGCCAGGCCGTGGAAGAATTGCAGATCGAATCCATCATGGCGCTGCCGCTGACCGAGGGCAACGATCAGATCGGCGTGCTGATTCTGACCCAGAACACGGGACGCGTCTGGCAGGCAGCGGAAGTTCTCGTGATTCGCACTCTGAGCGACCAGGTATTGATCGCGCTCAACAACGCTGGCCTTCGGCGGTTGGTAAAGAATCTCTCCGTGACCGACGAAAAGTCTGGCCTACTGAAGCGAGCGTCATATCTGGATTTGCTGCAGGCGGAAACGCGGCGCGGGTTGCAGCAGGGGACAGCAGTGACCATCCTCCTCATGCAATTTGGACGGCGCAGCGCGCTGATCAAGGAATATGGCGAGCAAGCCGTGACGGCGGTGATGGAGCAGATCGGGCAATTGTTCTCGGCGAATATCCGGACCAACGATCTGGCGTTTCGCTATGAGGCGACCACCGTTGCGCTCGTGCTCGGCGATACTGGAGAAAAGGAAGCGCTCCTCGCAGTCGAGAAGCTGAAACGTCTGTTGGCCGAAGTCCGCTTCCCCGGCAAGGACAAGACCGTCGAATTCAGCGCCGGACTGGCGCAGGCAGTGATGCGCCAGCATTTCGATCCGGTCGACATTGTCACCGAAGTTGCCAACCGCGCCGACCACGCGCTGGAACAGGCGATGACCCAAGGCAACGGAAAAATTGTGAGCCAGGCACCGCAGTTCGCCGCATCGGCGGCGGTCGCCTAGGCCTTTCACCGCCGAGACGCCGAGTGAGCCGAGAAGTTCCAAATTCCTAAACGCACAAAGCGCATTCGTAAGCCGTCCGGCGAATAGCGAATAGCGAACGACGATCGACTAGCGACTAGCGACCAACGACGAACGACGAACGACGAACGACTAACGACCCCGCTTCTCTCCCTCCTGTTAAACTCACAAGAAACTATGTTGAAACCAGGAGACATTGCCATCGTCAGCGGGGCACGCACGCCCTTCGGACGCTATTGCGGAAAAATCAAGGACTACACGGCGCAGGAACTGGGCGCGATCGCCTCAACCGCCGCCATTGAGCGCGCCGGCGTCGACACAAAAGAATTCGATCACGTCGTATTTGGCAACGCACAACAAACTACCGGCGACGCGCTTTACGGCGCACGGCATGTCGGGTTGCGCGCGGGATTGCCGATTGAAACGCCCGCATTGACTGTGAACCGCCTCTGCGGATCGGGCATGCAGGCGATTGTCAGCGCCGCGCAGATGATTCAGACCGACGAAGCGAAAGTAGTGCTGGCGGGCGGCATGGAAGCCATGTCGCAGGCGCCGTTTTCGATCCGCGGACGCGACGGCTTCACCTTGGTCCCGGGCGGGAAACTCGAAGACTCGCTCATGGTCGCCCTGCTCGATTCCTATTGCGGCATGCAGATGGCTGCCACCGCCGAGCGTTACGGAGAGCAGCAGGGAATCACCCGCCAGGCGCAGGACGAACTCGCGCTCCGCTCGCAACAAAACGCCGATGGCGCCTACAAAGATGGACGCATTCAGGAAGAGCTGACTCCAGTTCCGCTACGAAATTCCAAAGGCGAAGCCACCGGCGAGCAGTTGACCGAAGACGATCACCGGCGTCCACAAACGACGATGGAAGGCCTGGCCAAGCTGCGGGCCTCATTCGGAAAAAATGGCACCGTCACCGCCGGAAACGCGAGCGGCATCGTCGATGGCGCAGCGGCCGTAGTCGTGATGTCGCTCGAGCAAGCTCAGAAACGAAATCTCACTCCGCTAGGACGAATCGTGAATTGGGGAGTTGCGGGCGTCGATCCGAAGATTATGGGGAGCGGTCCGGTTCCGGCGACGAAGATTGCCCTGCAGCGCGCCGGGCTGACATTGGATTACATCGACTTGATCGAAGTGAACGAAGCCTTCGCTGCGCAGTATCTAGCGGTCGAGAAAGAACTGGGCCTCGATCGCGAAAGAGTAAACGTGAACGGTGGTGCGATCGCTTTGGGCCATCCACTGGGAGCGACCGGCACGCGGTTGGTGATCACGCTGCTCCACGAACTGCGCCGCCGCAAAAAGAAGTACGGCCTGGCAACGGCGTGCATTGGCGGAGGGCAGGGGATTGCTATGGTGGTGGAGAGCTTTCAGTAAGGTCATTTTCAACACTGAGTCAGGAGAAAAGCAGTGATCCGATACGCTGTGGCATTTGGGATAGCTGGCCTCACGATTCTCGGTGTTATGGCGACGGGGACAACCGGCTCACAGATTTATCGCAACGAGCAATTTGGCATAGTTCTTCCTGTTCCCGACGGTACAGTGCTTTGCCCGCAACTTACCGGACTCGATCACGGCCCGGTGATTCTGCTTGGAAACAGTGACGTCAAATCATGCATGAATCCAGATCATCGGTCCATAGGTGTCTTCGCCGGGTACAATGCCGCCGATGTGACAAAGCATTTGGCCGATTACATGAAGTGGGAATGCGAGAATGCAGAGAAGCGGCCTTGCGAACAGCCTCCGAGTGACCTCAAGGTCCCCGGTCTACATAGCATGGCCGCCAGAGTTAACGACCCCAATGGCCGGATAGAGATTCTGGTAGTTACTCAGGCTGGCAAGCCGGACCCGGATTTCGACCCGACGGTCCCCTCCGTCAACTACGACTTGAGGCTACGCACCAGATCAGAACACATGGAAGCGGACTTGACGGTCTTTCGTCATGTACTTCAAACGATTCGACTATCTCCTCCTTCCTAAGTGAGGACGCAAAGGGTGACAAATGGAAATCAAAAAAGTCGGCGTTCTAGGTTGTGGCCTGATGGGTTCCGGCATCGCACAGGTCTGTGCGACTGCCGGATTCGACGTCACCGTGCTCGAAGTCGAGCAGAAGCTTCTCGACAAGGGCTTTGCCGGGATTGAGAAGTCGCTGGCGAAGTTTGCCGAGCGCGGTCCTGAAAAAGGCGGCATCACTCCGCAACAAAAAGACGAGATACGCGCGCGCCTCAAGGGCACCACGGACCGCGAAGGCCTGGCCGATTGCGACATTGTCATCGAGGCCATCATCGAGAATGTCGAGGAAAAGAAGAAGATGTACGAATCGCTCGATGGCGTCGTAAAGAAAGACGCGATCTTTGCTTCGAATACTTCTTCCATCTCGGTGACCGAGCTTTTGACGGCCGTGAAGCGTCCCGAAAGATTTATCGGGCTGCATTTCTTCAACCCCGTGCCGCTCATGAAATTGGTGGAGGTGGTGAAGACCATTGCCACCGCTCCGGCCGTCTACGACGCGGCCTACGAGTTCGCGAAGAAGCTGGGCAAGGTTCCGGTGCGTACTTCCGACAAGACAGGATTCATCGTAAACCGGCTGCTGGTGCCGTATCTGCTGGACGCGATCCGCGCATATGAAGAGGGCGTAGGCTCGATCGAAGACATCGATAACGCGATGAAACTCGGCTGCGGCTATCCGATGGGCCCGTTCACGCTGCTCGATTTTGTCGGCCTCGATACGACTTACTACATCACCCACGTGATGTATGACGAGTTCAAAGAGCGCCGCTTCGCATCGCCTCCGCTGCTGAAGCGACTGGTGATGGCGGGCTGGTATGGACGCAAGTCGGGCAAAGGGTTCTATGATTATTCGAACCCGGCGAACCCGGTGGCAGGGACGTTTTAGAATCCACCACGGAGGCACGGAGAGAACCAAAAGAAATGTATTTGGGGTTCTCCGAGTCTCTGTGTCTCCGTGCTAGGTTTTGATTGTTGTAAGAGCTGGAAAAACATGACCTACGAAAACATACTCCTCGAAAAGAAAAACTCAATCGCGTACGTCACCATCAACCGACCCAAAGTGCTCAACGCGCTCAACACGGCCACCATGGAAGAGTTGCGCGCGGCTTTTCATGACATCAAGAACGATGCCGGCATCCGCGTGGTGATTCTGACTGGCTCGGGGGAGAAGGCGTTCGTGGCCGGAGCCGATATCAGCGAACTCGCGAAGCAGGACGCCGTCAGCGGCAAGATGTACGCGCATCGCGGCCAGAGCGTCCTCAACCTGATCGAAAACCTGGGCAAGCCGGTCATTGCCTGCATCAATGGATTTGCGCTCGGCGGCGGATGCGAACTGGCTCTCGCGTGCACCATGCGTCTTGCCAGCGATAACGCGAAGCTCGGGCAGCCCGAGGTGAAGCTCGGAATTATCCCAGGCTACGGCGGATCGCAGCGGCTGCCACGCCTCGTAGGCAAGGGCTTGGCGATGCAGCATATTTTAGCTGGGGAAATGATCACAGCGCAGGAAGCGCACCGCATCGGTCTGGTGAACGAAGTGACCGCGGCCTCCGAATTGATTCCGCGCGCGGAAGCAATCGCCGCGAAGATCATCGCCAATGCTCCGCTGGCCGTGCAATATGCGATGGAGGCCGTCAACAAAGGGATGGAGATGACGCTCGCAGAGGGCTTGTTTCTCGAGGCGTCGCTGTTTGGCGTTAGCTGTTCCACCGAAGATAAGAAAGAGGGAACCGCAGCGTTTCTGGAAAAGCGGACTGCCCAATTCAAGGGCAAGTAAGTCAACTCTAGGGTAGAGATCGGGGCTTGCCCCGTCTTGCAGGCAGCGGTAAACGTAGCCAGCGGTCCCTCCGAAGAGCAACGCGCCTCGTTAAATCAGACACGGAGAAACAGTACGAAAGCGAAAATAAAGATTGAGCGGCCTCCTGACCCGGCAGTCCCAGCGACTGAAGGCACGCTTAGCGCTGTTGACAAGCGCTTTGCCATCGTCGTCTCCCGCTTCAATGCCTTCATCACCGAACGGTTGTTTCAAAGCGCTTACGACGGCCTGCTGCGCTCGGGAGCTAAAAAAAACGACATTGCGCTGGTGCGCGTCCCGGGCGCGTTTGAGATTCCCTTAGCCGCTCGCACTCTCGCTCAGACGAAAAAGTACGACGCGATCCTCTGCATCGGCTGTCTGCTCCGTGGCGATACGGCGCATTATGACGTCATCGTCAACGAAGTCACGCGCGGCATCGGACAGTCAGCGCAAGAGACTGGCGTGCCGCACGCATTTGGAGTCCTCACCTGCGAGACGCTGGAGCAAGCCATCGACCGCGCTGGTCTAAAGATGGGTAACAAGGGACTCGAAGCTGCGCTAGCGGCGATCGAGATGGCGAATCTGAAAAAAGCTGTCAGCTGTCAGCTCTCAGCTGTCAGGAAAAGCAAAGCAAGACCAACCTCTGCGAAAAGCAAACGCCGTTCCTGACCTGCAATCTTCCACAACGCAAGTGTCCTGTAGACTGTTGTCAGCTTCACCACGTTTGAGCTTTTACTGAGAACTGACAACTGAGAACTGATTTTGGGTACCCGCCGCAAATCCCGCGAGCTTGTTCTGCAGATGCTCTTCCAGTACGACATGGGCAAGCAGACGCCGGAGCTTGTCCGGAAAACGTTCTGGGCCGAGCGGAGCAATGTGGAAGACGAGGTGCGCGGTTTTGCTGACGATTTGTTTCGCGTGGCCAGCGAGCGGATGGAAGAAATCGACGGGCTGATCGGGAAGCACACGCAGCATTGGCGAATGGATCGGATGGCGACGGTCGATCGAAATGTGTTGCGGGCAGCGGTGGCGGAGTTTCTGGCCTATCCGGAGACGCCGCGCGCGGTGGTCATCAATGAAGCGCTCGAAATCGCGCGGAAGTTTTCCTCGCCTGAGTCGGTGCAGTTTATTAACGGCGTACTCGACAGCGTGGGGAAAGAAGTCGGGCCCTAAGTACAGCTGTCAGCTCTCGATTGTCAGTTCTCAGTAACCCCTCAGCTGCGCGTTCTTCCGCTTATCTCCAATTTCTGATCACTGCGGCTTGATCGCCACCATGTCCGGCAGACACTGTGGAGCGGGGTTGCCATTGTTGTTGCACATGTTGCGGTTTCCGTTGCTGATGTACTGTACCTGCAGAGAATCGCCCTGGCCGACCGTGCTGACCACATGGATCGATCCGACGGCGCAGGTGGGTTGGTTCGGGGGAGGAGGGGGCGGGCCATACTGATCGCAAGCGGCGACGAATACCTGGCTGCCGTCGGTGGACGCTGAGGCGGCGAGCGGACTGGCGCTGTTGACCAGTGGAACAGACGTCGTAGTTCCGTCGGTTACATTGACCAGGAGCACGGCAGGAATGTTCTGCGCGACGACGATGAATTTGTTGTCGTCGCCCACGAGTTGAGTGTAGAGGGGGACAAAGTTGCCTTGCCCCAGATTGAACGACGCAACATGGGAAACGAGTGGGCTGGAAACCGCCGGCAGATCGCACGTCATCTTCTTGTCGTCACCGGCGTCGGTTTTTGTAGGTTGCTGCGTGTAATTCGCCTGCAGGATCTCAAGAGTGCTAATCGGAGGAGTGCCGGTCGCAGGCTCCAGTGCAACAATCTTCTGCACCAGCGAGGGCTGCCCGTCGTTCGCTCCACCATTCGACACCAGGCTCGGACCATTGGCAGGCACGCTCTGAAAGGGGAAGATCTTGAGCGGCGCAGCTGCGGTCGTTCCACTTCCAAGAAGTGCTGCTGGCGCTCCATTGGAAGAGCAGGTCGAATAGGCGCTGATTGCTGATCCCGTTGGATTGCCTGCCACGTACGCGAAGCTCCCATCAGCCGAGAAAGCCAAATCAGCTACGGACGTTGCAATCGGAACCGAACTCAGCGCGTCCGCGGTGGAGTAGACATACATGTTGCCGGTTTGAGTCAGGATGAAAAGCTTCATCTGGTCCGGTGAAAATGCCGCAGCCGACGGAGTTTCACCAGGAATGATGAGATCAACCGGGGCCGATGAGGTGTTGCTCGGGTTGTAGATGTAGACCCGGCTGGGCGTCGAAACGGTGTCCGCGACGACCACCTGCTTGCCATCATTCGAAATCGTGAGAACCTTGCCGCACAAAGATACGTTACACGGTGACGGCGAATTCGAAACGAGGGCGACGGTTGGACTGGAGCTACCGACGTCCACATACATCAGGCCCTGGTCGCTGCCGAGATAAACGCGCGCCGCCGACGAATGGTTAAACATCATCGAGTTGGGCGTGCGTGGCAGGGTAACGATCGCACTAATCGGCGAAGTTCCCGCGGGATTCACCCCGAACAGCGAACTCGTGCAGCCGGGAGCGTTCTGGCAGCCAGTCGTCGCCGCCCACGCCGTGTAAACGGGGGGATTTGATGTTGAAGTCACGTCAACCGAAATCGCGCCAAAGCCAGGCGATCCGTTCGGCAAAAGCCCGTTGCTCGCATAAATCGGGAGACCGGGAAGCACTCCGATGTTGCAACTGGGCGGAGAACAGGATGCGGTCAGCGTAGCGCCGCCCAAGTTGTTACGGGCGGTCGCACCGTTCGCCCCGGTCGTATTCGTAGTGGTGGTGAAAGCGGCGACCTCGGGATTGGATGTGCTCCAAGTGAGCGGTGGAGTGCCCAGTGGGCCAAAGTCCACGACGTTATAAAGACTGTCGATCGCGGTAGCCGTGACATTCACGCTGCCGCCGTTGTTGACCGTTACCGAGTTCCCCGCCGGGCCCTGGCCTCCAATTTGCAGGCGTATGTACCGGACCAGGCAGGTCATATATGGATACGGGTTACTGGTTGTCCCGGAAATGGTGGCGACAATATTCGTGACGCCAGGAGCCTTCGCGGTGGCCTCAACCGTAAAAGCTGGATTGTTGGGGTCTCCAGACTGGATGGGAATCGCAGTGAGCACCCCGCTATTGCTGTAAGTCCAGCTCAAAGGTCCAACGGTGTTGCTGATGTCCACATTGTTGCTGTAGGCGATGCCCCTGAAGTGCGAGACCTGCCCCTGAGAAAAACAGTCATATTGGGGTGGTTGCGTTTCGGCGCTCACGACCTGGATGCTGTCGATATGCTGATGAACATAAACGGTGGTGACCGGGCTGCTGACGCCTTCAATCACGGCGGTTACGAGGGCGATTCCGGCGGTGCCTGGGCTGCAGATGGCGACACTGGCATCCCATGTTCCGGCGCATGCATTTCCATTGCTCGCGATCGATAGGGGAGCCGGAGCATTGGGGTCGGCGCTCTGGACGACGAACCGGATATTGACGCCCAACACCGTGCCCCCATTGGCATTTCTGCCAGTGGCCGTAAAAACCTGAGTGGTGGCGACCTCCATGGAAATGCCTGTGGTGGGGTTCAGGCTAACGCTCGTAACGCCCAGATTGCCGGAACCGGGGCTGCTGTTACCGAGGCAGCCCGTAAGGGCCAGGACGAATATGATGGCGACAGCTAAGAAAAAAACCGAACAACTACGTTGCATGAACCCTCCTCGCGTTCGTTTGCCAAACGCGAGCACAAAGCGGTGTAATGGAAAACTGTCAGTGTAGAAGGTAAAGGGACAGGTTTCAAGGTTTCAGGGTTTCAAAGTTTCAAGGATTCACGGTGATCGAGTCCCAAAGTATTCGAAGTCATTGAAACCTTGAAACCCTGAAACTTTGAAACCTGCCTTACCCCACTCTTTCGATGCGTCGAAGAGTGGTTGACGATGTGCAAGTGAGTTGTTATTATCAAACAGTTCCGCGAGTTAAGTCTGGCTTGCCTGTATACGGCAGTCCTGTTGAATGCGCGACCCGCGCCCTCGACGGGCTCCGGAAAGATGTTGGCTGAGCTTTGAGGAAATACGTGCCCGGTTCGAAAGAAGTCCGGGAACGCCCTCGCTGAAACATCCTGCGAAAACCCTTCGCGCCCATGAAGTCGTGGGAATCACGCGGGGCTATGCGGGAGGAAGCAGACGAAACGGAGCGCCTCCGAACTTCGGAGTAAAGAAGTAAGGCGTGGCGTCACCGTCGTCGGCGATTAGTCTGAGCGGGAAATTGAATGAATTCTCACCGCCGTTTTGCGGGCGGGAGATTATGGCTGGGTGCTTCAGGCCTGTGCCAGACCGGAGGCGGGGTAAGCCCTGTCTTTCGCGGCAGAGCGTCGTTCGTCGCTGGTTGTTAGTCGTTCGCGAGCAGATCTTGCCAACGACCAACGACTATCGACCAACGACTTTGAGGAGTTTAGAGCGTGCCTACTTTTAATCAGCTGGTGAAATTCGGTCGCGAGCGGACGAAATACAAGACCGCGAGTCCGGCTCTGCAGTCATGTCCGCAGAAGCGTGGAGTTTGTACGCGCGTCTATACACAGACGCCGAAAAAGCCGAACTCGGCGCTGCGTAAGGTCGCCCGTGTTCGTTTGACCAATGGAATCGAAGTGACGACCTACATCCCAGGCGTTGGCCACAACCTGCAGGAGCACTCGATTGTGCTGATCCGCGGCGGCCGTGTAAAAGATCTGCCGGGCGTCCGATATCACGTAGTGCGCGGCACGCTCGATGCGACCGGCGTTACGGGACGGAATCAAGGACGCTCGAAGTACGGTACCAAGCGCGCGAAGAAGGCCTAATTAGAAATTTGGTAGAGACGCGGCTTGCCGCGTCTCAGGCGCTAGCAGGAAGCTAGCAGCCAGGAGCTAGAAGCTGAATGCCACGTAAAGGACATACCCCAAAGCGAACAGTCGAGGCGGACCCGATCTATGGATCGGACCTGGTGACGAAGTTCATCAACTCGATGATGTGGCAGGGAAAGAAATCGACTGCCGAAGGCATCTTTTATAAGTCGCTCGAGAAGTTGAAGGAAAAGGGCGGGGACGAGCCTTTGAAGCTGTTCACCAAGGCCGTCGAAAACGCGAAGCCGCTGCTCGAAGTGAAGACGCGTCGCGTCGGTGGCGCGAACTATCAGGTTCCGATTGAAGTCGCTCCCGATCGCAGGACGTCGCTGGCGATTCGCTGGATCGTGAGTTACGCGCGCGGCCGTGGCGAAAAGGGAATGGTTGACAAGTTGACGAACGAATTGCTCGATGCCTCGAATGGCAAGGGCGCCGCCATCAAGAAGAAGGAAGACGTTCACAGAATGGCGGAAGCAAACAAGGCGTTCGCGCATTACCGGTGGTAGGTGTGTGTTTTTACTGAGAGCTGACGGCTGAGAGCTGACAGCTGAATCTAGAGCCCCAGAAAGAGTAAAAGAGTCGTGCCCAGAACAGTCCCATTAGAACGTTGTAGGAACATCGGCATCATGGCCCACATCGATGCCGGCAAGACCACGACGACGGAGCGCATCCTGTTTTATACGGGAAAGACGCACCGTATCGGCGAGGTTCACGAGGGCACGGCCATCATGGACTGGATGGAGCAGGAGCAGGAGCGCGGCATTACGATTACCTCCGCCGCCACGACCTGCACCTGGCGCGATATCCGCATCAATATTATCGATACCCCCGGCCACGTCGACTTTACGGCCGAGGTCGAACGATCGCTACGTGTGCTCGACGGCGCCGTCGCTGTGTTTGACGCAGTGCACGGCGTGCAGCCGCAGTCCGAAAAAGTCTGGCGCCAAGCCGATAAGTACGGTGTCCCGCGAATCTGCTTCATTAACAAAATTGACAAGATGGGTGCTGATTTCGAGCACGCCGTCGATACCCTCCGCAAGCGCCTCAACGCCAAGCCCGTCGCGATTCAGATTCCCATCGGACAAGAAGACAAGTTTCGTGGCGTCATCGATCTGGTCGACATGAAGGCGATCATTTGGAACGACGACACCATGGGCGCGGAGTATGAGACGGAAGAGATCCCGGCTGATCTCAAGAAGAAAGCCGAAGCGTTCCATACGCAACTGGTGGAAACCGTTGCCGAGAATGACGACGAAATCCTGCACAAATTCCTCGAAGGCGAAGCGATTTCGGCAGGCGAACTGAAGGCCTCGCTGCGCAAGTCCACCATCGGACTGAAGTTGTTCCCGGTAGTCGTTGGCACCGCATTCAAGAATAAAGGTGTACAGCCGCTGCTCGACGCGGTGGTCGATTATCTGCCCTCCCCTCTCGATACCAAAGAAACGCACGGCCTTAACCCCGACAACGGCCAGACGATTACGCGCAAAGCCGACGACAAGGAGCCTTTTGCGGCGCTAGCCTTCAAGATCATGGCCGATCCGTTTGTTGGCCAACTGACGTTTATCCGCGTCTATTCCGGACAGTTGAAGTCAGGCGAATCAGTGTTGAACTCGCGCACCCAGAAGCATGAGCGCATTGGCCGCCTGCTCAAGATGCACGCCAATAAGCGCGAAGACATCCAGGAAATTCTCGCTGGCGATATCTGCGCGGTTGTCGGCTTGCGCAACGTCAGCACGGGCGACACGATCTGCGAAGAGAAGCATCCGATCACCCTCGAGTCGATCACCTTCGCCGTCCCGGTCATTTCCGTTGCGGTTGAGCCGAAGACCAAGGCTGACCAGGAAAAGATGGGCATGGCGCTGGCGCGACTGGCGCAGGAAGATCCCACCTTCAAGGTTCACACCGATCCCGATAGCGGACAGACCATCATCAGCGGCATGGGCGAGTTGCACCTCGAAATCATCGTCGACCGCATGATGCGTGAGTACAAGGTTGAAGCGAACGTCGGCAAGCCGCAGGTGGCCTATCGCGAGACCATCCGCAAGCACTCGGAAGCGGAAGGTAAATACATCCGGCAGACGGGCGGCAAGGGACAATACGGTCACGCGAAAATTTATCTCGACCCTCAACCGCCGGGCGTTGGCTACGAATTCGTCAACGATATTACGGGCGGATCAGTGCCCAAGGAATTCATCAAGCCGATCGATCAGGGCATTCGCGAGGCATTAGAAGGCGGCATTCTCGCGGGCTATCCCATGGTCGATGTGAAAGCCACACTCTACGACGGCAGCTACCACGACGTTGATTCGAACGAAATGGCCTTCAAGATCGCCGGTTCGATGGCCTTCAAAGAGGCGGCACGCAAGGCTTCTCCGGTGTTGCTCGAGCCAGTGATGGCGGTCGAAGTTGTCACTCCCGAAGATTACGCGGGAACGATTATGGGCGACCTGAGTTCGCGCCGCGGGCGCATCGAAGGCATGGAGCATCGCGCCGGTTCCCAGGTGATCAAGGCTATCGTTCCGCTAGCGGAGATGTTTGGTTACGCGACACACATGCGTTCGAGCACACAAGGACGCGCCGAGTACTCGATGCATTTCGCGCGCTACGAAGAAGCGCCGCGTCATGTGGCAGAAGAAATTATCGCTAAGACGCAGGGCAAAGCAGCGCCTCGGTAGGTTCGTATCAGGGCGTGGCTTGAGCCACGCCGAATCGTGAACTTCAGGTTCGGGGCTTTAGCCCCTGAGGAAAACGGAAAATGGCGAAAGAAAAATTTGAACGGACAAAGCCGCACTGCAACGTAGGGACGATTGGTCACATCGATCATGGCAAGACCACGTTGACGGCGGCGATCACGAAGGTTTTGCAGAAGCACAATCCGAAGATTGTGTACCGGTCGTTTGATTCGATCGATAACGCTCCGGAAGAGAAGGCGCGCGGCATAACGATCGCTACGGCGCACGTGGAGTATGAGACGGCGAACCGGCACTACGCGCACGTCGATTGCCCAGGTCACGCCGATTACATCAAGAACATGATCACGGGCGCGGCGCAGATGGATGGCGCGATTCTGGTAGTTGCGGCGACCGATGGTCCGATGCCGCAGACGCGTGAGCACGTACTGCTGGCGCGCCAGGTCGGTGTGCCGTACATCGTTGTGGCGTTGAACAAGTGCGATGCGGTGGATGATCCGGAGTTGCTGGATCTGGTCGAGCTCGAAGTGCGCGAGTTGCTGAAGGCGTATCAGTTTCCTGGCGACGATGTTCCGGTAATTCGTCTTTCTGCTCTCGGCGCATTGAATGGCGAAGAGAAGTGGGAAAAGCAGATTGACGCGCTGATGGAAGCGGTCGACAAGAGTGTGCCGCAGCCGGCGCGTGATCTGGACAAGCCGTTCCTGATGCCGATCGAAGACATTTTTTCGATTCAGGGCCGTGGAACAGTGGTGACGGGCCGCATCGAGCGTGGCAAGGTGAAGGTCGGCGAAGAGTCCGAGATTGTCGGCTTCCGCGAGACGCAGAAAGACGGTCGTGACCGGCGTCGAGATGTTCAAGAAGCAGCTGGATGAAGGCATGGCGGGCGACAACGCTGGTTTGCTGCTTGCGCGGCATTGCGAAAGAAGATGTCGAGCGCGGCATGGTCTTGGCGAAGGGCGGATCGATCACCCCGCACACGAAGTTCAAGGCGGAAGTTTACATTCTGACGAAAGAAGAAGGTGGACGACATACGCCGTTCTTCAAGGGATACCGTCCGCAGTTTTACTTGCGAACGACGGACGTGACGGGGATTGCGGAGTTGCCGGCGGGCACGGAGATGGTGATGCCGGGAGACAACGTGAGCCTGGTGATCGAACTGATCACTCCGGTCGCGATGGAAAAGGGATTACGTTTCGCGATTCGTGAAGGCGGCCACACGGTCGGCGCCGGAACGATTGCCGAGATTGTTCAGTAGCGGCTTTTAATTCGCGGCTTGCAGCTTGCCGCCAGATCTTTCCTCTCGGGAATGAAGTTGAGCCGGGAGGGGTAAAGAGAGAAAAAACAGTGACTGGAAAAGAAAGAATTCGCATAAGGCTGAAAGCTTACGACTATCGCATTCTGGATCAGTCGACCGGCGAGATCGTGGAGACGGCAAAGCGTACCGGCGCGCAGATTGCGGGACCGATTCCGCTGCCCACGATGAAGAACAAGTACTGCGTGTTGCGTTCGCCGCACGTGGATAAAAAATCGCGCGAAGCTTTCGAAATCCGCACCCATAAGCGTCTGCTCGATATTCTCGAGCCGACCCAGCAGACAGTCGATGCGCTGATGAAGCTCGATCTGCCCGCGGGTGTAGATGTAGAGATCAAGGCGTTCGGGAAAGAGCACAAATAGCCGCTGGTCGTTAGTCGCTGGTCATTCGCCAGCGACAGTTTGCAAACGACTAGCGACAAACGACCAACGACTTCAAGGTCGAAGGCACCCAGCCAATAGCCGTCGCGAGTCGACGAGCCAAGCTGGGAATGGAGAAGGAAATGGCGAGAGTCGCAGGAATTTTGGGCAAGAAGGTCGGCATGACGCAACTCTTCGATTCGAAGGGTGATGTGCGGCCGGCGACGGTGTTGCAGGCGGGGCCGTGCGTGATCACGCAGCACAAGACCAACACCAAAGATGGCTACGAGTCGGCCCAGATTGGCCTGGTCGAGTTTGTGAAAGAGAAGAAGCTCACCAAGGCAATGCGCGGACACTTTTCGAAGCACAATCTTCCGCCGGTGAAATTTTTGCGGGAAGTGAACATCGAAGTTGACGCTCCGGGCGAGACGACCGAGGGCGTGATCAAGGTTGGCGACCGCGTGCTGGTCGACATTTTTGAAGGCGAGCGCTTTGTCGACATCGTTGGAGTCAGCAAGGGACGCGGCTTTCAGGGCGTAGTCAAGCGCCATCATTTTGCCGGTGGTCCAAAATCGCACGGTTCGATGTTTCAGATCACCGGTTCGATTGGTTCGTCGGCATTCCCGTCGCGCGTGTTCAAGGGAATGCGGATGTCGGGCCACATGGGTGATGCCCGGGTGACAACCCGCAATCTGCGGATTCTGGGCGTCGATAAAGAAGAGAACCTGCTGGTGGTCGAAGGCAGTGTTCCCGGTTCGAACGGTGGCTACATCGTGATCAACAAAGCGAAGAAGCCGCCACGAGAGCGCCGCGGCTTCGCGGGTTCGGCAACAGTCGATCCGTTGAAGGCGGCGAAGAGAGCGGCGAAGAAGGGCTAAGGGCCGTTGTCAGTACCCAGTACCTAGTACCCAGTAAACGAGAGAAATATGGCAACTATTGATGTTTACACTTTGAGCGGGGGCAAGGCGGGAACGTTGGAACTGGCCGAGGAAGTTTTCGGCGCGGTCAACGAAGACTTGCTCTGGGAGGCGATCACGCACTATCGCGCCTCCGCGCGTGCGGGCACGCATGCCACCAAGAACCGCTGGCGGGTTTCCGGTTCCGGCAAGAAGCTGTGGAAGCAGAAGGGTACGGGACGCGCCCGTATCGGCTCGATCCGTTCGCCACTGTGGCGCCACGGCGGCACCGTTCACGGTCCGCAACCGCGTTCCTACGATTACGCTTTCCCGAAGAAGAAGCTGCTGGGCGCTCTGCGTTCCGCGCTCGCTTCGAAGTTTGCCGATGGCAAACTGGTGGTCGTGAAGTCCTTCGACGTAAAGGAACCGAAGACCAAGCTGTTCCGAGAGTCGCTCGACAAACTGAAGATCGATGGCACGACTCTCCTGGTCGATATTTCGACGGTCGAGAACAAGAATCTGGAATTGAGCGCGCGCAATATCGATGGACTCGAATTGGTGCGGGCGAACGAAGTGCATCCCTACCACCTCATGCGGTACACGCACGTGGTGTTTGCGCAACCGGCGCTTGAGAAATTGCAGGATTCGCTGAAGAAGTCGGCATCGCGGCGCTCGCATGAAACGGATCCGGGCGAGGGAAAAGCAAAGAAGAAGCCGGCCGGCCGCGCGCGTAAAAAGGCGGAGGTGGCCTAGGGCCTGACGAATATGAAATCCGCATATCAGATTATTCAGAAGCCGGTGATCACGGAAAAGGGACTCGGAATTAAAGAGACCCAGAACACGCTGGTATTCCAGGTGGCGCCGAAAGCGACGAAGACGGAGATCAAAGAAGCTGTGCAGTCGATCTTCAAGGTGAAAGTGGCTTCGGTGCGCACCGCGAATTATCCCGGGAAAGAACGGCGCCGCGGCAAGTTTACCGGCTATCGTCCTGACTGGAAAAAGGCATACGTGCGGCTGAAAAGCGGCGAAAAGATGCCGGAGTACGCACAGAATCTGTAATGCAGTCGGTAGTCGCTCGTCGTTGGTCGTTGGCAACGGCGCTCCAGGGTAAAGGGGAAAGCGAACGACGAACGACCAACGACGAACGACCAAAGGCAGTGAGCTGAAACATGGCAATTAAAACTTACAGACCGACAACCCAGACGTTGCGCTACCGCACCTCGGTTACGACCGACGACATCACTTCGTCCAAGCCGCATAAGGCTCTGGTCGAGGGCAAGATTCGCTCCGGCGGACGGCGCAATTCCGGCGACACGACCATGCGTTTCCGCGGCGGCGGCAACAAGCGCAAGCTGCGCGAAATCGATTTCAAGCGCGACAAGCACGGCATCCCGGCGACGGTGGTGACGATCGAATACGATCCTGGCCGCTCGGCGCGCATTGCCCTGCTGAGCTATGCCGATGGCGAGAAGCGTTACATCGTGCAGCCTGACGGATTGAAAGTCGGACAGAAAATTTTGAGCGGTCCGGAAGCCGACATCCTGGTGGGAAATGCTTTGCCTCTACGGAACATTCCGCCCGGCACAACCATCCATAACGTGGAGCTGCGGCCCGGTAAGGGCGCGCAGATGGTGCGCTCGGCGGGCGGCTCGGCGCAGCTGGTCGCAAAAGAAGGCGACTACGGACTGGTGAAACTGCCTTCCGGAGAAACCCGCAAAGTGGCGCTCGACTGTCTGGCCACGATCGGGCAGGTCGGAAACACGGACCACGAAAACGTGACCTGGGGCAAAGCCGGACGCACGCGCTGGGTAGGCAAGCGTCCGCATAACCGCGGAGTCTCGATGAACCCGGTGGACCATCCGCACGGCGGCGGCGAAGGCAAGACCTCTGGTGGACGCCATCCGGTGACGCCGTGGGGACAACCGACGCGTGGCTACAAGACGCGAAATAACAAGCGCACCGACACGTTCATCGTGAACCGGCGGAAGAAGAGTTAGGAACTAGGTTTCAACGAAGAACCGGTTCTGGTTCGCTGAGAACCGAGAACTGAGAACTGAGAACAGACTTATGGCACGTTCGACAAAAAAAGGACCATTCGTAGACGCGCACCTGGCGACGAAAGTCGAAGGAATGAATGCGCGTAACGAAAAGAAAGTGCTGCGGACATGGTCGCGGCGCTCGACGATAATTCCGGAGATGGTCGGCCACACGATTGCCGTACACAACGGACGGAAGTTTATTCCGGTGTATGTGACCGAAAACATGGTGGGCCACAAGCTGGGTGAATTCAGCTTTACCCGTCAGTTCAAGGGGCACTCGATGAAAGCGGCCACGGAAACAGCGGCCAAACCGGCGGGCATCCCCGGCGGACCGGGAGCGATCACGCCGTCGGCGCCGAAGGCATAGATGTAGAGACGGGGCTTGCCCCGTCTTGCGTGTGGTGGGAAGTGTGCCGCTAGCTGAGACACGGCAAACCGCGTCTCTACAGGAAAACGTAATTATGGAATTTCGAGCACAGGCAAATTACATGCGCGTTTCGCCGCAGAAGGCGCGGCTCGTGCTGAACCTGATCAAGGGACGGCGCGTGGAAGAGGCGCGGAACACGCTGGCATTCACCAAGAAGCGCGTGGCGGCGACGGTAGCCAAGTTGCTGCAGTCGGCAATCGACAACGCGAACTTCCTGAGTACCGAAAAAGGTCTGGATGTCGAACTCGACAACCTGTACGTGAAACACGCGATCGCGAACGACGGGCCACGCATGAAGCGCATCCGCCCGGCGCCGATGGGACGCGCTTACCACTATGTCCGCCGCATCGCGCACCTGGAAATTGTGCTGGCGGAAAAGCATCAGAACGGCGCAACGGCGAGTGCGCCGGCGGCAAGCGGGAAGCCGGCAAAGTCCGCCGCTCCTTCGAAGCCGAAGGCTAAAGTGAAGGCGAAGGCACCGGCAAAGAAGAAGGCGGTTGGCAAGAAGGCGACTGCGAAGAAATAGAAGAAGTCGTCGGTCGATAGTCGTTGGTCGTTCGGGAAACTGGATGCTAACGACCAAAGACTAACGACCAGCGACTTAGATCTTAGGAGCAACGATGGGACAAAAAGTTCATCCTTACGGATTCCGGCTCGGATACACCAAGCCGTGGAAGTCGCGCTGGTTTGTCGAAAAAGACTACGACAAGCTGCTGCTCGAAGACGTGAAGCTCAAAGCTGAGCTGAAGGACAAGCTCAAGTCGGCCGGCGTGAGTTCGGTCGAGATCGAGCGTCCGGGCAACAAACTGCGCATCATCATCAAGACGGCGCGTCCGGGCATCATCATCGGACGCAAGGGCGCGGAAATCGACAAGCTGAAGCAGGATCTGCAGAAAAAGACCACCCGCGAAGTGCATGTCGATATCCAGGAAGTGCACAAGCCGGAACTCGATGCGCAACTCGTGTCGGAGTCGATTGCGCTGCAACTGGAAAAGCGTGTAGGCTTCCGGCGCGCGATGCGCAAGTCGGTCGACTCGGCGCTGCGCTTCGGTTGCAAGGGAATCAAGGTTCGCGTCAGCGGCCGCTTGAATGGCAACGAAATCGCGCGCTCGGAATGGTATCTCCAGGGCCGCTTGCCGCTGCACACGCTGCGTGCCGACATCG
The DNA here is from genome assembly GCA_963847715.1 of Terriglobia bacterium. GTDB lineage: Bacteria > Acidobacteriota > Terriglobia > Terriglobales > Acidobacteriaceae > Acidiflorens. Next base: position 499,738 of record CAWKAZ010000012.1, read on the forward strand.
ATTACGGCTTCACCGAAGCGCGTACGACCTACGGGGTGATTGGCGTGAAGTGCTGGGTCTACAAAGGCGAGATTCTGCCGACGAAGAAGCGCGAAGCCACTCCGGCAAGAGAAGTGAGCAGTACGGGAGCATTTTAGAAAGTAAGAAGTCAGAAGTCAGATTGCAGAAGTAGAAGCGATCTCGCCAAAGTGCTGAGGTTCTACTGAGAACTGACAACTGAGAACTGAGAACTGATTTTATGTTGATGCCGAAGAAAGTTAAGTACCGCAAGCAACAGCGCGGTCGTATGACGGGCAAGGCCTGGCGCGGCAGTACGCTGGCTTTTGGTCAGTTTGGGTTGAAGGTGCTCGAGCCGGGCTGGATCACCGACCGCCAGATCGAAGCGAGCCGCGTGGCGATGACGCGCTTTGTGAAACGCGGCGGCAAGATCTGGATCCGCCTGTTCCCCGACAAGCCGGTCACGAAGAAGCCCGCCGAAACACGTATGGGAAAAGGCAAGGGAGCTCCGGATCACTGGGTTGCGGTGGTGCGGCCGGGAAAGATCCTGTTCGAGATGGAAGGCGTGACGATCACAGACGCGAAAGAAGCGATGCGCCTGGCTTCCCACAAGCTTCCGTTGCGGACAGCATTCGTGAAACGTGAAGTACTGTAAGACACAATTTGCTCAGGCAAGAGGTTCTCACTGAGAACTGACGACTGAGAACTGAGAACTGATTTTATGAAGGCAGAAAAGATTCGCAACTTGACCGACGTTGAGCTGAAGCATCAGGAGCGGGATTTAGCAGACCAGCTCTTCAAGCTGAAGTTTCAGATGAATATGGGACAGACCGAGAGCCTGAAAAAGATTCGCGGGCTGCGCCGGGATATCGCGCGCGTCCAGACGGTTCTGCGCGAGCAGGAACTGGCCGCTGCGAAGACGGAGAAAAAATAATGGCGGAAACCGCCGGTAAACCTGAAAAAGCTCAGGCCGAGAAGCAGTCGCACCGCAAGGTCCTGATCGGCACGGTCGTCTCCAGCAAGATGCAGAAAACGATCGTAGTCGAAGTCACGCGGAAAAAGGCCCATCCGATGTACGGGCGCGTGATCTCGATCCGCAAGAAGTTCTATGCGCACGATGAGAAGAACGAAACTCATCCTGGCGACGTGGTGAAGATCGAAGAGTCGCGGCCGCTGTCGAAGCTGAAACGCTGGACGCTTAAGGAAATCGTGCGCAAGACGGCTCTGGTACCCGAAGTGGTTGACGTCGACGCCAGTACCGGTACGGGCCGCTAAGCGAGGCCGCCAAGATTAGGTCCGCTGGGATGCAGCAGCGGAAGAGGAGACGAATATGTCCGTAATGATGAGATCGATGCTCGAGGTCGCCGATAATTCCGGCGCGCGCAAGCTGCAGATGATCATGCCGCTGGGTGGCTCGACCGGTCTGCACGCGGGCCTCGGCGACGTGATCACGGCGAGCGTGAAAGAAGCGTCGCCAGACGGCCAGGTACAAAAAGGCAAAGTGGTGAAAGCGGTCATCGTGCGCACGCGCAAAGAGCATCGGCGGCGGGATGGAACCTATATCCGCTTCGATCAGAATGCGGCCGTGCTGATCAATGAAACCGGCGAGCCGGTGGGCACGCGCGTCTTTGGTCCAGTAGCGCGCGAATTGCGCGAGAAGAAGTTTTTGAAGATTGTGTCGCTGGCTCCAGAAGTTTTATAAGGGCCAGGTTTCAGGGTTTCAAAGTTTCAAGGTTTCAAGGTGCCTTGAGAATGTGAGACCCAAGCATCTTGAAACTTTGAAACCTTGAAACATTGAAACCTGGAGTTGGTATGGGAACAGCAACGACGAAGATACATAAGCGAGTCGATATCCGCCGGAACGACACCGTGAAGGTGATGACCGGCCGGGATACGGGAAAAGAAGGGCGCGTGCTGCGCGTGTATCCCGACGAGGGCAAGGTGCTCGTCGAGCACGTGATGACCGTAAAAAAGCACGTGCGGCCGAATCCGCAGAAGAACGTCAAGGGTGGAATTGCCGAGCAGGAACGCGCCATTTACCTGGCGAACGTGGCTCTGGTCTGCTCGACCTGTGGCCCGGTACGCATCGGACATGAAGTGCGCGGAGAAAAGAAAGTACGCGTTTGCAAGAAGTGCGGGACGACGCTGGAGAAATAGCTGTCAGCTTTCAGCTATCAGTTTTCAGTCAGTGCCCGTGATGTAAACCGCAGTGGCGAAGGATTTGAGACTTACGAACCGGTAGACGTCGAGCTAAGAGCTAACAGCCAAGAGCCGACAATCCGAAACCGTGAGAGACAAGGCAGCAACGAAAATGGCAGACGGTCAGAAAAAAGACGAGCAGCAGAAAAAGCCGAAAGCGCCTAAGGGCGACAAGGCCCAGGCTTCAGCCGAGCCGAAGGCGGGTCCCGAAGCTCCGCGGCATGCCGCCAAGGAGCGGCCACGCCTGCGGGTGCGGTTTGAAAAAGAAGTTGCCCCCGTCCTGATGAAGGAACTCGATCTCAAGAATCCGATGGCCGTGCCGCATCTGAACAAGATCGTCGTCAATATGGGTGTCGGCGAAGCGACACAAAACGCGAAGATCATCGATCCGGCGGTCAACGAACTGGGACAGATTACGGGCCAGAAGCCGGTGGTCACGCGGGCGAAGAAATCGATTGCCGCATTCAAAGTGCGCGAAGGTATGCCGATCGGCGCGATGGTTACCCTGCGCGGCGACCGCATGTATGAATTTCTGGACCGCCTGGTGAGCATCGTTCTGCCGCGCGTGCGCGATTTCAAGGGAGTCTCGACGAAATCGTTCGACGGTCGCGGCAATTACACCATCGGGTTGCACGATCAGTTGATCTTTCCGGAAATTGACTACGCGAAGGTTGACAAGCTGAAAGGCATGAACGTGACCATTGTGACGACAGCGCGCTCCGACGACCAGGCGCGGTCCCTGCTCAAGCACCTTGGCATGCCGTTTAGGGCGTGATCGCATTTGAGGTTTGACCGAGAGCTGACAGCTGAGAGCTGACAGCTGGAGTTAGGAGCTAAGTTTGGCAACTACAGCAAAACGAGTGAAGGACGGCGCGGAGAGCAAGACTAAGCCGCAAAACAGGAAAACACCGAAGTTTTCGTCGCGCAAGCACAACCGCTGCAAGATCTGCGGACGTCCGCGGGCCTATCTCCGGAAGTTCGGCGTATGCCGACTCTGCTTCCGGCAATTGGCACTGCGGGGCGAGATCCCCGGTGTTTCGAAGTCGTCTTGGTAAGACGTCGTTAGTCGCTCGTCGTTGGTCGTTCGCGACAACGGGTGATCCGGCGATACGAGTGATTGGTTAGTGCGGTAGTTGTTCGCTAACGACTAACGACCAGCGACCAACGACCGAAGTTAAGCTGCTGACAGGTTCTCCGCTGAACGCGGAGCGAACGGGCGGCTTTAGGAGAAGCAAACGATGAGGTTGACCGATCCGGTCGCAGACATGCTGGCGCGCATCCGTAACGCGATCCGCGCACGGCACCAGAAAGTGGATATACCAGCTTCCAAGCTGAAGACGGAGATTGCCCGCATCCTGAAAGAAGAGGGCTATATCGCGAACTTCAAGCCGGCCGAAGAAGAAGGGCATAAAGTCCTGCGCGTGTATCTCAAGTACGGCAACAACAACGAGGCGGTGATCACGAATCTGGCGCGCGTGTCGCGTCCAGGCTGCCGCGTCTATGTGCGCCGCACCGAGATTCCACGTGTGCTCGGCGGCATGGGAATCAACATCCTGACCACGCCAAAAGGCGTGATGACAGGACGCCAGGCGCGCCGTGAAGGCCTGGGCGGCGAATTGCTTTGCGAGATTTGGTAGAAAACCAGCCGTCAGCTATCAGCTCTCAGCCGTCTAAAGCGCTGAGATGTAACTGATAGCTGACAGCTGAGAGCTGAGAGCTAACATGTCACGAATTGGAAAAAAGCCGATCGCGATCCCGAAGGGCGTGACGGTAAAGTTTGAAGGCAATACGGTGATGGTCCAGGGGCCGAAAGGCAAGCTGGATACCCCACTTCCGTCCGGCATCACGATGGAGCAGAAGGACGGCAACCTGGTGGCGATTCGCCCGGACGACGCTCACGCGGCGGTGCACGGGCTGGCGCGCGCGCTCGTCAATAACGCCGTCGAAGGCGTGACCAAGGGCTGGACGCGCGACCTCGAAATCGTCGGAATTGGCTACCGTGCGGAACTGAAGGGCAAAGGGACGGTGGTATTCAATCTGGGTTATTCGCACCCGATTGAGTATCCGCTGCCGACGGGCGTCGATTGCGCCGTCGATCCCAAGCAGACCAAGCTAACTCTGAACGGCATTGACCGTCAGAAGGTCGGGCAAGTAGCGGCGGAAATGCGTTCGCTCCGTCCACCCGATCCGTACAAGAATAAGGGCGTGCGTTATGCAGGTGAGCGCCTGAAGAAGAAGGTTGGAAAGACAGGAGCTAAATAGCAGTCGCTAGTCGTCGGTCGAGAGTCGTTCGCGGGCCAGGATTGCCTAACGACTAACGACCAGCGACCGACGACGAGGGTTTTGAGATGCTGACAATCAATTCAAAGAATCAGACGCGGCAGCGGGTGCACGATCGCATCCGCAAGAAAGTCGTCGGGACGCCGGAGCGTCCGCGGCTCAATGTGTACCGCTCGTTGAACCATATTTATGTGCAGTTGATTGACGACTTGAAGGGCGTCACCCTGGCGGCGGCTTCAACCGCTGATGACCGCAAGAAAGACACGCAGGTCAAGGGCGGCAACGTCGCTTCAGCAAAGATGGTCGGAAAAAAGATTGCCGAACTGGCCAAGGAAAAAGGCTTCACCAAGGTCGTATTCGATCGTGGTGGCTACATTTATCACGGTCGGGTCAAAGCGGTCGCGGATGCGGCGCGCGAAGCAGGATTGCAATTTTAGTCGTTCGTCATTCGTCGCTAGTCGTTGGCTGTTCGCGAACGACTAACGGCCAACGACCAACGACCATCGACAAGACACAAGAAATGAGACTTCAGAATGGCTAGAGTCACCAAGAAACTCGATGCGGGTTCGTTCCAGTTGAAAGACCAGGTGGTCTCGATTAACCGCGTAACGAAAGTGGTTAAGGGCGGCAAGAATATGTCGTTCGCGGCACTGGTCGTCGTGGGCGATCCCTCGGCGGCGGTGGTGGGCTTCGGATCGGGCAAAGCAAAGGAAGTTCCGCAGGCGATCCGCAAGGGGATTGAGTCTGCGAAGAAGAACCTAATTCGGGTCAACCTGACGCAGACTTCGGTACCGCACACGTCGCTCGGACGTTTCGGCTCGGGCATGGTTCTGTTGAAGCCGGCGCCGGAAGGCACGGGCGTGATCGCGGGCGGCGCGGTGCGCGCGGTGATGACTTCAGCCGGCGTGCAGAACGTGCTCACGAAATCGATTGGCACGAACAATCCGCACAACGTGATCAAGGCGACATTTGAGGCGCTGAAGAAACTCAAGAACCGCGAGGACGTAGCGGCGCTGCGCGGCAAGTCGGTCCAGGAGTTATAGCAAAGCAGGTTTCAAGGTTTCATAGTTTCAAGGTTGCAAAGGGACATCAGCAAATAGTTGTTCACCTTGAAACTCTGAAACCCTGAAACTCTGAAACATAAGGATTTACATGACAACCAAGACATCAAAATCAACGCCGAGCGGCAAGATTCAGTTGAAGTGGGTGCGGTCCGCGATCTGCACGCCCGTGAAGTATAAGAAGGTTGTGAAGGGGCTCGGCTTTACCCGTCTGAACCAGGTGATTGAGCGGCCGGACACAGCAGCCATCCGCGGCATGGTCAAGAAGGTGCCGCATTTGATTGAAATTGTTGGGTAAGAAAGGTTTCAAGGTTGCAAGGTTTCATTGAAACCTTGAAACTCTGAAACCTTGAAACATGGAATCTATATGAATTTATCGACAATACGTGCACCCAAGAAGTCCACGGAAAAGAAGAAGCGAGTCGGACGCGGCATGGGTTCCGGCATGGGCAAAACGTCGACCCGCGGCCACAAAGGACAATGGTCCCGTACAGGCGCGCGCCTCATTCGCGGATTTGAAGGCGGCCAGATGCCGCTGCATCGCCGTATTCCGAAACGTGGATTCACTAACATTTTCCGCGAGGAATACGACGTTATCAACGTCGACCGCCTGGCCAAGCTCGGCGAGACCGAAATTACCCCCGAAGTGCTGAAAAAGGCTGGCGTGATCGATGGCAACGCGCCAGTCAAGATTCTGGGTAACGGAGAGTTGACCGTCGCCATCACCGTGCACGCGCACAAGTTTTCAAAATCAGCGCAGGAAAAAATCACCAAGGCAGGCGGCAAGTTTGAGGTCTTGCAGTAATGCTTTCTAAGCTGGCCAACATCTTCCGGGTTCCCGACCTTCGCAAGCGCGTGCTGTTCACGCTGGGCCTGCTGGCGGTGTATCGCATCGGTGGACACATCCCAACGCCGGGGATCAACGCCGACCGGCTGGCGCAATTTTTCGAACAAAACAAAGGTTCCGTGCTCGGCTTTGTCGACCTGTTCAGCGGCGGCAACCTGCGCCGCCTGACGATTTTCGCGCTGGGCATCATGCCCTACATCACCGCGTCGATCATTCTCCAGCTGCTCACCGTCGTGTATGAGCCTCTCGCCAAGCTGCAAAAAGAAGGCGAGATGGGCCGGAAGAAAATCACGATGTGGACACGCTACCTCACCGTCATTCTCAGCGCCGTGCAATCGTTCGGTATCGCGGTCAGCCTTGAGAAGGCGGGCGATTTCGTCAATATGCCGTCCGGCCAGTTTATCCCGCTGACCATGCTCACCCTGACCACGGGTAGCGCATTCATCATGTGGCTGGGTGAACAGATTACCGAACGCGGTATCGGCAACGGCATGTCATTGCTGATTTTTGCCGGCATCGTGGTTGGCCTGCCTCGCGGCATCATCGACCTCTATCAGAAGGCAAGCACCAACGCCTGGGGAGTGTTTACCGCTCCAGCCATCATCATGCTGCTGGTGCTGATGATCGCAGTCGTGGCCTTTATCGTTTACGTCGAACGCAGTGAACGGCGCATCCCCGTGCAATATGCGAAGCGCGTCGTCGGACGCAAGGTAATGGGCGGACAATCCACCCACTTGCCGTTGCGCGTCAACGCCGGCGGCGTAATGCCGGTGATCTTCGCATCGTCGATTTTGGCGCTGCCGCAAATGCTCGGCGCGGCGTTCCACAACAACAAGGTCGTGGGCCCAATTCTCGACGCGATGAAATGGGGCGAGCCGCTCTACACCCTGCTCTATTGCCTGGGCATCATTTTCTTTGCCTACTTCTACATCTCGATCGTGTTCAACCCGAACGAGGTTGCGGACAACATGCGGAAGTGGGGAGGGTTCATCCCCGGCATCCGTCCCGGCAAGCGCACTTCTGATTTCATCAACGATGTTCTTACCCGCATCACGCTGGTGGGTGCGCTCTACCTGATTCTGATTTCGCTGATTCCAGAATGGATGATTGCCGGCATCAAGCTGAATCACCTGCCGCTGCTCGGTCGAATGTTCGAGAACCTGCCGACCTGGATCACCAACGGCCTGGGCGTCAATTTTTACTTCGGCGGAACGTCGCTCCTGATCGTGGTTGGCGTGGCCATGGATACGGTCACACAGATTGAAGCTCAGTTGATCATGCGGCACTACGACGGATTCACGCCAAAGAGCGGAAGAATTCGCGGGCGCCGTACCTGGTAGATGCAGAAGTTCTCAGTTCCCGGTTCTCAGTTCTCAGTGAGAGTCGTGGCACCAGGTTTTACTGAGAACTGAGAACTGGTTTTAGCAAGCGCGGAGCAACACGTTATTTTCCGCGGTGGGAAATACGAATACGAGAAGCCATTTCGATGGCCAACGAGTCGGTGAACGACACCGCGCGAAATATTGGACCGATCATACTTTTCGGCCCCCCTGGGGCCGGGAAGGGTACCCAGTCCAAACAAATTGTTGACCGTTACGGTATCCCGCAGATATCGACCGGCGATCTCTTACGCGATCACATCGCGCGGGGTACGGAACTTGGTCTTGCCGCCAAGGGAATCATGGCGCGGGGCGAACTGGTTCCCGACGAGTTGATGTACGGCATCGTGGCCGACAGGCTGCGGGAGCCTGATTGCAAGCGCGGATTTGTGCTGGATGGCTTTCCTCGGACGGCCGCTCAGGCAGGATGGCTGGACGCTTTCCTGGAAAAAGAGGTCTTTGACAAAACGGAGAAATGTCCCCCGGTTGTGATCCAGTTGCTGGTGGATTATACTCAATTACTGCAACGGCTTACCGGACGGCGTTCGTGTCCCACCTGTGGACGGCTCTACAATATCCATTCTCAGCCACCTCTCGTCGATGAGTTGTGTGATGTGGACGGATCGAAGCTGGTGATCCGCGAAGACGACCGCGAAGAAGTCATTTCGGGACGCCTGGCTGCGTATGAATCGCAGACCCGCCGGGTGTCGGATTATTACCGGACGCAGCGGCGGTTGGTCGCGATCAACGCCGATCGGCCAGTGGAAGAGGTTACCGCCCAGGTTTTCGGCGTAATTGACGGTCATTGCCCAGCAGGACGCTAGCTACGGAACGGCCTGCGGTTCGTATCAGGGCATGCCTTTGGGCATGCCGTAAAGGTCCGGTTTAGAGAGCGCCTTTAGGAGCTGAGACCGGGCAAGCGGAAGTCAGATTTACTTATGAGTTTTGGAGAAGACCGGATTATCCGCAAGTCGGCGGAAGAGATCGAGAAGATGAAGCGGAGCGGCCAGATGGTCCGCCAGGTTCTGAACCATCTGAAAGACGTCGTGGCGCCCGGCGTTACCACGATGGATCTGGAAAACTCCGCGGCGAAGCTGATCGCGGACCTCGGAGCGACACCGGCGTTCAAGGGATATTACGGTTATCCCTGCGTACTGTGCACTTCGATCAATGAAGAGATCGTGCACGGCATCCCGTCGGAAAAGCGCAAGCTCAAGACCGGGGACATCGTTTCGATCGATTGCGGAGTGGTGTTCGACGGATACTACGGAGACGCAGCGATCACAGTGCCGGTGGGCGAGTCGCTGAAGCCGGAATTGAAGAAGTTGCTCGATGTGACCGAAGCGTCTCTATACAAGGGCATCGAGCAAGTAAAGATCGGCAACACGGTTGGGCACGTAGGATCGGCGATTCAGAAGCACGTCGAAGCGAACGGGTTCAGCGTGGTGCGGGAGTTTGTGGGCCACGGCATCGGCACCAAACTGCATGAAGCGCCGCAGATCCCGAACTTCGGCAAGAAGGGCCAGGGCGCGGAACTGACCGAGGGTATGGTTCTGGCGATCGAGCCGATGGTTAATTCGGGCGGTCCCGAGACGAAAGTTTTGAGCGATAAGTGGACCGCCGTAACGCTCGACGGCAGTTACAGCGCGCACTTTGAACATTGCGTAGCCGTAACCCGACAAGGGCCGATGATTTTGACGCAGTAGAGCTTCAGCCATCAGTTCTCAGTTGTCAGTGAAGCCTGATCCGGGAAGACTGAGGGTTTTAACTGAGAGCTGACGGCTGAGAGCTGAAAGCTTCTTAAGGAGTCAATGAGTAAAGAAGACGCGATCGAAGTGATGGCAGTGGTAGTCGAACCGTTGCCCAATGCCATGTTCAAGGTGGAGCTTGAAAACAAACACCAGGTTCTGGCGCACGTCTCCGGCAAGATGAGGAAGAATTTCATAAGAATTCTTCCGGGAGACAAAGTCGCAGTCGAACTTTCTCCCTACGATTTGAATCGTGGAAGAATTGTGTACAGATACAAATAAGAAATATGAAGGAACGGTTTGGGCAGGGCACGGCTTCAGCCGTGCCACTCGACGCAATTAGCGAGCGGGCTTTAGCCCCTGAGGACCGCAGTTGCAGTGACTGAGAACTGACAACTGAGAACTGAGAACAGGTTATGAAAGTAAGAGCATCGGTAAAGAAAATCTGTGACAAGTGCAAAATCATCCACCGCAAGGGAGTAGTGCGGGTGATTTGCGAAACGGCGAAGCACAAACAGCGCCAGGGCTAAGCGGTTGCAGTTGCAGTTACTGAGAACTGACAACTGAGGACTGAGAACTGGGTTAAGAGAGGGATCATGGCACGTATTGCAGGCGTTGATCTTCCGCGCAACAAGCACGCGAATATCGCGCTCACTTACATCTACGGCATCGGCAACTCGCGCGCGGCCCGCATTCTGGACGCGGCGAACGTGGATCCGATGAAGAAAGTTTCCGACCTTGCGGAAGACGAGGTCAACCGCATCCGCCAGGTCATTGAAGCGGAAGGCTCGGTGGAAGGTGATCTGCGCAAAGACGTTTCGATGAACATCAAGCGGCTCATCGAAATCGGCTCGTATCGCGGATTCCGCCATCGCCGAAACCTGCCGGTTCGCGGGCAGCGCACGCACACCAATGCCCGTACCCGTAAAGGTCCGCGCAAAGGTACCGTGGCGCAGAAGAAGAAGACGGCAAAAGCGTAAAACCAGCTGTCAGCTCTCAGTTATCAGTTCTCAGTTAAACCCGAGAACGATCTTACTGAGAACTGACAACTGAGAACTGAGAACTCTAAGACATGGCAAAACCAGTAGCAGCAGGCGGCGCCGCGGCGCCCGAGAAAAAGGGCAAGAAGAAGACGTTCAAGAAGAAAGAGCGTAAGCACGTTCCGCATGGACTCGTGCACGTTCAGGCTTCTTTCAACAACACCATCGTGACCATCACGGATATGACCGGCAATGTGCTGGCATGGAAAAGTTCAGGTTCGCTCGGATTCCGCGGGTCGCGTAAAGGCACTCCGTTTGCGGCCCAGCAGGCTGCCTCGAACGCCGCCAGCATGGCGCGAGATCACGGTGTGCGCTCGGTGGATGTGCGGGTAAGCGGTCCGGGTTCAGGGCGAGAATCGGCAGTACGCGCTCTCGCCTCGGCAGGAATCGAAGTGCGTTCGATCAAAGACACCACCCCGATCCCGCACAACGGTTGCCGTCCGCCAAAGCGTCGCAGAGTCTAGCAGGCAGTTCTCAGTTCTCGGTTCTCAGAAACACCCGAGAGCTTTGGACTTGGGTTTTACTGAGAACTGTCAACTGACAACTGAGAACTCAACAATCGGGACGAAAGGGTCGCCACCCCGTAAACCGATTTCGATAAGGAGAACAACTTGGCACGTTATACCGATGCAGTATGCCGTCTCTGTCGCCGGGAGGGAATCAAGCTCTTCCTCAAAGGCACGAAGTGCTTCAGCGACAAATGTCCCATTGAAAAGCGCAACTTTGCTCCCGGACAACACGGGAAAGACAAGAAGACCAAGGTTGTAGGCTACGGTCTGCAGTTGCGCGAAAAACAAAAAGCCAAGCGTATCTATTTCACGCAGGAAGGCCAGTTCCGAAATTATTTCGAGAACGCGGTCCGGTCCAAGGGTGTGACGGGTGCGAAGCTGCTCGAATCGCTGGAACGCCGTCTCGACAACGTCGTCTTCCGTCTCGGATTCGGCATTTCCCGCCGCCAGGCGCGCCAGTTGGTGCGCCACGGACACGTGCAGGTGAATGGCAAGAAGGTAAACATTCCCTCGTACGAAGTCGGAGTCGGAGAAGAAATTCAGATTCGCGAGAGCAGTCGCAAGATTCCGATTCTCGAAATTGCCAGGGACTTTGCCAGCCATCAGCCGGCTCCCGCGTGGTTGGAGATCGATCGCGAGAATTACAAAGGCCGCGTAATAGCGCTGCCGAAACGCGAAGACATCCAGTTGCCGGTAAATGAGCAGCTGATTGTGGAACTGTATAGTAAGTAAGGGTTTTGGCCTTGATTTTTCGCGCCAGATCAGCCTTTCCTGTTTTTGCCTGAGCCGGGCCGCTCAGGAGCGGGATTGAGCCACATGGCCGAGAGGAGAAACACGAATGCTTTGGAGAGGTTTTCAAAAACCAAAACGCCTGGCGAGTGACGCAAGCTCGCTTACCGACAAATACGGAATGTTCTGGGCGCAGCCGTTTGAGCGCGGATTCGGCACGACGATCGGCAACGCCCTGCGGCGCGTCATGTTGAGTTCGATCGAAGGCGCGGCCGTAACCGCCGTCAAGATCGAAGGCGTGCTGCACGAGTTCCAGTCCATCCCGGGAGTCGTTGAAGACGCGACCGACATCATCCTCAACATGAAGCAGGTCCCGTTCAAGCTTGCCGGCGACGGTCCGAAGGCGATCTACCTGCGTGCCGATCAGCCGGGTGTTGTCACCAGCGGCATGATTGAAGCCGATGGCGATGTCGAAGTGCTCGACAAGGATATCTACATCGCGACGGTCAGCGAGGGTGGCAAACTTGACATGGAGATGCGCCTGAAGCGCGGTCGTGGCTACGTTTCCGCCGACAAGAACTTTGAAGAAGATCTGGGCATCGGATTCATTCCGATTGACTCCGTCCACACGCCGGTGCGCAAGTGCAACTACACCGTCGAAGCCGCGCGACTTGGCCAGATCACCGATTACGACAAGCTGACGGTCGAGGTCTGGACCAACGGTTCGATCACTCCCGGCGATGCACTGGGACTATCCGCAAAGCTGGTGAAGGATCATATGAACATCTTCATCAACTTCGAAGAAGAAATCGAAACCGCGTCGGCCAGCGAAGAGCGTCGTCCGGAAATCAAGAACGAGAACCTGAATCGTTCGGTCGAGGAACTTGAACTTTCCGTGCGCAGCTACAACTGTCTGAAGAACGCTAATATTCAGTCGATCGGCGAACTGGTGCAGAAGACCGAAGCCGAGATGCTGAAGACGAAAAATTTCGGCCGCAAGTCGTTGAACGAAATCAAGGAGATCCTTTCCTCGATGGGCTTGAGCCTGGGTATGAAGATCGACGAGCACGGCAACGCCGTCCCCGGCCCGACTTCGAACCAGGTGCTGCCCGCTTCGGCATACGGCGATAACGATCTGTAGAGAAAAACACAGTCGTTGGTCGTTGGTCGCGAGTCGCTAGCTAAGGCTAACGACGGCCGACCGACGACTAGCGACGAACGAGGGTTTCCCATGCGTCACAAAGTTGCAGGATACAAACTCGGACGGACCACTTCTCATCGTCGCGCCATGCTGCGCAACATGGTCACGTCAATCATTATGGAAGAGCGCATCGAAACGACGGTGATCAAGGCGAAAGCCGTGCGTCCGTCGGTCGAGAAAATGATTACCCTCGGCAAGAAAGGTGATCTGGCCGCGCGCCGTAAGGCGGCTTCCTACTTGATGACCGACGAAGCGGTCACCAAACTATTTGACACAGTCGCACCGAGATTCGGTGATCGCAAGGGCGGCTACCTGAGAATCGTCCGCACCGCCTGGCGAAAGGGTGATGGCGCCGAAAAGGCGTTCATCGAACTTCTCGGCAGCGAGCAAGTGCTGGATGAGAAGCGTCAAAAGCGCGCCGAAGTCCGCGCCAAGCGCGCAGAAGAAAACCGTAAAGCAATGGAATCAGCCGACGCGCAGGCACAGGCGGAAGCCGGCCCTGAGCCAGGCGAAGGTGGAGACAAGAAGGAGTAGCCAGCCGCAGCGACTGTTTATAACTCCAATGAAAAAGGGCGTCCCCTTTGGACGCCCTTTTTGCTTTGTTTATCACATCACTCTCGCATCGCCTCTACTGTGTCAGCGGTCCACTCACGGTCCCGATGAATCCGGTCTTGTTATCAACTACAACCAAGCGGATTTCCTTCCCGTTCGGCGGCATATCCACGTCCAGGGGCACCATCAGACCCTTATCCAAAACCTGGGGATAGGTCGCTGTGTCGAATGTGTGGTCCACTTTTATCGTACGGACCCCAAGGCTCTTGCCCGCTGAGTCGTATACACCTGCATAGAGGACCGCAACAATCCTCTTGCCGCCGGTCGTGTCTTCTGTACTCAAGCTATGTGCGTCCACCAGGAATAGGGCCCGCGCTTTGCCTGGATCTGTGTGCTTGATCTGTGCCATGAATGACACCTGTGTTGCTGGCCCGTTCATCAGGAGGGCGCTTGCTGCTTCCTGATCAGCATTCCAGTTCTTATCGGGGGTCGGATCCAAGGCGAAATACCCCTTGCGGAACAGGACTTCCGTGTCTCCTCGGTCGAGTTTGACCTTGATGTTGCGGAACTTGCCGTCCCACTTCTTGTTCTCGGGGTAATAGCCGATCGAGTACGAAGCGTCTTCGTCCGCGACCGCCAAAGCGATACCATCCTTGATCTCATTCTGATTGGTGTAAGCCTTGCCCCCGGTTTCCGCCGCTATGTCCTGCAAGGCAAATGTGGTGTTGATATCAATCCCTTTCGTCATGATTCCGCGCATATCCACCGGATAAATGGCGATACCGGCGCTCGCCAGGTCTGCCTCGGCGTGCTTAATCGGATCCGCGTACCTTGCTACGCGGTCACCGTAAGTACCGGTAATGCGGTTTTTGCCCACTGAATTCTGTCTCACACTCGGAAGATCCGCCAACCGTTCGGCGTCCGTCATGCCCTGCTCTTGCGGAATGAGATCAAGCGGGAAGTCCGCCGTCAGCCAGACCACCGTCTTACGGCCGGAAAAACCGGAAAGCATGCGCGAGAGATCCTGCATAGCCTGCAGAGTGATCACGGTGCGGCGTTCAAGGTTGTAAGCAGCTACCATGCTCTGGAAGCCGGCAAGCTGTGCCTGAGCTATGGAGATTGCCATCGCGGAGCCGACACTTTGTGCGCTGTCGATCGATAAGCCCGGCGCCGCTGCCCCGGCCTGTAGGATCGGCTGCTCAGGATGCAGATTGTTGATCGCCCCCATTAGAATCTTTGGATCCGTAGTGAAATTCTGCAGAACCCACAGACGATCCGACAGTGCCATGATTGCGATCGGCCTTCCCGTCTGGCTCTGCTCCAGCGCGTACTTGATCATCTGAGAGCGGCCATAGGCCTGGTCAAGGAACCCAGAGTTGGCCGCATCCATCAGCAGCACGGTCGGTGGCCCGGCCGCCTTCAGAGACTCCGGGTGGTTGGAGAGGATACCCGGAGGCGGCGCCTGCGGACTTACCTGAGGTGCGCCCGGCGGTGTGAACGTCGCAATCTTCTGCTTCTTGCCGTTCTCCTCCACGACGAAATCCTCCGGCTTCAAGTCGGTGATAGGCTGGCCCTTCTTGCTCCTAACCACCACGTCGACCACAACGAGGCGTGTGTTGGAGCGGACTGTGAAGCCGGGAACCTCGTCAGATGCCTGCTGGGCACGTAAGATCATCGGGCCCGAGGCTAGATTTAGAATAAGGACTGAGGCGACTGAAATCCGAAAGGGCACCTTACTCAACATACAACCTCCGTGGGTGGGTGCAAATCAAAGAATCACTCGGAATGTACCGTGTTCCCGTCCCTTTAGCAAACCTTACCGTCCGTTTCCACCGGCGATATCGCCTCCGATTTGCCTGATGCAGAGTAGCTCCCTACAATAGAACTCAATCCAAAATTTATGATTCATTTTCCGGTCCCCGAAGCCCTTACTTTTGACGACGTATTACTCTTGCCGGCGCGCTCTGAAGTTGTGCCCGCTACCGCCAACACGCAGACCCACATTACCCGCAAAATTGCGCTGAACATTCCCATCATCAGCGCCGCCATGGACACCGTGACCGAATCGCACATGGCGATAGCCCTTGCCCAGCAGGGAGGCCTCGGCATCATTCATCGCAACCTGACCATCGAGCAGCAGGCGAATGAAGTCGACAAAGTGAAACGGTCAGAGAGCGGCATGATTGTCGATCCGGTCACGATGTCTCCCGATGCCAAGGTTTCCGACGCGCTCGAAGTCATGCAGAAATACAAAATTTCAGGCGTACCCATCACACAAAAAGATGGCCGGCTCGTCGGCATTCTCACGAATCGCGACCTCCGCTTCGAGACGCGCTTCGATGTGCCGATCAGCAAAGTGATGACGCAAAAAAACTTGATCACGGTCCCGGTCGGCACCACGCTCGAGCAGGCCGAAGAGATTCTGCACGAGCACCGCGTCGAAAAGCTGCTGGTAGTCGACGACAAGTACAACCTCAAGGGCCTGATCACGGTTAAAGATATCCAGAAGAAACTCAAGTATCCCGGCGCCGCCAAGGATGCTCAGGGACGCCTGCGTGTCAGTGCCGCCATCGGGGCCACCGGCGACTTCCTCGAGCGCGCACAGGAACTGGCAAAAGCGAAGGTCGATGTGCTGGCCATTGATAGCGCTCATGGGCACTCCTCTCTGGTGCTCGAAGCGGTGAAGCAGGTGAAATCCAAACTGCCGGAGGTCGAGCTGATTGCCGGCAACGTCGCGACTTTCGATGGTGCCTGCGATCTGGTGAAGGCAGGCGTGGACGGCGTGAAAGTCGGCATCGGACCAGGCTCAATTTGCACGACTCGCATCGTCACCGGTGTAGGCGTTCCGCAAATCACCGCCATAGCCGAAGCCTCCCGCGCCGTGCGCGACAGCGGCGTGCCGATCATTGCGGACGGCGGCATTAAGTATTCCGGCGACATCGTCAAAGGGCTCGCTGCAGGCGCTTCCGCCGTAATGATCGGATCGATGTTTGCGGGTACTGATGAAAGCCCGGGGGAGTTGATCCTGTATCAAGGCCGCACGTTCAAGTCGTATCGCGGCATGGGATCTCTCGGAGCCATGGCCGCTGGATCCAGCGAACGCTATTTCCAGAATTCCGACGGAGATTCCTCAACCGGTTCGCCGGTCCTGGGCGAAGACTTGAACCGGCTCGGCAAGCTAGTGCCGGAAGGCATTGAAGGCCGCGTTCCTTACCGCGGATCAGTGTCGATGATCGTGCATCAGATGGTCGGCGGCCTGAAGTCGGGCATGGGATATTGCGGTTGTCAGACCGTCGGGGAGTTGCAGCAGAAAGCCCGATTCGTCCGCATCAGCGCCGCAGGGTTGCGCGAGAGCCATGTGCACGACGTGATGATCACCCGCGAAGCTCCGAACTACGCGGCCGAATGAAAGACGAGACAGATTTGAAGAACGACCTCAATGTGTCTCGCCCCAACCTTGCGCGCGCCTGGTGGCCAGCAGCCGTCTGGGTCGTGCTGATCACCTTTGAGTCCACCGACTACTTTTCCTCTAACAACACCGGCAGCATGCTCTACATGCTGCTGACGCGTCTGTTCGGCCACATCAATCTGTACAATTTCCTCGTATTCCATCACTACCTGCGGAAAACGGGACACGTTGTCGGCTATGGCATGTTGGCTCTTCTTCTGCTGCGCGGATGGCGCGCCACCCTCGATCAATACAACCGCCAACTTGGACGCACCGTCGTACTGTCCTGGCTGGGCACCGTCTTCGTGGCGGCGATGGACGAATGGCACCAGAGCTACATTCCCTCGCGCACCGGCACCTGGCGCGACGTAGTATTAGACAGCACCGCCGGTCTAACCTTCCTTCTGATCGCCTATGCGTGGTTAAACCGGAAGAAGTCCAAAGAAGAAGTCCAAAGATGACGGCCCCAGGTTCGCGTCCGTCTTTTGGACGCTAACCTGGGCGGAATCAGGTTGCTCTCGAATTCAGGACCGGTCGCCCAGGCGTACGATGCGCGAGCAGCGCAACCGCCGAGACGGTAGCGATCCCGGCCGAAAAATAGAACGGCACCGCCGGACCGTAAAACTTCCAAAGCGCTCCTGTGATCACGCTCGAGAGCAGCGTAGTGACGCTGGTGAAAAACGAAAAAATTCCGAGAGCCCGCCCGCGCACTTCAACCGCCACGCTTTCCACCACCAGCGCCTTGAGCACGGCGTTGGTCAGCGCGTAGAAGAGTCCGTAAAAAGCCATGGTCAGCCAGATCGCGAGATGCGACGGCGCGAGCGCGAAGACAAAATAAGAGATAGCGAAAACGAGGTATCCGGCCGCGGCAATCGTCGACCGCGAAAACCGGTCGCTGAACTTGCCCGCCGGCCACGAGAACAATGTGAACATGATGTTGAACACCAGCCCGAGCAGAGGCGCCTGCGAAGCCGGGATGCCGATGTTTCCCGCGCGCAGCACCAGAAACATGTCGCTGGAATTTGCGAGCGAAAATAATGTGACCACCACCAGCACGTAATAGAACCCGCCCGGCAATTTTGGAAACCATTCTGCATTGCTCGTGTGGGGACGGGCGCCCTCGCCCGTCTGAGCCGAGCGAACCGGGGCCCCCGACAAGCCCGGTGTTGGCTTGGCGGGGTGGAGAAGCTCGGCGGCTGTCGACGGTGCGCCACGCCGATGCACCTCCCGAATTCCCACCCACGCCACAATCACGCACAACGCCCCCGGCAGCGCCGCCCCCGCGAACACGCCGCGCATTCCGAAGCGGCCAATCACCGCCAAAGCCAGCAGCGGGCCCGCGATCGCTCCAGCCGAATCCATGGCTTGAATCAAGCCATAAGCCGAGCCGAGGTTGGAGTCGTCCACCGACTCGGCCACCATCACGTCGCGCGCGGTTCCGCGAATGCCCTTCGCAAAGCGATCAGAAAAGCGAATGCCAAGAATCTGCCACCACGACGAAGCCAGCGCCAGCAGCGGCTTCACCGCATTGGCCACGATGTATCCGCCCACCACAATCGGTTTGCGCTCGGAAACCTTATCGGTCACATAGCCGGAAAAAAGCTTCGCGAACGAAGCCACGCTCTCGGCAACGCCTTCGATGATCCCGAGTTGCGCTGGCCCTGCGCCAAGCGACGCAAGAAAGGCAGGCAACACCCAGTACGCCATTTCGCTGGCCGTGTCGTTGAGAAACGACGTTAGGCCGAACGCGTAGACGTTGTGCGGCGTCGATTGAGTGGAAAGTGTCGGCTGGGCGTCCATGAACGATTTACTAGGTTTTGTATCAGGGTATCGCTTGAGCGATACCGTAACTTCTTTGATTTCAGAATGCCCCTTTAGGGGCTGGCCATCCGAACCGATGTTTTCAGCAAACTGTCTAGCCGCTGTGGAGATGCAGAAGGGTATTAGTTCGTGCCCAAGTCGAGCATAGTGGAAATCTCAGGCTGCGCGGGCAGAGCTTCCGAATGCGCTGCCGGGCCTTTTGTTCCTGCGCGCGTTCCGATTCCAATCTGCATGGCAGTATTTTTCGGGAACTCCACTTCGCGTCCGCGGGCGATGAAATGCGAATAGATCGACACCGCAGCCCCGTAGGCCCCCATGGTGGTGCCGAAGGTGCGCGAACGCACGGCCGCTCCTAATACCATTCCAACCAGCTTGAATCCTCCTAAGCCGCCTGCGGCGCCACCACTCGGATTTTCGTTAATTTTGTCGCCGTCGCGATCAGGACCCCCTCGCGTGGCCACCACCGCCAGTCCGAGCGAGATGGCGGTTCCCAGGTAACGCGTCTTCGAGGTCGTCGCCTCCGCGCCACCTTCAGAATCCAGTTTCACATTAGCGTTTTTGCCTGCCTGCACGCCCTCTAGTGTCGATACAACTTTTTGTTCGATGCCGTCCGGAGGAACCACTCCCGAAAATGCGATGCGCAGCTGTCCGTTCTTTTTCATTCGCCGTGCCGGTTGCGCCTGTTTCACAGTTCCCTTCAAACGGCTGCCTTGCGGAAGAATCAATAGATCGCCGTCCATCAACGGCTGTGAGAGGACGGCCTCAATGTTCTGCCCCGCGTGCGCGGATGCTGAGGAGAGTGGCGTGACCAGGCGTGCATGAACCACGCTGCCCTCGGGAATCGCGCTGCCGATCGAGGTGGCCATTGGCACGGTCATCACTTCGCTGCCAAATTCCAGCGGCTCATCCAACTCGGCGAAATAAACGGTGCCCGCCGGAATGTATTGCCGATGAACTGGCAGTTGCGCCTCGCCGTAGCGTTCCAGACGCTGAACCTTCCCCGGCGTGTGCAACTGCTCCATCGCCTTGTCCCACTCCTGATGCGCCTGCTGCTTGGCTTCGTCAACCTTCTTTGAAGCTGCGTCTTTCACCACGTTCTTCTTTTCTTTTTCGTTCGCGGCAGTCACAAGTTCGATCACGTGACCCGACCCTGGAGTCACGCTCGCATGCAGCGGAAGGCGTTTCCCATCGGCCAGCACCAACTCGTCGAATCCGATTTCTACTTTTTTAACCGGCGTAAAGTCGGCGTTTAACACCGCCCGGGTGCGCGTGCTTCCCGACACGTTCTCAATCTCCGTAATCTTGCCGATGACCTCGGATCCTACCGGGACCACGATGTGGTCGAACGCATAAACGGGCTCCATGATGCGTCCATGCACCGACTGGCCAACCTTCTTCACCCGGATTTCCCGATCCAGCGCGATTTGCAGCGGTGTGCCCTTGGCGGCGGTCAGAGAAACGGTTTGTGGCGGAGCAGGCTCGTACACTGCGGGGGGAGTTGCAGGTCTTCGGGCCGAGCCAGGTGTGAGTTGAGGAATTGGCGCGTCTTGAGCCTGGCTGGCGTAGATGCAGGTGAAAGTAAGCAGAATCGCCCCGAATGCCCGAGCTGGTGCCATTTGAATTCTCCGCGCGAACCCCAAGATTGACTACTATTGTAGGGCAATCATCGACCGCCCCAAGCAGTAATCTTTAGGATGCAATTGGCGAGGCCAGAGCGATTAAGAAACAGCGAATCTGGCTCAATTCAGCCCGCGAATCATGGGGCAGCTCGGGGGGTTCCTCCGTGTGCCCCTGTGTCCTCCGCGGTCACTGGTTTTGAAGTGTCTAGAATACCCGACCACCCATTTCCAGTAGAATGGAATCACATGGCCGAACGTACTTTCTCCCTCGATGAAGCGCAGACGCTCCTCCCGATTCTGGAGTCACTACTCCGCCAGGCGATCAACGGCAAGAAGCTGATCGAAGAAGTAGACGCCGAGTTGCAGGAGATGGCGCACCGCGTTTTTCTCAACGGAGGCACGCTTCTGAACGTTGTTCATTTAGCGCGGCGCAAAGCAGAGCGCGAGAAGGCGATTCGCCGAATCAAAGATGCCCTCGCCGAAATTGACGCGACCGGCGTCCAGGTCAAAGACCTCGATATCGGATTGCTAGATTTCCCCTGCAAGGTAGAAGGCGAAATTCTCCTGCTCTGCTGGAAGCTGGGAGAAGCATCCATAACGCACTGGCACGGCACGGAAGAAGGCTTCGCCGGCCGCAAGCCAATCGACCAGCGAATCGCAAACGCGGGCAAGAAAAAGCCGAAGTAAGCGTTAGTTATCCGTTGAAGATTCCTGCACGGCCGGAAAGGGCACGAGTTCCACAGTCCGCGGAAAAACCCACGAATGCGTGCATCGCCATGGAAGAGCGGCCCTTCGGGTATGCAGTTCCATGACATCCTATACAAAACGTTACGGGACATCCTTTACACTCGGCCCGCAAATCAAAACGGGCTTTACATTTTGCTGAAAAACTCGGATTTGTATCAGGGTATCGCTTTAGCGATACCGTAACTTCCTAAGATTCCCCTTTAGGGGCTGGACCTTGGCAGCCGAGTCTTTCAGCAAACTGTTTAGCCCCCTGCGGTCGTTGTGCGGCCGACGCGCACAAACGCTGGTCGAGGGCCGAGAAAACGCCGCGCAAGTTCCCCCCGCAGGCTCGTTCCTTAAGTCGGAACGCGGGCGCTGACCCCGGCCATGCACTACCGCGGAGGATGCGCGCGCCAGCCGTTCTGTTAAAATCACATAATCTGAGGCAATTATCTATGTTTACTGGGCGCAAACTGCCGTTGTCGCTGGCATTCGGAGTGTTGGTCATCGTGGCCATCGGGGCCAGTTGTAAGGGCTTTTTTCCGGACAACACACTGAATACAGTCGCTATTCAGCCGCCAACTCCATCGGTACAAGTTGGCCAAACGACGACCCTGCAAGCTTGGGGAACCTATTCGGACGGTTCGAGGGCTCAGATTACCAGCGGCGTCGCATGGACAAGCGACACCCCGGCCGCTGTCTGTTTTGTTTCAGGAACTACTTGCGTCTCCTCGTTCACCGGCGGCTCAGCCCCGGTCTCGGGGGTAGCCCCGGGCGGCACGGCCACGATCACGGCCGCCGCACAGGGTATTAGCGCGACCGCGATGGCAACGGCATTCCTCGGCACAGTCACCAATTTTGAGGTGTGCTTAGGGACATTTAGCTCCACAAGTTGTCCCAATCCCAAAGCGAACGTGAGTGCCGCCAGTGGCGGAGCGCCGACCTTTAACGCGCAGGCTACCTACAACAACGGCATATCAAACCAACAATTAGATCTCACAACCGAGTCGACGTGGACAGTCACGCCGACTCCAAACGCTGGAGGAATTACGTGCCTAAGCTCAACTTCCCCGGCTACCTGTACCGTGCAGCAAGGGACAACGCAGCAGACCTATACAGTTACCGTAACGTACGGAACAAACTCCTCAGCTACAGGATCGATAGTCGTAGGGCCTTAAGGGCCTTAAATGACCGTGGATGCTCGCGGCGGGGTAGCCCCCATCTCGTGCCGATAAGCATTAATGTGTGCGCCTAAGTGCCTCGCAGAGAAACAAAAATGGGTGCCACCCTTCTCGCGCTTTTCGAGAAGTGTGACTCCGCGCCGCCGGCCGCACTGCTCTTTGATTGATACCATCCTGATCGCCTACCCAAACCACAAACGGCTGCCTTCCAGCACGAAGTGAACACAAGGCGAAAAGCGCGACCAATTCACGCTAAACCATTGATTCAAAAATATCTTACGAGTAAACCCTTTAAACTCAAAGATCTAGCGGGAATTGGCTTCCAAATCTTTGATTCTAAAAGATCGAGATAGGAGGGTCTCTCCGATTTAGCGAAACACGATTCAGAACAGAAAGCGACCCGAGTCAACCAAAGGAACACCGCAAAAACCGCCTCGCGTTATAGTGGAAAGCGACCCCGTGAAATCCATTTCCCATCGCTTCAGGTTCTCCATTCCACTCATCCTTGTCGCCTTACTCTCCGCCTGCAACCGCGGTCGCGGACGAGTCCTCGAAGTCGCCTACGTTTCCGCCGTCCAGGCCAATCTCCGCGATCGCGTTGCTGCCGTATATGACAAAGCTGGATCCGTGAAAAATGGCGAGCGCGTCGAAGTCCTCGACCATGATCGCCGCTTCGTAAAGGTGCGCACTTCGACCGGAGCAATGGGATGGATTGAACAGCGCTTCCTGGTCGGTCAGGATGTCTTCGATCAGATACAAAAGCTGACCGCGGATAATCTGAACGATCCCATACAAGCGCAGGGCATCACGCGCAACGATACCAATCTCCACGTTGAACCGGGACGCGACACCGAACACCTGTATCAAATTTCATCCGGCGAGAAGCTAGGATTGCTGAAACGCGGCACAGCCGAAAAGCCCGGAACAGTCGCACCGCCGCCGAAGTCGTCCGCGCAGGGCAAGTCACAAGACAAGCAGCCAGTGCCCGTGATCGAAGACTGGTGGCTCGTGCGCGACTCGCACAACCGCGTTGGTTGGGTGCTTTCTCGCATGGTCGACGTCGATGTCCCACTCGACATCGCGCAGTACGCCGAAGGCCAGCGCATCGTCGCGTTCTTCGTGCTCAATCAGGTGCAGGATGGCGATAAGAAGGTTTCGCAGTATCTGACCGTACTGAGCGAGCCCAAGGATGGCTTGCCCTTCGACTTCAACCAGATTCGCGTCTTCACCTGGAACGTGAAGCGTCATCGCTACGAGACTGCCTATCGCGAGCGGACGGAAGGCATTCTGCCCGTGACCGTCACGCAAGAAACTTACGACAAAGAGGGAACGTTGCCCACCTTCGTGATTCGCGTACCAGATGATACCGGCAAGATTTACGAACGCAAATACAAGCTGAACACGCCCATCGTCCGACGCGTGCTTGGGCCCGGAGAAGTGCCCGTGCACACCGCGAAGAAGTCACGAAAGAAGCACTGATTTCCTCCGTGTTCCTCTGTGCACCCCGTGGTTAAAGGTTTTTAGCTGTAAAACGAGGCAATCCCGTCAGCAACGCGCCGAAGTTCATCATCCCGCAACTCTGGGAACATCGGCAGCGCCAGCACTTCTTTCGCAGCCCGTTCTGACTCCGGCAGATCCCCTTCGCGAAGTCCGAGATACGCAAACACAGGCTGCAGATGCAGCGGTAGCGGATAGTAGACTTCCGACCCAATCTTCCGCTCGGCCAGAAACTGTCGCAATTCATCCCGTCGCTGCGCGCGAATTACATACTGATGGAACACATGTGTGGCCTGCGGACTCCGCGCCAGCAGCCGAACCGGCGCATTCGCACCCGACACAAGTCCAGACTCGGCAAACAGCCGGTCATAAGTCGCGGCATGCTGCTGCCGCAGCCGGTTCCATTCCGCGATGTACTTCATCTTCACGCGCAGCACTGCCGCCTGAATTCCATCCATGCGTCCATTCCACCCAAATTCATGGTGATAGTAACGGCGTGGGCTGCCATGATTGCGGAGTTGCCGCATATGTTCTGCCATCTCCGGTCGCGTGGTTGTGACGATGCCCGCGTCTCCGTAGGCGCTCAGGTTCTTGGTGGGATAGAAACTGAATGCAGCCGTGATGCCGAGCGATCCCGCGCCGCGCCCGTCCCAGGACGCTCCAATTGCCTGTGCGGCGTCTTCCACGATGGCGACATCGAACTCACTCGCGATGCGGTCGAAGGCGTCCATGTTCGCGCATTGGCCATAAAGATGGACGGGAAGAATGGCGCGAATCTTCTCCGAACTTGTGGCCCGCAGACGGCGGCTGACGAGGTCGGCATCGAGATTCAGCGTGCCCGGATCAACATCCACGAAGACCGGAGTCGCCCCCGCCCGCACGATCGAGCTAGCGGAAGCGAAGAAACTGAACGCGGTCGTGATCACAGAATCGCCAGGCTTGACGCCGGCCGCGACCAGCGCCAGCCAGAGCGCCTCCGTACCAGACGAGCACCCAACCGCAGCG
This sequence comes from Terriglobia bacterium, assembly GCA_963847715.1. Lineage (GTDB taxonomy): Bacteria > Acidobacteriota > Terriglobia > Terriglobales > Acidobacteriaceae > Acidiflorens. The sequence continues at coordinate 524,577 of CAWKAZ010000012.1, forward strand.
GCCGCTCCGGTCAACGCGGCGATCTCACGTTCCAGAGCTTCCACCTCAGGACCGAGAATGAAGTTCTGCGAATCACAAACCCGCGAGATGGCAGCGAGGACTTCCTCTCGAATGCTCACGTACTGACGACGCAAGTCGAGCAGAGGCACCCACTCCGCCCCAGAGCTGAGTTCGACAGGCGATCCTGACACGCGCGCCTTCACAAGACGACGATTCTAGCAGGGAGAGTTTGCGTATAAAACACAACGCAAGGGTTAACCGCGCTGCGTCTTCTTTGCCTGCTGATTCTTCCGGCGACGCTTTCCTCGACTCTTTCTTTGCATGATCGGCAAAGCAGGAGCGATTGCCGGAAGGGACGCAACCGCACACTGCTGCAGATAGCACCGCCACGGTTCCAGGTCAGCGCGCAGGCGTTCCATATCAAGCTCGCAGAAGAACAGATCCGAGCCATTGAGATTCCGTAGAGCCCGCTCCAGCACCGAACGCGCACCGACATAGTTGCTGCGGGACTGGTGATGAAACGCGACGGCTAGCTGCACCATGCCTTGCAGATGCCGACGGAAGGGGAGTTCTCGAGCGATACCGCGCCAGACGTCTTCCAGAACTTCATGGGCCTCGAAATAGTGGCCGCAGTTGAACAACTCAAGGCCTCGCTCAAACTCGCCGCTACCAGGTTGAAAGACAGGCGGAGATGTCATACAGGACTAGCTCTACCGGACTACAGTACACTCCCTGACAATCTACACGATTTCATATATCCATCGCCCCAAGTCATCCCGAAAAACGTAGAGAATTGCGACTTCAAATCTATCATGCTGATGAGTAAAGACTTAATGCGGTTATCTTTTGGAATACAGATTGCACTTGTGTGGTGTTCGTTGTATTGGGCGTGCTTGGGATGCGTGCGGTATTTCGGCCTCGCCTAAACGTAAATGGACGAACCGCTTTTAGATTTCCAGATTCAGACAGGAGAAATCGCAATGGAATCTGCCTTCCGTAACACTTGGACTTACCTACTGTTGGCCTTCGTTGTTCTCAGCCTCTGCGCCGGAGCATTCGCGCAAGGAACAGGCGACCTGTCAGGCTTGGTGACAGACACTACGGGCGCCGTTGTTTCCGGGGTCCAAGTGAAGTTGACCAATGGTGCAACTGGCGCAGTTTTTACCACTGTGACGACGCCTGCCGGGACTTACCGTTTCCCAGCGCTTGAGGTTGTTGGCACCTACAGTCTTGAATTGGTAAATAAGGGATTCAAGTCGGTGAAAGTGCAGAACATAGTCGTTAGCGTGGGCGTGGCGACGACGCGCGATATCAAGTTGGAAGTGGGCGCAGCCACAGAACAGGTCACCGTAGAAGGTGGCGGCACCCAGTTAGTGCAGACCGAGGACTCCTCTCTCTCTCAGAACATCGACCACAATGTGTGGGCCAATATGCCCTTGGAAGCCCGGAACTCGAATGACTTCATTGGCTTGCTTCCGGGTGCTGAGCCCGCGGCCCAAGCCAACTTGGCTACGGATCGCGGAGCGGCGGTAAACGGCACGCGAAGCGGCAGCGGTAACTTCATGGTTGAAGGTTTTGATAACAACGATCAGGGTCTGGGCGGCGGGGGTTCTCTGGGCTCAGGGTCGGGCGGATCGAACACCACCATCTCCCCCGATGCAATCGAAGAGTATCGAGTAATCGAGGGTACGCCCTCAGCAGAGTATGGCAAGGCCGGTGGGTTTGTGACCGACACAGTGCTCAAAGGCGGAACCAACCAGTGGCACGGATCCCTGTTTGAGTACAACCGCATTCAGGCTCTCGCGGCCAATAGCTGGTTCTCCAACAACTCAGGCAACAAAGATGCCCTCGTTCGTAATCAGTTCGGCGGTTCGGTGGGTGGACCGATCGTGAAGGACAAGACGTTCTTCTATTTCACCACTGAAATTCACCGCTTGCGATTCTCGAGCCCACTAACCGCAAACACCTATACCAACGACTTTGTGAACTTCGTGCAGGGCGGCCAGTTCGCAACTTTCATGGAGAGCGATCCCGCCGGTTTCTGTAACAACACGACGTTGCAGGCTGCGCTTCAGGCTTCTCTGGGCACATCCGTTGCCGGTCCTTGTCCGGGTGCCTTTAGTACTTCCGCCCCTAACGGCTCCAATGCAACCATCGGCCCGGTTTACGCAAAGATGGCTGGCGGTCAGAAGCCGGCGCTCTGTACTTCGGGAGCGAAGAATTGCAAGTTTGATCAAAATGGCCCGGGCTACTCGGCCACAGCTCAGGGGCTCTACACCGGCGGAAACTACGTCAATGTCTTCGGTGGCATTCCTGTCGCGATTACTTACCCGGTCCCCGTATATGCTCAGATCACCGTGGGTGCGCCCAGCAGTTTGAACCAGGCGCGGTATACGGCAAAGTTCGACCACAAGTTGGGTACGAATGACCAACTGAACGTTGCTTACCTATACGACAACGCGGACACAAACACGGCTTTCGGGGGTGGAAACAACACATTGGGCCCTGCCCTCCCGAACCACGGTCGAGCGCAGAACGCGGGCGTGACTTGGTCGCATACCTTCAGCCCAACGGTTCTCAACCAGGCACGCATGTCCTATGTGCGCCATACTGCTAACTTTCCGGGCGACCCAGGTGTCGCGGGCAGCCCCTCCACGGTCACCTTTTGGGATACGCCAGCCGTGGCACTGGGTAATGCCAACAATCTGCCCCAATTTTTTACCGAGAATGAGTTCATCTACAAGGACGATCTTTCTGTAACCAAGGGAAAGCACAACTTCAAAGGGGGCGGAGAGTTCCGGCGCACCCGCAATGGAAGTATTTTTGACGCTAATGGGAACGGCCTGAACCTACCTCAGGACGTCGAGGACCTGGTCACGGATGCCACGTTCACTGAAAACGTGGAATCGTTGCTCTTCGGGGGCTACTACCTCGGCTCCCTGGCCTATGCCCAGGGCGCCATCAACCCAACGACGGGAACCTTGCCGCAGTTCTACCGTGGCTATCGCGCCAACGAAGTTGCTGCATACATGCAGGATGACTGGCGCGTGAACAGCCGTTTGACTGTGAACCTGGGATTGCGTTGGGAGTATTTTGGTCCGCCGCACAACTTCCAGCCCGGCGTTGACTCAAACTTTTATCAGGGCGTGCCGGTTTTGCAACCCAATCCCTGCCAGCCTCCAGCCTGCACCAACCCGAACCCGTTCTGGCCGTCGTCCACTAGCACGTACTACGCGCAATTTACTACCGGCGCGGCGCAACAGAGGAACCACGATCTCTGGAACAAGGACCTGAACAACTTTGGGCCTCGCTTCGGTTTTGCTTATGACTTGATGGGGAACCAGAAATTGGTTCTGCGCGGTGGATTTGGTATCAACTACGACCGCCTCTATAACAACGTCTTTGAAAACATCCGCTTCAATCCGCCGTTCTATGCCATCGGTGAACTGGGCGCCTTGGTGGGACTCGCATCTATCAGTCCGGCGCAGACCGCCCAGTTGGTGACCGCTCCCTATGCTGGCACGTCCGTCTACGCGGGTGGGGCGTTGAAACCTTCCTTGCGCGCGATGGATCAGAACTTTGTAACCCCCTATTACGAGCAGTCTCACTTGGGCTTCCAGTACCAACTGACAAAGAACATGGTAGTGGAGTCTAACTATGTGGGGACTTTCGGCCACAAGTTGACCGCCATCATTGGCAGAAACAACTTCGATGGCCGTACGGCAGCCGGTTTCTCAACCAAGGCCGTTAACACGGCTTACAGCACGATTGGCTTCCGTTCGAATTGTTGCGATTCGAATTACCACGCATGGCAGACTACTCTGCGGCAACGCTTCTCAAATGGCCTGCAGTTCAACGTCAACTATACGTTCGCGAAGGGTATGGACGATGTCAGCGACACGTTTACCACCAAGAATGCAGGTGGGAACGCGTATCCGACCGACAGCATGAATCCTCACCTCGACTACGGGCCGGCCGACTACAACGTCAAGCACCGGGTCGTTGCAAGCTTTGTGTATGATCTGCCGTTCGCGAAAGGCAACCGGTGGATTGGAGGTTGGAACGTTTCGGGAATCGTGGCTGTGCAAAGCGGTGCTGATTTCTCGATTAACAACAGCACCGTCGATAGCAACAAGGATACGCAGTTCAACGATCGAGCCAATTACATCGGTCCTGGCACGATCACTAGTGCCATTAACCACAATGTAAGCCCTGCCACTGGCTTCCTGAAGACAAGCACCGACTGCACAATGGACTCTAACTGCTTGTGGGGCATGTTGAATGGATCGACTACAACGGCTCAAGCAGGAATTGCGTGTCCGTTGACCGTCAATATGGGGCTCTGGTGCCAAGGTAAGGCTCTTGGACAAATGCAGCGCAATTCACTTGTGGGCCCGGGATTCTTCAACACTGATATCGGCTTCGCCAAGAGTTTCAAGATCACGGAGCATTCTGCTTTGAAATTCGAAGGTAACTTCTTCAATATTCTCAACCACCCGAACTTCCTGCCGCCAGACTCCAATCTGAACGATGGAAACTTCGGAAGGTCGACCTCAACTTTCAGCAACCAGCAGTCTGGTGGACCTCGGATCACGCAATTGGCTATTCGGTTCGATTTCTAACTCAGTCGGGAATTAGTAAAAAAGGCCGGCCGCGAGGCTGGCCTTTTTTTGTCCCGGTGCCCCCGCAGTTGATACGCCGTCGCGCTGTGCTAGACTTTTTTCACTCCTCTTATGCGAGCCCGGCACTCCCTTTTGGCCCTCGTTGTCTTGCAATGCGCGGGAGCCGTGGCTGGCCCGGTGGACTCTTCGAAATTCGCACTTCGTACCGTCGCCGCGAGTGCAAAGTCCCCAAACATCATCCTCATCACCCTCGACACGACGCGTGCGGATCGCATGGGATTCATGGGATCCAACCGCGGTCTGACGCCCAACCTCGATGCTCTCGCCAAGCAGAGCGTGGTTTTCACGCGAGCTTACGCCCAGGTTCCGCTTAACCACTCCCTCCCACGCCGCCTTGCTCACTGGAACTTATCCTCAGTTCAATCATGTCGAGGATCTGGGAGCGCCGCTGAGTGCGGAGTCTGCCCTACTTACCCGGATCTGCTCCATAAGCACGGCTATCACACGGCGGCTTTCCTCGGAGCCTACATTCTCGATCCTGCGGGCACGGCTCCCGGCTTCGAGCGCGGCTTCGACGTCTACGACGCCAATTTCCACCAGCGCAAGCCGGGAGAAGATCGCTACAAGAGCATCGAACGGCGCGCCGAGGATGTCGCTAACCGTGCCCTGGGATGGCTGAGCCGTCACCAGCAGCGTCCATTCTTTATCTGGCTACATTTCTACGATGCGCACGACCCTTACGACCCGCCGGAGCCGTTCAAGTCGCACTATGCTCCCGCTCCGTACGACGGCGAAATCGCGTATGCCGATTCCATCGTAGGCAGTTTTGTCGCGGTATTGCAGAAACACGGTTTGTATCAGAATTCCGTGATTGCGATCGCTGCCGACCACGGTGAGGCCTTTGGCGAGCACGGAGAAGAGCGCCATGGAATGTTTCTGTATGACGAGACGATTCATGTCCCGCTGCTGTTGAAGCTTCCGGCAGGGCGGTCGGGAGGAAAACGGGTCGAGGAGCGAGTGGCGTTGGCGGATGTTGCCCCGTCGTTGCTCGAGGCGGCAGGCATCCTGCCTCCGGCTGCTATGCAGGCGCGATCGTTGTTGCCACTGATCGAGAATACGAAGTCGGCTGCCGACGAAAAGGCGAAGCCGGCGGAACATCCGGTTTATTCCGAGACGAATTATGGTCACCGCGCCTTTGGATGGGCGGAATTGCGTTCGTGGCGCGCGGGAAAATACTTCTACGTGGAGGCGCCCAAGCGGGAGCTGTATGACCAATCGTCCGATCCGGGCGCGCTTCAGAATCTCGCGAATGCTTCGAAAGCCGTTGCCGACACGCTGGATTCGCAGATGACAGATTTCCTGCAGAAGACCAGCAGCGCGGCGACCGAGCAGACCAAGATGGACCCTGCTCAGGCGGAAAAACTTCGCGCGCTCGGTTATCTGGCCTCGGACAGTGCCAGCAGCAAGGCCAGCGACAAGGCTGTAGTTGATCCCAAGGACAAGATTGAGATTGCCAACAAGTTTCACCGGGCACTGGTTGCAATGGAAGAAGACAACTACGACGGCGCGATTGCGAACCTGCGCGATGTCTTGCAGCACGAGTCTGAAATGACCAGTGTTTATCTCGAACTGGGGCGCGCCCTCGTCCACGTCAAGAAGTACGAGGAGGCCTTGCCGGTGTTGCATACCGCCGCTGAAAAGAACCCGGAATCCGGTATGGCGCACTACGAGCTGGGGCTGGCGTTGGTCAAAACCGGACAGTGGGAAGCGGCGCTTCCTGAGATGCAGGCAGCGGTGGTTTGTACGCCGAAGTCTCCCCAGTTACATTTCTATCTGGGAGCGGTACATCTTAAGTTGAAGCATGTGCCCGAGGCCGTAACGGAGTTTGACAAGGCCCTGGAACTAGATCCAGATCACTTCCAGACAAACTTGACGTATGGCCGGCTACTTCTCTTGAACGGACATCCCGATGAGGCAGTCGTAAAGCTAGGACGGGCCGTGAAGTCGGATGCCACTTCCGCGGAAGCCCACTATTTCCTGGGCGAAGCGTATCACCAACTCGGACAGGATCAGAACGCGAACCGCGAACGCGCTAAAGCTGCGCAGCTAAAGAATCAGTCGCCCGAGTAAATCCGATCAAATTTATTTCTGGGACGCTTTGCTGCGTTCCTTCTTCGCGTCATCGGCGCGGCCCGCATGATCGTATGCCTCAGCGAGGGCGAGGTGTGCCGGGTTGAAGTTTGGCAGGCGTCCGGTCGCGATTTCCAAGTGCACGATGGCAGTCTTAAAGTCGCCGGTTTTGACGAGCGTCGCGCCGATTTCGTAGTGGGCCCAGGCCGAGTCGGGTTGGAGTTCAATCGCTTTGTGCAGGTGCTTCGCCGCTTCAGTGTATTGCCCTTTCCTTGCCTGCGCCACTCCAAGCGTGTATTGCGCCAGATAAAGATTGGCATCAGCCCCGACAATGGGATCGAGAGTAGCGATGACGCGCTCCGGTTTTGATTGGCCACGGGCCGATGCGGCTTCGATCACTTTGTTGGCAGTCGCTATTTTGTCCTTTGGATCTGTGCCAGTCACTGTCGCTGCCGTGGGAGCCGACTTTTCCAGGCCGGCATATCCAAGCGAAGCCAATTTCTGCATTTCGGACGAACTCAGCTGCGCCGATGTCTTGCTGCCCTCGCCGCTGAAGCGGCGGTCGAAACTGTCGAGTTGCGCGGCCATCGTGTCGAGGGTGCCTTTCGACGTCTGAGCCAGGTTATGAACGGCGGCTGGGTCGGCCGTTCAGGTCATACAGTTCTGGTTTTGGAGCGCGAATGTAGAGATACTTCCCCGCCCGCCAGGATTCGAGGGCACTCCAGCCGAATCCGCGTTGCGACAGGTCGCCGCGGGAGTAGGCTGGCTGATCGCCACTCCTCCGGACTTGGCAACGCGCAACAGCGACTGTCCGAACATCTGCGAGGGCACGGGAATACCGGCAATTTCCAGCAGCGTCGGAGCGATGTCTACCAGCCTTACCTTGGCGGCGACGTGGGTTGTTGTCGCTTTCGCGGTGCCCTGTGCCTCCGGTAGCTTCAGTAGAAGAGGAACATGAATTGTTTCGTCATAGAGAAAGATTCCATGACTGTCTTCTTCATGAGCGCCGAGGCCCTGGCCGTGGTCAGCAACGACGATGATGGCTGTGTTTCCCTCGATCTTCTGTTCTTTCAACGTCGACACGATGTTGCCAGCGGCGGCGTCAGCCGCTTTCATTGCCGCGTCGTAGGAAGCGCGAGACGACGCGTCCCCATCGCTGAGATGGACCCACAGAAAGAATGGTCCGTACTTTGCGTTAGGATCCAGCCAGGCGAGTACGCTTCCCACGAACGGCAGTGCCACGGTGCTCGGTGATGGGCGGGCGAGGATCTCCCGGGATTTCGGGGCGAAAATCTGTGTCGTATCGCTGGAAGCCGCGGTCGAAGCCCTGTGCCAGGCCATTCGCCGGGTCAAGATCGATGGAACCCACAAAGGCCGCGGTGCGGTAGCCTTGCGCCTTCAGCAATTCCGGAAGATAGGGAAGCGACGGAGTCAGCGTCCCGCCAATCTCGCTCATACCGGTGCTCTGCGGATACGCTCCCGAGAGAATGGTGGCATGGGAAACAACGCAACCAGGAGCCTGCGCATAGGCGTGATCAAAGACAATGCTCTCCGCCGCCAGACGGTCCAGGTTCGGCGTGAGCGCGCCCTTTGCGCCCATAAACCCCATGCGGTCGGTTCGTGCGGAGTCGATCGTGATCAGTACGATGTTCGGTTTCGAAGCAGCATAAGCGAAGGGTAAAACAAGCAGAATAAGTGCCAGGCCAGCGAGCGGTCTTCGAATCATGATAGTAAGTGTAAAGGCAGCGCCGCTATTTGATCAAAGCCCTTGATTGTCATAGGTTTGGGAAGGCTCTGCATGGCCGGGCCACGAGTCTTGACGTCCATCGAACTCCTTGTACAATCGTTGTACCTGCTCCTCGGGATCTCCTCTAGTGGCGATGCCGTGATCGCCGCTCATCGCTGGCCAGGAAGCCGGACCATATTGCAGATCAAATTTCAGTGACAGCGCCCTTTAGAAAGCAGCTTTCGTTCGTGTGCCTGCTGGCCTTATGTGCCGCGGGCCTGACCGTGCTCGTTTCCTGCCAGCACGCCCGCGCCGGAGCGGCGGGATCGAAGAAGCTGATTATTCTGGGAATTGACGGGCTCGATCCTGACCTGCTGGAGAAGTTCATGGCCGAAGGCAAGATGCCAAACTTTGCCCGCCTGGCTTCCGAGGGATCGTTCCGGCGTCTGACCACGAGCGTGCCGCCGCAGAGTCCGGTGGCGTGGTCGAACCTGATCACAGGAATGAATGCGGGCGGCCACGGTATTTTCGACTTCATCCACCGCGACCCGAAAACCTTTGAGCTTTATTTTTCCACGTCGAAGGTAGAAGGCCCGAAGCACAGCTTCCACATCGGCAGCTGGGTCGTGCCGCTCGGTGGTGGCTCGGCTGAACAGCTGCGGCATGGCAAGGCTTTCTGGGAGATTCTCGACGACAAGAATATTCCCAACTACGTTTATCGGATCCCGGCCAACTTTCCTCCCATCGCGGCCAAAGGCAAGACTCTCTCCGGCATGGGCACGCCCGATCTGCGCGGAACCTACGGAACATTTACTTTTTATACCGACGACCCCACTGCCGCAGCAGGTGCGGTCGACGGTGGGGGTGGGGAAGTCGCGCAGGTTGACGTGAAAAACAATCGCGTCGCGGCGGACCTGATTGGTCCCGCCAACACCTTTCGCAAGAATTCGCCGCCAGCCACCGAGCCGTTCACCGTCGACGTCGATCCGCTTGAGCCCGTTGCCCGCATCGCGTTTCAGAACCAACAGTTCGTTCTAAAAGAAGGCGAATGGAGCGGTTGGGTCCCGGTCGAATTCCAGTTGATGCCGATCATCGGCAACGTAAAAGGTATGTGCCGCTTCTACCTCAAGCAGACGCATCCGCGCTTTCAGTTGTACGTGTCGCCGATTAACATCGACCCCGCAAATCCGGCGCTGCCCATCTCCACGCCGTCCAGCTACTCGGCCGATTTAGCCAAACAGATTGGCGAGTTCCATACGCAAGGCATTGCCGAAGACACCAAGGCTCGCAGCGCCGGCGTGCTAGACGACAAAGAATATCTTGAACAGGCCCACACCGTCCTTTCCGAACACCGGCGCGCTTTCGATGTGGAGTTCCCGAAGTTCAAGGATGGCCTGTTTTTCTTCTATTTCTCCAGCCTCGACCTGAACGGGCACATGATGTGGCGACTCACTGACCCGCAGCATCCTGCGTACAACGCCGCGCTTGCTGCCCAGTACGGGACCGCGCTCGAAGAGTTTTACCAGCAGATCGATCAAGTGCTCGGCGAAGTAATGCCGAGGGTCGATGAAAACACAACTTTGCTCGTGCTTTCCGATCATGGATTTGCTCCCTATCGGCATTCGTTCAACCTGAATACATGGTTGTTGAACAATGGCTATATCACCCGGAAAGAAGGCGTGACCGGCGATGCGAGCGAGCCATTCTCAGACGTGGACTGGAGCCGCACTCGTGCGTATGGACTGGGGCTGAACGGGCTCTACCTGAATATTCGAGGACGCGAGCGCGAAGGCATTGTGGAGCCTGGCGCGCAGGCCGACGCGCTGCTCGCAGAACTCCGGCAGAAGCTCCTCGATATTCGCGACCCGAAGGACAACTCGCAGGTCATCACGCGAATCGATTTTGCGAGTGAAGTGTATCAGGGGCCGTACGCGCACTCGGGCCCGGACGCCTTGGTTGGTTACAACCGCGGATACCGCGCCGGATGGAAGACGATTCTGGGCGCGTTTCCTCCGGATGTGCTGGAAGAAAACACCAACGCATGGAGCGGCGATCACTGCATGGATTTCACCAAAGTTCCGGGAGTGCTATTGAGCAACCGCAAGATTGCCGCCGATGCCCCAGCCCTCACCGATATCGCGCCAACCATCCTGGCCGAGTTCGGCATCACGAAGACGCAAGAAATGAAAGGTCAGTCAGTTTTTCAAGGGCATTAGTCTCTGAAACCCTGAAACCTTGAAACCTGAAATCTGGAGATACACATGTTCGGTTCACATAAGGTAAAGATCGAAGGCGAACTGCTCGAGAAAGTAAAGCAATGTTCGGACGCAGCGGGTTACGAATCGATCGATGAATTCGTGATCCACATGCTGGAGAAAGAGACCAAGAAGATCATTCCCGACGAGAGCAGCACATCGAAAGAAGAAATTCAGAAACGGCTGCGCGGACTGGGATACATCGAGTAGCGTGACTGCCTTCTCCCATCCGATGACGAATTATGCGGCAATCGCGGCGTTTGGTCCCGCGCTGCTGACGAGTCCGCTCGCGATCGTGATCATCGTTTCACTCGTCATTGGGCTGGTGATGGTCGTGCTCTTCGGCTACACCTCCGATCAGAAGGCGATTGGTATTGCAAAGGACCAACTGAAAGCACACCTGCTGGCGGTGCGGCTCTTTCGCGATCAGATCCCCGTAGTGATGGGCTCATACGGGAAAATCCTGCGAGGCACCGGTCGCTACCTGAAACTCGCGTTCATGCCGCTGCTTTACGTCATCGTTCCCATCACGCTGCTCATGGTGCAGATCGATCGTTATCTTGGTCAGACTCCGCTGCCCGTGAACGCGGCGTTTCTCATGACGGCTCATCTCACCGGCAGCGACGCACTGAACGACGTGACGCTCGACCTCCCGCCGGAAATAACGATGACCGCGCCACCGGTCCACATCACCGATGGGAACGAGATTGTCTGGCGATTGGCCGGCACCAAAGATGGGAAGTATGTGGCAAAGGTCACCGCTGGCGGCCAGAGCGTGGAGAAGACAGTTTTCATCGGCAACGACCTGTCGCGAATTTCGACGATTCGGTTGCGCGGGCAATTTTGGAGTCGCATGTTTTCGTCGGCCGAACCGGAGCTTCCGGCTAATAGTCCGCTCGACTCCATCTCCATCAATTATCCAGATCGCAACATCGAGATCGCCGGCTATGGCATGAACTGGATTTGGTTGTTCTTCATCCTGTCGATGATTGCTGGATTTATTTTCAAGGAACTGCTGGGGATCAAAATATGAAAAGATTGTGTGGCGCGGACATTCCTGTCCGCGTGTCGAAATCGGCAATCAAGTCGCTGTGGGCACGGTCACAGCCGAAACCGCGTCAAGAGGGCACGCCTTTCCTGGGCAAGAATGCCCGCGCCACACGGTTCCTGCTGCTTACTCTCATCCTTGCGCCCGCCATTGCCCATGCCTATGCCGGCCCCGGCGCGGGATTTGCCGTCCTCTCCTCGTTCTGGGCCATCTTTGTCGCATTCCTTTATTCGTTCTATGCGTTGATGACATGGCCGTTCCGTCAGTTATTTCGTTTCCTCCGGCGACGCAATGCCTACGGGAAGGCGACATTCGAGCGGGCGGTGATTTTGGGATTCGACGGAATGGATCCCGAGCTTGCCGATCGCTTCATGAAGGAAGGCCGCCTGCCGAATCTCGCGAAGCTGCGCGACCGGGGAACCTTCTCAAAGTTGCGCACTACATTCCCCGCCATCTCTCCGGTGGCATGGTCGACCTTCATGACGGGAGTGAATCCTGGCAAGCACAACATCTACGACTTCCTCGCGCGCGATACGAATAACTATTTGCCCTTTCTTTCGTCTGCTGAAATCAAAGGTCCGAAGCGGCATATCAAGATCGGAAAGTATTCAATTCCATTCGGGAAGACGGAAATCAAAGCCATGCGGAAAGGCACGCCGTTCTGGCACTGGCTGGGCGATGCCGGAATTTTCAGTTCAGTGATTCGAGTCCCAGTGACTTTTCCGCCGGAAAAATTTCAGGGAGTCATGCTATCCGGTATGTGCGTTCCGGATCTCAAAGGCAGCCAGGGAACCTTCTGCCTATGCACGACGCGAATGACGAGCGACAAGTTCCGCGAGGGTGGAGTGCGTGTGCCCATAGAGAGAGTCAATGGTGTTTGCCGATCGTATGTTCCCGGGCCGGACAATCCGCTAGTCGAGGGCGCTGGCGAAGTGCGCATGGCTTATGAAATCAAGCCGGATGCCGGCTCAAAGTCGGCGCGTTTTGTTGTGGGTTCCGAGAAATTCACGCTGAAAATCGGCGAGTACTCCGAGTGGATCACTGCGGAATTCAAAGCTGGGATGGGGATGACGGCGCATGGCATCTGCCGCTTCTATCTCAAGGAAGTTTCACCCGAGGTCGAGGTTTACGTCACGCCCGTCAATATTGACCCGGGCCATCCCGACCTGCCGATCTCGCATCCCGTCACATACTCCATTTATCTGGCCAAACTTTTTGGCCCCTATGCGACGCTCGGTCTTGCCGAAGATACGTGGGCGTTGAACGAGCACGTGCTCGATGACGATGCATTCCTCGCGCAGGCCTATGGCAATCACGAAGACCGCGAACGCATGTTGTTCGATGCGCTGGACAAAACGAAGCAGGGGCTTTGCACCTGCGTCTTCGATACCACCGACCGTGTCCAGCACATGTTCTGGCGTTATTTGGAGGAAGATCATCCAGCCGCCCGCGACGTGCCGAAGAGTGAACGCCGCGAGGTGATTCAAGACCTGTATCAGCGCATGGATAAACTCATCGGCCGCGTGATGGAAAAGATCGATGACGACACGCTGCTGATGGTTATCTCCGACCACGGTTTCAAATCGTTCGCGCGGTGCATGAATCTCAACGCATGGCTGCATCAGAACGGATATCTCGCGCTGAAAGAGGGCAAGACCGAGAGCGGTGACTGGTTCGAGGACGTCGACTGGTCGCGCACCCGTGCTTACACCATGGGCTTAAACGGACTCTATCTCAACATCAAAGGCCGAGAGAAGCAGGGAATCGTCGATCCTGCCGAAGTCGATGCGTTGAAGGATGAACTGCGTGACAAGTTGAGCGGGTTGAAAGATCCGGCTTCGGGCACGGTGGGTGTCACCGGCGTGTTTGTAACAGACGAGTTCTACAAGGGACCATACTCCGAGAATGCTCCCGACCTGCTCGTCGGTTACGGTGCTGGATATCGCGCGTCGTGGGATTCAGTGATGGGCAAAGTGACCAGCCAGATTTTCGAGGACAACACGAAAGCGTGGAGCGGGGACCATTGCATCGATCCACGATTGGTTCCGGGTGTCTTATTTTCGAGCCACAAATTTGTCGAGGAGAAGCCAGCGATCGTGGACGTTGCGCCGACGATCCTGAAGCTATTTGGCCTGGCGCTGCCGTCACATTTTGATGGCAAGCCCTGGAACCTGGCCCCGAAACCGGTGGCTACGACTGCGACGTAGCTCTCATCCGCATCGCCAGCCAGCCGGCGCTTGCGATCATCCCGCACCAGCCCAGCGTTCTCACGATCGCCGCGATGGTTGTGTCGTACTGTAGCACTCCCAGGCTGGAGAAAATTGCGTTCCAGTCATGCTCCGCAACTTCGGAATTGCCCGCCGTCACTAGCGGCAAGATCATGGCGCGAGCGTCCGCCATGTACGTCGCGGTATAAAGCCAGTTTTCAAAAAAGAAGAACAAGCAGAACACAAACGCAGCCACTTGCCGTTGATGGAAGAAATATACGGCGAGCAAGAAAGGTACAGCCCACTGCAGGATGGTTCCGCCCCACAGGCAAAGCGTCTGCCCGAACCATGCGAACAGCAGATGGCCGCCCTCATGCACAACCAGGTTCGCGGAATCAATGAACAGATAGCCGCCATGCATGGCGAAGGCATAGACCAGAAAGGCGGCATAGAAGAGGAGCCATCCGCCCGTCGCCGCTTTCGAGACAGGCCGCCAGTCTTCGCGCGCACCTGCCCAAACCATCATGGTGTCCAAGTGCTCGTGCATCTGGAGACATTGTAGGGAGTCCGAGCGGCGGGTACGAGATTACGCTAGTGCGTCGCCCGGAGATCGTCGGTTCACCCTATTTTCCGAACATCGGGTAGTGGTTTGCGGCCGCCATAAAGAACAGCAGCGGGAACGACATCACAAAGTTCGCGCGCGACGTCAGGAATGCCTGCCGCGCCAGATACTTCGCCTTGTCTGGAATCGGCGTGCCATTGGCCGCATTGTCGGACGTCCAATTGATGATTTTCTTCTGGGCGCGCCAGATCACACCCCAGACGTTCAGCATCATCACCCAGCCCATCCCGCCGCCAATGCCAATCGCCAGCAATTCATTGCTTTCCCATCCGTGGTTGTTCAGATGCAGAAAGACGTGGGAAGCCGCGACCAAGATCAGGGTGTAAATGACAGCCAGCACCGGCCCCTTGTCGAGCACCCCCTTGCCGGGGATCAGGCAGGCATACATGAGTGCCCAGGCGACCGTCCAAATAATGAAAAAGCTCGCCATGGGGACGCCGGAAGTAGCGCCTCCGTTCTTGGCGTCGACCGCGACGATTTTGCCCCAGTAAGCCAAACCCATCAGCACAGTCAGCACCGATCCCCACCGGAACCAGAACAGGGCGCGCGACATCAGGCTGGGGAGGACTTTGCCCTTCGTGGCCGGGTCGAGGCTCTTCATGAAGGGGACATTTACCAGATTGAAAAAATACAACAGGCCAAGCCAGGTGATGCCGCCGATAAAGTGCAGGAAACGAAACACCATCAGAAGGTTACTGTTCAGATCGCTGGGGAAATTGATGTCGCTCAAGTCGGGCTCCTGTTCTAAGGCTCTGTTCTGGAACTGACGATTGTAGATGCCGGACCAAGGAAATGAAACCCGCTCAATCTACCCATCCGCCACGCCAACTCCGGCCCCTGAACGCCTGATTTCAGCGCCGGAGCCCCTGAGAATATTGTTGCGCGAAAAGTTGAAAAGCACGGGACAAGGCCGTATTGTAGGAGCCGACAGGAAGCGAGCTGCAGCCGATCGTCCTCCCTTTTAGCACATGGCGCAGCATCGAATCCCCAAAAAGGAGATCGGCGTATGGAAGCCAAGCCGGCACAGCAAAACATTCAGGATTCCTTCCTCAACACGGCACGAAAGGAACGTCACAACATTACGATCTATCTAGTCAGTGGAGTGAAATTGACGGGCCGGATCAGGTCGTTCGACAAGTACTCCGTCGTGCTCGAAACCAGCAATCAGGAGCAGCTCATCTTCAAGCATGCAATTTCCACGGTGGTCATTTCGAGAGGTGCCCACGGCCACGCGGAGGGAAAGCCGACGGCGGTGGTGTCTCACGGCGACGCGGCGATTCCGAACTCTGCTTCCGGCACGGAAGGATGAAGTGAGTTTGCTTGCCTCGAGATGACTCCAGATTGAGTAGCCGTGCGAGTTCGAAAGATAGCTCGAAAAGTGGCTCGCGAATTAGTTCGCGGAAAGAGCCTAAGGCGCTGTTGAATCCAGCCGAGCGGCAGGAACGTGCGTTCCTGGTGGGCGTAGAGTTTCGCACCAAGGGACGCGGCGGGAAGACCGGCGCCAAAACCATCACTCCCGGAGCGCAGGCAGCCCGGGATCACGCCACTAACGTGGCTTCACCTTCTTCGTCATTGCCTCCCCACGCCCCAGAGTTCAGCTCCGACGAATCACTCGATGAATTGCGGACGCTTGCCACGAGTGCTGGCGCACAGATCGCAGGCAAATTCATGCAGCGCCGCGATCGGCCCGATCCCGCAACGCTGATCGGCAAGGGCAAGCTCGAAGAAATTGCAGGCGCGGCCGCGTCGGTTTCCGCGGACGTAATTCTCTTTGATCATGACCTCTCGCCATCGCAGCAGCGCAATATCGAGCGCGTCGTCAACACGCGCGTCATTGACCGCACCCAGCTGATCCTGGATATTTTTGCGCGGCACGCCCGTACCCGAGAAGGTCAGCTGCAAGTGGAATTGGCTCAGCTGGAATACATGCTGCCGCGACTGGCCGGCCGTGGTGTGGAGATGTCACAACTTGGCGGTGGCATCGGCACACGCGGACCTGGCGAAACCCAGCTCGAGACCGACCGGCGGAAGATTTACCGGCGCGTCCGGCACGTGAAGCAGCAAATTGAAAATGTGCGCCGCATCCGCGCACAACAGCGGCAGCGGCGGGAATCTGTTCCAGTAGCGACGGTGGCCCTGGTCGGCTATACAAACGCTGGCAAGTCGACTCTGTTTAATGTGCTGACTCATTCGAAAGTTCTCGAATCGTCGCGGATGTTCGCCACGCTCGATCCCACCATTCGCGGCGCCGAGTTGCCATCCAAGCGCAAGGTTCTGTTCTCGGACACGGTGGGCTTCATCCGCCAGCTTCCGCATACGCTGGTTTCAGCATTTCGCGCGACGCTCGAGGAAGTGCAACGAGCGACACTCATCATTCAGGTGTCCGATGCCAGCAGTCCGGTCTCGGCCGAGCAGGACGCGCAGGTTGAAAGTGTTCTGAAAGAACTGGAAGCCGATAAGAAGCCACGCCTGCGAGTGATGAACAAGATCGACCTGTTGCTGCCCAAACAACGGGATTCCTTGCGGGACGACGACCAAACGGTGCACGTCTCAGCGGCGAAAGGGATTGGACTCGGCACCCTGTTCGATCGCGTCGATGCCCTGCTTGACGAAGACCGTCCACGCCGCGTGCGCCTGCGAATTCCACAAAAAGAGGGCAAGATGCTGGCCCAATTACAGGCGGGCGCCCGCATCTATTCCCGTCAATATCAGGATGGTCTAGTCGTGCTTGATGCAGAAGCTCCCGCTTCATTGCTCCGCCGCGTGCAGGCATGGGTCGTCGAATAAGCCCACCGAAATCAGCTTGACGGCATCTCCGGAGGAACTTGTCACTAGCCACTCACCTGATATCACATAGATGACTGGGGGCATGCATGGCGTCGAGGCTTACTCTCGTCCTTCTTGTTTTCCTCGCTATTCGCTCGGCAGCGCAAGAGCCGGGTGCCGCTGCTCAAGTGAAAAGGCTGGAAGAAAAATGGACCGCGGCCTACAAAGACCGGGAGATCGACATTCTGTCATCGCTCCTGACCGAAGATTTCGTGATCACAGTTGAGGACGGCAACACCTACAGCAAGGCAGGCTACATCACACACAGCGCCGACCCGACCGTCAAAGTGGAAATCGCCGAATTGTCGGATCTTCGGGTGCGTGTGCGCGGCGGCAACATCGCTGTGGTGACCGGGGCATACCACGAACTTGGGCGTTCCAATGGCAAGCCCTACGAGTATCGCGACCGTCTGACTGACGTCTGGGTAAGAGTGGGAAACGGCTGGCGCGTCCTTTGCTCGCACTACAGTGTCCCGTTGAAATAATGCGATCTAACTCTTTCCGAACGGGTTCTCCACGGAAGGGCTCTGCGGAGTAAATAGTTCTGCGCCATTTTCCGTGATGTGCATGTCATCCTCGAGACGAAGGCCAAATTCTCCCCGAATATAAATTCCCGGCTCGTCGCTGAAGGTCATCTCCGGCTGGAGTTTCAGTTGGTTACCGCGAACCAGGTATGGCCACTCGTGGCCGTCCATGCCCATGCCGTGTCCCAGGCGATGCGTGAAATATTTGTAGTCGGAGCCGTAGCCCGCGTCGGTAATGACTTTGCGGGCGGCAGCATCCACGGAACCAGCCTCGACGCCGGGCTTTGCTGCCGCCAGGGCCGCACTCTGCGCTCGGTGAACGATGTCAAACACCTGCTTCATTTTGTCGCTGGCCTTGCCGAGCACAAACGTGCGCGTGATGTCACTCTGATAACCCTGTACGGAACAGCCGCCATCCATCATCACAATCGTGCTCTCGCGAATGTCCTGCGCGGCGACCGAGCCGTGCGGAAAAGCGGAAAACTCCCCGACTTGCACATCGGCACCGCCTTCGAATCCCAGTTTGCGATGCGCCGCTTCGACGAAACCAGCAACATCCTTCTGCGTCATCCCCACCTTGATCGAGCGGTAGGTAGCTTCATAGGCTGCGAGCGTGACGCTCGCCGCCAGGCGCATCAGTTCGATTTCATGCGAGCTCTTGATCATGCGGCATCCCGCAGTCACCGGAGTCGCACTGCTGAACGTGGCGCTGGCGGCCGCTTTTCGTAGGTTGTCGGTGAATACAAACTTTGCAGTTTCCTCAATGCCGATGACGCCGCTGGCGATGCCGCGGTCGCTCAATCCTTGCGCAACTCGTTCGTAGGGACTCTCGTCCTCCTGCCACACTCGAACGTCAGGCTTACTGCCCTCAGGCGCTTGCGAGATCTGCTCTCTCGCGCGACCTTCCTCAAACGCCGGAGCCACGTAAAACGCGTCTCCTTTCGCGGGTAATACCATGGCAAAGAGTCGCTCACCGCCTTCCCAGTGGATACCGGTAAAGTACCGGAGTGCAGTGCTGGGCGCGATCAGAATGGCGGACAGGTCATTCTCACGCATCAAGCGTCGTCCCTTCTCCTGTCGCCCTGCGCGCTCTTCGATGGTGATCGGCGTGGCTTCGCTACGGCGTGTCTGAAGAGCTGCGATAGCCGGCGGAAGTGCTGCATCGCCTGCTTCTGCGTGGGCCAGACCGCCCAACCGGATGGTGGCGCCGATGGCGAGGGAACTATTCTGCAGAAAACCGCGACGCGAGACCATGAATCCTCCCGAGGGAACCCCATTATATAGGCGGCTAGTGTGCGGGTTGGGAGACGTACATATTCGCGGCGATAGAATGGCCTTATGGTCAGCGGTTATGCTTGCGCCGGGTGTGGAGAATGGAATGAGACAACCGTGGACGAGTCCGCCGGCAGTCGTCAACGTTATGTCGAGGATTGCCAGATCTGCTGTAAACCGAATCTGCTGCGCGTAAGTTGGAGTCCCGACGCTTCAGAATTTGTGATCGATTCTGAACTAGAATGACTCGTTGCAATAGAAACTGATCTTCTCGGAGGAGCAATGGGTGCTTATACCGCAGCGGTGGGACGGATGGTTCAACACAACATGGTGACTACGCAATTCGAACTCGACGGTTATCGTGTAGTGCGAACCCTGGGCGTAGTTCGCGGAATTGTGGTGCGCTCACGGTCGATCTTTGGGACCATCGGGGCCAGTTTGCAGACGCTGGTCGGCGGCAACATCACCTTGCTGACCAACCTGTGCGAGAAAACGCGTTCCGAGGCCTTCGACCTGATGTTGCAGCACGCTGCGGAAATGGGAGGTAACGCCGTGGTCGGCGCCCGCTACGACGCAACTGAAGTGATGCAGGGCGTGACAGAAGTGCTGGCATACGGAACTGCGGTGTTTGTCGAGCAGGCAAAATAGTCAAAAGTAGAGATGGGGCTTGCCCCGTCTCCTTTGCGGCGGGGAACAGGGCAAGCTCCGCTAGCACGGACGATTTCATTCCTTGTAAAGAAATCCCGCGACCAACGCGGCCAACATTGCCCCGCCCCACAGGTCGAGCATCCACCCCAGCGGCAGTATCCGCGGAACGGGCGACCATGCTGCCTGGGCGAAGTTACCCGGCACGCCGGCGCAAAATCCAATCAGCATTCCGATTTTGAGAGCTGTCTTTGGTCCCGGCCCAGCGGTAGCGCGACTCCACGCGTAAACGTAAGCGATGAGGATGGACATCACGAACACGAGGCCGATCCACTGTGCCACGAACATCGGATAACGCGGTTCCTTCAGGAACAATCCCTGCTTTTGCATGGCAGCGTAGAAGGGTGCCTGCCGCATCCCGACAAAGAAACTCCAGGCGTTCCAAGCCACACCGCCAGCGATGCCGCCGATCCACACACGAGCCGTATTCAACTTCATTGTGCCCCCCGATTGCTCTGGATTGAATGCGGCACAAGTGTACTCCAGCGGACCGATCGCGGGAATAATGAGGCCGAGAACCGAAGCCCCCACGGGCCGATGGCCCATTCGCGGTTATTCCTGCAGCAGCCCGGATGACTGCGGTTGCGGCGCCTGATGCAGTCCGCACTCGGTCTTGGCGAAGCCCACCCATCGCCCTGAGCGCGCATTCTCCCCGTCGTGCACGGGCCGAGTGCAAGGCGCGCAACCGATGCTGGGGTATCCCTGGTTGTGCAGCGGATTGTAGGGAAGATCATGACTGCGCAAGTAGTCCCAGACCATCTCGCTGGTCCAGTCGCATAGCGGATTGATCTTTACCAGGCCGAACTTCAGGTCCCATTCGACTTTTTGAGCGTGGGCACGGTCGGGGGTCTGGTCGCGCCGGATCGCGGCGACCCACGCGTCTAGGGTCGATAACTTCCGGCGCAGTGGCTCGATCTTGCGCATATAGCAGCAGCGGTCCGGGCTATGCTGCCAAAGCGAGGCGCCGTGCTGCGCCGCCTGCTCGTCAACGCTCAGAGCAGGTTTCACTCGTTCGATTGTGATGCCGTATCGCTCTTCGACTTTGTGGATCAGTTCGTAAGTCTCGGGGAAGAAGAGCCCGGTGTCGAGGGTGAACACCTGTACGTCGAAACGAACGCGCGTAGCGAGATCAATCAGCACCATCCCCTCGGGACCAAACGCTGACGCGAGCGCAATTCTCCGTTCGAAGTGCGTCAGCGCCCACTCAAGGAGCTCCCCCGCGGACCACGACTCTCTGGCGGACTGCATCTCTTGCACCCACTCTCGTTCACCGATGCTGCGGTCAGCCATGGGCAACCTCCCCGTTCTCATCTCCGCGCGGATTGAGGCGCGCGTCTGCAATCTCTGGCCGCGGAGACATTGCCGGCGTCCAAGTGTCCTCAAGACGACGCCGGTCGTCGTCCGATACCCGGGTAACATCTCCAACAATAAGGATCGCGGGTTTCTGCTGCGCCGCCGTTTGGGCAAGATCTGCAAGCGTCGTCGCGACAATCTGCTGAGCCGGAGTGCTCGCCCGGGAAATCAGCGCACACGGCGTATGCCACGGCACACCGGCAGCAGCCAATTTGCCGGCAGTCACCCGCGGGTCATCGCCCGGCATATACAGTGCGATGGTTGTGCCCGAAGCGAGGATTGAACGCAGGTCGGGAAGCGGCCGATCTTCGGCAAAGTGCCCGGTCATGATCAGAAGTGACGAAGCAGTAGCGCGCATGGTCAGCGAGATCTGCGCCGCCGCCGCGGCGGCGAGCGCCGAAGTCACCCCGGGCACAACTTCGAATGGAATGCCGGCCTGGCGAAGGGCGTGGATCTCTTCGCCCGCGCGGCCAAAGATCATTGGATCTCCACCCTTCAGTCGCACCACGCACAGGCCCTGCTGCGCGAGTTCGATCATCAAAAAGTGGATGGCTTCCTGGCGCGTGCTTTTCCGGCCACTGCGCTTCCCGACATCGTAGAAAGCCGCGTTGGCGGGCGCCAAGGCAAGAATCTCCTTGGAGACGAGATCGTCGTGCAGAACCGCGTCGGCTCGGCCGAGGATCTTGAGTGCTTTCAGCGTGAGTAATTCCGGATCGCCCGGGCCTGCGCCAACCAGATAGACTTTGCCATTCACAAAAGATCCTTTCCTGTTTCATGGAACTGGTCGCGCTCAAACTGCGCGAGTGCTTCGGGAGTGACGGATTCGTGGATAAGCCCGCGTCGGAGTTCCGGATCGCTGACGTTATCAAAAAGCGCGGTGCGCTCCCGCCCGAGGTGATCGAGCCACTCACCGTAGACCGTGGGGAAGTCGTGTTCGAGCTGCTTACGGACGCGCTGCGCCAGCGCCGGGCTCAAGCCGCCGGTCGAAATCGCAATCTGAAATTGGCCGCGGCGAACTACTGCCGGATAGAAAAAGTCGCAATGTGGCGGGTCGTCGACGACATTGCACAGAATGCCCCGCCGCTGCGCTTCCCGATAGATCGAGTGATTGACCTCAACCGACGACGTCGCCGCCACCACCAAGAAGACGCCGTCGAGGTCGCCAGTTTCGAATGGCTTCTTCGTCCACGTCAGCGCACCTTGACTCGCGGCGTCAGCCACAGCCGCCGAGGCTGTCGGGGCAACCACCCGCACGATCGCTCCGCAATCGACCAGGCTGCGGATCTTCGGCTCCCCAATGTTTCCCGCTCCAGCGACTAGGCAGGTCCGTCCGGCGAGCTTGAGGAACATCGGGAATAAAGGTGCCGCGCTCATCGATCAGCCCTCCACCGCATGCGGCACGGGAGCCGTCGGGCGGTCCCGTTCAATCGGATCCAGTTGCCTTCCGGCGAGAAACTCTCTGAGTTCGGCATCGGTATGTCGCGCAAAGTATCGACGTAAGTTCTCACCAGGCTCGCGGGTGGCGCGGTACTGCCGCAGCAGTCGCTCAATCGCGTCGGGGACTTCCAGGGCTGTGCAGCGATAGCCCACCGGCCGTGCGATCGTATGGAATGCGCCGACGGCGCCGCCCACGCAGAAGTAGTAAGCGTCGGTGAAGGAGCCGTTGACCTTGAGCTTCTTACCCTCCAGGCCGATGTCGGCGATCCAATGCTGGCCGCAGCTGTTGGGGCATCCGGTAACGTGCAGCCTCAGGTCCTGATCGAAGCCGGGAAGCCGCTCATCAAGTTCCTCGGTGAGCCAGCGGGAAAAGCTCTTTGTCTCAGTAATCGCGAGTTTGCAGAACTCCGTTCCGCTGCACGCAACCGTGCCGCGCACGAACGGTGAGGCTTGCACAGGAAAGCCAATCGCATCGAGTTCCTTGGCGAGCAAGTCCGCATCCTGATGCGGGACATTGACGATGAGCAGGTTCTGCATGGCCGTAGTCCGCAGGTCTCCCGAGGCAAAGCGCTCGGAAAGTTCGGCGGCCGCACGCAGCTGCTCGGAAGTGACCCGCCCGCGCAAAACCGCCGCGCCCACGAAGCACAGGCCTTCCTGCTTCTGAGGGTGAATGCCAAGATGATCGCGATGAACATCTGCCGGAGTATGCTCGGCTTCTGCGGGGTCCAGGCGGTAGCCAAGTAAGCGCTCGAGTTCAGACTGAAAGCTCTCTGCAGTCCAGCCCTCGCGCAGGAAGAGAAATTTGAGGCGGGCGCGTTCGCGATGTTCGCGCAAAGAATCTGAAGCCCGGAATAGCTCCGCGACCCCACGAAGCACGTCGATGACCTGACCCCAGCGAACAAATGCATTGAGACGTACCGCCAGATGTGGATCGGTCGAGAGTCCTCCGCCGACGCGAAGCGAAAAGCCCACCTCGGCTTGGCCATTGACCGTCCGTGTGGTCGCGGTCAGCCCCACATCGTTAATCTCCGGATACGAGCACCAAGCCGGGCATCCCGTGAGCGAGACTTTGAATTTTCGCGGGAGGTTGTAAAACTCTGCGTTACCGGCCAGCAGTTGCGAAGCTTCGATTGCCAAGGGCGAGACATCGCAAACCTCATCCGCGTCCAGACCGGCAACGGGGCAGCCGGTGATATTGCGCACTACGTCCCCGCAGGCACCGATCGTGTTCAGACCGTGCTGCTCAAGAGCGGTGATGACCTCCGGGAGCGCTTCAGCCGTCACCCAGTGCAATTGAATATTCTGCCGGACTGTGATGTCGGCAACACCGCGCCCGAAACGCCGCGAGAGATCGGCGATCGCGTGCATCTGGCTCGACCGCAAAATGCCGTTCGGAATCCGGATGCGCACCATGAAGCAGGGCAATGCTTTGCCTTCGCCGTTTTGCCCGCCCACCACGCCGGCTCCGTCGCCCTGCGTATATACACCCCACCAGCGCAAGTACGTGCCCAGCCACTCGGGGGGTATTGCGGGAAACCCGTTGCGGGCGAATCCGCGAATTTCTTCAAACGCCTCCCACGGATTCTTCTCGCGCTTCAGCCGCTCGACGCGTTGTGCCTTCGTTTCTGTTTTCGCCATTTTGTCCCCAAAAAGAAAAACCCATCGCTTTTACTGGCGATGGGTTTATGTATGCCGAAAATTGAATCTAGATTAAGTCAGCAGACCCCCTGCGCCAGGACACACATTGGCGCAACAACAACAACACATCATGACGGGGTTGGATCGCTTCACGATCATTGGTGTCGAAAGTTTAAGAAACCGCCGCCGCCGCGTCCAATCGAAAATTTGGTTCCGCGGCAGTTGAAGTTTCGATGAAGTGGCTTACTGGAATGATTCAGAAGATTCGCTTCGGCAGACAGTAACAGCACCGAAACAGTGGAATTTACTCGCCGCAGGCTGGCGCAAGTATCCACAGGCCAAAATTGCAAGCGAAAAATAAGCGAAAGTCCAACAGCCGAACCATTTTCCTAAACACAACTGCTGGTAGTCATCTTTCTGGTAAACCGCAATCTGTCGTAGTTTCCCAAAACGGTCCAAGGCCTCCGTCTCAACCTGAAACTTTCTTATTGACAACAAACGATTTAGGCGTAGGATGTGGACAAAAGTGGTTGAAAGTGGAGCAAAAATTAGAGGTCGTGGGTAGAACGCTAAGTTTCGAGGCGCCAGTGGTTTTAGAGACTGACACCCCAAAAAACGAGCCCAACGAACCCGAATCCACTGCATTTGTGGCCGCTTCTACCTCCCTCGCAATCGTGGCTGTGGTAGCAGCCACAAGAAATAAAAAGAACCCGTCAACCTGGGGCAAGGCACATGTTTCGCGGAAATCATCCAACGCGCGTCGACGAAAAAGGACGGTTAAAGGTCCCGGCGGAATTCAAGCGCGTGATCGACGAGAAATATGCGCAGAAATTTTACATCACCAGCCTCGATGGAATTGTTGCTCAAGTGTATCCCTTCGAGGAGTGGGAGCGGATCGAGCAGAAGCTGGCGGCGTTATCGACGTTCAATCCGACAAAGAAAAAGTTCTTGAATCGCACCAACTATTACGGGCAGGTCGTGGAGATGGACGGGCAGGGGCGCCTGCTGGTTCCGCAGATCCTGCGTGAGTCGGCGCAGATTCGCGGAGAAGTGGCAGTGCTCGGAAATCTGACCTATCTCGAAGTCAGGAACCTGGAAGCGTTCCGCAAGGAGATTGACGAGCAGGCCTTTACGGATGACGACACGAAGACGCTCGACGAATTGGGCATCTAGTAATCGCGCAAACGGTGGACACGGATTCAGATTCGGATTCGATACACACCCCCGAGCGGGGTGGGCATGGAGCGGGTGGCCATGTCCCGGTTCTTTTAAAAGAAGCGATCGATTTTCTAGCCGTAAGGCGTGGTGGAACTTATCTGGATGCCACGGTGGGCTTGGGCGGGCACAGTTGCGAAATCGCAAAACGCCTCGGCGCACCGGGACATTTGATTGGCTTCGATAAGGATCCGGCGGCGCTGAATGTGGCGCGGATAAAACTCGCGCCAGTCGATAGTCGTCAGTCGTTAGTCGTTAGCGAAACGATTTCCGAACGACCAGTGACCAACGACCAGCGACCGAGTTTGGATTGGCCAACGATTACGTTGCTGCATGGATCGTTTGCAGAACTTGCGAACGACCAACGACCAGCGACGATCGACGGCATCCTGGCCGACTTGGGCCTGAGCAGTTTGCAGCTCGGCGACCCGGAACGCGGATTTAGTTTTCAGGCAGATGGACCGTTGGACATGCGGATGAACCCGATGTCTGGCGAGACTGCCGAACAAGTGGTAAACCACATCGACGAGCGCGAGCTGGCCGATGTGATTTACGAATTCGGTGAGGAAAGGAGGTCGCGGAGAATCGCCAGAGCCATTGTCCGGTCGCGGCCGATACAGACGACAAAGCAACTTGTAGACGTCGTATCAGCCGCGGCCCGGTCAATGAAACATGAGCGGATTCATCCGGCGACCAGGACCTTTCAGGCTCTCCGAATCTTCGTAAACCGTGAACTGGACGATCTGAAAGCACTGCTGGAGGCGGCTCCCAGAGTGCTGAAGCCAGGAGGAAGACTGGTAGTGATCAGCTTTCACTCGCTGGAAGACAGAATCGTCAAAGATGCGACGCGCGAAGGAGCGAAGCAAGGCTGGTACCAGCTCCTGACCAAAAAGCCGGTGACCGCCAGCGAAGAAGAGATTGATCGCAATCCGCGGTCGCGCAGCGCGAAGATGCGTGCCGCCGAACGACTGTAGCGCTGGCATCTTGCCGGCAAGAAAATTTAGGTTCGCCCCGGAGAAACTGCCGGGCGCCCGGTGCGGTGATAGTAAGGCGTGCCGGGATAAAGATTGTGGAAGAGCGGCGTACGATGAGCAGCGCAGCCGAAGATCGACGCGGTGGAAGAGCGGCCCTTTAGGGCTGCGTTGAAAGCTTTGAAGAGGGGGCTTCAGCCCCGGCTTCCAGATTCTGTGGTGGAGTTTTACCGAAGCGGCCAAGAAAAAATAGAACAAGGCCGGGTTCGGGAAGAAAAAACTGGAAAACTGGCAATGACTTTTACCGGCACGCTTATCGAAGATCTGATGGCCACAGTCGACCGCGCGCAACAGCGCGCGCAAACGGACCAACCAATATTCGCCGAACTGATGGTCGTCGAATCTTGGCTCGCCTCAGGTCAGGAAAATACCGACTACGATTCCAAGTTTCTGGGAGTGGCATAAATTATGAGCGCCCTGGCAATCCAAAACGCAGTTCCTTCTGCTCGGCGTAAGTCCTGCTGGCTGGGGACCCCGGAAATTTATTTCCGCAAGACCATCGATAATTCGCGACTGGTGAAAGTCGAAGATCCGCGCCGCGAACGCGAAATGAAAATGTTCGGGCTGGCGCTGTGCTGTCTCTTCCTGCTAGTGATGGGGTACGCGCTGCAGCATTTCCGCGCCATTGAATACGGGTACGGAATCGAGACGCTGCGCTCGCAGCGCGATGGCCTCACCGACTTGAACCGCGCGCTACGACTTGAGGAAGCATCTTTGCGCGATCCGGAACGCATCGATTTGACGGCGCGTAAGCTGGGCCTGCAACCGACCCAACCCGGACAAGTCTTCCGTATGGAAACCTCGTCTGATACGGCCGCGCCGATCATGGCGAGCGTAACTCCAGTCGCGGTAGTGTCGGCACGCTAGAACAGCTCTCAGTTCCCGGTTCTCAGTTCTCAGAGAAAGCTCATACCGTGCAACTGAGAACTCAGGACTGGGAACTCAGATGGCCGCAAATACTTCTTCTAACGACGCTAAATTCAGGCTCTTTGCGTTGTCTGGAATCCTCTGCCTGTGGCTCGTAGCAATCTGTCTCCGGCTGGTCTACCTCCAAATTTTCTGCTACGGCGACTTCGAACGCCGCGCCCAACACCAGCAGCAGCGCAGCTTCGATTTGTCGGCGAAACGCGGAGTCATCTACGACCGCGCAGGCCGAGAACTGGCCATGTCGATCCAAGTGGATTCGGCCTTTGTCGTGCCTTCGGAAGCGCCGGACCTCGCCAACACCATCAGTCTGATCACGCGCATCACCAAAGACGATCCCCGCGTCGTGCTGGCGGACTGCCGGGCGCACAAGTTTTGCTGGGTTGCGCGCAAAGCCGATGCGGAAGTGGTGGACCGTATCCGCGCGCTGAATCTGCAGGGCATTCACTTCCAGAAGGAGCCCAAGCGTTTCTATCCCAAGCGGGAACTGGCGGCGCAAGTTCTAGGCTACGTCGGTACCGACGACCAGGGACTAAGTGGATTGGAGCGGCAATTCAACCAGCAACTGCAAGGCAAGCCCGGCAAGTTGATGATTTCGGTGGATGCGCGCAAACGCTGGTTTGCCAGCGTCGAAAAAGAGCCCGAAGCCGGCAACAGTGTCGTCCTCACCATCGACCAGAACATCCAGTACATTGCAGAGCGGGAACTGGAGCGCGGCATGGAAGAGACACACGCCGTTGCCGGCACGGTGATTGTGGAGAATCCGCATACCGGCGAGATTCTGGCGCTCACCAATCGCCCGACATTCAATCCCAATAACCGCAAAGAGATACGTCCCGAGACCCTGAAGAACCACGCCATTAGCGATGTCTATGAGCCAGGATCGACCTTCAAAGTGGTCACCGTTTCCGCCGGATTGGAGGAGAAGGTCACGCGGCCCGACGAGATGTTTGATTGCCAGATGGGTTCGATCGTGATCAGCGGCACGCGTATTCATGACAGCAAGCCCCACGGGTTGCTCTCCGTTTCCGACATCATCGCCGAATCAAGCGACGTCGGCGCGATCAAAGTGGCCATGCGTCTCGGAAATGATCGCTTCTACAAATACATTCGTGCCTTCGGATTTGGCCAGCCCACCGGCATCGAGCTTCCCGGTGAAACTCGCGGACTTGCCAAACCGGTCGATCGCTGGTCCAAGATTTCGTTCGCATCCATTTCCATGGGGCAGGAGGTGGGCGTCTCAGCCGTGCAACTTTCGGCCCTCATCTCGACGATCGCCAATGACGGAGTACGCATTCCGCCACGTATTGTCGCGGGGACGATTCAGCCGCAGAGTTCGCCACAAACGATCGCCTTTCAGCCGGTTGAAGGCACGCGTGTAGTATCATCGCTCACTGCCGTCGAGATGAAGCAGATGCTGCAGGGCGTCGTCTTGCATGGCACCGGCCCCAAGGCGCTTCTAGAGGGCTATACATCGGCCGGAAAAACCGGCACGGCGCAGAAGTTTGATCCAGCCATCGGCAAGTATTCGCACACAAAGTACTACGCTTCGTTTGCCGGGTTTGCGCCGATCAACGACCCGCAGATCGCCGTCGTCGTGGTTCTCGATTCAGCCGTTGGTCTGCATCAGGGAGGTCAGATTTCCGCTCCCGTCTTCCACCGCGTTGCGCAGGAAGTGCTGGAATATTTGCACGTGGCGCATGACGTTCAGCTTCCGCCGAGCCGCCAGGTTTTGTTGGCGCGCCGCAATGTTCCAAACGCGAGTCTGGAGGAGAGTTCACCCGATCACCTGGGAGCCACTCTGGATCTGACCGAAGCGAGCGAAACGCCCAACATTCCTGTTCCAGTTAAGCCGAGTGCGATCGGTACACAGATCGTGCCTGCGGCCCAAACTGCTCGCGAACTGGATCATCCGCCTGCGAACGCGCCGCTGATGGCCGCTCTGACACCAGCCACAACTTCCGCTGGCCCGCAATCCGGGAGTTCGCCGCCGCCAAAACAGCCCTCGAACGGCACAGTAGTTCTCGATGTAGAAGAAGGAGGGATCGAAGTCCCATCCTTCCTCGGGAAGAACCTGCGCACGGCCGTTGAGGCAGCTCAGGACGCCGGCCTTGATCTCGACGCAGTGGGAAGCGGCGTGGCCCGCGAGCAGTCGCCTTCGCCAGGTGCGCACGTCGCGGCCGGATCGAGAATTGTCGTGCGGTTTGGAAGGTGATCAGACAAAGAGTTGAGCTCTGCAATCTGCCCTCTAACCTCTGACCTTCTATAATTCACGACAATGACTTTCCAACAACTCCTGCAAGGCGCCGAGGTCCTTTCCCAGAGCGGGAACCCGGCTATTACAGGCGTGGAATACGATTCGCGGCGTGTGCGCCCCGGCACTTTATTCGTCGCCATGAAGGGCGAGTCGAGCGACGGCAATCGCTTCATCGATCAAGCCATTGCCGAAGGAGCCGTCGCCATTGTCACCGACTCTCTGTCGGAAGTCCCGCGTCCCGGAGTCGCCTGGGCGCAAGTTGTCCACGGACGCCGCGCCCTCGCCCGGCTGAGCGCCAATTTCTACAAACGTCCTGCCGAGCGAATAGCGAACTCCGGAATCACCGGCACAAACGGCAAAAGCACCACGGCATTTCTGATCGAATCGATCTTGCAAGCTGCCGGACGCAAAACAGCTCTCGTCGGAACGATCGAATATCACGTAGCCGGAAAAGTCCTTCCCGCACCCCACACCACGCCGGAATCGCTCGAGTTGAACCGGTTGCTGTCCGAGGGTTTGAGCCAGGGAGTGACAGAAGCGGTCATGGAAGTTTCCTCGCACGCGCTCGAGCAACAACGAGTGTTCGGAATTCCATTTGACGTGGCCGTGTTCACCAACCTCACCAGAGACCATCTCGACTACCACGGCACCATGGAGAATTACTTCCAGGCAAAAGAAGTGTTGTTCGCAGGCTGCGGGACCGAGCCGCCGCGCGCTGCCATTCTTAACATCGACGATGAATACGGGCGGCAGCTCCAGAAGTTTTGCAAAAACAAAAACGCTCTAGTGTTGTCTTACGGCCTCGCAGCGGGGGATTTCCATGCTGAGTCGGTGGAAATCACGCCGCGCGGAACTCGTTTTCAAATGATCACTCCATCGGAGACTGTGCCCATATGGACTCCTCTGATCGGCAATGTGAATGTCTACAACGTTCTCGCGGCTTGCGCGGCTGGCTATGCCCGTGACTGTTCCGCCGGCGCCATTGCGCAAGGGATTTTCGATCTCGTGAGAGTTCCCGGCCGCTTCGAACGCGTGGACTGTGGCCAGCCTTTTACGGTTGTTGTGGATTATGCTCACACGGATGACGCACTTCGCAACCTCACCATGCTGGCTCGCGATTTTGTTGCCCGAGCCGGACTTAAGGGCAAGGTCATCACACTCTTCGGATGCGGCGGCGACCGCGATCGCACCAAACGCCCGCTGATGGGTGAAGCCGCGGGCAAAGGCAGCGACTTTGTGATTCTGACTTCCGATAATCCGCGCTCCGAAGACCCTCTGGCCATCATGAACGACGCTGTGGTCGGACTGCAGCGCTCCGGCGTGCCCGCAAAATACTCCATGGAGCCCGACCGCCGCAAAGCCATCGCCTCCGCTTTGCAGATGGCCACGCCCGGGGATATGGTGCTCCTGGCCGGCAAAGGACACGAAAAAGTGCAGATCACGAAAAACGGAATCGTTCCCTTCGACGATGTGGATGTCGCGCGCGAGAGCCTGAAGATCCTCGGCTACGACTGCACCAACGCCGCGATAGCGGGCGGTGCGGGGAAGTCCGCATGAAGCTTCTACTTTCTCGGATCGGCGAGTTCATCTCGGCGACTGGCTCGTATGACGGCCACGGCACGGCTCACGGATACTCCATCGATTCCCGAACTATTCAACGCGGAGACCTTTTCTTTGCCGTCAAGGGAGAACGCCTCGATGGTCACGACTTCGTCGAGCAGGCGCTGAGCCGCGGCGCGATCGCCGCGGTTGTCGAAAAGGCGCATCTCGCGCGCTATTCCAGCGCCGCGCCACTTCTCGTTGTCGATGACACTCTGGTGGCGTTGCAGACGCTAGCCACGGCAGTCCGTAAGATCTGGGGAAAGACGGCAATCGCGATTACGGGTTCGATGGGCAAAACCACAACCAAAGAAGCTATGGCCCATCTGCTCGCGGTGAAATACCGCGTGCATCGCACCAAAGGCAACTTCAATAATCATTTTGGACTGCCTCTCGGATTGCTGACCCTCGAACCGGAATACGACGTCGCGGTGGTTGAGATGGGAATGTCTCATGCTGGCGAAATTGCCGCCTTGGCTCGCATCGCCTTGCCCAACCAGGCCGTGATCACCAACGTTGCTCCCGTGCATCTGGAGAATTTCGATTCGATTGCTGGTATAGCACGCGCGAAATACGAGTTGGTCGAAGCGCTCCCTCACGGTGGCACCGCCGTTTTGAATGGCGATGACGAGTATGTCTGCCAGTTTGGCCGCGACTTCAAGGGCAAGGTCGTCACCTACGGTTTGAAGGCGTTAGCATGTCTTCCCGCCGACGTTCGCGCCGAAAATATCGAGATTCTCGGTCCCGAGGGCACCCGGTTCGATCTTGTCACACACGAAGTGCGCCAACCAGTGCAAAGCCCGTTGCTTGGCAAGCACAACGTCTACAACGTGCTAGCTGCGGCGGCGGTTGCTCTTGAGCACGGCATCACACCCTCCGAGATTGCCAGCGCGCTGCCGTCACTTGAACCCGCCGACAAACGCGGCCAGGTCGTTCAAGTGGGTAACATCACGGTGCTCTACGATTGCTACAATTCAAGTCCGAAGGCGCTCAAGGCAGCCGTTGATACCCTAGCGGCCATGCCCGCCCGGCGCCGCATTGTCGTTGCCGGAGAGATGCTGGAGTTAGGTCCGACCGGCGAGCAAATGCACCGCGAATGTGGTGAGTACATGGCGGGAAGCAAACTTGATTTCCTGCTTGGTGTACGGGGTTTGGCGAAGCCAATGGTAGAAGCGGCCGGCGAAGCCGGAATGAAAGCGGAATTTGTTGCAACGCCAGAATTGGCCGGCGACTGGCTGGCGCACAACACTCGCCAAGGCGACGTCGTATTGCTCAAGGCGTCCCGCGGCGTGAAATTAGAAAAAGCGTTGGAACGTTGGCAAGCCGATATCAAGACAGCGAACAGCGAACAGCGAACGACGAACGACTAGCGACCAACGACGGGAGGAAGTTTGCTCTACTGGCTGCTCTATCTGAAGCTGTTTCACTACTTTCCGCCATTCCGCATTTTCCGTTACCTCACTTTTCGCACCGCTTTCGCTAGCCTCACCGCGCTTTTCACCGGGCTGATCGTCGGGCCCATCGTGATTCGACGCCTGCGCGATTTCCAGATCGGACAGTACATTCGCGAAGAAGGTCCGCAGGCGCACCAGAAAAAATCCGGCACTCCGACCATGGGCGGTCTGCTCATCGCCATTGCCATCCTCGTGCCGACTTTGCTCTGGGCAGACCTTAGCAATCCGTTCGTCTGGATCGCCGTGTTCTCCACTGTCGCTTTTGGCGCCATCGGTTTTGCCGACGACTACCTTAAAGTCGTCCATCGTCGCAATCTCGGACTTACCGCGCGCGCGAAACTTGGTTTTCAAATCGCGGCCAGCATCCTCATCGCCATCGCGTTGATCGCGTTGCAGCACCGCTCGGAATACTCAACCCGGTTGGTGGTTCCGTTCTTTAAACAATTCCATCCAGACCTGGTGATCCAGCGATTCGTGGTCCATCCTCAGTTGTGGCCGCTGGCCTTTCTGCCCTTCGTTGTTTTTGTCGTAATCGTAATTGTCGGTTCGAGCAATGCAGTGAATCTTACGGACGGCCTTGACGGCCTCGCCATCGGCTGCACCGTGATTGCGGCGGGAGCGCTTGCGGTCCTCACTTATCTCAGCGGACACGCCACTTTCGCTACCTATCTCGAACTCCAACGCATGCCGCAAATCGGCGAACTCACGATTTTTTGCGGAGCCATGGTTGGTTCAGCTATCGGATTTCTGTGGTACAACGCGCATCCCGCGGAAATATTTATGGGCGACGTCGGTTCGCTCGCGCTTGGCGGAGCAATCGGCACAGTCGCAGTGATGATCAAACAGGAACTGTTGCTGCCCTTTATCGGTGGCGTGTTCGTCATCGAAGCCCTCTCGGTGATCCTGCAGGTTGGATCCTACAAACTCCGCAAGAAGCGTATTTTCAAAATGGCGCCCATCCACCACCACTTCGAACTGCTGGGCTGGTCGGAGTCAAAAGTGATCGTGCGTTTCTGGATTGCATCCCTTGTGTTCGCGCTATTCGCGCTGACGACGCTGAAACTAAGATAGAAACTAGTTCAATGGATCTCAAAGACAAACGCGTGCTCGTCGTCGGCCTCGGCAAGTCGGGAGTGGCCTCGGCGCTCTTTCTCAAATCGCGCGGAGCACGGGTTACCGTGTCTGATGCGAAACCCGAAGCCGAGTTGCGTGATGAAATTCTGCTTCTGCTGGATCATGGCATCACGGTCGAGACGGGTGGGCACGGTGACCGTACATTCCGCGGACAGGACTTGATCGTAGTGAGCCCCGGCGTTCCATTCGATGCGCCGCAACTGGTGCAGGCGCGTCAACTGGGAGAGCCCGTGATCGGCGAAATCGAACTGGCTGCCCAGTTCCTGACCGGGCCGATTGTCGCCATTACCGGAGCGAACGGCAAAACCACTACAACCTCTCTGGCAGGCGAGATCATTGCTGCGGGAAACATGGCGACTCTCGTCGGCGGCAACATCGGTACACCGGCCATCAGCTTTGTGGATCGGGCTGGTCCCGCGACTTGGACAGTGCTCGAAGTATCCAGCTTTCAACTGGAAACGATCGTCGATTTTCACCCCCGAATTGCGGTCATCCTCAACATTACGCCCGACCATCTCGACCGCCACAAGACTCTGGGGAATTACGTGAATGCGAAAGCGCGCATCTTCGAGAACCAGCGCGCCGATGACTTCACTGTGCTCAACGCCGACGATCCCACCACCGCCACATTGTCTGATCGTACGCACGCACAGCTATTCTGGTTCAGCCGGAAGAAAGAAGTCGAACAGGGAGCGTTTGTCCGCGGCCCGCATCTTTATTTCCGCGGGAACAAGGAAGAGCGAGAAATCATGCCTCTCGCCGAGATTTCCTTGCGAGGCGCTCACAATCTGGAAAATGTCCTCGCGGGCGTCGCCATCGGTATGCTAGCCGGATGCCAACCAGAACAGATTCGTAAGGCGGTGCGGAATTTCAAAGCCGTCGAGCACCGCCTCGAATTCGTAGCCAAAGTTGCAGATGTCGATTTCTACAACGACTCCAAGGCTACCAACGTCGACGCCACCATCAAAGCGCTCGAAGCGTTCCCGGCGAGCGTTCATCTGCACCTGATCCTCGGTGGCAAGGACAAAGGCAGCGACTATACCGTGCTCAACGAACTCCTGCGACAACGCGTGAAACGCGTCTACACGATCGGCGCAGCGGCAGCCAAGATCGAATCGCAGATTCAGGGAGCGGCAGAAGTCGATCACGCCGAGACCCTGGAAAACGCAATCCGCCGCGCGGCTGAATCCGCCGTACCGGGCGACGTCATTCTGTTGGCTCCTGCCTGCGCCAGTTTCGATCAGTTCCAGAGCTATGAGCACCGTGGGCAGGTTTTCAAAGAAGTTGTGCATTCGCTGGCAATCGCGCAGTCCAAATAATCCCGCCGGAACCAACTCAGTAATCATCCGTTGAAAATCCACAGCTTAAACTCCTCCGTGCCTGCGCGCCTCCGTGATGAAATGACTCTGTATGGCTAAGCGGGTCAGTGTCGATCGCTGGATGTTCACCGTCACCACCATCCTCGTTTTCGTCGGATTGGTGATGATCTTCAGCGCCTCGGCGGTCATGGCCAAGGAGCGCTTTGGGTCAGCCTACGAATTCCTGTTCAAGCAATTGGTATGGGCCGTGGCTGGACTGGTCGTGATGGTCATCGCGATGAAAGTGGATTACAAGCGTCTGCAACATCCGGCGCTGGTTTTCTCGCTGCTTGGTTGCGTCACCGTGCTGCTGATTTCTGTGTTCTTTCTCGATCGCGCCCACGGCACGCATCGCTGGTTTCACGTTGGCCCGATTTCGTTGCAGCCATCGGAACTGGCGAAGCCCGCGCTCATCCTTTTTTTGGCGTGGTTTCTGGAAAACAAGACCAAAGCCATGGATGACTGGCGCAACACGCTGATTCCCGCTGTCGTCCCGACGTTCGCTTTTATCGGACTGATCGTCTTCCAGCCTGATCTCGGAACCGCGATTGCGTGCGCGGGCATCACGGCATGTGTATTATTCGTGGCAGGCATCCGTGTCCGCTATTTCGGATATGCCTTCGCGGCGGCGCTGCTGCCGCTCTATTTTCTGATTTTTCACGTTTCCTACCGAAGAGACCGCATCCTTGCGTTTTTGAATCCATACGCCGATCCGAAAGGATTTGGCTTCCACATCATTCAGTCACTGATCGCGGTTTCGACGGGAGGCGTTACCGGCCTTGGCCTGATGGAAGGGAAGCAGAAACTCTTCTATCTCCCCGAGCCTCACACTGACTTCATTTTCGCCGTTACCGCGGAAGAGTTGGGGTTGGTGGGAGCGCTAGCTGTCGTGATCCTGTTTGCCATCTTCCTATGGAGAGGCACGCGTGCCGCGTTTCGCATCCAGGATGATTTTGGCCGCTTCCTCGCCGTTGGTATTACCGGCATGATTGTCCTGCAAGCGTTCATCAACATCAGCGTTGTTCTCGGACTGATGCCCACAAAAGGCATTCCACTGCCGTTTGTTTCGTACGGCGGCTCGTCGCTGTTCGTGACTCTCGCCTGCGTCGGCGTGTTGCTCAACATCACGAAGCAGGCAGAGTAAGAGCGACTGCGACTTGCCGCCTCGTCTGCGGTCGGAGAAGCCCTATGGCCGGGAGCAAAACCCGCGCCCATCAAGCAGTTTGGGCAGCAGCCCGTCGAATTGTCTTGACACGTTTCTCGGGATCGTGTATCACTTCGCGGTAGTGTAGTGCGGGCGCTGAATCTTCTTCCTCTGGGTGCCCGATAGCGAAAACCTCGGCCCTATCATGCACAACCAGATTGCTACGTCTTCACTTGTTTGGAGGGACCCATGACCCCCGCTAGCGTGAACCAACAAGCACGTCCTCTTCGTATACTTGCCTTTGTTTTTGCGGTGTTGCTTATTTCAACGCCCGGCTCAGCTCAAGTTACTCCCGTGGTTGCCGCTCGCTTTCTCGAGCAAGCCAGTTGGGGACCGACGGCGACTACCATCTCTCAAGTGCAGCAGAGCGGCCTGCAAGCATACCTGCAGCAGCAGTTCAACGCGCCTGTATCGACTTACACCACTCCAGCCGACACCGACAAAATCGATTTTGTCCAAAACCAGTTCTTCGTCAACGCCATCAATGGTCAGGACCAGCTTCGCCAGAGGGTTTCGTTTGCGCTGTCAGAGATCATCGTGATCTCTGGTGTTGGTAAAAATATCAAGCACCCCAGTGCGTTTTCGCTCTGGATGAACATGCTGCAGAACGACGCGTTCGGCAACTTCTTCAACATCATCAACGATGTCACTCTCAGCCCGTCCATGGGCTCCTACCTCAACATGGCCGAGAATGATGGTTGCAGCAAGAACTGCCGTCCGAATGAGAATTACGGCCGCGAACTATTGCAACTGTTCACGATTGGCTTGTATCAGCTGAATCAAGACGGCACGCCCGCCCTTCAAAACGGCAACCTCGTCCCAACCTACTCGCAAGACACCATTGCTGGTTTTGGCAAGCTGTTTACCGGGTGGTCGTATCCTCCGAAGCCAGGGCAAGTCGCTCAATTCTTCACCACGCCCTATTACAGCGGCCCTATGCTGCCGTATCAGAAGCGCTATTCCACCGCCTCAAAGCTTTTGTTGAACAACGTCACGATTCAGCCCAATGGCAACATTCAAACGGATATTACCTCCGGCTTGCAGAACGTTTTCTCTCATCCCAACGTCGCCCCATTTATTTGCAAGCAACTCATCCTGAAGCTTGTTACCAGCAATCCCAGTCCCGCCTACGTCTCCCGTTGCTCCCAAACTTTCACCAACGACGGTGCTGGTGTCAGCGGCAATATGCAGGCGGTCGTCTCCGAGATTCTTCTCGACTCCGAAGCCCGTCGCGGTGATGATCCCACGCAGGTGCAGGCATCTGACGGTCATCTCCGCGAACCCCTGCTTCATGTAATGGCCTCCCTCCGTGCGCTCAATGCCACCACCGACGGTGTCAACCTCAATAATTATGGAAGCGGTATGCTGCAGGGGCCTTTGCTTCCTCCGAGCGTTTTCAACTTCTATCCGCCGGACTATCAAGTTCCGGGAACAGGCCTGTTCGGCCCCGAGTTCGACATTCTGAATGCGAATACGACGATCAACCGCATCAATTTCATCAACGACCTGATTTACGGTAGTGTCGGGGCCAATACGAAAACAGACATCTCGCAGTACGTGAACGTAGCGGGCAACGTTACAAACCTGCTCAACTTGATCAATGCCAACATCATGCATGGTCAGATGCCGAGCGACATGTTCAGCACGCTGTCGACTACTCTGTCGTCGCCGGCGTTTACGACTCCTACAATGACTGCACAGGCGGCACTGTACTTAACCCTGAGTTCGTCGCAGTTTCAGATGGAACACTGATACCAAGCACCACCCGGAGGGCGTATGCCTAGAATTACACGGCGCGGTTTTCTGAGAACCACTTGTTGCGCAGCGGCGGCGGGCGGCGTTGCCGCGTCCAACCTGAACCGTCTCGGCTTGATGAGTGCCTATGCCCAGGGTGCTGACTACAAAGCGCTCGTCTGCGTCTTCCTGTTCGGCGGCAATGACGCCAACAACATGATTGTCCCTTACGACACCACCGGTTATACGAATTACGCCAAACTCCGCGCTAACCTCGCTCTGCCGCAGAGCGGCCTGCTGCCCATCCAACCCAAGAGCCAAAGCCTGCCTTTCGCTTTTCACCCCAGGTTCGTTAACATGCAGAGCCTCTTTACCGGAGGTCAGGTTGCTGCTGTCGTGAACACCGGCGTGCTTCCGCAAGCGATGACGCGAGACCAGTATCTGAATAATCAGGTCCCCATACC
Organism: Terriglobia bacterium; assembly: GCA_963847715.1. Classification (GTDB taxonomy): domain Bacteria; phylum Acidobacteriota; class Terriglobia; order Terriglobales; family Acidobacteriaceae; genus Acidiflorens. The sequence continues at coordinate 563,316 of CAWKAZ010000012.1, forward strand.
CGTCAATCTGTTCTCACATGCCGACCAGCAGAATCAAATGCAGACTGATACCCTGCAATACACAAACTTCCCTACCGTCGGCTGGGGGGGCCTTGTTGCTGATCAGATACAGGCCATCTATGGCAGCGGCACTTTCCCCATCCTTGTTTCTCTCGGGGGCGTCAATGTATTTGCGCAGGGGTTGGTTGCCAAGCCTCTCGAGACCAGCGGTGACCCGACGTTGTCGTTGAGCGGGTATTCGGGTTCCGCAGCCGACAACGCTCGATTGGGTGCTTTTCAATCCCTGCTCACATTCGGCGACGGTCTGACTTTGATTCAATCAGCTAGTTCCACCACTGCAACCGCGATTCAAAATGCGAATACTTTGGCGGCGGCACTGGCGACGGGCTCTGGGATAACTACGAAATTCCCACCCCGAAATCTTCTCGCCTCGCAGCTCCAGGAAGTCGCCAAAATTATCCAGGTGCGTTCCACCCTAGGACTGTCTCGCCAAATCTTCCTCGTGACTCTCGGCGGTTTCGACACCCACGCTGGCCAGTTGCCCACACAGGACGGACTCCTGCAGCAAGTCGACCAAGCTCTCAGCGCTTTCTATCAGGCGACCGTTGAACTCGGCCTGCAGCAGAATGTGCTGACGTTCACCATGTCAGATTTCGCCAGAACGTTCCAGCCCGACAGCACTGCCGGGAGCGATCATGCCTGGGGCAGCCACCACCTGGTGATGGGCGGTGCCGTGGCTGGAGGAGACTTCTACGGCACGTGGCCAACGCAGGTCCTGGGCGGACCGAGCGACGCCACGAATCAAGGCCGCTGGATTCCATCAACCTCGATCGATCAGTACGGCGCGACCCTGGCGCAGTGGTTCGGTGTACCACCCGCCAATCTGCCATCGATCTTCCCGAACCTGAAGAACTTTACGAATCAGACCCTCGGCTTCCTGCCGGGCACGCAGATGGCACCGCGCCGGATGTGATCGGATTCCGGCGCAGTTCTGTTGCTGAATATCTAGAGTCGGCAGAGTAGAGCGGTACCGTGTTGCTGCACGCCTGCCGCAGTGACCACTAACGTCCCTGATGATCAGAACTCATAGTGCAGAGCCAGCGTAACCAGGTTGGCGTGGAAGATTCGCGGCGACGTTGGCCCCACAACGCTGCCCTCGCCATAACCGTAATAGTTCCAGCCGCCCTTCCATGTCCATCCCGGATGAAGCGTCCAGGCGAAATCGATAAAAGGAGACTGGTAGCTGGATCGGAGCGAGCCGGCAACTTGCCGCGGATTCAGGAACTCCGTGGTGCCGTTGACGGAGCTAATCTGGTAACCGACGTTCGAGCGTAGCGTCTTACTCGGCGCAAACATCAGGCTAAATGATCCGTATTCGGTGGGCGCGTCATAGTAACCGGTTCCAAGATTTGTGTTCGTACCGCAGTCCGCAGGAGCCGCGCCCGCACCTGGCCCCACAGGAGGTGGAGTCGCTGCGAAGCATAAGGTGGTCTGCGAAAAGACGTCAGCGTAGCCATAGTTCAGATCCAGCCCATAACGCGGCTTTGGCGTGAGTGCGGCGCCGAACGATAGGCTCCGGACATGGTCCAGATGGTTCACCAGATAGACGTTGTCTCGGCGTTCGAGATCGTTGAAAGTGCCAGTAATCGTGGCCCACTCCCGTGGTTTGTAGCGGGACTGGAAATGGTAGCGATACAGCTGCCGTGGGCTGATCTGGGTATACGCGTTGTCGTCGTAAGCAGCCTCGAGGTTCGCATTGATCTTCCATTGGTGGGTGGGCTGCAAAACAAAGCCGAGAATGACTGCGTTTTCATGAATCGGGAATATGTAGGAGGTTCCGTTCGGCAGCGCGTCCGTCGACAGTGGCATGGCCCAGCTGATATCCCGTTTCTGATAACGATACCCAAGCGAGATGCTGACCCTCGAGGAGGCCTCCCAAGTCCCTGTCAGTGTGTTGGTCGTCGTCTTCATGCTAAGGAACGTGGGAGCGACGGTCAGGACCGGCGGCTGTGCCGGACCCGGGGGCAGCAGCATGGAATTACCCAGGAAATCAATCTCAGACAGATTGCTGAAGGTTGGTTCGCGAAAATTCAGGAAGTTGAACTGGTCAGCCAGACTGAACGTCTCCGAGATCTGCCAGAGGATGCCGAAGTCTGCCGAGACGTCGATGCGTTTTCCGTTGGCGTAGCCGGTCGTCGTATAAGCACGGGTTCCCCGATCCGAGCCGTTGAAAATCTCAGCATAAGCAGGCAGATTCATCGTGCCGCCGGTATAGCGCACATCGCCGTTCATCTGAATGTTCGTGATGCTCGAACTTTGGAACCGGAATTCCTCAGTAGGCATCAACGTGCGCGTCGGAGCAGAACGGGAATACTGCAGGAATCCGCTGCAAGTAGCGTTGGCCGTAGGCGGCGTAGTCACACTATTGACGATAGGCGGATTTCCGTCGCCGCATTTCGGCACCGTTACATTGTCAAAGCCCAGCGTAACTGGCGTTCCATCGGAGAGCTGCAGGTTCAGTCCGGTCAACCCCCAGCTGGTGTCACCCTTGTAATGAGTCACGTTCTCTTCGAATGTGAGCATAGTCTTCGAAACTGGCTTCCAGTCCACTGCCCCCTTCCAGGTGTCGGTGCTGTTCCTCCAATTCTGCAAAAAGAGTACGTCCGCGCCGTTATGTTGGGAACTATAGCTCGGCCCAGCATCGGTGTTGTGAGAATATGCTGCCCGGAAACTCAGTTTGGATATGGGAAATAATGTCAGCCCGACGTCGGTCATCCTGCGCACCGTGTTGAACAAGTGTGGGGCGCTCGTTACTTGCGGAAATGTATAGCCGTTCGACACCAGCCCAGACGGGACTAGCGGGTTGCCGAGCAGATTGTAATCAAAGTACTGGCGGTCGCGGCGGAAGAGTCCTTGGAATTTGTAAATCTTGCCTTTCGATATTCGCAGCGCAGTGACATTGGAGGGGTCTCCCCCATAGCCGCTGCTGCTCTCCATCAGATCATCGAAGAAAGGATGGTACGAGTTTGCCACGGCACGGAAGTCAAGGCTCTGGCTTAGAATGCGCGGGCCGGTCTGCAGATTGACCAGGGTGTCGTACATGGAAGCGCTGCCGGAGGTATCAGCGACGCGGACGCCTACATCGATCGACTGGTGAATCGCATAGCCGCCCGAGACCGTTTCCTTCGGCTGGGGATCCTGTGTCTGGGCGCCCGCCGGCATGAACAGGAGTGCAAGTGTGAGCCCCAAATAACACACATCCAGGGCGAGTTGATGCAGTCGATAGGGGGCACGATTATAAAGTAAGAATGTCATAGCTACCTCTTCATGAAAGAGAGTCATCAACGGAAAAAGTTATAAGTCGCGTTCGATCCATGAATCTGACTGTGGCAGTTTGTGCAGGGTGTGTATTGCGCGACCTGGTTGTGCACTGGGCCGCCCTGCTCCGACACGGCGTTCGGAAATGCCTTTAAGTTGGTCGCCGAGTGGCATCCCAGGCACAACGTGTTCAGATTGCTGACGTTCAGCATGCGCGGGTTCGGTGAGCCATGCGGAGAATGGCACGCGACACAGCCCTCGGCTTTGACCACCGGATGCTCGAAGGCGAATGGGCCCGCCGTCTCGGCATGGCACTTCGTACAGATCGCGTTCTGATCAGCCGTCGACTTCAACTGCGCCCGTTTGAAAGTGCCATGAGGCTCGTGACAATCGCTGCAGCTCAGCAGGCCTTCGTCAACTTTGTGATGGAACGGTTGCGCGAACGCCGGTTTTACATCGGTGTGGCAGGAGTAACAGAGTTGAGGCTGCGAGACCTTGAGCAGATCGGCTCCGCTCTTGGAAGCATGCACGCTGTGACAGTCGATGCAGCCGACCTTAGCATGGCCATGGGCCGAGCGCTCGAAGTTAGGATGCGCTCCCGCATGACAGGTTAGGCAGCGCGCACTCGTCTCTCTCGCGGAAGCGTTGGCAAAAGTGAAGATCTTGGTTTTATCGCCACCGCCCGCCACGTGATCGGCGCCCGGCCCATGACAGCCCTCGCAACCTTGATGAGACGGGCCGCCTTTCGCATTCAGCATCGTCTTCCAGTGTGGCGTTTTCGCCCAATCGTTATATCGGTCTTCGTGACATGTCTTGCATGTTTCCGAGCCAACATACCTGGCATCATCGACTGGCGATGCGACGGCCTTCATCACGTCACTCGTTTGAAGCGTGTTGCCTGCAGGATTCTGGGCTGGGCTTACAGAGGCCAAGCAGAACAGAAAGAGTAAGTAGAGCGGAAAAGAAGTTATAACTCTGAGTTTCATGCACATTGAAGTTCTCTCCCGATGCACAAGTTTCGAGACAAGACTGGGGCAATTGTTGCGGAAAGTTCGACGATGGGATAGTAGCTGGAGGGGACTAGCCATTCGTACAAACTACGTAGCACCCTGCACCGAATCGCCAGCACTGCCGAGTTAAGTTACGTGTAGTAGAGAAGATAGCGAGTCGCTATTCGAGACGTACTCGCCTCCAGCAGCCCAGTAGAATGCGGTTGCTGGAGGCGATAAGGCGGCTCCTACGTACCGTCGTTTACTCTGGAAACCAGGTAGTTGTTCACGACCACAGTCAGTCCGCTAATTTCCGGCTGTTCCTTCCATGGCCAGCAACTGCTCTTTGCGTTCGACACCCCAGCGGTAGCCACCAAGATCGCCGTCCTCGCGCACTACGCGATGACACGGAATCGCGACCGCTACGGGGTTTGTCGCACATGCCCTAGCTACGGCGCGGGTCGCCGTCGGCATTCCGATCTTCTTTGCCACCGCGCTATAGGAGCGGGTTTCGCCTCGGGGAATTCGTTGCAATGCTTCCCACACACGGCGCTGAAACGCGGTCGCACGGATATCGAGTGGAAGAGACGGGTTCGTCTCTCGTCCCCGAATCAAGCGGGTCAGACTGTCGCGCCATCCCGCCATCGTGGCGTCATCGCGGCGGCGTGTAGCGAAAGGGAACTCGCGCATCAAGCCTTGCTGGAGTTGTTCATCATTGTCGGCGAACTGGATCGCGCAGATGCCTTTGTCGGTGGCCGCGATCAGCATGCGACCAAGCGGTGAGCTAGAGATGGTATAGCGCACAACGGCAGCCACCGCGCCCCGGCGATACTTCTCTGGCGTCATGCCGAGTTGCGTGGCGGTCCGTTCGTAAAGCCGGCTGCTGGAGCCGTAACCGGCCGCGTAAAGCGCGTCGGTAACGGAGTTCCCAGCCTGCAGGTTCTGTTTCACCTGGCGAAGACGGACAGCGTCAATATAAGCCTTGGGCGACACGCCAAGCACCGCTTTGAATGTGCGCTGCAAATGAAAGGAACTGAGACGGAACTCCTTGGCCAGCAGCGCCAACGTCAGGCGGTCTTCGATGTGCTGCTCGATATAGCGGCACATCGCCCGCACCAGGGCAGATTGCGGATTTCCGTCCACGGCTTTCGGACGGCAGCGCAGGCAGGCGCGATATCCGGCTAGTTCGGCCTGCTGGGGATGATCGAAGAAGGTCACGTTTTCACGGCGCGGACGCTTCGCCGCACATGAGGGGCGGCAGAATATGCCCGTGCTCGACACTGCAAAAACGAAATTGCCGTCGCGCGAGCTGTCGCGATCGACCACTGCCCGCCAGCGCAGGTCCGGGTTTTGTGTTCGCTTCATCACTATCGTTGCCCCTGAAAGTATCGCATTGGTTGCCATGCAGGTAACATAAGGCAATGCAGCCCAAGCGGGCTATCCGAATGTTGCGGTCAAACGAAATTCAGCGACCAGCCTGTGCCGGACCCAATGCGCGCGAGTCACTGCGCCGATCAGGTTAATGATGTACTATAACGACCTCGATTCCGAATGAGACTCAGTTCCAAACCTGGAGGGAACTACCGATGAACCGCAATCGCAAAATGATGTGGCTGGTTGTTCTGGCCGCGCTAGTAGCGCAGGTCAGCGCACAGGTCCTCACCGCCGATCAGGTGAAGAAAGTCGCTCCAACATCTTTTTATTTCGCAGGCCAGAGCGCGGCCGTGCAGGTGCGAAATGCAGGCGCAGTAAAAAACTCCGCCGGCAAAATGGTTCTGGCCGGCTTGGTGGATACCTCGGGGTATTCGACTGCGATCGCAGAAAAGTATCAGGGCTTCCTGATCACCGAAACCAAGCTCAGCTTTGATGGCTCCACGCTGGAACCGGGGCAGTACGGCTTCGGCTTCAAGGATGGCAAGTTCACCGTCATGAACGTCGCGGCGTCGGACGTGTTGTCGGTTGCCAGCAAGAATAATGATGATCAACTCAAGCATCCCGTTCCGCTGAAATTTGAAAAAGATGGCGACGGATATCGACTGTATGCCGGACGGAAGTACGTAGTACTGAAAGCGGATTAACAGGTAGCGCCGCCATCCCCTCGGGACAGCGGAAAGACGCCGGCGATCCCTTGTCCCCCGCGCCATGGACAAGGCGCGCTCTCCTTAATAGAATTTTGTTTGCCGCCACTAGTTGGAAAACTCCGATGAAACTTGTGACCTTTGAAAACGCCGCCCGCCAATCGCGCATCGGCGCGATGGTTGGTGACCGCCAGATCATTGATCTCCACACGGCTTGCGCCCTCTACCTGCGAGACGTCGAAAGCGAACCCATTTTTTACCGTCTGGCGGACGCCCTCGTCCCGCCCGACATGCGCGCGCTCTTCCGCGGCGGAGACACGAGTCTAGATGCCGCGCGCAAGGCCCTGGATTACATCACGCACGCAGGCCCCGACATTGTCGGCCCCCGCGGCGAAACAGTGGTTTATACCCTAGGTGACGTGCATCTCAAAGCGCCTATCATTCCTAAGAAGTTTTTTCACACGGCAGGAAATTTTCGCGAGCACCACGAAGAAGCGACCAAAGCCGGCTTTTCCCACCCCGTCATGCCGTGGATCGTTTTCTTTCAGAACACCGATGCCATCATCGGACCCGACGAGCCGGTGATCTATCCCGAACACCTGACCCAGGAATTGGATTACGAACTGGAACTGGCCGTCGTTCTCAAAAAGGGCGGCAAGCACTTCACGCCGGAAGAGGCTCCGAGCTACGTCGGCGGATACGTGATTTTTAACGACATTACGGCCCGCGATATTCAGCGCCGCGAAATGAAGTCGGGCGTCTTCAGCTTCTGCAAGGGAATCGATACGTTCTGCCCGCTCGGACCGTGGATCGTTACCGCAGACGAGATTCCGGATGCGCACAACCTGGCCATGGAACTCCGCGTCAATGGCGAGTCGCGGCAGCGTTCGCATTCCAGCAAGATGTCGGTGAAGATTCCTGAGATTCTCTCGCACTACTCGCCCATGGGATACAGCGCGGGTGATGTAGTTTCAACCGGAACCGTGTCGGGAGTCGCGGCGTTTTCGGGCGATCCGAAAGCCTGGTACCTGAAGCCCGGCGACGTGATGGAATGCGAGATCGAAAAAATTGGCGTGCTGCGCAATCCCGTAATTTCATGGGAAAAAGCGTACGGCCAGAAACCGGCAGCGCTGGCGACACAAGAAGTAGCGAAATAAAGTTTCATCACCGAGACGCGGAATCACCGAGAAAACCAAGAACAAGTTTTTCTCCGTGACTCCGTGACTCCGTGGTGGGTTTTGGGTTTTCGATGATGACAACCAATTCTAAAATCTGGGTGAGCGAACTGAACGCGCGGCCGGAAGTGCGTTCGGCGTTTCCGAAAAATACCGTTCGCTTCTATGACACCACCCTGCGCGACGGCGAGCAGACGGTTGGCGTCGTGCTCTCGCCGCAGCAGAAGCTGGAGATTGCCCGCAAACTCGATGAACTCGGAGTGAGTCGCATCGAAGCCGGATTCCCCCGCGTTTCCGCCGAAGACGCCGAAGCCATTCAGCTCATGCAAAAGGCTGGCATCAAGGCGGAGCTTTGGGGATTCTCGCGTGCCGTCGCAGCCGATGTGCAGGAACTGGTCCGTCTGAACCTGCGCTACTCGGTTATCGAAGCGCCTACCAGTGACATCAAGTTGAAGGCATATGGCATCTCGCGAGGCGAGGTGCTCCGTAAGATACGCGACTCGGTTTCGGCCGCGCGTGATGCGGGGATCACTGTGGCATTCTTCGGGGTCGATGGAACGCGCACGGAACTGGAATTTCTGAAGACGGTCTATCTTTCCGCGCTCGATGCGGGAGCCAAAGAACTGGTCGTCGTCGACACCATCGGTGCCTGTGGACCCGAAGCGGCCGAATATCTGACGCGGCAAGTTTGTGAGTGGGCGGGTAAAGATGTGCCCGTGCATTTCCACGGACACAACGATTTCGGCATGGCAACGGCCTGCGCGGTGGCTGCAGTGCGGGGCGGCGCAACATGGATCCAGGGAACGATCAACGGAATGGGAGAGCGCGCGGGCAATGCCGACATTGCCGAGATTGCGCTGGCGCTGCGCTGCCTCTATGACGTGCCCATAGTAATGAATCTCGAAAAGGTCCGCGAAGTTTCCGAAGTGGTGTGTCGCGCTGGCGGCTACACGCTCGAAGCATGGAAGCCGCTGGTCGGCGAAAACCTGTTCATGCGCGAAAGCGGAGCCGTGGCCAGCCAGTTTCATCTGCCCGAGGCAATCGAGCCCTACTCCGCCGAAATTGTGCAGGCCGAACGCCGCATCGTTCTCGGCAAGAAAAGCGGCCTCGACAGCATTGACCTCAAGTGCCAGGAACTGGGCATCGCCATCACGCCTGAACAACGAGGACCAGTTCTGGCTGCCGTGAAGCAGGCAGCGGTGAAACGGGCTGCGGGCGGGGAGCCAGGCCTCGTCAGCGACGCCCAGTTTCGACAGATTCTGGCGGCAATGCGGATCGCCCGAACCGGCCCACGATTGTCTGGCTAGCGAAGTTGCAATGCCAAAGTCCCTCGCCCGTGAGGATTTCCGGCGAATTCCGAACTTACCGTGGTAACGCTGGTTTCGTTACTCATTAAGTGCAGAGCGTTTCACCCTGGCGCTCTGTAAATCCCCCTTCCTCGCCGTTAACCTCAATCTCCATATGCACTTACACTCTGTCCCCCATATGGTTTGCTGGGTGCACTACTCCTTAGCGAAGCCCTGAGCACATCGGGCCGGATGGGGGCAACTTTGACCGTCATTTACAGCTCTGAGTCCGCAGCTCCTCGCAGCACAGCGCGGGCGGGCGCCATCATGCCGCTGCTGGTGATCCTGTTCATCGTCTCTTACGGCATTCTGACAATGCTGGTATTCGAGCAGGGACAGACCATCGAATCGCAGCGCGGCTTGATCAAGGAAATGCTCAAGGACAGCACACAACTCGCGGCGATGAAAGATAAGATCGCCCGGGACGACGAGAAACGCGTCCACGAAAAGGCGTCGGCGTCGCCACTAGATCAGAAAGCTCCAGACCAGAAAACGGCAGACCAGAAAAACGCCGATCCCGTGAATTCCGCGGCTTCGGCCAAAGGATCAAACAAAGAAGCAAAGCCGTCGGTCCCTGGCAAATCGGCTCGCACCACGAAACAGATCCCGGGGAAACCGGCCTCCGATCTGGAAGACGTGCGCCGGTCAACCAAAGTGATCTAAGCGACACCTGATTGCAATACCACTGATTTCAAAACGATCAAAGAGTAATAGTTCGGTGGAATGCGGCCTGAAGCGCGGGCCGTGTAAGTGAGACCCTGATGAAGACCCTGACCCTAGCGCTACTGCTGTCGATTCCCGTCCCCAGGCTAGCACCGCCAGCGCAACCCTCTCCGACCCACAGCCAGCTTCCGGCTAAGGCCAAGGGAGGGCGCTGGTACTTCGCCGCCAACGGCCACGCCGTCTATTGCTACGGTCCGGTAATGACCATGCCCCAGGCACAAGGCGGATTACTCAAGGTCGCCACATTCTGCCGCGGCGATAGAACTATGGTTCCGCTGAAAGACTAGCTGTTACTCCGAAAGACTCGCTTTTGGGTGGCGCAGCGGTTCACCGCTGCGATACGCGGGTTGTCTTCAGAACAGGCTTCAGCCGCTGCGGTGACACTCTTCCGCACCCTCCAAACCCCAGAGCAATTCCCCTATAATCGTTAGGCAGAATGTCGTTGCACGTGGGCCCGTAGCTCAAGCGGATAGAGCATCGGATTTCTAATCCGAGGGTTGGGGGTTCGATTCCCTCCGGGCCCACCACCGCCGCAAGTGACAATAGTCACCGCCGCGCTCCCTTGTCCGGTCTAGGATATCCCCATGAGCTTGCGCCGCTTGGCTGAGCCCGGCATTATCACCGACCCGGAAGAACGCTTTGAAGGCTTTGAACGCCTCATGCCCTTCAAAGTGCAAAACATCCTGCTCGTTTCCAGTCTCTACGATTCTTTTATCCTTCGCGAAGATGGCCGCCTCAACGAACTGCTCATTGACGAGTCGCTCGAACTGAACCTGCGCCAGATTCCCCGCATCACCCACGTTTCCAGTTGCGCCGAAGCCCTTCATCTCGCCAGTTCGAATCCGCAATTCAACCTGATCGTAACCAACCTCGCCGTCGGTGACATGGATGCCGCCCAACTCGCCCATGAAGTTCGCCGCGCCGGGCTCGACGTACCCGTGGTCGTCCTCGCTTACGATTACCGCGAAATCAAGAACTTCGTTGCCCGTAACCCGGTCACCCCCATCGATCGCATCTTCCTATGGCAGGGGAATGCGCGCATCCTGATCGCGATAGTCAAGTACATCGAAGACAAGCGCAATGTGCTGCACGACACGCGCGCCCTGGGCGTTCCGGTTCTGCTCGTGGTGGAAGACAACATTCGTTACTATTCGTCGTTCCTGCCGGTCATCTATACCGAGCTGATCAAGCAATCGCGTCGTGTGATTCAGGAAGGCATCAACGTAGCCCACAAGCTGGCGCGCCTGCAGGCACGCCCACGAATCCTGCTGAGCTCGAATTTTGAAGATGCTGCCAGCCTGGTGCAAGAGTATCGCGACTCGCTATTCGGGCTTGTGTCGGATGTCGAATTCCCGCGCGAAGGAGAGTTGAGTCCGGAGGCGGGTTTGGATCTGGCTCGGATGGTAAAGAGTCTAGTGCCCGATGTCCCGGTTGTGCTGCAAACCAGCCGCACCGAGTTCCGTACACGTGCGCATGCCGAAGGCTATTCATTCCTGCGCAAACGCTCTCCCACGCTGCTGGGCGACTTGCGCCAGATATTGACTGAACAATTCGGATTTGGCGATTTTGTGTTTCGGCTACCCGATTCAAGCGAGGTCGGACGCGCGAAAGACATGAACGAACTGGAAGAGCAGTTGCAAACCGTTCCGGCAGAAAGCATCGTCTTCCACTCGCAGAGCAATCACTTTTCGCACTGGCTGATGGCCCGCACGGAGTTTGCGCTGGCCGCGAAGCTGCGTCCGCGAAAAGTCTCGGATTTCGCCAGCCCCGAACACCTGCGCCGCGACCTGATCGAATCGATCAACGAATATCGGCGCGAGCAGAGTGAAGTCCTCATCGGCGATTTCCGCCCCGACACATTCAAGCCCTCGGAGGCCAGCTTCCTTCGGATCGGTTCCGGCTCGCTCGGCGGCAAAGCTCGCGGCCTGGCGTTTGTTCGCCACATGCTGCGCAAGAGCCGTTTGACGCGGCGTTTCCCCGGCGTGCGCATTTCCGTGCCGCCTGCGGTTGTTCTGGCAACCGATGTCTTTGACCAATTTGTGATCGAGAACGAGCTCCTGGATTTTGCCCTGCATTGCGAAGATGATGGCGAAATTCAGAGCAGATTTCTAGCGGCTCCGCTGCCCGCCCCCCTCACTCGTGATCTGAAAGCATTCCTGGCCGAGGTGGATCATCCATTGGCCGTGCGCTCCTCCAGCCTGCTCGAAGACTCGCAATACCAGCCCTTCACAGGCGTCTATGAAACCTTCATGCTCGGCAATCAGCAGCCGAATGCAGAGGAGCGCCTGACGGCCCTGGGCGAGGCGATCCGGCGCGTCTATGCCTCAACCTTCAGCCGTCATGCCAAGGCTTACGTCCGCGCCACGCCTTACCGTCTGGAGGAGGAAAAGATGGCGGTGATTCTCCAGCAGGTCGTGGGTATGCGCCACCAAGCGCGCTACTATCCCGATTTCTCAGGCGTCGTGCGCTCGCGCAATTATTATCCGGTGTCTCCCATGACTTTTGAAGATGGCATCGCGGCGGTCGCCCTCGGGCTCGGCCGAGCCGTCGTCGATGGCGGCAAGTGCCTGACCTTTTGCCCGCGCTATCCGCAGAACCTCGTGCAGTTCTCCTCGGTCGAAGACATACTCTCCAATTCGCAGTCAGAATTCTGGGCTCTGGAGCTGTATGACGTCGCGGAAGGCCGTCCCGGACACTGGCATGAAAAGCGCTTCGGCCTCGATGCCGCGGAGAGCGACGGCACCCTATGGCCGCTGGCGTCCACCTACTCGCGCGACAACCACGCGATCTACGACGGCGTGAGCCGCCCCGGAGCGCGCATCGTGACCTTCGCGCCCATGCTCAAGCACGGCACCTTCCCGCTCGCGGAGATACTAGCCGACCTCGTTGAGGCCGGAGAAGATGCGCTCGGCAATCCCGTGGAAATCGAATTTGCCGTGCGCCTGCCGGAGCAGAGTGGCCAGGCGGCGGAGTTCGGCTTTCTGCAGATTCGTCCACTGACGCTGTCCCGCGATACGCAGGACCTGGCACTCGACGACGTCCGGCCCGAGCAGTTGATCTGCCAGAGCAGCAAAGTGCTGGGCAATGGACGAATTGAAGGCCTGCACGATGTTGTGGTGGTCGATTCGCATCGCTTCGAACGCGGCCGCAGCCAGGAGGTCGCGGAGTCAGTCGCCCGCTTGAACCGCAAGCTGAACGAGGAGCACCGTCCCTATCTGCTCATCGGCGTAGGCCGCTGGGGATCGACCGAACCATGGCTCGGCATTCCAGTGGAGTGGGACGAAATTTCCGGCGCACGCGTCATTGTCGAGGCCGGGTTCCGCGATTTTCGCGTGACCCCATCGCAGGGCAGTCACTTCTTTCAGAATCTGACTGCGTTTCAGATCGGTTATTTCACCGTGAATCCGGATGCGGGCGAAGGCTCCGTCGACTGGGATTGGCTGACGGAACAATCTGCCGTGGAAGAAGAAGGCTGCGTACGCCATCTGCAATTCGCAGAACCGATTCGTGTGGTAATGAACAGCCGGACCAGCGAAGGCGTAATCTTCAAACCCGGAAACTGACGACGTTCGTTGGATGTCGAGCGGCGCAGCGATTCACAGCCGCACGCTTAAGTTTTTGGGTGGCGCAGCGGTTCACCGCTGCGATAACTAGCTTGCCTCCAGCTCCGGCTTCACAGTTTGCTGAAAAAACTCGGTCCTGTATCAGGGTATCGCTTTAGCGATACCGTAACTTCTCCCATTTCAGATGCCCCTTTAGGGGCTGGACATCGGGAGCCGAGTTTTTCAGCAAACTGTTTGTCCGCTGAGGTAACTCTGCGACAGGTGCTCAACGCTGCTACTCATTCAAAGAAATCCAGAAGACGACATTCCTTCACATCGCCCTGTGATTCCAGTCACAGCCGGACCGCCCGCTCCCGCCCACAATGAAGGCGATTCGTCCATCCTTCCCAGGGAGATTCGCAATGTTAAACGATGAGTTGGTGAAGTGTCCCGTATGCGGAATTTTTACTCGAATCGATAAGCCGGAATTGCTGGCAGCCTTGAACGACCCGAAGATTCGCCAGCAGATTGAAGATTATGTCGCAGGACTGCTGCCCGCGGAATTCGCTGGCGTTGGGGCGACGCATCCAGAAGCCCGGGACTTCCAGAAAGATGTACACAACTGGAATCCCACCCTGCCGATGTGGCAGCGCAGCCCGAAAGAGTAGTGGTAGTGACCGTCGTCGTCGACCGGTAATCGGGGGCGGACTGGTCGCGCGGCCTTCGTTAAGAGCTAATAGCTAAGAGCTCTTCTGAATCGCCCTCGCGATGCGATCGAACGCCCAGTCGATTTCCTCGCGCTTAATGACCAGCGGAGGCGCAATGCGAATCACGCGATCATGCGTCTCTTTGCAGAGAATCCCTTCCGACTTCAGCGCTTCACAATACGGGCGCGCCGCACTATGCAGTTCAATGCCAATCCACAATCCTCGACCACGCACTTCTTTCAGATCCGGGCTGCGCAGGGTCTGCAGCAGCGTCAAGAAATACGCGCCCAGTTCGGCCGATCGTTCCACCATCTTCTCTTCAATCAGAACCCGCAGCGCCGTCCGCGCAATCGCACAGCCCATGGGATTCCCTCCGAACGTGCTGCCATGATCGCCGGGCCGGTAGACGCCGAGAATTTCTCGTGACGCGAGTATCGCCGAGACGGGATAGAAGCCTCCGGCCAGTGCCTTGCCGACGATCAGAACATCCGGCGTGATGCCTTCATGCATATAGGCGAAAAGCTTTCCCGTGCGTCCCAGGCCGGATTGAATTTCGTCCGTCATCAGCAGCACGCGATTCTCGCGGCAGATGGCGGCAGCCTCTTTCAGAAAGCCTTCCGGAGGAATCACGATTCCCGCCTCGCCCTGAATCGGCTCAACCAGAAACGCGCACGTATTCGGAGTGATCGCCTCGCGCAGCGCCCGCGCGTCTCCGAACGGAATCACCTTGAAGCCGGGCGTGAACGGGCCGAACCCGTCGCGATACTGTTCGTCGGTCGAGAAGCTGACGATGGTGACCGTGCGTCCATGAAAATTGTTGGCGCAGACGATGATCTCGGCCTTGCCCTCGGGGATGCCCTTGACCTTGTATCCCCACTTACGCGCCGTCTTCACCGCCGTCTCGACCGCCTCAGCGCCCGAGTTCATCGGCAGCGCCATATCAAAGCCGGTCAGGTCGTGGAGTTCCTTATAGAGCAGCGGCAATTGCTCATTGCGAAACGCCCGCGAGGTCAGCGTAACTTTCCGCGCCTGCTCGTTAAGCGTCTGCAGAATCTTAGGATGGCAGTGTCCCTGATTCACCGCGGAATACGCCGCCAGGCAATCGAGATACCGCTTGCCCTCGACGTCATACACCCAAACGCCCTCCGCCCGCTCAATCACCACGTCAAGCGGACGATAGTTGTGGGCCCCATACTGGTTTTCGAGTTCTACGAAGTAATCGGTGCGCATAGATCTCTCTATTAGGTCGGTGGTCATAAGTTCCTTTCGCCGATTTACTAGCCACGCTTCCTGCATTTTGCAGTTGCCTTCTCAACGTGCTTTGATAATTCGCCTTTTTGCTGTTTCAAGATCAAGTCATCAAGTAACGGCCAACTTGCCTCGGGATGCGTCTTAAGGATGGACTGGTACGCCTTGAGCGAACCCTCGACCCCGGCGGTGTAGACAGCAACTTTGTTGTTGGCTTGGTCCGGATGCTCAATCACGGAACTGGCAGCGGAAAACATGCTCTGGCCAAAGATCTCACTTACAAAATTCTTGTCACGGTTTGATTCGTGGAAGACCGGTCCGAGTTCTTCACCGCAAACTTGGACGGTGATGTCTGGTACGTCGATCAGCCAGAGTGTGAACCAGGTGCGCATGTCCTTGTTTCCGGGCTGCAATGGATCGGATTCGAGGGCACGAGCAACCTGTACGGCCTTCGCCCGCTCCTCCGGAGTTGAGGGACCTCGTTTCTGCTGACTGTGGGAGAGGTTGGAACAAAGGAACAGTAATAGCAAACATGGTAGGACAATGCGCCGAGTGGTCATGAAAGCCTCTTTGAACGGTCTGATTGAATCCTGCCACGTAAAAGCGGGCGACGCGTCGTGCCATAAGCGAAAATGGTCGGCGAAGATTCCCTTTCGCCAGCAACCACTGAAACAGTGCGAATTCTATCTACTACCACCAAGCACCCGCCGATTCCTTATCCAACAGCAACGTCAGCAGCGCCATCCGCACATAAAGCCCATTCATAGCCTGCCGGAAATACATCGCTCTCGGATCGGCATCGACCGACTTATCCAACTCAACCGTCCGCGGCAACGGATGCAGGATCAAAGCGTCCCTCTTCATGCGCTGCACGACTGTCGAGTCGATAGCATAACGCCGCAAGCCTTCTGCGCCTTGCCCCGCAGCATCCCGCACCCGCTCCGGCCGAATTCGCGTCTGGTACACGACATCCACTTCGCCAATCACCCGCTCAATGTCCGACTCCAGTTCGTAGCGGACGCCGTGCTCATCGAGATACTCGAGGATGTCCGGCTTCATCTGGAGTTGCGGCGGGCTGACGAAGAACAGCTTTACCCGGTCAAACTTAGCCAGCAGATACGCCAGAGATCGCGCCGTACGCCCCTTATCCAACTCGCCGATGATGGCCACGCTGAGGCCAACCAGCGGGCGCTGCCTGTAAATAGTGTACAGGTCAAGCAAAGCCTGAGTCGGATGCTGCCCGCCGTTGCCGTCCCCAGCGTTGATCACCGGCACACGCGAAACTTCGGCCGCCCGCCGCGCACCATCTTCTTCTGTGTGCCGGATTACGATCACATCCGAATACCCGCTGATGATGCGAATCGAATCTTCGACCTGCTCGCCTTCGATCTCGGAAGAAAAGGCGCCCGCGTTCTCGGTCGACATAACGCGTCCGCCCAGTCGGTGCATGGCCGCCTCAAACGAAAGTCGCGTGCGAGTCGAGGGCGCATAGAAAAGCGTGGTCAAGATGCGGTTCTGATAATCGAGCGTCCCTCCGCGGGCCACCACGTGCTCCATGCCGCGCGACCGCGCGAATAACTCCATAAGCAGTGGCACGGTAAACTGCTGCGATTCGATGACGTGTCTTAAGGGCGTCCTGTTTCCTAGTGCCGTTTCTGGGGCAGATGGCTGGAGGGGGATGATATTCGGCTTAGGCATTAGCTCCTCCCACCGGAAATTCGATTTCTAATTCGCATTCAACTTCTGTGTCGTGATCGTGATCGGGAATCACGTGTGTGCCGGCCGATCCCGCAACTGCCGCACATAAATTCTCGCAAGAAGTAATGATGGCTTCCTTGCCGCCGCCATGCAAAAAGCGCAGGGCGGATTCGATTTTCGGGCCCATGTTCCCGGCCGGAAAGTGTCCAGCCTTAGCGTGCTCCTCGAGTTCCGCCGCTTCGACTCGAAGCAATGGACGCTGCGTCGGCTTCTTGTAGTCCAGATACACATAGTCGGTGTCGGTCGAAATGACAAAGAGATCGACGTTAAGGCATGACGCCAGCAGCGCCGAGATCCGATCCTTATCGATGACTGCTTCGACGCCCTGCAGGCTGCCATTCCTCCAAACCACGGGAATTCCCCCACCCCCGCAAGCAATGACCAGAACACCTTGGCCGACGAGATCGCGAATCACTTCCAGTTCAACAATGCCGACCGGATCGGGCGATGGCACCACGCGACGATATCCCCGAGAGGCATCTTCGACGATTTCCCATCCGTAACTGCACTTGCGTTGCTCAGCATCAGAGCGCGAATAAAAAGGACCGATAGGCTTGCTGGGGTGCGACATCGCGGGATCGTCCAGCGACACGAGACACTGCGTGAGAACCGTTGCCACCGGCACATGCAGATTGGCGAGTTGCAGCTCGGTCTCCAGGGCCTGCTGAAGCAGGTATCCAATCTCGCCCTGGGTAGCAGCATCGCAAACATCCAGCGGCAGCCCAGGAACCTGGCTAGCCCCACGTTCCGACCGCAGAAGCGCAGCGCCCACCTGCGGCCCATTGCCATGGGTGAGCACGATCCGATATCCAGCGCGGATCAGGCCAACAACCTGTGCCGCCGTCCGTTGCGCGTTGGCCCGCTGCTCGGCAATCGTCCCCTTCTCCCCCGCGCGAATCAGGGAGTTCCCACCGATGGCAAGCAGCATGCTCTTCATAAGTAGCAGCTAGTAGCTAGGAGCTAGTGGCTAAACCGTCCCCTTGATAAACTACTTAAAGTTCGTACAACCGTGGAAGAGCGGCCCTTCAGGGCCGCGTAAGTCCTCAAATGAATGCGGGCTTTAGCCCTTGTGGTCGCCTTTCTCACGGCAAGCGAGTCAGTAAGCGTAAAGCCTAAATATGCGCCAACTCCTGCAATTCAACGATCCCCGGCAATTTCACGAACTCGCCTTTCATCAGTTCCAGCATGATTGCCTTCTGCACGTGCAGACGATTTTCAGCCTGCTGAAACACGAGCGACCGCGGAGAGTCGATCACATCATTGGTGACTTCGTCGCCGCGATGCGCGGGCAGGCAATGCAGAAAAATGGCATCGCGCCGGGCTCGCCGGAACAGCGTCGCATCCACCTGGTACGGCAGAAAGAGATGCTTCCGCTTTTCCGCCTCTTCCTCTTTCCCCATACTCGCCCAGACGTCGGTATAGATCACGTCCGCGCTCGCCGCTGCTTCATCCGGATCATTCGTCACCGTGCAGGTGCCGCCGGTTTCGCCGCCGCGTTCGCGCGCCCACGCCACCGACTCGGCATCAAGTTCGTATCCCGGAGGTGTCGCCACCCAAACGTGCGCGCCTAACTGCGCCCCAGCAAACGCCAACGACCGTGCGACATTGTTGCCATCGCCGATAAAGACGACTTTCAAACCTTCCAGATCGTGCTTCGCTTCCCAAATCGTAAGGAAGTCGGCCATGGCCTGGCAGGGATGGCTGTAGTCGGTGAGTCCGTTGATCACAGGCACGCTCGCATGCTTCGCCATCTGCTCCACGATTTCATGCGAAAACGTGCGGATCATGATGCCTTGCACCATCCGCTCCAGATTCTTCGCCACGTCATACACCGACTCACGTTTGCCCAGGTTAATTTCCGCGGGCGACAGGTACAGCGAGAAGCCGCCCAGTTGCTGGATGCCGACATCGAAGGTTACGCGGGTCCGCAAAGAAGGCTTCTCGAAGATCATCGCCAGCGTGTCGCCCCGCAGCGAACTTCCGTAGGCGTGCGGGTGGGCCTTGACCTGTCGGCCTAGGGTGAGCAAGTACTGGATTTCCGATGGCGAGAAATCCCGGATCGACAGAAAGTCTTTGACTTGATCGTGGCCATTCATTTTTCCGCTCCCGCCAGAGTTGGCTCGTGCTCCCGTGCGAACTTGGCAAGCATTTCGGCCAGACCGGGCTTGGTGAGTTCTTCAACTTCGTAGGTCACACGCAGATTGGGTCGATCAATCTTGATCACGCGCGCGAGGTCAATCGGTGTGGCGATCAACACCAGGTCGCAGGGCGTGCGGCGGATGGTCTCCTCCAGTTCATGACGCTGGATGGCGCTATACCCCATGGCGGGCAGCAGATTCGTCAGGTGGCGATAGCGCTCGTACGTGCCGCGGATCGATCCGATTGCGTAAGGCCGCGAGTCGACCAGTTCCGCGGCTCCGCATTGCCGGGCAGCTACTACGCCGGCGCCGTAAGGCATCTCGCCGTGAGTGAGCGTCGGACCGTCTTCCACGACCAGTACGCGTTGTCCCTTCACCAGGTACGGCTCCGGAACAGAGACGCGGCAGGCCATCTCGAGAACCACCGCTTTCGGATTGTGCAGCTTGATGTTCTGGCGAACCGTCTCCACATCGCGCTGTTCGGCCGTGTCGACCTTGTTGATTACGATCACGTCCGCGCGCCGCAGGTTCACTTCTCCGGGGAAGTAAGCCAGCTCATGTCCCGGCCGGTGCGGATCCACCACCACGATCTCCAGGTCAGAGACATAGAACGGAGTGTCGTTGTTGCCACCGTCCCAAAGAATCACGTCCGCCTCTTTTTCCGCCTGGCGGAGAATCTTTTCGTAATCAACGCCCGCGTACACCACCGTCCCTTTGTCGATGTGCGGTTCGTACTCCTCGCGCTCTTCGATCGTGCATTGATGAAGATCGAGATCTTCCAGCGTGGCGAAGCGCTGCACTGCCTGCGCCGCCAGATCCCCATACGGCATTGGGTGGCGGATGACCACTGTTCTGAGATTCCGCTGTTGCAACTCCGCAGCCACCAGGCGCGAAACCGGACTCTTTCCGCATCCCGTCCGCACTGCGCAAATCGAGATCACGGGCACCGAAGATTTGAGTTGTGTTTGCGCGGTCCCGGGCAACAGGAAATCAACGTCCGCAGCCACGGCGCGCGAGGCCAGATGCATGAGATTCTGGTGGGAAACATCGCTGTAAGAAAACACCACTTCGTCAATGTTGTATTCAGAGATCAGTTTCTCTACATCTTTCTCTTCAAAGATAGGAATGCCTTCCGGATACAGGCGTCCCGCCAGTTCCTGGGGATAGCGGCGGCCAGCAATGTCAGGAATCTGCGTAGCGGTAAACGCGACCACTTGGCAATCAGGATTATTGCGAAATAAGACGTTGAAGTTATGAAAGTCGCGGCCTGCCGCACCAAGGATCAAGACTTTTTTCATGGGTTTCCCTCCGGAGTTTCCCTAGCGAAGATGGGTACTTCATATCTTCTCGCCGGGAAGCGATTGCGGCTGTACCGCTGATCACCGCCGAGGGTGACTTTTCGCGCGAAAAACCTGATTAAACGCTGAGCCCGCACCTGCTCAGGTGATCTACATCACGGCATGACCGAACTCCAAAGCCGACAATAAGCATTAGCCTCGACGCCCTGCGTCCGGAGGTTCGTGGGTCTCGCCATGATGGACATCGAAGAAAAACAGGAAACCGGTGCCAGCCTGATCGTCGTTGGCTTGGGCATCTGGATGATGGATTTGCTCGTCGCTTTTTTCCTGCCGTCCGGAATTGTTTACGGACGTCGCAGCGCCTTTCTCGGCATCATTGCCACGATGGGTGTGTTTGGTCTGATTCTGCTGATCGCAGGTTGGAAGGTGCGCGGTCGGTCAGGCACCGAGTAAGACGGAGCTCGCTCCCATTCTGAGGAAACTGAGCCGCGAGATCGAATTCAAATTCTTAACATAAAGGGGAAATTATGGCTTATTCATACTTAGTTCTAGGTGCGGGGCGACAAGGCGTCGCTTCGGCATACGATTTAGCACGTTTCGGCAACGCTTCTCGCGTCGTGCTCGCTGACTTCGACCGAAAACGCGCCCAGGCGGGCGCCGACAAAGTAAACGACCTCCTGCATGACCGTGTTGCCAGCGCGATCGCGTTGGATGTCAGTAACGAAGCTGCCACCAAGCAAGCTTTGAAGGGTTTTGATGTCGCATTGAGCGCGGTGCCCTACGTTTATAACCTCGCTCTCACCCACGCCGCGATTGCAGCGGGCGTGTCGTTCTGCGATATGGGCGGGAACACGGACATCGTCCGCCAGCAACACGCGTTAGATCCCGAAGCTCGCCAGGCGGGAGTAAGCGTTATCCCTGACTGTGGCATGGGTCCCGGAATGGGCAACAATTTGGCCGTCCATGCCATGGATTTAGTGGGCGATGCCGAAGAGGTTTATCTCTACGATGGCGGCCTGCCGCAGCAACCCCAGCCGCCGTGGAATTATGCGCTCACCTTTAACATCGGAGGCCTGACCAACGAGTATTACGGAGGCATGACGATCCTCCGCGACGGCAAACTATTTCATGCACCGTGCTTCACTGAATTCGAAATGATGGATGTTCCTCCCATCGGCAAATTGGAATCGTTCCTGATCGCGGGTGGCGCATCGACCGCGCCCTGGACTTTCCAGGGCAAACTCCGGACCTATGAACTGAAAGTGCTGCGCTATCCCGGGACATTCGCGCAGCTCAAGGCCTTCTCCGATCTCGGCCTCTTCGATTTGAAGCCGGTCCCGGTCAACGGAAAGGACGTTGTTCCGCGCGAACTCTTCCATGCCCTGTTTGAGCCACAAGTCAGAGTGGACGACGTGAAGGACGTTTGCATCATTCGGGCGCACGCAAAAGGAAAGAAAAACGGCCGGCCAACCGAGGCCATCGTTGAAGTAATTGACTACTACGATGAGGTCACCGGGTTCACCGCCATGCAACGTTTGACAGGCTGGCACGCTGCAATCGTTGCCGCGATGATGGCCCGGCAGGACACGCCGATGGGTTCGACGCCCCTCGAGCTGGCGGTTCCCGCCAAGGCCTTCGTGAACGAAGCTAGAAAGCGCGGGTTCAAAATAACCGAACAGGTAGGCCCGATCGAAGTGATCGAAGAAGCTTGCGCCCTGGATCAGTTAACAGCTGTCTAATGTGTTAGTTAGAGAAGGGGGTTCATATGGCCAGAAGGTACCATATCAACCCCCCTTTCGTGCCATTCCCTCCACCGTCCCGACTGCGTAAAGTGGTTTTCGAGCAGACTTCGGGGGAGGGCTGTTCAACGAGCGTCCGATGACTCTAACCGAGTCCGGGCGCTTTCGTTTTTTGCGGCAAATCCAGCCTCATTCCTATCCTTAAGTTCCGAGCGTCCCGGTTCCCGCACCACGTTCATCCTCATGGTAGGCTGTCATCCACGATGGCGGGCACTCCGAACAACCTAATAACATTGGGCTACGAGGCTCGCAGGAACGGTCGGTTGCAGCAAGCCAAGGATTTTTTCTCCGAATCTCTTGGCCTGTCTCGCAGTGGGAATGACCGGTCCGGTCTGGCGAGTTCGCTGACCGGACTCGGGCAGATCGAGCGGGACCTCAAGAACCACCGCGCGGCGATTCAACACTACCGGGAAGCTGTGGGCATTCTTCGCGATGAACCGGATCAGCTCCGCTTGGCACATACGATTCGGCATCTAGCGGACCTTCTTCGTGAGAGCGGCTCCCTCGTCAATGCGCGATCGCACTACGACGAAGCCCTGCAAATCTATCGTAAAGATTCCAGAACACCACCTCTAGATCTGGCCAACGCCATTCGCGGTTTTGCGCTTCTTAAAGGAGAGCTTGGTGACACCGAAGCCGCAAAATTCCTTTGGCAGGAGGCTCGATCCTTGTACCAGTCGGTGAATGTGCAGGCCGGCGTAGAAGAGAGCGAATCTCAGGTTGCACGGCTGGCGGTCCAGTAGGCGCTTCGACGTCGATAACGTCGTAATGGGCCGCTATGCTCCAGGGTTTCTCTTCTTCGGCTTCATCATCTCCCATTCCTTCTCCGTAAGCTCACGTCCCAGCGTCGTGAATTCGCCCGCACCTTGCAGCCACTCTCCGCCGTCCATAGTGACCACATCGCCATTGATGTAACCCGATCCATCGCTGATCAGGAACGCGGCGAGGTTGGCGAATTCTTGCTTCGTGCCGAAACGCCCCAACGGGATGCGTTTCTTTGCAGCGTGCTCCAGTTCCGGACGCGGCATCAGACGCGAAAATGCACCCTCGGTCGGAATCGGTCCCGGCGCAATAGCGTTCATGCGAATACCGCGATCACCCCACTCCACCGCCAGGCTCCGTGTTAAGGCATGCACCCCGGCTTTCGCCACCGCAGACGGCACCACATAGGCTGAGCCCGTCATCGTGTAGGTCGTGGTGATGTTGAGCACCACGCCTCCGCGCCCCGCCGAGAGCCAGCGCCGCCCACATGCCATCGTGGCATGCAGCGTGCCCATCAGAACAATGCCGATCACCGATTGAAATGCTCCCAACGAGAGCTCCTCAGTGCGCGACAGAAAGTTCCCCGCGGCATTGTTCATCAGCACGTCCAGCGGGCCTTCACTCCAGATGGTCGCGATCATCTCCTCGACCAGCGCCGCATCGCGAACGTCGCAAGGCCGCGAATGGATCTTGCCGCCAGTACACTCGCTGAGTTCTCGCACCGTTGCCTCGAGAACGTCTTGCCTCCGTCCGCAAATGTAAACTTCTCCGCCGAGCTCCAGAAACCGTTGCGCCGCCGCCTTCCCAAGTCCAGTACCGCCGCCCGTGATCAGAATGCGTTTACTCTGCAGAAGATCTTTCTGGAACATGATGTATTCCCTCCGCCCAATGAACCGACGATTGTACCGGACAGGATCACCTGGCAGAGATCATGAATCGACCCTCGGATGGGCAGAGTATGTTATCGAAGGGGGGTAAGTCCTGGAGGTTTAAGGCAATCGGTCAGCACAAAACACCCCGGAGGAATGAGTGAAATTGCGAGGTTACAACCGCAGTCTTGCCAAGCGTTGAATAATGCTACCTGCTTTGCTACTTTCTCATAGTACTGGGGGCAAACTAGGCTCCCAAGCGGTCGAGACGATCCCAATGAACCAATCAGGAGTTACCATCACGGTAATATTCGCGGTGTTCGCCTGTTCTGCGCTCATCGGCTGGATGGCATGGCGGTTCTTGAAATCGTCAGAGAACCCGCGAATCGTACGTCGGCGTCTTCTCCGATCCGCTGCTATCTATGTCTTCGGCGCGTTCTTGGGAATCGAACAGGTCGTCACGGGAGAAGTGCCGCTTTGGTCGCTTGCGTTCCTGCCCATTAGCGTGGGACTCATCTGGATGTACGTTCGTGCCGCTACGCGAATCGAGATTCCACCAAGTAAATAATTGTTGAGAATCTGGCCCAGGTCAACGAGTGAAATTGCGATTTAGCGTCACTCCATCGCGGCGATGAACAGCCCGTAACCCAGAATGCAGCACAATCCGACAGATGTCTCCACTCGAATCGACAGGTTGTCGGCTAGTTCTCCGTTTGCGGCGCGTAGGTCTCGAACGATACCAAAGTAGATGCTCCAAATTGCGGCTAGGGCGAGAAGGTTTCCGACGACACTTACCGGATGCAAGAATCCGGAGCGCACAAATCCGAATAGCGCGTGGCCGATGATGGCTATAGCCATCAGGCTGACGAGCCAGAACGTTGGTCGTCTCATGTCGTAGTTGCTCTTGTCCACGCAAATCCTCCACTGCTCACCAGCACTTTACGCCTAACCTTCGCCGAGTTCCATGCTGATTGACGAAAACTGGCCATTCCACTCAGAACCCCACCGAGGTCGGGTCGTGAGTGTAATTGCGATATTGCAACAATGAACCGGGTGACAGTTGAGCGAAGGACCTATTTTTCCTCCGCAGTTTCTCAGAGGTGGAAGGCGTCTATTTTTTCGGAAAATTAGAGTCCGCCTCGATCTCGCGAATTTGCTGAATATGCCGCTCGGCATGAGTGGAGATTTCGAGCATCCACTGCCAGGAATCGATCAGCTCTTTATCTCCAAAGCTGTGCGCGCGCAAATCGTCATCGGTGGTTTTGATATATGCGATCATGGTGGCGCGGAGCGCCTCGAACTTGGCCAGGGCTTCGCCCAGGTTCTTATACGTATCGACCTTCTCGTGCCCGCCACCGGTTTTCGTATGCACGACGCGGTCGATGCCGTACCACATAATGTCGGCATCGGTTGCCACCGATTTCTTGTCCTTCATATCGGGGGGCGCCTTGACCGCCTTCTGCAGATCGCGCCAGTAGTCGGGCTCGGCGACCGCCAGATGAGAAACGCATTCCCGAATGGACCAGCGGTCTGGCGAGGCCTTGTACTCCAATTGGGCAGGCGACAGCCCGCGCACCTCCTCGGCTAACATCTGTCTGGTCATCTCAAAGTGCACCAGTAGGTGTTCGCGGTCCTCGTCGGTCATGGAAGCCGCACAGAGGCGAAGCGTCATCGCTAGAACAAGAAATGGCAGCACTCGGATGGTCCTCATGATGGGCATGGTAGCAACCAACCTTTCGGAGAATCCAGCGGAATGTGAGGAGCAATGGAGTAGCAGGTTCGATCACACATCATTAAGGTGCAGATTGTGCGATGCAGGGGACGAACACTGGACCGAGCCGCCCCGCTGTAATCGGAATTAAACTCATTGACAACTGGCCGCCCCCCAACTGCGGGTCGATGAGTGAAATCGCGATGTTTCGCCAACCATCCTTTTGCGATACCATTTCTGCCCATGGAAATGGGAAGTGGGAAGCGCGTCGTGGCCGGTTTGCTTTCTGCAATCGTCCCCGGCTCGGGGCAAATTCTTAAGAGGGAAATGAAGAAGGCAATTCTCTACCTCGCGGTGCTTATTTTCTTGCTATTCATTACGTGGACGGCGACGTTGTACGACACGTTAGTTGGCTTAGTGGTCCTCAAGATTGGCGCCTTTGGCCTCGCGCTCATTGCAAGTCTGGACGCATTCCTGACAGGCGCGGCGAGTAAACCCCGGTACTTGGTTCTTGTACCAATTTTGGCCGCCCTTTTCCTTGGCGATGCGTTGAGTGGCGGCATCATGCTGGCCAAAGGAGCTCGTGGTTTTTCTGTGCCATCATCGTCGATGCAGCCGTCTATCATGCAGGGCGACCACATTTTCGTCGACTCGTACCCCAGAAACATACCGCTACAACAAGGTGACATCGTGGTATATGTTTCGCCCGAAACTCCCCGTCTCTTCGCCGTGAAACGCATCATAGGCGTTCCCGGCGACCGCATTCACCTGCGGGACGGCATTGTCTACCGCAACGGCCAGAAATTGGCTGAACCGTATGCCCAGCACAGGATGGGAGACGATAACCCCTACCGGGACAATTTTCCGTCCGTGCCGCCGTCGGAAATGTACGGCGTGCGAAACGAGAGGTGGCAACAGGAATTCCGTTCTCATTTAGACGGCGATGACATTGTGGTTCCTCCGAACAGCTACTTCGCCATGGGTGACAACCGCGACGTGAGCTATGACAGCCGCTATTGGGGCTTCGTCCCGCGACAGAACGTGATTGGACGTCCCATGTTCATCTATTGGCCATCCGCGCGACTGGGTCATCGTCTTGCCGGATAATTCTTCCCCCCAAGCGGGGCCCTTACAATAACTGCTGCCATGACATCCCGGCCGTATCTGGAACACTTTCCCGCCTATGCTCCGGAGCCCAAACTCGACCCACGGCGGAATCAGTGAAATTGCGTATCACGCCAACGACCGATGGGGTAGTCAGGGCAAACCTTCATGCAAATCACATCACTTTGACTGAAGTCCGTCCCACGACCAGTGCGGGATGCTGAGGCCGTTTGGCACACCATCTGCGGACTCGTGATAGCGGGACATCGTTGTCGTAGTCGCCCAGGCGAAGTAGTCATGCAGCACTTGTCGTAACGCGCCGTCGTTGGCTAGTCCAGTATCAACCAGAGCCTGATCGAAGCAGGCAATCGCACGGCGATCCATTTCGTCGTGCTCGCCGTTGCCACTGTGCATCTTGACGACGGTCGTCTCGTCACCATAGGAGTCCGAATACGCGCTGGGGCCACCGAGTGCCTCGGCCCAATAAGCAGCGAGTCGCTCGACATGTTGGGGGTGGAAGCCGTGACTGAACGCATGGCCGACTACGTCGTCGGCCATCACCCGATGATGCCAGGCTCCGGCAAGACGGCGCAGGCCGTCCATTCCACCTGCCGCCTCAAAGACCGTTTGCACGCCTCCATATTAAACGCCCTGCCTTTTTTGTGCTGAGTGTAGTCGGGAAATCAGCGTTTCCACCAACGAATCCGACCGCTACCTCCCGAAAAAATGTTCTGCATTGCACGACGAATACGTATAATCCTTCGCACGGAGATACCAAGCCGTGTGCTTTTCAGCCACTGCGAACTTTGTCGGCAGCGGAGTTCTGGGCGCTGTCGGCGTCGTCACCTTGACGAAAGTGAAACATCGCCGCGAATTGCTTTTCGCGTCCCTGCCCCTGCTATTCGCCATTCACCAGTTTATCGAGGGATTCGTCTGGCTGGGATTGGATGGGATCCTTTCCCCTACAGTAGCTCATAACATGGGCGCGGCGTTCATGCTTTACGCGCAGGGACTCTTGCCTTTCCTTCTGCCGCTCAGCGTCTCGCTCTTCGAGCCAAACGGATCGAGCCGCAGGCAGATGCTGCCATTTCTCGTCGTCGGCGGAGCGACCACGCTCTATATTTTGTGGGCGCTGACGGCGTTCCCGCTGCAGCTGTATGTCAAGGGAAACAGTATCGTGTACATCAATCAAGCGACCAACAATACAGCGGTTGCACTGCTCTATGTGATTGCAACCTGCGGTTCGCTGTTTTTCTCAAAGATCAGGATGATGGTGATCTTCGGCGCCGCAAATCTGGCAATCCTGCTCGCGGTCATGGAGTTCAAGCGCTACGCGTTCACCTCGCTCTGGTGTGCATACGCGGCAGTCGCGAGTGTGATCATTCTCACCTACTTCTGGAGAAGCCACCCACACCGGCCGTTCGCTTACGCATAGGCCCGTGCGTCCTCCAGTTTCGCCATGGTCTCTCTATCTCTTCGTCACGTGGATTAGCGTCGGCGAGTGAGTCCCTTTGCCGAGGACTCGGATCCAGGTGGTTCACGGAACGGTTCCACAGAAATGCGCTCGTAACACACTTCCAGCACGGTCAGGTCTTCTGTACCGCCCGGCACGTGAACAACTACGCTGTCACCCGCCGCCGACTTCATCAACGCGCGCCCCAGAGGGGACACCCAACTGATGTGGTTGCGGTTGAGATCGACCTCGTCGGTGCCCACGATGCTCACCACGCGCGATACTCCCGCGGCATTGGCATAGCGCACGGTCGCTCCGAAGAATGCCTTCGTGGCTGCCAGCCCCGCTCTCGGAGCTTCCGGGTCCACCACTTCCGCGGCTTCGATTCGCTTGGTGAGAAAGCGAATCCGCCCATCGATCTGCCGCAGCCGCCGCTTGCCGTACTGATAGTCAGCGTTTTCACTGCGATCGCCGTTGCCGGCAGCCCACGCCACCACCTCCACCACGGCGGGACGTTCCCTCGTGAGCAGAAACCGGTGCTCCTCTTTGAGGCGCGCGAGGCCGTTCGGCGTGATGTAGTTCTTGACTGGCGTTCCGGGGGCGTCCGGTTTTGGGTGTCTCGTAAACCCTTTCCGCATGTCGTAGTCTTTAGTCTTTAGTCTTTCGTCCTTAAGTAAGTGCGAATCTAGTGGGTGCACCAAATGTCTGGCGGGTGAACAGCCTGAACAGCCGGGGGCATCCCTGACATTTTAGACCGGGCAGATTCCTGACATTTTTGCCTCTCTTTGCATCCCGGCGAGGGGATGGGGTGCAGGGGAAGGGGATAGTTCCTCTTCCCCTGCTTCCGCAATGTTGAAGCCGGCCCGTGCCACGGCTCTCGCTCCCTTAGGATCTTTGGCTGCCGGTAGCGGCAACACTCGTCGTTGCCAGCTGTCAAACCGCGCCAAGGGAAGGGCGGCGAAGTAGACGGTATACCAACGCTCATCGCTCGGCAGCAGGCCCACGCGCTCGCCCCACAAGACCTCGCTCAAGAACACATCGTGCCGTTTCTTCCAGCGAAAGTGTCCGTGCGAATGCACACTGCGCACCAGCATCGTCGACGGATATTCCGGTTCCGTCACTTTCACCGGATACGCCCGCTCCGACGGCTCGTATACGCTCGCCGGAGTCTGCATGCCGAGCGCTTCATGCGGCCGCACTTCGTTGTATTCCTGGCGGAAATCCGCCAGCGCTCGTTGCTGCGCTCGCCGATCCTGGGCCGGCGGCATCGCCACCTCCTGCTTCAGCGTGCGATGCATGCGCTCGTGCCGCCCGTTCTGCTCCGGATGCCCCGCCTCGATCCGCTCCGGCACGATCCCCAGCTTGATCCACCACACCGCCAGCCGCGACAATCCGCCGATCGCCGTCGAGGCAAAGGGCGCCCCGTTGTCGGTGCGGATCGCCTGCGGTAAGCCATACTGACGAAACGCCGCTTCGAAGATCGCCTGCACCCGCGCCGTGTCCGTCTTCTCCACCGCCTGGCAGCGCAGCAGATAGCGGCTGTGCGCGTCGCTGATGGTCAGCGGATCGATGCGCTCGCCGTCCCCGGTGCGGAACCAGCCCTTGAAATCCGCGCACCACACTCGGTTCGGCCCGTCGGCATGCGCCAGTGGCTGCGTGTACGGCGCCGTCTTGCGCCGCTTCTTGCGCGCCACCACCAAGCCTTCCCGCTTCAGCAACTCGCCCATCGTGCTCGCCGCCGGCCACGTCCGCCCGGCTCGTCGCGCTCCAGCACTCGCTTCAATTTCCGTGGGCCCCAGCGCATGTGCGCCTGACGCAGCTCCAACACCCGTTGCTCGATCTCAGCCGCGGTCTGGTTGGGGTGATACTCGGCCGCCCGGTTTCGTTCCGCCAGCCCGGCCACTCCCCATTGCCGGTATCGCCGCAGCCAGACGTACCCGGTTTCCCGCGCGATCCCGAAGCTCTGGCACAGCTCCGACATGGTTTGCTCATCCCGTTCATACTCAAAGACAAACCGTAGCTTCTCTTCCATCACACTGCTCGCTTTCCAGGGCATGCGCTCTGTTGTATCTCGCGCTGCCACCTCTCGCAGTGTCAGGTATGCTCCCGGTTTATTCTGTCAGGGATCTGCCCGGTCTGTACCAGGGGGTACCCCCCCTCCCCCCCTCCCCCCCGGTATATTGGAATCAATACCTTAGGAGGAATTCCCTGCGCAAAGTCCTGAGCGGATTGTAGTTAGAGGTAAAGTCCTCACAAATAATGACTTAGGTCGTCAAAAAGCACTGGAGAGCCGGTCTGGGCTTCGAGCACCGTCTCCTGGAAGGCGGCATAACTCGGCCCCGGGCATACAGGTCGATCCCATTGTCGCCAATGGAGGGTTGAGAGTCTGTGATGGTGCGCACCGCGCGTTTGTGATGAAAAGAGTAGTGGGTCGAATGAAAGTCCCCGCGTTTCCACCCCGCCGGCGATCGAATCTTCATTTTGATTACTGACGCATAACGAGCCGGGGATCTTACGGGAGCAAAGAAAGGAGGGTCAATGCAATGT
>CAWKAZ010000013.1:0-338159 GCA_963847715.1 Terriglobia bacterium
AATGACGCGATTGGCAAAGTGCGAAACGTTGAACATGTGGATGCAAAGCTTTCAAAGTACGTAACCAACCGATCGAGACCAGCACGTAACCGAGACCGGCGAGCGCGGCTCTGGGCGAGCCAGTTCAAAGCTTGTCCCGCTCCCTCGATCACAACGCAAACCAGCGCGACCGGCGGACCCGCCAATCCGGTCCGGCCAGTTGACCAAATGCCAGTCTTCCAAACGAGACCAAGGCCCGGCAGCCAGATAGCGCGCAGGACCTTGGCAACGGCGTTGAGAGGCGCGCGGACGCTCATCTTTCCGACCATCGGCCGATAGGGGACCAAGTTGTTGTTGAAGTAACTGAGCTGACTTGCTGCCCACGCCGCGTAAATCGGAAGTTTTTCGCTTAGCGTATCTTCGCTCCGATACCGATACACCGCGCTTACCCCCTCGCTGACAGTCGATCAAGCGCGGTCCTCAGGCGGCGGCTTCAATAACAGTGTGTATCAGCAAAAATCTTCGGCGCTGAGCCCCGGCCCAGTCAAGGCCGAGGCGCAGTCGTTTTCTTTGGAAGTGTTTTTAAGGTCGCGCACTATTGGGCAGGGATGCATTTCGCTTCGAGGTCCACCGCCTGTCAATGCTGAACGCAAACGCCTCCGTGATATCGAGCACACCTGCGCATGGCTCGGCGTTCCTGGCGCATACCGGCTCTGGACTGGCAGACACCGTTAACCATTACCCTGCCCGCGCCACAGCCCATGCGGACTTGCGTGATCATGTGGTCCGGCTGAGTAAGCGGCGCTGGCGTCATTGCTTGTGCCGATGTTGCGATGGCAAAAGCAAAGCCAGCAGCGGCAATCAACTTGATCATTCTTTTCCTCTCTTTTTCGATGAGCACCAAGAAAAATACTGATGGCATAATGAACACCTGCTGAACAGCCATTCACAAATTCATCGTTACCGGCCATCGCCGCAATCCGCCGCGGCTTGCGTGTGTACGGCACACCTCGATCGAGCGTTACGCCGGTTAGCGGTTATCGCGGCTGTCTTCTTGATTTATCTTCTTCGCCGCAGGCAGGGACGCCGCGAGTGGCTGCCCACGGCGAGAGGCCGCCAACCCGGCCGCCGCCACCCGCGCCCGCTGGCTGATTTCGGCGCCCGGTAAATCGGCTGATAAAGTGCATCGGTGAGCGCGCTGGCTTCCCATTCCCGGTTCATTGTCAGATGCTGCGCCGCCCGTGCGGCTACGCCCTGGCGAGCAAAGGGCACGACACGGCGAATTCTGGACTTGGCTTGGGCATCGATCGATACAGCACATCGATCGATACAGCACACGGTCCACTACAGCGAACTAAGTCCAACGCCGTTCAAGGACTTCTGGCGCGACAGTATCCGGCCGGACGAGCTTGCGCGGGGAAGGCGATTGAAGCGGCTACCTTGAGGCCGGGACCGCCTCGGCACACCGCCGGCACCAGCCGCCGTCCCTCGACGATTTCGGCCTCAGGTCGCGCGCCTAATTTGGAATGAATAACGGTTCCCGGGCGAGTGATTTAAGTCAATCATCAATCCACCAGCTACAATGCGCTCTGCGAAATCTGCGGTCTGTCCTATAGTTGTTACCTGACCACCGCGGCGCCCGAGCGACAATGCCGATCATTGCGACAGCCCAACTCCCGCCACCCAGCAGTTGGGAGGAATTCGAACAGATTTGCGCCGACCTGTTCTCCTTGGAATGGGGCGACAAGAAACTCGTACGGCATGGTAGGACGGGGCAACGCCAGAACGGCGTTGATATCCACGGCAAACCGGCGACCGGCGGCAGCGGCGGCGTGCAGTGCAAGGGTAAGCGCATCTGGCCACCGAAGAAGCTTACTGCGGCTGAAGTCACTGCCGAGGTCAAGAAGGCGAGGAAGTTCGCGCCGGCGCTAACTGAATTCATCGTCGTCACCACGGCGGACGACGATGCGAAGCTGCAAGCCCATGCCCGGCAGATCACCAGGCGCCATGAGAACAAGAAGCTATTCAGCGTCCATGTCTACGGCTGGCAGGAGCTAGAGCGCCGTATCAAAAACCACGACCAGTTAATCCAAAAATACTATGGCTTTTTGGGCTTTGCGGCGGTTGCCCGAAAGGTCGACGCGCTTCCGGCACGAGCCGCCGACTTGATTGTCGATCGCCTCCAAGGCGCAAACCTTTCGTCGTTTGCTCAAGTAGCAGCCAACCAGCTCCCGCCCAGCATCGATGCTTTGCGACCGACATTGGCCGACGCGCTGCGGCGGGACTTTGCCCGGCGTTATGACCAGGCTTTGCAGCGCACACTCTTTCCGGAATTGCAAAAAATCGACCTTTTCCGCGAGCTTGCGCGTGAAACTGAGGAATCCGAACTCGCGGTTTATGGCCCGGATCTATGTCGGAGTATCTTTCTGCGCGCCGCGCGCAGCACCGCTGTCCGCAAAGATATTTTAGAGGCGAAGAGACTACTGACGCTGGCGCTTGGCCTCCAAGGTACGGAAGAAGAGACGAGCGCGCTGGCGCGGATTGCGGTCGCGGAGGGCAACGCCGAGTCGGGCGATTCGGCTGTTGCGCGACAAGACCGATGCCAATTCTCGGTCGATTTTACTCAGCATTCTCGCACAAGAAAAAGCGCCGCAGGCGGCGCTCGACTGGCTCGCCGATCAGAAGCTATGTGCAGGCGATCTCACCCAAAACGGCATCATAGCGCTATGCCGAATTCACGTGGCGCGCAAGGACTTGGCGAGGTGCTAAAGATCCTGACCGACCTGCCCGAGCAGCGCCTCGAGGAGTCACCCTATTTTTATTTCTTTCGTGGCGCGGTTGGCTTCGCATCGATCTTCGCAAAGCCGGATCGGGCCTTTGTGCTGGATGGGTTTCCACTCGACTTGCTTCACTTCCCTTTGGCTATGCCAGAGGCGCAGCGGGGGCCCGTCCTCGATGCGGCGATCGGTGACCTCAACCGCTTTTTGCCATTCACCGCTGCACTCCATCTGCCGCACGCGCGCCACATCACAGAGAGCTCGATTATTTGGGCCGAGCTTGTTCATCCGGGGCGCAAGGCGCAGGCACTGGCCAAGCTTCGTCAGGAGATGCAGGACCCTTCGCAGGCGGTAAAACGCGTGGTGTTTGCGCTCGTCTTTGATCCGGAATTCGACCCGGCGACACTTGCTCAGTTCTTGAAACGGCGCGAGGCCATGGGTGGCCTTGACGGAGAAGACTTGCACGCGGCTTTCGTGCTCACGCTGAATAAGAACGAACCGCGCGGCGTCGTGAACTTCATTACAGAGCATCGCCCGCAGCTTGAAGAAAGCTTGGGCAAGCCTGGTGTATTGGCGCTCGAGATTCGTGCGCTCGCGCTGGCCAGGGATGCCACCGCTGCCAAGCGCGTATTTGATGAGAACATGGCAATGTTCGACGCTGCGACCACAGCGCAGCTCGGCGCCGAAATCGCCAAGGCAGAAGGCGCAGACCCCGTTGCCGAGCATATGCGCGTCTATGAGGCCGTGAAATCCACGGACGCTTTGCGCGAGCTCATTCGCGTCCTGATTCAAGCCAACGATTATCGTGGCACTGCGAAATTCGCCGAGGAGCTCTACGGTCAGACTAACGCACCCCACGACATCCTAATGGCAGCACGCGCTGCTTTAAACGCCGGCGACGAGGATAATTTTGTCAGACTCGCAGAGCTTCATCCCGTGATCGTGCATAGCGACACGGAGTTGGCGTTGCGTTATGCGTGGAATCTAGTGAAGCAGGGCCAACTCAACGATGCCAAAGCAGTGTCGGCAGAAGCACGGAAGCGCACGCCGGCAGCGCGCGACCTTAATCTCGACATTACTCTAGCGATCCAGACCGGCGAATGGGATCAGCTCGCCGAGATTTTAACGGCGAGCCTCACGGATGTCGACAACCTGAATGGCCTCGCGCTTATCCGCGCTGCCAATCTGGCTCGCGCAGTGGGTCAAGGTCCGATGATCGATTTGATGGAAGCTGCCGTCAGAAAGGCCCCTGATGATCCTGCTGTTCTGATTGGCGCCTAGGACTGGAAGATTCGAAGCCACAGGCTCAGGAATGGTTCAAGCGCGCACTTGACCTTTCTGGCCCTGACGGTCCGGTCAAGCGCTTTGAATTGAAGGAGCTCCTACCGCATCAGAAGGAGTGGAACGAGCACGCTCGAAAGATTTCCGGCCTCGTGGTGAGCGGCGACCTTCCACTGGTATTTGCGGCGCCGGGCTTGCGGACGACGTTGGTTGATGTGGTGCTGCGCAATTTTGTGCGCAACAGCGCTCTAGCCGACCCTCGAAAGCGCGTGGCCCTGATGATGTTCAGTGGCCGACGGCTTCCGGCGCCAATCGGGTCGGCTAAGCGCGTCGCGATCGACGTGTCGGCGCTGATGGTAATGGGATGGCTGGGGCTCAAGGTATTCGACGCTTTCCCCGAAATCGTGCTGCCCTCGGCGGCCCTTTACGAGCTGTTCGAAGGTCGGGCGAGAATTCGCCAACATCAAAAGTCGCTCCTGCAGCGCGCCGTTCAGGTCCATGATGCCATCGCCCGTGGCAAGCTGAGGGTCTTTAGCGCGTTGGCCGGCGGCCGCGATGCCCTAGCAGAAGAGATCGGCGTTGAGCTCGCCAGGCTCTTGCGCGCTAGCGAGGCGGACGGAGGTTTTCAGTACTTCGCCCTGCACCGGTTCATGCACTTGGCCTAAGCAACCTCAGCGATGCCGATATGTCGGCATATTTGCCTCGCTTGGCTGATATGCACGCTTTGCTTGCAGTATTGTCCGAGCGCGGCGCGATTGAACAAGGTGTCGAAGAAACGGCCAGAAGTTATTTCGCGGTGCAAGATCAAGGATGGAGATCATCAACTCGTCCGGAGATCGATAGGTCGCTCTACATCGACGGCTTGGCGCTGGTGTACTTGCAAACCACCAACCTGCTTGACGTCGTGATGCAAACTTTTACCAACGTCTTTGTCGACGCCACGACCGCTGACGAAGCCTCGGCGCTGATCGAGTATGACCACCACGTCACTGACGTGCAAAATGCCATCGATGCAATCCGGCTTGCGGTTCGCAGTGCGCACACGGCTGGCAAGATCACGTTCGGGCCGCGAGTTGCCCCGCGTGAGACCGAGCCTGGCGGCCCCGACAGCTCGACCATTCATTTGTTGTCGGATTTCAATGATGCAGAGATCCTCATCGTCGATGACCGGGCGCTTAATAAGGTGCAGTTTGGCACCGATAAACACAACCGACGCGCGCGGTGCGTGAGCACGCTTGATGTGATCGAAGAATTGGCC
This sequence comes from Terriglobia bacterium, assembly GCA_963847715.1. Taxonomy (GTDB): domain Bacteria; phylum Acidobacteriota; class Terriglobia; order Terriglobales; family Acidobacteriaceae; genus Acidiflorens. The sequence continues at coordinate 5,296 of CAWKAZ010000013.1, forward strand.
GTGCGGAAGGTACTTTCCCCTACCGAACGCACCGCGCTTCGGTACCGACTCCGCATTGCCGGCGCCGTGTTGGTCCCTGTTGACGCCGACGAAATCCGCGCGGCGGCAGATCGCAACAAGCTCGCCGAGTCGCCGGAGTTCAGGGCGATCCGCGAAAGCGTGGCGCTGGCGCTCGCCGCACAAGTGCCGATATTCCCCGCCGAGATGCCCTGGTTCATCGCGCTTATCGGCGCGACCAAAGGTGCGATTTACAAAATCTGGAACGAAGAGGCCGATACAGCCCGCGCGGCCAGCTTGTCGGATGCTATTTTCGGCCTTCACCCTCTGGCCGAGGAATGGGCTTCGAGATGGCAGAACCAGCCACCACCGGATTGGGTTCAGATCGCTAACCGCGTTGCGGTTGCTACCCTGGCGATACCAGTTGAGATCGCCGACAAGCAAAGGTCGCCGCCTACGATAAATGGCTTGACAGTTGCGTGCTTGATCGCGTTCGCCGCACTGCACCCCTTACCTACCGCGGCGTCGTTGACCACATCAGGATGTTCATCACGACTTTCATCAATGACGATCGACAACTCGACGAAATGATCAAACACCTGAAGGAACGAGGCAATGCCAAACCGTAATAAGCCTCGACGCTCGAAACCTTCCATCGAGGCGCGCCAAAAGCTGCCTACCACGGATCAGCTGAAGCGCTTTTGGACGATGTTCCTGCTGGAAAAGTTAACGTCGCAGCTGCGCTCTGACGTTCTTTCCGACGGCGCCATCAGTGCCAAGTCTGGCTTGGCCATGCAGCACTCGGTGCGGTTCAACGAACAACTGGTGCTGACACGCGAATCCGTGTTTGCGGCCTTCGGAGCGGCCGGCGCCGGCCGCAAGCCGCAGCCGTTGAGGGATTTGAACGGCAAAACGGTGAGAGCCAAGGTGTGGGTCGACAAGGAAGGCCATGGGTACGTTCAAATAAAGAAGCAAAGCATACGGTTTGAGTTTGGTGGTCTTACGACTTCTGATACCGCGCAGCGCGTCGGTTTTGCCGAAGCCGCACTCAAATCGCACACGCTTGCCGGCGAATACAGCGAGCACGTTCTTGCACTTGCAAAAAAGCCGGGCTTCTCCCATCAGGAATTTTTCGAGATTGCAGAGTTGCTGGCGTCCTCGCCCGAACTATTTGCTGCAAGGCTTAACCGGAATTTGATCAGCAGGCGCATCGGCGTGCGCGAATTGATCCCGGAAGACGTGCGCTATTGGGATAATCTCACCGCAATTCTGAAAGTCTCAAGGAGCTTGGTCGAGTTCAACGCAAATGAACTCGAACATGAGCGGAAGCTACGCCTCGCGCGCGATCCTGCGGTGGCACTGCGCTCTATTTCGCTGACCTTCCCCGCTCCATCGCTTGTGCCGGTGCACCTATTCAAAGACGTTGATTCCGCTGCGCTTGAAATGATGCTCTCCGCATCGAGCGAGGTTGACGATCATTTCGCACTCATTGGCCTGTTTGAACTTTGTGTCAACAAAATTGCGGAAAATAAGAATATGGAGAAAATCGGCACCCAGATGCTCACCCGGCTGATCGGTGACATGGATCGCTTGGCGGTCGCTTGCAATATGTTTGGCGCGGCTTTCATCGTCGCCACCGCATACCTAGTACCCGGAATCACGAATTGCTGATGCACTCCCATCTGTTCGCCGCGGCTCGCGGCCTCCTCGCAAGTGGGGAGCAAGTGATTGACGTCATTCTCAAATTCACCTTTTTGAGGGGGGAAGGTTGGCGCGCAGCGTCGGGTGGGGGTGACTCACTTATTTGCGATAGTGGGTACTAGCCACCCACGAAACGTTAGGGCGCCGGCCTGTCTTCTGGCGCCGGCTCGCAGCGGCAGCTCACGGTTCTTTTGTAGTTCGCACATCGCGTGTCATGCAAATCAATGGCGAAGAATTGATCAACTGGGCCTTCGGCGTGGCCGGGGAGGATTACTTTACTTCTACGTTTGTCGACATGGCCGACGAGCCCAATTGGCGCCCGGATTGGATCGTGACGCGGTTCATGGTGGCCGATGCGGTCGGACAAGTCTTGGCCGCGATGTTGCGCATCCCAAAAGACGCGCAGCCGGCCCCGTGGGTCAGCATAGTTGACGCTGCAAAGAGCAAGCTCATCGCGCAGAATTCACTCATGCTCATCAACTGCCCCGCGGTACTCGAAGGTGAGCGGCGCGTTCTGGCCAGTTTCGAAATCCGCCCTGAGTTGGTGGCGATGAAAAACGAATTTATGGAAATACCGGACATTAGCCACTTCATTATGCTCACGCCCATCGTTCAATCGTTCCAATTTCCAGCCGAGGCCACTGCTGCCGTAATGCATGTGGTCGATGCCATTCGCCGCGGCTCGAGTACGTTGGAAGATCGCACGTTGCAAGCGGCCCTCACACTTGCCGCTCATACGGCTCTGAAAATCAACAGTGGGCCACTGGCGGAGGCGGTGGTCAGGGCCGCACTCGACAAACTGAATAACGTCAAAGAGCGGCAGCTGCTCGTGGAGAACACGCTGCGCCTGATTGAATGCTCGGGCGCCTACATCGACCGGACAGAAAGACAGGACGCTCTTGCCCGCTGGTTCGAGGAATTAGCGCATTCTGTTGATCTGCGTGTTGCCGCTGACTTGGAAGGACTGCTCGACTCTTTGACAAGGAGCCAGCCAGAGATTGCTTTGAAGCTTGGCCGCGCGAAAGCAATTCTTCGGCTTGGCTGTGGCAGTACCGTCGCTGCGTAGCGATTAACCTCCGAAGTTGTATTTATTGCCGCAGGGAGGCGTCAGGGCAGCTAGAAATCCTGCCCTTCGATATTCAACTGATGTGACACCGCATGTCGTGCGACCATGAACCGCTCAATCAGTGTGTGCGTCAAATCCCAGCGCCACTTGCCCATCGCAAGGGTCGAGTTCATGCTGCTAGCATGCATCAGAAGTCGGAGCTCTCCATGTCACTATCCGACCTGACTGATCCGGCGGCCGTCGATCAGGCTATGAACGAATTCGACCGCATCGGTCGGGATAATTTTCTGCGCAAGTATGGTTTTGGTCCTTCACGGGCTTACTTCGTCTGTCGCGACGGGAAGTATTACGATTCGAAAGCTATTGTCGGCGCCGCCCACGGATATCAATATCCGCAAAAGGGCCAGTTGCGCGCGGAGGACTTCAGCGGGGGAGAAAATACTGTTCACGCCCGGCTCGAGGCGCTTGGGTTTTCCGTCGAGGTGCGTGGATTAGACGAGCCTCCGACGGTTACCAGCCATGATATAGAACTCATTCGTCAAAGCCGATCTCGGGATAGATACACGGACTTTTCCGACGAGGAGCGAGCAGCCCATAAGCGTGTACACGAAGCGCTTCGCCAACTCGGCGAGATAGCGGTTGATGAGCTTGGGCGGAGCCAGAGACTACGTCCTGAAATTTACCTCGGGTTTCCATCCAGCTTCTGGGATTCGCGGCGGAAAGCCAAAAGACCTATGGTTTGGCGTTTTCCGAAAGGAGAATGAGCAAGCGCTTTCTGGGTAATCCCCAGATCTTTATGATCGTCTCTGGCAAGGGGATTGAATACGGTGCTTTTCACCGCTTACCCACCCGGACGACTTCTCCAACCAGGAAATAAAAAAGCGGACGCGCGAGATCGCGAGGTCAGTTTTAGAACAGTTGCCGACGCCCGGATCACCGGAAGCTAAGGATCTGGCAGCCCAGTTGTTGAAATCAGGCAATTGGCATTATCGACAGAAAGCAGCGCCTCGAACCAAATCAATCGGAATACCAGAGTCTAGATGATTGGCTGTCCTTCGTCAGATCCGATGAAGGAGTGCGGAATGCGGGCGGTGGAATCACCCGTTATGCGGTCGGTGATGCGGTCGATAAGGTCGATCTTGTAGAAGAGGTCCGGCAGATGGCCGAACTCTTCCGCCCGCTGATGGAGCATATTGTCGCTGACGCCCCGCCGACCACGCCACCTAAGAGTGTCTGCACTACCGACAACAACACCGACGGCCGAAGAAGTGACGTTGCCAGCGTTTGGCGACCTGCTCCGCACCTTCCTGCGCGAGTTCGCTAAAGCGCGCAGTGCGCCGTTCCAGAAGACTGTTCCGCTCTGGAATGCCATGTCGGATGTGAAGACCAGGATCGAGCAGTTTCCGGCTGTCGAGAGTCGTCCAGACTTGCTGGTCAGCATTAGCGTTGGCCAAGGCAACTGGGCAACAGTGCCTTGGATCGCGTTACTCAATACACGGATTACTAGATCGACCCAAGAAGGAATTTATGTCGTCTACCTTATCGCAACGGAACTGGATCGCATTTTTCTCACGTTGAACCAAGGCACAACCAATCTCGTCCGCGAACTTGGCCAACGTGAAGCGCAGAAGCGCATGCTTGACGTTGCGAACAAGAGTCGGGCGGCGATCGGCGATCTCGCAGCCGCGGGCTTCATCTTGGACAATAAGATCAGCTTGGGCGGCGATAGCTGGCTCGCCAAGAATTACGAGATTGGGACGATTGCTCACTACGATTTTGGTGCAACCGATATTCCCAATGATGAGCGGATGAATGCGTTGCTTAAGGCGGCGCTTGACGCTTACGACAGAGCCGTCGATGCGCCGGTGTCCGAGCCTTCGGCACCCGACGTTATTGAGCCAGAAGCGCCGCCTCCAGTTGTGCCCTACAGCATAGACGATGCGCTCTCTGAGCTTTTTCTTGAGCAGTCGTCGCTCGAGCGGCTCCTAGCGATCTGGACTGCAAAGAAGAATCTGATCTTACAAGGCGCGCCTGGTGTCGGAAAAAGCTTTGTAGCGAAACGACTAGCCTATCTGCTTCTGGAAGCGAAAGACTCCGGCCGTGTGGAGACTGTCCAGTTTCACCAGTCCTACAGTTACGAAGATTTCGTCCAAGGTTATCGACCCGATGGGAAAGGAGGATTTACCCTTCGTGACGGCGTGTTCCATCGTTTCTGCGAGAAGGCAGCCCTGTCACCGGGTCGCCCGCACGTTTTCATAATCGATGAGATCAATCGCGGAAACCTCTCTAAGATCCTCGGCGAACTCATGCTGCTAATTGAGCATGACAAACGGGGGCCTGCTTGGGCCACAGCCCTAACCTATTCGCAACCTGGCGAGCCGCTCTTCTTTGTTCCTGAGAATGTATATCTGCTCGGCATGATGAACACTGCCGATCGATCGCTTTCTATTGTCGATTATGCGCTTCGCCGGCGCTTCTCATTTGCGTTGCTTGAACCGATGTTTGCAAGCAGCAAATTTCGCGAGTTTCTGATCAACGCTGGCGTTCCAGATGGAATTGTCACGATGATTGTGGAACGGATGACAGCGCTTAATCAGGCCATTAGCGAGGATCGAACCAATCTCGGAGCCGGATATCGGATCGGACATAGTTTCTTCGTTCCTCCCGAGGGATTCGAATACGACGCCGGCTGGTATCGCCGCGTCATTGAAACAGAGATTTTTCCGCTGCTCGAGGAATATTGGTTTGACGATCCGGACAAAGCTGAACATTGGCGTCAGCAGCTCCTGCAAGGCGCCGCGTGACGATTCCGATCCGCAACCTCTACTACCTATTCCTCTACGCTTGGGCTCGATTTCCAGGCGGAGCAATAGGGGAAGTCGGGATCGACAAAAGTCCGGATCTCCCAAGTCTATTCGCAAAGTTGCTTTCAGCCGGGACACGCCGGCTCTTTAGGCGCGGGCTCGATCGCGGATACAAGACGTTCACAGATGAATTAATTGGCCCACGTGGGCGCATTCGTCTGGACCGAATGGTGAAGGAGGCGACGCAGCTACGAGGCACGGCCATCTGCGATTTTGACGACCTAACCCACGATGTTTTGCATCATCAGGTCCTCAAGGCGACGCTCACAAATTTGTCGCGTTGCGCAGATCTCGAAAAGGATATGAAGCACGAACTACGCGTACTAGCGCGAAGGTTCTACGACGTAGAGGACATTCGACTCTCGGCAAGCTGTTTCCGCCGGATCGAGATTTCGCGCAATAATCGCGAGTACTTTTTTCTCATTCGACTTTGCGAATTCGTCTTCTGGGCGCTCATGCCGGATGAACGTGGCGCTCCCACAGCAAAATTTCAGCAGGTGCTTGACGATGAAGTTCGAATGTCGGCCGTTTTTGAAGATTTCATCCGCAACTTCTTGCAGTTGCATCGTACTGAATACCGTGTGCGGTCAGAAGCTCCAGAGTGGCTCGTGAGTGATGCAACAGAACACGATCTTACATTGTTGCCGCGCATGGTGACGGACGTAACTCTGCGACATCCAACTCATACCGTGATAGTTGACGCCAAATTCTATAAGAACCCCCTGGCCCAAAGTCCTTACGGGGAGCGGGTGCGTTCACAGCACCTTTATCAACTGATCACGTACCTTCAACATGAACGCGTACGCCACAGGGACAAGGGCCTTTCGGGAATGCTGATCTACCCTGCCGTTGGTCAGTCGCTACGCCTCCGATATCGGTTGCTCGGTATACCTATATTGGTCGCCACGATAGACCTCGGACGAGAGTGGCAGGATATCGAGGTCGAGCTCCACGGTCTGGTGGACGAGTGCGCGAGCGCTGCCGGTTATGAACTTGCACCTCAAGAAGCGGTACATACGGTGGATTTTGCGTCGCCGGCGCCATTAAGGCGCGAAGGATCGATGATCTCATAGTGGACAAACGTCCATTCCAGGTTGCGATCAATCGTTTTTGCGAGATTATTTGCCAGCCACGGGGAAAGTGGCTCCCGCAAATGGACAGAGAATGCCGGAGCGACATCCCGTTGAAAACTTTGGAGACGCTTGGTCATCCATATACCAAGGCGTCTGGTCCCTTTCCGACTCTCCCCAATCGTGAAGTGGCACCCGTGTTTCCCTGGTGTTTCCCTTGACCATCTTGGCGTATCGGCGACTCTAGAAAGGGTTGATAATCTTGGCGGTCCCGGCAAGACTCGAACTTGCGACCTTCGGTTTAGGAAACGGTGGCACGTCTTACCTGCTACCATTTTTCTACCGAACTGCTGAGTACGAAGCTGGACGGGGAGCATCAAGGCGTCGGCCAATGCTCGATAATCGCCGATTTAGTGGACGCTTGATTACGAAGTGGTACGAGGCGTTATCGCCGTTGCCGAATTATGATTCCGCTTTTCGCTGGCGTCATCAGGGCGAGATCGGTTAGCGCCCGTGTGCGCAAAAGGACTCGATAACGCGCCAAATAACGCGCCACATTCAGCTTTCGTTCCGATTCTCTCGTTTCAGACAAACCTGAATCTTGAATCAAATCCGGGTTTTAACACTGGCGCTACCTACAGGGAATCGAACCCGTGTTTCAGCCTTGAGAGGGCCGCGTCCTAGACCGCTAGACGAAGGGAGCTTACCGTCTCGAAATACCCTCCCCGGCGCACATGCGCAAGCGTCGGTGCATTGTCATTCCGGGGCGCGCCGAAGGCGCGAGCCCGGAATCCATAGCCACGAGCCTTTCGAAAAGATCGGCGGGGAATGTTCTGCGACGTCAGCGAATATCGATTCCGGGTTCCGGCCTTTGGCCGGCCCCGGAATGACGGCGTGAGGATCACGGCTCAGTGGCGAACCTGATCCGGCCGGCTTCTTTCAGCGTCTTTAAGTCGAAGGTGCACGAATTCACCGGCTTGCGTGGAAGGGGATTTGCCTTGTTGCTTGTCGCGTTCGGCGCGTCGAATAGTTTCTTGTTCGGGCATCAGAGCTCCTGTGAAACAGTGATTCGCGGCCAGTTTGTAATTTGGGGAGGAGCAATTCTATCGGGTGTTTGCTTGAGCGAGAAAATCCGTAAAGATTTCGCCACAGAGGACACAGAGAAACCCAAGAGGAGAGGGATTCCTCACCTCGTTCGGAATAACGAAAATACAAATCAGGATTAATGATTGGTGCGGAGTTCGTTGATTACTTCGGTCACTACGGCTTTGTCGAGTTTGGGGCTGACATAGGTGCCTTCGCCGACGACGATGCGCAAAGCCTTCAGCAATTCCTGCTCCGCATCGGCCTTCAGGAGATAACCCCTGGCACCAGCGCGAAAACCGTTCCTGAGAATTTCCGGAGATTCATGAAGAGTGAGCAAAACAATTTTCATTTGCGGATGAGCGTTGCGAATGATGCGGGTTGCCTCGATGCCATTGATGCCGGGCATGGTGACATCCATCAGGATGGAGGGCGAGGGCAAAAATTCCTGTGGGGCGCGTTGCGAGCAGAGTTCCTTCCGGTCTGGACAGCGCGGGTGGAAGCGGCACCCAGGAGGAAAAGCAGCCGGGCTTGGGGATTCTCCTTCGATCGCTGCAACGCGCGCGCGCGCACCTCGCGTAGGGGTGACCATGGCCGACTTGGCAACTTGAACCAAGGCCCGGGAATAGGGGTGCAAAGGCTCGCCGAGAATTTGGGATGTGCTGCCAGTTTCAATAACACTGCCCGCGTACATGACAGTGATCCGATCGGCGAAGCCGACAAACAGGGCGGGATCGTGGCTGATCACAACCATCGCGGCGCCATGTTTACGGCGAACCTGCCCCAGCAGCGCTATGATTTCGGCCTGTAGGGGAGCGTCCAGCTTGCTGGTAGGTTCGTCCGCGATGATCAGCGCGGGAGTGCAAGCGATGGCTTGAGCGATCGTGATGCGCTGGCGCTGGCCACCGCTCAACTGGTGAGGATAGGCAGCGTAGATACTCTGCGGATGATCAAAACCAACCTCACCGAGCAATTCGATAACTCGCGTGTATCGTTCGCCTTTCCGCAAAGGTAGGTGTGCCCGCAAGACTTCCTCGATCTGGGCACCAGCCGTCATCACTGGGTTCAGTGAGAGGGCGGGATCTTGCGGAACCAACGCGATGTGGCGGCCGCGAAGTTCGCGCAGACCAGTCTCGGACATCGTCACGAGATCTTGTCCACGGAAAAGAATCGTTCCATGATCGCAACGCCCACCCGGCGGCAGCATCTGCAAAATCGCATGGGCAAGAGTGCTCTTACCGCACCCGGATTCGCCGAGTATCCCGACGGTTTCGCCGTCGCGGCAAATAAAGTCGAGACCTTCGACGACCCGAATCCTCTTTCCATTCGCGAGACAATAGCTTACCGACAATCCCTGGGCTTGGATCAGAAAACTCGATTCGGCCCCCATGTGATGAACTCCCCACCTAATTCTCAGTCGGCGCGCCCCGCTGCGCAATTAGCGAGATAGGGACCGATCCAGCCGATTGTTCCTGCTGATCTGAGAGTAAGCTAGGATGACGAGGGGCCGCACGGATGCGGCATTTTCGGCGTCAGCAGAAGTCATCATTCGCGGCGTCGATTGACCCGCGTTCTGTCATTTGGGTTCGATCAATGGCAGGTGAAGGCGAAGGCTTGCCGCACTTCTCGCGTCAAGCCCAATGGGGGAACTTTGCGGGTTGTAATTCCCGCGGTTCTGAGCTATTTACTTTAGGCAAGAGAATTTCTGTCACCGTCCTGGGATTTTACAGTTCAGATTTATCGAGAGACAGAGATTTTGCCTCTATAGAGGGCGCGGGTCGCACCACTGCCCTCAGTTGATATCGCACGGGCCCTTTCTTTAGAATCCTTCAATCTGGAGATGACGTCATGAAGAAAATTTGCTTGGCAGCTCTTTTGATTGCGGCGATTGCCGCACCAACCTTTGCGCAAAACAAAGAACGGGATCGCGTCGAGAATTCCGGTAAGGTGATGAAAGAAATTCTGAATATTCCCGACAATATTCCGCAGTCGGTGCTCGACAAAGCGGACTGCGTTGTCGTTTTACCTTCAGTTCTTAAACTCGCTATCGGAATTGGAGGCAGTTACGGCCGGGGAGTGATGACCTGCCGTCGCGGCAAGGATTTCCAGGGACTTTGGGGAGCCCCGTCCATGATGGCGCTCGAAGGAGGAAGTTTCGGCCTGCAGTTGGGCGGCCAGGCAACCGACTTCGTATTGCTGCTGATGAGCCCTCGATCTGCTGACAACATCCTTACCAGCAAGGTCAAACTCGGAGGCGACGCTTCCGCGGCCGCCGGACCGGTCGGACGAAATGCCTCGGCGGAAACCGATGTAACCCTACGCGCCGAAATTCTTTCCTATTCTCGTGCCCGTGGACTGTTTGCCGGAATCTCTCTCGCTGGGTCCACTCTGCGTCCCGACAACGATGCCAACAAAAACCTGTACGGAAAAGAGGTGAAGGCGAAGGACATCGTCTTCAATGGCGCGGTGCCTGCGCCTCCGTCAGCACATTTGCTGATAGCGACGCTGAACAAGAAGACGCCCAAGAATAAATCAAAAAACTAGGAGTCTATACTCTGGCTCAACCACGGAAGGAACGTAATTTCCGTCTCAATATGAGGTTCGACGTGATTGCTAGTACTAACCGGGACTCGCGGCAAACGAAAGGAGACGCTATCATGTCCCTTCACTGTGACGAACTCAAACGTTCAAGATCGAGGCCCGCTTTCCGGCGATAACCTGTTACGTGCACGAATGCCGGAGCTCGATACGATTCGCGGGATCGCGGTCCTCCTCGTTATCTTTTTTCATGGTTTCGGATTCCGCTACGGGATGCAAGGTCTTTCGGGGTTTCCAAAGCTATTTGTCGCGGCCACCCTGCCCGGATGGATGGGCGTAGACCTCTTCTTTGTCCTATCGGGCTTTCTGATTACGGGCATCTTGCTCGATACCAAGTCGAGAGCCGACTACTATCGCAGGTTTTACGTTCGCCGGGCCTTACGTATATTGCCGCTGTATTACGCAGTACTTTTACTTTTAGCAATTCTGACACGAACTGGGATGGTCAACCGCCGTGCGTCTTGGGCATATTTGGCGCTCAGTTTTTTCTATCTATCCAATGTAACAGGGTTCTTCGGAGTACTTTCCCAGTACACGGTTCTGTGGTCCTTAGCAGTGGAAGAACACTTCTATCTGTTGTGGCCTGCCGCTGTGCATTGGTTGTCGCGACGCGGGGTGGCCGTTACTGGAATTGCAATCTGCATTCTGTGCCCATGTTTGCGAATGCTCTACAGCGTTCGAGGGTATGAAGCCGGCGCGGGATACACCTGGTTAGTCGCGGACGGACTGGCGCTGGGAGCGGTGATGGCTGTGTTGGCTCGCGGTCCGTGGGGAACACGGGCTCGCATGTGGCGAGTCGCATTCATTTTGTTTTCGTCCAGCTTGTTGATGTTCGGAGCCGGCTACCCATTCGGAATATTCCTTGCAAGTAGATTCTTGGGGGAGACCCTACGAGGGACAGCGCTGAATCTGTTTTTCGCGGGGACGATCGTGTTGGCTCTTTTAATCGGGACCTCTCGTTGGAAAGCGCTGGTGAATAGACCAGTCTTGCAGTTTTTCGGGGAAATCAGTTACGGAGTGTACCTCCTCCATATGCTGGCGTTCGACTTGGAAGATCGCATTGTGGACCGCTGGTTTCCCAGCATGTCAAAGGTTACTGGCCATTTTCCCTCGATGGTTTTTCTTTTCGGGATTGCGGCCAGCTTTACCGTCGCGATCGCTTATCTTTCCCGCTGGTACTTTGAGGAGCCATTCTTGCAATTGAAGCGGCAGCCTTAAGACCGCAACAACTGACCGACGAGATCGGTGGCCGTTGAATATTGGCCATTACACTAAGAATCGGCTTGTGCTCGCCGCCGAAACAGTCAAAAAGTGAAACGGCCGCCGACGGTCGGAGCAAAGTTGTTGTCGGAGTTATACGGCACGCCGGGACCGTGAGGAATGGCGATGGAAAGTCCGCCGCTCACCCAGGAATACGCAATTCCGGCATATCCGTCGAAACGCTTAGTGAAGTGATGGTCCAGATAGAGCGATCCCTCGTTGAGCGTGCCCGCGCAGGAGGCGCGAAAACCGGCTGAGGGCGAGCAGGTCGGCGGAACACGGAAGTCATTCTGCCGCTGTTGATACCAGGCGAACGTGAAGTCGGTTTTCTTGCGGTAGGTGTACTTCGCGCCCGTCCACCAGATCTGCACCAATTTTTCGGAGTCAAGATTCTTGTCTTCGACCCCGCTCATGAAATAACCGCCCTGGTCCGAGGCGCCCACGCCCAACGGATTTGCCGGGTTATTTTGCCAGATGTATTCGTAGCCGGCAAAAAACTTGATCGTGTCCAACGTATATTTGGCAGCGACCATGACTGCGTTGTTGTCGGTCACGATGCCATAGACGGTGTCGTTCGGGTCGATCAGATTGGGCCCCAGACCGGCTCCCCCGTTGATGGGGTTGGTGTTGATGCTGTCGGTGGTTGACTGATAGGGTGCCGCCAGACTCTGCGGCCCGAGCAAGGGGTTCAACACGCTGATCGCCTGGTTGTAATGTTGGAAGACGAAGTCGGCGGAGAATTTGGCGTAAGTTCCGCCGAGGTCGAATCCATAGGCGTTGTTGTGCGCCGCTTCCGGCGTGCAGGAGGTGGCAGACCAGCCTGCGGAGGCCGAGTAGCAGCCGGCAGAACCATCGGCGAATTTATACATCGCGCCGAAATGGACCGGGCCGTACGCGGTGCGATACTTTACAGCGTCGTCCCAACGCGAGTTCTCGGTGTCACCACCGCCGGCCATCGTGCCGTTATATCCGATGTACGAAAAAGCGTAGGCGCCCTGCGCCGGATCGTACTGCAGCATCGCGTCGGTGCCGAGAGAGCGCTGGCGGCCGAAGGTCAGCGTGCCGAATTGCGTGGACGATACGCCGCCATAGTATTCGTCATTGAAGGGTTGTCCAGCGCGCGCGCCATCGATGGCGATCGAATAGCTCTTCCTGGGAAGGCCGTTGTTGATGATGTCGGTTTTGGACGCGTTGGCGAGGAGGCCGGATTGCGGATTGATGCCAGTTGAGGCGTTGAAGACGACCGACCAGCCAGGCAGAAACTGTACTTTCCCCCTGATACCGAAACCAGTCTGCGACAGGTTATTCGGCGCGACGACGAATCGGTGTTGATAGCCGTTTCGGTTAACCAGGGATTCGCCTTCATAGTTGTAGCCATTTTCCGGCAAGCCGTGGCTGACCCAGCCGACGCCGACGTCATACGCACCGTACAGCGTGATGCCATGCCAGGTCAGCGTGCAATCGGTAGTGGCGAACTCGTGACCGCTGGTGCAGGGGTCGGGACCGCTGCGCTGCATCTTAATGTCGACCGTGGCCTCCTGGCCAGCCGCCAGGCTGATTCCCGCGCGCGTTTCATCAGCGAACCCTTGTTTTGCCGCACGAATCTCGAAACGTCCCAGAGGCAGGCCGGACGCCTGATAGCGTCCTACGCCGTCGGTGGTTATGGTGCGCGTTGCACCTGTATCGACGTTCCTGACTGTCACCGCGACATCGCGAAGGGCTGCGCCGGCTTGGTCCGTCACCGCGCCGGAAAGGTTCGCTCCCGTTTGAGCCTGAGCGAAGGTCAAGGATGGCAAAAGTAAAAGCCCAACCGCTGCGAGAAACAGGTAAGCCTTGCGCATTTCGACCTCAAAGAATCCTTAGCTTGGGGAGAGGACTCGCAAGTGTACAAGAGATACGATTCTATTGTCTAGAAGTGTACGATATGGTCCTATTGTGCGATGAGCTGGGGTTAGCTTATGGGGATGCGACGGAGTTGACCGGAACCTTTGTTGTCGTTACGATTTCGTTCCGATGGCCAAGAGTAGCAAACCCGGACGGAAGATGGAGGACTTGCTGAAGCTCCGCGAAGCGGCGCTAGAGCTGAGCGTCAGCTTCCCCACCATCAAGCAGTGGATTTACAAGAAAAAGATTCGCAGCATCAAGACAGCTGGAGGCCATCACCGCATCCCGCAGGCCGAGGTGGACCGACTTCTTTACCGGACGCGCGGCAAAACGGAGCCGGAACGCGAGTTTGTCATCCGTCGCGTCAGCGGACGCAATCAACTGGTGGGAAGAATTAATTCCGTCCGCATCAGCGGCCTCATGGCGGAAGTGAAAATTTCCATCGGGGGCCAGCAGATTACGTCCATCATCACCGCAACCTCAGCCCGCGAAATGCAACTCAAACCGGGACAGACCGCCGCCGCTCTGATCAAAGCAACCGAGGTGATGATTCTTCGCGTGTGATGTCCGTGAGATCACAAGAAAAATCCCACTCCTCTGAGAGTGGGATAGCCTTTGTGTCTCCCTGATGGCTGACGGCTGAAAGCTACTTCCCCGCCAGCTTCTTCGCAATTTCTTCCACGATCTTCGGGCGAAGATCGGCCATAACGCTGTCCACAATGCTGGCGATTGTCCCGGCGTCCGGCACCGATGACGCCGAACCTTCCGCCGCGGCAGCCGCCATCGCCTTCGGAGCTTCTCCGGCTTCCTGCTTGGCCGCTTCCACCACGTCGCTGCCTGGCGCTGCACTGGCCGGCGCATTGCGAATCTGATGCCAGTTCGACTTTTTGCCTTTCACTTCCTTACCCATGGATTCCTCGCTCCCAACTTCTGGACTTGAATCTTCACCCTGTTCTTCTTGTGCAGCTGATGATTGCGTGCCTTCGGCCGTCGTAACCTCGACCGTCACATTTTCGTGACTCGGATCAACTTCGTCTCGGCCCATGGCATCGGCAAACGTGACCGGGGCTGCTTCTTCGGCAACTTCCGCCTCTACCGTTTTTGCCGGAGTGTCTTTCTGCTCTGCTGCCGTCGCGCTTGCTTCAGTATCCTTGGCCTCGATTGGAGTCACTTCGCCCGCAGGCTCAACGGCAGGCTGCGAGCTGGCAACCACGAACGGAGTGGTTTTATTCGCGCCTCCAGAGGTCTCAGCCGCGCTTACTTCGGCTATCTGTACATCCTGGTTGGAGCCGTCGCCATTCGTTCGTTCTGCCAAATCCCTAGATGCCAGCCGGTTCTCGACCGCAGCCGCAATCGCCGAGACGCCGGTTGCGCCCGCTTCCACCGCTGCGGTTGGCATGGCGAACGCGTGCAACATTTCGGCTTCAAGGGAAAGCGCCGCTTCCTCCGAACTTAATACCACCGGCTGCGCCATCCATCGCGGACCGGCGGACGCATTGCGGGCAGCCTCTTCCGCCAATAACTGGCCCGCGGCTACCAGCGTTCCGTGCGTGGGAATCGTCGTGACGTCCGCGTGTCCCGCTGAGGGCGTCAGCAGGCGCAAGGCCTCAGCCAGTTCCTCGTCGCTTGGGGACGGTTCTTCCGCCACTGGCACACTCGCCGCCACCGGCTGTTCGACGCTCGCTGGACTGGGCTCTTCTACTTTCTTCTCTTCCTTGGGCTCTTGCGCCTCAGAATCTTGAGCGAGGTCTGCGGCCGTCGCCTCTTCTGTCGGTAGAACTTCAACCAGGGATGATTCGGCTTTGGAGTCCAGATTCTCCGTTGTAATCGTTTCCGCCGCAGCGTTCACTGGAGCCGGCTGGCTCTCGGCGACCGCTTCAACCGCTTTCTCGAGAGTCTTCTCTACGATCGTGTTTTCTTGCGCAGCCTGCGAAACCGCTTCGGCTGCCGTTGCGAAAGCCGGCTCGTCAGCCCGATCCACCGGCGCAGCCTGCTCCGCAAACTGGGCAATATTCACCGGCACAGTAGCCAGGAGCTCTGTTTTTGGAGCTTCCGATTCCTGCGCGATACTCTGGACGTCAACTTCTGTAGCTGCTTGCACCACTGCCCGCGTTGCCGAATCGGTCTGCTCGACGGGAATTTCGACTGCGGGCACTGCGGGCGCTTCCACCGAAAACTCTGGTACGACTTCCTTCGTCTCTACCTTTGCAGCTGCTTCGCTTTTCGCTTCCAGAGCCGTGGCAGGAACTTCTGCCTCCCCAGCCGAGGCCGGACCCATTTTTTCCGCGAGGGGCGCGACCGCTTCCGCTTCCGGAATCGGTCCATCGAGTTTCGCGGCTAGCGCGCTGAGCGCATCCAGCTCTTCTGGAGTGATGTCGCGCGGAATGTCGGGCACCAGACCGGGCTCTTGTCCCGGCGGTGCAGGCGCCTTCACCTTGAACGGCGCGCTCGCAGCGCTCTTGCTCTTCCCTTTACGGAAGTCCCGGAAGGGTGCCGCCTCAGCGTCCTCAGGTTCCGGTTCGGGCTCTTCCTTTTTCTTTTTCGACGGGAAACGTAGCCGGCTCTTCCATCCGGTATCCGAGTCTCCGCCTTCCGATTTCTTGGAGTCTCGCTCTCCACCAAATCGCTCCACTCCAGAAACCGATGTAGTGAAGCGCGAGCCGTCGGCTTGCTGTGGCACCATGCGGTCTTCGAGCTTCGTGATTGCGGTCAGGAGTTCGCTGGCTTCAAATGGCTTGATGATGTGCGCATCGGCCCGCACCCGGCGTGCTTCGTCCGGTTTGAATGGCTCCAACTTGCCGACCGTCAGCAGAACCGGAATATGTTCAGTCTCGGCGTTATCTTTCAGCCGCTGGCACACTTCCAGCCCGCTGTAGCCAGGCATATAGACGTCGAGAACGATGAGGTCGGGTTTTATTTCGGTGATCCGCTTCAGGGCGGCGGAGCCATTATTGACCGTGACGACGTCATACCCGGCATCGGCCAGGATCTTTCGCCCCATATTCTGGGCAGTCACACTATCATCGGCGAGCAGTATTTTCCGCGCCAAGCGTCATCCTTCGGACAAAAGGAGAGATAACGCGAAACTACCTTGTCTATTCAGTGAAGTCAACGATTCCGCGGAGGGTAACAGGTTACGACCGTTCCTAGTCCCAATGGGGAATGGACCTTCGAGCACAAAGGGTATGAGGCAGAGGTTAGAGGTCAGATTGTAGAGGTAAAACCCGACGCCCTCAGGCTTGTACCTCTGACCTCTGGCCTTTCAGAACGGGTTGATCTTCGCCAATCCTTTTTTCTTCTTCTTTTTACTGGAGGAAATGTCCGCCATCTCTTCTGACTTGGATGACGAACTCGCCGACGAGCTCGCCGTCGCGTTGCTGCTATCGAGCTGGTTGCTCTGCTGCAATGGAGGCAGGGCATTCGGATCGGCATCAACGTTCGGCTTCAATTCATTCGGATCCGCAGCGACATTGGGCTTCAATTCCGCCGCAGCCGGGGTGGAATCCGTTGCCGGCTGATCCTGAGCCGTGGGTGCCGCCGGATCTGGCGTCGGATTGTCCGATCGGGGCGCTTCCTGGTTCGGAGCTACTTTCCCGTCGATGGTTTGTACACCCAGCTTGCCTTCCCCGCCCCCCATGCCTCCCGCGTTGGCTACCCTACGCACAACATCACCGGGATTGGTCGGCGCGGGATCCACCATCGTCGGATCGCCCAAGCGGACAGCCTTGGCAACGTCGGGATGCCGCTCGAAATTTCCCAGCATGTTCGCCATCACACCCGTCTCACGCCGGCTGGCCTGTTCCTTCTGGTTCAACTCTAGTGCCGCTTTTGTTGGCCGTGGCACCGGCTGATGCAGCGCCTCCAGACGATCCTTGGCGTACGCCGCACGGTCCATGGCGGGGTAGCGCTTGATGATCCTCGAGTACGCATCCGCCGCCTCTTTCGTCAGCGCCTCGATCATCTTGCCCTTGGACACTTCATTCATGCGCCCGTTCTGCCGGATGACATTGATCTCGCCTTCGTACGATTGCCCCAGCAGATACAAGGTCTCGTCCGCGCCGCTGTATAACGGATAGCGGTCCACCAGTGTCTTCAACCGCGCAATTGCCGCCGGATATGCCAGCCGCAAATAATAAAACCGCCCGATATTGAACTCGCGGTCCGCCAGCACCTCCTGCACTTCGCGCAACCGCTGTTTCGC
The DNA here is from genome assembly GCA_963847715.1 of Terriglobia bacterium. Taxonomy (GTDB): domain Bacteria; phylum Acidobacteriota; class Terriglobia; order Terriglobales; family Acidobacteriaceae; genus Acidiflorens. The sequence continues at coordinate 23,020 of CAWKAZ010000013.1, forward strand.
CAGCGGCACCAGTTTGCTGTCGGGATACTCCATGATCAGCGCCCGGTATTCTTCTTCGGCGCGCATAGCGTGGGTATAGTCGCGGTCGGGCTTCTCCATCTCCTGATAGTGAATATTCGCGACCTTCAACTGGGCTTCGGCCGCCTCCGGCATATTCGGAAAGAAGGTGCGGAAGTCTTTGTATTCGATCTCTGCCTGCTGCATCGCCGTGGTGCCGCCCTCGGCATACCACGAATCGGCTACCGCTAGTTTGGCGCGCGCGATGAATTCGGAGTCGGGATAGGTGTTGATCAGCGTCTGCAGCGTCATGCGCGCGACGTCGAAGCGGTTGTGCTTCATCGCATCCATGGCGCGGTCAAATAGGACCTTGTCCGGCTGCTTCGACCCGACGTTGGCGAGGGGGTTGACGGCTTTTTTGTTGGTACAGCCGATGGTCAATGCCAGCAAGAACGCGAGAACAACGAACATAGGATTCCGACGCATAAGAAACCTCAAACCTTTTCACCACGGAGGCACGGAGCCACGGAGAAAACCTTTTTATTGTCGTTCTCCGTGACTCCGTGTCTCCGTGGTGGATTCTCTCTATACCCTCTGCAGACTCGCGCTGCGAGCAGCTTCCAGCAGCGCCTCGGCATTCGCCTTCGCATCGCCCTTGCCGAACACCGCATTTCCGGCTACCAGAATCTCCGCCCCAGCCTGCACTACCTGGGCAACGGTGTCGATCGCTACGCCGCCGTCTACTTCGATGCGGTATTGGTAGCCTCGCGCCGCGCGAATCTCTGCCAGCTTCCTCATTTTGTGCAGCGTCGCCGGGATAAACCTCTGCCCCCCAAATCCCGGATTCACGCTCATCACCAGCACATAATCGACGATATCGAGCACTTCACTCAGCGTCTCCACCGGAGTCGCCGGATTGATCACCACTCCCGCCTTGCAATTGTGCTGCTTGATCAGGTGCAGCGTGCGGTTCAGGTGCTGGCACACTTCCTGATGCACCGAAATCCAGTCCGCCCCCGCGTCCGCGAATTCCGCTATGAACTGATCTGGGTTGTCTATCATCAGATGGCAGTCGAGCGGAAGCCGGGTTGCCTGCCGCAGCGATTTAACTACCGGAGGCCCGAGCGTGAGATTGGGCACAAAATGCCCGTCCATGACATCAACATGGACGACGCTAGCTCCCCCAGCCGTAGCCTGCGCCACCTGGTCCGCCAAGTGGGCAAAATCCGCCGAAAGTATCGAGGGTGCAAGTTCGATCAAAGCAAGGGTCCAGGGTCAGAGGGCTGTGGAAATTCTAGCACGGTGGGACGGCAGAGGAGGGCGACGGCGCGGTCGAAGTTCCGGTGGAGACCGGCCTTCTCGTCCCGTCTGTTTACGCCAATCATAGGTGTAAACTGTTCGCCGTGGTAAGAAATGCTCACCGGAAACTGCGATCGCGATCGTTCGCAATCGTTATCGCGCTGCTGCTCACTTTGGCCAGCTGTGTTCCTCATTACCACCCTGCGGGTTGTGAGAAGGTGACAGCCGTGGCCACCGCGAGAGAGGAGTCCCTCGAGCGCGAAGCCCGCGAGAGCCTCAAGATCGGGACGAAGAGAGATGGCGTAATTCGTTTCTTCGAGAGCCAAAAGATACCCGTCAGGTTCGATCGAACCGAAGCGATCGGTGAAATCTACATCCACGGCGGCTGCGCCCCCAAGGGCTGTGGTACCGACGACATGCTCCTCGGCCTACGCGTGAAGGTTGACGCCACTGGCACCGTATTATCGGAACCAGTTGTCGCGAGTATGTTCACCGAGTGCTTATAGCCTGTTGAATGCCAACATCATATCGGCTCGCCAATCTAAACCCCCGAGCGAGAGCCCTTCGCTTCTTCTGCGTGCGCGGCGGCCAGCATTTTCCTGACCTTCTCCACTTCCTCGGCCATCGCAAACTTCAATTTCTCGATCCCCTCGCCTGTCACCGCCGAAATCGGATACAGCTTCAGCTTTTTCTTGGTCGCCCACGCCTTCAACTTCTTCAGCTTCTCCGGATTCGCCACATCAATCTTTGTGGCAACCATGATCATCGGCTTCTTTTCGAGGTCCGCGCCAAAACTCGCCAGCTCGCCTAGAATCACCTCAACGTCCTTGACCACATCCGGACGCCCGCTGCCATCCGACACATCCACCATATGTACCAGCAATCGAGTGCGTTCGATGTGCCGCAGAAACTGCGTGCCCAGCCCCGAGCCCGCGTGCGCGCCTTCAATCAGCCCCGGGATATCGGCCACCACGAAGCTCTCTTCTTTCCCTTTGTCGCCCACCAGCACCACGCCCAGATTCGGTTCCAGCGTGGTAAACGGATAATCCGCCACCTTCGGCCGCGCCGCCGAAATTACCGAGATCAGCGTCGACTTGCCCACATTCGGATATCCCACCAGCCCTACATCGGCCAGCAGCTTCAGCTCCAGCCGGAAATTCCGTTCTTCCCCCGGACGTCCGTCTTCGTGCTCGCGCGGCGCCTGATGCGTGGAAGTCGCAAACTGAGCGTTGCCGCGCCCGCCGCGTCCCGCGCGCGCAATCACGACGCGCTCATCCGGCTTCGAAAAATCAAAAACCTTCTCGCCCGTGTCCTCGTCGTACACAGTCGTCCCTACCGGCACTTTCAGCACGATCCCTTCGCCATCACGCCCGGTCTTGTTCGAGCCTTCGCCGTGCCGGCCGCGCTGCGCCTTGTACTCCGGATTGAAGCGAAAATGCACTAGCGTATTGTGGCGCTCGCTCGACTCCATCCAGATGTCGCCGCCGCGCCCGCCATCGCCACCCGAGGGCCCGCCGCGCGGAATAAACTTCTCCCGCCGGAACGCCATGCAGCCATTGCCGCCGTCTCCGGCCTTTACCCGAATTTTTGCCTCGTCGATAAACATGATTGTAATAACAGAACAAACCGTGAACTCGGCCCAAACATCACCGACACTCGTGACAAACCGTACCGTCAAGAGCATCCAGCATCACCGCCTTTTGTTCAGGGCGGCGTTTCAATCCATGTATGGACATCCGCGGGGCGGCTCAAATTGCTCTCGAAGTGTGCGATCTGATGCAACTGCAACTCGATAGCATCATGGGCCGCAAGTTATCAGACTTAACGAAGGAAGAATTGGATGCTTACCAGAAGCGGAAATCCAGAATCGCCGAACTGCGTACCGAGCTGCACCGGATCGCCCATCCAAGTTAGCGATACTATTCAGTAGTTGAGGTTTGCTTTCCACCCGCAGGCTGGGAACCAGGACGCGGCCCTTCGCCGCGAACAGCTCTCTTTTCGCACTCACTCAGAAGACGGTTCATCTCGCCGATGATTGCATCCAGTTCCTTGGGGTCCCGCGCTTTGCGGGCACGCTCCTGAAGCTCGCGCCAACCCTCAGGCTCGCCTGGAAGACCGGGTGACTCGGATTCGCCAAATTTGGACCCAGACATCGGCGCACCCACTACCTTTTGATCATCTCACTGGCCCGGTCGAGGCTGGAATAAAAACAAGTCCCAACCTACTCCGCTTCGATCGCCTCGGGCTCTACCATCACAAACTTGCCCATCGATCCCTTATCGAGGAACTTGATGCGTCCCGTTATCTTGGCGAACAGCGTGTCATCTTTCCCGCGCCCAACGTTGAGGCCGGGCTTCACCCGCGTGCCACGCTGACGGATGATGATGGTGCCTCCGGGGACAAGCTGTCCGCCAAAAGCCTTAACGCCAAGCCGCTGCGCGTTCGAGTCGCGCCCGTTTCGTGAAGTACCCTGTCCTTTTTTATGCGCCATAAAATCAGTTCTCGGTTCTCAGTTGTCAGTTCTCAGTAAATTCAAAACCCAAACCAAATTGTCGTCCTGGGCGAAGTGAAGGACCTACCGCTACTTCTTTTTCTTCTTCGCCGCTGCCTTCTTCGGAGCCGCCTTCTTCGCATGAGCGTGAGCCGCCGGCTTCGCAGCCTTCTTTCCCGGACGCTTCGAAGTCTTCACTTCCGCCACGCCCTCGGCCGCCTTCTTCACTTTCTTTTCCTTCTTGGGAATCTCCGGCGCCTTGAACGATTGCCCGTCATAAGCAATCTCGGTGATGCGGACCGCCGTGTAGTCCTGCCGGTGCCCACGCAGCTTCTTGTACTGCTTTTTGCGCTTGTAGTGGAACACGAGGATCTTCTCGCCGCGTCCCTGCTCGACGACTTCGCCGCTCACGCTGGCGGTCGCGCCTGATGTCACAATGCTCCCGGCCTCGGGAGAAACAGCCAGCACGTCGGCAAACTGCACTTTCCCGTCTTGATCTTCCTGTGTTTCTACCCGGATCACGTCCCCCGGGGAAACCCGATACTGCTTACCACCAGCGCGGATCACCGCGTACATAGACTCTCCTTAGAAACTTACGTAAGAAACTCGCGTAGGACAGCCGCTTCGGCCGCCCAGCCCGGCAGAACTTTAAGTATGCTTGCTGTTTTCCCGCAACGGCTTGTGACCGGAAACGCGGCGCGGTCCCAGAACGGGTCCGCAAGTACAGGCAAACTCAACTAGTCTATCGTGTGCTGTGGAAATCGGTCAAACGGAACCTCAGCCTGTCAAGGAAAGGTCGCGCCGGGGAATCATCAACCATGCGACCGCAGCGCTTGCCAGAGACAGGATTATGCAAATCGATATGACGATCCGGAATCCGAAGACAAATGCTCCTCCAATGGATCGCTCAATCACGATCCTGGTGCCGGAATCGAGGCTGGCCGGCACTTCCAACCCTGCCAGCTTGGTTTCTTCCGTCCGAATTGCGCCCACAACTCCCGGCGGCAGCGCCAACGAAGCCAGATTGTGATTCAACCGAAAGCTAAAGGCTCTCGCCACCACAATTCCAAGAACCGCAATGGCGAGGACACCCGCTACCCGCGCCACTGCATTGTTGATTCCTGACGCTACGCCGACCCGATCTTCATTCACCGAATTCATGACGGAAGTCGTCAGAGGAGCTACCGTGACCGCCATTCCGAAACCTAAAACGATCATTGCCGGGAAGAATGCTATCCAGTAGCTGGCTCCGACTGAAGGCACCGCGAACAAAACGAAGCCCAAAGCGACGATCAGCGGACCAATCATCAGGGGGCCTCTCGGACCGTAGCGCGCCACGAGCCCTCCTGACCATCGGGAAAGGAAGAACATCAGCAAAATCAGGGGGAGCATCGCGGCGCCAGCTGCCGTGGCGGAATATTTCTGGACTTGAATCAGGTTCAGGGGAAACAGAAAGAAGAAAATCCCAACCGCCGCATACAAAAGTAGTGTGAGCAAATTCGCGCCGCTGAAACTACGGGATTGAAACAACGCCAGCGGGAGCATCGGTGCATGGACCTTAGCTTCGACCAATATGAACGTAACAAGAAGGCCGGCGCCCGCGATCAAGCTCCCGAACACCACCGGATCTCGCCATCCGCGGTTAACGGATTCGATAAACCCTGTGACCAAGCCAGCGAGTCCGAGGGTCGCAAGAATTGCTCCCGCCCAATCCACCCGTCCTGCGCTTGTGGCGCGGCTCTCCGGCACCCGCCAAAGAGAAATTCCAATCACGGCCGCCGCCAGAGGGAGGTTAATAAAGAATACCCAGCGCCAGGAAGCATGCTCAACCAGCCAGCCGCCAAGCACGGGTCCAATGGCAGTCGTTATCGCCGTGAAGCCAGACCAGGTGCCGATTGCCTGTCCGCGACTTTGCTCGTCGAACGATGAACTGATAATCGCAAGACTGCCGGGGACGAGTAACGCAGCCCCGACCCCCTGAATGCTCCTCGCGATGATCAGAGCATGAATGTTGGGAGCCGCGCCGCAACCCGCCGACGCCAACGCGAAAATCGCCGTGCCCAACATGAATACGAGGCGTCGCCCGAACAAATCCCCGAGCGAACCGCCAACTAGAATTAGCGCAGCAAGAAATAGCCCGTACGACTCGACCACCCATTGCACATCGACGACGGTTGCCTGAAAGTTTCCTTGAATCGCGGGGAGAGCTACATTGACGACCGTGCTATCGATAAACGCCAGGCTGGAACCGAGAATGGTCGCGATGAGGATCCAGGATCTCGCCGCTGATTCGCACGGCACTCCGTTGCTGGCTGAACGTATAACGGCATCGTCACAGGGCGCCCTCATGCACGCTATGGATGCTAATGACCGCGTATGAGTTCCGCAAATTCGTGGACTATCTAGATGGTTGGAGAGCCGGGTTACGTTTTCTTCGCCACGTACACAAACCGCGAGAGCCGTCTCTCATCCGCCAGGCGCGCTGCCATCGTCAGAAACTCCTGCTGCCCCCGATAAGCCGTTTCGCCTTCGATTTGCACCAACTCTACGCTTCTCGAGGCCCGCGCCGCCCGTCGCCGGTCCGCCACTACCGCCATGTTGTCCGTCACATCTTCGGCGACCAGTACCTGCAATGCCGCCTGCTCTAGTACCCTCTCGTCGTACCCGGGTGGGACAAACACATACATCCCCGCCGAGCTGCGCACGGTCATTTCCGCGTTCGTGAGCGGGCCGGTCAACGTGATCGGATCAGTGAATAATAAGCGTCCGTTTGGCTTCAGCAGGCGAATCCATTCCGCGACGAACCGCGGCCGGTCGGTAAGATGGTTGATCGCGTCAATGCACGTGATCGCATCAAAGTCCGCGTCAGGAAATGGTAGTTGTCCAGATGCATTCACCACCCGGAATTCCGCTTTCTCGCTCAACCCGCGATCCACCGCCAGCGAGCATGCCGCCACGATCGCCTGCTCGTGAATGTCGACTCCGACCACCGAGCATCCTGTAACCACTGCAATCCGCAGCGCCGGACCTCCTGCTCCACAAGCCACATCCAGCAATCTTTTGTCGGCACCAAGTTCCAGCCAGCTCAAGAATCTGTTCTGCTCCTCTACCGTATGCCAGCTGTTCTGCCCAATATCTTCTCCATAGGCGTCTCGGCGGATCTGCGTGTACAGTTCCGTCTTGAAGTTCCCGTAGTTGGCATCGTAATGACCTTGGCCCGCGGGCATATTGGAATCCTCAGAATAGCTTCGCCGAATCCAGCAAGATCGTCACCGGACCCTCGTTCACCAACTCTACTTGCATCGTTTCTTGAAACCGTCCCGTCTCGCAACGCAATCCCGAAGCCCGAACCCGCTCCACAAAATATTCATAGAGCTCGCGCGCCTGATCCGGCGGCGCGGCCGCATCAAACGATGGACGCCTGCCTTTCCGGGCGTCGCCATATAGGGTGAACTGCGAAACCACGAGCAGCGCTCCGCCAACTTCCGCGACCGAGAGATTCATCTTGCTCGCAGCATCTTCAAAAATCCGCAGGCCAAGTGTTTTCTCGACCATGTAATCGGCTTCGGTGCGTGAATCTGCCTTGCCCACGCCCAGCAGCACGAGCAGGCCCAGCCCGATTTCGCCGGTGACCTCGGCACCCACCGCCACGCGGGCCCGGCTCACGCGCTGCACGACGGCTCGCATTCAGCGGCTCGCCGCACCCAGCAGCGATTCTTGTCCTGCCAGCGCCTGCCACCGTCCATCGCGATACGTGAAAACGTCGGTGAACCGGACGCGCGCCACAACTTTGCCTGAGCCGTCTACCAGAGTGGCGAGTCCGCGCGTAAATCCGAGGTTGCCCTCGGCGTGGGCGCGCACTTCGGAGAGCTGGTTCGTCCCCGGCTTCTTGTTCGGGATGTGCTCCAGCGTCTGGCTGCGCGTATGCAAGGAACCGTCGACATCGGCGTCTTCAAATTCGTCCGCCAAGAGGCAAGCGACCGCGTCGACGTCCTTACGGTTGAGCGCCGCTGCCCAATTCTGCTCGGCATCAACCAGCGCTGCTTCGGTCTTCGGCTGATTCTTCGGACAGTCAGCCGCCATGGCAGACAAAACAAGCGTCAACAAAATGGCAGGCCAGCTTAGGATTTTCATGCCCAAATCGTGACACGACGCAACCAAACGAGCAAGCAGGCTTTGTTTCGGGCCGACGAACTTCGCGTTGACGATTTCGCGTTGACCCCATTCGCCACTCCCCCTACAATCCGAATGCTCCGCAAGTCATCTCTCGGGGTTTATTCATGCGCCTGATGTCGATCAGTAAATTCGCGCTAGTCTGTTTCTGCCTCGCTGTCGCAGCCTCTTCCGCCGTCGCCCAATCGGCCTCTCATCACGACGTCGTCATCAAGAACGCCACCGTGATGACCGTGACCCACGGCAATATCACGAACGGGTCCATCTACATCAAGGATGGAAAGATCGCCGCCGTTGGCGCCACTGTGAATGCGCCCGCCGACGCCACCGTCATCGACGCGGGCGGAAAATATCTCACTCCGGGCATCATCGATTCGCACTCACACATCGCGCTCGATGACGACGTCAACGAGGCGACCAGCCCCATCACGCCCCACATGATGATGAAAGATGCCTTCGACTATCAGGACAAGGCCATCTACCGCGCCCTCGCCGGAGGCGTCACCACGTCGCTTCTGCTGCACGGCTCTGCCAACATGATCGGAGGCCAGGCAGTTGTCATCAAGCACAAGTACGGAGCTTCGCGCGACGAACTGCTTTTCCCCAACGCTCCCCGTTCCATCAAATTCGCCAGCGGGGAAAATCCCAAGCGCGTCTACGGAGGCCGCGATCAGCTTCCCTCCACCCGCATGGGCAACTTCGCGGTACAGCGCCAGGCCTTCGTCGAGGCGCAGGACTACATGCGCGAGTGGGACACCTACAACGACAAGGTGAAACGCGGCGACAAGGATTCGAAAGAAGCTACTCCTCCCAAGCGCGACCTCAAACTCGAAGCTCTCGCCGACATTCTCCGCGGCAAATTGATGGTGCAGATCCACTGCTACCGCGCCGACGAATTTCTCAACGAAATCGCGATGGCGAAAGAATTCGGCTACAAGATTCGCGCCTTCCATCATGCGGTCGAGGCCTACAAAGTTGCCGATCAACTAGCCGCCAACAACATCGCCATCGCCACTTGGGCCGACTGGTGGGGCTTTAAGCAGGAGGCGTGGGACGCCATCCCCTGGAACGCCGTCCTCTCCATGCGCAAAGGCGTTCGGGTTGCCATCAAGAGCGATTCCGAAGATTACACGCGCCGCCTAAATCAGGACGCTGCCAAAATCATCCGCTACGGCGGCGCTACCGAAGAAGAGGCGCTGAAGATGATCACGCTTAACCCGGCATGGATCATCGGCGTTGACGATCGCGTCGGTTCCATCGAAGTCGGCAAAGACGCCGACCTCGTGATCTGGGACGGCTACCCGCTCTCGAGCTACGGCGTCCCCGAAAAAGTCTTCATCGACGGAGAAGTGTACTTCGACCGCTCCCAACCGGGCCTCGGCACCACCCACTATAAGGAGGGAGAGTGAAAAAACAGCTCTCAGTTCTCAGCTCTCAGTTCCCAGCCAACAAGCCCGTGTGGAGTGGGTACTCTTGTCCGCTGCCTTTGACCTTGCTTCTGCTCTTGCTCTTGCCACTGACCTTCTCAATCCTTGTCTCCGCCCAGGACCACCCCATAGCCCTAAAGGGCGGCAAACTCTTAACCATCACGCACGGCACGATTGAGAACGGTGTCATCGTCATGCAAGGCGGCAAGATCACCGCCGTAGGCGCTGCAAGTGCCGTCACCATTCCCTCCGACGCCAAAATCATCGACGCTACCGGCATGACCATCTATCCCGGCCTCATCGACTCCGAAACGCAACTCGGCCTCACCGAAATCTCCGCAGAGACTTCGACGAACGACCTTGTCGAACGCAGCGACGAGATCATGCCGCACATGCACACCTGGGAGGCGTTCCACGCCGAGTCGGCCCTCATCCCCGTCGCACGCTTAAACGGCATCACCAACGCCGTCGTCGCTCCCGAAGGAGCTGACACGCTCCCTGGCCAGGACTCGTTCATCCAACTCGCCGGAGCCAGTGCCCCCGAGATGCTCCTGATCCGCGACAACGCCATGCCCCTGAATTTCACCGGCGACGAACGCCGCAACCGAGGCGGTTTCGAAAAACAACGGTTTCCGGCAACCCGCATGGGGCTTGCAGCCCAACTGCGTCAGGCTTTCCTCGACGCGCAAGATTACAAGTCCAAGTGGACGGAGTACGAGCGAAAGAAAACTGAGTTCGCTCAGAACGCGGACAAACCAGCCGAGAAATCGAAAGGGAAAACCGGAGACAAAGAGACGAAGAAGTCTGAACCCACTCCTCCCAAGCGCGACCTGAAGTTAGAAGCGCTCATTCCCTATCTCGAGGGCAAAAAAACCATCGTGCTCGCCGCCGAAAGCCCAAGCGATCTTCAAACCGCCGTCAGCCTCGCTAACGAGTTCAAGCTGAAATTCGTCCTGAACCACATCGCCCACTCGCAGCCCGTTCTCGACTACGTGGCCAGCCTCAAAGTCCCAGTAATTGTCGGCCCGATCTACGAAGCTCCCAGAGATGATGAGCGCTACGACACCGTCTACAGCTTGCCGGCACAACTCTACAAACGCGGAGTCAAGATCGTGTTCGCTTCCTACTCCGCGCACAACGTTCGAAATCTTCCCGACGCCGCTGGATTCGCAACTGCCTTCGGCCTCCCTTACGACGAAGCGCTGAAAGCAATCACCCTCAACGCCGCCGAAGTCTGGGGAGTCGCTGACCAACTCGGCTCGCTCGATGTCGGAAAAACCGCCAACGTGGTGATGGCGAATGGCGATCCGCTGGATGTGAAGACGGATGTCAAACAGGTCTTCATTCAAGGACAGGCGATTCCGATGACGGACCGGCAAGTCCGTTTGCGCGACGAATATTCGAAGTAGTTGTTTGGAATGCAGAGGGGCGATCCCGCATAAGCGCGAACGCACTCTCGCGCGCTTCAAAAATCGCCGCCAGCGCCTCCGCCGCCGGTTTGTCCTCCGCCGAAGTGGAAGTCCGGAGTGCTTGGCTGCGGGGCTGGCGTCGCTGCGTGGGGTAGCGGGCCGAGAACGGTCGCCCCGGTGGTCATCCACTGTTTGTCTTTTCCCGATAGACGCGCAGCCGTAAAACCGTGGCGAATTCCGCCCGAGCCAGCGGATAGCCAGTGCCGGAGGAAGACTGCGACTCCGGTCAACAGTATGCCCAGCAACATCGGGTCCCAGGTATGCCGCGGCCAGCCTAGATAAGGTTTGTTGGATATGAGCGTAAGGACAGCGACGATCGCACCCACCGCGATGACGAAGCGGTCTTTCTGGCGAATACCGCGAGCGAGTACGACTGGCGGTAGGCACCAGATCAGCACCCACGTGGTCCAGTAGAACGGCCTCGAAAATTCAGAGGCGTCCCGAGCTCCCACCCACCATCGCGCGGGCAGATCCAAGGACGAAAGCTTGAGATTGATGGTCAGGTAGATGCCGAGCCAGAGGAACGCTTCGACGAGCGAACAAGTCTCATCGAGATAGTCGAAGCGGTGGCGCGAGCGTGCCGCGGCTACTACCGCGAGCCCAATTGTATAGAACACGGCGATGATCACATGCTGCACCGTGTGGGACGAGGTCCAGTAGCCGGGCAGAAAGACGGCGAAGATCATCAAGGCGAGAAATGCGTAGGAGAGCCCGAAGCGACGCCAGATCCAGAGAGACAAGACGGCGCCGGCAGTGGGAACCAGGGACTGGACTGCATCGGGCCTCGACGAGTAGGGGCTGCCGCCGAAAAGAGCGAGTTGTAATCCCGCACATAGAAAACCAACGGAGCAAACGGTGAGCGCTTCCTCGATGCCGTAGCGATAGAGCCGGGCTTTAGAAGTGGCGACTTCGGCCGCCGCATAGCAGGCGGCGGCGAAGATCAATAAGAAAACACCGGTGGTCGGCTCCGATGGCCGTGAAAGAGCTACCACGAAAAATAGGCCGGCTCCGGCACCCACAATAATCAAGGTGAAGAGAAACAAGACCAGTCGTAGGAATATGTTGGTGGTACGGAACTCGGGGACTGTTTCCTTTTCCAGGACCTGGTACTGCTCCTTGGTGAGGTAGCCCTCGCCGGCCCAGTCCTTTAGAAAATGGCGGGCGCGCAGAGTCTCTTCGCCGGATGCGCTGTAGATTCTCAAGTCGACCTCCCGAAACGACGCCCGATGTAAACCAGCGCCACGAGCATCGCCACTCCGCTTACGACGAAGTAGGCAAGGACAGCGGATGCATCAAAAATGCTACGCAGGATCAGCGAACTGACGCCCACATATCCATAGACGGCGGCATAAGCAACGAAGGCAAATTGCCGCTGTGTCAGACCCCAAGCGAGAGACGAGCCACAGGCGATCAGCAAAGCGAAGAGCCACAGGCCGTAGCCTTCCCGAATGAATACTCCGGAGAGCACTGCCCAAAAAAGAATATTGGCTGCGATATTCAGATAAGTGCCGAAGAAATGCGGTTTCAGACCGAGGCGGCGCAGAAACGCGCCCCCGGCGCCAACTAGCAAACAGTAGAGAAGGGCATATTGTCGATATGCAGCATCCTCTTGAACCCACCGGTGCGAGATGGTGAGGCCAAACCATCCGGCAAGAGATGACAAACCGAGCGACAGCACGAAGCGATTGTCGAAGCGATAAGCAAGGAAGAAGAAGAGGGCGGCGGTAGCCGGGAGATAGAGATCCCACTGTCCGGAGAGCACGTGGAAACGGCTCTCTATGTAAGCGAGTTCCAATGACCAGACCAGGCAGCCGAGGTAAAGCACGTAGTCGAAAATTGGGCTCGGGGCTGGCGTTTCGGTGGGCGACCAGGCGGGCGTGCGGGAAAAGCAGTACCAAAAACTGGCGGCAAGGATGGCGGAGAGGACGGTCAGAACGACGACGTCGCCGAGTTGATGCGACCAGGTGCTGACCGTCCAGCCGAGTCCGGCGACGAACGCCAGCACACCAGCGTAGAGGAGAACGTTCAGTTCGAGAAAAAGGGAGCAGGGATCTCCGCGGGAGAGCCCTGCCAGATGGGCGCGCTGCTCCGGCGATATTTTGCCCTGCTGCTGCCATTGCTGTAATCGAGCGAGGATGGTCATGACGCCTTCGTACTAAAGACCTGGGGCACTCTGTTCATAGCCCGGCATTGTATCCCGGTGTCATCGGTTCAGCCCATGGTTTACTCGCGAAGCTGCGCGTTTCTTCCACTTCCACTACAATTGCGCACGAAAATCCCATACAACTTACGAAAGCTGTTGAATCGTGAGCCTAACCAGACAAACCATACCTAGCAACTCCATTAGGAGAGATATATGAAAACGAAACTTGCCCTCACCGCCCTCCTCGCAGGAACGATGTTCTTCACCGCATGCGACGATGCCAAAAAAGTCGGTGCTGACGCCGCCATCAAGGGTGCGCAGACCGCCTATTCAGCTGTAGCCGACCAAGCCAACCAGTACGTGCCCGATCAGGCTAAGGATGTTCAAGCCTCCATCCAGTCTGCGAAAGACGCTTTTGACAAAGGTGATTACTCTGGAGCCTTCGACGCCGCCAAGGCTCTCCCTGAAAAAGTGAAAGCACTCGAAACCGCCGCCAAGGCCAAGAAAGACGAACTCACGGCGAAGTGGAATGACTTGAGCGCCTCCATGCCCGGCCTTGTGAGCGCGGTGCAAACCAAGGTTGCAGCACTCACAAAGAGCCACAAACTTCCCGCTGGCGCCGCCGACAGTCTTGCATCGGTTAAGCAGACATGGACCGATGCCTCCGCCGCATTCACCTCCGGACAGATTCCCGATGCGTTGGCGAAAGCGACCGCCGCTAAAACTCAACTCACCGAACTAGAAACAAAGTTGGGCATGAAGCCCGCAGCGTAATTGCAACATGTGGCCGCGGACATTCCTGTCAGCGAAACTTGCAGGAAAAAATCAGGGCCGGCGACGACAACCCGGCCCTTGTTTCTAGCGACACTCAGTTTGACCGCTCTCCCTGCCCCCAGTTAGGATTCGGTAGTGATCCCCACGCGAACCAGCTTTTGTCCCTTCCTTCCTTTGCATACTTTCCCAATCCCTTTTAGACTACTGGTTTCGACTTCATACAATCCGTTGAGCACAATGCAGTCGTAAACAACGCCGTCCGGAAACCGGGCCGCGATCCCCAGACTTGGAAACGAGGAGAAACATGGCAGCCGTTGATGAAAAAGTGAAACAGATTATTGTCGAGCAACTCGGTGTGGACGAGGGCGAAGTGACGCCCAGCGCTTCCTTCGTGGACGACCTCGGCGCGGATTCACTCGACACCGTCGAGCTCGTGATGGCCTTCGAAGAGGCCTTCGATATCGAAATTCCCGACGAGGACGCCGAGAAGATCCGCACCGTCAACGACGCCGTCGACTACATCGGCAAGCACGCCAAGGCAGGCAAGTAATTTGTCGAGACGGGTCGTCATCACCGGCATCGGCCTGATCTGCTCCGTCGGACACACCACCGACGCAGTGTGGCAGGCCCTGCTCGCGGGTAAGAGTGGCGTAGACCGCATCACCGCGTTCGATGCCTCCGCCTTTGCCTGCCAGATTGCCGCCGAGGTTCGCGACTTCGACCCGCTCAAGTTCATTGAGAAAAAAGAAGTGAAGAAGATGGGCCGCTTCATTCACTTCGCGATTGCCGCCGCCGACGAAGCAGTGAAAATGTCGCAGCTCCAGGTGACGCCCGAAAACGCCGAGATGGTCGGCGTCCACATTGGTTCGGGCATCGGCGGATTCGACGTGATCGAACGCGAACACACCGCGCTCATCGAAGGCGGCCCGCGCAAAATCTCACCGTTTTTCATTCCCGCCTCCATCGTCAACCTCGCGGCCGGACACGTTTCCATGCGCGTCGGCGCCAAAGGGCCGAACGAAGCGACCGCCACCGCCTGCACCACTAGCGCTCACTCCATCGGCGATTCCTACCGCATCATCCAGCACGGCGACGCCGATGTGATGATCGCCGGAGGCTCCGAAGCCGCCATCACTCCCATGGGAGTCGGCGGGTTCGCGGCCATGCGCGCGCTCTCCACTCGCAATGACGATCCTGCGCGCGCCAGCCGTCCTTGGGATAAAGATCGGGACGGATTCGTGATGGGCGAAGGGGCTGGCATCATGATTCTCGAAGAACTGGAACATGCGCGCCGCCGCAACGCGCCGATTCTCGCGGAAATCGTGGGCTACGGCATGAGCGCCGACGCGTATCACATGACCCAGCCGGCTCCCGAACACGAAGGCGGATTCCGCGTCATGCGCAACGCGCTCCGCGACGCAAAGCTCGACGCCAGCGCAGTGGGCTACTTAAACGCCCACGGCACCTCCACTCCAATTGGCGACACGCTGGAAGCCCACGCCATCAGAAATTTATTTGGAAAGAAGGTCCCAGTAAGCTCCACCAAGTCCATGACCGGCCACCTCCTTGGCGGTGCCGGAGGACTGGAGGCGGGAGTAACCGTGCTGGCGCTGCGTGACCAGATTCTTCCGCCGACCATCAATCTCGAGAATCAGGACCCCGAAACCGACAACATGGACTTCGTCCCCAACCAGGCCCGTAAAGCGAATTTCGAATACGCCATGTCGAACTCCTTCGGCTTCGGCGGCACCAACGGCGCGCTACTCTTCCGCCGCTGGTCCGAATAAGCTATCCAAATTTCTCTGAGCGTAGCTAATACGTGCGCAAAGTGTATTGCGTTGGCCCACCACGGAACTACGTCGATCGCATCAATACCAAATTTCGCTCCCCGGCAACGCCCTAGCCCCATCGCTCATCTCAAGCCCAGCACGGAACGATCGCTGAAAAATGGAACGAAGAGATTTCTTGAAAGCCGCTGCCATCTGCGGAAGCACAACTGCGCTGCCCTTAGCCAAGGCTCAGAACAAGCCTGACTCCAACCAGGAGAGTGTCATGACTCAGATCCCGCTGACCCCATCTGCCGGAACCCGGAACGGCGACATGCTCTACCGCACTCTCGGACGCACCGGCGAGCGTGTCTCCGCGATCGGTATGGGCGGATTCCATATCGGGCAGCATGGCCTCACGGATATCGACAGCATCCGCCTTATTCGCTCTGCCGTCGATCGCGGCATCACCTTCATGGATAACAGTTGGGACTACAACGAGGGGCAAAGCGAAATTCGCATGGGCAAGGCCTTGCAGGATGGATATCGCGAGAAAGTTTTTCTAATGACAAAAATCGATGGCCGCACAAAAGAAGTTGCGGAGCGGCAGATCGAGACTTCGCTGGAGCGCCTTCGGACTGATCACCTCGATCTGGTGCAGCACCACGAGATCATCCGTTTTGACGATCCCGATCGCATCTTCGCCGATGGCGGAGCCAACGAGGCGCTCGTGGCGGCCCAGAAAGCCGGCAAGATTCGGTTCATCGGGTTCACCGGCCACAAAGATCCGCACATCCATCTCTATATGCTGAGAGTGGCCGCCGAGCACGGCTTCCGCTTCGATACGGTGCAGATGCCACTCAACGTGATGGACGCACATTTCCGCAGCTTCGCATATCTGGTGCTGCCCGAGTTGATCAAAGAAGAAATCGGCGTGCTGGGAATGAAGTCGATGGGCGACAGCGTAATCCTGAAGAGCAAGGCGGTCTCGCCGATGGAGTGCTTGCACTACGCTCTGAGTTTGCCAACTTCGGTCGTAATCACCGGAATCGACAAGCAGGAGATACTCGACCAGGCCTTTGAAGCGGCCCGAACGTTTCAGCCAATGAATCGCGATCAGATCGCACAACTCCTCGCGAAAACAAAAGAGCTGGCGATGGCGGGGAAGTATGAGCTGTTCAAGACGTCGTCCCACTTCGACTCGACAGCGAAGCATCCGGACTGGTTGGGCGGGGACTCGCCCGACGTACAACGGCTCGCTCCATCGAGCACCTAGCCTCTAGTCCCGTTTCATCAATCTTTCTTCATCGCGTCAATCATCGCGTAAAGCTGGCTGGTGTCCGTGACCTCGACATAGGGCTTCCCGCCCTTCTTGCTGCTGACTACCCAGATCGTCGGCGTGTGTTCGATATGTAGACTGATGCCCACGTCCTTGTCCGCTCGCACCCTCGCGGCTAGCTTGCCATCCGGATCCACGACGAATGGGAGGCCGATTTTGTGCTCGCTGGCGAATTTCTCTGCGAATCCGTGCAGCGTAAACGGAGTGATCTCGAGTTGGTGCGCAAACACCGTCTCACGGAACGCGTTGCCGATATCTTTCGAATGCGTGTCGAAATAACGGGCCAGTACCGCCGCTTCGAACGACCAGTTATGCATGGGCAGCGGGAAATCGTGCTGCACTAGTGGAATCTTGTACTGCTTCGAAGCCTGCACGAGCAGCGGCGCTGTTCGGCCGCACTGCGGACACTGCAAGTCCTCGAACACCACGAGTGCCACCTGCGACCCCTTCGGAGGACGCAGAGCTTCCGGGGCATCCTGCGCGAAAATCGGGAGAGCAACACAAAAAAGAACCAGGATCGAAAAAATAGTGCGGAATGGCAACAATCGTGGAATCTTCATAGTTTTACTTTGGATGCAATTCGACCTGACAATCACTATATGGTAGCGAATCCGACCAAATCACGCACGTCAGCGAGCCTCACGGAAGTAATCGATCGGCCCACGCACACTTCCTCACCCCCAACAACTGTTCTGTTTCTTTCCCGCCTTCCGACCAAAGTTCTGCAATAATCAGGCCCCTAGGGACAGACCTCATGAGATCTTTGCGATTCGTTGTTTTGTCTTTTCTTTTCACCCTCACATTGCCGGCGATCCTGGCGGGTCAACAAGCTCCCACAAACATCGCGGTCGAAACATCCAGCGCCGCGGGGCAGCCGCCATCCGTCATCACCGAGTACGCTCCTTCCGCCGCCAACTATGCTCGTGCCAAGGAATATTCGCACGCCCACTATCGCCACTTCTTCTTCGACACCTTTTACGGATTCCTCGTGCTCCTGGTCCTTCTGCGATGGCGCGTGGCCTCCAGACTTCGCGATCTGGCCGAGCGGGTTTCCAAACGCCGCAGCGTGCAGATCATCATCTTTTCACCCTTGATCCTGGTGGTCATCGCGATCCTCGGCATAGCCACCGACATCAAGGATGAGCAACTTCAACGTGCCTTCGGTCTCTCTGTGCAAGCCTGGGGACCATGGCTCCGCGACTGGGTCGTTAACCAGATCATCATGGTGATTGCGGGAACAATCTTCATCGCGATCCTCTATTTCGTTATCCGTCGCAGTCCCACGCGCTGGTGGTTCTATTTCTGGCTCGCGTCCATTCCAATTCTTATTTTTATTTTGTTCTCGCAGCCCCTCGTGATCGATCCGCTCTTCTACACCTTCAAGCCGCTCGCCGGCGCGCAACCCGTCCTTGTGGAAGAGATGCAGAGAGTCGTTCATCGCGGCGGCATGGATATCCCCGCCGACCGCATGTGCGTCATGAACGCCAGCTCAAAAACGACAGAACTGAACGCCTATGTCACTGGCTTCGGAGCTTCCAAGCGCGTCGTCGTCTGGGATAACACCATCGCGAAAGCGACCGTTCCCGAGACGCTATTCGTTTTCGGACACGAGATGGGGCATTACGTTCTGCTGCATATTCCGAAAGAATTTGCCATTATCGAAGCGATTCTGCTCTTCCTTTTCTACTTGTGCTATCGCTTTTCGAACGGCATGCTGGCGCGATGGGGCGCGCGGTGGGGTATTCGCGATCTGCAGGATTTGGCATCGCTGCCGGCCCTGCTACTCATGATTACGGTGCTTGCTTTTCTAGCGACTCCGGCATTCAATGCCGTCAGCCGCCACTTTGAGCACGAAGCGGATCGCTACGGCCTCGAAGTGATCCACGGAATCGTAGCCGACCCGAACCAAGTTGCCGCTCATTACTTCGAAAAAAGTGGAGAAATGAATCTCGCCGATCCCGACCCCAGCACCTGGGACAAGCTCTGGTTCTTCGATCACCCCACTCGCCCCGAGCGCGTACATTTCGTGGCTACCTACAATCCGTGGCAAAAGGGCGAGGAGCCCGTGTACGTAAAGTAGAGGCTGACTTGTATTGAAAGGACACGGCTTTAGCCGGTGGAGGTCCGACGGCGCTAGCTCACTTCAATTCGTTGCTGACTTCCAGGTTGTAGAAGTAATAGAAGCGCAGTCCCAGAATCTGCCCGGGGAACTCCTTCGGCAGCGGCGGAAACGGCGTCGACGCCGTAATGCTTCCCCAAGCCGCCCGGTCAAGCGCTACATCGCCGGACGACGTGTGCACCACCATCGACGTAGTTTTGCCATCCTTCAGAATGACAAACTCAATCGACAGCTTGCCCTGTTTCAAAATTGGCGGATATACCGAAGGCGGCATGATGCTGTACCAGTTCTGCCGCACGATCTGCGTGATCCGCGTCAGGTACGGACCAAAATCCACACCCATCGTATCGGTCAGGATTTCTGCCTGATCCAGCGCCTTCGCTCCGCCTCGACCCTGGGTCAATCCATAGTCGCCGGAACTTCCAGATCCGTAGCGCCCGCGGTTCTCGGCCGCTGCTCGCGCCGCCTGTTCAATAGCCGACCCCGCGGTTTGTGAAGTATTGAAATTCACTGGCGGGCGCGCCTGTTGCGGTGGGGTTTGCAGCTGCGCGGTCTGATTGTTCGTTGGCTGCTGCTGCGCGAATCCCTGCTGCGGATTCTCCTGTGGAGGCGCCTGCATCCCAGACTGATTCTGTGCCGGCTGCCCTTGCGCGGGTGGCGCCTGCACCTGCGCTCCCGGAGGCGCCGGACGCCGGCTTTCCGCCAGCTTCTTCAAGGCTTCGCGACTAATCTGCGGCGCTTTGCTCGTCGCAATCCGATCCTTGTCCGAAATCACTTTCGCGTCCGGACGCCGCGTCAGCTTCTGGGCATCCGGCGGCAATTCCAGAAACGTAGCATCCTTCGACTGATTCGCAGTCGTCATCGCGAGATCCACCGTGCGGTGCGGCAAAAGTCCCATCAACTTCTCGCTGTTCCAAAGCAAAACAATCACCAGCAAGTGCAGGATCACCGACAGCCAGAGCGCTTCCCGCTTACGCGCCCGCGAAAGATCGTCCTGTAGCTGAATTAAAAGATGAGGAACGTCGTCTGGATTGAACCCGCGGTATGCCGTCTCCCAATGTTGAGCTTCAAATAAATCGCGCTGCTCCGCCGCATCGCCGGATGGAGTTACTGGGCTGCGAGACAAGGGATCACGAGACGGTATTTGAGTGACTGGCATCGGGCAGAGACTATTAAGCTTAGAGCCACGGCCAGCCCCTCAGGTTGCGTAAGATTACGGGAAAGTTCGAACGTAAAGTTACGTAAATGATGGAGTTGCGACCGTTTTACCTATTGTCGCATTTTTTTGTTCCGATTGAGTGAGTACTGGGGTAACGGGTATTGCAGAAGTCAGAAGTCGAATTGCAGAAGCAAAACCATGGAGAGAGTTTGGAGGGCCAGCGGGTTTACTTCTTCAATTTGACTTTTGACTTCTGACTTTACGTTCTTCCCACCCCGATCCGTCCTGCGTGCCGTTCTATCTCCGCCAGAATGGAAAGCCCCAGTTCCAGTGCACTCCGCCCATCTTCCAACGCAACCACCGGACGCGACCGCGACCGCACCGCCAGCAAGAAAGCTTTAATCTCGGCCAGCAACGGTTCCTCCGCCGTAATCGCCGGTTTCGACATCGAAATCTGAGGATTGACGCTGGGCTGGGCGGAACCGCCGCCCGCGCCGTCCACCGAAAACACGAGCACATCCTGCCGTCCGTAATCGATCGAAATATACTGCCCGGCCTGAAAGAACCGGAGCTTGCGCACGCGCTCGGTCGAGACTCGGCTGGCCGTAAAATTCGCCACGCATCCCGACTCGAACTCGATCCGTACATTCGCGATATCGACCTTGCCGGAGAGTATCGGCAAGCCCACCGCCCGAATCTCTTTCACCAGCGACTTCACGAAAGTGAGCACAACGTCCAGGTCGTGGATCATCAGGTCAAGCACCACATCTACATCGAGCGCACGCGGAGAAAACACACTCAGCCGGTGCACCTCAAAAAACATCGGATGATTAATCAGCGGCAGGGTCGCCCGCACCGCAGGATTGAAGCGTTCCAGATGCCCCACCTGCGCTACGCGCTTACGCTGCTCCGCGACCCGCACCAGCATGTCGGCCTCGGCCAGCGTCGCCGCCAGTGGCTTCTCGATCAAAACATCCACCCCGGATTCCATCAGGCTGCGCGCCACATCCAGATGCAGCACCGTCGGCACCGCAACCGAAGCTGCCTGTACTTCGCTGTGGGTCGTCAGCATCTGCTCGACCGAGCCGAATGCCTTGCAGCTGAACTCGCGCGCTACCGCGTCGGCTCGCACCGTATCCGGGTCGACCACTCCTACCAGCCGCACGCTGCCCGCCTGCTGCAGTTGCTGGTAGACACGCGCGTGGTTGCGCCCGAAGGCGCCCACGCCAATCACCGCAACATTGATAGGGAATTCCTGGCTCAGACGAGTGCTCCGGAAAGAAATTCGACCGCGCTATTGTCGCACGAGAGGGAGGTCAGAGGTGAGAGGTCAGATTGCAGAGGTAAAAACTTATTGGGCAAACGGAGTGGTCAACTCGCGCGATTCTTTACCTCTGACTTCTAGCTTCTGACATGTCCTCACATCTTCTTCAGCAGGGCAATCTGCCCAGCGTGATAAAGCTCATGCTGCACCACCCCATGGAGCATGTAATAGAAGGTGTAGTGCGCCCCCTCTTTTCCGGGGACGATCTCGCCCAGCCGCGAATCCGATAAACAGGAAACCGCCGCCCTAAGCTCCTCATGCACGTGCCGCAGATGTTCGAGGGTCTTTTGCCATGCCGCTTCGCTGGTGTCCGCAACCGGAGGGAAATTCTCCGCGTCTGAAAGCGTCACCGTGGCCCCGGCCATACGCCGCAGCACTGCACCGTCCCAGGCTGCCACGTGCGAAACCAGTTCCCAGATCGAGTGCGCCGAAGGAATGGGCCGCTTCGCCGCCTGCGCCGCCGTCACGCCTTTCAGAATTTCCAAAAGAGAATCGCCATGCCATGCGTCCCCGTCAAACGCGCGGCGAAGTTGATCGGCAATATGAAGTGCTTCTGACATAATCAAACCTTCCGACTAGACTATTCCGCGCAAATGGCAATCCCCGCCGCATCCGCCGCCCGTGTCGTCGCCTCACCATCGAGTAGCAGACACCGCCCCGCATCGACCGCCAGACAAGTCGCCCCAGCGCGCAGCATCGTCTCGACCGTCTTTACTCCAATCACTGGAACATCGAACCGCATGTCCTGCTTTGGCTTCGCGATCTTCACCACGGTGAGCGCGCGGCTGAGGGTCGAAGCAGCACCGTCCGATTCCAGCGATTTCATAATCTGCCCCGCGCGTTCGATCGTAGCGTCGGTACCTTCCATCGCTTCAACTGCGACACAAGCCGCTTCCGCGATCACCACCGTCTGCCCGATGTCGTACTCCGCCAACTGACGCGCCACGCCGCGTCCATATTCGATGTTTTTGCGCTCTTCATCTGTTGGCCGGCGTTTGGTCAGGACGCCCGATTTCGCCAGCAGTGGTTCCAGCAGCGCAGTCGAGTTCTCCAGCATGATGCCCTCATCTGCCAGGACCTTCGCGACAGCGCCCAGAAGCGAGTCCGTATTGCGCGTGCCGAGCGAAAGCAGCATCTTCGCGAGACGCCAGTCCGGCTTAATAGCCGAAAAGATTTGTTTGTGCTTGACCTGCCCCGCCATCACTGCGCGCGTAACGCCAGCAGCTTTGAAAGTGTCGATGAGTTTTGAAAGTTCGCCCAGGGACAGCCAGTGAACGGAAGCAGCCCCGCGCGCCTCAATCTCCGGTGAAGCCTCTTCTTTAATCGCCGCGACTACGACCTCGAACCCCTGCGCCCGAGCAGCATCCAGAACAAGAAATGGGAATTTCCCGCTACCAGCGATGAGGCCGAGTTTCTCTCCACTCTCCACTACTTGATCACTCCACGTTCGGAAGCCTCGATGAACTGAATCAGCATCTCCACATCTTCTCCGGCATCCGCTTCCGCCTTCAGTTTCTCAACCGCCTGCGACGTATTCAACTTCGACGCCAGCAGCACCTTATATGCATGATGCAGCTTCTTAATCCGCTCTTTCGAGAAGCCGCGGCGTTCGAGTCCAATCGCGTTCAATCCATAAGCTTGCGTCCCGCGCTCGGCCGAAGTTTTTGAAAACGGCAGCACATCACGCGTGATCGTGCTTCCTCCGCCAATGATGGAATGCGCTCCAATGCGCACAAAATGATGCACCGGACACAGCGCCCCAACATTCGCCCAGTCGCCGACGCTGACATGCCCGCCCAGTGTGGCCGCGTTCGCCATGATGATGTGGTTGCCAATCTGGCAATCGTGCGCAATGTGCGTGTACGCCATGATCAGGTTGTGGTCGCCGATGCGCGTGCACGCTCCGCCCTTCACCGTGCCGCGGTTGATGGTGACAAACTCGCGAATCTCGTTGTGATCACCAATTTCCAGCCGAGTCGGCTCGCCCGCATAAGTGATGTCCTGCGGAGCCATGCCAATCGAGGTAAAAGGGAAGAACCCGTTGTCCGCGCCGATCTTCGTCGGGCCTTCGATGGCGACGTGCGAAACCAGATGGCAGTCCTCGCCCAATTCGACGTCAGCCCCAATGACGCAATAGGGCCCAATTTTGCAGGATGGATGTACTTTGCTTTTCGGATCGACAATCGCCGTAGGATGAATCGACATCGGGAAGGTTCTTACCTCTGCAATCTGACCTCTGACCTATTCTTCAGCCTCCGCACTTCCCGCGCTCATATTCCGCGGCACTAACCGGCAAGTCACCGTAGCCTCCGCCGCTACTTTGCCGTCGACGTAAGCCTTGCCTTCCAGCCGCGCTGCCGTAATCCGCCATGCCTTGACGGTAACTTCAATGCGCAACTGATCTCCCGGCACCACCGGACGCCGAAACCGAGCCTTCTCGATCCCGGTAAACACCATCAGCATCTCGTCGCGGTTCGGAACTTCCGTAAGCAGCAGCAGCCCGCCCGCCTGCGCGATCGCTTCCACGATCAGCACGCCCGGCATAATCGGCTTCTCAGGAAAGTGTCCCTGGAAAAATGGTTCGGTGATCGTGACGTTCTTGAGCGCGACAATGCTCTTCATCCGCTCCAGGTCGATCACGCGGTCGATCAACAGAAAAGGAAACCGGTGCGGCAGAATCTTGAGAATGTCGCCAATATCCATCCCGGTTTTCACCGGCTCTGGCTCGTAGGGAGTGGGTTGTTGAGTGTCTGTCATGCTCTTTCGTTCAAGCCGAAGATTATACTGTAGCGCGAGAACAAGGTCAGAGGTAAGAGGTCAGATTGCAAAGGTAAGAAAACATGAAGTCAAACTTTGTGCCGACTTCGATCGCTTTTCACCTCTGCAATCTGACCTCTGACCTCTGACCTCGCCGGAAAGGCCCTCATGAAGAAACTTTTTGCCATCATCCCAATCCTCCTCGCCTCCACTCTCTGGTCGCAATCCGCCGTCCCCGCTCTTCCCGCCGACATTCCGGGCACTGCCGAGCGCTACTCGATGCTCCTGATGGGCAACCTCGCCGGACAGGAAGCAACCTGGATCGGCTCCGACGGCACGCTCCACATCTTCTTCCAGTTCAACGACCGTGGACGCGGCCCTAAAACCACCAGCATCCTCAAACTCGATCCGAATGGTATCCCCGTCTCCGAGGTCATCACCGGCAACGACTACCTCAAGTCCCCAGTCAACGAAAACTATTCGGTCGAAGCCGGAACCGCGCGCTGGAAGAGCAGCGTCGAACAAGGCGAGAAGAAGGTCTCAGCGCCTGCCTTCTACTCTGCAATCAACGGCGGACCATCCGAGATCGCGCTCCTCGCCCACGCCGCTCTAAAGAACGGAGGCAAAATCGCACTACTCCCCGAAGGCGAGGCCCGCGTAGAGAAGAAGTCCGAACTCGATGTGGAAGCCACCGGCCGCAAGAAACACGTCGCTCTCTATGCCATCGCCGGACTCGATTTCTCGCCGACATATTTCTGGGCGGAAGGCACCGATAAATTCTTCGCCTCCGTCGACACCTGGGGATCCATCGTTCCCGAAGGCTGGGAATCCGCCGTCAAGCCGCTGCTGGCCGCGCAAGAGCAAGTCAAGCAATCCCGCTCCGCCGATCTAGCCGCCAAACTTGCGCATCACGGGACTGGTGAAATTCTCTTCGCGCACGCCAATGTATTCGACGCCGAAACTGGGAAGATTATTCCCGACCAGGGGGTCCTCGTCATCGGCAACCGCATCGTCGCGCCCGAACCGTCGATGGTTGGCCCAGAGCCCCAGATCATCGACGCCACCAACAAAACCCTCCTCCCCGGCCTCTGGGACATGCACGCCCACGTCGGCGATAACGACGGCCTCCTCAATCTGGCCGCCGGGGTCACCTCCGTCCGCGATCTTGCCAACGACACTGACTCGCTCCTCGCCCGCCGCCAGCGCATCGCCGACGGAAAAGAAATCGGCACTCGCATCGTTCTCGCCGGAATCATCGATGGCCCCGGCCCGTATCAAGGTCCGACCAAGGTCCTCGTCTCAACCGAAGCTGAAGCCCGCGCCGCTGTCGACAACTACAAGAAGCTCGGCTACGTGCAGATCAAGATCTACAGCTCCGTCGACCCCGCGCTCGTCCCGGCCATCATCGACGAGGCCCACAAGAATGGCATGCGCGTCAGCGGACATATCCCCGCCGGCATGATCGCCTCCCAATGTGTAGAACTCGGATACGACGAAATCCAGCACATCAATTTTCTCGTCTTGAATTTCTTCCCGGAAATCAAAGACACCAACACCATCACCCGCCTCACCAAGCCCGGAGAAGTCGCCGCCGGCCTCGACCTCAACTCGCCGCAGGTCCAGTCCTTTATCAAGCTGCTGCAGGATCACCACACCAAGCTCGATCTCACCCTCAGCGTCTTCGAAGATCAATACATGGTGCGCCCGGGCGAGATTCCTCTAGGATTTCGATCCGTAGCTGGCCGCCTTCCCGCGCAAGTCCGTCGCGGACTCCTCAGCGCCGGAATGACTCCGCCGAAGGGGATGGACGACACGTACAAAAAATCCTTCGCCAAGATGCTCGACTTCACCGGACTGCTTTATCGCAGCGGCCTCGGCATCGAAGACGGCACCGACAACATGGCCGGATTCGCCCTCCATCGCGAACTCGAACTCGACGTCCAGGCCGGGATCCCCGCCGCCAAGGTCCTGCAAAACGCCACCCTGAACGCCGCCCGCATCATGAGCCTCGACAAAGAGCTGGGTTCCATCGCCCCCGGCAAACTGGCCGACGTAATCCTGGTCGATGGCGATCCCACGAAAAACATCAGCGACATCCGCAAAACCATCCTCACGGTAAAAGATGGAGTTATCTACAAACCCGACGAACTCTACACCGAACTCGGAGTGGCTCCGTAAGAGTTCTGTGTGCCCCACTTGCGCTTTTGCAAGGTGGGATTCCACGGTCGCTGGTGCCTTAAGTAACCTGCATCTGTGATGCCTGCACTATGCTCGATCTCCCAATGTGCCGATGATCACTTTGGCCGTTGCCAGCGACTGCCGGCAGAGGCCGGAGCCGATTCATGGATTCCACTCACACTGATCTCTTTACTCCCGTTGCCCCAGCTCCCGACCGCCGTCATCACCCCCGCTACAGCGTTCACATACAGATCGAGATCCATCAGGAAGACAACGACGTTCCCATGCGCCTCGAGACCACCGACATCAGCCGCGGGGGCTGCTACATCCAGTTGATGATTCCTCTCCAGGTGGGCATCCGCCTGCAAGCCACGCTCTGGCTCGACGGAGTTCCCATACTTGTTCGCGGACTCGTCGTCACCCGTCACCCTCAGTTCGGCAACGGCATCATGTTTGTGGAATTTAAAGAAGGCGACGAAAGACTTCTCCAGCGCTACCTGGACGGTATCGCCCTCTAACAACAGATGAGGTTTTGGGTGGCACCGCGCTTCAGCGCTGCGATTAGCGTGCGTTCCATGAAAGGCAATTAGCCTCTGAGGACTAAATCTTCCGCCGCGGCTTCTGTTTTTTCGAGATCGAGCGGATCACCAGCTTGCCTTTGCCACTCGCAGGCAGCGGCTTCTCCGACTGCGCGATGGCCGCAGCAATCAGTTCTTCCACCCGCGGATCCGCAAGCGTCGCCGCCGACTCCAGCCGGATAAAGCGGTTTTGGATGCCGCTGCCTAACAGCAGCTCGTGCGGATCAGGCAATGACGCTCCGTAATAAAACGAGAGCCCCACTCCATTCGCCGCAGCGGCCAGCGAGACAATGCAATCTGACGGTCGTTCCGTCGGACAATACCCGATCACGAAAAAGTTGTAATTGTCGTAAACCAGTTCGTTCGCCGTGGGGAGGCGCTTGCGTAATACCTTCCGCAAAGAACGGATCAGAGCCGCATCCTTGGCGTCAAACTTGTCGATAAACCCGGCCAGCTGCACCTTACCGGAAGCACCTGCTTGCGACGTAATTTTCGTCTTAGTCTTCATAATGAATAAAACGCCGCGCGGACAAGCTCATCCCGCGTTCGATGAATCAATAGGCATCAATCTCTTTGAAAAGGAGCGTAGTCGACACCCGTTCGTTTCCATCCACATCGAAGAACTGCTGTCGGTGAGAGAAGCTGATCTTCCCAACCAGGTAATAAGTCCCGCTTGCGGTGAAGAGCTGCGAATAATCTTGTTTGAACGAAAAGACTCCATCCCTGTGATGGTACGGGCGCTTATGCCGATGGACCGGATCAAAATCCGTAATAGCCAAAAACCCGCAGTTCTTTAGCACGCGATCAGCTTCCGCAATGGCGGCGAACAGTTCACTGCGATCGAGAAGATAAAGGCAAAATCCGAAGAACACGAAATCGAATGATTGCGTTTCAAACGGCAGGCTCGACGCCGTGCCGGTGTGAAGCTGAATCCGCCCACCGCTGGCGTACTTGAGATTTCCGTCCGTCACTGCGAGTTCTGAAGGATCAATACCCTTGCCAGTTGCCTCTAGAAGATCACACATGTGTTCCACGTTCACGCCATTGCTGCATCCAATTTCCAGGATCGAGTTGATTTTGTCTTTGAACGGTGCCAGGGTCTGAGCGAGCCAATCGATTTCAAAAAAGCCCTCTTTCGACGTTGCGCGCGAAGTCAACGCCGGTTTGTTTCGGAGGAAGTAGCTGTCGCCTTCACCTTCGAGAAATGCGGCAGACTGTTTTTTCATAATCATTCCCTCTGCTATCGGTCCAGAAAAGTCTAAGTGAATCCGATGAATCGTCCTGCCGCAACCACGCCCACCCACAACAGAATCGAAACGCATGCGGCAACTTTCGCCCCAACCGGCACGGCCTCGCCCCCATCCCGCGCCGCCACCTTCCGATAGGCCGTCCAATGAAAGATGAGCAGGTTCACGCCAACCAGAAGCAGTAATAACATCTTCAATCGAAATGCCGGATTGCTATACACCTTCACCGCTTCCGATGAAAACAGCAGCGCTCCGGTAACCACCTGCGCCGCAAATCCTGCCCACGCCCACGGAAGCAGACGCGCCCACACTTCCGAAACGCGCTCCCGTCGCTTCATCCATCCCAGAAGACGCAAATCGAAAACTGTGCTCGTTCCCACCAGCAACACAATCCCGAACAGATGCAGGGTTTCGATCGCTGGAAACAGCCACAGCGATTCCCGTATTCCGCCGCCCACGGTCGTCTGTTCCAGCCACTTACAGAATGCCAGCATGTCAGGCATGTTCTATGGGGACCCCGACAACGACTTGCCGTCGGCAAGTTCGATCCGTCCCACAGACATATAAGAAGAGCCGTCCTTCGCCCGGAAGCCAAACACCGTCACGCGGTCCCCGTGTTTCAGCGAATTCGGGCTCCATCCGTGACGGCCCAGCATCAACGGACTCCCGCACTCCAGTGCCCAGTTCGCAACCTTTCCCTGCTCGTCTTTCAGGTCAGCGTGTATCACGGCATGCGGCTGGATCCACTGAAAATCTGTGACCATCCCCTGCATGCTCACGATGTGCGTAGTATCAAACTGCGCCAACCCGTGATGCGCGAGCAGAGACGGCACGACCAAGAGAAACCCGACCACGATCAAGACGGCAACCGTACGTTTACTCTGCAAATCACTCACGTCACTGGGCTTCATAAATTTGCAGCTCCAGTTTCGCGTCCGGCTTGCCTTTACCCGAAACAGCGACGTAGAGCCGTTTCAAATCCGGCACAAAGATTGATGACTTCGCACGGTAGGCGGTCGGCACTTCCGCGACATGCTCGTAGTGGTCTGCATCGCGCTGTTCAAAAACAGACGCTGTTTCGCTCCCCGTCACGTAAATCCGCCTCCGGGCAACATCAAACGACATGTCGCTGTTAAAGCCAACACATGGGAGCGACGCCACGACCTTACCCGTATCACTATTAAGAACGATGAACTGTGCCGGCTGCCGGGTAGCAACAAAAATTCGATGGTCCGCTTCATCCAGTAAAATCGCATGGGCCACGTGGGCTTCCGGCAAGGGGAACTTCGCAACAAGTTGGCTAGTGCCAAGATCAACCACTCCGACTTCATCGGTCCCCGTAAGATTCACATAGAGCTTCTTGCCCTCGCGGTCGACGACCATCCCCTCATTCGAACTACCCGGCAGTCCGGCAACGTCGCCGATGTGCGTAAAGGATTTTGTATCGATGATGCTGAGGACGTGTGTGGGCCCATTCGAACCACCTCCACTCTCCACATAGAAATATCGATTCACGGGATTAAGCACGCCGTGATCGACACCCTCACCCAATTTGATGGTCTTGATAATTTTGTATCTCTTGCAATCAACCAGGTGAACTGCACTGTCACCCCCGTCCGTCACTATCAGGCGATTCGACTCCGGTAGATAAACCATCGTCAGCGGCTGACCGAAGCCCTCAATACTCCGCACCCGTTTCCCCGTCCGGAGTTCGAAAACCTCCACTGTCTTGTGTTCTTCAGCCGCGAGAAATAAACGGTTCCCTTTGCGGTCTAAACCAAAATGGTCAAAGTCCCCTGCAAAACCGGGCATCGGGGTTCTCGCGATCAACTTCAGTGGGGTCTTTTCCTGCGCCTTCGCTACAACCATCCCGAGAGTCAATATCAATAGATAAACCTTCAGCGAATGTCGCAAATGTCCTCCTTGGGAATGTTATGGATGACCCTCACTTTACCCACTCAGCTCTTCTCTTGCCATGCTTGGATAACTGCAGACGCTACTCTGTCTTTCCCCATCCGAACAATCGGCAGCGACACCCCATCTCCGAGCGGAACCTCCACCGCCTCCATCTCCATATACCCCTTCGCGCGATAAAACGGAACTCCGGTCAGCGTTGCTCCCATCTCCAGCCGCCGAAACCCTGCCGCCCACGCGGCCTGCTCACACGCTTCGAGAATCATCCCACCAATCCCGCGCCGCGCCCACGCCGGATGCACAAAGAACGCCCGGATCTTCGCCGCCTCAGTCGCCGGATCAAGCAACGAATCCTCGCGGCCCGCAAACTGATCTCCGCCATACAAAGTCTTGCGCTTGCTCCAGCCGCCGCAGGCCACCAGGATTCTCTGAACAGAAGATTCCGTCTCTTCCGCGGCAAAGTAAGTTCCATCCGCAATCAGTTGCGTGTCCACGCCGTACACTGTACGCAGGGCGCGCTCCAGCTGATCGGGAGAATGATCTTCCGCTTGCAATCCCAGCACCGACGCGCGAATCAATTCCCCCAGCAAAGGAATATCGCGAC
The DNA here is from genome assembly GCA_963847715.1 of Terriglobia bacterium. GTDB lineage: Bacteria > Acidobacteriota > Terriglobia > Terriglobales > Acidobacteriaceae > Acidiflorens. Next base: position 53,778 of record CAWKAZ010000013.1, read on the forward strand.
CCAGCGCCAACCGAATCTGAATGTTCATCGCGGATGGAATTTACTGACGGCTTATGGGTGATGGCTGGCGGCTACTAGCACACTCCGCACACGGACAAACTTCCCGTAGATAAAACCACGAATAAATCCCGAGGTCGTGGTTATCATTCCACGAAAACTTCAACGCATACTTACCCACTGCCTCGGCAGACAATGCCTTCACAGCGGCCTTAAACATTGGCAGCGCCCCCGGAGCCAGCTTCGGCGCCTCGCCCGGTTTCCGCTTCGCCTTCGTCCGTTCGTCTTCACAAAGCGCACAGGGACAAGCGTCCCGCAAAAAGGCAAACGTGTAGACGGACCGGTGCCCATCTTTCCATTCAATTTCCAATCCCTTCCCAGTCGTCAGATGAATCACGACCGACTTGGGATCATTGCCCACACGAGGGGTGAAATCAGGCAGCGCCATAAATTTCAGTATCGCACGCCGCGCATCTGGCCGTGTGAAGTCGGCCCTCATTCACTGGACTCCGGGTTGCCGGCCCGACTGTTTGCAGACCGATCAGTCCGAGAGTATATTTCGGTCTTCCGCCGGGTCCGGATATCCATTCGAAAGACCCGTCCACAAAACTAAATTCGGAGGTGAGGTATGGGATTCATTACCTGGATTGTCGTGGGACTGATCGCTGGTTGGCTTGCCGGTCAGGTCATGAAGGGTGGGGGCTATGGCATTCTCGTGGACATCATCCTCGGCATCCTCGGGGGCGTCCTGGGCGGCTGGCTCTTTGGGCTCTTAGGAATCTGGCCCGGCGGCGGCATCATCGGTGCCATCATCGTGGCCTTTATTGGAGCCATAATCCTGGTCGGGATTACCCGCGTGATTAAAAAAGCCTGAAAAATGTGGCGCGGACACTCCTGTCCGCGGCTGCTGTCTGTGTACTTGTGCGTGGCGTTGTGCGTGCACTTGCTTTGCCCTAGGATCGCGGCGGCCCATCGCTGCGATCCAATTAGTTGCTTATGTAAGAGGGGTCCGACCAGTGGCGGAGAATAAAACCAAGCCCACTAAACTAAGTGTGGCAGCGTTCATCGCCGCCATCACCGACTCGACCAAACGCGCCGACGCCAGGGCCCTCGTCAAATTAATGCAAAGTGCAACTCGAGAAAAGCCGCAGATGTGGGGACCTTCCATCATCGGCTTCGGCAGCTACCACTACCGCTATGACAGCGGACGCGAAGGCGATATGCCGCTCATCGCTTTCTCTCCGCGTAAAGCCGCAACGGTTCTGTATGGCCTGACCGGTGCCAGAGACTCCAAGTCCCTGCTCACAAAGCTCGGCAAGCACACAACCGGCAAGGGATGCCTCTACATCAAGAAGCTGACCGACGTGGACCAGGAGGTTTTGCAGTCCATGATTGCAAAATCCCTCGCGGCCAGAAAATGAAAAAAATGGGCGAACCACTTCTCGCGTTCTTGGAGAAATGGCCCACCCAATTTGCAGAACGGTCTTAACCTTTGCAACCTGACCTCGAACCTCTGACCTCAACAACCGCTACTGCCGTTCTCGCTCCCTCTCTTCGCGCTCTTCGCCTTCCCAGCGCCCGCTCCAGCCGCCTTGGCCCCACTCGCCGCGACCCCATCCTCGGAACATCGTTCCGTCAATGACGCTGCCGTCACGATACTCGAACATTCGCTCGTGCCCAGCCGGACCGCGGGCATAAATCCGCAGCGATTTCGCGTGACCCTCGTCCGGATCCACTCCGAACGTCCGGTAATCCAGCCGCACCTGCACGTCCGCCCGGGCCAGTTCCTTAAGGCGGTTTGTGACATCCACATGCCGCCGTTCACTTCCATATTGTGCAGTTAGAATCAGAAACTGCCCCGCATCACCGCGACCGCCTGCGACCGGACCTCCACCATTCCAGTTGCCGCTCCAGCCGCCTTGACCCCATTCGCCACCACCCCAGCCGCGGAAAATAGCGCCGTCGATCAGGCTGTTGTCCTGATACTCGAACATCTGTTCATTTCCGTTCGGACCGCGCGCGAAAATGCGCAGCACCTTTGCCTGGCCTTCCGCCGGATCAACTCCAAACGTCCTGTAGTCCAAGCGAACGACCCGGTCCTGTCGCGCGATCTGCTTAAGTTGACCGGTGACATCGACGTGACGGTATTCATTCCCGTATTGCGCGGTCAGAATCAGGTACTGCCCCGCCTCGTTGTTATTTCTCCCCTGCCAGCCGCCATTCCAGTGTTCATCGCCCCAGTCGGCACGTCCCCACGCGCGGAACTGGCCACCGTCAAACACGCTGCCATCCGCAAAATCGAAAACCCGTTCCTGCCCGTTCGGCCCACGTGCAAATACGCGTAGCATCTTCGACTGTCCTTCCGCCGGATCTACCGCCATTGAGTCGTGGCTGACCCGAAACGTGATGCCACGTCGCGCTAGGTCCTTCAAGCGATTGGTGACGTCCACATGGTTCCGTTCGTTGCCATATTGTGCGTTGAGTATCAGGAATTGCCCAGCATCCTGCGCGACTGCTATTCCCGTCAGCAGCAGCGACAGCGCCATCATGAAAATCGCAAAACGTGTTTTAAACATGTAGAGTCTCTCCTATTAAGGTGAAGTCTATTTTGTCGGGTGAACGGCACCCGTATCTTATAAGAAACTGCGACCCATGGACACAGCCCACATCGCCGATCTGCTGGAGCCTTTCATCGAGCAGCCGCTGCCTCCGTCAGCACTCGAACATATATCGACGTACATCAATCTATTAATTCGTTGGAACGCCCGCATCAATCTGACCGCCATTCGCAACGAAGAAGAGATCGTCACCCGCCACTTCGGCGAATCCTTATTTTTGGCCCGCCACCTGTTTCCATCGGGGGAAGAGGTCACTGGCCACCGGCTACCGCCCATTGCCCGCCTGACTCACGTCCTCGACATCGGCTCGGGCGCCGGCTTCCCCGCGCTGCCCGTGAAACTATGGGCTCCGCAAATCCAGTTGACGCTGGTCGAGTCGAACCACAAAAAGGCGGCGTTCCTTCGCGAAGTCGCGCGCTCACTTACATTGACGGACGTCAATGTATTTGCCGACCGCGCCGAAGTCCTCGCCGCCGATCCAGATTTCTCGCGTGCCGAGATAGTAACCCTCCGCGCCGTGGAAAGTTTTGCGACCATCCTCCCTCAAGCCGTGGCATTACTGCGCCCAAGGGGAACCCTAGCGCTGCTGATTGGATCCGGCCAGCTTCCGCAACTACACAATCTGCACAACATGGAGTGGAACCCATCGATCTCCATCCCCGAGTCCACCAAGAGGGTATTATCAATAGGGATACACCGTTGAAAGTGGAGTGAGCACACCGTTTATGTGCGCAATAGCCGTGCAACCTTGCGGGAGTAGCTTGTTTCCTGCCATGAAGTGGGATTAATTAGCGGTTGTCTTTACCGATTGGAAGATCAGCGGATTGTTTGACGTCAATGTTTCACGTGAAACACTTCATCGGGAAAGATATCAACGCGCCAAGATTTCAGCCACTGGATATGTTTCACGTGAAACATTTGCTCCGTCTCAAGGAGCGCCTTTTGCCTAGCGCCCGAGTGTTTCACATGAAACATATCCCTGATTTGCACAGAATCTTGCATTGCTTTCACAGAGCCCTTCAGAATATTCTGCGCCCAGCACACCAAACATCATGGGACGTATCATCGCTGTCGCCAACCAGAAGGGTGGAGTCGGCAAGACTACCACCGCCATCAACCTCGCTGCCTCGCTCGCCGCTGCCGAAGTTAACACCCTGCTGGTCGACTGCGATCCTCAGTCGAACTCGACCAGCGGTCTGGGGCTGGTCAAGAGTCCCGACCGGATCAGCATCTACGACGTGATCATGGGAGTGGCTTCGGCCGAGGAAGCTCTCCAGCTCACCGAGCTCGAGCAGCTCTGGCTAATCCCCTCGCACAAGAACCTCATCGGAGCCAATATCGAGTTGGTCAGCGGCGAGCGGCGCGAGTACCGGCTGCGCGACGCCCTCGCGACCCTTCTCGACCGTTTCCAGTTCATTGTTCTTGACTGTCCTCCAGCTCTCGACCTTCTGACCTTAAACGCGCTTGTCGCCGCCGATGGCGTCCTCATTCCCATGCAGGCCGAATACTTCGCCCTCGAAGGAGTTTCCGAACTGCTCGACACGATCGAGAGGATCCGGGCGGAACTGAATCCGGCACTCGTGGTCGAGGGCGTGGTGCTCACCATGTTCGACGAACGCACAAACCTGGCACAACAGGTGGCCGAAGAGTTAAAGAAGTATTTTGGGGACAAGCTATGCACGACGACGATCCCGCGAAATATTCGGCTGGCCGAGGCCCCTAGTCATGGACTGCCAGCGCTTGTGTATGACGTGCGGTCACGCGGGGCCGAGAGCTATATCAAGTTGGCAAAAGAGATTCTGGACCGACAGGCGAGCGCCGCCAGTGGGCCAAGTGAAGCGGCTTAAATCGATGGACATGAATATTTATATTGATCAATATAACTCTTTGAAACATGGGGCGGCTCGATGACGACATCAAACACGGCGACAGTCGATAAAACGGCAAAAACAGCGCCGGAGAAGCTCAGCGAGAAAATATTGGAGAAGCGCCGCGCCCTGGGGCGGGGTCTGGAGTCTCTACTGCCGGGACCGCGGGTTGTGGCGCCTGCTCCTGCGGCTAGCTCTCAGCTCTCAGCTGTCGGCTCGCAGGACAGCCCGCCATCCATTGCAGGTGGGCGTCCAACGCCAACAGCCATCGCCGCTCCCGGAACTGCGGACGGCCTACACACTGCGCCGATTCCCGATGGCGAACATGCCTTCCAGCTTGCCTTAGAGCGGATCGAACAAAACCCGCATCAGACGCGGCTGGAGTTTGATCCGAAAACAATGTCTGACCTGGCCGCATCGATCCAAGCGCAGGGAGTGCTGCAGCCTATCGTTGTGCGGCCTGCGCCACAGCGCGAAGGAAGCGAAGAGCGTTTCGTCCTGATTCTAGGCGAGCGACGTCTTCGCGCTTCGAAACTGGCGGGGAAGACGACGATCCCGGCCATCGTAAAGCGCGTCTCCGAGCAGCAAGCGGCGGAGATGACGCTGGTCGAGAACCTGCAGCGGCAGGATCTCGACTGCTTGGAACAAGCCGAGGCGTTTCGTCACCTGAGCACCGAGTTCAAGCTGACGCAGGAGCAGATCGGAAAACGCGTAGGCGTGTCACGCGAGCAGGTATCCAATTACCTGCGCCTACTGTCGCTGCCGCCGACGGTGCTGGAGTCGCTGCATAAGAAAGAGTTGACCTACAGCCACGCGCGCCTGCTGCTCTCGCTGCAGGACAACACGCAGATCGCGAAAGTAGCGCAAACAGTAGTCGCTAAAAAGATGTCGGTGGCGTTACTGCAAGACCTGATCCTGAATATCGACCTCCCCAAAGAGAGTTCAGACACTCCACAACCAGGCACAGCGCGCTGGGTAGATCCAAACGTGCGCGCAGCCCAGCGTTCGCTGGAAGCCGTGCTAGGCATGCGAGTGCGCATCCGCGACCGCAAAGGCAAAGGAAAGATCACCATCGAGTACGGGACCCTCGAAGACTTTGATCGCGTGGTGGGGATGTTGCAAGGAGCTAAGGTCAGAGCTTAGAGGTCAGATTGCAGGGGTGAAAACCTTGCTGGACGTTCCCTCGATCGCTCCTTAAGATCAAGCCTTATTCATTTTCCAGTCTATTTTCGGATTGGCGGATGGTCTCTACATCCGCACGTTGTGATGGAATTCCTCGCCTACGCAATTGGGTTTCAAGTCTATCTGGCACTCAAACGAAAATTCAGAGATGTGATTGCTCCGGCGGAACGGTGGCAGGTGATTGCAGCGGCTGCGTTTGGTGCGGCTTTGGGAAGCCGGTTGCTTGGCTGGATGGAGGATCCGATGCTGGCTTGGCATGCCGGATTGGTTGGAGGGAAGACGATTGTCGGTGGACTGGCAGGCGGGTGGATCGCGGTCGAAGCCGTGAAGGCGAAAATGGGGGTCCGGGTTCGAACCGGGGATCTGCTGAGCATTCCTCTGGCGGTGGGGATTGCGATTGGGCGGGTAGGATGCTTTCTGACTGGCCTCCCAGATGACACCTACGGGACGGCTACTTTGCTGCCTTGGGGAGTTGATTTTGGGGATGGGATACGCCGGCATCCAACTCAGTTGTATGAGATCGTGTTTCTGGTCTTTCTAGCCACCGTCTTGTTCCAGGCTCTGAAGATGGTTGCAGCCGGTATTTTGGAAACGGGAGATGTATTTCGATTGTTCATAGTCGGATACGGATCGTGGCGCGTGTTGATTGATTTTGTGAAACCGGAGCCTCGGTTGCTGGGCATGTCGGTGATTCAGTGGACCTGTCTCGCAGGGCTGGCTTACTGCGGAAAAGATGCTGCTCGTATCGTAACGGCGTATTCTGCTGCAGCGGCAAGAACGGGGTAATAAATGGCGGGAGTTCGGCCTTATCTTTATTACGATGTGGCGCTTTCGATTTGCTCTACCTGTTTCGCTAAGGTTGAGGGGAAGATTGTTTTTGAGGCGGGGAACGTTTACCTGCAGAAGCGCTGCCCGACGCATGGGCACGAACGCGTTCTGATCGCGGATGACGTCGAGTACTACCGGCGGTGCCGGGAAGTTTTTCTCAAGCCTCCGGAAATGCCAGCGCATTACAACACGCCGTTGAAGTGGGGATGTCCGTACGACTGCGGACTGTGCACCGACCATGAACAGCATTCCTGTTTGTCTCTGATTGAAATCAACGACCATTGCAATCTGACTTGTCCCGTGTGCTATGCGGAGAGTTCTCCCGTGCGCGGGCATCGCTCATTGCAACTGGTCAAAAAAATGATCGATGCGGTAGTGCGGAACGAGCAGCATCCCGATGTAGTGCAGATTTCCGGGGGCGAGCCAACGCTACATCCGGAGTTCTTCGAGATTCTGGAGTATGCGAAGAGGCAACCGATTCGCCACTTGATGGTGAACACCAACGGAATCCGGATCGCGCAGGAGGAACCGTTTGCCGCGCGGCTGGCAGAGGTTGTGCCAGACATCGAGATCTATCTGCAATTCGATTCCTTCGAGCGCGGTCCGCTGATGGAGTTGCGCGGAGCGGATTTACGGCGGACGCGCGAACAGGCTCTGGAACGACTGAACCACCTGGGCATTTCCACGACGCTGGTGGTCACGGTGAAGCGCGGATGCAACGACGGCGAACTGGGGAGGATCATTGATTTTGCATTGCAACAAAAGTGCGTGCGGGGCGTGACGTTTCAGCCGGTGCAGGTGGCGGGGCGGGTGGAGAATTTTAATCCCGCACGCGACCGGCTGACGCTAACGGAAGTGCGGCGGAGAATTCTGGAGCAGACGTCGGTGTTTCGTCCGGAAGATTTGATTCCGGTGCCCTGCCATCCGGATTGCCTGGCGATGGCGTACGCGCTGAAGCTGGGTGGGAAGGTGACGCCCCTGACTGGAGTGATCGATCCGAAGGTGCTGATTGAGGGCGGCCGCAACACAATTGTGTATGAAGAGGACGATGCAGTGCGGAAGGGAATCTTCCGGCTCTTTTCGACGAATCATTCTCCGACAAGCGGGGCAACGAGTCTTGCGCGATCTGCTGTGTTGCCTGCCGCGGCTGGCGGCTCCGGAGTCGATTGGGTATCAGAATGTGTTTCGCGTGCTGATTGTGCAGTTCATGGACGCGCATTCGTTCGACGTGCGGTCGGTGAAGAAGAGTTGCATTCATATTGCGCATCCGGATGGTCGTCTGATTCCATTTGATACTTACAACCTCTTTTATCGAGATGCGCTAGAAAAAGAGAGGCTAGCGCCGCTGCGAGTAGCGGCTAAGGAGCACGCGCATGTTTGAGGAAGAAGAGGAGCCTAGCGGCATCGGATACGCGATGCAGGTGCTAGCGGGGTTGCTCGCCGGATTGATTGGATCGCTTTTGGTCATGGCTATCGTATTTATGGTCCTGGTTGGCACGCTGAGCAGTATCGGTGGCCGGATGGGGCCGTGGGTTGCTGAAATTCTGGATATTTCGCTACTGGGGTTTGTGGGCTATTTGATATTTCAGGGAATGGACCGTTCGGCGTTCTCCAAAGGAGTGCTGACCGGGATGTCCATTGCATTTCTGCTGAATGCGGCTTGCGGGGTGGGAATGTTGATGTCCCGGTAGCAGAGCGACGACCTTAACAGTTGGGTGGGTGGAAGACTTGTTTATATGCATTGAAGTTTCGATAATCTGGCAGGTGTCGAGATGTCAGGACCTTAACAGTAATAAGTGGAGGTCCAAGTACCAAACTGGCCAGTTTTCCGGCCATGACAGTGGAATTACGGCAGAAGTAGTGTCGAATGTGGCGAATTTCGCTTCTTTTTCGAGAGCAGCAAGTTCAGGAATCTACAGAGTAACAAGTGGGACCAGCTCCGAGGAATTTTCGAACTTTACGGGTCCGCCTCTGCTTTTTCTTTCACGTGTTTAAGGAGTTCCTTCCGAATCAGTCCCGAGAAAGGCCCGACCAAACTCCAATAGGCACCGAATTTCCATCGCGCGGCTCGTCCAAGGCACTGGATCCTGGTCTCGGTCGAAAGAATCGTGAGCTGCGAATTGCCCGATTCGGTCGTGAGCTTAAAGTTCCACGCGGCCTTCGTCCAACCCGTCCGGGAAAACTCCTGAAAGTTGGATGGCGTTAGCTCCATAAACCTTCCGCCATCGGGACGCCAGAAGCGTCCCGCCACTCCAATCACAAGCTCCTCGTTCGGAACTTCCTCCAAAATCACAAAACCAGTGCCCTGGAACCGCTGGCGCAGGTCAGCCGGCGCGGCATTGCTGGGCATTCGTTTTCCGCTTCTAAGCGTCATCAAGACGCGTGTCAACCACAGCTCGCTGAAGTCCATATGCAGCAGGCATTCATACACGCGCGCACGCGGAGCGTTGATGCGGATCTCGTAGCCAGCGCGAACGTCGAACGCCGGTAGGAGTTGGTCGATATGATCGGCGATGACCACCCTCGGATGTTATTTGTTCAACTGGTGCTGAACAAGTGTGGCGAGTCGAGGTTTCAAGTGTTTCAGCGTTTCAAGGTTTCAGAAACCGTTGCAGACGTGATCGCGGAATTGGGCCGCATCTCGAGTGGTCCGCGAAGTGGGTGCGGCTACGTGGATGGTGGGAGAGCACTCAACGGTGACGAAGGGAATCTCTTAAGTAATAAGTGGGCTCCATAACCGTTCCGCGGGGACCTGTTGGGTGTGTCTGGAGCAGCGGCCGGGTTTGCGATTGGAATTGTGGGAATTTCTTGGCGTTCATTTCGAAATTGGTGTTTGGGAATCTAAGGGGTAACAAGTGGGATAGGTTTCGGAATTCCACTTTTCTTCGAAGCACACGGATCGTGCGGCTGCCCCTGGCCCTCTAACCTGAGTTCCGGCGAACTGGTAGGCAGAGACGGACCGTGGGATCTCAGTGCGATTCCTGTCCTTCCGACTCGCGATGGAGAACGGAGTGAACCGTCGTCAGCAATGAGCTTTTGGTGAACGGCTTCTCCAAAAGCGCGGTTTCCTGCATCAAGCCGCGCCGTTGAGAAATCAGATCGGCAGCGTATCCCGACATAAACAACGAACGTAGATTCGGTCGGGCTACCCTCGCAATTGCGAGAAGATCAACCCCGCTTTTTCCCGGCATGATGACATCCGTCAAGAGGAGATCGACTTCCAGTTCGGGAGCCTGCAGTAAGCCGAGCGCGGTTTCGACATCCCTGGCTTGGACGACTTGGTAACCGGCTTCCTGCAGCATATTGGCAGCCAAGTCGCACAAAGACTGATCATCTTCCACCAACAAAATTGTTTCCGATCCCCCCGGAAACCCGGATTCCTCATGCGAGGGCACGAGTTCCTCGACGGTTTCAAGCACGGTCGGAAAATAAATCCTGAAAGTTGTTCCTTCGCCGGGTTCGCTGTAAACGAAAACACAACCCCCGTTTTGCTTCACAATTCCGTATACAGTCGACAGTCCGAGACCGGTTCCTTCGCCAATTGCCTTGGTGGTAAAGAAAGGCTCGAAAATCTTAGATTTGACGTTCTCGTCCATGCCGCAACCCGTGTCGCTGAAAGCAAGAACGACATGGGGTCCGGTGCGGGAGCCCGGATGTTGGGAAACGTAGTGCTCGTCGAGTTCCACATTTCTCGTCTCGATGACGATTTTTCCTCCGCCGGGCATGGCATCGCGCGCGTTCACCGCCAGATTCATCAGGATCTGTTCAATCTGGCCTGGGTCGACCTTGATGCTGGCAATCGAGGTTGCAGGCCGAAAGGACACCTCAACATCCTCGCCGACCAGTCTCTCCAACATGTCGATCACGTTATTTACCGCGTCGTTCGGGTTCAAGATTCTTGGGAAGGCAACCTGCAACCGGCTAAATGCCAGGAGTTGCCGGATAAGCAAGACCGCCCGTTGCGAGGCTTTCTTGATTTGCTGTAGGTACTTGTTCGCGGGACTTTGATGTCGAACGAGATCGAGCAAGAGATCACTGTAGCCAATGATGACGCCCAGGATGTTATTGAAATCATGGGCCATCCCGCCGGCCAGGCGCCCTACAGCTTCCATCTTCTGGGCCTGAAGGAACTGCGCTTCCAATCGCCTGGTCTCGGTGACGTCGCGACTGATGGCCAGCACACACCGCTGACCTGCAATGTCGATCGTGTCTGCAGATACCTCTACTTCCCTAATATCTCCCGCCGAGGTTCTGCATTGGGTACGGAGTCCAGCGACCGGTCTACCTTCCGCTAACTGCCGGAGCATTTCCATCCGGTGTGAAGGTTCTATCCAGAAGCCAATGTCCGATGCTGTGCGACCAATGACCTGCCCGCGTTCTTGCTTGAGCATCTTGAGAAACGCGTCATTCACATCGAGATACCGCCCATCCTCCTCGGTGGATATGGTACTGGCGAGCGGACTGCTCCGAAAAGCCTTGCTAAACCTCTCTTCCGACTTGCGTAATTCCTCTGCAGCGCGATCGCGCTCGGTCACGTCGCGAATGATGGCAGTAAGGCACCGCTGGCCTGAGACCGAGGTTCCGGAGATGGAGGCTTCCATGGGAAACTCTTGCCCGTTGGCGCGAAGTGCCATCAGGCGCGCGAAGCCGGCCATGCGACGACTGGTACCGCTTGTTTGCGCAAAAACATCTACGTATCGGGCGTGGGACTGGCGGAAACGTTCCGGCAGCAGTCGCTCCAATGGTTGTCCCGCCATTTCCTGCGCGCTGTAACCAAACATCTCTTGTGCCGCGGGATTGAACAGCAGGATTCGCTGGTCACTGTCCACGGTGATAATGGCGTCCATGGCTGCTTCTATCATCGCGGACAATTGAGCCTGGCTGGCGCGAAGTTCATGTTCCGATTGCTTGCGTGCCGTAATGTCACGAATGTTGCATTGAATGACCCTTGCGCCGTTCACCTCGTACACGTTGCTGACGAACTCGACGTTGACGCGGCGCCCACTCCGCGTTTGCAGAGGCAGATCGTCGTATCGAATATATTCGTTGTCCTGTAACTGTTGAAAAGCCGCTTTGGACGAAGCAATATCCTGGAATGGGCCGATGTCCCATAATGCTTTTCCAATAAATTCGTCTTTGGGATGATCCAGCAGGGTTACCAGGAAGGGGTTTATGTCGGTGATTAATCCCGTATTGCCATCGAGAATCAGGATTCCGTCTTTGGCCGATTCAAATAGTCGACGATATCGGGTTTCAGAAGCCTGTAATCCGTCGTGTGTCCGCCCACTCTGCAACTTCAAAGGGTCTTTGTTCAGACGGTCTTCCATGAAGGAATACCCTTGCGCGGCGATGTGAGACGCGGTCCCTACTCGCGAAACTGTCTTTGGGGAAGGGCGGAGAAGAGAACCGTAAACGAGCCGCGAAGCAGCATGATGTGCGAACAACACTCCATACCACACCCTTCCAGCCAACCGTACTGCTAAGTGCAACTCGGTGTCAAGCCGCGCACCCCTCAGCCTTACTTCTCGGCGAGTAAGAGAAGCGAGCCATTACCAATATGTGCCCATATATCGTCATAAGTGACTAACTGTCGGCACTTCGGCAAAAAGTTGATGTGCAATCAGCCAAGTGAGACGATTAGTTTACAGATCGTTTCAGCAACGCCGCCGTCGTTTCTAAAGACACTAGCGAGTCTTAGCCATCGACCCAGCTTGGGAACGCCTTCTTGATCGGGATCCTCCGACCTCGTCCTATTCCGCAATTTTCATTCTTGAGAGTAGCTGGTAGATAGTGGCCCGACTGATCTTCAGAATCTCGGCTGCTCGAACTTTGTTGCCGCCGACAGCTTCCAGCACACGCAGCACGTGACGCCGTTCTACCTCTTCAAGCGGTAGGGAAAGTTCATCAGCAGCCTGGCTCTCGCCGAGTTGGTTACGAAAAGTTTCAGGAAGGTCAGCGATATCGATCAGCTTACTATCGGTCATCATACAGGCGTGGCCAATCACATTTTCAAGTTCGCGGATGTTTCCAGGCCAGCGATGAGTTGCCATCTGAGTCTGTGCCCTTCGCGTCAGACCGGAAATTGGCTTGTGGTATTGGGAGGAAAAATGTTCGATGAAATATCGCTCGAGCAACGGCAAGTCCTCCCGGCGACTGGCCAGTGGAGGCAGGGCGATTTCAACCACCGCTAATCGATAATAGAGATCCTCGCGAAATTGCCCATCCTGTACCATGGTCTGAAGGTTGCGGTGAGTAGCTGCGATCACCCGCACGTCTACATTGTGAGGAGTAGACGATCCGACCCGTTGCACTTGATGATCTTGTAACACGCGCAACAATTTGGCTTGGCCATGGGGAGAGAGTTCCCCAATTTCATCGAGAAATATGGTCCCGCCGTCGGCTTGCTCGAACATCCCACCCTTATCGTGGAGTGCGCCGGTAAAAGAACCGCGCACGTGGCCAAACAGTTCCGTCTCGAGCAAGGTCTCGACTAGGGCAGAGCAATTGCAAACCACAAAACTGCCGCGCGCATGCTGACTGAGGCGATGCAGGGCACGAGCGACAAGTTCCTTGCCCGTGCCGGTTGGACCGGTAACCAGTACAGTTCGAAAGTGGAGGGCGATTCGCCTTATCTTCGAAAAGACCTCCAGCATCAGGGGACTGCGTCCAACCATGCCTTCGAAACGGTAGGCATCCACGAGTTCGTGGTCGAGCCGCAGCGTTTTTTTTCGTCTCTCCGCTTCCGCAAGCAGATCTGCAATTCGACCGCGAAGCTTCTCAATCTCGAGTGGCTTCGTTAAATAGTCGCATGCGCCCTTCTGGATGGCCTCGACGGCAGATTCCGCGGAGTAGTGGGCAGTAATCAGGATCACATCGGTCCCGGGATCAACGGCGACGATCCGCTCCAGCAATTCCATGCCGTTCATCTTCGGCATTACGAGATCGAGGAGAACAATCCTTGGCCGAACCCGCAAGAAAATCTCGAGGCCAAGTTCAGGATTTTCCGCCGTGAGTATCTCGAGTCCTTTTTGCTCTAGTGCAGTAGCAATCAAGTCGAGGTTCTGGCGGCTGTCATCAATAGCGAGCAACTTGAGGACGGTAGGTCCGCTCATGAACACTCCCTGCAAAGCAGTTTGTTCAGGCCCAGACGAGATACCTATAGAGTACTCCGACCGACGTTCCTTGTGTCAGCGGAAGTATTTCCCGTTTCGTGGAGGTTGGATGAAGGCCTAATCAGCGGCCACCGGTTACGTCGAGGATGGCTCCGGTTGTGTAACTGGCCTCTTCCGAGAGAAGCCAGAGTATGGCGTTGGCGATTTCTTCGGGCTGGCCTCCGCGCTTCATTGGGACTTGGGCTTTGACGCGATCGACGCGGTTGGGTTCGCCTCCGAGAGCGTGGAGTTCGGTGTAGATGTGTCCGGGACGGACGGCGTTCACTCTGATTTTTTCTTCGGCTACTTCTTTCGCCAGTCCCAGGGTCAGAGTGTCGATGGCGCCTTTGGTGGCGGCGTAGTCAATGTATTCGTTAGGCGAGCCGATGCGGGCCGCTCCGGACGAAACGTTGACAATGCTCCCACCCTGGCCTCCGTAGCGAGTGGACATGCGGCGAACGGCTTCGCGCGCACAGAGGAAACTTCCGAACACGTTGGCCGCGAAGATGCGATGAAGTCGAGCGGCGTCGATGTTTTCGAGACGCGTCTGCGGTTCGACGATACCTACGTTGTTGACGAGCGCGGTGATTGGTCCGAGTTGTTCGGTCGCAGTCTCAAAGAGTCGGTGGACGTCCGCTTCGTTGCTGACATCGGCTTGGACGGCAATGGCCGTTCCCTTCCTTTGACGAATCGCCTGAACTATTTCATCGGCAGCTGGCTGGTTGCGAAGATAGTTGACGCAGACGCGGAATCCGCGGGCGGCAGCAAGCCGAGCAGTAGCGGCTCCGATACCACGGCCGGCGCCTGTGACTATGAGTACTTGGGTATGTTCGGCGGTCATGTGCGGGGATTTTAGCAGCTGGTGCCGTCCCAATGAGACTCGTGCTTCAGACTCTCCAGTGGTCGGGGCGCCACTGCTGAATGGCCTTCTTGATATCGGCTTTGGATAGTTTCTCGTTCAGAGCGCGGGCGGCCAGGGCGGGGAGTTCTCCGTCGGAGGCGAAGCGCAAGGCCACGAGTTGGGATTCGGTTATTTCGTTGAGGCGCGAGCCGAGAGCGGGGCCGACCAAATTCGCGAGGCGTAATCTCTCCTCGAGGCGGATGACGCGGTCCTGCACTTTCAATGCGTACATGCGAATTTTGAAGATGGCAGTGACCGCGGCGAGCATGACGACGATCATCCACGCGGAATGAATGCTGGGTCGACGGACGACGTGAATGATGACTCCAATCAGAGTGATAAAGAAGACCGGGAGCACGAAGAAGTGGAATAGCGGATCCCAACGTGTGTGATCGGAAAGATTCTGGGATGGTACGTCGGCCATGAGGTCTCCTTTTTGGTGACGAACATCATCGCACGTTTCGCGGAGCCCTTTTATTTCCCGATGCAGAAGGTGCCGAAGATGAGGTTGAGGATGTCGTCGGTGGTGGTAGCTCCGGTGATTTCGTCGAGCGGGCGGAGCGCGGCGTAGAGATCGAGGAGGAGCATCTCGTGCGGAATTTTGTTGTAGACGGCGGCGGTGGCGGCAGTCAAGGCGGTCAGGGAGTCGGTAACTAGCTTCTGATGGCGGATGCTGGTGAGAAAGCCGGATTCCTGTTGTGCGGAGCCGGCAGTGACGTGGTGCAGGATGGCGGCGCGGAGGGCAGGGATGCCTTCGCCGGTGAGGGCGGAGGTGGGGATGACGTTGGGCGTGGAAATAGGGTAGGGGTCCTTCGACTCCGCGGCTTTTGCGCTTTGCGCAAAAGTAGCTCCGCTCAGGATGACATTGTGAGGAGAAGCCGCAGCCAGGTCGCACTTGTTCTCTACCACGATTGCGGGACGAGATTCGGTCTGGCGGAGCAGCTCTTCATCTTCTTCGGTTTGGGGCTGAGTTTTATCGATCACTACTAACACCATGTCGGCGTCGGCCAGGGCTTCCAGGGATTTCTTTATGCCAATGCTTTCGGCTTCGTCGAGGGCCTTGCGAATGCCGGCAGTGTCTACCAGTTCGACGGGGATTCCACCGATGGCGACCGTTTCGCTGACCAGGTCACGAGTGGTGCCGGGCTGCGCAGTGACGATGGCGCGCTCGCGCTCGACGAGCCGATTGAAGAGACTGGATTTCCCAACGTTCGGGCGACCGACGATGGCCAGAGTCAGTCCCTGGTGGACGATCTTGCCGTACTTGAAAGTAGCAGCCAGCTGCATCAGTGGAGTTTGGACCTCAGCAATGCGACTGAGGATCGTGGCGTCGGGCGCCACAGAGACGTCGTCTTCGGCGAAGTCGATGCCGGCTTCCAACAAGGCAATCAGGTCCACCAACTTTTTCTTAATTGGCTTAAGGCGATTGGAGAGTGCTCCTTCTAATTGTTGGGCCGCGACTTTGGCCTGAAATAAAGTCTGCGCGTCGATCAGGTCGCGAACGGCTTCGGCCTGGGTCAGATCGAGGCGTCCATTGAGGAAGGCGCGCATGGTGAATTCTCCGGGCTCGGCGAGGCGGGCGCCCCGGGCCAGCGCTAACTCGACGATGTGTCGGAGCACTACTGGGGATCCGTGGGCGGAGATTTCAATGACGTCATCGGTGGTGTAGGAGTGGGGCTTGGCGAAGTAGGTGACTACGACTTCGTCGATGCGCTCGTTTTGTGGCGCGGACACTCCTGTCCGCGTGGCGGTCTCGAACTGCAAACCGCTTTCCTCTGGAGTACTAGCCCCTGCGCGATGCATGGTCGTCCCCGGCGTTTCGCGGACAGGAATGTCCGCACCACAAGGTTCGACCAGATCGCAGATAACAGCGCGATTGGGCTCTAGATCGCGGCTTAGTCGGAGCATCGGTTTGGTGATGGCTCTCGCTTCAGGACCGGCTAGACGAACGACTCCGATGCCACCGCGTCCGGGCGGGGTTGCGATGGCGACGATGGTGTCGTCGAGGTTCATTGGGCGTCAGTCCACAATGAAAAGCTTCGCTCCTATTTTGGTGGAGGAGCGATGGGAAGATTCTCTATCCGCAACTTGATAACTCTTGCCGGGAGTCAGATTGAAGCTAGTGCCGTCGGAGAGGGTCGTTTTGAGTTCTCCTTCTACACAAAGAAGGATATGCCCCTTGGCACACCAATGGCCGGCGGAGTAGCCGGGCGAGTATTCGACCATGCGGACGCGAATCTCGCCGAAAGTTTGCGTGCGCCAGAGGGCGATGCCGGTGTCTCCGGGATGCTCGGTCGGCGCGACCCGAGTCCAGTCGGTGATGGACAGAGGGAAGCCACTCATCTTCATAAGTCGAGTATGCCAGAAGTTCAGAAGAGTGGGTTTGCCGCATCTGGCGCGCGTCGTTTATACTTACGGTTTGCCTTACGCCAGCTGATTCAATCAGGAGCAGGGATTTTCGATGCCGAAACGTACATTTCAACCCAACAAACGCAAGCGCTCGAAGAAGCACGGGTTCCGGACTCGTATGAAGACCAAGAGCGGAGCTGCCGTGTTATCGCGTCGCCGGGCCAAGGGGCGCAAGCGCGTTGCCGTGAAGCCGGGTTTCCGCGACTAGTTTCCTCGGACGGATAGCGAAGGCCGTCATTATCATCATTAACACTAATTACCGTGCAGGATTTTGAGCTGGTGAGCGCCGACGCTCCGGAGCGGAGTCCGGGTCAGCCCGCGGCGAAGGCGGGGGGAAGTTTTCCGCTGGGCTTTCCACGTTCGGGCCGGCTGCTGCGTCACTCTGATTTCGATCGCGTGTACAAACAGGGGCGGCGGCAATTCTCTTCCCACATGACCGTGTTTTATCTGCGGCAGGTGGAGGGTGCTTCGCCAGAGAAGCAGGCCCGGATCGGATTCACGGTGGGCAAGGTGCTAGGCGGCGCGGTGGTGCGGAACCGGATTAAGCGCAGGCTGCGCGAAGCGGTACGTCAGCGGCGTTCGGTATTGGCCGGGATTGGCGCGGTGGATGTAGTGATCAATCCGAAAAAGTCGGTGCTGACTTTGGAATTTTCGCTGGTGCTCGAAGAAGTTGGACGGGCGCTAGGTGCGGTCGCGAAGAAACTGGGGGAGAAATGAAGTCTCTCGCTCTTGGGCTGCTGCGAATTTACAAACGCTGGGTTTCGCCGGCGTTTCCTCCTTCGTGCCGATACGTGCCGACTTGTTCGGAGTACGCGACGGAAGCAGTGGAACGGCATGGCGCGTTGCGTGGCGGCGCGATGGCGGCTTGGCGGCTGCTGCGGTGTCATCCGCTGGCTAAGGGCGGGTTGGATCCCGTGGTGAAGGTCAAAGAACGCGGACAGGAATGTCCGCGCCACACAGTGATTGTGAGCGACTGATTTGGCAGAATTCAATAATCCGCAACAAGAACCCGGGATGGAGCGCAAGCTGTTGATTGTATTTGCGCTGACGTTTCTGGTCATCATGCTGTTCCAGCCGATTTTGAAGAAGTATGGTCCACAGCCGCCGGCTCCGGTGAAGACTGACAACTCTGCGGCGCCACAGAACGCGGCGCAAGCAGCAGCTGTCGGTTCTCAGTCTTCAGTTCTCAGTTCTCAGCAACCCAACGCCGCCGCTGCCTCGGCTGGGCAGGCAGGAACAGCCGCTACCACGCAAATGGCTAGCAGCGAAGCGGAAACCACGATTGAAAACGATGTTTACAGGATCGTGTTTACCAATCGCGGTGGGCGGGTCAAGTCGTGGGTTCTGAAGAAATACACGGACGACAAAGACGGGCAGCTCGAGTTGGTAAACTCTGCGGCCGCGCAAAAGTATGGGTATCCACTGGAGCTGTGGACCTATGACGAGGCGCTGCGCAGCAAGTTGAATTCGGTTCTGTACGCGACACCCGCTCATCCGCAGGGTTGGGAGAAAGGCGGCGCTCCCGGGGATCTTGAGTTTGCATATTCCGACGGCGATCTCTCGGTGCAGAAGACGTTCACGTTTGACCGCAACAGCTATGTCGTAGATGTGAAGACGGCGGTTTACCAGAAGGGCGTCCAGGTCACTGCATTTCCGATGTGGCCGGCTGGGTTTGGAGCGGATCTGACGGCGCCTCAATATGCGGCAGGGCAAGTTGTCTATCAGTACGACGACAAGATTGAGCGGCTGGCGATCAAGAAGATCAGCGGCAACGGGACATTGCAGGGTCCATTTAACTGGGCGGGAGTTTCGGGCCAGTATTTTGCCGCTGTGTTTCTGCCGCAGGATCCCAGGAATGCGGCGATGGTAACGCTGCGCAACGGGATTGAAGTTCGGCACAAGCCGTCCGACCCCAACGACCAGCAGATGGACAAAGTGGACGTGCTGGGCGCCGCGGTGGGCAGCCTGAAGGGCGTCTCGAACGCACGCATCTATGTCGGGCCGAAAGCGCTGGCCGATCTGGAATCGGTGGCTGTACCGGGAATTACCGGCGCGGAGCCGGACTTGCGGGCGATCATCGACTTCGGCTGGCTGGGAATCATCGCGCGTCCGCTGTTTTTGTGGCTCAAGTGGATGTATGCGCACATCGTTGCGAACTGGGGCTGGGCCATCCTGTTGCAGACGCTGGTCATTAACCTGACGCTGCTGCCACTCCGAATCTCGCAGATGAAGTCGATGCTGAAGATGCAGCGCGTGGCTCCACAGATCAAAGCGATTCAGGAAAAGTACAAGAAGTACAGTTTGCGCGACCCGAAGAAGGCCGAGATGAACACTGAAATCTCGGAACTGTATAAGAAGGAAGGCGTGAATCCGGCGGGCGGTTGTTTGCCGCTGTTGATCCAGATGCCATTCTTGTTTGCGTACTACCGGATGCTGAATGTCGCGATGGACCTGCGTCACGCGCCGTGGCTCTGGGTGCACGATCTTTCGGCGCCTGACCCGAGATACATTCTTCCGATTGCGATCGTGGTCACCATGTTCTTCATGCAGAGGATGACTCCGCAGGCAGGCATGGATCCGGCACAGCAAAAGATGATGAATTTTATGATGCCGGCCATGCTGGGATTCATGAGCTTCCAGTTACCGGCGGGATTGGGACTGTACTGGGCCGCCGGACAGCTGATTGGGATCGTCCAGCAGTCGGTCATGAACCGGACGTCGCTGGGCCGCGAAATGCGGGAGATGATGGAGAAGCGGGCGAGGAAGAAAGAGAAATAAGCTGTCGGCTCTCAGCTCTCAGCTGTCAGTAAAAGCCTGAGACCTAAGACTCGACACCTGAGACCTTACTTATGCCGATTACTGACAAGGTTGTTGCTGCGAAACAGATTGGGGAATTTCTGCAGGCTGTCATTTCGAATGGCGGCTTCAAGCTGAAATACCGGATCACAGTGGATCCTCCGATTGCGGAGAATCGCGAGTGGGAGCACCCCGAAATTCTCGTGGAGTTTGCCGGGCCGGATTCAGCGCTGCTACTCGAACGTGGCGGCGAGCTGCTGCGATCCTTTGAGTTGCTGGCGTCGGAAGTGCTGCACTTGCAAGGGAACGAGCACGAGAAGATCTGGTTCGACTGCAAGAATTTCCGCGCGCTCCGAATCGACGAGTTGCAAACGGCAGCCCGAGTAGCGGCGGAAAAGGTTCGGCGCTCCAGTGAACCTTACCGGTTTGGTCCGATGTCGTCTCGCGAGCGGCGGATCGTCCACCTGGCGCTGCGCGAGGAAAAAGATCTGCGCACGGAGAGCGACGGCGAAGGTGGACGGCGATCGGTGGTCGTGTACCCGGGGAATTACAAGACGGCGCCTGCGCCGGAACGGCGCGAGCGGCGACCGCGGCCATATTGAGTTCGGAGGGCAAGGCGACTCCTCCTGCTTAGGAATTTTCTCTTTGCACTGGTTGCGCGGCAGTTAGTTTCTCGACACTTGACAGCGCGAAAAATTGGGGATTGAATCAGCGCACAGCGAAAATATTTTTGTTAGAAGACACAGACACAGTGATTTTTTTTGTGCTAGTATGCCGTTCGTCTCGTAATAAATTTCACAGACAATCCGTACTGCAAAACACAGGCTGCTCTGCAGTAAAGAAGAACTCATAATTTTCAAGATTGGTTTTCCCGGACGGATTTCATCCGGCGTTTTCGATATTCTGGTAAAAAATGTCTCTTTCCAGTTCCGCCATCATTCCGAATCCCTGGGCGCGCATTCTTGACGCGCTGGAAAAGAAAGTCAACCGGCACTCCTACGACACCTGGTTGAAACCGACGCGGTACAGTCATGCAAGCAACGGAATTCTGTTCGTGCGCATACCAACGGCGGAGTTTCGTCACGTCGGCGACAAGTACGCGGACCTGATTCAGGAAGCACTCGATAACCTTGGCCTTGGCTACGAGGATGTGAAGTTCGTGACCGCCGACGACGATCCGTCGAACACTCCGATCCGGCATGACGGTGGGCTATCGGCGCGCGGCGCGAGCAGCAACGCTGCTCCCGCGTTGGCTGCCGGCGGCCTGCATCCGTCCCAAGGACGGTTCGACTGGGATAGCGCCGCGCAATTGAATCCTCGCTACACATTCGACGCGTTCGTGATCGGCAGTGGCAACCAGTTCGCGCATGCGGCTTGCCAGGCGGTCGCCGAGCGGCCTTCGAAAGCCTACAACCCGCTGTTCCTGTACGGCGGCGTCGGCATGGGCAAGACTCACCTGATGCAGGCGATCGGGCATGAGATCAAGCGGAGGGCGCCACAGTCCTCGATCTGCTACGTGTCGAGCGAGAAGTTCACCAACGAGATGATCAACTCGTTGCGCTACGACAAAATGATCAGCTTCCGGGACAAGTTCCGGACGGTCGACGTGCTCCTGGTGGACGACATTCAGTTCCTGGCGCAGAAAGAGCGGACGCAGGAAGAGTTCTTTCACACCTTCAATGCGCTGCACGAGTCGATGAAGCAGATCGTGATTGCCAGCGATCGTCCCCCAAAAGAGCTGGCGGAGTTCGAGGATCGTTTGCGCAGCCGCTTCGAGTGGGGGCTGATTGCCGACATCCAGCCGCCGGACCTAGAGACGAAGGTCGCCATCCTGCAGAAGAAGGCGGAGCAGGAACGGGTCACGCTGCCGACGGATGTGGCGCTGTTTATCGCCTCAAACATCCGGTCGAACGTGCGCGAGTTGGAAGGGGCGCTGATCCGGTTGGTGGCGCATTCTTCTTTGATTGGGGCGGAGATTACGCTGCCGTACACGCAGCAGGTGCTGAAGAACTTCATTGACTCCCAGGCGCGCAAGGTTACGATCGAGTCCATTCAGAAGGCGGTCGCAGAGCAGTTTGGACTGCGCCTGGTAGAAATCAAAGCGAAGAACAATTCCCGGTCGATCGTTTATCCGCGGCAGATTGCGATGTATCTGGCCAAGCACCTCACCGAGGCTTCATTGCCGGAAATTGGACGTCAGTTCGGCGGCAAACACCACACGACGGTGCTGCATTCGGTCGACAAGATTGAGGAGTTGCGCAAGGTCGACAAAGATTTGAACAGGTTGCTCAATAAGCTGACTGAGCAATTGGGCGCATAATTTCGGTTTCCACCGGTTTTTCCACTTCTCCAGCTAGTCTTCCGGCCGACTGGCTGTGAAGTGTTTGTGGAAGCTGTGGGAGACGAGGCAGGAATTCGAGAGTGGTTCCCGCGTTCGTGCGGTCTCAGGCGTAACGTGGAGTGATTGTTCACACGAAGGGTCGTACTGGAAGATGTTGAGCGACAGGCGACTTGACCGGTTTTCCACTTCTCCGATGCACCTACGGTTACTACTGGTTTTCTTGCTTTTGTATTTGATATAAGAAGAGACAGAAGTAGAGCTGGTTTGAGAGTTTAAAACCTCAGGGGCTAAAGCCCTAAACTTGGCGCGGTTAATTGGCACAGCTAAAGCAGTGCCCTACCCGAAACGAGTTGGTTCAAGCCGGTTCTGAGTCGGGAGACCCAATATGCCGGTGGAAGTCGCCCCTGCCATTGCCACTACGACGATGGAAATTACAGTCAGCAAATTTGAACTTCTTCGTGAACTGACCGCCACCCAAGGCGTGGTCGAGCGCAAGACGACGATTCCTATTCTCTCCAATTATTTATTCGAGGCCTCGGGTGACAAGTTGTCGCTGACGGCGACGGATCTCGACTTGAGTCTGCGGACTTCGTGCAGTGCGAAGGTCAAGAAAGAGGGTGCATGCACGATTCCGGCGCGCAAACTCCATGACTACGTAAAGCTGCTGCCCGATGCCGACATCACGATCAAGTTGCTGGAGAATCACTGGGTCAGCATTCGCTGCGGGCGGTCGAATACGAAGATGGTCGGGATGGCGAAGTCGAATTTCCCAGGACTGCCTGTGTTTCCGGCCGCAGGAGCGATCAAGATTCCGGCAGCGGTGTTGCGGTCGATGATTGCGAAGACTGGGTTCGCCATTGCCAGTGAGGAGTCGCGCTACACGCTGAATGGGGCGCTGATGGTGCTGAAGCCAGAGTCGATCACCATGGTTGCGACCGATGGCCATCGTCTGGCGCATGTGGAGCGCACGGGAGAGAAGTTTGAAGGCGTATCGGGTGAGATGAAGACGCTGATTCCGAAAAAGGCGATGGACGAACTGAAGTCACTGCTCGATTCGGATGTCGAGACAATTGATTTCGCCAAGGATGAATCGACGCTGTTCTTCCGGGTTGGTCCGCGCTTGCTTACGTCGCGGCAACTGACGGGGCAGTTTCCGAACTACGAAGCGGTACTGCCGAAAGATGTCACCAAGTCGATCGCGCTCCAAGGCGATGAATTAGGCTGCGGCGATCGCACGCGTGGCGCAGTTTGCCGATGAGCGCTCGCGAGCCGTACGGCTGAAGTTGGAGAAGGGCGAGTTAAAACTGTCGGCGTCGTCGACGGAGACGGGTGAGTCGGAAGATTCAATCGAAGTCGCGTATGACGGCGAAGCGATGGCGATCGGGTTCAACGCCCAGTATCTGATGGACTTCATCAAGGCGACGGGGTCGGCGCCGGTGAAGCTCGAGTTGAAGGATGCCCAGAGTGCGGGTCAGCTTCGTCCGGCCGAGGGCGAAGATTACAAGTACCGCTATATCGTGATGCCGATGCGGATCTGAGGCAGCTCTCAGCCATCAGCTATCAGGTAAACCAAAGCATTCATGCGGTTGAGGGCCTTTCTTTCCCCTTTATTCAATTGGCAGGTTAGGCGGTGCCCCCTGCCTTCTCCGCGCGCCTTCCCCCTATATTCAACTTGACCGTGGGCCACTCACCATTTAGAGTTTCCGCCATTCCGAATTAAGGAGGAAAGTTATGTTATCCGGTTTTAAGCAATTCATTCTGCGCGGGAATGTGGTGGATCTGGCGGTGGGCGTGGTGATTGGCGCGGCTTTTGGGGGAGTGGTCACGGCGCTTACGAAAGACCTTCTTACCCCTCTGATCGGTGCCATAGTGAAAGCGCCGGATTTCTCCGGGCTCAAGTGGACCCTCAACGGCAGCACTTTCGCATACGGCGAATTCCTGAATGCTCTGATTTCGTTTGTCCTGGTCGCCGGTGCAGTTTACTTCTTCGTTGTAACTCCGATTAATGCGCTGATTGCGCGGACGCGGAAGGATCCCGGCGCCGGCTGATCCGACGACGAAGAAGTGTCCGGAATGCTTGAGCGAGATCCCGATCGATGCGCGGCGTTGCAGCCACTGCTCGCAGCCGGTCATGGGTAAGGCGGCGTAAAAGAACGCGTCGCGGCTGGGATGGTCCGGAATTGGGCCCGCAGGGGAAAATCCTGCGGGTTTTTGTATGGCCCGACACAGTCCGCGGGCAGGAATGCCCGAGCCACACAGGTGCTTGGCTAAATGGGCTGAATTCCTGTAAAATCAGTGTTTCGGCAACAAGCCTGGAAGGAATCCTAGAGTTATGGCACGAGTTTGTGATGTTTGCGGCAAGGGGCCGCAATTCGGAAATACGATCAGTCACGCCCACAATGTGAGCAAGCGGCGCTGGAACGTTAATCTGCGTCCGGTTCACGCCAAGGTGGGAGCGACGACCAAACATATCCGCGTCTGCACTTCTTGCCTGCGCAGCGGCAAAGTCGTTAAGGCGTAGCCATCGCCAGAACGTTTGAACAGATCGGAGCCCGCAGGACCTATAGATCCTGGCGGGCTTTTCTATGCCCTGACTAGCTATTTCACGTCCAGCAACTTCACGTCGAAAATCAGCGTGGCATTGGGCGGAATCGCGCCGGGGTAGCCTTTTGCTCCGTAGGCTAGGTCTGGAGGGATGCGAAGTTGACGCTTGCCCCCCACCTTCATGCCGACGATGCCTTCGTCCCAGCCCTTGATGACCTGGCCGCCGCCGAGCAACAAGTCAAAGGGATGTCCAGTGCCGACCGAGCTGTCAAACTTCTTGCCACTGGTGAGCCAGCCGGTGTAGTCGACCTTGACGTGCACACCGGTTTGCGCGACTGCGCCCGTGCCGACCTTGATGTCCCAATATTCGAGGCCGCTGGCCGTCTTGGTGGGCTCGCCGGTGACCTTTGTAGGGCCGACGGGCATGGCGGGTGCCTTCTTGGCTGGTGCGGTCTGGGCGAAGGCCAGAGCGGCCAGGACGAGCAGGGTGAGCGCAAGAATCATGATTGTTTTCATTATTAGTCAATCTTTCTTATTCAAGATTCAAGCTAGCGCGATTACGTCAATTTCTACTAGAACGTCCTTTGGCAGTCGCGCTACTTCGACGGTGGAGCGGGCCGGCGGTGACTGCTTGAAGTAGCGGCCGTAGACTTCGTTCATGGCGGCGAAGTCCCCCATGTTCTTCAGGAAGACGGTGCAGCGGAGAACTTTGTCGAGGCTGCTGCCGGAGGCTTGCGAGGATGGCGTCGAGATTCTTGAGGACGCGGTCGGTCTGGGCGCTGACGTCTCCGGTGATGACCTGCTGGGTGGCGGGATCAATGGCGACTTGTCCGGAGGTAAAGATCAGGCCCTGGGCACGAATCGCCTGCGAGTAGGGGCCGATGGCTTTGGGAGCGTGGTCGGTGGCGATGACTTCGCGCATAAGTCCTCCCCCTACCGCTGGGTCTCGCTGACGAACCCTTCGGTTTGGTATACGCCATTGCCCGGCGTGTAGCTTCCGTTACCCGTGATATCGAAAAAATCGTCCAGGCCCGTCGCATATGGCGTACTGGCGTTGAAAGGCGGCATCGAGGCATTGATGAAGCCGCCGCTGTAGTAGAGGAAATAGTTCAGGCCGTTGGCAACACCCAATATGCCGCCGTTGGAGTTAATCGCAAGCAACGCAGTTGCAGAAGCGCCGGGATAGTCGATGGTGGAGAATCCATCGGCGAGGCTGTAAACAAATCCATGAAGGACACTATTCGAATCGCGATAGGAGCCAACCACCTGCCCTTGCCCGTTCAATCCGGAACCTGCCGTATTGTAACCCGCAGGATAATTGAGAATGCCATAGTTTCCTGCCTGATAGAGGTACCCCACCGTTCCCCCGCTGTTTGCGCTGAGGGTACCGGACATCTGGCCGGCATCGTTCAACCTCCCCTCAAAGTTGAAACCATATCCTCCGTTCTTGTTGTATCCAGACGGCAGGTTCAACTTGAACGGCGTGATCTTGCCCGTGGAGCCTTTGAGCGTCCAGTAGCCGCCACCGTATGTTTGTCCGAACATGTCTCCTAGATTGTTAACGCCAAAGATATCGGTTACTGGATTGGTAATTCCTTGCTCGTCAATCGTCTTGATGGTTCCGCCTGTGTAGTTTGCGCCGGAACTCAGGTTGCCGCCAGTCCAATACTCGCCGACCGCCTGGCCGGAGTCGTTAATGCTGTTGAAGTTTAAAGCTGAATTCCCCTGAGCATCGGAATAGGGGGACACCACGATGGTCCAAAGCCAGGTAAACGGTTTCACACCAGCGGACCCGGCAACGATGGTGGCGTCCTCGATGTCGCTGTCAATCTTGGCGCTCACTCCACCATGCGGTTCAATGTGGTCGATCCAATATTGGTGAATTCGTTGGTCACTTATCCACAAAGCGGAGTCGCTGTTTCCTCCCAGAGTCCAAAGACCCCAAGTCGAAGCCTGCTTATTGCTTCTTGCGATCCAGACATCGTCAGGCAGTGGAGTCACGACTGCAAAATCTGACGATGCTGGCGTTGGGTTGCCGTAGACCCCCGCCAAGTAGCCAGCGGCTTGAAGTGTTGTAGCCCAGCCTCCGAGAAACGCTTTGACCGCTGCGCTATCGTTACCGCCGGTGATGTAGTTTTCAATGTTCTTGTAGATTATGGGGCCGCTTAAGGCGAGCCCGGTGGGGCCTGGCGCACCCATAGAAAGAATAGCCGCATTAGCCTCGCTGACACCGCAGTTATAGGCGTTGGAACAGGTGGACGAGACACCAATCACTACGCTGAAGTATTTTGTGCAATTACCGGGCGTAGTGCCCACATAGCAGGCCGTGGAAGGTTGCGCTCCAAACCACGTCGGAATGAGGCCCCATCCCTGAGTTTGGATCGAGCTAACCCACGACGCGTTGAGGTTAGGATCGCTACTCTTATTCGCAGATCCGGGAAGATAGACGTTCGTATCCCAGTATTGGCTTGTATCCCACCATGTCTGCATCTTGGTGACGGTCATCACAGGACTGATGTCAAAACCCAGGTGCAAACTAACGTCGGTTGAACCCGCAAGAGGTCTTGGTCTGTTCTGTGGTCTTTGCCAAACTGGCTGTGCCCCTTTGCCCTGGCGCGGACGCCCACGAGGTTTCCCTTGATCGCCGTTGGCGTGATGATATTCCAGCTAGCCCCAGCATCCGTCGTGGAGAGCACCTGGTCCGCCCCATCGCCGTTTACTCCCATAAGCGCCCAACCACGACTCCTGTCTATGAACGTCACGGTATAGAGGTATTCCAAGTTCTCATCAACGCGAGCGGTTGTCGCCGCAGAGGTCGGCGCAGGTCGCGCAATTGTAACTACGTGATTCTTCAGCGCTACGGCTTTCCACTCTAATCCTAGCACCGTGAAGACATTGCTTCGTCCGGCGACAAGAGGCACGGCGCCGTCTTGCTTCCAAGTCGCGCCGCCATCTGCGGTTGAGAAAAAGGCCTGGGATGCTGTTTTTGGACCAGAATACTCGATGGAAACGAAGCCGTGTCTTTCGTCTGTAAAGAATGGAACTCCGTAGGTGGAGTTCGCATCCTCTTTCTTGGGCCCCGGCAGGACGACCGGTCGCCAACTTTTTGACCCGTCGTGGGTCACAAACAGTTGACCTTGATAGTCAAACTTCGCACTCTCTCCCCTCACCCATCCGTCGTTTCGTGTCGTAAAGACGATTGACCCGAATCCTGGACTCGAAGTCTGGTGCCACGTTTTGCCGCCATCCGCAGTGAGCAAAAAATCGCTTCCGACCGCCACAATCCCTCGCAGGTCATCCCAAAAGTAAATGGATACGTCTTCAAGGGAAATGTCGAGATTCACTCCCTCCGGCAGGTTGAGCCAATTCGGAGGAACGATCGGTTGCAACGACCAACTAGCTCCGGAATTGCGCGTAGAAGCAAGCCAAAAACGAACTGGAACGCTTTGGTCGTCATCCTCCTGCCGGGCCAGCACAGCCCAACCTAGCGAGACATCGCGAAAGAAAACGGCTGATATCACCCTGCCATCGGCGATTTGCGGCGGCGTGATATCCTCCCAATTCTTTCCTCCTGTGGTGGTAAGGAACAGGTCGTGAGTAGTTGCAACAAATCCTGCATCCGTTGATATCTGCTTCGACCACTGGATCTTTGCGCCGTTCGCCGGCGTATTAACAATAAGGAACAGAGTAACGACAAAAGTAAAGGTAGCTCTTGTGCGCATATCTCCTCCGGGATTCAGCCTGATGTGTGGCGTGGAGTTATTAGAAGACTGCAAGGCCGATAAGTCAAGTATCACACCCTCATAAGAGTCACGAGTCGTAAACGCGGTGGTCAGTTAGAATAAGGAGCTTTGGCGACGGTTGGGAGTTATGCCGAAATGTTCGTAGGCTAGCTGGGTCGCTACTCGGCCGCGGGGAGTGCGGTTC
The DNA here is from genome assembly GCA_963847715.1 of Terriglobia bacterium. Classification (GTDB taxonomy): domain Bacteria; phylum Acidobacteriota; class Terriglobia; order Terriglobales; family Acidobacteriaceae; genus Acidiflorens. The sequence continues at coordinate 82,340 of CAWKAZ010000013.1, forward strand.
AGGAAGCCGATCTGAATCAGGAAGGGTTCGTAGATCTCTTCGATCGCGTCGGGCTCTTCGGCCAATACTGCGCCTAACGTGTTCAGTCCTACGGGGCCTCCCTGATATTTCTCGATGATGGTGAGGAGGAGTTTCCGGTCGACCTCATCGAAGCCGTATCTGTCGACTTCCAACATGCTGAGCGCGGACTGAGCGGTGGGCAGATCGATCGAGCCGGCGGCGCGCACCTGGGCGTAGTCTCGCACGCGACGTAGCAGTCGATTGGCGATGCGCGGAGTGCCTCGGGAACGGCTGGCAATTTCGGTGGCTCCGGCACGGTCGATCTTCACGCCAAGGATTTCGGCGGAGCGCTCGACGATGACGCGGAGATCATCGTGGGTGTAGAACTCGAGGCGCAGCAGCAGGCCGAATCGGGAACGCAGTGGGGCGGAGAGCAAGCCAGCGCGCGTGGTGGCGCCGATGAAGGTGAAGGGCTTGACGTCCATGGTGTGGGTGCGCGCGGACGGGCCCTGGCCGATCATGATGTCGAGCTTGTAGTCTTCGAGCGCGGAGTAGAGGATCTCTTCGAGCGCGGGCTGCAGGCGGTGGACTTCGTCGATGAACAGCACCTGGCGGTCGCGAAGATTGGTCAGGATCGCAGTGAGGTCACCTTTGATCTGCAGGGTGGGGCCGGAGGTTTGCTGGAAGGCGGCTCCGAGTTCGTTGGCGATGATGTTCGCCAGCGTCGTCTTGCCCAGGCCGGGCGGGCCGTAGAGCAGCACGTGGTCGAGGGCTTCGCCGCGGGACTTGGCGGCCTGGATGGCAACGTCGAGATTCTCTTTGACTTTGGATTGGCCGATGAATTCCTGCAGGCGCTGGGGGCGGAGCTTGAGTTCAAAAGACGAATCGTCCTCGACCGGGGCGGCGGAGACGAGGCGGTCTTTCGTCGGATAGGCGTGGACCCCGGAATTGTCTTTGGCGGCGGACACTGCAAGGCGATGGTAAAGCGAAACGCGGAATCAGGCAATTGGCGGCGCGGGTGTTGTCGGGAATGCCTTGCCGAAGTGCCCCTACGTCAATTTTCCCTACTGCCCAATCACTCCCAAACGCACGCCTTTCAGCTTCCCGGCGTCGAACCAGGCCACCTTTTGGCCGAACCACGTCTTGGTGCCGTTGAGCTTGTATTTCTTGGTGGCTCCGGCGAAGTCCTGCGTGCCTAGCAGGTAGGCGACCGGGCTTTCGCCGAACTTGGCCAGGCGTTCGGAGAGCCATCCTCCACCGTTCGGAGCGGCGAGGATCACGGGCTCTCCGGGGAAGTAAGCGAGCTTGCCAAAGTCCTTCTGGGTTTCGGTGAGCGGCTCAGCCCAGCCGTAGGCCTTGCGGAACATGGCAACCGCCGCATCAAGATTGTTGACGCCGAGGACGACGTTCTCCACGCCGCGCAGCGGCGACCCCTGCACGCTGGCTGAAGTCTGCACGCGCCAGGCACGCGGCGTCTGGTCTTCGATGATGAACGGAAGCGTGGAACCCGGGCGTTCCGCCGCCCACGTCGGAGGTCATCCACTCGATCGACATGCCGTCGGGACGCTTGCGGCTGCCGCGCTCGGGAGCCGTGACGGGGACCCCGGCCTTCTTCAGGCGATCGACTTCCTGCAGCAAAACGTTGGTGCCGACAGCCCAGGCGCAGGTGATGGCATCCTCGGACATAAACTTCGCCCAACCGGAGCCGGCGGCGGCTCCGGCCTTGATCGGCGCAATCAATTCAATGTAGGTGCCGTCATCGAAGCCGATGATGGCCATCTGGGTGATGCCGTTGCCGTGGGGACCGCCGAGGTCGGGAGTGAGGCCGACGTCGGTGAAGGACTGGCGCAGCGTGTCGAGATTTGATCCGCAGACGGAAACGTGGTCCAGTTCGAGAACTGTCGATTTGCTTTCCTGGGTCATCGCGGGGCGGGAGATGAATAAGAAGAACTAGCGTCGCGAAGGACAAGCGGCACAGGCGTGGGGAATTCCGCTTGGACATCGGGCCTCCTTAGAAAGAAGAAAGAGCATGTTACGCCAGATTGGGCGATGTGGGAATGATTTCCTGCGGGGAACGTGGAATCCCACCTGTCGAACGATGGGACTCCACAGGTTGGTAGCGGGCGGCAAATTACCGTCCTTCTCTGGGCTATTCTTCCTCTTCCTTCACTTCGCCCCGCTCCGTCTTGGCCTTCTCAATAATCTTGTCCTGGAGTTGCTGCGGCACCGTATCGTAGTGGTGCATTTCCATGGCGAAGCTGCCTCGGCCTTGCGTCATCGAGGTCAGGTCGGCGCCGTAGGTTAGCATCTCGGCCATGGGGACTTCGGCTTTCACGATGGTGTTGCCGGCTTTGTTGTCCATGCCCTGAATGCGTCCGCGGCGGCTGTTGAGGTCGCCCATGATGGTGCCGGCGAACTCGTCGGGGATGGTGATCTCGACGTTCATGATCGGCTCAAGCAGCGTGGGCTTGGCGGCTTCCATCGCTTTGCGGAAGGCGATGCGACCGGCCATCTGAAAGCTGAGGTCGTTCGAATCTACGTCGTGATAGGAACCGTCGTAGAGGATCACGCGGAAATTCACGACGGGATATCCCGCGAGATAGCCTCGGGCGGCGGCGTCTTTGACGCCTTTTTCTACGGCAGGAATGAAGTTGCGCGGAATGGCTCCGCCGAAGATGTCGTTAACGAACTCGAACTCGACCTCGGAGTTTTTGGGCAACGGCTCCATTTTGATCTTGCAATCGCCGTACTGGCCGTGGCCTCCGGTTTGCTTTTTGTGACGTCCCTGGACGTCGGCCTTGCCGCGGATGGTCTCGCGATAAGGAACCTTCGGCGCTTTAAGCACGACTTCGGCGTGGTAGCGCTTCTTCATTTTTGAAACGACAACTTCGATGTGCTGCTGGCCCGTGCCGGCGATGAGGAATTCTTTGGTCTGCGGGTCGCGGAAGAAGCGGAGCATGGCGTCTTCTTCCATGAGCTTGTGGAGGCCGACGCCGAGCTTGTCTTCATCGGCGCGAGACTTTGGTTCGATGGCGAAGGTGATGGCGGGCTCGGGCAACTTCACGGCGGGATAGCGGATGGGTGAAGATTTATCGCCTAGCGTATCTCCGGTGAGCGTTTCTTTCAACTTCGCGACCGCGCCGATATCTCCCGCATGGATCTCGTTGATGGGAATCGCTTGCTTACCTTGAATCAGGGAAATATGCGCGAATTTCTCTTGCGTGTTTCGATTGTAGTTTTGTAGCGCGGCGTCGTTCTTGAGAACTCCGGAAAAAACCTTGAAGTAAGTAATGCGTCCGGCGAAGGCGTCGGAAGTGGTTTTGAAGACGTATACGGATGCTGGCTCGGCATCGGTGCCCTGGCGCTTGGCGGGCTCGGCGTGGCCATCGGGCATCCATTCGGTGAGCGCGTGATGCTCGCTGGCGGCGGGAGTGTAGTCAACGATGAAATCCATGAGCTCGTCGACGCCGACGTTGCCGAGTCCAGAGGTGAAGAGCACGGGAAAAAGTTTGTCCTCGCGGATCGCTTCGTGAAGGGCGGGCACGAGATGCTCTTCGGGGATTGTGCCGGTCTCGAAGAATTCTTCCATCAGCTCATCTTTGCCTTCGGCAACGAGCTCGACCAATTTTTCGTGAGCCTCTTTGGCCTGATCGGCCATGTTGGCTGGAATGGGCCCTTCTTTACCCTTGCCATTGCCACCCATTTCGTAGGTGTAGGCCTTCATGCGGACGAGATCGACGATGCCGGTGAGACTTTTTTCGCTGCCGATAGGGAGCTGAAGTGGGGTGACGGCGCGTCCGAAGGCGTTGACCAGCGATTCGAGGACGCGATTGGCGTCGGCGCGATCGCGGTCCATACGGTTGACGACGATCATGCGCGGCAGGTCGACTTCAGCGCAGTAATTCCAGACACGTTGGGTGACGACTTCGACTCCGGCCACACCATCGACGACGACGAGCGCGGCGTCGACCACGGGCAGAACCATCTTGGCTTCATGAACGAACATGTTGAAGCCCGGAGTGTCGAGCAGGTTGATCTTTACTTTTGACTCGGGCTTTCCCCACTCGACGTAAGCGAGGCCGGTGGAGATGGACATTTTGCGGGCGATTTCTTCTTCGTCGTAGTCAGTGATGGAGGAGCCGTCGTCGACGCGGCCGAGGCGGGGAGCGGCTCCAGCGGTATAGAGCATAGCGGACACGAGGGTGGTTTTTCCGGCATGCCCGTGTCCGATAAGGGCAAGGTTGCGGAGATTCGCAGCTTCGTACACTTTCACGGGTTGTCTCCTTCCACAGGCTTACGGAAGGGGTGGTATGGCCCGGAATAGATGAGTGCAGGTGACAGGCCAGCCCAACGTTGCCTGCGAAACTTCCGATGCTAACACAGGGGGTGGAAACAGGTCACGTAGGGACAGCCGAGGGCTGTACCTACGTTAGCATTGCCGTCTTCTCTGCGATCAGCTTGCTGACCTTCTCCACGAAATCTGCCGTGAGCAGGTCCTCGGTCTTTTCCTTGCCGCGAGTGCGGACGTTGACTTTGTTCGCTTGCGCTTCCTTGTCTCCGACGACTAACAGGAAGGGCACTTTCTGCATCGCATGTTCGCGGATCTTGGCGTTCATTTTCTCGTTGCGGGCGTCCACTTCCACGCGAACGCCCGCGGCTCTTAGTTGTGAAGCCACTTTGTCCGCGTACTCGACATGGCGCTCGGCGATCGGGATCATGACCGCCTGCACCGGCGAGAGCCAGACCGGGAACGCTCCGGCGTAGTGTTCAATTAAGACACCAAAGAAACGCTCGACCGAGCCGTAGAGAGCCCGGTGGACCATGACTGGCTGCTTTCGCGAGCCATCTTCGGCGACGTATTCGAGCTGGAAGCGCTGCGGCAGGTTGAAGTCGAACTGCACGGTCGATAGCTGCCAGAGGCGTCCGATGGCGTCGACCAGCTTGATGTCGATTTTTGGGCCGTAAAAAGCCGCTTCGCCGGGGATGGTCTTGTACTCGATGTTCAATTCCTTGAGAACCTTTTCGAGCGATCCAGTGGCGTGGTTCCATTGCTCCTCGCTGCCGACAAAATTCTTGCGGTCGTTGGGATCCCAGGTGGAGAGTTCGGTCTGGAATTTGTCGAAACCGAAGTCGCGGAGCACGTCGCGGGCGAATTCAACGCAGTCCGCGATTTCCTTTTCGATCTGTTCGGGAGTGCAGAAGATGTGGGCATCATCCTGAGTGAAGCCGCGGACGCGCAGCAGGCCATGCATCACGCCGGAGCGTTCGTAGCGGTAGACGGTGCCGAGTTCGCCGAGACGAACGGGGAGATCGCGATAGGACTTCAGCGAGTCCCTGTAGATCAGGATGTGGCCGGGACAATTCATGGGCTTCAGACGATATTCGGCGTCGTCGAGCTCCATGGCGTCGAACATGTTCTGCGCGTAATAGCCTTCGTGTCCGGAAGTCTGCCATAACTGCTTGCGCATCACGTGCGGGGTATAAACGAGCGCGTAGCCGCGCTTCAGGTACTGCTCGCGCATCCAGTCTTCCATCTGTTTGCGAATGAGACCACCCTTGGGATGCCAAAAGATCAGGCCGGGTCCGGCGAGCTCCTGGATGGAGAAGAGGTCGAGCTGCTTGCCGAGCACACGGTGATCGCGCTTCTTGGCTTCTTCGATGCCGGTCAGGTAGGCGTCGAGATCCTTCTTCGAAAAAAACGACGTGCCGTAGATGCGCTGCAGTTGCGGATTTTCTTCCTTGCCGAGCCAGTAGGCTCCGGCAATGTTGAACAACTTGAACGCTTTGATTTTGCCGGTTGAGGGAATGTGCGGACCGCGGCAGAAATCCTGAAACTTGCCGGTTTTGTAGATCGAAATTTTTTCATCGGCCTTGGTGAACTGCTCGATGAAATGGCACTTCATGAAGTCGCCTTCACCCTTGAATTTTTCCAGGCCCTCTTGGCGCGGCAGAAATTCGCGGGCGTAAGGCAGGTTCTGGTGGACGAGTTCCTGCATCTTCTTCTCGATCTTCTCGAGATCTTCGGGCGTAAACGGGGTGGGGCGGTAGAAGTCGTAGAAGAACCCGTTTTCGGTGGCGGGGCCGTGGCCGAGCTTCGTCTCAGGGAAGAGTTCGAGAACGGCGGCAGCGAGCAAGTGCGCGGAGGAATGGCGATAGACTTCGAGCGCCTCGGGATCCTTCTCGGTGAGGATGCGGATGTCGGTGTCGGCGTCGAGCGGGCGAGTGAGGTCGATCAGGTTGCCGTTCGACTTGGCGGCGAGAGCGGCATCGGCGAGTCGCGGACTAATGGACTTGGCAACGTCGAGCGCGGTAGCGCCTTTGGGGAATTCTCTGTTGCTACCGTCGGGGAAATTTACATGAATGCTGTCAGACATAGATGAGGACCTGTATTCTACTGAATCTCTTGAGTTTAAAGGAGCGATCTGGGAGGGTCAAACGCGGTGCGGCATGGTTGCTATAGCGGGACAGCCCGCACGGCTGTCCCGTCGTGATTCGTAATACTTCTACCAGCCTACTTTCTTACCCTTGTTCTGCTCGTCCAGCCAGGCTTTGAGTGGGGCGAAATATTCCAGGAGGGCTCCGGCGTCGGTTTGGCGTTCTCCGGTCAAGACTTCCAATGCGTCGGGCCAAGGTTTGCTCTGCCCCATAGCTAACATCTTGTTGAACTTTGCCCCCGCTTCCTTAGAGCCATAGAACGTGCAGCGGTTGAGTTGTCCCTTGTATCCTGACTCGCGGCAGAGGGCGCGGTAGAACTGGAACTCAAGAATGTGCGCCAGAAAATACCGGGTGTAGGGCACGTTCGCGGCTACGTGATACTTCGCTCCCGGATCAAAATCGGCTTCACTGCGGGCTACGGGCGGCGCGACTCCCTGATACTTCAAACGCAGCGCCCACCACTGCTTGTTGTAATCCGCTGGAGTGATTTCTCCCGAGAAAACTTTCCAACGCCACTGGTCGATCATCAAACCAAACGGCAGAAATGCGACACGATCCAGCGCCTGCTTCAGTAATTCAGGAATGTCGTTGCTGTTTGGCGGAACTTTTTCGAGTAATCCGACTTTGTGCAGGTACTCGGGCGTAATGGCGAGGGCGATGGCGTCTCCAATGGCCTCGTGGAAGCCATCGTTGGCGCCGTTCTGGAACAGAAAAGGCTGATCCTTGTACGCGCGCTGATAGAAGTTGTGTCCGAGCTCGTGATGGATTGTGACGAAGTCCTCGCCGCGCACCTGAATGCACATCTTCACGCGAAGATCGTCTTTGTTGTCGAGATCCCAGGCGCTGGCGTGGCAGACTACGTCGCGGTCGGCGGGCTTTGTGAAGAGCGAACGCTCCCAGAATGTCGACGGCAGCTTCTCGAACCCCATCGAGGTGAAGAAGCCTTCGCCGTATTTGACCATGCCCTTGGGATCGAGATTTTTCTTCTGGAGGAGCTCAGTGACATTGACGCCGCCTTTATCTTCTTTCACGTCGAGCAGGTCGTAGATGTTGCCCCACTGCTGCGCCCAGGGATTGCCAAGCAGATGCGCCGGGATTGGGCCATCTAGCGGAACGACATTCGGGCCGTATTTTTCGGCGAGCTTCCAGCGTACGTAGGTGTGCAGTGCAAGATAAAGAGGCTTGACCTGGTTCCACAGGCGCTCGAGGTCGAGGGAGAACTCATCGGGCGTCATGTCGTATCCAGCGCGCCAGAGAGCCCCAGTATCTTTGAATCCAATTTCACGCGCGCCTTGATTGGAGAGATCGACGAAACGCGAGTACCGCTGCCGCATGGGCGGAGCGATGGCATGCCATCCGGCCCAGAGTTCTTTCAGTTCCTCCGGATTGCGGCTGGAGGACATGATTTTTTCGATGGCCGTGATGTCCAGACACTCGCCGTTTTTGCGGCAATACTTTCCTTTGCCGTAATCGCCATCGAGAGAGACGCCGATCGTCGTCATCTCTCGGCGCAGGGCGGCATTTTTTGGGGCAGGAGCAGTGAGGCCGAGTTTTAGCAGCATGAATTTTCGTGCCAGATCGGGCGGCAGGGTGAGGCCGTCGAAACGCTTCGCTTTCTCCACGAGGTCGGTGGTGACGGCGGTGACCTGATCGATGGCGTCGGCCGCCATGGCCTGGGTGTCGTCGGTGATGAAATTTTCCTGCACCCACGAGGCGCGGTTCACCTTCACCGACAAGTCGGCCAGTTGGGTTTCAGCCTGGCTCATGAATTCCTGAGCTTCTGCGACCGTAGGGGCGGATTGAGCATGCACAATCGTCATATGAGAGTTCACGACAAGAAATAAGAGTACGAGCAACAGGGACCTCATGACACCTCCGGACAAACTGAAGATTATGACGGATGAGAGAGGGAATTGTCAGCGCTGAGAAATACGGACAGCTGGGGGGTAGGCCCTAACGGCGTCCTACGTGGTTCGGGGCGCCGAATGCAGCGTTTCGATGGCCGACTTCACTTTGGCCGAGACGGCGTCGGTGTCGCTCAGCTTTAATCCGGCGGTGGAGATGGTTTCGCCAATGCGCATCTCCAGCGGCTGGCACTTGATGTGGTAGGTGTTCATGGGCAATAGGTCGAAAGTGTCGACCAGCGCGATGGGGACGATGTCGGCTTGCGCTTTGATGGCCAGGAAAAAAGCTCCGGGCAGAAAAGGTTGAATGTTTCCGTCGCGCGTGCGGCCGCCCTCGGGGAAAATCACCAGCGGCATGCCGCTACGCAGGCTTCGGAGCGCGGACTTGATGGCGCCAATCGAAGCCGCCGGGTTCTGTTGGTTGATGCAGACTTGTCCAGAACGTTTCAGATGCCAGCCAACGAACGGGTAGGCAAGCAATTCACTCTTGAAGATGATGCGGAACTGAAATGGCAAGTGCACGTAGAGGACTGGAATATCGAGCGCCGAAGCATGCGTCACGGCGTAGACCTTGGGACGCGAATTGTCGAACGTTTCGGCGGAAAGGCCGGTGACCTTCACCGGCGATAGGATCGTCTTCATCACCAGCCATGACCAGAAGCGCGCGAGATTGTGCTGAATGCGTCCGTTGTGATCGAAGAGCGAGCAGATTAGAGAGAGAGTACCTAGGATCAGGGTGTAGGCCCAGATCAGCGGATCGATGATGAAGTAGGATCGCAGGCGGCTTAGCCAGCCATGAGAAGAAGGGCGGGCGAATGCGTCGGTTGTGACATTGGCCGCGGGCACCTCGCTTTGCTCGACCGAACGGACGAAGGCGTCCGTCCCTACGGGGGATTTTTCGGGCTCGACGGTTGTAGCAATCTTGTTCACGTTTTCTCTTGTCTTACGCTTCTCGCGGGCAAGAATGCCCGCGCCACACGCTACCAAGTCTTTAGATGCGGACCGATAGGATTCGCATCGCTTCTCCTACTACGTAAATTGAGCCGGTTACCACCACCACGCCATGGGGGCCGGCGATTTTCTTTGCCCGGTTCAGCGCGTCGGCCACATCTTCGGCTTCCTCGATCTGCATATCGGAAGCTACCCGGGCTGCGGCCTGGCGAATCTCGTCCGGTGTGGCGGCGCGCGGGTTATTCGCGTGAGTCACGATGACGTGGCTCGCGATCGGAAACAGAATCTCTGTGATCTCTTGCACGGCCTTGTCGCGCATCACGCCAAAAACCATGGTGATCGAGCGACCATCCTGATAAGCGGCCGAGAGTGTCGAGCGCAAGGCCCAGGCTCCGGCAGGATTGTGCGCCACGTCGAACACGTACTCAGGATTGTCTCCCGAGGCTGGCACCAACTGGAAGCGGCCGGGCCAATGGGCCTCGCGAATCCCTGTGGCGATGGTTTGTGGCGTGATCTGGGCGATGCCCTGGTTGTGGAGTTCCACGGCCGCAGCGATAGCAAGCGCCAGGTTGCGGAGCTGGTGACGGCCCACCAGCGGCGAGTCGACCAGAATTTCCGTGCCCATGACTTCGAGTGGGTAACGATTGCGGATGGCGGTGTGCGGTCCGTCGCTGCTCAAACTGTTCTCGCTGGCCGGAGACACAGGCGGAACATACGGTACAGCATTCACCGCACGGGCGGCGGCTTCAAGGATAGCATGGCCGATCACGTCGTTGGCCTCGGGTAGCTGGGGAAGGGTCACCACGACTCCGCCAGGGCGGATGATGCCGGCCTTTTCGCGCGCGATTTCGGCGACCGTGCTGCCCAGATAGTTTTGATGATCGAGCGAGACGTCGGTGATGATGCTGAGCCGCGGCTCGACCACGTTGGTGGCGTCGAGACGTCCGCCCATGCCGACTTCGAGGATAACCATATCCGGACGGCTGCGGGCGAAGTACTCGAAGGCCATGGCCGTCATCATCTCGAAGAAGCTGGGATGCCAAGGCAGATCGCCTTCCGTGACCAGGCGCTCGGCGGTGCGACCTACCACGTCGTGGAGGACGGCGAAATCGTCGTCGGTGATCGGCTTGCCGTCGAGGCGAATGCGTTCATTGATGCGGACCAGATGCGGCGATGTATAGAGGCCGGTCTTCAGCCCGGACGCCTGGAGGATGGACGCCAGCGTCGCGCCAGTGGAGCCTTTGCCGTTGGTCCCGGCGATGAGAACGCTGGGGAACCTGTTTTCCGGATTTCCCAAAGCGGCCAATAGAACCCGCATGTGCGCCAAATCGAACTTATGCGACGGCGTCTGGGCCAGTTCGTGACCCAGCGCGTACATCTGCGCGACTGCGGAATCGTAAGACATCGGTCGTAAGTCGCTGGTCGTTGGTCGCTAGTCGTTCATGCCCGCTTCAGGGTACCAATTATTGCTGCTGCTTTCGATTCTCTCGCATTGGAAGGAAGATGGCTGCGGTTAAAGTGCTCCACACGCGGCCCGAGCAGAAACCCCATCGGCTAAAAGGACGGGTTGGCTAACGACTGGCGACGAACGACCAGCGACTTGTCCTACGCCGCTTGCACCATGAAGGCCAGCGCTCTTGCTATGTAGGCTTTCAGGTCTTTGCGGTGGACTACTGCGTCCAGCATTCCGTGTTCGAGAAGGAACTCGGAGCGCTGGAAGCCCGGCGGTAACTTCTGGCGGATCGTTTGCTCGATGACTCTGGGGCCGGCGAAACCGATCAGGGCGCCCGGTTCGGCGATGTTGAGATCGCCCAACATGGCAAATGAGGCGGTCACGCCGCCGGTGGTGGGATCCGTGAGGAGCGAAATGTAGGGAACCTTCGCCGCATCCAACCGAGCCAGTGCGGCAGAGACTTTCGCAAGCTGCATCAGGCTGATCACGCCCTCCATCATCCGTGCGCCGCCGGAAGCAGAAACGATAATGATCGGAGTGTGCGTTTCGATTGCTTTTTCGACGGCGCGCGTGATGACCTCACCGACGGCAGCGCCCATGCTGCCGCCGATGAAGGAGTACTCCATCGAGCTGACGATGACCGGCCGGCCGTTGAGTTTGCCGCGGGCGTTGATAATGGCATCTTTCAGTCCGGTGTCGGCCTTGGCCCGTTTCAGACGCGAGGAATAGGCCTTAAGGTCGACGAATTTCAGCGGATCGGTCGAAGTAAGATTGCTGTCAAAAACCTCGTATTGATTGTCATCGAGAAGCTGAGCCAAGCGGGTGCGGGCGTCGATGCGGAAGTGCTTGTCGCACTTGGGGCAGACGTTGAGATTCTCTTCGAGATCCTTCTTCCAGATAATCTGCCGGCAGCCGTCACACTTCACCCAGAGCCCTTCGGTGCGGACTTTCTTCTCGCCGGAAGTATCGAGTTCGCCGGATTGTCGTTTGAACCAAGTCATAAAAGCGGCTCTCAGTTCTCAGCTAAACCACTTCAGCTGGCGCTCTTACTGAGAACTGACAACTAGTACTCAATTCCTCTCTGGGCCATCACGCCTTTTTCGTAAGCGTGCTTTACCTGGCGCATTTCGGTCACGGTGTCGGCTAGTTCAACTATTGTCGAGTGCGCGTTCCGTCCGGTCAAGATGATGTGCACCATCTCCGGCTTACGTTTCAGGGACGCGGCCACTTTGGCCGGGTCTAGCATACCGTAACTGATGGCGTAATTAATCTCGTCGAGCACGACCAGATCCCACTCGCAGGACTGGATCGCTTTCTCCGCCTCGGCCCAGGCTTCCTCGACCATCCGCACATCTTCGGGGTCAGGCTTCTCGGCGCCGACTTTCACGAAGCCGCGTCCCATTTGTTTCATGATGAACTTGTCGCCGAAGGCTTTGACCGCATCGAGTTCGCCATAATGCCACGAACCCTTCAGAAACTGGAGCATCAGCACGCGCATTCCCTGACCAACCGCCCGCAGCGCGGTACCCATGGCAGCCGTGGTCTTACCCTTGCCGGGGCCGGTATTCACGATGATGAGTCCACGGCGGATATCTGACATAGAGCCGAATTTCTTATTGTACGCGGACGGGAATGGGCATGCCAGAGCCGCGGGCTACACCTAACACGGAGGCACGGAGACACAGAGGCGTGCGTAGGTCGTTTAGCGCGAAAACACTACCCCATGAGGCGAGCCCGTTCCTTTCCACCCGTGCGGCCAGTCGCGGTCAGCAAAATTGAAACCCGGTTTGCCGTCTGCGTCGTGGAACGAGTCGTCCACGGAGAGCGCTCCGGTGGCCTGGTCGAACTTCAGCAGGAAGAGGCGAGGATCGCGCCCGGTTACCACTACGCGCTGCGTTTTGGCGTCCCATCCGGTCCAATGGGGCTTGAACGTGTCGCTGATCTTCAAGCGCGAGACCTCAACGGGCTTTGCTCCATTTGCGATATCGAGAACGATCAAACCGGGAATCGCGGGCACGCTCTGGATCAGATAGTGTCCGACGATGGTTGGAACTCCGCACCAGTTGCCGGGGAAGGCATACACGAGTTGCGACTTGGGTTCGTCAGTCTTGAGGCCAGTAATACGCTCGATTCCGCAGCCCAACGTCTGCACATAGACCGATCCATCCGGACCAAGGCGCGGCTCTTCGGGGCTGATCTGGGCATAGCGATTTTCTCCGACATCGAAGTAAGAGGTCCTGAGGAGCTTGAGATCGGAGAGACGCCACACCTGATAAGTGACGCCGCGGAAGATGTCCTCCAAGTGCATGGAGGAGTTGGTGGAGACGACGCGGTCGAGATCGGGAAGGATGACAAGGCCGTAGGGCATAAGCAGGGCGTCGGGAAATGCGGGGTCGGCGTTACTAGCCGAGCGAATCACCTTGCCCTCGTCGTCGATTTCGACCAGGCCTCCGCTGGTGCCCATGTGCCCATCGTTCATGCTCATGTTGTGATGCGCGTGCTGAAAAGTGGCGAGCACGCGCCCGTTGGGCAACCGCTGGTAAGAGTGCGGGTGCATGTAGCCCGCCATGTCGGTAAACGACGTAGCAACTCTCGGATGCAGCGGGTCGCGCACATCGAAAATAAACGTCCGCCCGGCATCATGATCGTTCGCGAAGAGCATGCCGCTGGCGGGCATCGTGTATTCGGTGTGATGGGCATACATCGTCGGCTGATCGGTGGCGACAGTCGTCACCAGATGCCCGTAGGAAGGCGAGGCCGGATCGGCGTCGATGACCGCGAGAAAGTCGTTACCTTTGCCGGCTGCATCGCCAGTCCAGGCAAAAAGGTAGTGACCGGACGTCTTTTGCTCCTGCGATTGCGCCAGAAGACTGACGGCGGAAAAGGCCAGAACGAGACAGAGCAGGAGACGCGACATCCCCGAGCGCGGTTGAAAATTTGTGATCATCGCGCGGAAGTATAGCAGTTGGCGGAAGTGTTCTCTAGAAACAGAAGGGCGGACGGTATTGGATTCCGTCCGCTTCTGGTCAAACGGGGAGATATATTTTCCAGCAGGTAACCGTGTTAGGGCATTTCCACGACGCGCGACAGCTTGGGCTGACTCTCGCCGTTGGCTGCGCCCGGATCCTGAGCGCCCATCAAGCGAGCTGCGATCCGCAGAGCGTCCATCTCTTTGCGGACTTTCATCAGCTCTTGTTCTTTGCTTCGTAGTACTTCGTACGGATTTTTCATTGGGGGAGGGCCTCGCCTAACAAATTAAGACCGGCTTTGCCTGTCTTGAAATACAGTAAGCCAGTTTCGCGCGGCTGGGAAGTCTCATTGGTTCATTCGGGATCTGAATCGAGGCTCGCAAAATCCGGCCGACTGGCCGCTGCCCCGTTACTAGATAGTTAATGTCCCAGATGATAGGGATGATTCTTGAGAATCGTGAAGGCGCGATAGATCTGTTCGAGCACAACCACTCGGGCGAGCTCGTGCGGCAACGTCATTTTTCCCAAAGAAAGAGTGAAATGAGCCTGCCGGCGGGCTTCATCGCTGAAGCCGTCACTTCCTCCGATGGCAAATAGCAAAGGGATCGAGTTGAGTCGCTCGCGGTCGAGGAACTGGGCCAGTTCTTCGGAAGTAAGTTGCTTTCCGCGTGCGTCCAGGAGAATGAGCCGGTGGCGTTCCTTCGCCTTGGCCAACGCGAGAATTGCGGGTTCATCTTTCACGGCTTGGCCGGACGTCTCGGCGTAGTGTGACAGCCGCTTCAGATACTCGCTGGTGAGCGTCTCGATGGCGGGTTCTTTCGTTTTGCCGATCCAGACGATTTTGATCTTCATGTTTTCCAGGGCGCTGCACTCGGGCCGTCAGGCTCTTCCTTCTGCAAAGACCACATCTGCTCCGAAGTGGATCTCGCTTCCTATCCGGTAGCGCTCGATGGCAGCTTTAGCTTCGGCGCGGATCGCGGGCCACTTCTCCTCGGGAAGCCGTTCCAGCATCGGTCGAAAAGGCGCAGCCACGGCGCAGGCGTAATCGAAAACTCCTTCTGCATCGCCGGGCCACGTCCAGGGCAAGTTCCTGTTAAGTTCTTCAACGTCCTGGAATCCGGCGGCGCGCAGAACTGCGGAGAGCGAACCTGAGGCTGCGAATCGGAACGGGTCTGCTCCTCCCACAGGAAGCATGGGGCCGCCTGCATGGCGATGAACAATCTGCATGGTCGTTTGCCAATAAGGCTGCTCCACCGCACCCCACGCGGCAAAGCAGGCACGAGCACCGGGTTTGAGCACGCGCCGCAATTCTTCGAGGGCGCGCTTGACGTCACTGAAAAACATCACTCCGAAACGGCAAGTGGCGAGGTCAAAAGTGTGGTCGGGAAACGGCAGTTGGTGCGCGTCGGCTTGGCGAACAGCGAAGTTCTCGAGCTTCTTGCTGCGGGCGCGTTCGGAGGCGATTTCGAGCAGATCTGCACTCTGGTCGACTGCTGTGACCTCTCCGTTTGCGCCAACGCGTTGAGCCAGGCTAATTCCAGGCTCGCCAGTTCCGGCGGCCAAATCGATCACGCTCATCCCTGGTGACGGACGCGAATATTCAACAAAAGCTTCCGTGACCGCTCCGCCCAGCGTAGCCGATTTCGCTTTCCATTTTTCGGCAGCGATCAGGCGGTAGGAAGAACTCCACGGAGCGGGTGTTGATGCGGACATCAGGCCTTCTTCTTGCGCGCCTTCTTTGGCGCAGATGCGGACTTGGCAGCGGCGGCGCGACGCGGCTTCGCTTTTGGCAGCAATTCCGCAGGCTCAATGCGCTTGGCAGATTTCCAGAGACGTTCGAGATCATAGAAGTGCCGGGCCTTCTCGGAGAAAATGTGGACGACGAAATCCACATAGTCGAGCAGCACCCACTCCGCCTGCTTGTAACCCTCGGCGTGGGTGACGCGGAGCCCTAGGGCCTCGAGGCGCTCGTCGACGGCGTCGGCGATGGCCTGGATCTGGCGCTGGTTGGTGCCGCTGCACATGACAAAGAAGTCAGTAAACGCGCCGGAATCTTTTTCCAGTTCGAGGATCGTGACGTTGTCGGCTTGTTTGTCCTGGCAGGCTAGGATCGCTTCATTTACCTGGTGTTTGAGGTCGTCCGTTTTCTTCATAGCTGGCTACTTGATTGTAACCTGCCAACGGCGTACTCCGATTTCCCGGGTTACCTATAAAGACCGTGCTTTTTTATATAGTCCGCCACTTGCGGGCCGAGCCATCTCGCCAACGGCTTGCCTTTCGCGGCTGCGGTTCGGATAACGGTAGCGGAAACGTTTTGGTTCACGCCTTCCAGCAAGTGCAGCGTGACTCCGGGGAGAACGAGATCGCCAGTTGCCGGTTGCTTGTGAAATGGACGAGTCACAACGTCGGGAGGGCGCAAGTCTTCCGGCAAAGATTCGGCCACGTCGCGCAATGAATATCCGGGACGACTGGCGATGATGAACTCGCACTCGGCAAGAAGGGTGCGGGCCTCACGCCATTTTGCGATGTCGCGAAAGGCGTCAATTCCGATCAAGAAAAACAGGCGGTCTGATTTCTTCAGAGATTTCTTGAGCCGCCGAACTGTATCGATCGAATAGTTGGCGGTTTCCTGGCGGCTCTGGGCAGCCTTACCCGCGCTGGCTGCGGCGAACTCTGGAGCTTCCAATAGCGACGGAACGAATTGCTTCTCGTTTTGTGTAGCTAGCGCCAGCATCGCGTAGCGGTGAATAAACGGTGTCAATGGTTGTTTCTGTTTATGTGGGGGAACGTTCGCCGGGACAAACAGCACTTGCCGCAGGGAGCAGCGCGTGGCGGCGGCCCGGGCCAAGGCCCAGTGTCCGCGATGGATTGGGTCGAAACTGCCGCCGAATAAGCCGATATTCATCGTCTAAGATTTCCTGACCGTTTCTTGTTCCAGAACCCCGCTAGTGTCGTCGTTGGCTGCGACAGTTGCAAGTGCTGTTGCATGAGTATGTTCCCCTCGCCTCCTTTCCGCACTTTTTGCCTCTGCACGTTTTGCAGAAAGTGCCGTCTGAGACTAGGCTGTGGACAAGGCTTTCACAAACATTCTCTTTCGTTGCCCCCAGGTTGTGCCTGGTAGGTGTACCTCTGGCCACTGTGCTGCCGCGAAATTGCGGTGGACCAGCGTAACTCGCTATGCGCGCGGCCGGCGCATAGCATTGAGGCCATGCGAATGAAACTCCCCCTCATCCGCAGCTTAGTCGTCGCTCCGGCGCGCGCGCCCATTCTGCGCTACGGAGTCGCTCTGCTCAGCACCGTCCTGGCGCTGATTCCCACCCTATTTTTCTCTGACATTGCGGAGAGCCGGCTCGTCGTGTTTGCAGTTGCTGTGATGGTAAGCGCCTGGTACGGAGGATGGAAACCCGGCCTGGCGGCGACTACTTTCGCGCTCACCGTGAGTGCCTACTATTCGTTCATGGGAGATCAAACTCCCAGTGAATATCACAGGGCGATCGCCCACTTGGCCCTGTTCTTCGCCGTGGCGCTGCTGATCTGCTGGTTCAACGCCGCTCTCCGCGCCACGCAGGAGAGCTTGCGGCGCTCGGAAAGCAACTTCCGTTCCCTGGTGATGAACGCGCCCTACGGCATTTGCCGTTGCGATGTGCTTGGGATTATGCAGGACGCAAATCCGGCGCTGGTCAGTATGTTTGGCTATGCCCACGCCGCCGAGCTCACGGGCCGGCATCTGGGAAGTCTCTATGCCGACGCCCAGCAATGGTTTCAAACGGCCGACTACTTTCATGCTCGCAAGGAATTCAACGATCTGACCACGGAGTGCGTGCGCAAAGACGGCTCATCGATCGTGGCCCGCATTTCCGGACGTTCGATTGCCAACGGCAAAGATGGCGGCACGTTCGAGATTTTCATGGAAGACGTCACGGAGACGCGGACTCTCGAATTGCAACTCCGGCAGGCGCAAAAGATGGAAGCAATCGGCCGACTGGCTGGCGGCATTGCCCACGACTTTAACAATTTGCTGATGGTGATCTCGGGATATTCCGAATTTCTGCTCGATCGTCTGGGCCCCGATGTCCGGTTGCGCGGCCCGGCACAGGAAATCTCGAACGCAACACAGCGGGCCACTTCACTGACGCGGCAATTGCTGGCCTTCAGCCGCAAGCAGATGCTGGCGCCTAAGGTGCTCGACCTGAATGAGGTCGTGGCGGAAAACCTGAAGATGTTGACGCGGATGATCGGGGAAGATATCGATCTGGTGATGGTTCCCGGCCCCGGCCTCGGCGCTCTGCGTGCGGATCCGGGGCAGATTGACCAGGTCATCATGAACCTGGCGGTGAATGCGCGCGACGCCATGCCGCAAGGCGGCAAGCTTACGATTGAGACTTCCAACGTCACGCTCGACGAAGTCTTTGCGCGGACGCATGCACCGCTCATGGCGGGCGAGTACATCATGCTGGCCATCAGCGACACAGGCGTCGGAATGGACGACGACACGCAGGCGCGCATCTTCGAGCCGTTCTTCACCACAAAGGGAGCGAAGGGCACGGGGCTTGGACTGTCGACGGTTTATGGCATCGTGAAGCAGAGCGGTGGCTTTATTTTTGTCGACAGCCAACCGCATCGCGGCACCGCATTCCGCGCGTACTTTCCGCGGGTTGATGGGCGCGAAGAAGCAGCGGCGGCACAGGATTCCGTCGCACTGCCACGTGTTCAACAAGGGCAGGAGACGATCCTCCTGGTCGAAGACGAAATCAACCTGCGCCGTCTCGCCCGTCAGTATCTGGAGACGCAAGGCTACAAGATTCTTGAAGCCGAAGACGGGGCGGCAGCCCTGCAGATTGTGGATGGGTACGAGGGCACTATCGATCTTCTCTTCACCGACGTTATTATGCCGGGAATGAATGGGCGGGAATTGGCTGCGCAAGTCACGAAGTTGCTGCCCGGGATGCGGGTGCTGTACATGTCGGGTTACACCGAGAACGAGGTTGGGCACGATGGCACGCTTGATGCCGGCATCAACCTGCTGCAAAAGCCCTTCAGCCTTCCCGCACTCAAGGATCGCGTGCGTGAAGTGCTGGATTCCGAGCCAATTCCCCTGGAGGTTGCGATGTCACCCCGCTTGAGCACAGGCATTCTGAAAGAAAAAAAGGTTCCGCCGTTTCGCGCACGCCGCTTTAATCTTCATCTTCCGCTGCGCTATCGCCCGCTGGGGGAAAAGAGCTGGCGTCCGGGCACGACCGAAAACATCAGCCGCTCGGGATTGCTGTTTCAGGCGCAGGAGTTGCTGCATCCGAACGCCCAGGTAGAGATCAGTCTGGTGCTGCCCGCGGAGATTGCCGGACTGGCGGCTACGGAAGTGATTTGTCGTGGAGAAGTGGTGCGCTCGGTAGGCGCGCAGCAAGGCGTGAATCCCGCGCTGGCAGCGAAGATTCTGCAATACCACTTTCAGCACGGGACCCATGTGGGAGAAGCGTAAGCTCCAAATTTGTGGTTACTTTCGTCCGCAACCTCACCTTGGACAATTCCTATCCGGGACTGGTACATTTCGGCCAGTACCTCTACGCGACTTCGTGAGGGTAGCCATGTCCCTGGTTGTAAAACTTGAAGACGATCTCGGCGAACGCAGCGAGTGGGTCATGCTGCACGGTGTGGTGCCGGCCAGCAACCACGACGATTTCGTGCTGCTCAGCGGAATCGATCCGTTCGGCAAGACCGTGTTCAACCACCTCCAAATGGAAGCTTTCCTCAAGGAGTGGGAGCGCGCGAAAGAGCGGGTGCGCGACGACAATCAGTTGGAAGCGTGGGAAAAAGTAAAACACATGGCGGAAACCTGCCGTCATGATCGGGATTTGTATCTGCGATTTGTGGGGAACTAGCTCTTCTTCGGCGCCAAGGACGAGCCTTTGCGGTTCCTGTCGTGCCGTTACTTTTCCGCCAGGTTTGCCTCCAGGAACTTCATCACGTTTTCTCCCATAATCAGGTGAATGTCCTGCTCGGAAAACCCAGCCCCCAACATGGCGTCGGTGATTTCAACCAAGCCTGAGGTGTCGAAAGGAGTCGTGACGGCTCCGTCGAAGTCGGAACCGAGCGCCACATGCTCAACGCCCACGCGGTCGGAAACATAGCGCATCGCTTTCACGATGGCGTGCGCATCGTTTCCGCAGGTGGCCGTGTCCCAGTAGCCGATGCCGATCAGGCCGCCCTTCGCTGCAATCGCTTTGATCTGATCGTCGCTCAGATTGCGGTTGTTGTCGCAAGTGCCTTTGACTCCAGTGTGAGAAACAACTAGCGGACGGGTGGCGACGGCCAGCACATCCTCGACCGTCTTGGGCGACGAGTGAGCCAGATCGATGATCATGCGGCGGGCCTCCATCTGCTTCACCCAATCGCGGCCTTTATCCGTGAGGCCGATCTTGTTGACTCCGGCCGCCGAACCACCGATATCCGTATCGAAGAAGTGACTGGGCGACATCATGCGGTATCCGGCGCGATAGAGGACGTCGAGGTTCTCCAGCTTGCCATCGAGGGCGTGCGCGCCTTCGATGGAAAGCAGTCCTGCGGTGAGCCGCGGATTGCCTCTCCGCCGCTCTAAATAGTTAGAGAGATCGGTCGCGCTTTCGATGACCACGAAGCCGCCTCGCGATCCTGTAGCGAAGCGGTGCAGGCGGCGTGCCTGATAGAGGGCGCGTTCGGTGAGGCTATGCCATGTGGCCGGTGGCCAAAGTTCAACGACCGCCAGCGCGGTAATATCGTCGCTCTTATCGTCATTGCTTTCGATGTTCAGACCGTGCGGACTCTTGGTGGGAAGCGAAAAGATCTGCAGTGCTACATTGCCGTCCGCCAGTCGCGGGATATCGACCTGTCCGTAGACTCTGCGCTCGAGCAGATCGCGTCCCCACAAAAGCGAATCGGCATGAAGATCGGCGATGACGAGCTGCTTGTGCAGACTCAGCGCCTGTGCAGAGGCCGGATAGGGTGGCTTCCGCAGAACTTTGTTCTCGCTCTCTTCAACCAGACGAGGAATCGAAATGATGGTGGAGACCAGGACGATCAGGACGAGCAACGCAATTTGCAGCAGCCTTCGACGCACAGAGCCTCCCAGCGAAGCAAATGACTATTTAGAGAGCGACCCCAGCGCTTCACGGAACAGGACCTCAAAAGTCTGAGAAGTCTTGCTGCCCCGGGCAATGAGCAGAGCTTTCTCTGCGGCGGCGCGCTGGTAGCCCAGATTGACCAGTGCTGAAATCACATCTTCCTCGAGCGGGCTGGCTGGCGCAGCGCCGGCTTCGGAACCTTCCGCTGGCGCGGGCAATTTGTCGCGCAACTCGAGCACCATACGCTCAGCTGTTTTTCTACCGATGCCGGGAATGCGCGTGAGGCGCACGAGATCGCCCCCGCGAATCGCTCCGATCATTTCGTCGGCGGGCATGCCGCTCAAGATCTTGATGGCGAGCGTCGGACCGATCCCGCTGACGGTAAGCAACTTTTCGAAAAGATGTTTTTCAGCGAGCCGGAGAAATCCATAGAGACTGAGTGCGTCTTCGCGTACGTGCGTGTGGATGTGGAGCGCGACCTCCAAGCCTGCCGCGGGCATTTCCGTGAAGGTGGGAACGCTGATCGCGACATCGTAGCCGACGCCGTGGGTTTCGACGATAGCCTGGTTCGGATGTTTCGCCAGCAACGTTCCTCGAAGATGCGCAATCATCGGAGGTATTGTACGGCAGCGCAATACGCGGCGCGTAAGCACAGCGTCCCTTACAAGCGCCTGCTCGGAAGTATTCTTGCGCCCTCGAGTTGTGGTCTTACGACGCCGTTCGAATAAAAATGCGTTTTTCCTTTCGTTTCCACAGGAAGTTTCCGACCTCCACAGTTTTTACACAGTGCCAGCGCAGATTGCGGTTGCGTTAATTTTTGTGGTGCCGCAAAGTGCTTTCAGTCAAAAGCGTGAGATGTTTTGAACGTGCTCTGACAAGGATTCAGCGTCGCCGGTGATTTCTCGAGAGTGAGTCATCGGGGGAAATTCGGTGCATGTCCAGTGCGCCGGTGCCCGGGCTTTGCGGCCTACTAGAAATCCTTCTTTCGGGAGGGGTGGAAAAACGGTGAATCGTAACGCTGAGGTGCAAGCCTCAGATGAGCATCGCAGCAGGCACTTTTCGAAGTGCAATGCACACGATGATCTTTCGCTACGGCGAAGGAAGGCAGTTCAAAATATCCGCGATAACAATGCGGCTTGGGTGGCTGGCCCGAGCCGCATTTGTTTTTTAGCTCTCCGCTCGAGTCAGGGTTAACCCGAATTGAATATCCCTTTCAGTGGTCTTGACAGACTGGCTTCGCAGTCCATAATTGAGAACCGATTTCGGGGAAGGTAATGTCTACAATTTATCGCCTGCTTTGTCACTGCGTGGCGTTCTGTCTGCTGGTCAATCTGGCCTGCGCGCAATCCGCTGGCACTGAGGAAATCGCCGCCAATCAGAATCGAATCTCCGCTGGAAAACTCGAGAACGGTGTACTGAACGTCCAGCTCGAACTGCGCAATGGCACGTGGCATCCCGAGGCGGAGGACGGCCCGCCGCTGTTCGTGCCGGCGTTCGGTGAAGTGGGACATGCTGCGCAGATTCCAGGACCGATGCTGCGCATGCCGGAAGGCACGACCATCCACGCCACCGTGACCAACAGGCTGAAGGTCAAAGCGACGGTGTATGGGCTGAACACACGCCCGGGAGATCCAGAGGCGGGTGTTGAAATTCCTGCGGGAGAAAGCCGCGAATTCGCTTTTGCCGCGGGAGCAACAGGGACCTACTACTACTGGGCGCGGATAACCGAGCCTCTAAAGCTTCCCATGCGGACTATCGTGCAGCCTTTGCGGGCCGACGCCGAGCTGGATGGCGCCTTCATTGTGGACCCCGCCGGTGCGCCACCTGCGGACCGGGTGTTCGTCATCAACGAAACCTTCGTGGCGCCTGACGTCATTCACCCCGGCTTTGAAGTGGTTTCCATCAACGGCAAGTCCTACCCTTACACCGAACCGCTGGAATATGCGTCGGGGGATGACATCCGGTGGCGCGTGATCAATGCGAGTGCTTCGGAGCATCCGATGCACCTGCATGGTGCGTTCTACAGAGTACTTAGTCTCGGAGACTTCGAGACGAACGCGGCCTACAGAGGCGACGACCGGCAATCAGTGGTGACGCAAAACCTCAAGGGGGGCAACACGATGATGATGGAGTGGACGCCAGAGCATGTTGGGCGCTGGCTGTTCCACTGCCACTTTCAGAACCACATCTCCACGAAAGAGCGCGTACCGATCTTCAGCAAGGCGAGCGAGAAACCATCTGGCGAATCTGGAGTTGCCATTGGAGGGCACGCGCACCCTGAAGCAATGGGCGCAATGAATGACATGGCCGGACTGGTGCTCATGATCAACGTGAAGGCGCCCAAGTCAGCGCCAGTAGAGGCCTCGGCCCGGGCGCCGCGGAAAATTGATCTCGTAATTGAGCGGAATGCAGCGAATGGGAAGACGCCGACTTTCTCCTGTGCGGTGCGTGAGGGAAAGAAGATGGTGGCGTCGGAGGACAAGTCGGTCGGCCCGCCGATCGTGTTGACGCGCGGAGAACCCGCGGAGATCACGGTGGTGAACCACCTTGATGTGCCCACAACGATCCATTGGCACGGCTTGGAACTCGACAGCTACTACGATGGCGTGGCCGGAGGCGGCACCGGCGATCAAGTGACGCCCGCTATCCAGCCCGGTGCGAGTTTCGTTGCGCGCTTCACGCCGAATCGCGCGGGGACGTTCATCTATCACACGCACGCTGCCGATCCGAGCCAACTTTCTGGAGGAATCTACGGTGGACTCATCGTGCTCGAACCGGGCGAGTCGTTAGACACCGAGCACGATCGGTTGCTGGTGATCGGCGCACGCGACGAGTCTTTTCTTACCACGCGAATCACGCTGAACGGGTTGGAAGAGCCCGGTCCGCTGTTATTCCGTCGCGGCGCAAAGTACCGCCTGCGGGTGATCAATATGGGACCCAATGTCGCCGCCGATTTTCGACTGGGGACCACGGAGCACCCAGCCACATGGCGCGCCGTAGCGAAAGACGGAGCCGACCTTCCCTCACGTCTCTTGAAGCCAGGGGATGCCGTACTGCATATTGCGTCCGGAGAAGCCTACGACTTCGAATTTCAGCCGGATGCACCGGGCGAGATTCCGTTGCAGATCGAGAATTACTTCAATGGCAAAGGGAAGCTTGTCGGGAAGATTGTTGTGCAATAGATGCGCTGGCCTGATTGCTGCCCATCCTCGCGAAAGCTCCTGGCAGGCTCTACCAGCGGGTGATAGCTCGAACCTCAGCGGAGCTTGAGCTCCGCATGATATTTGCTTTTTGTTCGCCTTGTGGCATACTCCCAGTTGCGGCAGAACACCGAGCTTAGCTCAGACTCGAACATTGTCGCGATGTGGGTCGTTCACGGGGTAACGAATATTTATTTCAGGCCGGGTTTTCCTCTCCTGCTCCTCATACGTCCACAGGCGGAAATGAATTACGATGCAACGCACTCAATTAAACATCGTGGCGACTCTGGAAACCAGCATCGGCCGTTTACCGGCGAATATTGAAGCCGAGCGCTCCATTCTGGGCGCAGTGTTACTCGATAATCACGCTTTCAATGATGCGGCCGAGCACCTCAAGCCGGAAGACTTTTCGATCGACTCGCACCGGCGCATTTATTCGCGCATGATGGACTTGGCCGAATCTTCCCGGCCGATCGACATCATCACGCTGGTTGAGGAGCTGGAGCAGAAGAAAGATCTGCAGGCAGTTGGCGATGCGGCATACATCTCCGGCCTGCTCGACGGAGTTCCCGACCGGCCTTCGATTGAGCATTACGTTCGCATCGTCCGCGACAAGGCGATTCTGCGCGGACTCATCAGTGTGGCGAACGCGGCGATTGCCAAGGCGAGTGAGCAAGCCGATCCTGCCGACGAAATTCTGAATGAAGCAGAAGCCGCCGTCTTCCAGCTTTCGGAGAAGCGGATCGGCAAGGGCTTCCAGGGGATCAAGGAGATTGTCCGGAACTCCTTCGGTTCCGTCGATGCTCTACTGCAGCGTGGCCAACGCATCACCGGATTAGCGACGCACTACACCGATCTGGATGAGATGACCAGCGGCTTCCAGAAGTCCGATCTGGTGATTCTGGCGGCGCGGCCCTCGATGGGCAAGACTTCGTTTGCCATGAACATCGCCGAGAACGCTGCCATCGACGACAACAAAGTAGTCGGCATTTTCTCCCTCGAAATGTCGAGCGAGGCGTTGCTGCAGCGCCTCTTGTGTTCGCGTTCGATCGTCGATGCGCATAAGATGCGCACCGGATCGCTGTGGGGCGACGATATGAAGAAAGTCGTGCGCGCCATGGAGGAGCTCTCGAACGCTCCGATCTTTATCGACGACACCCCAGGAATCTCGTTGAGCGAAATGCGCGCCAAGGCCCGGCGGCTGAAGCAGTCCCAAGGGCGTCTGGACCTGCTGGTGGTCGATTACCTGCAGCTCATGTCCGGAGGCAGCAAGCGGTTCGAAAACCGCACGCAGGAAGTGTCGTCGATTTCACGGGGGCTGAAAGCCATCGCCAAGGAACTTGGCGTTCCGGTGGTCGCGTTGTCGCAGCTGAGCCGCGCTCCAGAGAGCCGGGGCGGCGATCACCGTCCGCAACTCTCCGATCTGCGCGAGTCGGGATCGATCGAGCAGGACGCGGACATAGTCATGTTCATTTTCCGCGAGGAGATCTACAAGCAGGATGATCCCGACCTGAAGGGCCGCGCCGAAATCATCATCGCCAAGCAACGTAACGGACCAATCGGCAAGTTCAACCTCGCCTTCCTCCACAATTCAACTCGCTTCGCCAACCTGCTCGACGGCAATAACGAACCCGGCGACATGGTGCAATAAGTGCGCCCCTTGGCTTGGAACAGTTTGCTGAAGAACTGGGTTTTCAGGGCATCGCTTTAGCGATACCGTAACTACGCTAACCTTCCCAAATCCGACCTTCGGACACTTCTCGCCTGTGGAAAACTTTGTGGATGAGAAGGACGCCAGTACGAAACCCATGCTACCGACCGCTCGGTCGGCGACCATCGCAGCTTTTGTCCGATTCCTAACGCTATGTTTCTAAGTTGGTTAACTCTGTACTTTGAGTGCGGCTGCTAGATGCTTGCCAGATCAGCACTTTCGTCACAAAAAGCGAGATTTGCACATAAATCGAAAGGCGTGGGGCCGAATCGAGTAGCGTCCGAGGGTTGGAAAGACCGTAAGTCAGCGAAAAACTAGGAGTTGTCGTACGTCAGCTAGATCACACCGACCGGTGATGCGCCTCATGGTATGGACATTCGCCATTGCCTAGGCTTAGAGGAAGGGACGGAGCCGGAGGTCTTCCCTTGGTGTGAGTCAAGTGGCGGGATGTGGCCAGGAGACGCCGGCATTTTTCTTCTCTCCAGCTCTTCGTCACCCAACGCCCTCTTCGCCCTCACAAAGACCGGTAGTCAACAAAAACGGAACCGGTTCAGCTATGGGTGACTGGTTGACCTGCGAGGGGCGCGGAGATACGCTTCCTGACGCGACCGTAAGTTCTTATACCTATTAAATTCTCTCGCCTGGAGAACATCACGATGCTGCATCTCGATACGGGTAATACGGGATTCATGATTTTGTGCACCAGCCTGGTCATGCTGATGACGCCGGGTCTTGCCTTTTTTTACGGCGGCCTGGTCGGACGAAAGAACGTGCTCGCCATCATG
This sequence comes from Terriglobia bacterium, assembly GCA_963847715.1. Lineage (GTDB taxonomy): Bacteria > Acidobacteriota > Terriglobia > Terriglobales > Acidobacteriaceae > Acidiflorens. Next base: position 108,842 of record CAWKAZ010000013.1, read on the forward strand.
ATTCAGAGTTTTGTCTCGATGGGCTGGACGACGGTGATCTGGTATTTGTATGGCTATTCACTGTGTTTCAGCGGGGACTGGCACGGAGTCATCGGCAACTTCCACAATGCATTTCTGCGTCATGTCGATCTCACCACACCGTCGCCGAATGAATCAATTCCGGCCTTTGTATTCATCGCCTATCAAATGATGTTTGCCATCATCACTCCAGCGCTGATTTCGGGCGCGTTCACGAATCGGGTTACCTTCAAGGCGTACATGCTGTTTCTGACTGGTTGGCTCACGTTTGTCTACTTCCCCTTCGTCCACATGGTCTGGGGCGGAGGCTTTCTGCAGCAATGGGGCGTGCTCGATTTTGCCGGCGGCATCGTGGTGCATAACATTGCTGGCATTGCCGCGCTGGCGTCCGTGTTGTACGTAGGGAAGCGCCATACGGCGGATCGTGGACCGCACAGCATCCCGCTGGTTGCTCTCGGAACCGGCCTGCTGTGGTTCGGATGGTACGGGTTCAACGCCGGCAGTGAAATGCGCGTGGATTCGGTGACGGCCACAGCATTTCTCAATACAGATGTCGCCGCTTCGTTCGCGGCTGTTGCCTGGTTGTTCGTGGCATGGATCAATGAAAAGAAACCCAAGCTTCTCGGCTTGCTGACTGGAGCCGTTGCCGGGCTGGCGACGATCACTCCCGCCGCCGGATATGTTTCGCCGACCACCGCCGTCATCATTGGCATCGTGGCTGGGGTGGTTTGCTACTACGCGGTGGAAATGAAAAACAAAATGGGGTGGGACGACGCGCTAGATGTCTGGGGAGTGCACGGAGTCGGCGGCTTCCTCGGCATCATCATGCTGGGAATTTTTGCCAACAAGGAGTTCAACCCCAATGGGGCGAACGGACTGCTTTACGGCGATCCGACGTTCCTGCTTAAACAGGTCACGGCTGTGGTTTTCTCATCGGTATGGGCCTTCGTGTTCACCTATGGAATGTTGCGCATCATCGACGCGTTTACCCCCGTGAAAGTCACTGAGATGAGCGAGGAAATTGGGCTCGATGAATCGATCCATGGCGAACATGCCTATGAAGAGGTTCCAGAGCGCGAGGATCTGGTTCACGCGGATGTGCGGTAAGAGACTCAACGCCGGGACGGCCAGTTCGGCAGTCCCGGTGCCTTGACGCGGGAGCGTGCTCGACAGCCCATCGAATGAGTCAAGAGCGTAGCGCGGAGAGCTAACTGCCCTCGCCCACCTTCAGCACCGCCAGAAATGCTTCTTGCGGGATGTCGACGCGGCCGATGCGCTTCATCCTCTTCTTGCCTTCCTTTTGCTTTTCGAGCAGCTTGCGTTTTCGGGAAATATCGCCGCCGTAGCACTTCGCGATCACGTTCTTGCGGATGGCCGGCACGGTTTCGCGGGCAATGATCTTGGCTCCGATGGCTGCCTGAATCGCGACTTCGAACATCTGCCGCGGAATCAGTTCTTTCATCTTGGCGGCCAGAGCCCGCCCGCGATCGTAGGCAAAGTCGCGGTGGATGATGGTGGAGAGGGCATCGACCGGCTCTCCCGCGACCATGATGTCGAGCTTTGCCATCGGCGACGTCCAGTTGCCCGACAGATGATAGTCAAGCGAAGCGTATCCGCGCGAAACCGATTTTAGGCGGTCGTAAAAATCGAGCACGATTTCGTTCAGGGGTAACTCGTACTGCAGCATGACGCGCGTGCCGGTGACATATTCAAAACTCTTCTGCTTGCCGCGTTTCTCTTCGACCAGCTTCAGAATGCCGCCAACATATTCCTCATTCGTAAGAATCACGGCTAGAATCACCGGTTCTTCCACCTTGGCAATCTCGCTGGTGTCAGGCCAGCGCGACGGATTGTCGACCTCGATGACAGTGCCGTCGGTTTTGGTGATCTGGTAGCGCACGCCCGGAGCCGTGGTGATCAGGTCGAGGTTGTACTCGCGCTCTAGCCTCTCCTGAATGATTTCCATGTGCAACAATCCGAGAAAGCCGCAGCGGAAGCCGAATCCGAGAGCCACCGAACTTTCCGGTTCGAAGAAGAACGATGAGTCATTGAGCTTTAGTTTTTCGAGCGCCTCGCGCAGTTGGGTATGCTCGTGCGCGTCGACGGTGTAAAGGCCGGCGAAGACCATGGGCTTGATTTCTTCAAATCCGGGCAACGCCTGAAGCGAAGGGCGGTCGTCGTCGGTAATGGTGTCGCCGATCTTGGTGTCGGCGACGTTCTTGATGTTGGCGATGACGAATCCAACTTCTCCGGCAACCAGTTCGTCGACTTCGACAGGCTTGGGTGTGAGAGTACCCAGTGTTTCGACCTGAAACACGCGTCCGTTCGACCAGAGACGAATTTTCTGTCCCTTGCGCAATCTACCTTCGAATACACGCGCCAGCACCACGACGCCGCGATAGGGATCGAACCAGGAGTCGAAAAGCAGCGCCTGTAAATGCCGATCCGGAGAGCCTTTGGGCGGTGGAACGCGCTTGACGATGGCTTCGAGCACGTCGGGTACGCCCTGCCCAGTTTTTGCGCTGATGAGCAAAGCGTCAGTCGCGTCGAGACCCACCGCGCTCTCAATCATCTCTTTGGTCCGCGGAATGTCGGCACTCTGCAGAGTCGATCTTATTGATCACCGGAATAATCTCGAGGCCGTGATTAATGGCGAGGTAGGAATTAGCGAGGGTCTGCGCTTCGACGCCTTGCGATGCATCGACAACGAGCAGCGCGCCTTCGCAGGCAGCGAGCGACCGCGAAACTTCGTAGGAAAAATCGACGTGCCCCGGCGTATCGATCAGATTGAGCTGATAGATCTCTCCGTCCAGCGCGGGATACAGCATGCGCACGGCATGGGCCTTGATGGTAATGCCACGCTCGCGCTCCAGGTCCATCGAATCGAGAACCTGTTCCTGCATCTCGCGCATGGCGAGCGACCCGGTTAAGCTCCAGCAGCCGGTCGGCTAGCGTGGATTTTCCGTGGTCAATATGCGCAATAATCGCAAAATTCCGGATGCGAGACGCTTCCATGCAGATACGTAGATTCTAGCAGGGTGGCGCGGTCGGGGATTGTGTGGCGCGGGCGCCCTCGCCCGCGACGGGGGCGGGAGTAACTATCGCCGCTGGTATCCGAATTACCGGAACAAGTTGTTTAGCGGTTTCGAAAACAAGGATTGAACAAGGACATGATCCTTGCTATACTCTCAGCATGGCTAAGGTTACGAGTAAACTCCAGCTCACGCTTCCGAAGGCGATCGCGGACCAATACAAAATCCGTCCGGGGGACGACCTGGATTGGCTACCCGCTGGTGAGGCAATTCGGGTGGTTAAACGGTCGCGGTCCGCATCCCGCAGAACGGACCCTGCCACACTCCAGCAACGACTCCGACTTTTTGAGCAGGCGACGGCCCGCCAGGAAAAGCGAAACGCTGCGTTCCGCAAGAAGCATGCGCCCGGTGCCCAACCCTCGGACCGCGGCTGGACCAGAGAGGACCTTTACGATCGTGGCCTTCCTCGTTGATACCAATGTGCTTGTCTACCGCTTTGATGCCCGATATCCGGAGAAGCAGCGAATTGCTCGTGATGTTCTGCTTGGGGGACTCAGAAATGACTCCGCCCGAATTCCCCACCAAGCGCTGATCGAGTTTGTGTCAGCAGTGACGCGCACAAGAGTCGGCTTTGATCCCCTTCTATCCTCGGACGAAGCGCGCCAGGAAGTGGAAGAACTCATGACGCAGTTCCCCATCCTTTATCCGAACGCCCCGGTTGTTCATTCGGCGCTCTTAGCCGCGGCGGCATATCGGATTTCCTGGTTCGATGCGCACCTCTGGGCCTACGCCGAACACTACGGTCTGGAGGAGATCGTCTCCGAGGACTTCGAACATGGGCGGCTGTATGGTGGCGTCCGGATTCGAAATCCATTTCGTCGACCGTGATGCTGCCGGATGCTGGCGCGCAAGTTACCGGTTGTCAATCTCGATGGAACTTCGAGAAACCAGTTATCAGAACCGCGATCAGAGCCAACGTCAGCGTTTCGACCAGCAATGCATACGACGTCCACCGCTTCTGACGGTCGAATCGCGCCAGCAACCGGCTGACGATCAGCCATATCAGCACCACGGGGGAAGCCAGGACCCGAAAAAGACAGAACCAGCCGATGATCATGTTCGACTGGCCGATTGCCGGAATGGCGATCAGCGCCGCGCTAACCGGCGCCGTCACGCTGAGCCCGAACAGGACCTTCGCATACGTCTCGGTGGCAGTTTCTGATTTTCGGATGACGAACACCAGAAACAAGGTGGGAACCATGAAGAGGAAGCAGATGAAAAGTTCCAGCATCATGTCGCCGCCTGCCCACATGCCGCCGTACGCCGCAACATCGTCCGGATGAAGGACGTATTGCAAGTACCGCACGACGATCAACCCCACCGCTACCACGAGAACCGCCGCATAGCTCGCAGCTACCAGACGCACCTGTACCCGGTAAGGGATCCTATCCATAGCGCGATTCTACGGCCGGAGATGCCTTCCGCCGTAGTTACCTCCGGGTCGGGTTTCGGGCCAGCCCTCACCTTCCCCACAAATAAGAAGGGCGCGATCGCTCGCGCCCCACTTCTTCAATCTGACTTTTTCCTTCTGACTTAGTCCCTTACCCCATCCATAAACGCTCGCAACTTCCGCGAACGCGATGGATGCCGCAGTTTTCGCAGTGCCTTCGCTTCGATCTGCCGGATGCGCTCGCGGGTCACCGCGAACGACTGGCCGACTTCTTCGAGCGTGTGCTCGCTGCCGTCTTCCAGGCCAAAACGCATCTTGATGACCTTCTCTTCGCGCGGTGTCAGCGTGCGCAGCACTTGCGAAGTCTGGTCTTTCAAGTTGACATTGATCACGGCTTCGGCCGGAGAAACGACCGCGCGGTCTTCGATGAAGTCGCCAAGGTGCGAATCTTCCTCTTCGCCGATTGGCGTTTCGAGAGAGATAGGCTCCTGTGCAATCTTCAGAACCTTCCGGACTTTTGCTACCGGAATATCCATCCGCTTGGCAATTTCTTCCGACGTTGGCTCGCGTCCCAGCTCCTGAACAAGCTGCCGCGACGTGCGGATCAGCTTGTTGATCGTTTCGATCATGTGCACCGGGATACGAATCGTGCGCGCCTGATCCGCAATTGCACGAGTAATCGCCTGCCGAATCCACCACGTGGCATAAGTGGAAAACTTATAGCCGCGGCGATATTCGAATTTGTCGACCGCCTTCATCAGGCCGATGTTGCCTTCCTGAATCAGGTCGAGGAACTGCAATCCGCGATTGGTGTACTTTTTCGCAATCGAGACTACGAGACGCAGGTTGGCTTCGATGAGCTCGCGCTTGGCGTGCTCCGCGTCCATGTCGCCCTGGATGATCTCGCGCTGTGTGCGTTTGAGTTCCTGGAACAACAGACCCGCTTCCACTTCAAGCTTTTCGAGCTCTCCGCGGACCGCGCGCGACTGCTTTTTGTATTCCTTCTTTTGTTCCTCGCTGCGAGTGGCCTCGGCCCGCTTCTCCAGGTTCTGGATCTGCCGGTCGAGCGAGCGCATGCCGTCGACCGTACGATTAACGCGGTCGATGAGGCGCTTGCGTTCGTTATTGGTGAAACCCAGCTTCCGAACTGCAATCGACGTATTGACGATCGCGTGCGCCAACTGAAAGCGGTACCGGCGATGCATGCGAGCATTTTTCTTCGCATTCACCGCCGCCAGCTTTTCCTGGAGCGGCGCAACTTTTTTGTACAGCTTGTCGAGGGCGTGGATCTTGTCGAGAAATGCCTTCAGCCGCTTCTCGACAATCTCTTCCGTGATTTCCTCTTCGTCGAAGGTGACCAGCTCTTTAATCGAGCGGACGCCTTTCTCGAGGTCCTCGCCCAGGGCAAGGAGTTCGCGAATCACGATGGGAGAGCGCGAGAGCGCCTTCAGTACGCGGTTTTGCCCACGTTCGATCCGCTTGGCGATTTCGACTTCGCCTTCGCGGGTAAGCAAGGGAACAGTTCCCATCTCGCGCAGATACATGCGGACGGGATCATTGGTTTTTTCCAGAGCTCCTGGAGTGAGGTCGAGTTCGACGTCGTCAGAGCTTTCTTCTACTTCCTCGAATTTTTTTTCCAGATCGGTCGTCGGCCCTTTCGAGCTTTCGAGTACATCAATTCCTTGCGTTCCGATCGTGGTTAGCAGATCTTCCAGGTCTTCAGGAGAGTGCACATCGTGCGGGATAAGGTCGTTGACCTGATCATAGGTCAGATATCCCTTCTCTTTGCCTGCGTCGATCAGCTTTTTTATGTCGTCGTACTTGTCGTCTAGTGCCAAAACAGATTATCCTCGAGGCGTTCGCCGGTTCGCGAATGCCAACTCTTCAGCGGTGGGAGTTGTTACGGAGTCGTGCGCGAGGCGCACAAACCTTAAAAGTATAGCACGCCGGATGGCCCTGAACCGCCCTAACTCTTTTCCCGCTTAATATTTAGATGTCGTTCGAGCCGTTTTCGTTTCATATTGCGACGGTCGGTGCCCCAGGTTCGCGCCCGCGCTTTGGGTGCTAACCTGGGCTAGAGACTGCGGTCTAGGAGGCTCTGCTGCCCGCCTCTTCCAGCCCAGGGTCCATCAAAGCGCGCTTCAGGCGCACTTTCTCGTGTAAAAGCGCCTGTCGTTCCTCCAAGGCAAGCCCCGGACGTTGCAGGGCCTGTTGGACCTCTTCCAGCCTTCGGCGCAGGTAGATCCTGCGCAAAGCCCGGACCGCGCCTTCCACCGTCTCAGGGGTCAGCTCTTCCTCCTCAGTCATAAGGATCGACGCCAGCAGGCGCCGGTCTTCCTCTGTTTTCGGGAGGGCCATCACGTCCACCGTACCGGTCTCCGCATTCAGGAGCGACTCGATTAAAGACTGCGCCGACAAGCCTTCGTAGAGATGCTCGGATTGCAAGGCGAACTGCGCCTGCCGCGCCGGATCAAATTCTTCGTCGGTGCCTTCGCGGGCGGAACTCCGCGTCATGCTCGACTGCATCTGGTTGGCCGAGGCCAACGCGCGTATCAACACGCGCTCGGCACCAGTGACTTGCGTCTCGGCGGGAGCCTTCACCTGCGTGGCGGAACGGTTCGTAGCGGCGTGCTTTAACTCCTGCCGCAGCACGGCCGAATCGATGCCCAGTTTTTGCGAAATCTCCATGGCCAATTCATCGCGCACAATGCGACTGGGCACGCGCTGAATGTGCGGCAGAAGATGATTGACGGCCTTCACCTTGCTATCTGCGTTGCGGACCGGGAACTGAGCGCGGGCTCGGTCAATCAGATAGTCGAAGTACTTCTGCGAATTCTTCAGCGCAGCGCTGTAAGCTTCTTTGCCCTTGCGGCGGATGAACAGGTCGGGATCGAATCCGGTCTCAAGGCTGACGACGCGGATGTTGAATTCTTCCTCCACGAGAAGGCCCAACGTCCGTTCGGTGGCCCGGGCCCCGGCTGTGTCAGGGTCGAAGTTGACCACCACATTCTTTGAAAACCGGCCGAGCAATTTCGCCTGAATCTCAGTAAAAGCCGTGCCCGAGCTGGCAATCACGTTGTGGAACCCGGCCGCGAAGACAGAAATGCAATCCATCTGCCCTTCGACTAGGATCGAATAGTCGAGCTTGCGGACGGCTTCTTTGGCGTTGTCCAGATTGAACAGTACGCGCGACTTCGAGTAGATCGGCGTCTCCGGCGAGTTCAGATACTTCGGCCCAGCCTTCTCGTCGGTAGAGAGCGTGCGAGCTGTGAAGGCGATGACTTTACCCTGATCGTTACAGATCGGGAACATGACGCGGTTGCGAAACTTGGAATAAATCGCGGCGGTCGCTGGTCGCTGGTCGTTAGTCGTTGGCTTGCCGCCCACAAGCTCTGGACCGTCGTTAGACGCTTCTGGCGAACGACCAACGACCAACGACGAACGACTATTGTCTTCTTTCCAGGAAAACAGCCCACTCTCCCGCAAGAGCTCTTCATCAAATTCCCGCCTTAGCGCGTCGCGCAGCAAAAATCCGGAATCTGGCGCAAAGCCGATGCGAAAGCGGGCAATGATTTCATCGTCGAGTCCACGGCCTTTCAGGTACTCGCGCGCATTCGCCCCTTCCGGCCGTCGCAGACAATCCTGAAAAAACGCAGTCGCCCGCACATGCACATCGAGCAGAGCCATGCGCAGCTGCGCATCTCGCGCCTCGGCCGGACTGGAGAACGCAACCTTCGGCATCGGCACACCCAGCTTCTGAGCAATCAGCCGGACGGCTTCGGGAAAAGTAATGTTCTCGACCTTCTGCACAAAAGTGAAAACATCGCCCGACTGTCCGCAGCCAAAGCAGTGGAAAAATTGGCGCGTCGAGTGAACCTTAAACGAAGGCGATTTCTCGCCATGAAACGGGCACAGCCCGGAGAAGTTCTGCGCCCCATCCTTCTTAAGCTTGACGTAGTCTCCGACGATACGGACGATGTCCGCCTGCTGCTTGAGGGACTCTTTGAAGTTGTCGGAAGAAGTCGAAGTCATTGAGGGCGCAAGGAGCTACTTAGTGATTATGAGGGTTGGAGGGGACGCAGAGAAACAGAACTATGGTTGGGGCTGTGGGAAACGTGTGGAAGACAGGCCCTTATTTGTGGGACGGAGAGGAAGTCTACCGCTAGACGAGAAAGCGCTCGGAAGGCTGGCATGGCTGAATTCCACGAACCCGAGGGCAGGAGCTAGAATGGTGACGGCTGCCAAAAGGGCGGGCAAGCGAGCGGCCCAACTTACCTAAAAATTTGTTCGACTTTTCTAGTCTCCAAGTGCATCTACGTCAGGTTTTGGGGCGTTGTACAACGCGGCTGCAAGTTCGTTCTCCTCGCGAGCTGCTTCCTCGCTCATGTTGTCGAAGTAAGCTGCTGTGTCTCGCTCAAGCTGGGAAAGTTCGTTATCCATCTCAGGTCTCTGATGAGAATTCTACAAGGTCCAATCCACCGCGATCGGCTACCTTTTCGTTACAGAAATCCATTGACATAAGACATGCCGCACACGACCATTAAAGAAAGGATCTTGCTCTGGGGCAATTTCGAATGCTGTCCGTTAAGACAGGGCGCTCTTAGCTGCCTCAAAGTCGTTTCAAGAGGCTGTTGGCGAGCTAAGTCCTTATTCCGGAATACTTTCCGTATAAGTCTTTTGTCCGGAATACTTTGTGAGGAATTCGCGCTAAGTCTTTGATTCTAATATACCAGAAATAGGGGGGGTACCCCCAGCTACACCCGCAACTCCACCACCGTAGCCCCGCCGCCACCCTCATTCATCGGCGGTTCGGTAACTGACTCCACATGCGGGTGCTTCTGCAGGTATTGCCGCAGCGCTTTCCGCAGAATGCCCATGCCGCTGCCGTGGACGATTCTCACCCTCGGCATTCCAGCCAAGAAGGCTCGGTCAACGAATTTTTCGACTTCGCTGGTGGCTTCGTCGACGGTGCGTCCGATGACGTTGATTTCGGATGGAGTGTTCAGGTCGCTGGTTTCGTTTTGCAGTTTTACGGAGATGCCCCGAGATCGGGCCGCTTCCACGGGATTAACTTGCGGTCGGCCTTGCGCTTGCGGGCTCGACAGGACTTCGGCGATGTCTTCGCGGTTGATGCGCATTTTCATCGAGCCGATTTCTACGTCGAAGTGGTGGTCGCCAACTTTTTTCTTCACCACGGCGGCTCGGCCCATCGATTTGAGCTTCACGGTGTCGCCTTCGCTGACGTGCTTCACGAGACTCGGTTGAGCGTTGGGGTCTCCGCGATCGGCTCCCGTGTGGTGGGCAACGACCGTCGCGTCGAACTGCTCGCGAAATTCGCGGCGCATCTTGGCGATGCGGCGTTCGGCGTCTTTCGATAACTTCTGCTGCGCGGCGCGATCCTGGACGGCGTTGACCGTCTCGCGAGCGTTGTATTCGAAGTCACGGAAGAGAGCTTCGAGCTTCAGCTCCATCTCGCGAATTTTGGCTTGCTGTTCCTTACGGCCTTCAGTGGCCAGGTGCTGCTTCTCGCGGTCGAGTTCCTGCTCGCGCACTTTCATGCGGGATCGCTCAGTGTCGAGCTCGCGCAAGTCAGCGTGGAGGCGGTCGAGGAATTTTGCGACGTCCTGCGTCTGCGAGCCCAGGCGCGAGCGCGCGGATTCAATGATCGCCGGGTTCAGGCCGAGGCGCTGCGCGATGTTGATTCCGGCGGAGGCCCCGGGGACGCCGACCTTGAGCTCATAGGTTGGCTGCAAGGTGGTCTCGTTGAAGCCGACCGAGGCATTGATCACTCCGGGAGTATTTGAGCCGTAGACTTTCAGGGACGTGTGGTGCGTAGAAATCACGATCATGCACCCGACTTTTCGGAAGTGTTCGGCGATAGCTACCGCGAGCGCGGCTCCCTCCTCTGGATCGGTGGCGGAGCCCAGTTCATCAAGCAAAACCAGCGAGTCGGCGGTCGCCGTCCGCGAGATGAAATCGATGTTCGTGACGTGCGCGGAGAACGTCGAGAGATTCTGTTCGATGGATTGATAATCGCCGATGTCCGCGAGGATCGCGTCGAAAACAGGCATCTCCGCGCGGTCGGCGGGAACCGGTACACCGGACTGCGCCATAAGAGCAAGCAGGCCCAGCGTTTTCAGCGAGACGGTTTTGCCTCCAGTGTTCGGGCCGGTGATGACCAACTGGCGGCGATCGCCCTCGAGTTCGATGGTGATCGGAACGATCTTCGCGTTCTTCACTTTCAGGTTTCGTTCGAGCAGAGGATGGCGAGCTCGGTGCAAGATTATGTGGGGACGGGCATTCTTGCCCGTCCAGGGCGAGCGCAGCTCGCCAGCGTCTCCCGAGGTTTCGCCCGCCCCACTCAAGCTGACCGGCACGCAGTTGTAGTCTTCTCCGAATCTCGCTTTGGCAAACTGGAGTTCCAGTTCGGCTAAGACTTCAGCAGCGGCGAGGATCGGCCCGGCGTTTTCGCCGATCTGGCGCGTCATCTCCAGCAGGACGCGATGAATCTCGACTTGTTCTTCGTCGAGCAGGCGCACCAGCTCGTTATTTTGCTCAATGGTTTCGAGCGGCTCGACAAACACGGTTTGTCCGCTGGAACTTGCGCCGTGAACCACGCCCTGGACGCGGCGTTTCTGCTCGACCTTCACGGGGATAACGAAGCGCTCGCCGCGGATGGTGATGAGTTCGTCCTGTACCGTGCCGCCTTCGGCCAGCTTGCGCAGGTATCCGCGGAGTGAATCCTGGATCTGCCGTCTTTGTTTTTCGATCTCACGCCGCACGCGACTGAGCTCAGGCGAGGCGCGATCGTCGAGCGTGCCGTCGGGAAGGATCTTATTGCTGAAGGCACGCAGAAAAGCCGTGAAATCCTGAATGCCATCCGAAAGGGCTTGCACCGCGCTCCATTCGGAGCGCATGGCAGCCGGAGGTTGGCGGACGATCTCGCGCCACTCTGAGGCGCGGTCGGCGACAAGAACGATGTCCCGGATTTCGGTGGTTTCGAGCGCGGCTCCGGAGATGCGGGATTTCTCTATCAGCTCCTGAACCTCGGGCAGGCCGGCAAATTCGAATCGTCCCCCGACGCGACGATACTCGCGGATTTCGGTGGTGAGCTGCTGCTGAGTTTCGATCCAGGCATGGTCGAGCGAAGGGACAAGTTCCGCAATACGGCGGTGACCAAGCGGCGACGAGGCATATCCCGCCAGAAGGTCCCGCAGGGTCTCGAACTCGAGCAGGCGCGAACTGGAGTGGGTCACGGGATTGGGGACGAAAGACATCGGCTTTTCATGGTACAACGCGGGGACGGCCAAGGTCAGAGGTTCGAGGTCAGATTGCAGAGGTAACGGAGCGGCGGGTGTAAAATCTCATCTGGTGCCAGGGCCCTGTAGCTCAATTGGATAGAGCATCAGTCTTCGGAACTGAGGGTTGGGGGTTCGAGCCCCTCCGGGGCCGCCATTGTTTGCAGAAAAACTCTGCAATGCTCGCACAACTGTGGAAGAGCGGCCCTTCAGGGCCGCGTAAGTCCCTATCACCAATGCGGGCTTCAGCCCTTGTGATTCGCTCTTTCTCACGGCTAGCGAGTTTTTCAGCAAACTGCTGGTAAGAACCCAAGATTGCCCCTGCCCGCCCCTACACTCTGGTTACTTGCTCCCCACTCCCATTTCACGATGCAATATCCATTACGGAGCGACTTATGGGACGGGTTTTCGGCTTTATCGGAACGATCGTGACCATGGCGATCGGCATGTACATCTACTCTTTGCAGGTCAAAACGCTGGCTCCCGAGACTGCAGGCGGCAGTGGGGCAGAAGTCACGACGATCACAGGCGTGAAAAATGATCTCATCGGCATCGCGAACGCTGAGCGCGGATATTTGGCCTCGCAGGGGAAATACGGTTCCCTCGACGAGCTGACCTCCGGCAACTACCTCACCATCAAGAGCGATCGCCCTCCTTATATTTACGATGTTGAAACCATGGGCACCACCTTCCGCGCAACCGCCACGCGAACTACGAAAGGCGCTCCAGCGCAATTGTGGATTACGGAGAGTATGCAGGTGCAGGCGTCGGATTGAAGGGTTGAGTCTAACTAGTCCCGGGACTCGACTGGCCTAGGTCTTCTTCCACTCGGTCAGTGATCGCAGTTCATCCATGATTTCTTGCAGCCTTTGCAGGCGCCGTTCCTGATCGGAGGCGCCGATCATCTTCTTGCCACCTTGAAGGTAGAGGCGATTGGCGGCATTGATCTCCGCGATTTCTTCGCGGAGCTTAGCGACTCGTTCTTTGACCGGGACTGGCATGACCATAGGCTAGCAGAGCCTTTCACTGCAATGTGAAGATGTTTTCAACTTGTTGACAGTGTAAACGAGAGTCGCTAACCTCGGACACTGAGGCGGGAGCCGGTTGCCCCCCGGCGGCGGATATCACCCGAAATATAAATAGTTTTGTGCAGACTCATCGGTCTGCACCTCACTGCTTCCTCACGAACTGAAAATACTCTCCGAGGTTGATCAGCAATGAATGTCCCGACATACGAATTCTTCCGTCGTCATGCCTTGTGCCTGGCGGTTGTGGCTGTTTGCCTCCTGTCTATGGCTTCTGCGGGCGCGCAAGTGAGTCTGACCCAGCTCAGCACTGATACCTTTACCGATACGGCAAGTCAGCACGACACCGAAGTTGAGCCAGGAACATTTTCCTACGGCTCGACGATTGTGACCGCGTTTCAGGTGGCTCGAATCTACGGCGGCGGCGGTGCGGACATCGGCTTTGCGACTTCAACCGATGGCGGTGTTTCCTGGACCAACGGATATCTCCCGGGAATCACCATCTACGATGGCGGAACGAGCTCGGCAGCGAGCGATGCCGCAGTCGCCTATGACGCTCTGCACGGCGTGTGGCTGATCTCCACCCTCCCGATCGGCAACAACACTTCCGTCGCCGTGAGCCGTTCGACCGACGGAATCACTTGGGGGAGCCCGATTACGGTAACTGGCTCAACCGCTGCTGACAAGAATTGGATTGTCTGTGACAACACGGCCACCAGTCCTTATTACGGTCACTGCTATTCAGAGTGGGACAACACCAACAACGGCGACGAGATCATGATGAGCACTTCCACCGATGGTGGCCTCACCTGGGGAGCCGCGCTGGCTACAGCCGGACAAGACTTCGGCATCGGCGGCGTTCCGGTGGTGCAGCCCAAGGGTAAGGTGATTGTCCCGATCCTCGGATTCAACGGATATGTCATCGCGTTCACCTCGACGGACGGAGGAAAAAGCTGGACCAAGGCAGTGAACGTGGCCGCCTACACAAGCCATGCGGAGGCTGGAAACATTCGCAGCGCTGGCCTCGTCTCTTCGGCAATCGACGCTGCCGGCAAGGTCTATGTCATGTGGCCGGATTGCCGTTTTCGCACCAGTTGCTCCTCGAACGACATCGTGTACAGCAAGTCGACGACGGGAACGACCTGGACGACGGTGAAGCGCGTGCCGATCGATGCCACTTCAAGCACGGTAGATCACTTCATCACCGGAGCGGCGATCGATCCCGCCACCAGGGGCAGCAAAGCGCACATCGGTCTCGTTTACTACTACTATCCAGTCTCCAACTGCGGGAACAACTGCTCGCTGAATGTCGGGTTCATTCAATCGTCGACAGCGGGTGCGACCTGGACGGCAGCGGAAACTCTGGCGAGCTCGATGAGTCTTGCGTGGCTGCCTAATACTTTCTCCGGAAGGATGGTCGCGGATTATATTTCGGTGGGCTTTGCCGGAGGCAAGGCTTTCCCGGTATTCGCCGTGGCCCAGGCAAAAACCGGAGCCTTATTCCACCAGGCGATCTTCACCACCGCTTCAGGGCAAGCGCCCTCCACCCCGGAAACGGAGCCGCTGACCGCAGTGGGCGACGTTCCGGTGGCGAATGCCCACTCCGATCACGGGCCAATGGAGTACCTCGATTTGGATCACGAGATTCCAATTTCCGGGAAACGCCCACCAGAGCGTGATTAGTACGATGTGTTGATGTTTTCTTTCTCACCACGGAGTCACGGAGTAGTGCCTTCTGCTTTTGCGGGTCCAAAGGTTGTCTCCGTGACTAGGTGACTCCGCGGTGGAAAACTGCCAATGAGGCACTGCCCATTGGCCGTTTCTATTGCCCCCAAACCTCGCAGGGCGATATAGTTACAAGTCGTCCTGATTTTGAGGCCTCTTCATGTATACCGACTTCACCGCCACCGATCGCTGGACCAAGAAACAAGTGCATTGCCTCTACCAGGCTCTGGTCGTCGCGATCGCTACCCGCCATGCCGACGCCGTCGATATCAAGTTTCTGGTCGATGGACGCCCGGTCTGGGTAGCTCTTCCGCATCCAGCCTGGGTGGAATACAAGAAACTCTCTGGAAAAATGATCACCGACCCACTGGCCAAGGAAATCGCCGGCCACTACCTGAAAACCGCTCTGGAAGCGGGCGAAGGCCTTGGCCGCGAGATGTATTCCTTGACGGTTGAGGAGACTCTCAAGCATCTGGAAGGCGTGGTAGCGGCGGTCGAGCCCCCGATTGCAGCCTCGCGTTAGGAGCCTCTTGAGGCTGGCAAGTCCTCTCAAAATGAGCGACAATACCTAGTTTCTTCGATGTAGCGCGGACGGAAGCTCTTTTTTGCAGCCTCGCCTTTCCGCCGGCGGAACGACTTTCATGGCGCGGTAAGTCCTTATTGGCCGTCGAAGGAGCAGTTTATGTCCAGCCTAATTTCCGATATGCAAATCGTCTCCGAAGCGAAAAAAGAACCGAAACATAAGCGGCTGAAAACCTGGGTGGAGGAAGTTGTCCAGCTCTGCAAGCCGGATCGCGTGCACTGGTGCGACGGCTCTCAGGAGGAATATCAGTCGGTGGTGCGGCTGATGATCCAGACCGGGACTGCAATTCCGCTGGCGGAGAACAAGCGTCCCAACAGCATCCTGGTCAGGTCGAGCGCGGCGGACGTCGCCCGCGTGGAAGATCGAACGTTTATCTGCTCACGGACGAGCGAGGAGGCTGGCCCGACCAACAACTGGGCTGACCCCGCCGCAATGAAGGAGAAGCTCCAGGGATTGTTCGCGGGCGCAATGGCTGGCCGCGTGATGTATGTCATCCCTTACAGCATGGGCCCGATCGGCTCGCCCATCGCGAATATCGGCGTCGAAATCACCGACTCGCCTTACGTCGTCGCCAGCATGCACATCATGGCGCGCATCGGCACGCGCGTGCTTGACGTGCTGGGAACAGACGGTGCATTCGTGCGGGGATTGCACTCCGTAGGCGCTCCCCTGGCTGCGAATCAGGCCGACACGGCGTGGCCCAACAATGCGCAGGAAAAATACATTTGCCATTTTCCCGAAACGCGCGAGATCTGGTCCTTCGGCTCGGGATACGGTGGCAACGCTCTGTTGGGCAAGAAATGCCATGCACTCCGCATCGCTTCGGTGCAGGCGCGCGACGAAGGTTGGATGGCCGAGCACATGCTCATCCTGAAGATCATTGCGCCCGACGGCCGCGTGAAATATCTGACGGGCGCGTTTCCATCGGCGTGCGGCAAGACCAATCTGGCGATGCTCATCCCGACAATTCCAGGATGGAAGGTTGAAGCGATTGGCGACGATATCGCCTGGATGAAGTTCGGTGCCGATGGCCGTCTCTACGCCATCAATCCGGAGTACGGCTTTTTCGGCGTGGCGCCCGGAACCAGCATGAAGTCGAATCCGAACGCGATGCTGACCGCAACCAGGAATTCGATTTTCACCAATTGCGCCATGACTCCCGACGGCGACATCTGGTGGGAACAGATGACTGCCGAGAAGCCACCCGAACTCGTCGATTGGCTGCGTCGCCCCTGGACACCGGATTCCGGCCGCAAAGCGGCGCATCCAAACTCTCGTTTCACGGTTCCCGCCAGCCAGTGTCCGGTGATTGCTCCAGAGTGGGAAGACCCCAAAGGCGTGCCAATTGACGCCATTCTTTTCGGTGGCCGTCGCGCCGGCATCGTTCCACTGGTAACCGAGTCCTTCAACTGGCGCCACGGAACGTTTATGGGAGCGACGGTGAGCAGCGAGACCACCGCGGCCGCTGCCGGCAAAGTCGGCCAACTGCGCCGCGATCCAATGGCGATGCTTCCATTCTGCGGCTACAACATGGGCGATTACTTTGCCCACTTCCTAAAGATTGGTAAACGCCCAGGTGCGAAGCTACCGAAGATTTTTTACGTGAACTGGTTCCGTACCGGCGAAAACGGAAAATTCCTCTGGCCCGGATACGGCGAAAACAGCCGTGTGCTGAAATGGATTTTTGATCGCTGTGACGGAAAGGTGCACGCAGTGGACACGCCGATTGGCCGGCTTCCCGAGCCTGCGGACCTGGACACAAATGGCCTCGACCTTTCGCCAACTGACTTAGCGAAATTGCTGCACGTGGACCTGGAAGGCTGGCACGCGGAACTGGCGTCGATCCGCGAACATTTCGCCAGATTTGGCAACCATCTCCCAGACGGCCTGAACCGCGAAGTCTCCGAACTGGAAGACCGGCTCTGGAAAGCGAAAAAATAGATCGGAGAAGCATTTAGTCATTGAATCGTTGAGTCATTGAATCAGACTCCAATGATTCAATGACTCAATGTCTCAATGATTCAATCGACCTATGTTCGCCCGCAAAGTCCGCGTGGAATACCGGCACGAAGCACAACTCCATCCTTGTCTGCTGAAGTGGCTCGACAATTTCAGCATGCGCAACTTTACCAACGCTTCCGTATTTGACGACACGTTGCCTGTGGCCGACGGACTCCTGGAGATTGGAACGAATGTCCCCCTCGATCAACTCCGGGATGCGATGGAAGACTGGTTCCGCCGCAAGAGCTACCTGCCGAAAGATGCGACCGTTGTGCTGACGATCGTCCAGGCCAATCCTACTGCAGATTCTTGACCGGAATCCCTAGTGGCGCGAGCGCGTCTCGAACAACTTTCTCTTCTCCCACAGCGACAATTGCGGTCTTATAAGCGGGGAAATATTTCTTGGCGGCTTCATCCACTTCGGCGCTGGTCGTGCGCGCCACTTTCTGACCATAAGTCCCAATTTCCTCCGGGGGTAGGCCATCGACCCAGACGCCCGCCAACTGTGCAGATACCGAACGCCGCGACTGGAGTCGAATCGCCTGACTGCCCACGAGGTAACGCCTTGCCTGCGTAAGTTCCGCCTCTGTCGGACTAGTCGTCGCGATCCGGTTCAGTTCATACTGAATCTCGTTCAGGCTTGGCCCGGTTACAGCATTGCGAACGTCCGCGCGTGTGATCAGCACGCTCGCCACCTGATTGGTGCTTAAACTCGAAAACGGAGAATAGGTGTAGCCCTTGTCCTCGCGGATGTTGGTGGTCAATCGCGATCCGAAGGTTCCGCCGTAGATTGCATTGGCGACCACGGCCGCCTCGTAATCTGGATCGCCTCGCAAAGGACCGAAGGTTCCGAGCTGAAGCGTCGTTTGTACTGAACCTGGCCGCGCGACAACAAATACGGAGTGCTCTGGGGTTCCTGTTGGACGCGCCGGTGTGGCGATCGGCTCTTCGGCAGGCGCTTTCCATTCGCCAAAATTCGCTTTGGCCAAGTCCATCATCTTCGCGTTATCGAAGTCCCCGACCACGACCAGAAGCGCCTGATCCGGCCGGAAGCGCTGTGCGAACGCCTTGTGCAGGTCAGCGCCGGTCGCGGCCGTGATCGATTCCTGCGTGGCAGCGGTCACGTGATACGGATGGTCCCCAAAGAGCAGCTTGGCCATTGCGCGGGCAGCCAGGAATGACGGCTCAGATTCCTGCTGCCGAAGAGAATCCTGCAGGTTGCGTTTGGCGAGCGCAACTTCGGCCTCTGGGAAAGAGGCGTTTTGCAGAACGTCAGACAGGATCGTGACCGCCGTGTCCAACTTTGAAGCGAGGACCGAAGTGGAGACGGCAATGTAGTCTTTGCGCGGATCCGCGCCGAGATCTCCGCCAGCGGCTTGAAGTTCCTGCGCAATCTGCTTCGCGGAGCGTGATTTCGTGCCCTGGTCAATCGTCTTGCAAAGTAGCTCAGAAATGCCGGGACGGTCCGCAGGATCGGCGGCGAAACCGCCACGCACCGCCACCGTGAGGGCGACCTTCGGGAAGCCAGGTTCAGAAACCAGCCATATCGTGAGTCCGTTTTCGAGTTTGGCGGTCTTTACCGACGGAGCGCTGAGCGGCTTTTCCGCCCCATAGGGCGGAAGGTCCTTGGGCAGCGGCGCTTCCTTCTGCGCGAAGGCAAACGATGCGAGCAAAAATATAGCAATCGCAATTTTCATGGTCGTTGTCATTGTCCCGCTCCTTGTTTCTCCGTGGTCGTCGCAGCCGGCGCGGGTCCGCGATTAATGATGGTGCGGTTAGAGCTCAACAGGTACTTGGCGGCGAAACTTCGAATCTGTGCGGGTGTGACTTTGGCTAGCTCTTCGGGAATCTGGTAAACGACATCGAAGTTGCCGTCGAAAAGCACGGCATGTGAAAGCGCCGATGCGCGGCTGATCGGTATTTCCAGTTGATCGTACCAATCGGACCGCATCTTGGAGACGATGCGATCTAAATCCTGCTGGCTTGGCCCTTTGTCGGTGAGTTCCTTGATGGCGGAATCGTAGGCCGCTAAGAGCTGGTCTTCTGTAATGTTCGGCGGGTAGACGATGAAAGATGTCATGAGCGTGGGCCCGTTGTATTCAAAAGGCGCGCCCAGAGGCCAGTTCACTCCTCCGTCGGCCGAGAGGGCGACTTGCTTTTGCTTGACTAGAGCTTGATAGAGAAGCGAGGCCTGGCCGTTGTGCAGCAGTTCTCCGGTAACCGCGCCAGCCAGCGCGTCGGGCGAATGCCGTGACGGCATGCGATATCCGATTGCGAGGGCTGGAACTTTAGCCAACTTATCGGTTTCGCTCGCGCGGCGTTCTGAGTTTTGTGGAGGTTCGTCCAGCTTCGCACGAGGTGGAGTGCTGCGGGCGGGAATGGCGGCGAAGTATTTTTCTACCCTGGTAAACACATCCCCCGGCTGCACATCGCCGACAATCGCCAGAACCGCGTTATTGGGAGCGTAAAATTGCTCATAGAATTTCTGGACGTCCTCGATTTTGGCAGCGTCGAGATCTTTGAACTCGCCGTAAAAATTGTGCGCGTTTGGATAAGTGTCGAACGCTTTTCCGGGCAAGTCGATGGCGAAGAAGAGTCCGTAGGGACGGTTCAGAACATTGACCCGGACCTCTTCTTCCACAACGTTGCGTTGATTCTCGAGGTTCTTGAGCGAGAAATCGAGCGTCTTCATGCGATCGGCTTCCATCCACAGGACTGGATCGAGCGCAGAAACTGGAGCCGTCTCGATGTACTCGGTGAAGTCGTAGCGTGTGTCGCCGTTATTCAGTCCGCCGCCGCCTTCGATGACGCGATCCAAAACTCCTTTCGGCGCGTTGGGCGTACCTTCAAACATCATGTGTTCGAACAGATGAGCGAACCCGGTACGGCCTTCCGGTTCCAGGCGAAATCCGATTCCATAACTTACGCACACGCCAAAAGTGGGAGCCGAATGATCTTCGGACACAACAACGATGAGTCCATTGGAAAGCTTCTTCATGGTGGTGGGAGCTTTCCATTGCTGAGCCACCGCCGACGTCATCAAGACCATGACTAACAATATGAATCGGCAAAACTTGAACTGGACCACCTTCATTTTTATCTCCGTGCTGAGCTGGTTGCTCTCAGGAATCAGTGCTGAGCCCGACGGGGATTATATCCTTGGCGAGGAGTTGGAAAGCATTGCAAACGGAAGCGATGCGACAGAAAAGTCTATTTGTCTTAACAAGACACACTGGTAATGAAGTTGTTTCCCTACGGCGAAGCCCGTTCCATCTTAAGCAGCCGCGCAAACAACCGCACGATCATGCCATCAAAGCGCGTCCCGCTGAGCTTTGACAACTCGGCCATCGCTTGCTCGTCGGTCTTCGGCGGAGCGAACGACCGGTCGCTCGTCATGTTCACATACGCGTCAGTGACCGCCACGATCCGTCCAAAAAGAGGGATGTCCTCTCCCTTAAGGCCCAACGGGTAGCCCGTGCCGTCGAAGGCTTCGTGATGCGATTCGATTGCCTGGGCGGCGCGGTCTCTTTCAGGGAGCGCGCGCAGGACCTCGGCGCCCACCCGAGGGTGGGTCTTGACGACGGCGAATTCATCGTCCGAAAGACTGCCGGCTTTGTTGAGGATTCTCTCCGGAACGAAGAGTTTTCCCAGGTCATGCACCCGCCCGGCGAACATAACATCCTCGACTTCCTGCGCGGACAGGTTGAGCCCGCGAGCAATCATGCCGGCATAGTGGCCGCATTGCTCGCCGTGTCCGGAGGCGTTGTGCTCCCGCAATTCAGCAGCGCGCGACAACGCTTCGATCGCCTCTCCCAACACCTTCTGACCGTCTCCATCTTCGCGACCGCACAATTTGCGGAGCGTGGCCACCAGCTCTTCGAGGTGTTCCGGGCCGTTGTGCTCACGCTGAAGAAAACCCTCGATATAACCGGAGACCAGCTGATGCTGAACCGCCGAGCCGTCGCCGAATGCGTCCGAAGTTGAGACCTGGTTTCCGCCTGCATGTTTCGAGACGTACATGCCAGCATCGGCCACGCGGATCAGGTCCTCCATGGAGAATCCATGAACCGGGAAACTGGCGACACCGAAACTGCCCGTGATGTGGTGCTCTTCAAGCATCGGATCGGTGGCCACCCACAGGCGTAATCTCTCGGCGAGTACCTGCGCTTGTTCGATTCCGGTCTCGGGCATCAGAATGATGAATTCGTCTCCGCCATAACGAGCGACCACATTCGACTGGCGGCACTTCTGCTCAAGCAACCGGCCAACCCGCGCCAGTACCAAATCGCCTTCCAGGTGGCCGAGCGAATCGTTGACTTCTTTGAATTTGTCCAGATCGACCAGCACTACCGAGAATGGCCGTCCGGAGCGCGATGCGCGCTTCCATTCGGAGCTAAGCGCCTCCCAGAAAAAGCGCCGGGTCTTGATGCCGGTCAAGCCGTCGGTGATCGATTGCTGCTGCAGCTTCTGGAACACGAACGAATTGTGCAGGGCTGTCGCCAGAAGATCGGCGAGCGTGTTCAGAATCAATACATCCTGCGGAGAGAATGCATTCTCATCGCGGCTTTCAATGTTGAGAACGCCAAGCAGCGTTTCACCGTAACTGATGGGCAAGCAGAGTACCGCGCGCGATTCCGGAAGCACTCCGGCCAGTTGCCCCGGCCCCGCGTTCTGCACCAGAGCGCTCGCTCCCGTACGTGCCACCTTGCCGAGCACTCCGCTGCCCACGGATATGCGGCGGCCCAGAGTTTGGGACGTGGTTCCGGCCTCGGCTTTGATCTCGATGTCTTTGGTGGCGTAATCCATGATGCCGATGCCGATGTGGTCGTAGCGGAAGTTCTTCTGGATCTCGCGCACGATGTCGGCCATCATCTGCTCGGCATCTTCGCTGGAGATCGCCATCTTTGAAACGGAGTTCAAGAAGGCCAGATGGCGACCGCGGCGCTGCTCCTCGGTAAACAGGCGGGCGTTTTCAATCGCCACGCCAAGCTGTCCGGCGGCGGTCTGCATCACTTCGAGATCCCGGGGCTGGAATTGCGCTTCACGCTGCGTACTCAACGCGGCCATGACGCCGACAGCCCTGCCCCCAGGAAAACGGGTACCGCACAGAAAGAGCGCGCGGGTCGAGGCGGCACGAAATCGACGCCGAGTTTTCGCTCGCACTTGTTCGAGGTCGTATTCGATCAGCAGCGGCTGGCCCGTCCGCAGAACGTATTCGGTGAATCCATTGCCCATCTTGCGCGATCGCTTCGGTAGGACGACGCCACCTTCGATTTCCAGTTCAAAGCAAATCTTGTCTTCCTCCTGGAAAGCGATGTAGAAGGTGCTGGTATCGAAGATCTGCCCCAGCTCTACCTGGACCGTGCGCAACACTTCATCTTGGTTAAGGTGAGAGCTGATGGCCTGCCCGATCTCAGTGAGCAGTTCGTATTCCTTGGTGCGCCGCTGCGCTTCGTGCATGACGACGTAGTTTTCAAGAGTCAGCGCAATCTGCAAAGCGAGGCCAATCAGCAGCCGCAGATTGGAATTGCCGAACATCCGCCGTTCCGCGTGCGGAAACAGGAGCACTCCAAAATTGTGTTCCCGCGTCTGCAGACTCACCGCCATCAGGTTGGTGATTCCTTCTGCAAGCAGCGTCTGCTTGCAGGATTCGAACCTTCCACCCGCAAGGACGGGCAGTGGCTCTTCGAGTTCCGCAAGATCCCGAAAGGTGACCACGCCACCGCGCCGGTAAGCCAGTTCGGCGATGTAATCACCTGCCTGACTCCGCTGCAGCTTCTCCAGAAAATCGTCGGAAAAACCTTTTTGTACGGAGGGCAAGGCGCTGCGCCACTGCTGGGAAACGAAAAATACGGCGCGGCGCGAAGGCAGTGGTGCGACCAGCCTCTCCACAAAAGTCTGAAGGCGAGGTTCGAGGTCCGAGGCCGAAAGCAGTTGCCGCGGATCGACTCCCAGCGTGGAAAACTCGAGCGCGTTATCCTGCACCGCATTGCGTTCATTCTCGAACAGCACCATCACCATCGCAATGGCGAGCAGCATCTGCGGAATCGGTCCCAGGAAGCCGCCCAACTGGCCAGCGGTGTCGAGGAAAGACTGGCGGAACTGTCCCGCCAACATCAGCGCTCCCCAAAGCGCCAGCGAAAATGCGAGAGTGCGGAACGCGACGGAGTTCCTACGGAAAGCGTAACGGTAATAGTGGAACGATGCGTAAAGCAGGACGATCCCCAGCCCTGCTTCCAGCCGCAAGAACCATGGCAGAGGCAGCGCTTTGTCGTTGAAAACGCCATCCACCATGTGAGCGCGTACGCCCACATAAGTCAGAAGAACTCCCATCACCACGATCGCAACGTCATACCATCGCAGCTGGAAAGTTTCCCGCATCAGGCGGGTCGAGACGAAAATGCAAGTCGCCATGCCCACCAGCAAAACCGAACTGGCGAAGAAAAGCAGGGCCGAAGACCCGCGAAAATAAATGACAGCCTCGACCGCATAGTGCAGCGTATAAGCTGCCCAAGCCAACTGCCACGCGCGAAAATAGCTGTGCCGGTTTTGCTCGTACAGGTACGTGAAGACGAGGAGCACCAGCAGGGCAACGGCCCCGGGAACCAGCGCCAGACCTGTGGCGATGCTGATCATGGCTATCGCGCGTCCTCGTTAATTATGGCCCTTGGCTGGAGATTCTAGGCCAATCCGCTTACACCAGAATCCTGTCACACCAGACAGATCGAAACAACAGGTGTCTTCCGGCAGGTTCCGCCCTGGGCACGGCGTTTTCGCAAGTATCTTCCTTATAAGATGCCAGCCGCTATAGGGATTTTCCTCCGAGGAGTTACCTTCGTAACCCGATGGTAACCGGACCGGTGAAGGCGCGGGCTTCTGGCATTGCCCAGTCAACACACACGAATGTGTGAACTACCGTGGAAGAGCGGCCCTTCCTTCAGGGCCGCGTAAATCTAGCGCAATCCGCAGGGCTTTAGCCCTGGTGGTCGCTTTTCCCTGCAGATCGCCTTTCCAGCGCCCGCTAGAGCCAACCCTCCGATCCCGTTATACTCAAACGTTATGCTTCGTGTTCGATTCGCGCCGTCTCCCACGGGTTTTCTGCACGTCGGCAGTGCCCGGACCTTCATATTCAACTGGCTCTACGCCCGCCGCAACGGCGGCACCATGGTCCTGCGGCTCGACGACACCGACGTCGAGCGCAATACCGACGCCAGCGTCAATTCCATTTTCGACGGGCTGAAGTGGCTCGACCTGGGCTGGGACGAGGAGTACAAGCAGTCCGAACGCCTCGCCCTGCACCGGCAGATCGCCGAAGCCATCTTCCAGAAGGGGCTGGCATACCGCGACTTCACCCCGGCGCATACGGGAGACGAGCGAGAGGTCCGGCGCCAATCAGACCTGGCTGTTCAATCCTGGCATGCGAGAGCTCTCACGGGAGGAAAGCGACCGTCGCGCAGCGGCCGGAGAGACGTTCGCGCTGCGTTTCCGGGTTCCGCGGGGCACTCATGAGCAGGTTCGGTTCAATGACGCGGTCTACGGCGAGCAGATCAAGGCTGCCGATGACATCGAAGATTTCGCGCTGCTGCGCTCCGACGGCATGCCCACATACCACCTCGCCTCGTGTGCCGATGACGTCGATCTCCGCATCAGCCACATCATTCGCGGGCAGGATCATCTTTCGAACACCTACAAGCATGTGTTGATCTTCGAAGGCGCAGGCGCGAAGCCGCCGCAATTTGCGCACCTGCCGTCTGCTGGTGGCGCCGGATGGATCGAAACTCTCTAAGCGCAAGCACGGTCCGGTGGTCAGTGTCACCACGTACCGCGATGCAGGATTTCTGCCCGAGGCCTTCATCAATTTCCTGTGCCTGCTCGGTTGGTCGCCAAAAGACGACCGCGACAAGATGAGCCGGCAAGAGTTGATCGACGCGTTTTCCCTCGAGGGCATCAATCGCGCCAATGCGGTGGTCAATTTCAAGGAGCCCGCGCCCACTCCGGACGAAACTTTTGATCCCAAGGCACTTTGGCTCAACGCTGAACATATCCGCGGCTTATCTGTAGATGATCTCAGCGCGCGCCTGTTGCCAGTTGTGCAGGCGGCCAGGTTGGCGGTGACTCCGGAGAAGATGCACGCGGTAACGCCGCTGATCCGCGAGCGCATCAAGCTGCTACGCGATGTGCTGACCGCCGCCGACTTCTTCTTCGAGGACGAGTTGCCGCCATATGATCCCACACAGTTGATTCCGCAGAAGGGCGATGCCGCGATGGCCCTGAAAGTCTTAACGCGAGCCCGCGAGGTCCTGGCGCAAAGCGAGTTCAAACACGACCCACTCGATCAAAGCCTGCGAGCCGCCGCCCAGGAATTGGGCGTGAAGGCAGGACAGATGTTCCAGCCAATACGCGTGGCCGTCTGCGGACGCAAGAACGCTCCGCCGCTGTTTGAGACGCTGGAAGTGTTGGGAAAAGAAACGACGCTGAAGAGGATTGAGCAGGCGATGAAGACGCTCCAGTGGAAAAGCAGTTCCTAAGCTACTTTCCTGGCTAATGCTGCTCCTGAAACTTCTGCGCGCGCTCGCCGGCTTCTGCAGCTTCGCGGTGCATCCCCTTCGTTTCATACACGCTGGCCAGCTCGCTCTCATTATCAGGATCATCCCCGTTGTCGCGCTGCTTCAGAAATGACTTGATCGCGTCGTCGTACAGCCCGAGTTTGGCCTGCAGCAGGCCCATGTCGTAATACACATTCTGATATTCGGGCTCGAGATGAGCCGCCTTCTGGTACTCGGCTAACGCATCGGAGTACTTGTCCTCAAACGAGAAGACCGCCGCTTGTCCCGCATGCGCGTCCGCACTGTTAGGGTTAAGTTTCAGTAGTTGCGCGAAAGCCTGCCGTGCCTGGTCCGGACGTTTCAGTTCCAGTTCGGTGTATCCGAGAAAATCATAGGCGTTTTCGTTGCGGGGGTTTAGCTCAACGACTCGCGTGAGCTCAACCTCAGCTTTCGCAAAATCGTGCTGGATAGTGTAGGCGCGGGCGAGTTGCAGATGCGCGGGCCAATAGTCTGGACGCTGGCGTACCACGGCGTTCAGTCGCGCGATCGCATCATTCGTTTTTCCGTCGTTCAGGAATTCGTGCGCCTGATTCATCGAACTCATGTAGGCCCGGGAGCGCTGCAGCCAGAACACGCCACCCCCAACTAGCAGCGCCCCCAGAGCGAGGACGCCAGCCCGGCGCAGCACATCATCCTTCAATGGCGCGACCTTGGCGATCAGCGCACCGAGGATCAGACCCATGATCAGGCCGCCGACGTGGGCGGAGTTGTCGATTCCGGCTACTCTCCATCCGATAAACAAATTGATGCCGAGAACTATCGCAAGCGAGCGTACCGTGCCCATCACTGCGGCGCGCGGAAGAGAAAGCTCGCCCAAATAGAATGACGCAATCAAGGCACCAGCAATCCCGAAGACCGCTCCCGATGCACCCACGCTCAAGACAATAGGATTCCGCACTACGCTGGCGAGGCTACCCGATAATCCGCAGAGAAAGTAAACGATGGCAAACGTCCAGCGCCCATATAGGGACTCTGCGAGCCTGCCCAGAATCCACAACCCATACATGTTGCTGGCAATGTGCAATAAGCCGCCATGCACAAAAACGCAGGTCAGCAGCCGCCACCACTGTCCACTCACCGTTAGCGGCCCGTAGTTCGCTCCCCAGTGCACAAGATCTTGGCTGGAAGGATTGTCGAACATCGCCACACCAGCCATGACCATCGCGACGAACACAGCCACGTTAATCCCAAAAATCGCCTGCGTAACAACCATCGAACTCGATTGCAGCCGCACCCAAGGCGCCGTCTCCACTCGCTGCACCGGAGAGGCCTCTCCGCGCTGCGCCGCTTCGTGCTGCACGCACCACTGGCATAGCTTCTTGCCGAAACTCAGGCCCGGAAGCTGCCGCCCGCATTGAACGCAATTCGCCACTCGACATATAGAATAACAAGAGCATGAGCGCTACGAATCCACCTCTATCCAGCGAGGTTGCCACGAATCCGACGCCAGAGCCCCGGCCTTCGAACTTCATCCGCGACGCGATGATCGAGGACCTCAAAACCAAGAAGTTCAGCGACGCAGTCATTCAAACCCGTTTTCCCCCCGAGCCGAACGGCTACCTGCACATTGGCCACGCCAAGGCCATCTGCCTCGATTTCGGACTCGCCGACGAGTTCGGCGGCAAGACGAACCTGCGTTTCGACGACACCAATCCGGAAAAAGAAGAGCAGGAGTATGTCGACTCGATCATGAAGGATGTCCGCTGGCTGGGCTTCGAGTGGGAACGCCTCTGCTATGCGTCGGATTACTTCGATCAGCTCTACGATTGGGCGGTCAAGCTGATTAAAGACAGCAAGGCCTATGTGGACGATCTGACAGCCGACGAAATCCGCCGCCATCGCGGCACGTTGACCGAGCCGGGAAAAGAAAGTCCGTATCGCAATCGCCCCGTCGAAGAGAATCTCGATTTGTTCGAACGCATGCGCAAGGGAGAGTTTCCGGATGGCTCCCGCGTGTTGCGCGCAAAGATCGACATGGCGTCACCGAACCTGAACATGCGCGACCCGGTGATGTACCGCATCTTGCATGCCGAGCATCACCGCACCGGCAGCAAGTGGTGCATTTATCCGATGTACGACTACGCGCACGGCCAGTCAGATTCGATCGAAAACGTAACCCACTCGATGTGTACGCTCGAGTTCGAAGACCATCGCCCGCTCTATAACTGGTTCATCCAGCAGCTGGGAATTTTCCCTTCGCAGCAATACGAATTTGACCGGCTCAACGTTACCTACACCATGATGAGCAAGCGCAAGCTGCTCAAACTTGTGCAGGAGAAACTGGTCAGCGGGTGGGACGATCCACGCATGCCCACTCTGTCGGGCATTCGCCGGCGGGGCTACACTCCCGAGGCGGTCCGCAATTTTGTCGCTGCCAGTGGAGTTTCGAAGACAAACGGCACGCTGGAACTGGCGATGCTCGAACACTTTGTCCGCGAAGATCTGAACAAGCGCGCGCCGCGCGTGATGGCGGTGCTGCGTCCGCTGAAAGTTGTGATTGATAACTATCCGGAAGGGCAGTCAGAGGAAGTCGCTGCGGTGAATAATCCCGAGGACGAAAGCGCAGGAAAGCGCAAAGTGCCGTTTTCGAAGGTGCTCTACATCGAGCAGGACGACTTCAAAGAAGACCCGCCGAAGCAGTATTACCGGCTCTCGCCCGGACGTGAGGTGCGGCTGAGGTATGGATATTTCATTACGGCAAGGTCGGTAGTGAAGAACGAGCGCGGAGAAGTTGTCGAGGTGCACTGCACGTACGATCCGACGACCCGCGGTGGCAACGCTCCCGATGGACGCAAGGTTAAGTCGACCATCCACTGGGTGTCAGCCGCGCATGCGCTCGATGCGGAAGTGCGCATCTATGACAAATTGTTTACGAAAGAAGATCCAAACCAGGTGGAAGAAGGTCAGGAGTTCACCGCGAATTTGAATCCGGCGTCGCTGGAAGTGATCGCCCAGGCGAAACTCGAGCCCTCCCTGGCGAATGCGCAGGTGGAGAGCCGGTACCAGTTCGAGCGTCTGGGATATTTCTGCGTCGATCCCGACTCAAAGCCCGGCAAGCTGGTATTCAACCGCACCGTGGCGCTGAAAGATGCCTGGGCGAAGGTCGAGAAGAAGATCGAGAAAAAGTAAAGATCCCAGAATTGTGGTAGAGACGCGGCTTGCCGCGTCTCCTGCATCAAGACTCAGGCCTCCACGGCTTTCCCGTGTGCACCATCCAAAGATCCGTCTCCGCCGCGCTGAGCACTGCCAACGGCATCCAGAAATATCCGCGCTGTCCCCACCCG
This sequence comes from Terriglobia bacterium, assembly GCA_963847715.1. Classification (GTDB taxonomy): domain Bacteria; phylum Acidobacteriota; class Terriglobia; order Terriglobales; family Acidobacteriaceae; genus Acidiflorens. The sequence goes on from CAWKAZ010000013.1 coordinate 137,864, forward strand.
TCGCCCCAGCTGTTTTGCATCAACGCCAACTGCCGGGGCAGATCGTAGCCGAGACACAGTACTTCGTGTCCGCCCTGCGGCTGCTCGCCAACTCTGCGGAGTCGGCATAACTCCGGTTTCGGCAACCTGCTCCGACATCAACGACTCGTACACCGTGAACCCGACCAGAACCGGCCACGGAGTTGGGTCAGCCACGCATTTCAGAAAATCCACCAAGCTTGCTATACGGTGATACGCGCCGGTTCTGTACTTGAGCGCGTTCTGCACTTGTTCCGGCGTCGGGCGCGTAATGTTGCCGGCGACGTAGGGGTAGAGCGCCGTCTCGCAACAGCCAAGCGCGGTAAGCACCTGGCATGCGGTGCGAGGCATGGCGCCCTCGTCGTTGGGGAAATCGCCGCTCGCCAGCAATTCCTCTACATAGAGACACTGCGGGCTTAGAACCGGCGACGACTTCTCGTACTTCCTTGCGATCCACTCGCGCGCCGAGGAGAAAGCATGTCCGGTGCAACTGCCTTCTTCCCCCTGATCCTTAACGGGCCCGGCCCACTCCCGTAGATCAGCCTGTGGCGGAAGCGCGTTCGATCGGGGCGAAGCCCGGTACATCCGGTCGCGCACGTCGTGCACATCGCGGAGCGCCCCGAATTTTCGGACTGTCATTGCAGCAATCCGAAAGTGACAGACCGCGCCAGCTCGGAGTGCCGGCGGAGTTTCAGTTTGGCCGTCGCCGCGTCGACCGCTGCGTTGCCGGTGGGCGTTAACAGAATCTCGTTGTAGTGCGCCGCAAAACTGGAAACGCTGTACGGCGGCGCAGCTCGAAAGCTGCCACTAGACGACGCATTGTTGCACGCAGGAATTACCGCGGTGATCGCCTCCACCGTGCCGGCTACCAGATTCGAAAGCAGCGTGATCTTTGTCTGCGTGTTCGCGTCGCTGACCTGCGCGACTTGTAACACGAGTTGCTCATCGGCCTGGTAAGCGCCGATCGCCGCTTGCAGCTGCTGGCAAACTCCGGGCGCGGACTGCGAAGACGCCTTGGCAAAATCACCGGCTAGCGTCTTGATAGCGGTAGCGTCGCCACTGATCTTTGCCGCCAAAGAGCTGTTCATCGGGCGTCCATTAGCGACGGCGACAATTTGCAGGATGTTAATCAGCGCCGGAGCCGCGGCGGCCAGAATCGAATCGAGTGTCGCCACCCATGCGGTCGAACAGGCAGTGCAGAACATCGCAATCGACAACGCGAAGACAAGAGTCTTCTTCATAAACATTTTCTCCTTCAGACTTTCTGCGGGATAAACAGCTACTTGGTGTTGTTGCCGGTGTATGGCGAAGGCAGCCAATGCGCAACGATCACGGCCAGAGGAGCGATGATTGCTGCCGCGGTGGCGTGAGCCGCCCAGAACGCGGCAATAGCTGGTGTTGCGGCATTCGCAAGCGTTGTAAGTAGAAGCACGATTGTGGGCAAGTAAGCAGAATATTTCTTCAAAGTTGTATCTCCGATGTAGTTGCTATAACGAGTGATCGTTCTGGGAACAAGCAGGTTTTCAGCGCCTGATGCCGATCTCATACGCCGACTCCGGCGAACGCTTGGTCAACGTCTCGTGACGGTCTGGCAGTCCTTCTTCGGCCAGGCCGATGTGCACCCAGCCGTACTCAAGGATCAGTTGGTCGTAATCGATCTCAGACCTCAAGATCGCCAGCGCTACCTCCGCCGGCGTCCCGAATGCCGGACAAACGAAATCGCAGGCCAGTCCGCGACAATGGGCGCTCATACTCGCGCCGCCCACCGAAGCGTTGACTAACGGTGACCTGTACCCGCTGTCCACGTGAATCGGCTCGCCGAGGATCGCACGTACCATCTCCATGACGGCAGCCACGCGTTTCAGGTTGGCCAAATCAGTGGCTCCGGGACTGTTATCCAGTCCATGGCGAGCGGCCACCTGCGAGGCACACATTTCCTCGAGAGAAAAGTTCTCAGTAAGTTGCATAGGAATCACCCTGGAATGTATGGGGCGGGCATTCCTGCCCGCCCTCGGCCGCAGGCCGAAGTCAAGATCGGCCAGTCCATCCGGTCTATCAAAATTCCTTACCGCGTCAGTTTGACGAAGATCAATTCCGCCCGGCAGTCAGGAGTTGCAGTGTTTGCGGCAGCGTTCACGTCCGGGGCCCCCTCCCAGTCGATCGTCCCCGGCGAATTTTCGGGGATGATGCCAACGCCCGCTACGGTAGAAGCTTGTGTCCACGTCGGGTGCGTGCCTCCCGTAGTGCAGGACGATCCGTTTCCGCCGTTCGCCGTGCAGTCGTGCACGTGGTAGACATACTTCCCGGCATTCGCTGAATTCGGCTGGATGTAACTCCCATAACCTGTTCCAGTCTTGAAGTCCGTTGAGTCGCTCGCATTCCAATTGGGGCCACCGAGGTTACAACTTGCCAGCCCTGAGGTTGATCCGAACTGTCCCATCCCATCACCCGGACACATCGCCCACGTACCGTCGTGAGACAGCATGCAAACACCGTTCGACACATCAAAGAACGGACTGAGTCCAGTGTTCCAGGTGTGGAACAGGCGCCGGACGCCGGTCCCCGCATACGCTCCCGCTGGCGGAGCGATGAGGAACCCCTCATCGTAGTAAGGGCTGGGTAAGATGCCGTGAAGCAGATCGACGTATGGGTCAACCGCTCCCGAGATGGAATACAGGAAACTAGTATCCGTGGAATTCTGATTCGTGCTGCCAAAGTGCTGATCAGCCGACGAACCCGCTCCCGAGAGTAATATCACCTGCGGGCTGACCGGAGTTCCCCAGGTATGCGTAACGGCTTGCTTGCCATTGGCGAGCACGGTGTATCCGTACCAGTCATGACCCGAGCAGTCATATTGCGCGCTCGACGGCAGGCCGACGTTCTTCCACGTTAGACCGTTGTCCGAGGCCGTCTGCCCGATACCCTGAGCGCCACCGAACGATGGCGCGGTCGTCCCGCTAGTCCCGCTGGTTCCATTCACGATCTGAAAGATGAAGTCGCCAGCATTCCCCTGTGCCACGCTCGGATCAATGCGATCCGCATTGTAATACGCCGCGCTCGCCGCCCACGACGGCGCTCCAATGCCGCAGTGGACAACGTTCGTCGTGCCCTTCTGCCACATATATGGACCGTCGTTGTAAGTCCCTCGACAGGTCAGCCCGAAATTTGCGCATCCCGTCGCTCCGCCGCCAATCAGGTTCGGACTCGTATCGAGCATCACCCAGCTATCATTGAGCGCGGCAAAAGTATCGTGGATCCCGAACAAGTCTGAGATGCCGCCGCTACCGCCCCACTGGTCGCCGACCGACCCAACGAGAACTCCATTGTGTGTGACCGTTCCCTGCGATGTGTTGTAGACATCGCAGCCCGCCTGCCCCACACTCCAAACAGCCACATAGACGCCGGACCCCTGGCCCGTCGTCGCACTGAACGCCATCGCAAACGTCGTATCGTCCAGGCTCTGCGTCATTACTCCATTCCACGCGTTGTTCGCAAAGTTTCCCGCCGTGTAGCCGTTCACCGAATTCGTCAGGCACGTCGCAGTGAACCAATGAAACATCAACGTAGGTGTGAGTCCCGCAGAGCCCACGGTCAGATTGACGGTGTTGGAATAAAGGTCCACGACGCCCGGCGTCATCGTGAATGTGAATAAACTATTTGGCTGCGTGTAAGACCAGTTCGCAGATCCCTGAATAGAAATGTCAGGGTTAGTTTTCGTCGCCACACCCGTCGCCGAATTGAACACCAGAACGTGTACGTTCTCGGCCTGCTTCTTGGCGATCACCGCGGTGTTATTCAACTCGAAAGCATTCGGATACGGATCATCGAACGTCTCAAAAACATCGGCCGCGGTTCCCGTGAGATTTAGATCCGTTCCGCGAATCATCGTGGTCCCAAAGTCCGCAGGCGTCTGAGCGGTCCCGGCACCGTACAAGTTGCCGCACTTTTCCACCGTGTAAATGTTGGTCCAGTCGCAAGTGTTCGCCCCCCAGTTCGGAGCCGACGAAACCGAAAAGTTAACCACGCCGGTTGTCTGATTCATGCACGCGTACCCATTGCCGGGCCCGCATGCGGAAGCGCCATAGTTCATCGCACCGGAAAGCTGCGCCCGACCCGAGTAGATCGCCTGCCCAAAGGCAAGCTGGCCGAGAAATACGATTAAGAGGAACCTCTGCATGAACTCTATCTCCGTAGAAACTCCGGTGACTCGTGGCGTTGCTGATCGAATGAATGGCTGCTCAAGCGCCGAACACCCTGCCGCCGACGCGCACAATCGCGACGCCGCGAGCCCGCGAATCCCAGCTTCGCTATAATGTTTCCTTGTTCTTCTCCCCGCCGTTTGAGCAGGGCCTCATGGAAAGGGAACTATGCCAACTGACGTAGTCATGCCCCAGATGGGCGAATCGATTGTCGAAGGAACGATCACAAAATGGCTGAAAAAGCCTGGTGACAAGGTCCAGCGCGATGAACCCCTCTTCGAGATTTCAACCGACAAGGTGGACGCAGAAATCCCCGCTCCCGCCAGCGGCGTGCTCCAGGAAATCAAGGTAACCGAAGGCAACACGGTTCAGGTCAACACCGTTGTCGGCGTGATTGGCGAAGCCAACGGCGCTTCCGCTCCCGCAACAGCACCAGCAAAGACTGCCGCGCCCGCTCCTCCAAGCCCCGCGCCAACAAAGAAAGAGACGGCACCCGCTCCGCCACCTCCGCCTGCTCCCGCGGCCTCCGAGGAAGAAGAAGATTCCGACGTCCGCTCTTCCCCACTCGTTCGCAAGCTTGCCCGCGAACACAACGTTGATCTCGCCCGAGTCACCGGCACAGGCACCGGCGGCCGTGTCACCAAGCAGGACGTCCTAGACTTCGTCGATCTCCGTTCTTCTGCTCCCGCTGCCGCCCCCACTGCCCCGGCGCCTGGTCAAGCGCCAGCTCCCGCGCCCGCCGCCATTCCCGGTGACCTCGTGCCGATGTCGAATATGCGCAAAATCATCGCGCAGCGCATGATCGAATCGCGCCGCACCAGCGCTCACGTCCACTGCATGTTCGAAGTGGATATGACTCGCATCGTCAATCTTCGCAACAAACTGAAGCATGGATTCGAGCAGCGCACCGGATCGAAGCTCACTTTCATGCCGTTCTTCGTCCGCGCCGCGATCATCGCTCTGCAGCAGTATCCCATCGTGAACGCCTCGCTCGAAGGCGACAGCATCCGCTATCACAAGCATGTCAACGCAGGCATCGCCGTCGCGCTCGATTGGGGACTCATCGTCCCCGTCCTGAAGAGTGCCGACGAACTCAACTTCCTCGGCTTGCAGCGCGGCATCACCGATCTCGGCGAGCGCGCCCGCACCAAGAAACTTATGCCGGCCGACGTTGAGGGTGCGACCTTCACCATCACTAATCCCGGACAACTGGGTGCCGTGTTTGGCTTGCCCATCATCAATCAGCCGAACGTCGCAATCCTCGGCGTCGGCGGTATCGCCAAACAACCGATGGTCGTCACCGACAAAGACGGCGCGGATTCCATCGCGATCCGTTCGGTCGTCCATCTAACGCTGGGTTACGATCACCGCATCATTGACGGTGCCTTGGCCGACCATTTCATGGTCGTCGTGAAAAAGACGCTCGAAAACTGGAGCGAAGACGTCGGCTAGCGCAGACCGGCTGCCCTATTACCGACCTCCCTATTTAGATCCCAGCAAGGAACGCCAGGCCAACAGGGTGCTCATTCCAAAGGTGATCGTAAACGTGATCGCTGCAATGACGATCCGGTCATAGACGGCGCGGCGAATGTCGTTTTTTTCAAGGAAGACTAGGCGGTCCTCGGCGAGTTTCATCCTCCCAGGCTGGCCATTACCCACGATCATATTTATTTTCGTCTCGAGTCGCCCCAGGTTCTTCAAAACTGTCTGTTGAAATTCGTCAGCGCCTAGTCGAACCACGACCGGCGAATGAGTGGCCGAGGTGCAGACATCATCGGTTGCCTTCATAGCGGATAATCAACATGCAACGCCGCCGAATACCGCGAATATTTCGGCGGTGTGCTGTCGTCATAGCTCCTTAGGAAATAGTCTTGTGCCCGCGCGTAGCGTGTGAGCGCAAAGCTTCGGGTCGTAAAGCGGCCCACCAGATTGCGGTTATTGTCGGATCCCCACGCGGCGTCGGTGTACCGCACTTCGATTCCGCCCCCCGCCGGAGGAACGAATCCCACATCGATCGTCACCGTGGTCGAAGTTACATTCGTGAAATCCGCGCCCGTCAGATCGGCAAGGTAAGCATTCCCGGCTATGCTCACGTCGATGGCCGTCAACGCCTGCGCCTGCTTGGCCTGTGCGGTCATGAAAGCAAACGCTAGCGAAGGATTTCCGGTGTCGACGAAACGCATCGTGTAATGGCTGTTTTCACCGGCAATGTCTGCGATCTCCACATCCACTTCCTGCACGATCGCGAGAAATGCCGCCATCCGCGACGGAACATTCACCGCCAGGCCATCACCGGGAAAAATGTCCGAGGCTGCGCCCGGCAGAAACTTGTTCCATGCCTGATACTCGCCGGCCCATCCTTGCCCCGCGTCGTCAAGCAATGCGAGCGCCGCGGTTTCGCAATCCGCCGAAGTGCGCGGAACCGGAAGTGCAACCTCCCGCACGCTCCCGCGTATTCCATCGTCACCATCGCGCTGGTGCGCGGCAATGCTAGCCGAATCGATCACTCGCGCCATCGCATGTCGCTGCCCGCGATAACTCACTTCAATAGCTGCATTCGCTGGCGGAATGTACTCCGGATAAAACTGCAGCGCCGGTGTAGTCGTCACAGAGCACTGTGCGCCATCCCGCAACGGTCCTGTCGGCACCGTGAACGTCGTTCCCCCGTACGGTGTGCTTCGCACCAGCGCATCCACCGCTAGCCAAAGATAAGTGAAGCCTACCGAGCAGTTGATATTCCCCGCATTGATCAGCGCATAAGCGCAATAGCCAGGAGCGTTTGTAATCACGCCGTCGTAAAGCACGGTCGACGGAGCAATCTGCAGCATCGGATTCGCGGAGTCAATATCGTGCACTTCCAGCACCACGCGCACATCGCCGGCGACCGCGCCGCCGCCACGTGCCCCACCGCTCGCATGCGAGGAAGAGTGAAATACCTGCTGCGTCCGGTACACTTCCGCCGGATAGAGTTGCGTTGTGAACACGTAGTGGTGTCCGGGCTGCGTGGCCAGAGTCGCACCAATCACAGCGCCCCCCACCAGCGCCTGGACGTTGCAGTTCGCACCAGCAGCAGTGATTCGAAATCCGGCCAGACAACCCGCAATGGATACCGCCCCGCCATACAATCCGCCAATCACCCCATCGGACGCCGCATTGAACGTGATGTCGCCGTGCTCTAGCACCGTCGCTCCACCCAACTCGATCTCCTCGATAAAGGTGAGCAGCGTCTGACTATCCACTCCCGTTCCGCCCGCAATCTGCAATTCTCCGTTACTGACCGTAATCGCATGCTGCGGATCGCTGACGATCCAATGCGTCGGATCGAGGTCTGCAAAAGTCTCATCCAGAATTGTGCGGTTATTCAGTACAAAGGGATCGCTTCGTGAAAACGGCTTTTGCGACAAGTAAAATTTTGACGTCACTCCATCGCCCACGAAGTAGTCCTTCACGTGAGCGCCCGGTTCCAGCTGTCCGAGAATGGTCAAGTCATTGACGAGCCGGTTCACACTCTGCAGCTGAAGGTTCTCCGGAGAAAACGCCGCTGCGTTCTCAGCTAGTGCATACGTGTTCGTTGCCAGCGGTGTGAAGAACAGCTTGCCATTGTCGTCGCGGAAGCAGCAGCGCGCTGCCAGCGCAATCTCATCCGCCGACGCCTCCCAGGTCTTCGCCGGATTCACGCTGAAATATGGAATCGCGTCTCCCGTCGCTACGCCGCTGGTGTCAAACCATCCCGGCAGCGCCTCCTCCACTAACTGGCGGAACGCATCTCCGGCATTCCGGTCCACAAACGGCGGATGCGGAGGCGGAGCCTTCTGATCCATCAACATCATGTCGCTGAGCGCGACGACCGCGTAGGAATAAACCGCGCCGCGATCGCCGCAACCCGCATACTGAAACGCCGGGGTTTGCGCCACATAACCAGTGAACAGGTTGTTGCCGTTACTCAACGTCAGCATGACCCGAGCACCCAAGATCGGAACGGTGATCGGTATGCCGACCGCGGCCACTAAACCGAACTTGAATTCGGTAACCCGGTTCAGCTTGCGTGTCAGCACCGGCTTCACGCCCGCATCCACGGACGCCGTGTAATCCTGCGCTCCGGAACCGTCGAGATTATCAATCAACAATTTCATGAGTTGTCCTAACCGCGACTGGACAATTGCGGAACTATGCACTGCTGCGTAGAATTGCCCGCTTGGGAAGTCTTCCCCAACACTTCAAGCCAAGGGCTCCCTTTAAACTTGAGAAAAACTCTATGCCCGAAGAATCGTCTGACTCTTCCACTGTTCTCAAATACGGCAGACGATCCGTCATCCGCCAAAAGGCGAATTTGAATCTGTTCTTTCCCTTGATACTTCTCCTGGTTATCGAAGTAAATGCAGCTGCCCAATTCGATACCGGAACGGTAATCATCGTCGGCTATTCGCATGACAAGATTCTTGTTGCTGCTGACAGTCGTCAGGTCGGAGAAAAGGGAGAGCATGTAGATGACGGCTGTAAAATTACTGCACTTAACAACGACTTCTTCTTCAGTGCCACGGGTAGAGCTAGGGATGTAACCCACGGGGTGGTCGGATGGTCCGCATCTGATCAGGCCAAAGAAGTATTTGATGCCACTCCAAAGGAATTGCGCACTCCTAGAAACGTGGCCCTTAGCTGGGGAAAAATCATGGAGAACAAGATCGATAGGTATATCCGCCCCGAAGAAAAGGCCGAACTCACCCCGCGCAAAGTCTACTTGACGGGCCTTTTTGCTGGCATTGGCCCGGCCGGCGATACCGAAATCGCGGAAGTAAACGTTGAGCCGGTTGTCGTGAACGGCAAAAAGGTGTTCGGCATCACTATGCCCAGCGACTACCTCGCTCAGGTGCCTGCTCTGGCCGACAACATGAATTACATTGTCATCGGACGGGAAGCGGACTTGTTCAATGAATTCTTCTATGCAAGCAGTAAGAGGGCAAAAAGTGAACAGGTCATCACCATCAAAGAATCCAAGAAATGGACTCACGACGAGACCGACGCGCGACTGATCATCAGGGTGATGGAGCTCATCCTCAGATACAGTGATCATCCGGAATATGTCGGCGGTCCAATTGACGCTGCTCAGTTGTATAAGGGCGGAACTATTCGCTGGATTCAGCGCAAGCCAAACTGCGAAGACCAAAAGTCCGACAGTATGCCGATCAACCCGCAATCCACTCGAAAGTGAGGATCGAAACATTCAAGGCACCATCCATTCTTCCGCAAACTGTTGTGTGCAGGGCCGACTCTTGCTTTTTCCTAGTGTGGACATCGCGACTCCGTGCCGAGGCTAATAAACCGCCGCGCCGCTGGCAGGAAAATAACTCCGGTAGCACAGCACCACGGCTCCATCATTGCCATCCACCGTCGGCAGTGCGGTAAACGACGCCACGCAACGCCAGCTCTCCGATCGGCTTCTGAATCTCGACCAGGCTTTCCCGTTCCCATTCCGCCTTCGCCGTGCACGGACTCAATATCGGGTAGAAGAAACACACGCGTCCACCCGATTCCTCTTCCGCCACGAACAATCCGGACCACTGTTGCAGGAACGCGCCGCCTTCGCGATCCACAAAGCCGATCACCTTCTGCACCGACGCCCCGCTCGCCGGCACTCCTCCCGGCAGCGCCTGCGTCAGCAGCAACGACGTCTGCGTCACTTGCGCGACTCGGCCCACGTTGAACGTAACCCGCCGCACATAGTTGGCGTCCTGCCGCACGTCGGCCGGATTCTTCACATACGCCGCCGCGATGCCCGTGCCGACATATCCAACCTGCTGCGCATAATCGACATCGCAGGCCACCAGGTCGCCTGCCTGGAATCCGCGACAGCGCCTGCTCCCAACACCAATTCCTCCGCGGTCGAGCCCGCCAGCAGCGGCACCGCCGGCAGCGGAACTCCACCCGATCCCGCTCGCGATGCGCTCGGATCGGTTGCCAGCACATTCATGTGCTCCGCGCCGCCCGCCAGCGCCATCTGCAACTTTCCCCAGTCGCGAAATTCGAAATCGACTCGCGCTCCCAGTCCGTGCCGCGCTTGTGCCGACACCGCGCCCGCCGTCCCGCCGATCAGGGCCTCGATCTGCGACGTGCTGCGTGCGCTGAAAGTTTTCGATCCATCCCAGGTCGATCCACGGCGCCGGCGGCGCATCCAGCTGAAATCCGCTGTCTTTCGACGGATCGAAAATCGCCGTCGGCCCATTCACTCTGTCCACCGGCGCGAAGTAGGCGCGCGTCTGCCGCGCCATCGGCCGTAATCCCGCCCGCGTCATGCCTCCACCTCCGGCAGAAAGAAATAGATTCTCAGCTGCGCATAGCGCTCCACCCGCGCTGCGCCCGCGCTCCACTGCTGTTTCTGCGATCGGGACATCTCCCGGAGCGTTCCCCAGTTCCGGCACCGTCCAGAAAATTCCCGATCCCAAATCCGCGCTCGGAGTCTGGCTGTAATCGCGCATTCCCGTGTGCGGCGGATCGCAGATTCTCAGCAGCTCCGTATCCATCTCCGCCAGCACGCGCCCGCGATCCACTCCCGTTCCGCCGCTGCCTTCGCTCGCATACCAGATGTGGCAATCCACTCCCAGCATCGGACGCGTACTCTCCGCGATCAAAACTGTCGCCCAAAGTCCACGTAAAACGCTCCCGGCTGCGCTTCGCCGAATCGCGGCTCCATGTTTTCGCGGACCACGATCGCCGGCACCGTCACTCCGTCGATCACCATGGTCCGCGCCGGATTCAACGCCGCCAGCCGCTCCCGCAGCGCCATATAGAAACTGTCCTTCGCCGCCTGCATATTCTCCTCACTATCGTGAGTCCGACTGCATCCTGCGTCAGGCTGACTCGGGCTTAGCCGAGCTGCAGCCATGGCGATTCAGCACGCTGATCCTGCTGCCTAGACGCTGAAGGCTTACGCCACCGCCACCACCCGATACAGATACGCCACTCCCGCCAAGCCGTTCGACCACGAATCCTTCGATGTGGAACACTTCCCCGTCGTACACCAACCCCAGCGCCGTCTCGAACAACACGTCCGCCGACGCCACATTCCGCTGACTCACCTGCTCCGCCATCGCCGACACGCCCGCCAGTAACTCGATTCGCCGCCTCGGACCGCTGTTCTCCGTCGTCGAGCTCCCGCACGATCACCGGGCCAATCGACGCCTGCTCAACTCCCGGATCGACCAGTCCGAGTTCCGCCACCGCATCCGCTCGGCATGCCCGCTGCCGGAAACAGCAGGATCACCTCCGTGCCGCCCAAGGTTCGCAGCAACGCATCCGCTGCCCGTGCCGCTGCTGCTCCAGAGATTCCAGTCATCGTCATCCCACCTTCTGCGCCACATACGGCGCCAGCAGCGCCTGCACCGTTTCATCCAGCAGCGAATCGGAGAAGTACATCAGTTGCATTCGGTCGGGAATCACATTCCTCTTCACGTTCAGCGCCGGAGTAGCCTGCGCATTCTTCACTAACTGCGCGCACGCCACTTTCACCGCGTCGGGAAACGGATCGAGCCCGGCCGTATACACGATCTCCAGTTCGGTGAACGCCCACCCCAGCACATTCACCGGAAGCGTCACTTCTCCCGTTTCCAGAAACACATCCAGATCCGGGACGTTCAAGTCCACCCACGTTCCCGGGAATTCCGAATGCGAGCGCCGCATCCCACGACCATCGTCCTCGTACTCGCAACTCGCCCCGTCGCGGCGTCGCATACCGCGCCCGCGCCGACACAATCGGCGATGTCGCCGGCGCCACCGCCGACCAGCGGCAGATACGTAAGTCGCACCGGCCTCTGTCCGTTCTCGGTTCGCAACCGCTCCGTGTACTGAGCGACCGCCAGCGTCGCCCTTCGGCAATGCGCATCGATAATCGCCGATGCCGCCGTCACCCACGCCAGAGCAGTCGTCGATTCCAGCCCGTACACCTCGTATTCCGATGGCTGCAAATAATTCATGATGGTTTTCCCGTTCTCGAAGCGGGCGTGGCCCACCCACCGCGCTCCTGCGATGAGTGGGACTTGTCCCAGCGCTTCGACTACCGGTTCACTTTCACTTCGTAGTGCGCATACGACGCGCCCTTCACCACCACGCCGCCGAATTTCACCACCACGCTCTGCGTCGTCAATGAATTCGGCAGTCCCAGCTTGAAGACCCGCGGATTCGGGTCCGTCAGCCAGTGATACTCGATCATGTCCTCGCTCACGATGTAGGCCGGCAGCACCGCCGATGCCGCTTCCCGGCGTGCCCGTGTAAGGGAGGGCCCATTCCGGAATCAGCGGCAACTCGCCGGCCTGCGTGCTCAAGCGTCTTCACCGTCAGCCCGCCCGTGATCTGCGCGGTCGACAGCACAACGTTGAACTCCGCCTTCATCTCGCGGTCGATCAGGTCGAGCAGCACCGGATTCGCATAGATCGCCGTCGGCCGCACCTCGTACGACGAACTCGAGACCATCTGCGCGATCGTGCTCTTCAGCCCGTCCACGATGCTCGCCGTGGTGGCGATCGTCGTGGTGTTGCCGCCCGCTTCAATCTGTCCGATCGCGCCGAAATACTGCGGCGTCGTCGGAGTGCTCAGCGAAGTGTCGTTGCCGTTCCACAGCGCCACATCGTGCGTGCGCAAAACGCCGTCCACCGCGTCGGCCAGGTCCTTCGCTTGCAGATAAGCGAACTGGCTCTGCTGCGTCCCCACTTCCATGTCGAACAGGTTGTAGTTGATCTGCGACACCAGGGCCTTCAGCGGAACGCTGCGCTCCACCCGCGTCGGCGCCTGCAGCGTCGGCTGAATGTTGCGCGGATCGACAAACGCCTGCGCCGCCGTCGGCGAAGCAATCGCCGTTTCCTCGAAAAACCGCGACGGATGTCCCGTCGCCGGCACCTGCTTCATCCGCTGCCCGAACACGCCGCGCCGCCGCACGATGTCCGTGATCTCGGTCTGATACCGATCAATCTCGATCGCGCCCGGCCCCAGAAAATCCGCTGCCGCATGCAAATCCAGAAAATTCGCTTTCATGTCTTCTCCTCAATTGAGTTGTGACTGCCCGTTCTCTTACGATTTCGGACCAGTTGGAATTTGATCCACCAAAGAAAAAGGACGCGAATGATTCGCGCCCGAAACGCAATGACTCAACCCGCCGCCAAACGACCGACGACAAGCGACCAACGACCAACGACGAACGACTGATGCCTCCCTACTCGATCATCCCCGCCCGCGCCAGCTCCGCCTTCACCGCGATCCGCTGCTCCACGCTCAGCGCCGCCAGCGTCTTGTTGAGCATCCGCCGGATCCAGCCGCTCGCCTTCGATCTCGTTCTTTCCGATCAGCGCCGACACCACCGGCGACAGCGTCTTCCGCGCCATCCGTGAAGCCTGCGCCTTCAGATCCGCATTCGATCTTCTCGAGCTGCACGACGCGCTCTTGCAGCTCGCCGGCGACCCCATCGACCGCTTGTCGCTCGCTTGTGTGCGTCACGCTCTCTTCGACCGCCGCCACGATCCGGTCCACCTTCGCATTCAGCATTTCCTGCTGCGCGTCCAGCTTTCCCAGTACGCGATCCAGCGTCTCCGTCGCTGCCGCCAGTCGTTCAGCCGCCGCCATCATCTGCTGCACCATCTCTTCATTCATTCTTCTAGCCTCCATAATGTGCGTTCACTGATCTGCGTTCACTGATCCGTGAGTTAAATCGATGTCCGTTCACTGCCAACTCAATCCACGTCGATCGATACGCCGCTTTGTCGCGCTTCAGAATCGCTGCTCCCGTAAACGTCACCCGGTTCAAGCACCCACACGTTCGCCTTGATGTCTTCCACCAGCGCATCCGCAATCTCGTACGACATTCCAAGCGCCCGTGCGGCTGCGCGCCTCCGGGCGCGACTGATCCTAGCGTCCGCCGCTCGGCTTTCCAATCTCCGCCACAATCTCCGGAAAATCGCGCGCATACAGAAATCCGCCCACCTCAATCGTCCCGCCCCACAATTTCAGCTCGCGTGATCACGCCAATCTTCCGCCGCGCGTCGTGACGATCAAGCGTCGGCGAATAATCCAGCGCCATCCCCAGCAGCGACGGAATCGCCGCCTCCGCCGCCCGCCGTGTCAGCAGCACTCGATGCCCACGCGCGCCCGACGGTGACTTGTCCGACGCAACATCGACGATCGTCAACACTCCCCGAAACTCGGCCCGGTTCGGATGCCCATGTACCGCCGGCATCTCAATCGCCATCGATTCCAGTGACAATCCCATCTCCATCTCCTAGGCTGGAAAGAAAAAGTTTCAGGCCTCACGTGTCAGGCGTTTAGAAACGCGGGATCGGCTCGACGGCTTGCAGAGCTCACGAATGCTTCTGCAGCCGTGGAAGAGCGGCCCTCAGGGCCGCGTTAGTCTCGCCGAATCATGCGGGCTTCAGCCCCGGTAGTCACTTCCTCCCCACAGATTGCTCTTCAGCGGCACGCTGTTTTCCTGACATCTGACACCTGCGACCTGACACCTGGTCCTAGACAATTTCCGCCAATCCCCTCGCCCGTCTCACTTCGTTCACCGTGACCACTCCGTTGCGCAGCAGGATCTCGTCAATCTGCGCCTGCTCCATCTCGTCTTCAGCATCGACGTCGGTGAATACAAACTCCAGATCCGTCCACCCCAGCTTTTTCGCAATCGCATCGCGCGTCAGATACTCGGCCACCAGACGCGCAGTCGGAACAATCGCCGACCGGAACGCCAGCTCACTCATCTCCGCCGCCGTCGACCGATTCACATCGCGCTCCAACTCCCAGAAACTGCGCCGGCAAGTCGAAAGCGTCCGCGATAATCCGCAGCAGAAATTCCTGCCATGCCAGCCGCAGGTCTGCATCCGTTCCTGCTCCAAAGCGCAGCACCTCCGGCTTCGACTCCGCCGAAATGATCGGCACACGGCCCGTGCCCTCAATCTCGTCCTGCCACCACCGGATCAGCCGCTCATGATGTGCCGGCGTCAGACCCTGCAGCCACAGCGCGTATTGCACCACCGAATTCGAAGCCAGCCGCCCCGCATACCGATGGGCGCTCAAGAAATGCGTTGATCGTTTCAAACGCCACCTCCACCCGCCCCAACCCGAACGGCGTATGCGTTCGCGGATTCAGCCGGATGTAACTCAGCTCGTTATCGTTCAGCACGATCTGCCCGTCCGCTCCATACAACCCCGTCACCTGCGCGTATCGCGGAGAATCCGGACGCCCATCCCAATCCGTCATGATCCGGATCGTCGCCCCATCTACCGGCCACATCACCAGAGGCCCGTGTGGGGCGGGCATTCCTGCCCGCCAAGCCGAGCGAAGCTCGGCATCACCTAGCGACCACCCATCCACCAGATCCAACTCGATCGCTCCAAATCCTCCAACGATCACGTCCTCGAGCACCTGCTCCAGAAGCGACCGGAACGAATCATCAGGATTCGGAGCCTCGAAATTTTCCGTCAGAGCCTGGATGCGCGGCGTACCATCCGGAATCTGCTCCAGCACCCGTCCGCGTCGCGGCTGAATGCGCCATCGCATCCCGACAATCCGATCCTTAATAACGTTGATCGCCCTCCGCGCCACCGGCGTCTCCGCAAACCGCCGCAGATTCGCCGGAGTAGGTTTGGGCACCAGATTGTGTGGCGCGGACATTCCTGTCCGCGTGCCCGTCTGCGAAAAAACCGGCGATGAGAGCGGAGCCAGGTTCGACCCCGCTCCCGACGTCCGCCGCCCGTCGCGACGGGCAAACAAACTGGCAGAAAGCCAGTCCCGCAAAGACACATCGGCCACCCGGCGCAAAACGCCGCGCACTTTCTCTCGAATGTTCATGAATCTCCTCGTCTGGTGTGCCGCGACGTTCCGCGCGCCCCCCTCGGTCCGGTTTTGGGAAGGGCACGAGTCTCGTGCCGTATTGCCGCCGAATCGATCGCGGCTTCAGCCGCTGACTGCCGCGCTCAGCACGCACTTCTCACGGCAAAAATAAACGGCACAGCTTTCGCCGTGCCGCTCAGTTATCCAATTTGCCAGGTACCTGCGTTGCGACTCTATGGAATCGTGCTCATGACCCAGAAGACTGCCGTGCCGACGCAAGCAATCCCAATGGGAGCGATCAATCGCGGTCGGCCAAAGAAGGTCACGAGTAGTCCTAGGGCGCAAATCTTTAGACTCACAGCGGCCCATTTGTCGGCAAATCGAACCTGGTCTCCAAAATCGCTTCCCCAGAACGCAGGCATCACAAACCGAAGGAATACTGCTACGGTCGCAAGCGCGATCGCAGCCATGCTGATCCCGTCTCGCCAGCTGAACAACTTCTCAACCGATGTCTTCAGCAGGCGAAACCATGCATAGAAGAACGCAGCCACACCCGCGATCACGACAGCTACAGTCAAGATGTCGAGAAATGCGTTCACGTCCTCAACTCCCGCCGCACCTCGCCCGCGATTTCCGACATCTCCGCCACCGTTCTCACTCGCACTTGTGTCTCTTCCAGCATTCCAATCGCGAACCGGGTCTTCTCTCCCTGCGCCGCCAGCTCCAGATCCACTACCGCCGTCAGAGAGGCCCGCATCTGCACCTGCCGCATCCCAGCCTCAACCCGTGAATAACGATACGCCAAAGCCACCACCTGATCCACATTCGCGGCGAGCGGCACAGCATGAAACATCTTCAACGAACTTCCCACCCGGTATCCAAAATCAATCCGAAACGGATCGCCCTGCCCCGTATACTTCACCACGTCCAGGTTCGGTTGCATCAACTCCAACACGCCTGCGTCGCGGAAGGCTTCGGTCATCGTGTGCACAATGGCCACCCGGCCGGTTCGGACCTGTGCACGCTCGCCCCGCGGCAAAGGAACTAGGTACATGGATGCCAGCACTTCCATCTCCTTCGCCGGATCCTCCGTAACCACCGCCTTCGTCGGAGCCACATCGAGCATCGTCCCAAATCTCTCGCCAACAAACGCCAGCAATTCCTCGCGCTGCCGCAAAGTCCCTAGCCCCGCGCGAATCTCACTCTCCACCAGGTCAAACCACTCCAACTCCACATCCGGAGCCACGCACTGCAACACCTTCCAGTCGCGCGTAAAGCGCACCTCGCCAAAGCCGCCATCGCTCTCCAGCAGCGCGAGTCCCACGGTAACGAAATCGTCCCGCAAAGGATGCGGCAGCAATCGCAGCAAATGAAGCTCGAGTTGGCGCTTGTTAGCCATCAACCTCTAGCATCAGCCATCAGTTCGTCGCAGTTTTACTAAGAACTCCGCAATGCTGGCACAACCATGGAAGAGCGGCCCTTCAGCCGCGTAAGTCTCCTCGATCAATGCGGGCTTCAGCCCCGGTCGTCAACTTACCTGACGGCTGACGGCTAATTCTCCATCCAATCCGGAAACGGGCGTCGTGGCGATCCACGAAATGCCAGAATCAACTCCCTTACCACTGTCTTCCTTTCAATCAGCCGCTGCACCAGATTCTCCAACTCGTCCCGCGCATCCCCATACCATGCTGGAGGAATTTCATCCGTCACCCTCCAGATCGTATCCGTATCCAGCTTTTCAATCCGCGAGAGCCACGGTTCAAACGACTCCCACCCATCCACTCGCGCATACACCTCGTTTCGCGGATACACACCCCGCAGCGGAAAATCCGGGAACGTCCACTCCCCCGCGTTAAAGCAATAGCCCTGGTCGATGAACGACGCGGAATACTTTCGCTCGCGAAGTTTTCGCCAGAAGGCCGCCTGCCGACCATCGGCGTTGCATGTCCACTTATCCAGCGCGAGTATGCCCGTGAAGGTCTCGAGATTTCGCACCCTGTCCAGCATCTCGGGAGGAAGATAGTCAAACACCTGGCCCTCCACCGGACTCACCACAAATCGCGAGCCGAATTGCAAGCCCGCTTCCACCCGAATCGTCTGGCTCCCCAACACAATCGTCAGTTCCGGAGTGTGCTCCACCAGCCAGGGCTCCACCTCCACCACTTGCGCGATCGGCACCGGCAGTCCGACCCGTTCCGCCAGTCGCGTTGCCAGGAACTCATTCGCCAGCACCCGTTCATGCTGCGGATTATTACGAAACTTCACCACGTAATACTGCCCGTCGTCGCAGCGCATCAGATGGCCCTGCGCGCCGCCCCGCATTCGTTTTACGTGCTGGACAGCGGTCGTAGTCATAAGTCCGGCAGCTCCCCCCGTGCAACCCCGTGCCCCCGTGGTTAAAGCTTCTGCCTTTGCTTTTGTTTCTGCGTTTTGTTTCTGCTTTTGCTTTTGTTCTTGCTCTTGCTCTTGCTCTTGCTCTTGCCTTTACTTCTGCAATCTGACCTCTGACTTCTGCAATGTACCCTCTACCCCCGCCCGTTGCCTGTGACGGCCCCCACACTGAATATGTTCAGTTTCCGGCCGCTCCGTGATCCCGTTGCTTCGCTCGACGTCCCGCCTCTTCCGCCCTCACCGCCTGTGCGACCGCCATCGCCAGCACGCAATCGTCATGCGCTCCCGCCGCCGCCCGCGTCGACCCATCCACCTGTCGCACAAACGTTCGGCACTCGTTCCACAGCCGCGCGCTTCGGAATAACTCCGGCGCATCCGCCATCACCACCGCCAGCGTTTCAATCATGTACGGACGGTTCGCCGCTGTCGTGTTCCACCCATCCTCGCCCTTCTGCATGAACACATCCGGATAATCCAGATACCGCAACTGCACCAGCACTGCGTGCCCGTGATTATTCCGTTCCACTGCCAGCAATGCCGAGTTATATTCCTCTCCCAACTCGATCAGCTTCTTCGCCAGCTCCTTCAGCGAGTAATGCCCATGCAGCTCCGCGCACTGCGTCCCCCACTTGCGGTCGATCACCTGCGCGCATGAGTAATCTCCACGTACTCCCCCGCCCGCCGGATCCACCCCAATCACATACTTCAGTCCCGCCCGTGGCGGCAGCCAGATCTTCAGCCGTCCGTTGTCGCGGCTCTCCATCGGTTCCGCGGTCGTCTCTAGCGCCTTCTCAATGACTTCCAGTTCAAACGCGCACTCCCCCGAGGCCCGGAAACATATCACCGGATCTTCCGCGAATTCCTGCGCCGCCAGCCCTCGCAATTGCGCCCACTGTTGCCGCCGCCACGCAATCTGCCGCGCTGTCAATCCATGCTCGTTCGCCAGCGCCGTCTCTTCTTCAGTCAAGAGCAATAATGACGGCCCTGGATCAGCCTCATAACTCCGCTCGTACCACCACGGGAAAAAGTGCGGCGTGTATCCCGTCTCTTCCGCCCGCTGCCACTCGTCGTAAAACTGTCCCCACGCCCCGTTCGCCGTCGACTCCAGCACAATCTCGCCACCCGGAACCACCGCCGCCCGCAACGATGCCAGCGCTTCCAAACCTTCCCGTCCCCACCGCGAGACCTCAGTGCAGTGAAGGTTCTGAATCGTCCGTCCCCGTCCCGCATTCTCATCCGCCGACGCCACCGTGAACTCGCTGTCCAGCCGCGGAAACACCAGCTCCCGCGCGCTGCAGTGCGAAGTCTTCAGCGGTCCCGTCCTAAACTCGGGTGAAAGGTTGTCCCAGAATCGATGCACGATCCTGAAGATTTCCTCCGCCGCTTCCCGGTCGTGCGCCACCAGCATGGTCAGCGTCCCCGGCCTCATGATCGTCTGCACAAAATATCGCGCCGCGATATACGACGTGATCCCCATCTGCCGCGCCTTCAGCACGATGTTCCGCTTCGATTCCTTCTCCGCGCACACCCGCGAATACGCCTGCTGCGCCGGGTTCAGCTTCATCAGCTTCACCTCTCCCAGCTTTGTCCGGATCTGCAAATGCTGCTCAAGCCATACGTCTCCTTCCGGCATCCTCCAGAGTTCCGTCCTCCCCGGAACCTCCCGCCAGTACGCCGGATTCCGCGTAGGCCGGTCCAGCCCCTTTCCGAGATCGATAAGTCCACCTAACTTTTCTTTCCACTCCGCATCCGCGTCCTTAACTGGCTCCTCCGCCGACCCTCCATCCCAGCCCGCCCTGTCCTCCTCGTTCTGTTGGACCCCACCCAGTCCCACGAAGTGGTTCACGACTCCGTCGGGCGCGAGGGGAACCACCTTTACAACCTTTTCTTCACCCTTCGCCCCCGGCTTCCCATTGTTCCCGTTCCCCAACCTCTGCTCTTTCGAACGCCTCTGCAATCTGACCTCTAACTGCCTTAGGTTTTTACCTCTGCAATCTGACCTCTGACCTAGGTTCTTCACTTCTGCAATCCGACCTCTGACTTCTGCAATTGTCTTTCAATGCCCGGCACTGACCCCCTCCGGCACATACACGTAAGCCCCAATCTCCCACCCCGCCCCAAAAACATTCTGATTGATTCCCATCAGGTCATACTGATACTCAACTCCCAAATTGAGGCCTGCATCCCGCACCGGCGAATTCACTGTAGGCCGAAAATCCGCCTCCACCCCGCTCCCCGGACAAACGTAATAGCTGCCCGCCACATACCCCGCCGGCACCACATCATTCGCCTGACAGGCCAACAGAAAATTGACCAGCTGCGTGTTCGATTCCAAAGTAGCGCCAGCCTGCACCAGAGCATCCGCAAAGTTAGCAACCTCGTCCGGCCGCAGTTCATTCACATGCCAGAAGTATCCAATCGGCCTTCCCCACAAAGCATTCTTGAAAACATCCTGCGCGATGCGATTCCGCATCTTCTGATAACTCAGACTCTGATAATTAGGCACTACGCCCTGGCTCAAGACGTTCAGCACGTCATATCCCTTAGCCAGCGTCGAATCAGCCCCGCAACAAGGCTTCAGGCTCCCGGTTCCCCGTACCCCCGCATATCCCAGGCCAGCCGCAATACTCTCAGTCACCGGATCTTCATAAGTCCCCGGCATAACATAGACGCGGCTTGCCGGCAGCCCCGTCAAATTCAGATTCATCCAGGCCTGCGCCCAGCTCATCTCTTCCGTTTCCATCTGCGTCTCATCCAGATCCAAATTCTGCGGCGCAGTCTTGATATCCATCCCAGTAACATCAGCTAGAGAGATGCTGCGCGCCGTGCTCTTAGCATTCGAGTCAAGCGCCACCGAGAACACCCCACGCTGCTGCAGCGTGTACAAGATTCCGCCCAACGTATCGAGTCCGTTGGAAATCTGCCCCGGCGCAGCAGGCGTCAAGTCCCAATGAATATCCGCCGCCGGATCATCAGGAGTCGTCGTCACATTCAAAGTCCCATGTCCAGCTGCCGGATGCGAGATATTCAGAGTTACAGCCGATGCAATCGTCCCCGTGTACTGTAAATTCTCAAAAGCATGACACGGGACCGGAAACGGCCCACTCGCGCCGCAACTCGCCGCCGGCGGATTCCAATATTCGTGCGAGATCGAATGTGCATTGATATCCCACCCAGCATTGATCCATCCCTGCACGTCGCTGACGATAGACTGCGAGTAAGTTCCTCCAGTTACCACCGCAATCGAAAGAGGAACCCCCTTCGCCCGCAGCACCGGCAACAACCCATTCACGTAAGTGTCGCTATATTGCACGAGCCCAGGATCGTCATAACTCACAGTCGTATAAGCCGGCCATCGCTGCCACCGGCGAATCCACGGTGCAGTCTCGGCTGAAATGTTATGCGCTCCCGCGGTTGGTCCCGGAGTCCCAGACGTGTCCACCGTAACTGCGGTCGCCAGATTGTTACCATACAAATGGCAGTAGTCATAACTCACCGCCCCTTGAACATTATCAATGATCCCGTAGGCGCGATTTCCATAAGCGCGGCAGTTCTTGATCTCAAACGCGCACTCCCCGCTCAGACATCCGTTACCATCAAACCTGTATCCGGCATAATTCATGTTGGCATCCGTGTTATAGAGATGGATATCCACGGGCGTCCCGCTCGTATGCACATAAAAGCCGAGCGGCACAGCCCCGTTCTCGACCTCGCTGTCCGCCGTGATATTCGCCAGCCACAAATGGTCGCTCGTTGCTGGCGCCACTGCCTGCACCTGAACGCCGTAAGAGTCGTACCAATCGATCTGCAGATGCTGAATCTCCAGCCATGAAACGTCGCTGAGATTCAGAACGCTCTGCCCGCTAAGTACAATCGGCGCGACCGTCGAATAGTGCACTTCTGGGTTCCCACTCACGCTGTACACATACAAACGTGAGTTAGTGGAGTCAAACCAGAAATCGCGATCCTGGCTTAGCGCACCCTCGCTCGCCTGCGCAATTCCCCACACTGTCCCAAACCGCACATACTGCAGCTGTGACGGCGCCTGCGTTAAGCAGTAAAATCCACGAACGCCGCACTGCACGACACTAGACAGCCCGCTCGTACCTGAGTAAAGCGTCGCCATCCAGACATTCGACGTCCCCACCTGAGTCCACCAGCGCGCGGCGATCGGCAGGTATCCCGTCAGATGTGGAGGCTGACCCGCGCCATAACTATCGATCTTGATCACCGAACCGTTCGCGCCACTCGACGGCGGCGTCAGAGTTTCGTTCCAGGTGCAGTCTCGCAGTAAGTTGATCGTGTCGCCGGGTTGAAACGTTGAAATGCCGACCTGCAACATCGTTCTCCAAGCCGCCTCCGGACTGGTCCCCAAGTTCCCATTCGATCCATAATTGCAATTAACGTAATAATCCGAGGCGCACGCCAACGGCGCTCCCAGGCACAGAAGCAACACAATTGTCTTGATCATAGGTTCGAGACTCGCCGACCCGCAGGTTGCTGAAAACTCTAGATTCCCTCGCAAACGGGAGGCGCAAGTTCCAGTTGTTGCGGCAAAACCCACGGAGGCGTGGATCGCCGTGGAATAGCGGCCCTTCAGAGCCGCGTAAGTCGCCTCAAATAACTCGGGGCTTGAGCCCCGGTTGTCGCTCTTTCAGCAAACTGCTAATTCTGCATCTGGTAGGTGATCGTGCCGACGACACCGCCGGCATTCGTCGTACATCCAGCGCCAGCAGTCGTGATCTTCATCCGCAGCAAGTGCCCGACTGCCACGTTCGCGCTTCCAGCAACCTGCGAGAAGAAATTTGTGCCGGATGTGAACGCGATGGAATAACTCCCCACCTCCGCGTTAGCCGTACCATCCCAGATCTGCACCGTAGGATAAGTCGTGCATCCTGCCGCCGCTGTGCTTGCGGCAAGGTCAAATCCAGTCACCGTGATCGTCGCAGGCAGCGTCCAGTTACAGTATTGGACCGCCGCAGTCGTTCCCGCCACGGGACAGGACCACGCCATCTGTATCTCGCCGCGCACGTAGGCCGTTGTTGCCAGCTTGGTCGAGTTATCACCCACACCCGGAGTCGGTGCAGTCGGTGAACCAGTAAGAGCAGGAGACGCCAACGGCGCTGCCCCGGTCACCTGACTTACAGAGTAATCTCCGGCCGCGGCGGTTATAGCGCCAGCACGTCCGAACACACTAGCAACCGCGCCGACAGGCAAACAGGAGGCCCCACTAGCGAGCTGACACTTGAGCGCATTGTCCGAACCAATCCCCAGCGAGAAGTCCATACCGGATGGAACCGCAGCGGTCGTTCCCGTCCATTCTTTGCCCGACCACTGCGTAGGGCCCGCGCCCAATTGGTTGATCGCGCCGGCAACATTCAGATTTCCACTCAGAGTAACATCGCTGGAAAAAGTCTTCGATCCACTAATGGTCTCCGCGCCCGCCAAGTGCACTACGGTCGCATCGACCGCTGCACCAGTTACTTGACCCACAGAGTAATCGCCATTACTCGCAGCGATTGCTCCAGTGCGTCCGAAGACAGAAGCAACAGCACCCCCGCCCCCGCTCGCGGTCGGAGGCGCAAGACCCACCCTGACTCCGCCTGCCTCGATGCGGCCAATCACCTGCGCCACAGTGGGGCGAGTAGCTGAACCCGTATCATGGCACTTGCCAGCCTGTGTCGTGCTCGCAATAACATAATCGCCAGCTGAGGGACTTCCCGCGTCGAAGTTACACGCCGCGTATCCTGCCCACGTGACAACAGCTTTGCCAGAGGTGCCAGCACTGCCGCTGACGATGCCGAGTACCCCATCCGTACTTGACGTCGCGGCCGTCTGCGCGCCCGTCCCAGCGCTGTTGTAGACTGCGAGCTGGTTTAGCGTGGTGCCACTTGTGGCATCATTAGGGAACTCAAAATCCTGACGCCCAGAACCGTAAATATTGAACGAGGTCTTCGCAAAGACACTACGCATTGCCTGTCCGGCGTCAGTGCCGATGTCGTAACTGTTGTCCGTGTTCGGCTTAAATGTACCGTCAGACGAAAAGAACCATTTGATGCCCGAGCCGATGTGCATTCCCAGGCTGAGCGCATTACTGCTGTTTGCGTCTTCGCTGCGCAGGACGTTGTAATTCGTCGAGCCAATCGTCTCCGAGCCCAGCGAGATCCGGTCCCACGTTGTGTTGTTAGCGTAAGTCGAGTAAACGCGAAAGTTCTGCGCTGTCGTCCCGTTCCGTTCTTCAAGGTTGTCCGGGGGATCGCCACCCGGGTCTGCATTGAGCAGATTGGGCAACCCTAATTGAGTAACTTGTCCATTGTTGTCGATAACTCGCGCCGAATGAGTGGCCGAGTCAAACCAAAATATACCCCAGTTCGGGATGCCCACTGGGGGCGTCGTTTCTGACAGCTGGATAACGTTCGGCGTCGTGCAATTCGCATTGCCATTCGCGGAGATGCCCGTGGCAAATGATCCGCTGCATTGCGTTGGAGTCCCCGCGAAAGCAAGCGCTGTTCCCGCCTGGCCACTGATATTGGAACTGGTGAGTGCAATCTGCTGCGTCGTCCCCCCGATGTTCACCACCGGCAATCCTGCAGCCGTATCCAAGCCGATGCCGCCCACGGCAGGAGCAAACGCGAATCCCGCCGGCAGAATCAGGTTCCCGTTCATCGTCACGTTACCAGTGAGCGTCTTTGCTCCCGCAATAGTTTCGTTGCCGTTGTTATGGACCACCGCGGCATCCGCCGCTGCACCCGTGACCTGTGAAACGCTATAATCGCCGCTCGCCGCCGTGACGACTCCTGCCCTGCCAAATATCGATGTAACTCCCCCGCCTCCTCCCGATCCGCACGGGCTGCCGGTGGAGGCGATCACGCCGGAAGTTACGTTTAAACAACCATTCGAGAGTCCAGCGAGCGTCACGTTCTGATCGAATTTTGCGGGAACGTTGAATTCTTTCAGCGATGCGCTCAGCCTCTCCAGCCAATTCGCGTGAGACCCGTCGCCAGTTTGCGCGATGTAGTTCGTGATCGCTACCGGCGCTCCAAATGCGAGCTGCCCCGTCGTAAGGCTTGCCGTTCCGCTTACATCGGTTCCAATCCAGGTATCGTTAACGCTCGCTGGCGGGCGGAATCCCCACGTTGATTGGGTAAGGCCGGGCTGGGAATCAATCAGCGTAATGATGTGATGCGCGGCGATTGTCGTCGTCGGAGCACTGGAGAAATTCAATCGTCCCTTGGTCAGGCTCATGCCACCGCCCGCCAGATCGCCGTCAGTTATGATCGTGCCGGTCTGATTCGTGACTGAGCTATTGGCGTACGAGGTATTTGCCAGGCAAGTTGTGTAACCACCGGGGGAGGTCGCTCCATAATTCGAGCATTGACTGGCGATCTGCAGCGGCGATCCGCCCAGCCCAACTCCCACCGTATTTGTTTCGTCGGTGTCAACGACGACGCTTTTATTGACCGATACAATCGATCCAGGCCAAAAGCTTAAAGTCCCACCATAACTGCCGAGCTTGATGGTGTAGGCCGATGTCGATGAAGATCCAGCATCGGTATAAGTGCACACTAACCCACCCGAGCAGGCAGTCGCCTGAGACAGCCCTTTTGCTACATATCCGCATGCGCCTCCGCTCCCACCCGAACATCCGCCGTAGTAGGGGTAAATCGCGCCGACTCCAGCGGGAGTCGCTATGCGAATCACGTCATAGGTAATCGTGTCCGTTCCGTTCGCCACTCTCGGCCAGCGCACCGGAATCGCGTCGCTCCCGGTAGATAACCAATTCAGAACCTGCATTGGAGAGGTTTGTGTTCCCGCCGTCGTGTCATTGGCCACGATGAAGTACGAATAGGGAGTGGTGCCGGTGCCTCCGCCCGCAAACGCGCCCTGCATGCCTCCGTTTCCGGCAACTTGAAAACTCGCCGCCCCGCTCGATACGCCCGCAATCAACCCCGCAATCCCTAGCCCTGGAAACGGAGACCGCGCCGGCGACAGGGGGTTCAAGGCAGTCATGCTTTCCGCATAGATGTTCTTGAAATATGCCCCTTGATAGTTTCCCGTAGTGTTTGAAGAGTACACCTGCCAAGGCCCTGTAGCTTCGATTACAGTGTTTTCTACGTAAAGGCCGTTCGAGTTATAAACCGTGATCCCGTTCGAGTAATTGGCGGTGATGGTCGAATCCCGCAGGGTGATGACCGGTGCGATGGGCGAACTCTGGTTTCCCCCGGAAAAAACGAAGGAGCCAGTCCAGTTCACATTGTTGTTCAGCGATGTAGCCTGATTGTTGAAGTGGTCGATGGTGGCATTCTCGTCGTCCCACAGATCGAAGCAATTGTTGAATCGGCCAGCTTGCCCAACCTTGTCGAGAGTGATGTCAACCAGGTGAGTATTCATCGCATCGTCCAACACCGCCACATAGGCCAATGCGACCACGCCCGGAGTGGTTTGAGCGGCAATGTCCGCGCCGGCATGCGCGTACTGAAAGCTGGTTGAGTTCGGTACCGCCGTTACAACCGCATCGCCCCAATACGCGGCGGAGTCGGTAAAGAGGATCGTGACCATCTCTCCAACCCGAAAACCATGTGGAGTCGCGGTCGTGATCGTAACCACCTGCGCAGTTCTTTGTGTTTGGCTTATTGCTACGCCAGCGAAAGCTGCATTGCCCGAATTGTTCACCGGGGCGCGGAAAGTCAACCCAGACACGGTGATGCTCGAAAAATCATTCGAACTCTTCAGATCCCCAATCTGCAGGCAGGCGCCACGTCCCTTACAGTTCAATGTCGTCCCGTAACCGTTCAGTACGGACTGGTTTGAGTGAAGAAAGATCGTTCCGTAGACGTTGTACGTAGTGATCGACGCGTTCGGGCCGTTTGCCGGGATCGTTACATTGCACTGGCTGTTTTTCCACGACGTAGGATCCGTGCCGCAGCCCGCGTTCAGTGTTTCCTGGATGCCTGACGATGCTGAGCTGACTGTATATCCTGCCGCGTACGAATAGAACGGAGTGAACGTAATCGTTCCGGAAGAAGCTCCTGAAGTGCAAGCCGCGGGAGTGGTCAACACGTTGACAGCCTCGGTGTTTCCCCCTCCCGAAAGGAACACCTGATATCCAGCCCCGCTCGTAGTGTCAACGCCGATCGGACAAGGCGTAAGAGTAACACTGGTTTGTACTCCGGCAGTTAGTGGACTCGAGACCGTTTGTGTCCAGTTGAGTGCCGTTGTTGCATAAGTGATCCCCGCAGGAGCGCCCCCGCCGCAAGTTCCCCAGGTTGAGTTACCGTTCAGACAGGTCCCCGAGGTAGCTACACCTGAGCCCAATTCTCCGGCTGGCACGGCTCCGTTGATCAAGTCTGCCTTCACGGCAAGTCCGCTGTCCACATAGTGCCGGTCCGATGCCTGATTGGGGGCTACGGGATCCGAAGGCAGAGTAAGTGGACCAGTCATAGTATCGCCTGCCTTCGAGACGTAGGACCCTGACCCTACATTGCCCACCGCCGCATCCACATATCCCTTGTTCGCGGCATCGTTAGCGCCCGCAGGCGCAGGCAACGCTGGAGGCACGGCGAACTGCTTTGTGCCAGTGATGGTCTCCGTCCCGGCCAGATGCACAACCGTGGAATCAATTGCTCGTGTCGCCACCTCTGCGTTTACATACTGCTGCGTCGCCGCAAGATTGCTCAGTCCATTTCCGGGCGTGGTCAAAATAGCCGCAATCGTTGTCGGCGACGTGGCCGGAACCGCCCAGTACTCCGTTCGAACTGTTCCGTCGTCCAACTGCAAAACAACGCTGTAATACGTGCCCGCCGGAGATGCGCCAACATTGGGAACCAGTTGCGCGGTGAACGCCCCGAGCGGCCCGATGCTCACGCTCAGGTTTCCTGCCGCGACGGCGTCTCCTGACGCCGTCTGGAACGACGGCCATGAGATCAACACCGTGCCGGATGCGGGACTGCCATCCGCCCGGTACACGGTATCGCTCACTGTCGTAAGTCCCGGTCCTTGCGCGTGCGATTGTGTGGCCAGGGCCATCCCTGCCAGCAAAGCCGTTGCCAGAAAACAAATAACCTTCCTCGCAGTCGATCGGAGCATCCATGTTCCGCCCGTGCCACGGGTATTCGGTATCACCGCGGCCCAATAAGAAAGCCGCTCGGTTGAGCGGCACCCTTCTCGCATATTTCCTCCAAATCGAATGTCAATGGTTCGAATGTCGATGGTTAGTCCGCGGTCCGCTGTTCAGCGGGAACCCGCGACTCCAGAAATCTCCGCACGCTCTCCACGTAAACGTCCGCGAAATCGACTACGGGTCTGCGCGTCTCAATCAGCACCATGGCCGCGTCTATTTCCCAGTCCATCGCACACAATACCGCCAGCGTCATCATCGGAGCGCGATGCACTCCCGCCGCGCAATGTATGTAGACCCGGGCTTCGGGATCGGCCAACGCTTCGAGCGCGAAATCAACCCCGCGTTTCAGAAGTTCGGGTGGCTTGGGCAGAAAATCGTCGTCCGTAGGATTCCACAGCACTTGGACTCCATAAGGTTCCGCAAGCGGACGGTCATCGAACTCGATCTGCATGTCGATCACGTGCGTGACGCCCGTTTTTACGATTTCTTCCATATTTCGCGCGTTCCAGATGCCCCCGCCCAGCGCAACACGTTCGGTGACCCAGGTCATGTCCATGCAGCGTTCCGTTCGCCTTCCAAAACCAATCCTTCGTCTGCCGCGGACGAGTACGATGATTTTACGTCACCTTTCCCGGTAAATAGAAAAAGGCGCGATTCGCATCGCGCCTTGATGAATTGTTGTTTTTCAACTCTTATATTCAGGATATCAAACCGGAGGGGTAGAACGGACACGTTTTCGATTTTTATTTTCGTAATCCTTTGAATCACTTGCACCGAAATCGCTCGTCCTGCCCTCTTGACAACTTTTGCGCGAAAGAGTCGCAATACCCCCCTCCAGTATAGCGGCTGAAAGCAGGATTCGTGAGAGGTGGTCGAGCGCGTCTTGCAGGAGCCGTCGAACGTTTCTAGGCGTACAACCGAGCTCGCGCGCGACCTCGTCTACGGTGTACTCCTCGAGGACATTCATGGCCAGCAACCTCTTGTCGCTAGCGTTCAGCTTCTCGATCGCCTGTTCCATGTCGGTAACAAAGATCACAACGTCCTCAAAATTTCTCATGGTGTATGACGTCACTCGCGTGCGGAAGAACTCTCGCCCTAACAAAGAGGGCAGCCTTCCCACTTCTACCGAGGCCCGGGCATAACGACGCAAGAGCGCTACCGTGCGATTGCGGTAAGGCCACAGGTCGGCTTCGGTCTCGCCGAATACCACCGAGGGGGGCAGTTCCGACCCTGCCATCAGGTGCAACGGCAATGCGGCAGTTGGGGGTGTGTTTGTCATAGCCGCACCTCCGCGACCGCAACACCCTGAAGATGATTAATCCGTGCGGGGACCGTAAGCCTTCTTTCTCGACCGTTGATCGCCGGCGGGCGCACCTTACGACGAGAGGTCTTGTCCGGGAGAGCCTGACCTGAGTCGGGCATAGCTGCCACGCACGCGCGGCAACTTGCGCAATGCACGCCCGCCCACCCTCGTGGACGTAGCCACAGTCCCCCGCACCGTTCGCAATATTTCAATTCCAGTAGTGTTCCTCCATCTTGAAAGCAGTCTTCGAAGTTCATTACGCCTCCAGTGTCAGACTGAGTCGCGGAAATTGAAAAAGCCCTGGCGCCGATCACTCGGCCCAGGGCTCGTTTCTCTTACGATGACCTGTAGTGATATTTAGTTAGGTGTGTTACTCACTGGGTTATGGGTGCTAGCGTGGACTCCGATCGCCGAAAGTAACCCTCCTCGTAACCTGATTTCAAAATCCGCCCATTCTGTACGACTACACTTAGACGCCCACTAAATTGGATTGCCTGCAACAGCTTTTGCATCGCCGCGGAAAGAACTTCCGCCGACCGCACTTTGCGCCGAAACTCCCCGAAAAAGATCTCTTCCCTGTCGTGACTTTGTACTTCTACCATGGCCGATAACCTTCCTCCCGGATATGAATGGGTACACAACATACGATCAACTAGCTCTATAGCCTAGAATAGGCTAAGTCAAGAATACAAAGGCGGAGTGTACGAAGGTAGTCCAGCTGGCGGAGGCACCAAATCAGCGCAGAAGGCGCGATCTCCGGGCGGAGCGACTCGGCAACGCTGGCTACTTTTTGTGCAACACGATAATCTCGATTGCGATCCCGGAACGTCTAACTTTCTATGAACTGGAAAATCCTCACTCTTGTCTTGGCGGCCCTGTCAGCCGTCCTGCCCGTATCTGCCCAACATAAAGCATCCGAACCGGTGCTTGATGTCTCTGCCATGGACAAAACAGTCGACCCTTGTATTGACTTCTATGCCTACTCTTGCGGTAGCTGGATGAAGCAAAACCCAATTCCTCCCGACCAGTCGAACTGGAGCACCTACGGAAAGCTCGAAGACGAGAACCGAGCACAGCTAAGATTGATCCTGGAAGAAGCCAACAAACGGGACGGCAACCGCGACGCAGTGACACAGAAAATCGGCGATTTCTATGCGTCGTGCATGGACGAGTCCGCCATTGAGAAGCTCGCAATTAAGCCGTTGCTGCCAGCCATGGAGACTATAGCGAGCCTGAAGTCGAAGCGCGATTTGGCGAACTACCTTGCGACTGCCCAGTTTCCGCCCTCGCTTTCGTCCGGAGGAGCGCTGTTCGCGTTCCGCTCAACCCAGGACTTCAAAGATTCGACTCAGGTAATCGCCGAAGTCGATCAGGGAGGTCTCGGCCTTCCCGACCGCGACTATTACTTGAAAGACGACTCCAAGTCAGAAGAACTGCGCAAAGCTTACTTAACCCACGTAACGAAGATGTTCGAGTTGATGGGAGATCAGTCGACTACCGCCGCTTCGGAAGCCGCGACTGTTTTGCGCCTGGAGATTGCGCTTGCCAAGGGCCAAATGAGTCGTGTCGAACGGCGCGATCCTCTCAAGCTCTATCACAAGATGAGTGTGGAGGAAGTGCAAAAACTCGTGCCGGACTTTGCATGGGACACGTATTTCAGGAAAACAGGCGTCGAGCCACTGAAGTCGCTGAATGTCGTGACGCCTGACTACTTTCGCGTCATAAACGAAGAGATCAAGAAAGAAAGTTTGGCCGACTGGAAAATATATCTGCGATGGCATGCCGCGCACGATGCAGCGAATGATCTCTCAGCGAATTTCGTACGGGAGAATTTCAATTTCTACGGCAAGACACTTCGAGGACAGCAAGAACTCCCTCCGCGCTGGAAGCGCTGTACCAACGACGTCGATGACGACCTGGGAGAGGCCCTGGGACAGGCCTACGTGGCGAAATATTTCAGTCCGGAAGCGAAAGAGGCGGCGCTGAAGATCGTGAAGGAAGTGGAAGCGGCCATGGAAAGTGAGATTCACGCCTTGCCGTGGATGGGGGCGACCACCAAGGAGCAGGCGCTGACCAAGCTGCACGCGATTGCGAACAAGGTCGGTTATCCGGATGTATGGCGCGACTACAGTTCGCTGCAGGTCGTCCGCGGAGACCAGTTCGGAAATTCGCAGCGGGCAGCCTGGTTCGAGTTCCACCGTTGGCTGGCGAAAATCGGCAAGCCGGTGGATCGCAAAGAGTGGGACATGACTCCGCCCACGGTCAATGCGGATTACGACCCTCAGAGAAACGACATCAACTTTCCCGCAGGAGTGCTGCAGCCGCCGTTATTCAGCGCGCTCTCCGACGCAGCTCCTAACTACGGTGACACGGGCGCGACCATGGGCCACGAACTCACCCACGGATTTGACGACGAGGGGAGCCAGTTCGATGCTCACGGAAACCTGCGCAACTGGTGGACCGATGCCGACCGCAAAGAGTTCGAAAAGCGCGCGCAATGTGTGGTGGACCAATACTCGGGATACACCATCATCGACGACATCAAGATCAACGGCAAGCTCACAAACGGTGAGGACTTGGCGGATCTGGGCGGGACCTTGCTGGCATATCTCGCTTGGAAGGAAGACACAAAGGGTCAGAAACTTGAGCCACTCGACGGCATGACTCCGGAGCAGCGTTTTTTCGTGGCCTATGGTCAGAGTTGGTGTTCAAACGAGCGCGACGAAGATAGACGGATGCGCGCTACCGTCGATCCGCACTCGCCGGAGAAATATCGCGCCAACGGTGTCGTATCGAACATGAAGGAATTTCAAGATGCCTTCCATTGCAAGCCCGGTCAGCCAATGGTGCGAGAGAACGCTTGCCGCGTTTGGTAGGTCGGTTCGTGTACGGTAGACACTCCCGCCCGCTCTAACCAGTTCTAGCCGCGCTCGAAGGCGTGTTTTTCTTCCAGTTGCTGGCGCGCAGTGTCCGCTTCGGATTCGAATCGGTCCCTTTGACTCATCAGCGCCGGAAGAGCGGCGGCATAGCGCCGGGCCATGGTGAACCTGCCATCTTTCGCGAGTGCAGCGGCAATCTCGGCGATGTGATCAGTAGTAGTGTCGAGATAGAGAGCTTCGGTGGCATCTCCCAGCCACACATCTCCCCCCACCAAGAAAGTTTGCCAGTAGACTTTGCGCTCAATCGCGCGGGCAATCTCTTCGTCGCTCGCTTTGCCGAACGTCCACTTGCTGAGCTTGAAGCTGTAGTGGCGGCTCGAGAACGGTAGCGGAACCAGTTTCCCCGATTTCAAGAATTCGATCTGTTTGTTGTCGACTTCCTTCCGCAACGCGTTGATGACCGGAGCTTCCGTATCTTTCGGTTCGAGCGAAGGTAGGACCTCGCGCAGCGTCGCTGAGAGATTCACGGCCACCAGTGCCCGCAGACCGTCGGAATTTTCGAGAGTAATGACGGCGTGGAGCACCTCAAAATCAGCTCCTGAAGTGGCGTGACGGAAGGGCCATTCGAATTGAAACGTGAGTGGAAGACCGGTCCGCGTCACGTAGACGGTTTTGGCCGTGGGAGTTGGGCTATTCATGACTCAGTTTGCTCTCACTATTCTAACCCGCAAAATCGTTGCTATCTCAAACGCGCCAGCAGCCAAAGGTTTCGGATGGCTGCGGCGACCAGCATTCCGCAAAGACCCGCCATCACAAAAGCCCTCCCTTGAGTTTCGAGCAGGTCGGCGAACACTCCGCTGACAAAGACAAAAAGGAATACCAGCACGGTGAGATGAAAGCCCTGTCCCGGAAAATCGGGAGCGCCAAGGGCCAGAATGAGAAACAGCAAAGCGATCAAAAGTGGGGCGGCGTTGCCAAAATACCGGCTGCGCTTCCATCCGATATAGGCGATCAGGGTTACTGGGAGGACGAGCTTCAGCGGCGGGCTGCCTCCGCCGATTGCCTGCAAGGCACTGCGGTACGCCGCAGGCATCCCCAGCGCGATGGGATGGAAAGTGATCCAGCGCGCATGCAACATTCCCTGCACAAACAAAGTGGGTTCAAAGAAATAGGCAGCAAACAGAAGCACCAGAGCGACAGCGAGCGCAGTGGTCCAGATCGCGACCACCGCGCGCGATCGAACGGGAGCTACCCAGAGCATGATCGGTAAAATCACCACCGCGAGCACTCCCAGAGAAAACTGATTGCCTGCGGCCAGTGCCAACGATAGCCCCAAAAGAAGGATGCGGCGCCAGTTCCAGAGCACGACTTCGCGCGGCGCATAGAGCGTATGTGCAACGGCAACTGCCGTGAAGATCGAACCGAACGCTCCCCATACCCCGCCAATTTCTCCCAGACTTTGCGTCCCGGTAGTGTTTACGATTATTGCTGGTGAAAAACAGTAGAGAGCGAGTGCAATGTATCCGCCAGCGTTGCCGTAAAGACGGCGCGCCACGTACCAGAGCGAAGCTCCAAGCATGACTCCGAAAAACAAATATGGGGTAACCGCAAGCATTGGGCGGAATATTTCCGGCAACCAAGTAGCAGGACGGAGCAGCAATGGCGCGGCAGCAACGAGATAGTAGAGCGGGGAGCGATCCTCGTCGTAACCGTCGCGCACCCGCAGGTGGCCAGATCTGCCAGCCGAAGGGATGCCAGTGATCGCTTCCGACCGCAGCGATTCTGGAGTGCCCGCAATGGCGCCTCCCGTCCATTGGGCAAGGCCCTGGTAGATGCGCAAAGCCTGGTCAGACTCGGGTACGGAGGCCTGCAAGGTCTGCACCCGCACGAGCCAGACGCACTGCAGAAGATAGACCAGCAGCAGCGCCGCCGCGGCAAACTGCGGGGCGCGAAAAGCGTCGGATTGAAGAATTCGTCGCAACAAAGCGGACTGGTTGTTTTACCATGTCCGGGACAGTGATGGATAACAAACCTTCTTCGGCGGATCCGGATTTACCCGTGACGGCAGAAGGTCGAAAATCACCAGAGTCTTTCTCGCCAGGATTGCCACAGTATCCGCCGAAGTCGACCGCATCTGTTCCATCCCGAGTTCGAGATATCTTAGTCGGGCCAGACGGAATCTACGCGCTCCCGCGCTGGCTGATCTATCTCGCGATGGCTTGGTTTGTCTTTCAGATCGAAGGTTGGCTGGTCGTTTCCATTCAGTCGCATTTACGCGGACCTTGGTGGCAGATGGTTGTCGAAGCCAGCATGATGACGGCTGTGATTGTGCCAGGCTTTGTGATGGCTCGGATTGAAGGACATGCGTTCGGGACTTTCGGGCTGCCCGTGCGGCAAGCTTTTGGGAAGAATTTCTTGGTGGGGGCGCTTTGGGGAATCGCTTCTTTGAGTCTCCTGATGCTGGCATTGCGTGCCACGGGAGCATTCGAATTCGGTGCCATCGCGCTGCACGGTGCGCGCATCTGGCGATTCGCTGCGTACTACCTGGTGTTCTTCCTGGTCACCGCATTCTTCGAAGACTTCCTGATGCGCGGGTATTCGCAGTGGGTGCTATCACGCGGTATCAATTTTTGGCCGGCAGCCGTTTTTCTGTCGTTTGCCTTCGGTTACATCCATGGACGCAACCCGGGCGAAACAACGATTGGGTTGGTGGCGGCCGGACTGATCGGCTTCTTCTTTTGTCTCACCCTTCGGCGGACGGGCACCCTTTGGTTTGCCGTAGGCTTCCACATGTCGTGGGACTGGGGCGAGACCTATCTCTATTCGGTTCCCGACAGCGGAGCGGTTCTGCCGGGCCATCTATTCAACTCCAGCTTCCACGGCCCAGACTGGTTGAGCGGCGGCACGGTGGGGCCCGAGGGCAGCTACGTCGTATTCGCGCTGATTCCGGTACTGTGGTTTGTGTTTCACCGGATGTACCCGGAAGTGAAATACGGAGTGGGTGATGACGGATCCTCCCCGCGTTCCACCTACCACGAGTAGTGCACAGTGTAGGTCACAACCTGCTCGCCGTCGGGAGCAACCGTTACCGGGAATTCGATCGTCTGCGCGTCGCGCTTCTTGAATTGAAGTGACTGCTCGCTGAGCTTCCAGTTCGTCCAACGGTAGAGATGCTCCACTACACGCACGTTGGCCGGTTCCTTTTTGTGGTTGCGGACCTTGATCTCGAAACTCTCCTCCATCCAGTGCGCGCTTGAATCAACGTGGTAGTTAGTGCGTTTGCGTTCTCCGACGATATCGAAAGCGTTGCCCGTGTAAGTGCGAATCATCTCGTCTTTGGGAGTGTGGTCGATCGTGTTCTCCCCGATGAACTGCAGCATTCCATCAGTGTCGCGGCGGTAGAAGCGAAGGCGTCCCTTGGGCAATGCGATACCGAGGCGATTCGCCTCCGAGTTCTTCAATTCCTGCATCACCCACACCTTCGGATTCGAAGCTGTGCCATAGCCCGGCTCATTGCGAATCTGCTCCGGTGAGTAATAGCCGTACTGCTCGGTCTGCGCGCCATCGTAGATGTAGAGCCGTTGCGATTGGATGCCGGTTGCGCGCACGAACTCGACTTGTTTGGTTTCGTTGTCGTGCAACGTAGCCGGACGTTCCAACGTGTAAAGGTGAAACTCATCGAAAGACTTTTCAGTGACAACTGGTGCCGGAGCAGCCATGTCCATCGCCTTGGCTTCGAGTCGATAGGCATTTCGACTAACGGTGCCTTGCAGTTTGCTCACGTCTCCCGCCATCAGCCGGATGCGCGCGTTCTCGAATGTCTTCCCGCTGTGATTTTGCATGGTGATCCACCCGACGAGATCGAGTGAATTCATACCGGAATTCTTCGCGCTGTCGGATACGACCAGGTTGTAGTCAGACTGCCAGGTCATACCGCCAGATACGTACGAAATTTCGGCTTCGCTGCGTCCAGCCTGCGTGGTGGCGAGTTGCCAGTTCAATGTGGGCTTGAGAATCGAATCATCGCTGAGCGCCGGAAATCTCGGCTGGCCGGGGAGCCCGAAGCGCAGGATTCCATTAATCTCAACGATCGGCTGAGTGGAGGCCTGCTGCGGATATCCATTGATGTAGGACGGCGAAACGTATCCGCTGCGAATGATTTTTCCTTGCATCCTGACATCGCTGCCATCGGCGTTGGTCCCGACCGCAAAGTCGATGGTCTTGCCTTCGTAGAAGGAGAGCAACAGCTCCTGAGATATCGGATCATTGCGGTAGCTCTGCTCAAGAATTTGCAGAGGGCGCCCCGTCAGGTCGCGCAGAATTACAGAGTCGGGCTCGAGGTGGGCGGGAACTCCGGCGAACGCCACGTGGTTGGCACCAGGTTTCAGGTCGAGCGTCAAGTGATCGCGGGCGACGAAGAAATTCTGGTTATAGATGGTGAGCGATGGCGCGTTGTCAGCTGTGTTCTGGGCGGCGGCGGAAAGCGTAAGGCTCAGAGCGAGTAACGCGACAAAGAGTTTGTGCATGGTTCCCTTTTCCTATCCGGCGTTGGCGGAGGGGGAGCCTGCGCCTTGGGGTTAGAACGGGGACGGCTACGGAACTTGCGTGGCAGGATCTGAAGAAAGCTCGGAAGAAAGTAACTCGGGGTAACTTGGGGAACATGCAGCCGAATTAAATGTCCAGGTTCTTCACATCCAGCGCGTTGTCTTCGATAAATTTTCTACGAGACTCAACGTCTTCACCCATTAACGTGGTGAAAATCGTTTCGCACTCGGCGATGTCTTCGAGCCGAACCTGCAGCAGCGTGCGGCGTTCGGGATCCATGGTTGTCTCCCAAAGCTGCTCGGCCGTCATCTCACCGAGGCCCTTGTAGCGTTGGACGACGTATTCTTTGCGTCCTTCCCCCAGCACGTAGTCGAAGAGTTCGCGGGCAGTATTCTTCTCGACAATTTCCGGCTCCTTCGCGCGTCGCGCCGGAGCTTTGCCGGTTTTCTTCTGCGCCTTTTCGCCTTCTTCGTTCTCGGCGGCGCTCAAGTTCTCGTCCTCGCCATTGGACTCTTCATCTTTCTCTTCCGTGGCCGAGGTGGCTTTGGCAGGTCGGACGATGCTCTCCACCACAAACGGCGGTTCGAGATACTGTTCGATCTGCTTGAACTTGGTGACCAGCTGTCTGCATTCAGGAGTGGACGCCAGTTCCCAGTTGATGATGTGCTCCGCTCCCTGAGCGTTCACGAAGATCAGTTCCCATAGATTGTGTTCTTCGTCGAAACGCGTGTCGATGCTCTTCAGCTTCAAGTCTTTCTGCAAGCGCTTGAGCTCTCGCTCCAGCTTCTCAATTTTCTTGGGCGGCGTCTTTTTGTCTCCTTCAAAATCGGCGCGTTTCGCCAAGTCGAGCTTCGGCAGCAGGCTTGTAATCTCTTCGGCGCGGATGCGCTTGTTCAAATTACCGAGGAAGCCAAGATATTCGTTGAGAACCGTGATGAACTTGGTCAATGCCGGTCCTTCGAGCTTGGCCGCGCCCTCACCGTAGCGGATGATCAAGCCTTCCGAGGCGCGCTTCACCATGACCTTGACGAATTCGTGCTCGTTCTTGATGTACTGGTGCGTCTTGCCCTTCTTGATGCCGAATAGCGGCGGTTGCGCGATGTAAACGTTGCTGCGCTTGATCAGTTCCTGCATGTGGCGGAAGAAAAACGTTAGCAGCAGCGTGCGGATGTGCGAGCCGTCCACATCGGCGTCGGTCATCAGGATAATCTTGCCGTAGCGCACCTTAGTCGGATCGAAATCTTCTTTCGAGATGCCGGTGCCGAGCGCGGTGATCATGGCGCGAATTTCTTCGTGCGCCAGCATCTTGTCGTAGCGCGCCTTCTCCACGTTCAGGATTTTTCCCTTGAGCGGGAGGATGGCCTGAAACCGCCGGTCGCGTCCCTGCTTCGCCGTTCCACCTGCGGATTCTCCTTCGACCAGGAAAAGCTCGCAGCGGTTGGGATCGCGCTCGGAACAGTCCGCCAGTTTCCCGGGAAGGCCTCCACCATCAAGCGCGCCTTTGCGCCGGGTAAGATCGCGGGCTTTACGCGCAGCTTCGCGGGCGCGTGCCGCATCGATCGCCTTGTTGATGATCTTGCGGGCGACAGCCGTATTCTGCTCGAAGAACGCGCCGAGCTTCTCGTTGACGACAGCCTGCACGATGCCGGCGATGTCGGAATTCAACTTGCCTTTGGTCTGGCCTTCGAACTGGGGCTGCGGCAGCTTGACGCTGATCACGGCGACGAGGCCTTCGCGCACGTCGTCTCCGCTGAGGTTTTCCTTCACGTCCTTGAACAGGCCCATCTGCTGTCCAGCGTAATTAATGGTGCGAGTCAGCGAGGTGCGGAAACCCGAGAGATGCGTGCCACCATCGATCGTATTGATGTTGTTGGCGAAACTGAACACCGACTCCGAATACGCATCGTTGTACTGCATCCCGATCTCGATGTGGACCTCGTCCTTGTCGGCTTCCATGTAAATCGGCTTGTCGTGGAGCGTCTGCTTGCCGCGGTTCAGGTGCTTGATGAACTCGGCGATGCCGCCGTTGTACTTAAATTCGGTCCGCTTCGCCTCGCTAGTCTTCGAGTCGGTCTGGCGTTCGTCGGTAAGCGTGATGACCAGGCCCTTGTTCAGGAACGCCAGTTCGCGCAGGCGCTGCGACAAGGTGTCGAAGTTGTATTCGACCGTCGTAGTGAAAATTGTTTTGTCGGGCACGAAGTGAACCTTGGTGCCAGTCTTGATCTTGGCAGCGCCGGTCTTGCGCAGTTTGCTGGTGGGCTCGCCTTTCGAATAGGTTTGCTCCCAGGTGAAACCGTCGCGCCAGATTTCGAGATCAAGTTCCTCACTGAGCGCGTTGACGCAACTAACACCAACGCCGTGTAATCCGCCGGAGACTTTGTAAGAGTTGCTGTCGAACTTGCCGCCAGCGTGCAGCGTGGTCATGACTACCTGCGCAGCAGGAATCTTCTCGCCATCGATGTCCATGTTGTCGACGGGAATGCCACGTCCGTTATCGACGACGGTAATCGAGTTGTCGAGATGAATCGTAACGTCGATCTTGTCGGCGTGGCCGGCGAGCGCTTCGTCGACCGAGTTATCCACGACTTCGTACACCAGGTGATGCAGACCAAGTTCCCCGGTCGAACCGATGTACATCGCGGGACGCTTACGCACCGCTTCCATTCCGCCGAGGACTTTGATCGAGTCAGCGGTGTATTCTCCGTTGTTCGTCTTGTCGTTCTTGTTCGTTGCGTTAAGGAGTTCGGCTTGCAATTCTTTCGTGGCCATTCTGCTCCGTGAAAAAAGCCGGATCGGGTACCCCAATCCAAGGGACGATTCCGGGACCGCTCAGTGAGTCTCAACTTATTGAATTTTCTGCTATTTAGCCAGCACTCGAGCTGCTTGTATTTTACCATAAAAAAGGGGTGATTTCAGGCTGGAATCGAGAGCATAAACGGCGCTTTTTGAGGCTGTTAGAGACATCGTTCCCGCAGTCGCCGAAGTGGCCCCGCTCGGCTCGATCTGGTCCCCACAAAACGTCTAACGTGGGGAGGCTTTTGCCAAGCCGAAATGCAAGCCGTCCATCAGTTCGTCGAGTTCATCTTCGCTCCCGGCGATGAATGTAAACGAGACTACTTGACCCTTCGCCAGCAGAACCAGCGTGCACTGGTGCATCGTTAGCTGGTCGTTAAGCGTCTTGACGAAATCGGCGCGCACCAGTTGCCGCGACTCGACGTCGACCTCGTATGGCTCGCTATCGGCCTTGAAGCCCTTTGCCGTTGCTAGTTCCGTGAGCGCGCCGAGGTAGTCTTCGGCTCGCTTGAGGCCGGGATAGGACGACGCGCTTTCGGAGGCGACTACGACAGCCGAATTGACGGTATTTCCCGTTGCCTCCGGAGGATGCTCGAAAACCGCCAAAAGAACGTCCGCTTTGCCAGCCTCGTGTCCGGCCTGCAAATCTTTTGTGCGGTCCACCCAGCCGTAGGGAATCTGGAATCGGAATCCAACCGTGGTATTGCGGAACAGTTGTGGATCCTCGTTCCGCGCAGGGACGGTTTTCGCGCCCTGGTTCGGGGTTGTCTTGTGCTGAGCTTGCGCTGCGATGAAGAAAAGTAGAGTAAAGACTACGACTACGAGGATGCTGACGCGTCGAGGCATGAAGGACAAGAACAAAGTAGAACAAGTTTACATAGATTTGGAGCGTCACAGCTCGAAGCGAAGTGCGGGCTATTCCACGAACATGCAGTCCCCGTAGGAATAAAATCGATAACCAGCCTCGACCGCATGCCGATAGCCGTTCATCACTAGCTCCTTCCCACCGAGCGCGCATACCAGCATCAATAGCGTTGATTCTGGCAGATGAAAGTTTGTCAGCAATGCATTCACAACGCGAAAACGATAGCCAGGATATATAAAAGCGTCGGCTTCCCCGGACCCTGAATCGATATGATTTCCCCTGGATTTCTGCGCCGAAGCGCCCGCAGCATACTCCAGTGTCCGCACAGTCGTTGTCCCCACGGCCACCACCCGGTGTTTGGCACTCTTTGCCAGATTGATGGCCCGCGCGGCTTCAGGAGAAATGTCGTACCACTCGCGATGCAGTTTGTGATCTTCCACGTTTTCCGCTCGAACCGGCTGGAACGTGCCCAGCCCGACATGCAGCGTGATCTCCGCAATCTCAACGCCGCGCGCACGGATGCGCTGCAAAATTTCAGGAGTAAAGTGCAATCCAGCCGTCGGTGCCGCCACCGATCCGCGAGTTTGGGCATAGACAGTCTGGTAACGCTCCCGGTCGTCTGCCCGATCTTCGTCGCGATGAATGTAAGGAGGAAGTGGGACGTGGCCGATGCGCTCTACGCGGGCAAAAAAATCCGGTACCGGAGTGAATCGGATGCGTCGCTCTCCAAACGTCCCACGCTCGGTTACTTCGGCTTCCAGTAAAGAAGGTTCGCCAGGC
Source organism: Terriglobia bacterium (assembly GCA_963847715.1). GTDB lineage: Bacteria > Acidobacteriota > Terriglobia > Terriglobales > Acidobacteriaceae > Acidiflorens. The sequence continues at coordinate 179,566 of CAWKAZ010000013.1, forward strand.
GGGCCGCCCTGCGATGCGAACTGCAGCCTCTCTCCGACTCCGATTTTCCTTCCCGGTCGCACCAGACACTCCCATTCATTCGGGTCTTCCGCTAACTGGCGGGTGAGGAGAACTTCGACGCGGCTCCCGAGAAAAGCGTCGGCCGCCGGATCGCGCGGGCTCACGGGGTGAGCTCTCTGGCCGCTGCGGTGGCCATAGAGGCGGGCTGGAAAGACCCTCGTATTATTCAACACCAGCAGGTCGTCCGGCCGCAGCAATTCGGGGAATTCCCGAAACCTCCGGTCCAGCCAATTCCCCGCTGAACGATTGAGTTGGAGCAGCCGCGAATCGGAACGGTCAGCCAGGGGTTCCTGCGCAATGCGCTCAGGTGGCAGATCGAAATGGAAGTCTGAGACGAGCATCGAGGAGATTATAGGGTTTGAAGTAGACGTCACAGTCGCTCCCGCAAGGCTACAGACCTTCTTTGTGCGGCTATTTACACATTTTGACGCTGTAATGGTTGTAAGGATTCTGAGACGTGCTGTACCATGGCCGCGCGAGCTTTTATCCTTTTCTCCATGGCCAGTGACCGCCAGCATCGTCAAGCGATTGTGCAGTATGGCCGCATGCTGCACGAAAACGGTTTTGTTGCCGCCACAGATGGGAATCTGTCCGTACGCCTCGATGCCAATCACCTCCTCGTGACTCCAACCTGTATCAGCAAAGGCAGGATGCGGGGCACGGACATGGTGATTGTAGATATGGACGGGAAACGCATCTCCGGCAAGCGAAGGGTTTCGAGCGAGATTGGCATGCACTTGCTGATCTACCGCATGCGCCCCGACGTGCATGGCATCGTCCACGCACATCCGCCGACCGCCACCGGGTTCGCCGCATCCGGCTACGACTTGAATCGCCCGCTGGTCTGCGAAGTTGTCGTCGGCCTGGGATCGATCCCGCTGGCCCGCTACGGCACTCCGGGCACTCCCGAACTCACCGACGCTCTGGAGCCCTTAATTCCGAACCATGACGCCATTCTGATGGCGAATCACGGAGTCGTGACCTGCGGTTCTTCGCTCGAGAGCGCCTACATGAAGATGGAAACCGTGGAGCACTTCGCGAAAATCGCCCTCGTCACTCACCTCCTCGGCAACGAGCAGCCCCTCGGCGAAAAAGAGGTTGAGAAACTTCACGAGGTGCGCCATCGCTACAACGGCGGGAGCGCCTCCGCGACGCCCCGGATGTCGGTTGCAACCGATGATTTGCGATCCTCCGAGCCGAAAGAAACTGCCGGTACTCGCCGATAGACCTACTCTCCTCCGATTCGAAACCTCAACCCTGCACGGAAGTTTGCTGTCAACGCTGGATATCCCACAACTTCGTTGTAGTGGGCATTGAGCGCATTCTCGACGTTCACATAAGCCGTCAATCGCGAGTTGATGGCGTACCACCCACCCAGATCGACGCGCGCATAACCGACCGCGTGATTAACGCCGAGATTGTAAAAATCGGAGTCGGATCGACGGCCGACAAAGCTCGCGCCCAGATTGGCGCCCCAGCGCGATCCCAGGTACGAAAGAGACGTGGTTCCGGAGTGTTTCGGACGCCGCAACAGAGGCTGACCCGGATCGAAGACAGGATCGAAAGGCGATGGATTGTCGAGGTATTCGGACGAAGTGTAGGTGTAGGCGCTGTTGAGCAGCAGCCTTGACGTGACCCTTCCCCGCAGCACGATCTCAGCGCCCTGCGCAAACGCTTTGTTCACATTGACATACTCTCCCACAAAATTTATCGGATCGACCTCCACATAGTTAATCTGGTCGTGGAAAAGATTATTGAAGTAAGTCGCGCTCAATTCATATTTGTTTTTGAACAGGCCTTGCTGCATGCCTGCTTCGAAGGCGCGGACGCGCTCCGGCTTCAGTCCGCGATTCGCGATATCAAACATATCGGGCCCATTATAAGTCTCCTCTAGGCGCGGCTCTTTGAAGCCGGTGGAATACGAGAAACGAAGCCGCGTACCCGAGAACAACTCGTTTCCACGAAGCGCGAGCAGAGTCAGAGCAACTCTGGGCACGCCGGCATTGCCGAAGGCGCTATCGTGGACAAAGCGCCCGCCGACGATCACACCAAGACGCCCCAAAGTCAATTCTTGTTGCGCGTAACTGTCCTGATTGAGGCGCTGTCCGTGAGTCTGCGGGCTATAAGCGAGATTTCCGACAAATCCATTTTCATTTTCGATCCGGTAACCGAACGTTGTACGAGCCCAGGTGCGCTCGGCATAGTCGCCTTGGTACTCAAAGCCGGCACGGTTGATGTGATCGACGTTGTGCGACGGATTGTCGTTGATCCTTGTCAGATCGCCATTCGGATTCAGTTCGTCGTACCGGTAGAGGTAGTCGAATCCGGTGAAGCGATGCTGCCATCCGCTGGGTGCTGCAATGGCAAGTTCCACGCTGCCGAGAATGTTGTTGAGCCGTGAACGATCGACTGGGTCGGGTTGAAGCGGGAACATATTCGCGGGAGGAACCAGTGGGTCATTTCCATTGAAACTCCACTCACCGGGCAAACCGGTGCGGCTGTTGGAGTGGCGGAAACGCGCCCGTAACGAAACATTGTCTGAGAGAGCAACGCCTACGTTTGCGCCTTGCAGAGAATCGGAATATGTGTCGTTCGGACCTTGTCCATTAGTATTGAACTGGTCGGCAAACAGGTTGTAATCGAAGCGCTCGTGCGCCCCGGCCAAAGAGGCACTACCGTTGGCGGTTCCTAGATTGCCTCCATCCGCCGAGAAACGAAGTTCAGGAACGCGCGTACTGCCAGCGCGAGTCCAGACCTGTACCACGCTGGTCATGGCGTCCGAGCCATACAACGTGCTCTGCGCGCCGCGAACGAACTCCAAACGATCCGCTTGAGCGAGAGACAGGGTACCGAAATCGAATGTGCCGCCGGGCTCGTTTACCGTGACTCCGTCAACTATGACCTTGTTGTAGTTCGATTCGCCCCCGCGCACGAACAACGACGCCAGGCCTCCACGCTGCCCAGCGGTATTCACCACTGCTCCTGCCAGAAACCGCACCGCGTCATTCGCAGCCACCGGCTTCATAGTGGTGAGTTGCGCAGCACTCAAAGTGTCCACATCCGCCCCCGAGGCTTCACCGGGGACAGGGGATCGGGTTGCAGTGACGACAACCGTCTGCGCGGACGTTGAAATGGCAAGCTTGATCGTTAGCGTTTCGTCGGATGTGACGACATTACCCTCGGCCACTGCAAAGCCTGGTGCGAGGACTTGAACCCGATACGAGCCGGGAACCGTCGCGCGGAAAATTGCCAGCCCCTCAGAGGACGTGCTTTGCGCACCCACCAGACCGGCCTTGCCCGCTTGAAGCAATTGCACCTGCGCACCAGCAACGGCGGCATCCTGAGGATCGACAACTTTGATTGTGATTTCAGCGGAAGCCGCCGCCACAAACACGGCTAACAGGGGGAAAATACCACGGAGGAATAGGGAAAACCGCATGCACGTCTCCTTTATCACGCGAAAGGGTTGAGTGTTGACGGTTCACGCCGGTCTCCTGGCTTCGCGAGTCAGGACGTGGGCTTGGCCCAGCATCCGGATACTGCAAACGGCCTTCCCAGGTATTTACACCCAGTGACCGGTTGCGATTTCCTCGCTTACAGTTGCGCGGCAGCGCGGGATTTTCACCCGCTTCCCATAGCGCCAGCATGTTGCTGGGCTACGATCATGCGCGAACCCAATTTGAGAAAGAGCAGAAACAACAGCCCCGTAAATCTACTCGGCGCGCGGATAGAAAGTCAACCGTTGAAGAATCGAGTGTAGATACTCAGATCTCCACTAACTCTCTACGATGGGAAACTCTGTCGATCCAACCCTCGCGACATTTTCTTCAGCGAACCGAGTGACCCGCTCGAGCGCTTCCTGAAGCTGATGGTGAAACTCCGACATCTGCGCATCATCGGCATCGGCGGGAACTCGGATCTTAGCGCTGAATCGTACAAGCGCCCTCGCAAACGGCTTCGGAATCATCAGGGCATCCCAGGTATTCAGCACCCACGCATCGCTGAGCGCCACATAAAACGCCGCCATCGGCAGAGTGCTGGCGCGCGACAGTAGCACCGGCCCGGGTTTGGCGACGTACTTCGGCCCCCGCGGACCGTCAATCGTAAACACGACGAGGTTGCCTTGTTCCAACTGGCTTTTCAGCCCGAGCAAGGCAGACGCGCCTCCACGACTGCTCGATCCTCGGACCGCCACGAATCCGAGTCTCTCGATTGTCCGGGCGATGTATTCTCCATCGAAGCTGCGGCTCACCATGACTGCCGCTCCAGCCTTTCTCCACAACCATGCCCCCGCGAAAACTGCCCGATGCCAGAAGGAATAGATGACTGGTTTTTCGTAAGTTGCCTCGGGTGGCGACGGCAGTTCTTCCCAGGAGATGGAATAACGCAGAGTAGGGCCGATCAATGAGATCGTCAGATAGCCTGCCCAGCTGATGAGCCATAAGAGAATTCGTTGTCGCAGCGTGAATGGGCGCGCTTCCAAAACATGAGGAGTTTCGGGTTCGACCGAGGCGGAAGAAGAACTCACGCCGATATTGTAGCCGGGAAGGAAGGTTTAACTGAAAGCTGACGACAGCTGCTTTACGCCTCCAGATATGCCACGATCCACTCTTTCAACCGCTGTCGCCGATCGTCAGTGGAGTCAAAGCGGACTCCGAAGCTCTTATTGCTCTTCTTCCAGGTAACCTGGCCACGCACCCAAACGCGTGGCAGCGTCAGCAACGAGAAGGATACCTCTACCTGCGTTCCTTGCTCAGGCACGTGATTGCCCTTGAGCGACATTCCCCCGGAACTGATTTCCTGGCTAGTGGCGGTCATGCGGCCGCCATCACCAAACACCAATCCAACCTCGGTCATGACTGGGATGCGCACGTAACGCCGGAATTCATGCAGCACTAACATCCGCGTCGAGCGTACCAGCTTCATCGCCGCCGAACGCTCCAGTGGTTCGTGAAACACCGCGTTGAGACATAATTTCGAATAACGCATCGCATCCTGCGCGGTCCCGCCCAGCCCATAAATAATCATCCGGCTGTTCGAGGCCGAGGCGCGCGCCATTTCGATAATGCTTCCCGCCGCTTCATTCAAAGGCAGAACGCAGGCCTCGAATTTCTCGTGTTTAAGTCGATCTGCGTTTTCGGGTTCAATCAAAACCGTTTCGATTCCAAACTGGCGGAAACTCTCTGTGATCAGCTGCGTTGATGCGGCGCAGAGGTCAAACAGCGCTACGCGCGCAGCAGTTTTCCGATGAGTATTGAGGGGGGCGAAGGCGATACCGGACGTTGTAGGCATGAGTCCTAGGGGATGAACTCCTCGTGAAACCCCATTCTGACGTGCCTTTTCACGGCTGCATAGGTTTCGAAAGGGCCTAGACCCCGTCCCAGACGGCCATTACGGAAGTTGTACCTGGGCCGGTTGCCCCTACTCCCTTCGTGCGGTCAGGTAAGATGTTGACATTCTTGAAGGTCGCGCCATTGCCTCAAAGATGATTACACTCAGCAACATCCAGTCAGCGTTGCGCCGCATCCGGAGCTCCATTTACCTCTCTCCCTGCGCTCGTTCGGAGACGTTTTCGGAGTCCACGGCCAACCAGGTTTACCTGAAGCTCGACAACCTCCAGCGCACGGGTGCCTTTAAAGAGCGCGGCGCGCTGAACAAACTACTCTCCCTGAGCACGGAAGAACGCGCCCAAGGAGTGATCGCGGCCTCAGCAGGAAACCACGCCCAGGGCGTCGCCTACCATGCGGGCAAGCTGGGGATTCGGACGCAAATCTGCATGCCGCTGACTACGCCCCTTATTAAAGTTTCGGCGACGCGTGGTTACGGCGCGGATGTGATTCTGCACGGGGCCAACTACGACGAGGCATACGAAGAGTCTGTACGGCGCAGCCAAGCGGAGCACCTTACTTTTGTCCACGCCTTCGATGACGACGATGTCATCGCCGGACAGGGGACCATTGGCTTGGAACTTCTTCAACAGCACCCGGACCTCGAAGCCGTAGTCGTTCCCATTGGCGGCGGAGGCCTCATCGGTGGCATCTCCTGCGCGCTAAAGGAGTCGAATTCCAAGGTTCAGATTTTCGGAGTCCAGACTTCCCGCCTGCCCTCCATGAAAGTTGCCGTCGCCGAAGGTAAGCCCGTGACGCTCATGGCGGCCTCGACCATTGCCGACGGCATCGCTGTGCGCCGTGCCGGCGATCGCACTCTGCCGTTGATTCAGAAGTATGTCGATGACATCGTTACCGTCGAAGAAGAAGAAATCGCCAACGCTATCCTTCTCCTGCTGGAGCGCGAAAAGACTCTGGCCGAAGGTGCCGGCGCAGCGGCCATCGCGGCTCTCGTGAATCGCAAGCTCCCGTTGGTCGGGAAAAAAGTTGCGGTGCTCGTCTGCGGTGGCAACATCGACGTTACGCTCTTGTCCCGTATCATCGAGCGTGGCTTGGTTAAAGACGGACGCTTAGTTCGTTTGCGCGTGCACCTGCCCGACTATCCCGGCGCGCTCAATCGCCTCACCTCGATTCTGGCGCAGCATCGTGCCAACATCGTCGAGACCGACTACGACCGCGCCTACCACGGCGTCGGACTCGGGGAGACGGCGATTGAAATCACTATGGAAACGCGCGGGCCAGACCACATTGCCGAGATTATCTCGGCTCTGGGTGCGGCTGGGTATGCGCAGGAGCGGGTGCTGTGAAACCCTACCAAACGTTGCATCGAGCACCCGGCATCGTGTCAGGAAAACTCCGTAAAGTGACCGCTGACTTTTTCACTAGTCACTCAAACTGCCGGCGGAATCTCTGTAGTTGATCCTTGACTTCCCCAAGCTGGCTCCGTAACTCGGCCACTTCCTCTTCCAGGCGGGTGACTCGGTTCGAGTCCCCCGAATCTTGTTGGACGGAGGCGGGGTAGTGTGTCGGCACCTCCGCCTCCACCACGTCTCCGGACAGCAGATGCACATACCGCGACTCCTTTGTTCCCGGCTGCCGTGGCAATACCTTAGCCAGCGGCGGTTCCCGCTGCATCAACTTCTGCAACGCCGATTGCACATCGTCCAGCGTTTCGAAGCCATGCAGGCGCTCGGTTCGTCCGCGCAACTCTCCCGGAGTTTGCGCACCGCGCAGCAGCAGCACGCACAACACAGCGGTTTCCGCGCGGGTGAAGTTGAACACCTCCTGCAAGCGCTGCTCATACTTGGTCACGCGACTATCGGCGCCACGGGCAGGCCCAGCCAGCCGGTGCTGTTGCAGTCCTTCGAGCGCATCGCGCACGGCGTCTTCGTCCAACTGCATCACGGGATCGCGATTGGATTTCTGGTTGCACGCATTCACCAGCGCGTTCAGCGACAGCGGATAATACTCGGGTGTGGTGATGTCTTTCTCAATCAACGATCCCAGCACCCGCACCTCATTTTCCGTCAGTTTGATTTCCATGAATTCCCCGAACCGGATTCGATTGTATACAGTCACCGAAATTGTGTGTGGCGCGGGCGCCCCCACCCGCGGCTCTTGACGTTGCTCCTGCCTGTCACTCCCTTATCGATGGCCCCGATCGATCCACTCACAACGACCATCCTCCACACGGTATACTCAATGGTTTGTCGCATACGTCCATGATCAAGCCGACCCTACCGCTCCGCGTGCCTATCGATCAACTCGTCCGGGAGCTGCGTGCCCTTCCCGCATCGGCCTTCGACACGACCGAGCAAGTCCGCTCTCTGCTCGCCAGAATGCCGGTCGACGAGGCCACCCTTGCTCCCTATCTGACCTGGCACGGGCAGCACTACACCCGGAACCTGATCGATAAGACTGACCTCTATGAGTTGATCGCGATTTGCTGGGAGGTTGGACAAGGCAGTTCGGTGCACAATCATCGCGACCAGAACTGCTGGATGGCAGCGCCGGTGGGCCGCCTGCTGGTCGAAAATTTTCATGTTAGATATCAGGATATAGAAGCAGGGAAATGCCAATTGCAGGCATCTAACACCGTGGAGCTGACGGCAGACAATCCTTGCGCGGTTGATCCGGGCGAGCCGGTGCATCGGGTCATCAATCCACGGGAGGCGAACCAGCGCGCGGTGACACTGCACGTCTATTCGCGGCCCTTCGACACATGTGTCGTGTATTCGCCCGAGCAAGGAACGTGCGGCGATATCCGGCTTCACTACAACACAGTTTTCGGAAAACCAGTACCCAGTACTCAGTAACCAGTACCCAGTTTCGGTAAAACGGCTCTGTGTGCTGTCTGAGTGATCCGGTCGGATTTGCAGGGATTTGTTCTTTTGCTGGGTACTGGCGACTGAGTACTGGGTACTGTATTTCAAGGAGGAATTCGTGAGGAAATACCTGGGAGCTGTGATCGGAGTGACGACGCTCTGTGTGATGTCGTGGGCGCAAGCTACGACCCCAGCTCCGAGTCAGTCTCCGACGCCGAGTCAAGCTCCCGCCCCCGCGCAAACGCCGGCACCAGCACCGGCGCAAACTCTACCCGAAGCTCCTGATCAAACCCCCGAGGCGCAAAAGGCTAACATTCCGGCGCCGACTGCCAACCAGGCGGCTGCATCCCGCCCGTATCCTCGCATCGAACTCTTCCTGGGTGGCACGTATGCTGAGGCTGGTCTCTTCAATGCCGGGCACTGGGCCGGATTGCCAGGCTGGGATGCGTCACTCGGACTGAACGCGACGAATTGGCTGGGAGTCGTAGTCGAGGGCGGTCAATATTTCGGAACATCCAAGATCCCTGTCGATGTGCCGAAGCCATTCCTGATCCCGCCCTGCCAGCCCAACTGCGTGTCGGGTTCAACATTTGGGGTAGACACGCGAGAGTACAACTTTCTTTTTGGAGTGCAGTTTGCCCGGCGTAAGTATGAGCGTTGGACTCCGTTTGGCGAACTTTTGTACGGGCACCAGGGTGTGCGCGGAGTGGAGAATTTTCCGTCCGGACCTCCCACCACGGAAGTGGGTACTGGCAGGGCGCTAGTCGCTGGTGGCGGTCTGGACCGCAAAATCAATGAACGGTTCGCGTTGCGGTTCAAGGCCGATTACTTTCAAACTGCCACCGCATTTCCGCTTGCGGGCAAGCAGAAACAGGACAACTTCCGTTTCTCTGTAGGCCTCGTAATTCGCAACGTTCGCAAGAAGAAACGAAAACTCGAGGACGAAACGCAAGTCGAGTAATAACCCCGCTGTTTCGCCCGCAAGTTCGAACGGCGCCGCTCTTCAGGACCGCGCAGCTTAGGACCGTCGCAACAAATCGCTCAGCGGGGCTGCCTTCGAGCGTAGTTCGTCGGCGAGATCAGAGCCTTTTTCGACCGCGTTTTCAAAGTGTCCCCTCGCTTCATCCGTCCAGTCAGAAACGGTGTCGAGTGCTCCGTCGTACGAGCGTCGCAAGTCTTTCCGTAGCTGCTTCCCAGTTTTCGGAGCCAGCAACAAACCAAGCGCGGCGCCGACGCCGAGCCCGATCAATAGAAAAGTCACAGCCGTGCCCGCCGTACCGTCAGAACTCTCGTATTTTCCAATGCGCATAAAAACCTCCGTCCAATTCATTTTAGACCCACAAACCGTCCCTAGGTTTGTCTGGCCGAGGAATACGCGGAACTCTCATCTCTGAATAGACCGAGCGCGCCAGTTCCCACAACCCACTCTGCCTGTGTAAAATGAAGTGTCGTTTCCAAGTGCGGCGGAAGATTCTGCGACCTGCCCCGCCTAGCATTCCTAGCGAACTGAAGGAGATGTAACCCAGCAATGTCGATCCCAGCGACCCAACTCCGTCCCGGCATGATCATCAAGCACAACAATGACTTGCATTCTGTTTTCAGCGTCGAGCATCGCACCCCGGGCAACCTGCGCGCCTTCATCCAGGCCAAATTGCGCAACCTACGCACCGGAGCCATGTTCGAGCACCGATTTCGGTCGCCCGACCCCATCGAAAAGGTCAACGTGGATGAGGAGAACATGGAGTTCCTGTACAGCGACGGCGACGACTATTACTTCATGAACACCGAAAATTACGAGCAGACTCACCTCACCCGCGAAACACTCGGAGATGCCGTCGAGTACCTCACGCCGAACCTCCAGATCAAAGTCGAGTTTTTCGACGGCAAGGCCGTCGGTATCGAGTTGCCACAGACTGTCATCTTGACCGTGCTCGAGGTGGAACCTGGCCTGAAGAGCGCCACCGCTTCGAGCGTGACCAAGCCGGCAAAGACCGAAACTGGTTTAATCGTGCAGGTGCCGCCATTCATCAACGAAGGCGAGAAGATCAAAGTCGATACGGCCGAAGGCACGTATTTGTCGAGAGCGTAGAGTAGGTCAGAAGTTAGAGGTCAGATTGCAGAGGTGTAAACCAGAGCAAAGGATTCTCACCTCTGCAATCTTACCTCTGCAATCTCACGATGGCTTTCCCAAAAGATCAATCTCCCGTGCAGGCCCGCCGCTTTATCGTCTGCGGCCGTGTCCAGGGTGTTGGCTTCCGCTGGTTTGTCGAGCGCGAAGCGCACATCCTTCAAATCGCAGGATGGATCCGGAACAATCCCGATGGAACCGTCGAAGTGCTGGCCCAGGGAACGCGCGAGCAACTGGCGGGCCTGCACTCGCGCCTTAGCGAAGGTCCGAGGGCAGCGCGCGTGGATCAAGTGGAAGTCTCCGACGCTGAACCAACATCAGGCTTAGCCTCGTTTCAAGTTCGCGGTGGGTAATCCTGCCCTGGGAGGATTCAGCCGCGAAGCGGCGAAAGAACTCCGCCGAGGCTTCGCTTGTAAATTATTGAATAATAAATACTTTACAGGCAAGTCCTTATTCCTCAAAGACCTGGAGATTTTCATCGCCAAGTCTTTGATTGCAAAAGACCGCGACCAAGGGGGGTCCGAACCCCCCAAGCTCTAGTAACGCCCATGCAGGAAAGGATATTAAAGTCTATGGCAATGGTCACAACTGCAGATAGCGACGCACTCAAGATGCTGATTCGGGAAGTCCCCGACTTCCCGAAAAAAGGCATCCTGTTCTACGACATCACCACGTTGCTCAAGGACAAACTGGGCTTTGCCCGGCTCATTGATGCGCTGTCAGAAAACTACATTGGCAAAGAGATTGATTTGGTGCTCGGAATGGAGGCTCGCGGATTCATATTCGGTCCCGCGCTTGCCTACCGTCTGAATGCCGGATTTGTTCCGGTCCGCAAGCCAGGAAAGTTGCCGGCCGAAACCGTAAAGGTCAGCTACGACTTGGAATATGGCAGTAACTCGCTGGAGATTCACAAGGATGCGATCAGCAGAGGACAGCGGATTCTGATTGTGGACGACCTGCTGGCAACCGGGGGCACCGCGGTGGCGACTGCGGACCTGGCACACGGACTGGGCGCCCAGATCGCTGGGCTGGCATTTGTGGTGGAACTTGACTTTCTGAAAGGCCGCGAGAAGCTGAAGAAGTACGATGTCTTTTCCCTACTGCACTACGATCGCTGAGGTAGGCACAACTCGGCCTCAGCACTATGTGCATTCAGCTGCGCCGCGGATCCCAATTGCTTTATTTAACTAGGAGTTGCACTGCGCGAAAAAGCCCTCGCCAAATTGCCAGGCTGACGGCCAGGGATGCGGTGTAGGAGAAAATCGCAACCCAATTCAGTTGGACGTACTTATCACTTTCGCGGATCCACATGGGGGAGGGCTCCTCGTAATGGTGATGCTCTAAATGGTGATAGGTAATTAGCGAGCAATTATCCAACCGTTTTCTCCTTTCCGCAAGTAATTGAAAACATTCCATCGCCATTTCTCCCTCATTTCTAAGTCCGGGTCAAATCGCCACAGCCGAGATATTTTCGGCAGTCCAACCCATCTGGCGGCGCGTGCACCACACTGCACGACGGGGGTCTTGCCCAACTAGCGTTCGAGGGGTCGAGCGCTGGTGGTAATCTAAGACCCTCCGTGGATGGTGCATGCAGGCAAGTTTCGGTTCTATACAGCGATGGATGCAGAAGGGTGTCAGGTTTTTCCTCACGCTGACGATCATCTCCGGGATCGCCTACGGAGCTGGCGCCGATTCTGGTTCGCTTCCGCCCTCAATTACCTCCGCTCCCCTTTCGGTCGACCAGGTTGTCAGCAATGTGGTGCGCAAAGATATCGAGCGAGCACGAGCCCTGCGCCACTCTGATTCGAGTCGCGTTTATCACCTCTCCTATCACGGATTCCCTGGCGATCGCGAGGCCGAAATGACCGTGGAGGCGACCTACGACAGTCCCGCCAGCAAGAGTTTCAAGGTGATTTCTCAAACCGGATCGAAGCTGGTGATCGACCGCGTTTTCAAACGGTTGCTGGAAAGCGAAAAGGAAGCAGCCGAGCCTGAGATGCACGCCCGCACCCTCTTGAACCGCGACAACTACGAATTTGCCTTGATCGGCTACGAGTCTTCAGACAAGGGGAATCAGTATGTGCTTGACGTTTCTCCAAAGACGAAAAGCAAATACCTGTACCGGGGTAAAATCTGGGTCGATGCAACCGAATTTGCGGTGACCCGGATTGATGCCGAGCCGGCACAGAACCCTTCCTTCTGGACGAAAAAAAGCGAAATTCACCACGAGTACATGAAGGTTCAGGATTTCTGGCTCCCTCGGCGAAACGAATCCATCAGTTACATCCGGCTGGGCGGAAAAGCGACACTCACCATCGAGTACAACAACTATCATGTAGTCGATGCGCGAGCCCCAGAAAGCGCAAAATCATCTTCCGCAGTGCCGGCTCGGTAGCACCACCTCGGACCGGACTGCCGGTAGTACAATCGCGCCATGGATAGCCTGATCGAGCCGAGCGCGAATCCTACGGCCGAGCGCGAGTCGAGTTTGCGTCCTATTCTTGTCGGTATCGTCATTGTCGGCATTGTGGTCGGCATCCTTGCGCTGCTGCTTCGCTCGGAGCAGAAAAAACCTGCCCCACCTCCGGCCTACGCCGCGAACGTCAAGTTCTCTGATCTCAAAACCAGCGCAGCGCAGAATTTTGCCGGAGCCACCGTCAGCTATCTCGATGGTGTGATAACCAACGCGGGCAATATGACGGTGATTCACGCCACCGTCCAGGTCACTTTCAAAGATGACATGGGACAGACAGCACAGCGCGAAGAGCTTCCTATCCGTGTTCTACGCACTGGTGGACCCTACGACGAAGCCGTGGACCTCAATCTCTCGCCTCTCGCTCCAGCCGAGAGCAAACCCTTCCGGCTGATCTTCGATAACATCTCCGCGCAATGGAATCACGCCTATCCAGATCTGCAGATCACGCAGGTTGCGGTGAAGTAGAGTTCCGGGACTTCTTCAATTTGACTTCTGCCTTTTGACTTGTCTTCCTCCGTTACAATCTTCTCGTGCCAGATACAAAACCATTCCGCCTCACGGAGTCCGTGAAAGCCGCGGGTTGAGCTTCTAAGCTGAGTCCGGCGGTGCTGGACACGGTGCTTGGGAAATTAGCCCGGCAACACGACCCGAACGTTCTCGTCGGCTTCGATCATGCCGATGACGCGGGCGTGTATCAACTCACGCCCGAGACGGCGCTCGTCCAGACAGTGGATTTTTTCACTCCCATCGTTGACGACCCCTACACCTTTGGTCAGATCGCAGCTACCAACGCGCTCAGCGACGTTTATGCCATGGGCGGAAAGCCTCTGACTTCCCTCGCGCTCGTCTGCTTTCCCGATAAGGCCGATGTCGAAATCCTCGAGCGTATTCTCGCCGGAGGCCTGTCGAAGATGATCGAGGCGGGATGCACCGTCGTCGGCGGTCACAGCATTCGCGACGAAGAAACAAAATTTGGATATTCGGTGACGGGCGTGGTTCATCCCCAGCACGTCCTGGCCAATCAAGGTGCTCAGCCAGGAGACAAGTTGCTATTCACCAAGGCGCTGGGCACAGGCGTCATTTCAACCGCAATCAAGAAAGGCGTTGCCAGACAGGTATGGATCGATGCCGCGGTGAAATCGATGACGACACTGAACAAGGCCGCCGCTGAAGTGATCATCGCAGGTCGTGTGGGGACTGGTGCCTCGCCCGTCCCTGCGGAGCGAAGCTCCGCAGAACGGCGGTGGGCCGTCCATTCCCTGACCGACATCACCGGATTCGGCCTCATCGGCCACGCTCGTGAGATGGCGTTAGCCTCGAACGTGAGCCTGAGCCTGCGATCTGACAAAGTCCCAGTGCTTGAAGGTGCGCTTGATTGCGTTCGCGGGGGTCACATCCCCGGAGGCCTCAAAGCCAACCGCGACTTTGCTGAGTGCATGGTCGAATATGAAGGCGAGATTTCGGACGAAGTAAAAACCATCCTCTTCGACCCCCAAACCGCCGGCGGCTTGCTGATTTCAGTCTCCGCCGCGGACGCACCATCGCTGACGCGCGCATTGCAGGACGCCGGAGTGTCGGCCGTAGAAATCGGAGAAGTGCTGCCCCAGACCAAACCGTTGATTCGCGTCACGTCCTGAATGCGAGCCCCGACTACTTCGAGCGGATCAGAGCCCAGATGCACGCCAAATGGTGGTCATCATGTTCAGCCACAAAGTACAGGTGGTCCACCAATCGCATCGGTGTTTTCAGCCGTGGATGAGGAATAGAACGGGCCATGGTCGTCGTGTCGATGGTTTCCACGCGAGGAAGCAGTTGCGCGCGCGCGCTGCGGAAATCCGCCAGGATCTCGTCGATGGACCGGGCGTTGTGCTGCGCGTCGTGCGTCCTCCGGTTACTGAGGTCGGCTGCGGTGAGCGTTGACGCATTCGCGAGATAGTCATCAACGCGAGCCATCCACAGTGGCTCAAGGTCCAGTAGATGCCCGGCATGTTCCTGCGCCGACCATTTCCCTTCGGTTTTTCGGACTCGAACTTCGTAAGCGATTCCCCGCATGACTTCTTCGAGTCGCGCCGAGGTACCGCGCAAGCGCACACACAAGTTTGGATGGAGTTCCAGTGGAAAAGTGAACTCAAACTTCCGTTCGAACCAGATCGGCGTGGCATTCATGGCGGCAGGAAAACCAATCTCCCCTTCAGCAGATGTCGGACTCTGCCGCCGCGATGCAATTTGCCGCTCTTTAATGTTGGCTCGGCAACGTCTCCCGATCTGCCGCATCTATACACTGAACCGCAACGAATCGTTAGCTCCAATCTACGCTGTCGGACAGGGAACTCATGAAAACCCGCACTCTTGGTAATTCCGGCCTCAAAGTTTCCGCTCTAGGCCTCGGCTGCATGGGCATGTCGGAGTTCTACGCTGGACGCGATGATGCCGAGTCCCTTGCGACCATTCATCGAGCAATCGAGCTTGGTATCAATTTTCTCGACACAGCCGATGTCTACGGGCCACGCAAGAACGAAGAACTGGTTGGGCGCGCGATCAAGGACAAACGCGATCAGGTTGTCGTGGCCACAAAGTTTGGAATTGTGCGTGACCCCGCCAATCCGCAGGTTCGGGGCGTAAGTGGTAAGCCCGACTATGTGAAAAAGGCCTGCGATGCCAGTTTAAAACGCTTAGACGTTGAATACATCGACCTCTACTACCAACATCGAGTCGATCCTGAAACTCCGATTGAAGAAACCGTCGGCGCTATGGCCGAGTTGGTTAAGGATGGGAAGGTTCGCCATATTGGGTTGTCGGAGGCTAGAGCAAACACCCTGCGCCGCGCTGTGAAAGTCCACCCAATCGCCGCATTACAGAGCGAGTATTCATTGTGGACGCGCGACCCGGAAGACGAAATTCTCGCCACGTGCCGGGAACTCGGCATCGGTTTCGTGGCCTATAGTCCACTCGGACGTGGTTTTCTTACGGGCCAATTCAAGAAATTCGAGGATTTCGCGGCCGACGACTACCGCCGTTTCTCGCCGCGTTTCCAGGGCGAAAATTTTCAGAAAAATCTCGATCTCGTAAGGAGAGTCGAAGAAATCGCCCGCGAGAAAGGATGCCAGCCATCGCAGTTGGCGCTCGCTTGGGTTCTTGCGCGGGGCGGCGACATCGTTCCCATTCCTGGCACCAAGCGACGCAAGTATCTCGATGAAAATGTCGGCGCTTTGGAGATCGAACTTACCATCGACGATCTCCGACGCATCGACGACGTCTTTCCCAATGGGGCCGCTTCTGGAATGCGCTACCCAGAGCACATGATGAATCTTGTCAACCGATGAGAAGCTAGAGACGACCGGCGCGTCCCTATTATCCGCGGAGAAGCTTATTCACATCTGCGTACGATACCGCGCCGTCCATTGAACTGTACGTTCCGGAGGTCTTCAACTCCTCTCCCAAACGCCGCAGCAGCCCAAGCGTAGCCCGCATCGCGCCAGATCCAACGCTTACCCGCGCGACGCCTAATTTCGCCAGCTCCGGTATCGAGGGCGAGTCCGGTCCGGCAAGGATGTTGAGTGGACATCCGACTGCCCGGACGAGTCGTGCAATCGTTTCGCTATCCTTGAGACCGGGAGCGAAGACGCAGTCTGCTCCCGCATCGCGATAGGCGTTCAGGCGCCGCACCGTTTCCGAGTAGTCGGCATCCGGATTTCCTCCAGGCAGCAGGTAGATTTCCGTGCGCGCGTTGACTACGATCTGCGCGCCCATCTGCATGGCGGCTTCGCGAGCGGCTTTGATTTTGTCGACTGCTAGCTGCAAGTCGATTAACGGCTGATCCCGGCGGTTGCTGGCGTCCTCGAGGTTCATTCCGACGACGCCCGCTTCAATCAGTTCGCGCGTCGTCCTGGCGATCTCTTCCGGAGTCGAGCCGTATCCCGATTCGATGTCGGCAGTGACCGGCACCTGCACTGCCCGCGCGATGCGTCCGATGCGAGCCAGCATTTCTTCTCGCAGAATCTGCTGCCCGTCGGGATAACCGAGCGAAAAAGCAATTCCAGCAGACGTCGTGGCTATCGCGGGAAAGCCCGCGTATTCAAAGATGCGCGCGCTGGCTACATCCCAAGCGTTCGGCAGAATGAGCACGCCGGGTCCGCGGTGAAGTTGCCGGAACTGGATCGCTTTGCTGACTTGAATTTCCATAGTGTTCTAGTGGCCGCTAGCCTTGTCGCGCATCTTTAAAATGAAACTCGGCACATGCACAACGGCACGCCCCACCGTGCCCCGCCCGATCTCCTGGACACCATCGTGCGCCCGGACCTTCATGACATAGAAGCGGCCATCAAACGATTCGAGTTCTGCCTCGGCGTGGATTCTAACTCCGATTCCGCTGGCGGCACGGTGCTCAACATTAATCGAGATTCCGACGGTGATCTCCCCTTCCTCGCAAAAGGGCTGGAGCGCGTGAAAACAGGCTGTTTCCATCAGGCGAATCATGTCGGGAGTCGAATACACCGGTGGCAATTCAGGATGGTGCGCCGAAAGTGTGTGCTTCAACTCAACGGTTTCAGCCGCCACGCCGCGCACACCGATAGGGATAGGTCGAGCCATGCAATCGCTGGCAGAAAAAAGAGACGAGATCTTCCACGCTGAGAAACTTTCGGACGCTACACCACTACCGCCGCCCCTTCGAAGCGCCTCGCCTCGAAGCCATCCAGCACCGTCCACAAAGCTTTCGCCGCCGTCTCAGCCGCCGCTAATGCTTTTTCAGCAGACTCTGGATGCGCCGTGACTCGCTTTTCCAGCTGCGTGCGCCATACCTGCGCGTGAAACACGTCCGCCGTCGCATGCAGAGTGAAATAGCCCCGGGTTGTCTCGTCGGTGTGATAAAGCTCGCGCAAGCGCTGCTCCTTTTCGCGGGCCACGCGCGGCACCTGCGATTCGTAAGCATAGAACGCTGCCAAGGCTTCCTCCGGAGTGCCTTCGCTTGCGATGCGGTGGAACCAGCTTGTCAGCTTGCGAACCTCGCTCACCTGCCGATGTTTGAGTACACGGCTTCCGCCCATGCCCCCGACAAAGTCGAGCCAAAGTTCGGCGTGCGACCGTTCCGGCTCCCCGAAAGAATCTTCGCCACCCTTTTCATCCGTCATGTTCGCGAGAACAGCGCGACGCAGTTCGCCCTCTTCCAGTCGCACGCCGAACTGCGCGAGGTACCCGGGAAATGCTTCGACATGAGGGTAATATCCCTCGGCATAGGCGCGCAGGTCCTCACGGGTTAGTTCGCCCGCTGACCAGGCTTTGTAAAAGGGATGACACAGCAAGTCGTACTTCTGAATCCGTTCTTCGAGTAGAGACAAAAATGCCTTCGTTTCCATAAATACCTCGGGGACCTTTTCACTATACGTTCCCGGGCCTGTGGATCACAACCTGGAGTATCCTGAAAATTACTTTCGCAGGTACGTTCTGGTTTCCCCCGTGATTGCTTACACTTAACTCGATCTTCTTGGCCGGTCGGAGCAAGCCGATGTCGCAGTCTTGTAACGAGATTTCCTCCCTGTTGCTTTTTCTTCTCTGGTCGACCATGGTCGCTTGCCAAACCCAATCGCGCAGTGTCCTCTGCAATAGTGGAGACGGAAAGTTTGACGCTGAACTCCGCGGTGGGATCAAGTTGCACGTGGGGGCGGCGCGGAAGGGAGATCTGGCGGCGCGCGCCTGTACCGCCAACCTCACCTGGGGAAAGCAAGAGATCGTCATAGTAACTGGGGCTGCGCAGATCGACGTCGATGCATTTGGCGTGGATCTGGGTGACGGTGTTCCGGTGGCTGCTTTTCAGATCAAGAAGTCAGCCGACGACTGTTGCACGGAATATGCGATTTACTCGCTGGAAAAACCTCCACGCTTGCTTCGAACCTTGATTGGGGGAGAGTTCTACGCAACATCCGACGTTGATCTCGACGGTAGAGTCGAAATCTGGAGCAATGACGCCGCCAGAGTTAATGGTTTTGAGAACCTGACACTAAGCGAGTTGGATTCCGCTCCCACCATCGTATTTCGCTTTGCACGTGGTCAATTAGTCGATGTGAGCGCTGAGTTCCAATCGTACTTTGACGATGAAATCACAAGGCTCCGCGCGGGGATTCGCCCACAGGATCAAGAAGACTTCAAGCTAACCGACGGCAAACTGACGGCAACGCCTTCACTTCCAGCGGACCGGTTGCACCGAATGCGAATGGTGAAAATCAAAGTGCTCGAGATCGTGTGGGCTTATCTTTACAGCGGACGTGAAGCTGATGCGTGGCGCACGCTTGCGGAAATGTGGCCTTCCACGGACGTTGAGCGCATTCGGAAAGCCCTGGTGGACGCACGGGCGAGCGGGATTCACAGTCGAGCCGATAGTACACTGTCCGGACTTCCTTCGGGCAAGAAGAAGCGCGCTCCAATTTACGATGCGATAGGTCCATCGTTGGAAATTGTTCCTCCTCAATCGATCCTGCTCCAGCGTCCCCCCATCACGCAGGCTGAAAAGCAAGAATTGCCAGAATCGGAGCTGCTATTAGATCTAATCATAGACGCCGCCGGGAAAGTACGATCGGCCGCACCGACGGGAAAAGTGACCACGGTTGACCCGGACCTTCTTAACGTGGCATTGACTTGGAAGTTCATCCCGGCTTTTAAGGGTGGCCGACCAGTGGCGAGCCGGCTGCGGATCGCTGTCTCTCCACGACAATAGCCCTCGCAAAACATCCGAGCACACGGCGCCATGGCCAAGGCATCGTCCCTTTTCATTGCTACAATTAACAAAGCGGTGTTTCCCTCCTGGGCTGGGTCTTAAACGCGCACATGCCAGTGTTTGACGAACATTTCGAAGTAGTCGTGGTTGGCGCCGGTCATGCCGGATGCGAAGCCGCTATGGCTGCCGCTCGCATGGGCCTCAAGACCGCGCTCTTCACCTTGAACGTCGATCTGATTGCTCAAATGTCGTGCAACCCAGCCATCGGCGGTATCGCCAAGGGACACCTGGTACGCGAAGTTGATGCGCTTGGTGGCATCATGGGCGAAATCACCGACGCGGTCGGAATCCAATTTCGACTGCTGAACACTTCGCGCGGACCGGCAGTCTGGTCGCCCAGGGCGCAGTGCGATAAGCAGTCCTACCGCTTGAAGATGCGCGAGGTCCTCGAATCGCAGCCGAATCTCAAGATCAAGCAGGCCGAAGTAGCGGATGTGATTGTGGAGTCATTGGTCGATAGTCGATCGTCGTTCGCGGGTTCCGATGAAAATCGTCACTCGGAGCGCAGGCAGGAACAAGCCGATGCCAGCGACCAGCGACCAGCGACCAACGACCGCATCATCCGCGGTATCCTTCTTCGCGACGGTCGCCGCGTTTCCGCCGATGCCGTCATCATCACGACCGGAACGTTTCTCAATGGCTTGATTCACTGCGGCGAGCAGCAGTATCCGGCAGGTCGTTCGGGAGAGCCCGCGGCCGTTCTTCTAGGGGAAGCTCTTAAGAAGCTTGGCCTTCGCGGATGCCGCCTGAAGACCGGAACGCCCCCCCGCCTGGACGGCCGCACGATCGATTGGTCGCGCTTCGAACGCCAGCCGGGCGATGCGGACCCGACTCCCTTCAGTTTTCGAACGCGCCGGGTCGCTCATCACGATTCGCAGGTGCCCTGCTATATCGCCTTCACCACCGAGGAAACGCATCGCGTCATCCGTGAGAATGTCCACCGATCGCCGATGTACAGCGGCCAGATCCAGTCGACTGGCCCACGATACTGTCCCTCGATTGAAGACAAAATCGTCAAGTTTCCCAACAAGCTGACCCACCAGCTCTTTCTCGAGCCCGAAGGACTCAACACGCACGAAATCTATGTCAACGGCATGAGCACATCGCTTCCGATTGATGTGCAGCTTGCGATCCTCAAATCGATTCCCGGACTCGACAGTGCCGAAATGATGCGTCCAGGCTACGCGATTGAGTACGATTCGATCGATCCGACGGAATTGAGCCGTACGCTGGAAACGAAAAAGATTGCCGGCTTGTTTCTTGCGGGACAGATCAATGGCACATCGGGCTACGAAGAAGCAGCCTGCCAGGGCATCATGGCCGGAATCAACGCCGCGCTGAAGGTGAAGAGAGAGGCGCCTCTAATTCTCGACCGCACCGAAGCCTACACTGCAATTCTCATCGACGACCTGATTTCGAAAGGCACCAACGAACCGTACCGAATGTTCACCTCCCGTGCCGAGTTCCGCCTCCAGCTCCGAATCGATAATGCCGACCGCCGACTCACGCCCCACGGCCGCCGCGTAGGGTTGATCTCGGACGAAGCCTGGTCGAATTTTGAAGCGAAGCAGCAACGACTGGCGGAAGTGAAACAGCTCTTGGAGAAAACGAAGTTGACCGGAGCGATGGTCGAGTCGATTGCGGCCGGGCTACGCCTCTCGGGACAGTCTGCGTCTCAGGATCCAATCGATATTTCATCGGCGCTGGGCCAGTCCCTCTCCCAACTCCTAAAGCGCCCCGAGATCACCATCGAGCAATTCGCTTCGATATTGCGTGATCTGTCGCCCGCTTTCTTTAACCGCACCCCTGACCACCAGCCACTTGCCACGGACCACCTGACTTCCGAAATTCGCAACGAGCTCAAGTCCGTGGAGACCGAGATCAAGTATTCCGGTTACCTCGATCAGCAGCAACGCGCCATCGATCGTCTCAAGAAGGCCGAGCAGCGACATATCCCGGACTGGTTCGACTACCAGGCGGTGAGCGGTTTGTCGCGAGAAATGCAGGAAAAGCTCGGCAAGGTCGTTCCACAAACCCTCGGCCAAGCGTCACGCATTCCGGGAGTCACTCCCGCCGCGATCTCCCTGATCAATGTGTACATCGAAATTCAGGGGCGAAGGCGCGAACAACCGGCAACGCTTTAGCTACACTCAACGGTGCTGCTAGCTTCGCGGCGAGGTATTTACACGTGCGGCGCGGCAGCCAAGCCTACCCATGTGATCCACGCCGCCGTTGTCCAAAGCAGCAAGCCGAACGAAATCCCCACTACCTTTTGCCGAAGGCCAGCATCATCCATGAAAAATCCGATCACGCCAATCGCGCATCCCCCCAACGCCGTCCCATAGTAGACAGGCGCGCTCAGCAACGGAGCCAGAGGGAAGAAATGAACGCCCACGATCAGCGCGATGCCGCACAAGATATAGTCCGCATAGTGCAGCACCCGGAGCACGATCACGGTCAAGGAAATCGCGACCATCTCGAGACCAAAGATAATGTAAAAGCGGTGGGCGATTTCACGGTCGATTGCAATGTGTTCGGGCGTGGGAAGAATAGAAGTCGGGGCAATACTGGACGCGGTCCTGCCAAGGATCACAATAGACGTCGCCAACGCGGCGCCAGTCGCCAGCAGCACAAGGCGAAACCAGATCGGTAATGGCCGTCCGCGGAACAGCCCAATCAGCAGCCAGACGATGCCGAAGCCAAACATCACCGCGGCACCAGTCGCGATCCCGATCAAGGCACTTCGATCCACAACCATTCAGCGCGCCATCGCCTTCTGCAACGCAGAACGCAGTTCGTCGTACGAAATCGCTCCCGGATGGTACATCGCGACTTTGCCCACACGATTCAGCACGACCAACGTCGGTGTGGTGCTAGCGCCGTAAGCGTTGAAGTTCTGTTTGCTCAGCGGCACCGGCATATCCTGCAGGCTGGTGTAATACCGCGTGCGCACCGATTCGATATAAGCCTGCTCTTGCGCGGGTGATGCATCCGCGCCCTGCGCCGCGTAACCATAGAGTTGTGTGGGCCCGATTACAACCAGGCCTTCGGGAGCAAACTCCTGCCGCAGGCGGGCGATGATTGGCGCTTCCCCTTTGCAGTCCACACACCAATGCGCCCAGAAAAACAGCAGGACTGGCTTGCCCTTCAGAGAAGTCAGCGTCGGCGGCTTGGGCCCGAGATATTGTGTCTCCTGCAACGGAGGCGCAGGCTGGCCGACAAGCGCCAGTAGGTTGAGGTTCTTCTGTAGCCGCGCCTTGACCGAGGTATTTCCGTATCGCACCAACGCCGACCGTAACAGGCTGACGGCTTGCACGTGCTGTCCTTTTGCGTCCATCGCCTGGGCCAGAACTTCATACGCAGCCCCCAAAGCTGCCGGCAAATGTAAGTCAGAATCCAGTTTGCGATTGGTCAGTTGCTGTTCCGTAAGACTGCGCGTCTCTTTGGCGTAAGCCAACGCTTTGTCCCACTGCTGGGCCGCTGCCGCCCCACGCGCCAACCACGACAAAGCTTCCACATACTCCGGCGTCACTCCGGATTGCGCCTTATACCAGTTGAGTTCCCCCTCTGCAGCCGTGAAAGCACCCTGCGACGCCTGAGTGCGAATGTCCCCGACCAGGTCGGTTTGGGCATGCAAAACGCCTGTCCAGAGCGATAGGCCTGCCGCCACTGTCAATCCCCACTTCCCCACGTAAATACGCATAACTTGATGATGAATCAGGCCTTAGAAAGTTGCAAATGGGTTACTTCGCCCAGGTAACACCGGGCGACGCAGTACTTCTGTAAGAGCAAAATCCACTTTTCATTTATTCGTGAATATGTACAATTTAGGTGCGTTTGACTTTGCGGCGGTACAGCAGTACCTGCTCTAAAGCGTGACCTGCCTGAGCGTGACCTGCCTGCACTATCCTGCGACTTTCAGCGCATACTTCAACAAAAGGAACACAGCAACATCATGGAAACAGGAACAGTAAAGTGGTTCAACGACGCCAAGGGCTATGGTTTCATCAGCCGCCAGAATGGTGAAGACGTATTCGTGCATTTCTCCGCCATCCAGGCAAACGGCTTTCGCAGCCTGCAGGAAGGTCAACAAGTTCAGTTCGACGTAGTCAAAGGCCCTAAGGGCTGGCAGGCAGAGAACGTCAAGGGCGTCTAGGCCACTTCCACAATTCGACAGATGCAAAAAGAAGGGCGGCTCACAAGGCCGCTTTTCTTTTTTATCAGCCTGGCGCCAAACCCATCCTTCCCCAATTTACGCCGCCTGTTCCGCCTCGGCGACCGTTCCAAAGAACCGGAAGAAGTTCTCTACACGGGTCACTTCGAGCGCCTGGTGAATGCGCTGATTCACGCCAACGAGAGCGAGAGTCCGGCCATCTTTCTGGCGGCTGACATAGGCTCCTACCAACACGCCGATGCCAGCGGAATCGGCTAGCGGAACCGCCGTGAAATCCAGCACCAGCGTGTGCGAGTTGTCAGCTCTCACCTTCGATTGAAACCCGAACACGTTGGAGAGCGTCAGAGGGCCCGAAAGTCGCAGCACGCGGATTCCTTCGCGGGACCCGGCCAGTTCTTCAATATTCAGCGGACCGTCAGCCATGCCAGAAATGTTAACGGCGAATGAAAGGATATGTGTTAAAGACTGATGAATTCCGCGAGCGGCGGGCTATTCGCCGCCTACGGTCAGGCCGTCGATTCGAATGGTGGGAGAGGCTACACTGCCCCGGAATTCCAGGTCGGTCGCGACCTCGGAAATGTTCTTGAACATATCCTTGAGGTTGCCGGCTACCGTGATTTCCTCCACCGGATAAGCCAGTTCGCCGTTGACGATCCACAAGCCAGAAGCCCCGCGAGAGTAGTCGCCGGTCACCAGATTCGCACCATGGCCCAGGAATTCCGTGACATACAGGCCATCCTTGATCTCGCCAATAATTTGCTTGGGCGATTTGCTGCCCGGCTCAAGAAAGTAGTTTCCCGGGCCAATGCCCGGCGTGCCGGCCAGTCCCCGCGAAGCGTTCGCGGTCGTCTGCAGGCCAAGCTTTTTCGCCGTATAGGTATTCAGAAGATACGATTTGAGAATTCCGTTTTCGATGACCACCGTACGACGGGTGGGAATGCCTTCCCCGTCGAACGGCGACGTGCCGAAGCCGCCGCGCATCGTTCCATCGTCGATGACCGTGACGTTGGGAGCCGCAATCTGCTCTCCCAGTTTGCCGGCTAGAAACGATGCTCCGCGATAAACCGAGTCTCCATTCACGCCTTCGAAAATATGTTCGAGCATGGAGGCGGCCACCATGGGATCGAGAACCACGGGTACATGCGCGGTCTTCACCTTGCGCGCCCCAAGGCGACGCAGCGTGCGGCGCGCAGCCTCTTTTCCGACGCTTTCCGCGGATTCCAGTTTGCTCAAGCTGCGGGCAACCGAGTACCAGTAGTCGCGCTGCATGCCGCCGTTTTCGTCTTGCGCAATCGGCACCGCAGACACCGAACAGTAGGAGCGGCGGTACTCGCCCACGAAGCCGTGAGAATTCGCCAGGACTTTGTGGCCGGTCGCGGCGTCAAACGATCCACCGTCAGAGTTCTTGATCCGCGCGTCGGAGTCGAGCGCGGCTTTCTCCGCCCGGCGAGCGTACTCGATTCGATCAGCCCCTGGGAGCGAGTAAACGTCTTCGTGATAAAGATCGAGGTCTCCGGGAAGCGATCCGAAATTGCCAGCGTCGGGAATTCCGGCGAAGGGGTCTTCGGATGTGATCTTGGCCAGTTCGAGCGCCGACTTCAGCATCCGCTCAATGCCCGCAGCCGAGAAATCGCTGGAGTAAGTGGAAGCCGCACGCTGCCCAAAGAAAACGCGGACGCCAATGGACCGGGAACCCGATTCTTTCAGGGTTTCGACTTGGCCCAGGCGAACGGTAGTGGAGAATTCGTCGCCTTCGCGAACGACGCATTCGGCGGCCGTCGCGCCGCCGGACATGGCACGGCCCACTACCTCCGCGGCTAGAGACTTGAGACCGGTTACGGTTTGGCTAGAGCTAGGTTCTGTCGCTGTCGTCATTTCTTAATTCTGAATCTACCACGGCGGCCGAGAGGCCCGAAGGACTGGGTCCCAATTGTTTTGAGTGCGCGAATGACCCTTTGGATTCATGGCCTTCCGTCTACTTGTAAATAATGCAAAAATGCATTACCATGGCGAGAAGAGGTGCGTTATGGCGACATTGACCGTAACAGATCGAGGACAAGTAACTTTCCGGAAGAAGGTGATGGAGCACCTTGGGGTGGGGCCCGGCGGGAAAATTGAGCTGGAGCTCCTGCCCGACGGACAGGGCCTGCTCCGCGCAGCGCGCCCGACGGGTAAGATAGAAAGCTTTATCGGGATGCTGGCGGGCAAGTCGAAGAAGACCGCCACGCTTGAAGAAATCAACGAAGCCGCCGCGGCTGGGTGGGCGGGCACTCGCGGGCCTAGGAAAAGCTCTGCGGGCAGGAAATGAAGATCGCGGTGGACACCAACGTTCTGGTGCGGGCCGTGGTTCAGGACGATCCTGAGCAGGCCGATGTCGCCTCCAAAACACTCAAGGCGGAAATACTCGCGGTCGCCACCTCCTGTTTGTGCGAATTCGTGTGGGTCCTGCGACGGGTTTATGGGTTCAGGTCTCCGGCAATTGCGGCTGCAATACGCGAGCTGCTCGCAGCCGCGAATGTCGAGACGAATCGTCCGGCGGTCGAGGCGGGGTTGGCGATGCTCGACGCGGGCGGGGACTTCGCCGACGGCGTGATTGCCTATGAAGGAAGATGGCTGGGCGGGGAAACGTTCGTGTCGTTCGACACGAAAGCGGTAGAGATGCTCACCGCGCAAGGGCAGGCGGCGCGGCTGCCATAGGGAGATGTCTAGCCGCGCTTTAAGACAAACCGAACTACTAGAGCCGAAGGAATGGCTCCGGCTAGGAACCATGGAATATAAAATGCAAACTGCCAAGTGCTATATTCGGATCCCGGTTCGCCTGCAAACCAAACAGGGGACCAGTAAAGACAGTACGTAAGAAAGACGGGCACAACGATAACCCAAAGCTTCCATAACCGCGAGGGTGATACTTGGCCCAAGAGCCAGACGATGGCAGAAGAAACGATAGCTATCAGAAGTGCGCCAGACCTAGCGACAGTGACTGGACCAATCTCACCAACTAGTTTGTCGTTGGAAAGTGCCTCGCAAGTCGTGCGAACCCATGGTCCCAAGTTACTGCATGAAACCGCCCGGATCCTTTCGCGCCGTCCCGCCAACCGTCAGCCGATCGATCTTGATCGTTGGAATTCCAACTCCCACCGGAACTGCCTGTCCGTCTTTGCCGCAAGTGCCGACGCCTTCATCCAATTTCAAATCGTTGCCGACCATCGAGACGCGGGTCAGCACGTCAGGGCCATTGCCGATCAACGTCGCGCCCTTAATGGGAGCAGTGATCTGCCCGTCCTCGATCAAATACGCTTCAGAAGCCGAGAAGACAAACTTCCCATTCGTAATATCCACCTGGCCACCGCCGAAATTCACGGCGTAAACGCCATTCTTCACCGACCGAATGATGTCTCCGGGATCGTCCTGGCCCGCAAGCATATAAGTGTTGGTCATGCGCGGCATTGGAATGTGCTCGTAACTCTCGCGGCGTCCATTGCCCGTATCAGCGAGCCCCATCAGCTTCGACGAAAGCTTGTCGCTCAAATATCCCTTTAAGATGCCGTTTTCGATCAGCACCGTTTCCTGCGTCGGCTGGCCTTCATCATCCACATTCAACGACCCGCGGCGCCAGGGCATAGTTCCGTTGTCAACGACGGTGCACTTTTCGCTGGCCACTCGCTTACCGATCAGCCCGGCGAACGCAGACGTCTTCTTGCGATTGAAGTCTGCTTCCAGTCCGTGGCCCACAGCCTCGTGCAGCAACACGCCAGGCCACCCCGGACCGAGCACGACTTCCATGTCTCCAGCCGGAGCTTCGCGAGCGTCGAGTTGGAGAATCGCCTGACGAGCCGCTTCTTTCGCGAAAAATTCTGGAGTCTTGTCGCCAAAGAAAAAGTCGAGGGCAACGCGACCACCCCCGCCAGAAGTGCCGCGGCCCGACGTCTTTTCGGTTTTTGCGATGCACGAAACATTGACGCGCGCGAGCGGCTGGGAATCTTCCGCAAAAGTGCCGTCAGACCCGACCACGAGGATGTTTCTCAGTTCGTCGGCGTAGCTGGCCCGAACTTCCTTGATCCGCGGATCGTACCCGCGTGCCGTGCGATCGCCACGCATGAGGAGTTCGACTTTCGAAGTTATGTCCGCGTCGACCGAAGGTAGCGCGACAGGGTAGAGGCTGCGGGCCGGCTTCTGCTGGAATCCGGCAACCGTCGACTTCGCAGGAGCACTCGCGATCAAGGCAGCGGTGCGCGCGGCATGAAGAATGCGCTGTGGAGAAAGATCGTCGGTGTAGGCGTATCCGGTGCGTTCGCCGGAAACGACGCGGACGCCGCAACCGGCCGAAATTCCCTGCGAGGCCGACTTCACCAGCGACTCGTCAACCATCAAAGAGGTCGAGGTCAGATATTCAAAATAAAGGTCAGCGTAATCGCCGCCCGCCGAAAGCGCCGCCGCCAGATAACTCTCAAGGTC
The DNA here is from genome assembly GCA_963847715.1 of Terriglobia bacterium. Taxonomy (GTDB): domain Bacteria; phylum Acidobacteriota; class Terriglobia; order Terriglobales; family Acidobacteriaceae; genus Acidiflorens. Next base: position 207,840 of record CAWKAZ010000013.1, read on the forward strand.
TTGATTCGTAAGGCCGTAGTGCTCAAAGAAAAAATGCGCCTGTTGGGTAGTCACCATATTTGGATGCCGACGAGTTTCGAAACGACTCTCGGGCTAGCTGCATTATCCCACGAGCGGCGCGCTGGTCTGTCTAACGCTGGATTACGAACGTCAGCGTGTACCCAGACCACAAAAACGAACAATTTCTTAGGCCAACGATCACTGACGTGGAATGTGGCGAGCGAAATGATCTCTCGGTGACTCCCGAATCCCTCCAGCAGACGCTCTCCGATTTCCTGACCAGCGCTCGTGCCGCCGTCGTTGTCGAAGATGGTGCCATCGCCTTCGATCTGGCGGAGTCGAAATATTCAATTTCAGGCGAGTACAACAAATGCCTGCTGCATCTGTGGTCGAGTGAACGGAATGTCGTTCGTCGCGTGCTCGATGCGGAGGTGAAGACGACGACCCTCCAGTTGCTGGTGCAGCGCATGGGCCAGAACCGGCCGACACGCCTCGACTTCTGTCGCGATCGCGACCTGCGCTCACCCGTCGCCCGACGTGCCGCACGCACTGCCTATGAACCGAGGCTGCGCCGTGCTTTGGAGAGAAATTTCCCCGGTTGGAACGTAGTTCGGCTCACGACGAGCATGGACATCGAACACTCCTTCGGGCCCGCGTATCTGCGTGGTCTGCTGCGCCGTGGCCAACGCGCGCTCGCGATCGTCGGCGTCAACGATCAGGAAACGCAAGCAACTGTCGATGGCGCGCTCACCGTCGGAATTCTCTGGCTCGACGCGTGCCGCTTGGCGCAGCAGGAACGCCGCGTGGTCGAAGGGCTGACGTTGGTGGTGCCGAACGGCACGGCCGCTCTGACCCGGCAACGCATGGCCCATCTCCATCCGACCGCCGCGAAATGGCAGTTGTACGAATTCGACCAGCGCCAAGACGCGCTAACCCAACTCGACACAGGCGACCGCGGCAATCTCGCTACGCGTCTGGTACGCGCCGTCGATGAAGCCCAGGCGCGCGAGCGTTTCGCGGAGTCGATAACTCGCATCCGAGAAATTCTCCCGCAGACGGAACTAGTGGTCCTCTCGCCTGCCGTGATTTCATTCCGATGGCACGGCATGGAATTTGCCCAGGCTCGCTTCGCTCATGATTCTCAAACTTTTCAGAGCCGGCAGGAAATTGCCTTCGGCGTCGGCCCAGAGGAGCGGGTGCTGAACGCAGAAAACGAAACACAGTTTGCCGATCTTGTGCGGCTCGCCGCGGCAGTCCGGCGTAAGGATGGCCCCAAGAACCACGCGTTATGGCGAATGCATCCGGAACGCTGGCTGGAATCGCTGGTCGCGGGTAACGTCGCCATCCTCGATGGACGATTGCGAAAGGAATGGGTCTATACGCAGGTGCCGGCTTTCGCTGCAGGTGATCGCGCCATGATCGATATTCTCGCCATGACTCCCGAGTCGCGCCTCGCCATCATCGAACTCAAGGCCGATGAAGACATTCACCTCCCGCTCCAAGGTGTGGACTACTGGTCGCGGGTGGTCTGGCACCAGAGCCGGGGAGAGTTTGCGCAATTCGGCTACTTCGCAGGACAGCAGATTTCCTCGCAGAAGCCACTGCTAATTCTGGTAGCTCCAGCCCTGCACTTGCACCCGACTACGGACACGATCTTGCGGTACCTATCGCCAGAGATCGACTGGGAGGTGTTGGGGATTGGCGAACGGTGGCGAGAAGAAATTAAGGTCGTGTTCCGCAAGCGGCCAACGCGTGCGCCGGCGGCGATTCCCGCCTGAGGCCTAGATTCCGATGCTCTTCCGCAGCATCACCAGTTGGCCAAGGTGATAGGCGTTATGATCCGCAAGCAGCAGTGCCTCGCGCAGAATCGTCTGGCCATCGCCCCATGGTACCCTCGCATAGAGATCAGTCTTGCGATTGGCGACCAGCCGTGCCATCGCCTGCAGATCGTTCTTGAAGGCGGCCATACTCGCTTTCCATGCTTTGTTGTTTGCAGGTGCCTCCGAAGAAGGCCAGTATCCTTCCGGCCACGCCGGTGAAACGTGCTTCGCGTTGCGGCTAAACTCCAGGATGTCCCATTGCGCGATGCGTATGTGCTCCAGCAGCATCCAGGCACTGTGCGGAAAGTTGGCAACTTTCGCTCCGGCTAATTGAACCGGCCAGTCGCCCACGGCCGCATCGAAGGTGGCGTGCGCTCCGCCTCCATCGAGCAGATAGAGAACATGATCGCGGAGAGACTGGTCGTGAGCAGACTGATCTTTTGCAGGTCGGGTTTCGGATTTCTTGGCTAATCGAGTTGCCTTTCGTGTCTTCTTCTTTGTAGCCATAGTGATTCCATTGTACGAAGTCGCGAACTTAGTTGAACAATTCCGGCGCGGGGTTGGTCGCTCCCTCCGGCGCTTCGCCTTTGTAAACTCGTCCGATACCGCGTACGAGGCGCCGCATGGGAAGCTCTCCTTTAGCATCGCCAAAGAAGATTTCACCGGCACGCGTGTCCCGCGATAGCACCAGCGTCTCAGGATCGCGAGATGCTCCATGCGCTCCAGAGCGCTGCTTGGATCGGACGCTGGAAATGACGACAACGCGGTCTGAATGCGCGCTTCCATCGATTGCGACTTGGTGTGTTCCGTATCGGAGATGGGAAACGCGAAAGGACCGGCAAGCGCGCCGCCGTCGACGCGAAACAACGCCACACTCTCCGACCTGGCTGGACTTCTGTACGATGACACCGTTAAGCCGGTCAATCCGGTGTACGAACTCCGGCATTTCCCGCAGCACTGGGGCCAGTTTGTCGATCCTCGAGTGAATGGCAGCGGCGTTTTCAAATTCCATCTTTGCCGAAGCATCGTCACGCTCCGCCGCCAAGGCACGCTTCAGCGATTCGCCACGTGTGTCGAGAAAATCTTCCACCCGCACCACCTCGGCGCGGTACTCATCATCAGTGCAGCCGCGAAAACAGGGCGCGAGACACATCTTCATCTCGGAGTACACGCAGCCGGGGAACTTCGGGTCGGGATTCAGATCTTCTACACAGCGGCGCATCTTGAAGAAGTCGAGGGCGTCATTCATGAACTTTTCCGCCGCCACGCGCGATGCGAACGGCCCGTAGTAAATATTCTTGCCGGCCATTCTGCCAAGGCGCGTGGTGACCGACGCACGCGGATATTCGTTTTCGAGATGCATCTTGACCAGCGGCGCTGGGCGCAAGCGTAGACGTTTTTCGTAAGTCTTGGGGAATTCTGCGCGGAGGACGCGATAGAGAAGGAATCCGGATTCGAAATCAGAACCGGTCGGCGAGTATTCGATCGAGGCGACGAGGTTGCGCAGGTTGAGGCGCTTGGAATGCGCTTCGGGTGGCGCGAGCAGTCGCTGCAGGCGGCGACGAATGTTGGCGGTCTTGCTGATATAGGGTTCTGAGCTTGCCTCTCTGCCGCGCAGCGCGAAAACTGCCGAAGTCGCCGGAACGGCAGCAAAGACATCCTCGTCGGACTGCGGGTGGAACAGCAGGCGATCAGAGAGCACGAAACGATTGTAAAGGTCAGAAGTCCCGAAACGCTGTCACGGATCCGCTTCGGTCTCTGCTACCCTCCCCCCTCCCCCGGTCTTCTGGAATCAAGGACTTAGGGGCAAAGTATTCATTCGATTGTAGTTAGGGGCAAAGTATTGAAAGAGAATGAGTTACTTGCCGCGTTCGCGATTCGGACTTCGACGAGAACTGGCAAGGTCCTTCCGAGTACGTTTTTTCAAAGACCTGAAAGATCTAAAGTACGCCGCATCTGTGCGTCATTCTCACTGTTCGTCTTTCGAGGGCTTACGTCAAGACCTCGAAAGACGGTACAGGCCACGCACCGGCGCCAGTTTCGATTGTGCGCACAGGAACGAGTCAGTTGCGCGTAAGGGACGGGGGGAAGCAGGTCAGAGGTCAGATTGCGGAGGTAAGAACTTTTACGTGGGCTCTTTCAATTCTGCAATCTGGCTTCTGACTTTATCCAAAGCTGGCACTCTTGAACTTCTGGCGGAAGTCGGGGCCATCCATGCGGACGACTCTGCACATTTCGTGGAGGCGTGAGCGCATGCGTTCTCCAATACGGTCGCCGAGGCTTTCTTCGCGCGCAGCGGCGCGAGCCGGCGATAGCGATCGCGTCAACGCTCGCGGCCGGCTCATCTGCAAAATTCGTCGTGATGATCGTCGTCCGATTGTCGTTGTAGCGCGTGTTGAGAATCAGGCTGACCGTGTCCCATACCCACTCGCTCGGCTTCACGGCGCCGAGTTCATCGAGCACTAGTACTTCCGCCTCGAACACGGGCCGCAACACCTGCAGTTCGGTTGCCTGAACGGAATCGTTGTAGGAATTCTGAATCTGTTTCAGCAGTTCGCGGTAATCGCAAAAAAGACAGGCACTGCCTCTTGCCGAAATCAGCTCTTTCAGAATGCCGACCGCAAGGTGAGTCTTGCCCGTCCCAATGCCACCCACCAGCAGCAATCCCTTGCCTTCTCGCGGATCGAACTCCTGCACGAAACGCGACGCGCTGATCTGCGCGAGCGCGACAGAATTATCGGCGCCAGGAAAGTCGGTGGTGAAGTTCGACAATTCGCAATGCTCATATCTCTTCGGAATGCGTGCGCCTGCGATCAGGGCGCTGCCGCGGGCCTGTAATCTGCAGTCACACCGCGTGACGCCATGTTCGAGCGCTCCGGGGACCGTTCTCCATCCAGAGCCTGCGCACAGCGGACATACATCGGTAGCTGATTTCATGATTGCTCTACCTATGACTGTGCACCGGAACAGCCTTGCGCCGCAACTCGAAAGCGACCGCAGCCTGTGTACTTCCTGTGCAGCGCAGGATGCAGCTGTGGAGAAGAGAGGAAAAGTCGGAGAGCGTGTAGAGAGTTCGCGTCAGTTGTTCGCATGGATTTCGCTTGAGCGATGAGCGCGAGGAGTAGCGAACGCGACCCTCCAAATAAGCGTGAAGTCGAATAAAAATCGACTAGCCCGAAAGGGGGAGACAACACTGTTGGGCGACTTCATGGTTCGTCAGTGTAAGTATCACTTCCGGCAACTGGCACGTGTTTCCCATTGACATTCGCTTAACATCGGCGAGAATGGCCATCGCCGGTGCTCGCGCCTTGAGCTTTCCTCCCCGGCTGAATGCGCGGGAACCGAAACAACTAAGTGTCAGGAGAAAGCATGAATAAAGCTGATCTGGTTGACCGGATCGCCGGAGCCTGCAACATCTCGAAGGCACAGGCGACGACCGCGATCGACACCACCGTGGACAGCGTCACCGCTGCCCTTCGCAAAGGGGATCGGGTAGCTTTGATCGGATTCGGCACGTTCTCCGTCTCGCAGCGCAAGGCCCGCAACGGCCGGAATCCGCAGACGGGTGCCACGATCAAGATCGCTGCTCGTAGAGTCGCAAAATTCACTCCCGGAAACGAACTGAAAAAAGTGGTGAACAAAGGTAAGTAAGGGGCCCCTAAGTTTTGATCCAAACGAGACGGCAGGAGGTCGGCCCTGCCGTTTTGTTGTTTTGCGCTTTCAGCTTTCAGTAAATTCAAAACCAAAGCCTTTGGTTTTACTGATGGCTGAGAGCTGATGGCTGACGGCTGGGTGTTGTTGCAACGAGAAAATGTCGTATTAACTGCAACGAGACTCTGTCACCCCTTATCGATTAAGTAACGGCCGCTAAAGCGGGGCGGCCGGATAGGTTGTAGATGCGGGGCAGGACTGTTTTTCTTTTCTGGGCCGAGGTGAGGAACTTGGGGCGACGCTCGGCATGTTCTTCGAGCGGCAAAGGCAACGCAAGCAATAGAGCATCACCCCGAAAGACAGACAACGTGCCGTCGAGTTGATGCGAGAGTTCGACGGTTTCACCAGCATAGCCGCGAGCGCCCGGCAAGGGTGGCAGCGCGATGGACTGCGCGCCTAAGGTGACGGTGTGATCGGCAGCGACGACGCGCTGATAGTGCAAGCTGAGGCAGCGGGCCAGATCGAAGCGGCGCGGCAAGCGGCGAAAGTCCGAAGCGGTGTCGGAGGCGGGGCGGGCGAAGCGTTGGTTGTAATCGGCGCAGAAACCGGCGAGCACCGTGTTGGCCTGGGGCAAAGTGGTGGCGCGGGCGAGGCGAAGTTCGCTGACCAGACGATCCTGGCAAGTGCGCCAGGCACGTTCGATACGACCCTTGGCTTGGGGAGAGTAAGCCGGGATCTGTTCGATGCCGAGTTGTTCGAGAGCGCGTCCGAGTTGGGTGGGCGATTGTTTTCCGGCGAGTTGCTCGGCCAGCGTCCAGTACGCATCGTTGCGCTGGAAGATGGAGTGGCGGTCGCGGTAGAGGCTGAGCGGAACGCCGTGGGTGATGATCATGGCATGCAGAGCGCGGAGATAGCCGAGGGTATTTTCGGCTTCGAGTTGGAAGTGAGCGGCCAGAATCTGGCTGGTGGCATCGTCCTGGAAGCCGATGAGAGTGAGCTCGGGACCGCGGCCTTGGAGCCAGTCGTGACGGCTGGCATCGGTGAGCGCCATCATGCCGAAACGCGGTCGGGGAGGCCGGCGGGAACGATACTTGCGGGGCCGGCGTTTCTGCGGAGACGCTAGTTTGGCGGCGCGTAAGATGCGGCGCACGGTCTCGCGGCTAACGGCGAGATTCTCTTCGGCGCGAAGTTTTTCCGTCAGATGAGAATCGTTGAAGCCTTGGTACTTGCCGCGGGCCAGCTTCAAGATCAACTGCTGCTGGGGAAGCGAAACCGCCCAAGGCATGGAGCGTCCGCGATTTCCGTGCTGAACCCAGCCGAGGGAATCGGGCCGATAGCGGCGCTTGAGGCGCTGCACCTGGCGCTCACTCAGTTGCAGCAGGCGGGAGGCTTCGCGTACGCTCAGCCTCCCGCCCGCTGCATTCTCGATCACTTTCACCCGCTGGAACTCTTTCTGACTCATCGTCACCATCCTTAGAGGGTGACAAAGTCTCGTTGCAGTTATGGGGTGACATTATCTTGGAGCATCTACAGATGGCTGACGGCTGGGTTGCTGAATCCTTCCTAACTCCTGTAGAATCTAAAGTCTGAAACGAGGATTTAGGAAACCGTCATGAAAGCAGCAATCCATCCCAGTTACAACGAAGTCCGCGTGCACTGCGCTTGCGGCAACAACTTTGTCACCCGTTCCGCCCATAAGGGCGATATCAGCGTTGAAATCTGCTCCGCCTGCCACCCGTTCTTTACCGGCAAGCAGAAGCTAATGGATACCGCTGGCCGCGTCGAGCGCTTCCGCCGCAAGTACGCTAAAAGCGATGCCGGCAAAGCCGAAGCCGCAAAGATCGAAGCGGCGAAAAAGTAAGATTTGCGCGAAACGCGCATTCTTGAAGCCTCCCCAAGCGGGAGGCTTTACTTTTGAGCCAGTGCCTGCAATCGGGCAAACCGAAACTGCTCTAGATTCGCGAGTCAAACCACGTAAAATCAATCTGTGAGTAAGTTCTGGGACAACCCTCGCAGCGCTCCTTCGGCCGACAAAATCGCGTCGCCTCGCGCTTTCCCTAGTTCCCTCACCATCGGTAACGTCCGCATGGCTCCAGCGACCGTCCTCGCTCCCATGGCCGGAGTCACCGACACCGTCTTTCGCCGCTTCATTAAGAACCTCGGCGGATGCGGCCTCATCATGACCGAGTTCACCTCGGCCGACGGACTCCTCCGCGATCAGCGCGTCCGCGGACGCTATCTTCATTTCTACGAAGACGAGCATCCGATCTCGGCGCAGCTCTTCGGAAGCAGTCCGCAGGTGCTCGCCGATGCCGCGCGCCTCGTGGAAGACGTCGGCTTCGATCTCGTCGATCTCAATCTCGGCTGCCCGGCAAAGAAAGTTGTGAAGTGCAATGGTGGCTCGGGTCTGCTGCGCGACCTGCCGCTCATCAAGCAGATCTTCGAATCCGTGCGAGCCGCGGTGAAGATCCCCTTTACCGTGAAATTCCGCGCTGGATGGAATGACGACGAGATCGTCTGCGTGGAACTGGCCCGCATGGCCGAAAGTTGCGGCCTCGGAGCCGTCGCCCTCCACGCCCGCACTCGCGAGCAGGGTTACAGCGGAACGGCACGCTGGGAGTGGATTGCCTCGGTCAAGCATGCCGTGAAGATTCCGGTGATCGGCAATGGTGACATCCGCTCTCCCGAAGATGCTTGCGCCATGATCGCTCAAACCGGCTGCGACGCAGTGATGATCGGCCGTATGGCACCGGCGAACCCGTGGATCTTCCGTCAGATTGAACAGTACGTGAAGACGGAAGCTATGACGAGCCCACCGAAGCCGATCGCTACCAGATGATCCGCACCTACTTCCAGATGCTGCTCGAAGAAGAGATGCCCGGAGCCGAAGGCAAGATGAAGCAGTTCGCCTCGTGGTTCACCCACGGCATCCCCGGAGGCGCCGCGCTCCGGAAGGCTATTTACGAGGCGAAGAGCGGACCGGAGATACTGGGCCGGGTGAATGAGTTTTTCGAAACGAAACTTTCAGCGCAAACAACGTAGGGACGCGGGAAGATCTGCAGGGCGTCCTACGCTAGGCTATCCTGTTTTCCGAGGACAGCATGAGCCTGCCGACGATCATCCGCACTCTATCGCATCTGCTATTCGCAATCCTTCTCGCTGTCTCCAGCTCTGGCCCAACAACCCGGCTCCGATCCATTCATAGCACCGGTTTCGCCGGGCTCGATCAGTACCGGGCGTCGCGGATTGCAATCTACACGGACGATTTCGGGCAACTGGCACGCTATCGGGAGGCCGATGCCGCGCTCGCGCCGCCGGCGGCGGGTGAAAAACGAGTCGTATTCGTTGGCGACTCCATTACCGACTACTGGAAGTTGCCAAACTATTTCCCGGGCAAGCCTTATATCAACCGCGGCATCGATGGGCAGACCACACCCCAGATGCTGGTGCGTTTCCGCCAGGATGTGATTGATCTGCACCCGAAAGTGGTCGTTGTGCTGGCGGGGACAAACGACATCGCCGGCGTTACCGGGCCCGCGTCGAACGAGGACATCGAGGCCAACTACGCTTCGATGGCCGAGTTAGCGCGTGCGCACGGCATCCGGATGGTGTTTGCGTCCATCCTCCCGGTGCACAACTACACGCACGATGCCGAGGAGTCTTTCGCGCTGCGCCCGCTCGATAGAATCCTGGCGCTGAACAAGTGGCTTAAAGATTACTGCGACAAGAACCACCTCGTGTATCTCGACTACTTCAGCGCCCTGGTAGACGAGCGAGGCATGTTGAAGCGCGCTCTGGCTGACGACGGGCTGCACCCGACGGATGCCGGTTATAAGATCATGGCGTCTTTGGCGGAGAAGGCGATTCAGAAGGCGCTGGCGGAGAACAAAGGCCGATAATCTGCGACGCTGCTATCCGGAACCGGTCGCCGGAGAAGTCACATTCGCCAAAGTGAGCCGTCCGCGCTCTCCTCGTTCGACGTATCCCCAAGGCGACAGCGTCGTCATGCGTGAATACCGTTAGCCACTTCTCCGGAATCGCTGACGAGTAATACTTCTTGCGGTTCTCAATGGTCTGCAGCGGAAATAGATCAAAAGCCATCACCCAGGTCACGTCGAGATGATGAGAAGTCGGAATCAGATCCGAGATGTAGCAGGCCTTCTTCCCGCAGCTCTCGATCATCACCGCCTGCATGTTCGCCGTGTGTCCGGGGAGGACCTTGACCGAGATTCCGGGCAGGAGTTCCAGATCGCCGCTCAGCAGTACCATCTGGCCGGTCTCAAGCAGCGGGTCGTAGTTCGGACTCATGTAGCTGATCGCATCGCGCTCCAGTTGCAGGCGGCCATGTTCCCACTCCTGCTCCTGCACGTAATACTTTGCGTTTGGAAACGTCGCCACAACCTGATCGCCGCGCCGCACCGTGTTCCAGCCGCAATGGTCGAAATGCAGATGCGTATTGATGACAATATCGATGTCTTCCGGCGCCACTCCAGCGGCGTGCAGGTTGTCGAGCAGCTTGGCCGGCTGTTTGTAGATCTGCACCAGTCGGTCGGAGAGCTTGTTGCCGATTCCGGTTTCAATAAGAATGTTTTTCTCGCCGGTGCGAACCAGCAGCGAGTTGAGCCCGGCGTCTAAACGATTGAGCTCGTCCGGCATCGCCTTCTTCGACCACATCGTCTTAGGCACGACGCCGAAGAAAGCTCCGCCATCAAGAAAGTAAGTGCCGTCTGAGACGACAGTAAGTTCGAAATCACCAAGGGTTGTGCGGTGCATAAAGGCGTCTTAAGTTATCAGTTTTCAGGTGTCAGTAAAATTTCAAGTTCGTCAAGAACTGATAACTGACGACTGACGACTGAGAACTAGGAACTATTTCAATTCCTTATTCCAGAAATCGTCCATCATGTGGTACAGGTGCATGCCGGCCCCCTGCCCCGAAATGCCGTGCGTTTTGTTTGGATACAGCATCAGCCGGAACTGCTTGCCAGTGCGGATCAGCATGTCTATCATCTGGATCGAGTTCTGGAAGTGCACGTTGTCGTCACTTGTCCCATGCACCAGCAGCAACGATCCGTGCAGGCTACTAGCCGCGCTGACCATCGAATCGTCATAGGCGCTGCCATTGTCTTTCGGCATACCCAAGTAGCGCTCCGTATACGTCGAATCGTAGTCACGCCAGTTGCTCACCGGTGCCACAGATATCCCAGCCTTGAATCGGTCGGAGTGGGTGAGCGCATAGAGTGTCATTGAACCGCCGTTCGACCAGCCCCAGATCCCGGTGCGCGACCGGTCGAGTTGCGGAAATTGTGAATACAACTGGTCGAGCGCCGTGAGTTGATCTTTCAATTCGACGATGCCGAATTGCCGGCGGATCGCTGCCGAGAATTTCTTGCCTCGATTCGGAGTTCCGCGATTATCGACCGCAAAGATCGCAAAGCCTTCGTTCGCCAGCAACTGGTGGAAGAGTCCCCGGGCTCCGCCCCAAGCATCCTGCACGACTTGGCCCGCAGGGCCGCCGTAGGTGTAGTCGATCAGCGGGATCTTCTGGCTCGCATCTGCATGGCGCGGCATGATCAGGTACCCGTAGAGCACGGTGCCGTCGTCCGCTTTGAATTCCAGAGGCTTCGGCGGAATCGGGTTGTAGTCCGCAATACTGCGGCCCTCCCAGATCTTCTGGCATGGAGCAGTGGCGGGGGAACAAATTGCAATTCGAGGTGGAGTCAACGCCGCAGAATGTGTTTCCACGAAATGCTTGCCGTCCCCGGCAAAGTTGGCGCTGTAGTTACCGTCCTCCGACGAAACACTCTGCATGCCCGAGCCGTCCAGTTTCACAGAGAAAACCTTTTCCTGTCGCGGATCGGACTTGTTCGCCGTGAAGAACACTGTGCCTGAGTCACCGTCAACTCCGTTGACTGCGATGACCTCGTAGTCTCCGCTCTCCAATTGACGCTCGAGTTTCGCGTCGGCCGCCAGCGGGTCAGGTCCGTTGAAGCTGTAGAGATAGATGTGCGTGTTGCCATCGCGCCAACTGGTCCACAGAAAACGGTCGCCTGATCGAAGCACGCGAAAGTCGTCGTTGACGTTAACCCACGCCGTTGGCTCCGACTCGGTCAGCACTTTGCGCGACCGTCCTGACTTCGCGTCAATGAAGTAGAGGTCCAGGGTGTCCTGCTTGCGATTCAGTACCTCGGCCCAAGCCCAGTTTTCGCGAATCCACCCAAAGCGCGGCACATAGGTGTCGTCGTCGTCGGTGAGCTTGATCCAGCGCACCTTGCCGCCGCTGCTGCCTACTACTCCCAAACGCACGCTGGGGTTCGGATCGCCTGCCTTCGGATATTTTTCCTGCTCCACACGCGGATGCGTCGGAAGCCAGTCGGTGATGGGATAAGTCGGCACTCGAGTCTCATCCATCTGCAGAAAGAGAATCTCGTGGCCCTCCGGAGACCAAAAGAAATTGCTGCGCACGGCCAGTTCTTCGGCGTAAAGCCAGTCGACTTCGCCGTTCAGAATGTTGTCTTGCTTGTCTTTGTCCCTGTCTCTGTCTTTCTCTTTTTCCTCGCGCGTAATCGGGACTTCGCCTTCTTCTCCCGACACTGGATGAACGTAGAGATTGTGCTTGCGGACGTAGGCGAGCCGCTTGCCGTCGGGCGAGAATTTCGGGTCTTCGCTCGGGTCGGGCGACGACGTAAGCTGCACCGCGGTGCCTGTGTCCAGGCTGAAGTACCAGAGCTGTCCCTGCGAATCGAACAGCAGATGCTTGGAGTCGGGCGACCAGGAATAGGCGGCGACATGGTACCGCGTAACCCGTTCCTTCTCGCGTTCGTCCTGAATCCGGCTCGCGGGCGGCGCCAGCTGCGACAGTTTGCCCTCACTGACCAGGACTTTTTTCTCGCCCGTCGTCACATCCACATACCAAAGTTCGCCGTGCTCGCCCGAGTTGTCGCGCTGCACGAAAGAAACTTTGGTTCCGTCCGGACTCCACTTGATCGTTTCTGGAGCGCGGCCAGTGACGCCACCATCGGCGAAGATCTGCTCGATCGTGAGTTGTTTGGGAGCGGCTGTCTGGGCGAAAGCCGCGGAAAGAAGTAACAGGCTAGCAATGAAGGCGCACGAAAGTTGTTTCACGAACTGGCTCCCATTCAGCACGAGGTATGGCTCCAGGTCCGAGCACGAGTGAAACTCAAGAGTGTACAACGTAGTGTGATGGTTGTGTCCGAAGGATTGGTTGTTATGTCAATTCGGAGTTATCCGGAGACGACGGCCTTGATCTCCGACCTCGCGGGATGTTTGGCTTCGTAAGCGGCAATCTTCGCTTCGTGTTGCAGCGTTAGCCCGATGTCGTCGAGGCCATTCATGAGGCAGTGGCGCGAAAATTCGTCCATTACGAACGTGGCAGCAAAACCGCGCTCATCCTCGACTCGCAAGGACTCGAGATCAACGGTGATCTGGTAGTGGTCGCTTTCTTTCGAGCGTCGCATGATTTCCGCAATCTGTTCGTCGCTGAGCCGCACCGTCAGCAATCCATTTTTGAGGCTGTTATTGGCAAAAATGTCCGCGAATGAAGAGGCGATCACCACCCGGAATCCGTAATCCGCGAGCGCCCAGACCGCATGTTCGCGCGACGATCCGCAACCAAAATTTTTTCCCGCGACCAGGACCGATGCCTTCGCATAGCGCGGGTCATCGAGCACAAAGTCGCCAGTCTTCTTTCCGGACTCTTTGCCATCGCCCAAAAAGCGCCAGTCGTAAAAAAGGAACTCTCCGAATCCTGTGCGCTCGATGCGCTTCAGAAACTGCTTGGGGATGATCTGATCGGTATCGACATTGACTTTGTCGAGCGGGACGACTGCGCCGGTATGTTTACGAAATGGTTGCATAGATTGGTCTCAGTCGGATTGTCGTTGGTCGTTCGTCGTTGGTCGATCGCAATTCAGCGGCTGATTCGACAGCCCGAACGACCAACGACTAGCGACTAACGACCGAGCTACTCAAACTGCCACTTCCTTACATCCGTAAAATGCCCCGCAATCGCCGCCGCCGCCGCCATCATGGGACTGACCAGGTGCGTACGTCCTCCGCGTCCCTGCCGTCCTTCGAAATTACGGTTGCTGGTCGACGCGCAACGCTCGCCCGGCTGCAGGATGTCCGGATTCATGCCCAGGCACATCGAGCATCCCGATTCGCGCCATTCGAATCCAGCGTCCAAAAAGATGCGATCCAGGCCTTCCTGTTCCGCGGCATGCTTGATCGCCTGCGACCCCGGCACCACCATCGCGCGCACTTTCGGATTCACATGCTGACCCTTAGCCACGCGCGCCGCTGCCCGCAGATCTTCGATGCGGGAGTTGGTGCATGATCCAATGAAGACGCGGTCAACAGCAATCTTTTCGATCGGCATGCCCGGATCCAGGCCCATGTAGGCCAGCGCCTGTTCCGCGGCGCGGCGGTCACCTTCCTGCGAGAAGCTCTTCAACTCTGGAACGCGCGCATTCACCGGCACGACCATTCCCGGGTTTGTCCCCCACGTTACAAACGGCGCTAGCGACGCCGCATCAATCTCGATGACGCGGTCGAACTTCGCTTCCTGATCGCCAGCCAATGTTCGCCAGTACCCAACTGCATCTTCCCAATCCTTCCCCTTTGGAGCAAAACGTCGTCCTTTGACATAAGAGAAAGTAGTCTCGTCGGGCGCGATCATTCCAGCGCGCGCTCCAGCCTCGATGCTCATATTGCAGAGGGTCATGCGGCCTTCCATCGACAAGCCACGTATCGCGTCCCCGGCGTACTCGATCACGTGCCCAGTGGCGCCGTCTGTCCCGATACGGCCGATGATCCCGAGTGCGAGATCCTTGGCCGTGACGCCCTCCGCCAGTTGCCCGCGCACCTGAATCTGCATCGTTTTCGGTTTGTTCTGCGGCAGACACTGCGTCGCGAGCACGTGTTCAACTTCCGAGGTGCCAATACCGAACGCAAGTGATCCGAACGCACCGTGCGTCGAAGTGTGACTGTCACCGCAGACGATCGTCATCCCCGGCAGCGTGATGCCCAATTCCGGCCCGATGATGTGCACAATGCCCTGTTCGGCCGAGTCCATGTCGAAGAACGGAACGCCAAACTCGCGGCAGTTTTTCTGCAGCGCCTCGATCTGTTTCGCTGCAATCGGGTCGGTAATCGGCAGACCACGCGGAGTAGTCGGAATATTGTGATCGACGGTGGCCACGGTACGCAAAGGTTGGCGCAGACGCCGACCATTGGCGCGCAACCCGTCAAATGCCTGGGGCGAAGTGACTTCATGCACCAGGTGCAGATCGATATAGAGCAGCGCCGACTGCCCTTCGGGAGCGGCAACCACGTGCACGTCCCAGACTTTCTCAAACAGGGTGCGAGGAGCCATGGGTAAGTTTCGCCCAGAGTAGGCCGACATTCAAGGCCACGACATCCGAGGCGCAAGATCTGGGATCGTGCGCCGCTCATCGGAGATTAAGCAGCAGCACAAGTCGCCGTTTCCATTTATCATTTAAGCGGTCTTTCAAGGAAAATGCATGATCAACGGCAAACGCATTGCCGTCGTGTTACCCGCGTACAACGCGGAAAAAACGCTGGAAGCGACGGTGCGAGAGCTGCCGGACCTGGTCGATATCCGCATCCTTGTCGACGACCATAGTACCGACCGGACCCTCGATGTCGCCCACCGCCTGGGATTGCAGTCGTTCGTCCACAACCGCAACTACGGCTACGGCCGGAACCAGCAGACCTGTTATCGCGAAGCACTGGCCGCCGGCGCTGACGTCGTCATCATGGTGCACCCCGACTACCAGTACACTCCGTTGCTGGTCACGGCCATGGCGAGCATGATCGCGTATGGCGTGTACGACGTCGTTCTCGGGTCCCGCATTATTGGCGGTACGGCGCTGCGCGGAGGCATGCCTCTCTATAAATACGTTGCGAATCGCCTGCTGACGGCTTTCGAGAACATGTTCCTGCGCGTCAAGCTCTCCGAATATCACACCGGATACCGTGCCTTCACCCGCGAAGTGTTGACGAGGCTGCCGCTGGGTGAGAACAGCGACGATTTTGTTTTCGACAACCAGATGCTCGCGCAATGCGTTTACTTCGGCTTCCGCATTGGCGAGGTATCCTGTCCGACGAAATATTTTGAGGAAGCATCGTCCATCAATTTCCGGCGCAGCGTCGAATACGGGTTAGGAGTTCTCGGAACCACGCTGCAATTTGCGCTGCAAAGGGCCGGAATCGGCCAGAATCCGATCTTCAGTGAGAAGGGAAAGACTCTCGAGGCGGGCTCGGAGCCATACTACGAAGGACGGCTCCCGACCGCGTCGCCGCCGCACTAAGTAAAGCTCAGTCCACGCGGCACACCCGCACCGCTGAATTCTCATACGGACATTCCAGTCCACCCGGACCAGGCTGTTCGACGACCACCCAACTGATGCCATACTTTTGTCGAAGACGCTGGAAGTCTGTCTTGCCAAACTGCTTCCAATTCTTCTGATCCTCGACCTGCTCCAGCCACGGAACCGAAAGTGGCGGGAACATGGAGCTCGCACCCTTATCCTTGACCAGATCCGCCAGCATGCTGCGTTCTGCCCGCGCGCGGAATCCATTCTCATCTTCGCCCGGCAACTCCATGTGCCGCGGATCGAGAGCAAACAAAGCATCCACGGGCGTGTTGTCGCGAATCCAATCAAATGCCTGCGCCCACTGGTTGCGCGGCTGCGCCCACGGCCACTCGACCTGAGCGCTGGCAGGAAATAGCTGCCGTTGCGCAAAGAACATTCCTGCGCAGAGCGGAACAAACAACACGAGCCACCGCCATGCCTTCGACTTGCAGCACGTACTGTCCCAGCAAGCCACCCCCAATGACGATGAGAACCATGTAGGTGAGCGCCAGGCAGCGCAGAGGTTCGAGTCGTGCAAGCGCTTCAAAGCGAGCCGGAATGCCAAGGACCAGGGCTCCGGCCAAGCCGGCCAAGATAAATGGCACCATCGCGCGCGAGACGAGCTCAAGGTTTTCGTTTTCCTGCCTCCGGGCAAAGCGAGCCAACCACCAGAACAGAAGCAGCGGACCAATCACTCCCAGCCACTCGTACCATTCCCAGCGCTGGATATAAAAATACGGCTGGCGTCGTGCGACCTCATGATAGGCAGCGGGAGGGGGATCGAGCGTGAGGCCAAACGGCAGCAAGGCCGCAAACCCGAGCGCTCGCGGGCGGTACCGGCGAAGTATAAAAAGCCACGCGCAGAACGCGATGGCAAAGCTAGCCATGAGGGGGTGAACCAGCGCAGCGAAAATCAGCCACAGCGCGGAACGCCAGTACTTGCGGTGCAATACCTCCGCCACGGCAAATATCGCTGAGAACGCCGCCAGGTTTCGCGGATTCAAGTACTGATCCAGAATGTACAGCGCGGTCCCAGCAATCGGCAGGGTCAGCAGCGCCGCCATTAGAGCAACCGCAGCCCACCGCGCCCGCTCGTCTTCAAAAAAAGCTGATGCAAGACGCCAGCTACCCGCCAGCAACAAGAAGATGGAAATCAGATGCCACATAAACGCAGCCGAAGGCAGTGGGAGGTGCGTAGCTCGCACCGAAAAGGCGATCAGATTTGGATACAGCGTGTGCCCGGCATGCTCCCCGAAAAACTGCGCATTCGCAGGAAACAGGCTGGGATTCAGTACCTTCAAAATGCCGGGAAGATAGATCTCCGCGTCCTCGGCGTAGGGGTGGTAGCCATGAATGAGAAGCGCGATGAAGGTCAACAGCAGCAGGCCAGAAATGCGACCGGCAGTCCGTCTGAAATTGAAGGTTGAGTGATCCATCTCGGTGTGCACGAAGATTACAACAGAAAACATTCTCTGCCGGAAGCCAGGGTAGCGCTTGCGACTCGCTTCGGCAGCCCGTAGCATCTAAACAGAAACATGGATTCAACCACCTCCACGAACGCCACAAACGGAAGAACGCACCTGGCCGTCGGCGAGATCTTCAGCTTTGCCTACGAAACGTTTATGAGCAACAAAGTGCGGTTCGCCCTAACCGCACTCGGCATGGTCATTGGAACCGCATCCCTGATTCTGGTCACCACCATCGGCCTCACCGGCAAGCAATACCTCTTGAACCAGATTCAATCGATCGGGTCAAACTGGATCTACGCGGAATATGAAAGCGGCGGTGGCCGCATCACCGATACCGGGAATGACGCTCTCACCATTCAAGACATGGAGGCGGTGCAGCGTGAAGTCAGCGGCATTGTTGCCGCGTCTCCCGTACTCCCGCTCAATGAACGCGTGGCCGTCGGAGGCGGCAAGGAACGCGACTTGCAGATCATGGGGGTCTATCCGGAGTACGAGCAGGTCCGCAACCTGGTCATGCTGCAAGGCCGCTTCTTCGATCAGCAAGATGCTCAGGCCCACAATAAGGTCGGAGTCATTACTCCGAAACTCGCGATCCAGCTCTACGGCTCCGAAGAAGCCTCGCTGGGAAAAACGCTCAAACTGAGCGGGCTTCCGTTCACCATTATCGGCACCTTCCGCGAGCGCGTGGACACGCTCGGGCAATCGGAGGTGACCGACAACACCATGCTGATTCCCTACACTGTGATCCGCTATTTCCAGGAAACACCCGTGGTGAAGCAGATCTTTTTTTCCGCGGCCGACGCGTCTCTGGTGGTGCCGGTGACGGCGCAAGTGCAACGCGTGATCCAGTCGCGCCATCGGCCGGAATCCGTCTACAGCGTCAGAAATCTCACGCAACTGGTTTCGATGGCCGATAAGATCGCGACCGCCATGACCATGGTTCTGCTGGCTGTGTCGCTGGTCGTGCTGCTGGTCAGCGGGATCGGCATCATGAACATCATGCTGGCCACCGTCAGCGCGCGCATTCGCGAAATCGGCATCCGCAAAGCTATCGGCGCGACCAATCGCGAGATTCGCTTTCAGTTTCTCTCCGAAGCCATTCTCATCTCGCTGATCGGCGGCGTCATCGGGATTGTCGTCGGCCTCGCCATCCCGTTCTCGGTTCGCTTTTTCACGGAGTATCGCATTCCCATCTCCGGCCTTTCGGCCATCATCGCCATCGTGGTTTCGTCGCTGGTCGGTATCTTGTTCGGGACCGTTCCCGCGATCCGCGCCGCGCAGCTCGATCCCGTCGAGAGCCTGCGCTACGAATAGCGGAAGTGGGTCTCCATCACCATACTGGTCGATTATCATAAAATTGACGGAAGCGGCGAAAACGTTTTCACGCATGACGCTATCCACTCGATCTCGTGCCGTAGTCCTGTTAAGCGGAGGGATGGATTCCTGCGTCTGCGCGGCGCTCGCCTCGCGCGACCACCAAGCGGCCGCTGTCCACGTGAGCTACGGCCAACGCACTGAAGCGCGCGAACGGCGATCGTTTGAAAGCATCTGCGACCGGCTGGGAATTCGCGACCGGCTCCTTGTCCGCAACGAAGCTCTGCGCGCCATTGGAGGGTCAGCCCTCACGGATCCGAACATTACCGTTCCGGAAGCTCATACCATCGGGGCCAGCGTCCCTGTCACCTACGTACCGTTCCGCAACGCGCATTTTCTTTCGGTCGCGGTCAGCTGGGCGGAGGTGCTGGGAGCCGAAAAAGTCTACATCGGAGCCGTCGAGCCCGACAGTTCCGGATATCCGGACTGCCGGCCGGAATATTACCGGGCGTTCAACGAAGTTGTAAAAGCGGGCACAAAAGAGGGGACGATCCGCGTCGTGACGCCGCTGATCGCCATGCACAAAGCCGAGATTGTGACGCTTGGCCTTGAACTCGGTGCCCCCTTCGATTTAACGTGGTCATGCTACCAGCGTGAGGATCGAGCCTGCGGCGTCTGCGACAGTTGTGCGCTCCGGTTAAGGGCGTTTCGCGATGCGGGTGCGAAGGACCCTATTCCATACGCGGAAGCTGGTGTCGAAGTTCGCTGATTGACAGCAGTCGTTTGCGTTTTTCCATTGCCTGGGCCCGGCATCAGTGCCCTGACGGTCGAAAAACGGCAAACAGTTCGTTGGACAGAGTTCAGTAAATTCAGAAGCAATGCCGGGAGGCAAAATCATGAAGAAATATTTCATCCTTCCCCTGCTGCTCGCGGTCGTCGTGGGGCTCTGCGCTCCGCTCGCGCTCGGGCAAACTACGGGCACCGTGAAAGGCGTTTGTAAGGACATCGAAGGGAAACCGATCCCACAGGCGGAAGTGCAGTGGACAGGCACCGAGTCCGGCCACACCTATAACCTCAAGACCAACAATAAAGGCGAGTACTTCTCCCTCGGCATCGTCCCCGGCAAGTACAACGTAAAGCTCAGCAAAGACGGCAAGGAACTTTTTCACTACACCAATGTTCCTGTGGGCCTCGAAGAAACCACGCAGGATTTCGATCTTAAAAAAGAGCAGGTCGCACAAGCCCAGGGCCAGGGATTGACGCCCGAACAGGCCAAGGCCAAGGCCGACGCCGCTGCGAAAGCCGCCGCCGAAAACAAGACCGTCGGCTCCTTAAACGACAAACTCAAAGCAGCCGCCGCGGCATCCGACGCAAAAGACTACGACACTGCAATCTCCACGCTGAACGAAGCTAATCAAATCGACGCGACTCGCGACCTGATCTGGTTCAAGCTCGGGGACGCCTATCGCATGTCGGCAACTGCCCAGGCGGATCCCGCCGAAAAGCAGAAGCGCTTCGAGTTGGCAGCTACCAACTACCAGAAGGCAATCGATCTGCGCGCGGCTTCAGAGCAGGCGCAAAAGGATCCCGACAACAACGTCAAAATGGCCGCGTACTACAACAACCTTGCGGAAGTGTACGCTCGGTTGCATAAGGTTGATGATGCGGTTGCGACTTACGCCAAAGCAGCCCAACTGGACCCTGCGCACGCTGGGACCTATCTGTTTAATCAGGGGGCTATCCTAACGAACGCTGGCAGGGCGGATGAAGCAATTGCAGTATGGGACAAAGTGATCGCAGCTGATCCGACCAAGGCCGCAGCTTACTATCAAAAAGGCGTGAACCTCATTGGCAAGGAAACGGTTGGAAGCGACGGTAAGGCTATCGCCCCCCCGGGTACCGCCGAGGCTTTCCAGAAGTATCTTGAGCTTGACCCCAATGGTCCGTATGCAGAGGGAGCGAAGGCGATGCTGGCCAGCATCGGTTCTCCCGTTGAAACAGGCTTTGGATCGAAGAAAAAGCCAGTAAAGAAGTAGCCGCAATTCAGCCTGGTACCCAGTACCCATGCTTCGTCTCGTCGGACCGGCAACGGGGTACTGGGGACTGGTTATGTTCTTCAGTTACCGTGGTAGAGTGACCTTTGTGTCCTTCGCGCTTCCGCGCTTCCGCGTTACATTCATTACATAGGTTTCCCCGGCTCTACGACGGTTCTCCCCTGTGGTGTCAATACTGATAATTGGGAGTGTAAGAGATGGCTGCTCCGGGGAATTCCCCGATCGCGATTGCTTTCGAGGGCCTCAGCGGTACCGGTTCGATTCCAACGCCGGTTTTGCTAGCTGGAATGTTGCGCGCCTCGGAGAAGGTCAGCGATCTCATCTTTTCGCCCGGACGCCTTCCGCAAGTCGAGATTCATGGGCAACTGACGGCGGTCGAAATCGCTGGAAGCGGAGTGCTCTCTGCGGATGACACGCGCCGCATTGCTGCCGATCTGATCGGTTCCAACAAGCAAGCCGTGAACACCCTGCGCGAGCAGGGTTCCTGCGACGTTTCCTATGGCTTGCCAGGAATGGCCCGTTTCCGCGTCAACGTTTTCATCCAACGCGGCAGCTGTGCGATCGTGATGCGCGTGATTCCGACCGTGATTCCAACCTTGAGTTCCCTGCGCTTGCCGGCGCAACTGGAAGAAGCGGCCAAGGTCCGCAACGGAATTATCCTGGTTACCGGAGGCACGGGATCAGGCAAGTCATCCACGCTCGCCGCGCTGATTGACCGCATCAACAGCGAACATTGCTATCACGTGCTGACCATCGAAGATCCAATTGAATTCCTGCACAAGCACAAGAAATCGACCGTGCACCAGCGCGAATTGCACAGCGATGCGCCGAATTTCGCCATGGCGCTCCGTGCGGCTCTGCGGCAAGCACCCCGCGTGATCATGGTTGGCGAAATCCGCGAACGCGAGACGCTGGAAATTCTTCTCGAAGCCGCCGAAAACGGGCATCTTGTTCTCTCCAGCATGCACACCGTCGACGCTTCGAAGACGGTGGAGCGAATTGTCGGCAGCTTTGGGCCGACCGAACAGCAATCTGTGCGGGAACGCCTGGCCAAAACTTTCCGCTACATCATCGCGCAGAGGTTGATTCCACGCACGGATGGCGGAGACCGCATCGCGGTCATCGAAATTCTGAAGTCGAACAACCGCACGCGCGACATCGTCGAACAGGGCGAGCGCCCCGGGCGCACGCTGCTGGATGCAATCAAATCCAGCGAGAACGAAGGCATGCAGCACTTCGATGGCGAGATTGCAAAACTGGTCCGCTCCGGACTGGTCGATCTCGAAACCGGACTCTGCTTCGCCAGTAACGCGACCGTGCTCGGGCAAGAGCTGGCGCGCTAGCAGCAGTCGCGAGCTCCCTGGTTCCCATTAACACCGATCGACCTTCCTACTTGCGCCCGACGACAACGATCATAAAGCTCCCCGGCTTGGGTACCGGTCGCCCGGTTGCTCCCGGTTTCTGTTCCTCAAATTCGAACGTAGGCAGATACGCTTTATGCGTGTCGGGATCGACGTCGATTGTCTTAGCGCCGATCGGAGTCATCACGGTTTGCACGATCTCGAACTTTCCGGACGCAGTTTCGCCCGCAATGTTGAGCTTGCCATCGCGGCAGCTGGCCAATGCCTGGTGGCCGTCGAACTTCGTAGCATCCACGCCGGCGCCGATCGGCAGATCCGCAAGCACCTTGCCGTCGTCCGTGCTCATCACAATCAGCTTCTGCGGCTTTCGACATCCGACAAAAAGCCGGTGTTTCGCCGGGTCGATCGACATCCCCACCGGTGATCCGCCCGGAGCAACCGGCCAGTGCGCCAACACCTTCCTGGCTTTGAGGTCGACAACGGCGACTTGATCCTTATCCTCCAAATTGATGTAAACCTTACCGGCGCCATCGGAGGCAAGAAACTCGGGTTTGCCACCCAAGTCGATGGGCGCATCGATGGACCCGGTCGTCGGATCGACGTTGGGCTTGAGCGTCATCAAAACTCCGTCGTCGCCGGAGACGATCAACACAAGTCCAGTCGCTTTGTCGTAAATGATGCCGTCAGCGTCGGGATGCGCTTTGAGTGTTCCGAGGACCTCATTGGTCTTGAGATCGAAAATCACGACCGCGCCCTCGCCGTCGCTGATGAATCCTCGTCCAGCCTCGGGAACCAACGCAACGCCGTGGTTGTGCTTCTGCCCGGGAATGTCGGCGAGAGTCTTGCCGGAATCGGCATCGATGACCATCGTATGCGTGCTTCTGGGAACGTACAGTCGGTGATTCTTGGCATCCACGGTGATGTAGTCCATTCCACCTTCACCGCCAACATGCAATGTCTTCTCGACCGCCCAACTGTTCTGTGCAGCAACGCGGGCGCTAAGCGTGAACGAGACCACTGCGATCGGAAGGGCAAGAGATAAATTTCGACGGTGCATTTCGATCCTCCAGTAGACGTGCTCGGCAATTTTAACCGCAACGCTGCGAGTTGAGCATTCACAATCCTAATCCCTAGTGCGGACCCGAGCCGTACCAGTGGTACGCTGTTGGCGGAACCGGCTCGGGCATGCTCATAGAAATCGGACAAATCGAGGGGCTATTCCGCTATCCCGTGAAGTCCATGGGCGGAGAACGACTCGAGGTCGCGAATCTGGGCTGGCACGGACTCGAAGGTGACCGACGCCTGGCATTCCGGCGAATTAACGATCGCAGCGGGGTCCCGTGGCTAACTGCAAGCAAGCTTCCGGATCTGGTCCTGTTTGCTCCGCTCCGACGTGAAGGCGACGCTCGCGAAAGCGCTGACTCAGGAAACCTGCCCACCCATGTTCGCACCCCGGATGGCAAAGAACTGCCCGTCTTCGGAGAGGACTTGGCCGCAGATGTCGGACGCCACTATGGTGCGCCGGTGGAGATGATGCAGATGAGGCATGGCATCTTCGATGATGCGAGCATCTCCGTTATTGCCACCGATACCGTACGTGAGATCACACGACTCGCCGGGCAGAGTCCCGACGTGCGGCGATTTCGCCCGAATATTCTGGTTCGTTCGCCGCGGCCTGCTCCTTTTCAAGAAGACGACTGGCTTGGCGGCGTGCTGCAATTCGGCGAGGGAATCGACGCCCCCGCCATTGCCGTCACCATGCGCGATGTGCGCTGCTCGATGGTGAACCTTGATCCTGACACAGCCCATCCGGCGCCGGAAGTGCTGAAGGCGGTCGTTCGTGTAAACCAGAACAATGCGGGAATCTACGGCACGGTCACGCGCACAGGTCGGCTGGCGGTCGGACAGGCCATTCTTTTTGAGCCCCGAATTGAGCCGGGAAGATAACGTGTGTCGGTACCGCTTGCGCCGGGTGCGCCAGAGTATCATCCCTCCATGCCTTCCACCAGTCCGGCCACCGGAGTCGTCGGCTTCGAAGAGGCCCGGCGCATTGTGGAAGAACACGCCGCGAAGGTGCTCGCGGCACGAAGTGGTCTAGCCACGTCCGAAGTCGTCGATCTGCTAACGGGGCGAGGACGGGTACTGGCCGAGCCGATCATAGCCGACCGGGATTTCCCTCCGTTTCCGAGGGCCACGCGTGACGGCTACGCGGTGCGGGCGGCGGATGTCGCGAAGACTCCGGCACGACTTGCCGTAGTGGGGGAGATCAAGGCCGGCGATTTGCCGGACCGTTTGACGGTCGATCCCGGCCAGGCCGTATCGATTATGACCGGCGCTGCGTTGCC
The DNA here is from genome assembly GCA_963847715.1 of Terriglobia bacterium. GTDB lineage: Bacteria > Acidobacteriota > Terriglobia > Terriglobales > Acidobacteriaceae > Acidiflorens. Next base: position 232,248 of record CAWKAZ010000013.1, read on the forward strand.
CTCCGGAGCCGACGCCGTGGTGATGGTCGAATACACCTCAGCCGAAGCGCAATTTGTAGACGTTCAACGCAGCGTGAGCGCCGGCGAAAATTTTGTGCCGCGGGGAGCAGAGGCACATGCCGGACAAATGCTCTTAGATCGCGGACAGCGGCTGGACCATGCCGCCATCGCGATTGCAGCATCGGTGGGGAAGAGTCGGGTGGAGGTTTTTCGCAAACCACGCGTAGCCGTGCTTTCGACGGGCGACGAAGTGGTGGGGATCGACGCGGCACCCGGTCCAGCGCAAATCCGCAATTCGAATTCGTATTCTCTGGCGGCACAAATCGACGCAGCGAGTGGCGAGCCGGTGCGGCTGGCGATTGCTCCCGATGAGCCTCGGCAGTTGCGGGCATTGATCGAAGAAGGCTTGGGCCACGATCTCCTTCTGCTGACCGGAGGCGTCTCCATGGGCAAGTACGATCTGGTGGAGCAGGTTCTAGCCGAATTGAAAGCGGAGTTCTATTTCACCGGCGCAAAAATTCAACCCGGCAAGCCAGTAGTGTTCGGTTCGCTACACAAGCATTATTTCTTCGGGCTGCCCGGAAATCCGGTTTCCACCATGGTGACTTTCGAACTCTTCGTCCGCCCGATGATCGAAGCTCTGGCAGGCATGGCTCCGCAGCCTCTGATCTTCCCTCGCGCCAAGCTGAAGTCCGAGATCAAAACGAAGACCGGCCTGAAACGTTTTCTCCCAGCCGTGCTCTCGGGCAATTTCGAGAATGCTGAAGTCGAACTTGCCCGTTGGCAGGGATCGGGCGACATCGCGGCGCTGGCGGCGGCGAATTGCTACATCGTGATTCCTCCAGATCGAGAGAAGATTGACGCCGGAGAGTGGGTACCATTGTTAATGCGTTACCCTGTTCATGATGGCTAAGAAATCTCCGAAACTCTCGCATTACGATTCGGACGGCCAAGCCCGCATGGTCGACGTGTCGGCAAAGACCCGCACGCCACGCGAAGCGGAGGCCAGCGCCTTTGTTGCGATGTCGCCCGAGGTGTTGCGGGCGTTGCCGAACAATCTCAAAGGCGATCCGCTGGAAGTTGCGCGCACGGCCGGAATCATGGCGGCAAAGAAGACGTCCGAGTTGATTCCGATGTGCCATCCCGTGCCGCTGTCGCACATTGCTGTGACCCTACGCGTGTGCGAGAATGGCGTTTCTGTCGCTACAAAAGCGAAGACCACGGCAGAGACCGGCGTCGAGATGGAAGCGCTCGTGGCAGCGAGCGTCGCGGCGTTGACCATCTACGATATGTGCAAGGCGCTCGATAAAGGCATCGAAATCCGCGACGTGGTTTTGGAGCGGAAGTCGGGCGGCAAGAGTGGAGACTACCGCAGGCGCGCAAAGCGGAAATAGGCCTGATTCAAAGTATGGCGACGAACGTCAAAATCCTGCTCGTGGATGACAACCCGATGGTGCTGGGAATGCTCCAGCAGGCGCTTTCGGTGATGGGCGAGGTTGCGGTCGCAACCGATGCCGCCGATGCATTGCTGAAGGCGGTCGACGACTTACCCGACGTCATGATCTGCGACTATCGCATGCCCGGCATGGATGGCCGTCAGTTGCTGGAAAAATTGAAAAGCAGGCCGGCTACCGCCAGCATCGCGGTGATCCTCATGGCCAGCAAGGCCGACATCAGCGAGCGTTTGTCGATGCAGGATCCCATCGAAGACTATCTCGAAAAACCCTTCTTTCTGAAAGACGCGACGCACAAGATCAAGCGCGTGGTCGACCGCATCGCTCTCGAAAAAATGAGCAAGTCGGCGTCGACCGACGGCGTGCTGCGCGGCAGCCTGTCGCAGATGAACGTGATCGACCTGGTGCAGTCGCTCGAGATGGGACGCAAGAGTTGCCTCCTCACCATGACCAACGGCGACGACAAGTGCGAGATTTATTTCAATCAGGGTCAGGCAAAGCACGCTGCCTATGGGTCCATCACAGGCGACGAAGCGGTTTTCAAAGTGCTCCGCTGGACCGATGGAAATTTTCAGATCGACTTCAACGGCAAGACTGCGCAGGAAACAACGACTCTCAACACGCAGGGCCTGCTGATGGAAGGGTTGCGGTTGCTGGACGAGGCACAGCGCGACGCCGCAGCTGAAGGTGAAGATGTCCTCCTCGACACCTGATGCTTCCGTCGGCGCAAGAACACCTGCCGCGGTGGTGACGGTCAGCGATTCCTGTTCGCGCGGCGAAAAGACGGATCTCTCCGGTCCGGCCGTAGCGAAAGCGCTGGAGCAGCGAAATTTTCACGTCGTGGCGCACAGCGTCGTGGCCGACGAGCGCGCCGCAATTCAAAAACAACTGATCGAAATGTGCGGCAGCGCCCGCCTCGTGGTGACGACGGGTGGAACGGGAATTGCTCCCCGCGACGTGACGCCGGAAGCGACTCGCGCAGTGTGCGACCGCCTCGTGGAAGGTATCGCAGAGCAAATGCGTTCCGAAGGTACGCGCAAGACGCGATTTGCAGCGCTCAGCCGCGCTGTGTGTGGAGTACGTGGAACAACTTTGATTCTGAATCTCCCGGGAAATCCGGCCGGGGCCGTCGAATCGTTGGAAGCGGTCGTAGATTTACTGCCGCACGCGCTGGAACTGATTGCCGGACGAACGGGACATGACGGTCGTTAGTCGGTGGTCGTTCGTCGTTAGCAAAACCACACTCCAGATTGCCAACGACTAACGACGAGCGACCAACGACTGCACTTGTCTCTCTCGCGTAAACTAATCTCACTCACTTGAGCAAGATCAAACATTTTCTCCACGTATACGGCGAGTGGATCAAGCATGCTCTCGCTCCCCTCGGACCATGGGGACTCCTGGCATTTGCTGCAGTAGACGGGTCGTTTCTCGGCATGCCGCTGGACGCGATTTTTGTCGGCTACGTCTACAACGACCGGGCGCGATTTCTGCTGTATGTCTTCCTTGCTTCGGCGGGCGGAGCGCTCGGCAGCATGGTCATCTATGCGATTGGCTATGCTGGCGGCGAAGTCTTGCTGCGCAAGCGGCTGTCTCCCGAGCGCTTTGAGAAAGTTCATGCTTCGTTTGAGAAGCACGAATTCTGGGCGCTGATGTTTCCTGCCATGTTGCCGCCGCCCACTCCCTTCAAGATCTTTGTGCTGGCGGCGGCGGCCTTCGAAATGAATTTCGGACACTTCCTGCTGGCAATCTTTGCGGGCCGGTTCATACGCTTTCTGATCGAAGCGCTTCTGACACTCTGGTTTGGACCAGAGATCATCACGCTGGCAGGAAGCCTCTTCGCGCACCGCTTCGTGTGGGTGCTGCTTGGAATCGGAGCCCTCATAGCGGGATGGCTGATCTGGCGACGGAAGCGTCAGAACGCGGCTGCGGAGCTCGTGCCTGAAGAGCCGCGACAGACGACGTAACAGGGTTTTGCCCTGTCCTGAAAAAATGGATGCGTCGGACCGCCGTGGAAGAGCGGCCCTTCCAGGGCCGCGTAAGGTTCTGAAAATCACTGAGGGCTTTAGCCCCGGTGTGACGTCGTGGATTATTCCACGACTAGGCGGCCGCCACTCCACGCGGCTTCTCGCCGGATCGTGCCAGCATCGTAGCCAACGCAGGCACTCCGAACATCACGGCAGTGAAGAGCATGTCGCCACCCAGTCCGCGGCGGAAGAACGGCAGGCCGGCAGCGTAGCACGTCATCAATCCGGCGAGAGTCTTGGGATACATACTCCAGCACGCCCACACCGCAAAATTACTGACCACAAAAAACGAGACGGAACTGGCCAGAGCGGCGCCGGCGACGCGCAGCCATCCAGAGTTTTCGCGCAAACTCGTCCCCAGCCACAGGATTGCGGCATACCACGCCCACGTCACGAAGTGGTCCCAGGAGAATTGATACGAGTACACGAACTTGGTCAGGATGACGTCCGACACAGCCAGCAGGGCGAATGGCACCCACAGCTGGCGCCGCGATCCGCGCGCGCCGAAATAAAGCAAGGCCGCTGCCACCGGAGTGAAGCCCCAGGGATGGGGCATGAAAGGCATCCGCGACAGCACCGCAAAAATGACAAACAGATAAGCCAGCATGATCACCTCAAGAGTCGACACTAGGATTGTTGCGCGAGCGGATGCCGCGGGTCAAGCGAAGCTCAAACCTCCGCTATCGGTCTTCGCAAGTTTACCCGCTTCGTGTAATTGACTGCATCCGCGATTCACCCTACTATTAGCAGCGCTCGGATTCCCGACGCCTTGGGGAAGCCCACCAAACGATGATCGGCACAACGGTTTCCCACTACCGCATTCTTGAGATGTTGGGCGGTGGGGGAATGGGAGTCGTCTACAAAGCGGAAGACACTGCGCTCGGGCGCTCGGTCGCCCTGAAGTTTCTGCCCGAAGAAGCTTCGCAGGATCCGCAAGCGCTCGAACGTTTTCGGCGCGAAGCGCGAGCCGCTTCCTCACTCAATCATCCGAACATTTGCACGATTCACGAGATCGGACAGCACGATGGACGCCTGTTCATCGTCATGGAGTGCCTCACCGGCCAGACTCTCAAGCACCTGATTCAAGGCAGGCCGATGGATCTGGAGACGATGCTCAACATCGGCATTGAAGTGGCCGATGCGCTGGAGGCAGCGCACAGCAAGGGCATCGTACATCGCGATATCAAGCCCGCAAATATTTTTGTGACCGACCGCGGCCACGCGAAAGTCCTCGACTTTGGACTAGCGAAAGTCGCACGCAACAGCAAGCCGGGTCTCGACGAGTCGCAGACCAGAGGCGATGCGAGCGCACTCGACCTGACCAGCCCTGGGACTGCAGTGGGCACGGTCGCTTACATGTCTCCCGAGCAGTTACGCGGCAAGGAACTGGACGGGCGCACGGATCTGTTTTCATTCGGAGTTGTGCTCTACGAGATGGCGACGGGAGTGGGCCCGTTTCGAGGCGAGACATCGGCGGTCATCACCGAGGCGATCCTCAATCGCGCACCCACGACCGCTACAAAACTGCGGCCGCAGTTGCCTGTAAAGCTCGAAGAAACGATCAACAAGGCCTTGGAGAAAGACCCCGAGCTGCGTTGCCAGACCGCGGCCGAGCTGCGCGCCGATCTAAAGCGGCTCCAGCGTTCCCTCGATTCGTCACGGACTTCGGTGGTGTCGGAAGCCAGTTCGAGCGATTCTCAGATCGGCACTTCGCCCTCGGCAGCGACGTCCTTATCTCGCTCAGCGTCGACATCCCTTACCACGGCAGGAACTAACAAAAAACCGGCTCTCTCCCATCTGGTTCTAGCGATTTGTACTTTGTTAGCGCTGGCTGCGGGGCTTTATGGCGGCAAAGTGTTTTTCTCGACCCAGCTTCCGCCGCCACCGACTTATCGGCAACTCACTTTCCGCAGGGGCAGCATTCGCTCCGCGCGCTTTGCTCCCGATGGACAGACCATTCTCTACAGCGCTGCGTGGCAAGGCGGCCCGGTGGATGTTTTCACCGCGCGTCCCGAAGCCCCGGAAGCGCGCTCCATGGGCCTCAGCCGCACCCAGCTTGTTTCGGTCTCTTCCGCATCGGAGATGGCCGTCCTGCTGAACAGCAAAGCCATCGGCACCTGGGTGAACATGGGCACACTGGCGCGCGCTCCACTGGTTGGAGGCGCGCCCCGTGAAGTGCTCGAGCAGGTGCAGTGGGCAGACTGGGCAGCCGATGGAAGCAGCCTCGCTGTGGTGCGTGATTTGGGCGGCCGCAATCGGCTCGAATTTCCAATCGGCAAGGCGCTGTACGAAACCGGAGGCTGGATCGGACATCCACGTGTTTCTCCGAAAGGCGACCTGATCGCCTTCATCGATCATCCGGTGCAGGGCGACGACAGCGGATCGCTCGCAGTCGTCGATATGACGGGCAAAAAGAAAACCCTCTCTGGCGAATGGTTCACGATTCAAGGCGTCGCGTGGTCTCCGGACGGCAAAGAGATCTGGTTCACCGCCAGCAAGTCAGGCGTTGATCGCACCTTGTATGCGACCACCCTCGATGGCAAGGAGCGCATGGTATTGCGCCTGCCCGGCGCGGTCATGATCTTCGACATTTTCAAGGATGGCCGGGTTCTGCTGATGCGCGCCAGTTGGCGCCGCGAATTGATCGGCATGACGCCCGATGACGGCAAGCAGCACGATCTTTCCTGGTTGGACTACAGCTATCCTGCGGATCTATCGGGAGATGGCAAAACGCTGCTCTTCGATGAAGAGGGCGGCGGCGGTTCGCTCGACTACTCAAAGTCAGGTGGGTTGTCGTACGCCGTCTACATCCGCAAGACGGACGGCTCGCCCGCGGTTCTGCTGGGAGAGGGCGGAGCCGTGGCCTTGTCACCGGACGGCAAGTCGGTGATTGCCCAGACCCAGGACTCTCCGTCGCAACTCCGATTGTTGACGACCGGTGCCGGCGAAGCCAAGGACCTGACGAAAGACACGATGAACCACTCCTGGTCCAAGTGGTTTCCCGACGGAAAGCGCATACTTTTTTCCGGCAACGAGCCGGGCAAGGGCGTAAAGCTGTATGTCTGGGACGTAGCTTCCGGGAAAAGTGAAGCGATCACTCCCGAAGGCGTGAACGGCACCGCATTCGTGATCTCTCCCGACTCGCAGTCGGTTGCGGCGATCGGGCCCGACCAGAAGGGCTATCTCTACCCGGTAGCAGGCGGCGATTCGCGCGTGCTTGCAGGGCTCAACCCCGGAGAGCAGCCCATCACCTTCAGCAGCGACGGCAGTTCCATCTACATCTATCAGCCCGGAGAACTGCCGGCGAGTGTCTACCGCCTCGACATACACACTGGCCAGCGCACGCTCTGGAAGCAACTCATGCCCTCCGACCCTGCCGGAGTCGAGACGATTGGTCCCATCCTCATGACGCCCGACGCCAAGACCTGCGTATTCGGATATCACCGCATGCTAGCCGACCTCTACCTGGTCGAAGGGCTGAAGTAATCACCAGGTCTTGTATCGGGGTATCGCTTTAGCGATGCCGTAACTTCTTCGATTACAAATGTCCCTTTAGGGGCTGGGCATAGGGAGCCGAGTTCTTTCCGCAGCTGTTTAGCCCTGCCGGACGACCCCATTTGTGCCTGAAGCGTCGCTTATCAAATGCGCCGCTAGTCACCCTTCTTTACGCTTCTCATCCCAAACCGCTCCTCCACCACTTTCAGATCGCGCGTGAGCAGAATTGCCGCCCCTAACGTCGCGCGACTGCCGCCCGGATACGTGTACCGCAGATCGCGAAAGCGCACCAGATACGCGGCGTGCGTGTTATCTCCCGGATCAACCGGCAGCACCTCCGTCTCGGTAATCGGATACTGCGCCCAGCTCAAATAAACTCGCCCGAGATAAGTCTGCTTGGCGGCAAGCGTAGCCGGAGTCTCCTCGGGCTTGTAACGAATCTGCATGCGGCCTTCGGGATCGACTTCGGGGCCGAGCGAACTGACATTCATCAGGGCAAAGAACCCAGGCGTCTCCGCGACCCCATACCAGCGAAAAGGATTCAGCGGATACGAATAGGCAGAGATGCGCACCGCATCGACTCCCTGATACGTTCGCGCCTCGAGTGCGGCCAGAGCGCGACGGTGCTGGTAGTCGCACAGTCCCCAATAAGCGAATACGCCGAGGAGAGCCACAGTAGCGGCAAAACGGCCCGGCGGGCCCTTCTGCCGCGCGCCGATTTCCTGATTGATCAGCGAAAACAGCGCAGGCACGATCAGGCCGAGCGTCATTACAACGAGAAGAATCGGTTCGACGATGTAGATGATGTCCCACGAAACCCAGCGCTCGGAAAACGGCCAGAACGGGCGGACGCCGTAGCTGTTGGTGTAGTCGAGCAGGATGTGGCTGAGCCCGGCGAGACAAGCGTAGGCGTAAAGCAGTCCCCAGCGTGGCGGAAGATTCGGATTGCGCGTCTTGCGCCCCCGCAGACGCCAGATTCCATACACAAACGCGACAACCACGGCAGCGACAATCGGCACGCCAAGAAAAGAATGCGTGAAGCCGCGATGATGGTTGAGCCCAAACGCCGACCCCCAAAATCGGCTGACCACATCAAGATCCGGAGCCTCCGCCGCCAGCGTGAGCGTGGCAGTAGCGAGCGCAGTCTTGCGGTTCAGTCCGGCGCGGCCCATGTTAGCGCCGAATAAAAAGTGAGTGACGGGTTCCAAGTGGCTTAGGAGAGTTTAGCGGAAAAAGCAGCGAGGGGTGGCGCGTTGACTGAGCAGATGCCACCCGCCATTAGGCAATCGCCAGATTTCAACAGTTAGTGGGTTTCCAGATTCTGGAGAGTGGGTGTGGACAGTATTGTTGCATTTGGTTTGCCTGAACTATTGCTCGCAACAACGATCACGGGGTTAGTGTGGGCCGCCCAGCAAATGTTAGATTGAAGGCTAAATTCCATGGCGAAGTCCGAACTCATCACTCGTCCTCTAACCGCGGCCGAACGAAGATGGTTGAGGTTCGTCGCCGCCCGACGAGAGCGGTTCCTACTACGCGCGGGTCCGTTCCTGATGCTGCTAGTCGGAAGTGTGTTGTTTGGCGGTCTTTGGGGGCTCTCGGTATTGGCAACAAGGGCAGATAAAGCCGGGCCGTCATGGCGTGTATTTGCGGTGTTCTGGCTCGTAGTTGGCACCGCTATTACCCTATGGGCATATCGTGATGTGAAACCACACGCTCATGTCCTGCAAGAAAAACTACGAAGTGCGTTGCGGCGGAACGCAGCATGTGAAATCCGTATCAGCTCGAGCATGGTCATTGAATGCGAGAGCAAGCAGGATCGTAAGAAGGGGTGGTATGGGTTTCAGTTGGAGGACGAGCTCATCGTGTTCGTGAGCGCGCGATTCTGTCAGCGTGTCCGAGGATTCCCCACTTCCGATTTCTCAATCGTTGACATTGCAGACGAAAGGGGAAGAGTCGTTGCTGGATATGCGAGGAGCCACGGCGAACCACTAGTACCTCTCCGCACCATTTCCAAGCAGGAGGCAGTGCGGCTAAGGATTCCGGCGCACATGGAAATCGTAAGCGGCAATCTCACGCAGATTGATTCCTTGCTGAGCTTGCAGTGACGAAAAATCCCAAATTTCACCTATAACTGCGACGCGATTGCCAGCCCACTTCTCAAATTGCACGAGAAGTCGGCGTCTGGACTTGGGTTCAGAGTTCTCATACCATGTCCCGCATGAAAAAAGCGAAAGCCATCAAGCGCGGTTCTGCGACGAAGGGTAGAGTTGCTCCGAAAAGCGTCGACGATTATCTTTCCACCGTTCCAGAACCTGCCCTCAGCACTCTGAAAAAGATTCGCGCAGCGATCCGGTCGGCTGCGCCGCCAGAGGCTACCGAAGTCATCAGCTATGGGATCCCTGCCTTCAGGCACAAACAAGTCCTGATGTGGTACGCCGCCTTCTCGAAGCACTGCAGTCTGTTCCCCACAGGAGCGATCATCGAAAAATTCAAAGACGAACTGAAAGGCTGCACGATATCGAAAGGCACGATCCAGTTCCCGACGGACAAGCCTTTGTCGTCTGCGCTGATTAAAAAGATGGTGAAGGCGCGAATCGCGCAGATTGAAAGCAAGAAAAAGTCTTGAAGGACGCATCTCAAGCCTCCACACGCTCGCGGCCCAAACCGACGCGTTAGTTCTTTGCGGCTGGAGCAACGATCGACAGCGAATCCGCCTCCATGGTCATACGCGCCGGAAGCCGGCCAAGCAACTCTCCGTCGGCCTCGACGTAAACTCTTTCCTCGCCACTGACCTCATGCCCGTTTTTCTCCGGCAGCTTGCACACCACTTCCGAGCAGTTAACCAGATCGATGCCTTCGATTACCCATTCGCGCCCGAGCAGCCGCCCCGCCACATACTGCAGATAAGCATTGCGGCTGGCAGTGCGGCACATCACGGCCCGCAGATGATTGCAATCGAGCGAGGCTCCCGGAACCAGCTCACGCAAGATGTTTCCAAAAAACTTGATTCTCACCGCCAGCAGTTCCGTAAGCAACGCTTGCTGGCGTTCCCCGGAGCCGTTCGCGTACTCGACCTCGAAACGCCGCATATTGTAGGTCGCCCACAGCTGCCACGCTTTGAAGTAGTAGGCAGTCATGCCAGAGCGGTTCTTGAGCTGCGAGGTCAACTTATAGAAGAGATGAGCGTCGACTCCGATTCCAGCGGCCACGGTGAAATATCGCGCCGCCCGTTTCCCGTGAAAATCTTCGTACTCCACGCGGCCCAGACCGATGCGGCGAAGAGCCCCCTCGACTGCCACCTTCGCCGCAGCCTCAGGACGTAGCGGTATCCCCAGATCATGAGCAAGCGCATTCGCCGTGCCGAACGGAAGAATGCCGAGCGCAACCGGAGTGCCCGCCAATCCCTGAATCACGTCGTGGATCGTGCCATCGCCTCCGCACGCGAACACCGTATCGCTGCCATCAGCGACGGCGCAGCGAGTGTTATCAGTCGCCTCCTGGCTCGAGCGGCAGACCGTGAGCTCGGTGCGCATCCCAGCCGACTGAATCACGCCGATGGCATGGTTCAGTTCTGCGTCGCGTCCGCGGCGTCCGGAGTTGGGATTAAACAGAATTGTGACTTTGTGCATGCGTCGGCTGGCTTCTTCTAGAACTCTGCTTTGAGTTTACCGCACGCCCCACTCCCACATCCCGAACATCGCCTTCTGCGGGATCGGATGTCCGGCCTGGCGAGCGAGCATGGTGATTTGTCCGCGATGATGCGCGTCGTGCGCGATCAGATAACCGAAAAATCCAGCGACGTCGGGACGAAACCCTTTGACGCGGCCATCGCCCTCTAGCGACAACCGCAGAACTTCTCTTAGCGCGAACCGGCTGGCGTCGATCGCTTTCTGAGCCTGCGCGGGTGTGACGGTGAAGCGGTCAAGCTGGTCTGGGATTTTTCCTTTCGTAGCCTTCAACCACATGACGCGCACATTATGCATGTGCGCGACGATGGCAGCAATGTTGCGCCCCTTGCTCCCGGGCGGCTCGGCACGCCAAGCAGCGGCCGGCAAGTTCTCAAGCAAGTACTGGTTGATGCGATCGTTGGTGTCGAAGGCGGCAAGCAGAGCTTCCGACAGAACAAAAGGTGCGACTGACTTTTTCGGCATAGCAATTCCAGCAAAGAGTCCTTCGGCCCGATAGGTTAACAGGCAAGTTGCGTCCGCGGCCAGTCTGCACTAAGCTTGCCCGCAAAAGCTGTCGGGGCATTCTTTCCCTCACAAGAAATTCGTCAAGACTCACTCAGGAGGAAGTCCGCATGAAACGGCTGGCGAGTGCTCATGGTGCCAAGTTTCAAGGTTTCGGAGTTTCAAAGTTTCAAGGAAAACGCAGCTTTACTTTGAAACCTTGCAACCTTGAAACTCTGAAACCTGTTCTTCTGACAATCATTCTTTCCTTCACAATCGCAGCTTTTTCCCAAGATCACGATATGGGCGCGATGAGGCCGGCCACGTTGATGAAGGGTCTCGGCGATTTGCACCATCCCGTCTCCACGAAGAACGCCGAAGCCCAGGAGTTCTTCGATCAGGGACTGCGCCTGATCTACGCCTTCAATCACAACGAGGCCGCTCGCTCGTTTCGGAAGGCGGCAGAACTTGATCCCAAACTCGCCATGGCCTATTGGGGTGTTGCCGAGGCCGTGGGCCCGAACTACAACGATCCCGCGAGCGAGGAGCGCTTCAAGCAGGCGCATGACGCGATACAAAAGGCGGTCGACTTGAGCGGTAGCGCCCCCGAATCCGAGCGCGCCTACATTATGGCCATGGCGAAACGCTTCCCTGCCGACCCAAAGTCCGATCTGCACAAGGCAGCAGAGGACTATCACGATGCCATGCGTGAAGTGGTGAAGAATTATCCCGACGATCTGGATGCGGCCACATTATTCGCCGAATCAGGCATGAATCTGCATCCGTGGGGACTGTGGCATCAGGACGGAACGCCGGAAGCCGGGACGGAAGAAATCGTGGCTACGCTCGAGTCGGTGATGAAGCGCAATCCCGACCACCTCGGCGCGCTCCATTACTACATTCATGCGGTCGAGGCGTCGAATTCTCCTGAGCGCGCGATGGCAGCGGCGAACCGGCTCGCCGCGCAGGCTCCCGCCGCCGGACACATCGTGCACATGCCGGCGCATGTCTACATCCGCACCGGAGATTACGCCGCTGCAGTGAAAACGAACGAAGAAGCAGCCGCCGCCGATCGCGCCTACATCAAGAGCAGCGGCGCGCAGGGAATGTATCCGATGATGTATTACAGCCACAATCTCCACTTCATCGCGATGTGCTCGGCCATGACAGGAGACTATGCCGAAGCGCACAAAGCAGCGGACATGCTTGCAGAGCACGTCGGCCCGTTCGTGAAAGACATGCCTCCGGTCGAAGGCTTCATGACGATCCCCATGGCGGTCGATGTGCGCTTCCACAAGTGGGACGCGATTCTGGCGATGAAAGCTCCCGACGCGGAGATGAAGACCACGACCGGCTTCTGGCACTTTGCCCGAGGCATGGCGCTGGCGGGAAAGGGCAAGCTCACCGAGGCCGAGGCGGAATACAAGGTTGTCGCCGACGCCGAAAAAGCGACGCCTCCCGATGTCGTCTTCACCATGCCTATTAACAACAAGACGAAAGACATCCTCAAGATTGCCGAAGACGTGCTCGGAGCGCAGATCGCGCTGGCGAAAAAAGACAATCCGGCAGCAGCGGAAATGCTGCGCGACGCCGTTGCCGTGCAGGACACGCTGAAATACAACGAGCCGCAAGATTGGTTCTTTCCGGTACGCGAGTCGCTGGGCGGAGTGTTGCTGATGAGTGGCGACGCCAAAGGCGCGGAGCAGGTCTTCCGCGATGACCTGGCACGGACCGCTCGCAATCCACGGTCGTTGTTTGGCTTGCATCAGGCGCTGAAAGGGGAAGACCGCAATTCCGACGCCTGGTTCGTTGAGCAGGAGTATCACAAAGCATGGAAGGGCTCAGAGTTGAAGGTGGAGGACTTGGTCTGAGGTGAGGGCTTGGTGTGAATTGACCGATACCAGCTCCGACCTATTTGTCGCCCGTTCTGATCTGTCAGCCGCGAAGCGGCGCAAGAATGCAGCCCACGGCGCAAGCCGTGGGAACAAGAGGAAATAAATCAAGCCCGAAGGGGCGAAATAGCGGCTCAATTTGCGGAGTTATGACCTTGTTTTACTTGCCGGAGACGGAGCTTTTCTCCACCGAATAGACGCAGTGTCGAAATCCCCGCCAGTCAACCTCTTTCCAAATTGTCATTCCGTTGCGCTCGGCAACGCGCCGCGACGGCACATTCTCAGGGCGTATCAGTGAAATCAGACGCTCCGCCTTCACGTGCGCGAAAGCCCAATCACGGCAAGCAACCGCTGCCTCAGTCGCCAGGCCCTGCCCCCAGAAGTCACGCCGCAAGTGGTATCCGATCTCATAGAGACACTCGCCATCGACCTCCTGCACGAGGATGCCGCAGTCGCCAATCAGTTCCTGTGTCTCAGTCAACTCCATCGCCCAGAGGCCGACCCCGTCGTCGTGGTAACGCTGAATGTTGCGCGCAATCCATTCCTCAACTCCCGCTCGATCGTAGGGAGCAGGGTAGTAGCGCATGGTTTCGGCATCAGAGAGAATCCGGCTCAGGGCGTCAGCATCTTGCGTGACGAACTCGCGGAGCGATAGTCGCGCGGTGCGGAGGATCGTCATCGGTGAAAGACTGCTTTGCAAGGCTTTGTATCAGGGTTTCGCTTTTAGCGATACCGTAATGTTCTGATTTCAGACGCCCCTTTAGGGCTGAAGGCCTATTTTACGACCCTTCAGCGAACCATTTTGCCGCGCGGGAATGAGTGATTTGGACCGAACTGTCGCTCGGTCCACCGGGTGTTATCCTTTTTCCCGTCATGGAAGCCAAAGGACTAACTCCCATATTGAACGTGTCCGACATCGCCCGCACGGTCGCCTGGTTTGAGAAGTGGGGATGGAAGAAATTGTGGGACTGGGGAACCCCTCCGACGTTTGGCGCGGTTGGATCGGGTAAGGAAACCTGCATCTTCCTTTGCCAGGGAGCCCAAGGAAGCCGAGGCCGCGGCGCGAACACCACCACCTTTCAGCACGACGGAGACGAAGAGGGCGACAAGGGCGTCTGGATGTCGGTCTGGGTCGACGACGTGGACGAGATGCACAAGCACTGCGTAGCCGCCGGGCTGGAAATCACATTTCCACCTACCGATATGCCATGGAAAGTCCGCGAGATGCACCTCCGTCATCCGGATGGTCACGTGTTCCGGGTCGGACGGGGACTCGAAATCAAAAAGTAGAACTTGCCGCCTTGCCCGGGTCGATGAGAGTAAACGAGATACCCCGACAGTTATCGCGGGCTCAGCGGTCTACTTCACGCCTCAGTCGGCTTTTACGATAAGCGTGACCTGAGTTGCGTGACCGTCACCTCCCGCCGTGCCCGTCAGCATCAGTGTGTAGGTTCCTGGCGGTGTCCCGCCGACAGGGGGCGGTGGGCTCGACGAGCTCCCGCCGCCGCAACCAACCGAAAGGGCGATGGCGAGCACAATCGGTGCCGTGACCGCGAACCCTGCGAGGCGTTGTTGACTCCCCCTCGGCGCCGAGTCACGCATCCCAGCGAATAGCCAGAACGCCTGCAACACCACAATGACGCCCAGTAACCCCGGTGGAACCGCTGTTTTCGGGCCGCTAACGGGCTGCGCCATCGCTCGAGTGGGAGCCGTGGTGGTCACCGACACCGTCAACGCGGCGGGTGTACTAACAGTTGCAACGACCGGCTGCGGGGCTGACGAACAAAACGCCTCGGACGGTGCTCCTGCGCAATTCATGGTAACGCTCACCTGATCGTTGGGCGCCGCTCCGCCATTGGCCGTTACCTGCAGCGAGTAGGAGGCTTTCTGGCCTTGGGTTACCGTCACCGAGAGCGAGCCTCCGTTCGCTGCCGCTACCGAGAAGTCAATGCCTGCTCCGGAAAGGTTGACCGGTAGTCCGCCTACGGTGAGCTGAGCGCTCTCCGTTCCGGCAACCGAAGCTTTGAACGTCACGTTGATTGTGCAAGAGCCTCCTCCTGGGGGGATCTGGCCCACACAGTTGGTTCCCTCCGAGAAATCAGCGTAATTTGGACCAGAGATTCCGATTGCGGGAACGCTTACAGGCGATGAGCCCGGATTACTTAGCGTCACCGGCTGCGTGTTCCTGGTTCCCAGCGGCTGAGTGGCAAACGTCAGAGTGCCCGTCGAAAGAGTCAAAACGGCACTAGCGCCGGAGAGGCTAACGTTTTGGCTGCCCGCAGTGTCGGTCATTGTGAGTAGCGCGCTCTCGGTACCAGCGGCGGAGGGGATGAATTTCACATTGATCGCGCACGAGCCGCCGCCCGCCGCCAGGGAACGGCCGACGCAATTGTCCGTTTCTGTAAAGTCGGAGACATTCGTACCGGAGATCGAAACGGTGGAAACGCTTGTCTTTGAAGAGCCTCGATTACTGAGCATGGCGACCAGTGTGTTGGAGGTTCCTACAAGCGTATTGGGGAACGCCAGAGTGGTGGGAAAAGCGACGGCGCCTGTTCCAGACTCTTTCACCAAGCCCGCAACGGCACGTATCCGGATGTTGTCCAACACCACGAGGTCCCCGGAGGCGTCTGCCCCCGCGGCCCCTGGATTATCAAAGACGGCGGTCAATGCTGGGCCGCCATCGCCTGAATAGCCGCAAAAATAAGTGCCCACGGAGTTCCGTGTCCCCGCCACCGTAGAAATGTTCCCTGTGGAGGCAGAAACCTCGCGAACTACGCAATTGTCGGCGTCTGGAATGAAGAGATTGCCCGCAGGGTCAAGGAACAGGCCGAAGGTGTCACGAAGCTGCGCCAAGTCTGCAGGGCCGCCGTCACCTGAATAACCTGGACCTAAAGTCACGTTGCCAGCCACCGTATAGATATTGCCGTTGACTGCCATTACTTCGCGGATTGCGGAGTCATAGGTATCCGCTATGAAGATGTTCCCGGCGCTATCCACGGCCACGCTGTAGGGGGTAAACAGCGTTGCGCTGGTGGCTGGGCCGCCATCGCCGCTGCCGAAGTAGAGGCTATTCGCGATTCCGGCTACCGTGGTGATAATTCCCGTCGAGGCGGAAACCTCGCGAATCACGCCATTACCGCTGTCGGCGATGAAGATGTCGCCGGAGCTATCCACGGCCACGCCGCCGGCTGGCACCAACAAGTCGATGGGATAAAGCTGGGCGCTGGTGGCCGGCCCGCCATCGCCTGAATAGTCGCAATAATAATTGCCAGACGCGTCCGGCGGCGTTCCCGCCACGGTGGAAATGATGCCGGTTGAGGCAGTGACCTTGCGAACCACACAATTGCCGCTGTCCACAATGAAGATGTTTCCCGCGCCATCCACGGCCACGTCCCTGGGATCCCAGAATTCGGCGCTGGTGGCGGCACCGCCATCGCCGGAGAAGCCGATGAAGCCGTTTCCGGCCACAGTCGTGATGATTCCTGTAGCGGCGGAGACTTCGCGGATCACCTGGTTGGCCGTATCCGCAAAAAATATATTCCCGGAATGGTCCGTGGCCAAACCAGCAGACCATGGTGAGGCGTTCAGAAAACCAATCTGTGCGTCGGGGGCAACATAGCCATCGCCGCTCAACGATGGGAAACCGATCATCTGCCCCGCATTGTTCGGATCGGGTACGTCCACACCGGCAAAGGTTGCGATGTTGCCGGTCGAGGCGGAAACTTCGCGGATCACGGTGTTCTGGTAATCGGCGATGAGGATGTCTCCCGAGCTATCGACGGCCACGCTACCGGGCTGGTTGAGCTGGGCGCTGGTGGCCGGACCGCCGTCGCCGGAATATCCGCAGCCGACGTTAGCGTCACCGGCCACGGTGGAGATGTGGAGGTTGGCGGAAGAGACCTTGCGGATCACACAGTTTGAAGTGTCCGCGATGAAGATGTTGCCGGCGCCATCTGCAGTCACGCCGGAGGGCAGGTTGACCTGTGCGCTGGTGGCGAGCCCGCCATCGCCCGAGTATCCGCAGCTGCCCGTGCCCGCCACGGTGGAGATAAATCCCGTGGTGGCAGAAACCTCGCGAATTGCACAATTTTCGGTATCTGCGATGAAGATGTCCCCCGAGCTATCCACGGCCACGGCGAAATTAAACGAGACCTTGGCGCTGATGGCGACTCCGCCATCCCCCGAGTATCCGCAGCGTAAGAGCCCAGTCGGATCTGGCGGCGTTCCCGCCACGGTGGAGATGTCGCCGGTCTGTGCGGACACCTCGCGAACCAAGCAGTTGTTGGTATCTGCTATGAAGATGTTCCCCGATTTGTCCAAAGCCACGCCGGTGGGGTCATTCAGCTCAGCGCTGGTGGCTGGTCCGCCATCGCCGTTGTAGTAACAGGTACCCGTGCCCGCGATGGTGGAGATGTTGCCGGTCCGGGCAGAGACTTCACGGATCTTGCAATCGGTTTGATCCGCTATGAAAATGTTGCCGGAACTATCCACGGCCACGCCAGCTGGAAGTATCAGCCTGGCGCTCACGGCTGGGATGCCATCGATCGGAATGCCTCCACGCGCTCCGTTGCCCGCCACGACAGTTACGTTTCCGGTGGTGTCCACTTTGTACACTCTGCCGTAGTAGGCGTTGGCGACGTAAAGGTTGCCCGCGCCATCCAGTGCAACACTGGTGGGATAGCCCATGCTCGACTTTAAGGCGGGAAGATTGTTGGGGCCTCCGCCAGCGATGGTTCGCACAGCGTTTTGGGCCCAGGCTTCCCAGGTAGTTATCCCCAGCAAGAGAATCGCAACTGCTGCGATTCGAATCACGGGCTTCGCCATGGATTTGTCTCCCTCAACTGCGCCGCCACCTTATCGCAATTAGTCCCCTGACTTAAGGCCGGGATACCAAGAATAAGTGCGTGGATCGTGACGGTGATGAATCTTGATCCTGACTAGAAAGCCCACCAAATCCCTCACAGAACGTTCGTAGCAGCTAGGGGGCCTGCCAACGGAAATGCAGCATTGACTGGGGCGTCGGGAAAAAACACGTCAACTGGCACGCAGAAACAAGAAAGGTTAGCTTGTCCCCGAGTGTTTCTTAGTCCGCGAAAGCTTAGATCAGGTGAGATTCAATAAGCTGTGATGTCGATCACTGTTCCAAGTAACGAATTGGGTCGGCACACAAGATGATGGGCCGACTCCAGATATAGGACCAGTGATTTTTGGCGGAGTCGATTTTCAAATTGGCGCAAACGATTATGCTAACCGATCTTACATCGCAGCCCCGCGGTCTACCTTCGTCGACCGAAGAACAAGGCGTAGCCCTCAGGGTCGCGAATCTCGACCCGTATCTCCATGAGTTTTTGCAATCACGTTGACGCCAACGATCCCGATCACTTAACAATCAGCGGAGTTAAACTCGAACCATGGTAGAGATGGGAAAGCTGCTCGTGATCCTCGGTGTGGCTCTAATCGTGATTGGAGGCCTCGTCATGCTGCTCGGCCGAGCCGGGCTGCCGCTGGGCCGCCTTCCCGGAGACATCCTCTATCGCGGCAAGAATACGACGTTCTATTTCCCTCTGGCGACTTCGATTGTGCTGAGTGTCGTGCTGTCCGTGATCCTGTTTCTCGTCAATCATTTCAAGCGCTAGCAGGTGCTGGAAAAACTCCGACTCAAACGATCTTTGGGAAAGCATCAGTTCCAGGTGGTGGAAAACAATGTATGCATCCCCGTGGAAGAGTGGCCCCTTCAGGGCCACGAAAGCCTATTAGATCGGCGTGGGCTTTAGCCCCTGTGATGGTCCTTCCTCTGCGGATCCCGCTTTTTCCACGACTCCGCGATCCTGCCAAAACGCGCGATCCAGAGCTAACTCATTGATTTATAAATACTTTACAAGTAAGTCCTTATTATTCAAAGACCTGGCCTGGGTAATTATCCCTTGACAGTAGGTGCGACATTAGGCTATCCTCGGTTGTAGGTAATCGATATGGCTCACAACAACCGCAAACCGAACATGACGCCGTACACGTTGAAAGACTTCCAGAAGCAGTTCCCGGACGATGCGACCTGCCTTGAATGGCTCCGCAATCTACCTGTACCCGGATGGCATCTTCTGCGAGAACTGCGAACGCGGTCACAAAGCATCACCGCGTCAAGAGCCGCCCGTCCTACTCTTGCGACCATTGCGGCCATCACGTTCACCCGACCGCCGATACGATCTTTCACAAGTCGCCCACTCCGCTCACCACTTGGTTCTATGCGATCTACCTCATGGCGCAGACGCGTTGCGGAATTTCCGCGAAACAGATTCAGCGCGAGACGGGCGTGACGTACAAAACCGCGTGGAGAATGTTCAAGCAGATTCGTTCGATGCTGGACGATGAGAAGGCAGCGCCTATGGGTGGAAAGGGCAGCTCTGGAGTCGAGATGGACGAAATGTTCTACGGCGGTCGGCGCAAGGGACAACGTGGCCGCCCGATGGCTGGCGACTTCGCGGACAAGAAAGCTACCGGTGATTGGTATGGTCGAGCGCAAGGGTCGTGTCAAGGCCGTGGTCGCAAGTGATACGAAAGGCTCCACGATGCTCGGGTTGGTCAAAGAACACGTTTTGCCAAAGAGCACCGTTTTCACCGACGACTATCCCGCTTACGATGTTCTGGATCGACA
Organism: Terriglobia bacterium; assembly: GCA_963847715.1. Classification (GTDB taxonomy): domain Bacteria; phylum Acidobacteriota; class Terriglobia; order Terriglobales; family Acidobacteriaceae; genus Acidiflorens. The sequence continues at coordinate 251,937 of CAWKAZ010000013.1, forward strand.
CTCGAACGAATACACCCATCGCCGGATCAATCACAGCGAGAAAATCTATGTCATGGGCGAAGTTCACACCAACACGATTGAAGGCTTTTGGTCGCTGATCAAGACTGGTATTCGTGGCGTTTATCATTCGGTTGGAAAGCAGTATCTACAGACCTACCTCAACGAGTACAGCTTCCGCTACAATCGCCGTTTCGATGTACAGCCGATGTTTCTGAGCATCTTGCAACAAGTTGAAAAACGAGACGTGACTGTTCGCCAGACTGAAAGTATCCCTGAGCCTTTCTGAATAACTACTTTTGGTCGGACAACTTGCGTGACGCTTTCTTTAGCGCAGACTCAAAGTCGTTTTTGGTAAAGGGCTCCTGATCTTTCGCAACATCGTTTACCGTTGTACGCTCGTGCTCCTTTTGGGCTTTCAAACGTTTATCCTCATCCCTTCGTTCCTTCACAAGCTCCTCCCTGTTCAATACTTCCATAATTTTCCAAGCTGGCGATACACACGCTATTCCCGTATTTAGCTCAACTCTCATCGATCCGTCTCGTACCCCGTTCCGTTCGACCGAACGGTAGAGTGGCGTATGCCCCCAGTCGATTCCCAATAACAACGGGTCGCTAGTAAATTCCGTGGAAACCAGGACGATTTGTCCCGGAAACCTTTGCTCCTTTCCGTCACTAAAAGCCTCACGCGGAATCTGCCCATCGGCTCTGAATTTCGTAACTTTTTCGGCATCCTCGCCTCTGTAAGTTTGCGTAGTAGTCACGAATACCGGAGAACCACTAAATCCACTCAAAGAGCGACACTCTACCAAGAATCCCTCAAAGTCTCCGTATTCATGCCTGATAGGTTCAGAGGAATCCGCCATCAGTGCGATATTACCGAAGCGCATAACTGCGGCATTCTTTTGATTCCCCTCATGGTTAACAAGCCTACCAACCATAAAGGCCTCATCGCCAATACCGATCCGATAGGCGTCGATAGCCTCATGGGAAATGAACCGATTAGAAGGCACCGCCCACCATTTGAAGCCCGCTAACGTTTCATTGGAGAGATCGAGAGGCAGTACCGCTATATCGTCTCCGTCTGGGTGTAAGAACCAGTCATCGAATACCGAAGAAATAGTATCTATCCCTCCGTTTTTCCGAGTCACGCGAATTATATTGCAGTTTCCATTGATGACGTGCTTATTGGTGACAGCATACAGATAACCCCTCCCAGCGTGCATTTCGGAAAGAACCTGCACCAAAAACCCGGAACCTCCAGAATTATTGCCACTGGTGGCCTCTAATTCGCTTTCGTATAGGTAGATCGAGCAATCTGCAAACTGATCTGGAATGCGTGGCATCGGTTTCTCCCAGAGGCGGTATTCATCTCCTCTTGGAGTGTAATGCGCTACCCACCGCCTCGAATCGATAGGCATTATATACCTACCGTGAGGGGATAATTACCCCTGGCCTGCATCCACCCCCTAAGTCTTTGACTCTTAAAGACCGCACCCAAGGGGTCCCTCGAATTGCACCGCCTGAAGAATCAGCCGCAACGCACGATACACTGATCTTCACATCCTGACTTTCATGGAAATGTCCGACCAACTCGGCTTTCAATTTCGGCCTCCTGAGCGGCGCATTTGGACAGTGCGAGCGCTGGTTTCTGCCGTGCGATCGCACGTCGAACGCGAGTATTCCGATTGCTGGGTTGAAGGCGAGATTTCGAATCTGCGCATTCCGGATTCGGGACACTTGTATTTCACGTTGAAGGAAGAGACTTCGCAGATTAGAGTGGTCATGTTCCGCTCGTCGGCGAAGCTCCTACGTTTCCGTCCAGAGAACGGTTTGCACGTCACAGTGCGCGGACGCGTCACCGTGTATGAAGAGCGCGGAGAGTTGCAGATCTCCGCCGAGTTCATGGAGCCGCAAGGCGCGGGCGCGTTGCAACTGGCCTTTGAACAGCTGAAGGCGCGACTTGCCGCGGAAGGTTTGTTCGAGGCCTCGCGAAAGAAACCGATCCCGCAGCTGCCGCAGCGCATTGGGATCGTCACCTCCCCGCAGGGAGCCGCACTGCGCGACATTCTGAACATTCTCGCGCGGCGTCATCATTCTGCGAATATCCTCATCTATCCTGCGCAAGTCCAGGGAGACTCAGCCGCTGGCGAGGTAATGGCTGGCCTGAAGCACTTTCATTCGGACCTACGCAGCAAGAATGCCGTCGAAGTCATCATCATCGCGCGCGGCGGAGGATCGGCCGAAGACCTTGCCTGTTTCAATCATGAAGGTCTCGCGCGAGCCGTCGCCGATTCTAAGATCCCGGTGATTTCGGCGATCGGCCACGAGACAGACTTTACAATCGTCGATTTTGTCGCCGACCTGCGAGCGCCGACCCCATCCGCGGCTGCCGAGCTGGTGATCCGTTCCCGGCAGGGAATTGAAGAGCAGGCGAATGAGTTGTCGCGGCGCCTCGAACGCTCCCTCCGCTATCGCTTGCTGATGGCACGTCAGGAACTGACCAATCGCGCCCAGCACGGTGCATTCGCGCGGATGATGGATGGAATCCACCGACGGCAACAGAAGGTTGACGAGCAGCGCTACCGCTTGGAGAAGGCCGAGCGCCAGCTCCTCGAGCGTTGCCACCGGCGCTGTGAAACGGTCGCAGCCGCCGTTCGCCACTACGATGCGCGACGGCGTCTGGCAAGTGTGCGGCAACAGCTCGATGCGCAACTCGGGAATCTCGCTGCTGCGACGCGACACCGCTTGCTTGAAAGCCGCAGTGCGCTGGAGCGCCAGACTGCCAGCCTCGAGGCGCTTTCCCCGGTAGCGATTCTGAATCGCGGATATGCGCTGGTGTTCGACGCCAAAGGCGCATTAGTGAAAGATGCGACGCAGCTGGAAACGGGACAAGAACTGTCAGCGCGGCTGGCGCGTGGGCGCGTACGGGCGCGGGTCACCGCCACCGAGAGTAGCGAATCGGAATAGGCTCGTGCTGCATTAGAATGAAGCAATCTTCATCTCTGCTTCCGGTCGAACTACCGGCGTGAGGCTGGCGTGACGTTGTCACAGATCTGGTCGCACATTTCGACGCTGTCGGTGATCTCGGTCCTGGACATCCTGCTGGTCGCGTTTCTGATCTACCAGTTTCTCTCGCTGGTGCGGGGAACACGCGCAGCGCCGATGCTGGTCGGAGTGGCGACGCTTGGCCTCGCCTTCTATTTTGCCCGTCTGGGCGAATTGAGTACCCTCAACTGGCTTCTCAGTACGCTGCTTCCTTACGTGGTGTTTGCCCTGATTGTCGTTTTCCAGTCAGAGATTCGCCACGCGCTGGCCAATCTGGGGAGCCGCATCTCGCTGATGCGCTCCTCGAGTTCGGTGGCCGACGTCTACGACGACATTGTGCTCGCCGCCAACCTGTTCTCGCAGAACCAGACAGGCGCGCTGATCGTGATTGAGCGCGAGATCGGGCTGCGCACCTACATTGAAAGCGGCGTGGCGCTCGATGCCCGTCTTTCCTACGATCTACTGGCCACGGTCTTTCGTCCAAGCGCTCCTCTGCATGATGGTGCAGTGATTGTGCAGCGCGACCGGATCGCGGCCGCGGCCTGCTTTCTTCCACTGTCGATGAACCCTGTGCTTTCCACGCAACTCGGAACACGCCATCGCGCCGGAATCGGCATTACAGAAGAAACCGATGCTGTGGCCGTCATCATTTCTGAAGAAACAGGAACCATCAGCCTGGCTGTTTCGGGCAACATTGAACGCGATCTGACGGTCGAACGGCTACGCGAGCGGTTGAGCCACCTGTTGCGCCGTTATGCTCCGACGCCGTCGCTGCCCAACCCCGTCGAGCAGAGCTTTATAGAGGACGAGCCGCCCAGTTCGCAGGTTTCTCGCAGGCAGGATGCTAGCGTGCGTTCGGGACGGGAGGACTGACGATGCCGAACCTGGCGCAGCGCAGTTTTCTCCAGCGGGTCTTCCTGCACAATTTCGGCCTGAAACTCGTCTCCCTGCTGCTCGCGATCGGCCTGTGGGTCGCAGTTGCCCGCGATCCCGTCGCGGAAGTGGAGATGAGGGTTCCCATCGAGTTCCACAATTTGGCCGACAATCTGGAAATCGACTCAGCCAGCTTTACGGAAGCACAGATTCGCGTACGAGGGCCGGAACGCCTGATCCATCGTCTGCAGCCGGTGGACGTCCGCGCCGAGATCGATTTGGCCGATGTCAAAACGGGGGAACGAACATTTGATCTGACCGGTCGGCACGTTCACGTTCCGCAGGATCTGGAAGTGGTGCAGATCATTCCAGGGCAGTTCCATCTTTCCTTTGACAGTCGAGCCACCCGTGTCGTCACCGTTCGGCCGCGAGTAACTGGAAATTTCGCGCTCGACATGCAGGTGGCGCAAGTGATCGCTGATCCCACAACCGTGACCATCACCGGACCGCAACGTCGCGTCGCCGCAATCGAGGCTGCCACGACGGACCCAGTCGATGTCAGCGGAGCCATGACTCAAGCCACCTTCGTTACACAAGCCTACGTTCCTGATCCGCTGATCCAAGTTGTGCACCCCACCCCGATTCGCGTGACGGTTATCATGGGACGCTCGGAGTACCACAATAAGTAAGGAGCAGTTTCTTCCGATCTCAGCATGACGCAAACCAGGCAGCTCTTTGGTACGGACGGAATTCGTGGCGTCGCGGGAGAATTCCCGCTGACCCGCGACAGTGTGTATTGGATCGGACGTGCGCTCGGCCACGACCTGGTGCGCGTGAATCCGAAAGCGCGAGTGGTGATCGGACAAGATACGCGGGTCTCAAGCCGGTGGATTGCCGACCGATTCCTGCAGGGCCTCGCCTCGGTCGGAGTTGAAACGCGTAGCGCCGGTGTGATCACTACTCCGGGAGTGGCATTTCTGGCGCGGTCGCAACGGTTCGATGCTGGAGTGGTTATTTCGGCGTCGCACAATCCGTGGACCGACAATGGGATCAAGATTTTCTCCGGCGACGGCTATAAATTGCCGGATGCGCGCGAACTGGCGATTGAAAAGGAAATCTTCGCCCTGCTGCAGGCGGATTCCGTCCCCGCGCCAGATTCCACACCTGACGTTGCGAGTATTCCGGGCGAAGATGGATTACGTCACGCCTACGTAGCCTGGCTGGTTGGAGGAGTGTCAGCAGACCTGACGCGGCTGCGGATTGCAGCAGACTGCGCAAATGGCGCGGCTGCGGCAGAAGCGCCGGAGTTGTTCCGCACGCTCCAGACGAACGCAACGTTCCTGCACTCCACGCCCGATGGACAGAACATCAACGAAAATTGTGGTGCGCTGCATCCGGAAACGGTCGGCGAAGTTTGTGGCGGACAACCGCGGGCAGCTTCGACCTGGGAGTGACTTTCGACGGCGACGCCGACCGCGCGCTTTTCTGTGATGCCGAGGGACAGGGTCGTGAACGGGGACGCGGTTCTGCTACTGGCGGCTCGCGATATGCAATCCCGTGCCAGGTTGGCGAATTCTACGGTGGTCGCGACCACCATGTCGAACATGGGGTTGGAGCTGGCGCTGAAGCGTTCGGGTATCAATATGCTGCGGGCAAATGTCGGCGATAAGTACGTACTTGAGGAAATGCAACGCGTTGGCGCAACGCTGGGCGGCGAGCAGTCGGGCCACATCCTTTTCCGCGACGGTGAAGCTACGACCGGCGATGGCCTACTTACCGCGCTGCGCGTGCTGGAAATCATGGTTCGAACCGGCAGACCTCTCGCCGATTTAGTCAGTGACCTCAAAGTCTTTCCGCAAACGATACGGAACGTGCGTGTGAGACAGAAGACTCCATTTGCACAAATTCCAGAAGTGCAATCGTCGATCACCGCCGCCGAGCGCGAACTCGACGGAAATGGCCGAGTGGTCGTCCGCTACTCGGGTACCGAGGCGCTGGCGCGCGTGATGATTGAAGCCGAATCGAAAGACCAGATGGACCGACTGGCCGCTTCGATCGTCGAGTCGATTCGTTCGGCGGTCGGCGGATAGTCATAAACCACAAACACAGTCTCCTTCTCTTCTACTTTCCTAAGCACGTCCTTTCGAACGACCGGGTTATCTTGTGCGCCCGTGCGCCTCGGTCAAGAATAAGAATCAGTTCAGCAAGCGCTGCCCTAAGAAAACAATCATGAGAATTCTTATCGTGGAAGATGACGCGGCACTCTCCAACTTCATTCGTAAAGGATTGGAAGCGGAGCATCACGTGGTGGACGTAGCCAGCGATGGCAACCAGGGTCGCGCCCTGGCCATGGAAGTTGCCTACGATTTGATGGTGCTCGACCTCAATTTGCCGGGAATTGACGGCCTCTCCGTCCTAAAGAGTTTGCGTCAGCGGAAGGCGAACCTGCCAGTGATGATTCTCACCGCGCGCAACCGGGTCGAAGACCGCGTGCAGTGCCTCGATTCAGGCGCGGACGATTACCTGGTGAAACCTTTTTCGTTTCTCGAACTTTCGGCGCGGGCGCGAGCGCTGTTGCGACGCAGCCACCTGCCCTCGGAAATGGTTCTCACGGTACGCGATCTCTCGTTGGATCGCGTGGAGCGCAAAGTAGAGCGCGCGGGCCGACCGATTGAATTAACTTCCAAGGAATTCGCGTTGCTGGAATACCTGATGCGCAACTCGGGACGCCGGCTTACCCGGGCGATGATCATCGAACACGTGTGGAACCTGACTTTCGATTCCACGACGAACGTAGTGGACGTTTACATCAACTACCTGCGGCGCAAGGTAGACGACGGCTTCTCGCCCTCGCTGATTCACACCGTGCGCGGAGTGGGATATCAGATGAGTACTGGAGGAGCACTAGCATGAGCACTGGTTCACAGTCTTTTCTAAAGTCGCAAAGTCCAGATGTACTCGGCGAGTTGTTGCACTCCTTGAACCAGCCGCTCACGAGTCTGCGTTGCGCGCTCGAACTTTCGATTGACGATGTGGGGGAACAGCAACAGAAGAGCATGCTGGCAGCTCTTCAGCAGACAGAGGAAGTCATTGGCGCAGTTCAGTTGATGCGGGAGTATTTGGATGCCGACCAAGTGGGAGGCCAGCCTGCGTCCTGCGCTCTCGCGCCGATCCTGGTGAGATTGATCGAGGAATTGTCTACGGTTGCGGCGATCCGGGGAGTTTGGCTGGGAGTGGAGGGCTCTTGCGTTAGCACTCTGCCAATGCCGGAATCCCGCCTTCGGCTGGCTCTGCAGTACCTGATTGCGTCGATGATTGAAGGGCAGCAGCCAGGTGGCAAAGTATTGATCTGTCTGGAAGAAAATGCGGCGGGAACAATACTGCGGGCCAAGAACGACAGGAGTTTACGGGATTGGAGCTGGCGAGCTCTCCATCCTCGCAAACCACAGAACAAGGACAAGAACTCCGCCACGCTGAGGCGGGTGCGACTTGCCATCGCCAGTCGTCTATTTGAAAACGCCGGCGCCAGACTTGCGTTTGGTGCTGGGCGCGATTTATCGGGGAGTTTGGAACGAGGCTTCAACGTTTACATCCCACGGCGGATCGACTCTACGAAGAGCGACGCTCCAGCCACAACATGAACAGACGTGGAGTTCTTTCGCGATCCGGCAGGGAGTACAATCCAGCCTTTCCGGAGGTGAACTGTGAGGAGCTCCACTCTGCTGGTTTCTCTTGTCAGCTTGGTGGCATTGATCTCGGCGGGACGGGCTCAGGAGAATGGGCCGGTGCTCAAGCCGATGACCGTGATTCGCGCCGGAGCCCTGATTGACGGCGTATCGAATTCGGTGTTACGCAACCAAGTCGTCACGATTCGTGGAAACGTCATCACCGCGGTCGCAGATGCGGGTTCGGCGAAGATCCCGGCAGGCACGACCATCATCGACCTCTCGCAGGCCACCGTTCTTCCTGGCCTGATTGACGCCCACACCCACATCTTTCTGCAAGGCGAAGTTCCGGCCGAAGGCGGGTATGACATTCAGTTGCTCAAATATCCGCTGGCGTTTCGTGCGGCGCGTGCAACCGTCTCAGCCCGGCGCGCTCTCGAACAGGGATTCACCACCTTACGCGACATGGAAACCGAAGGTGCCGGATACGGCGACGTGGGCATCAAGCAGGCCATTGAAGGCGGCTACATTCCCGGCCCGCGTTTATTTGTGTCGACGCGCGCCATCTCTACCACTGGCGGGTATCCGTTGGAGGGCTATGCCCCAGAGATTGAAGTACCTAAGGGTGTGCAGATCATTGACGGGCCGGTCCAAGCTCGCAAGGCCGCCCGCGAGCAACTCGATCACGGCGCCGACTGGATCAAGGTATATATGACGCATCGGTCGTGGCTAGGAAAGAATGGCGAGCTGGTGTCGCAGCCCACTCTGACCGTCGAGGAACTCCGCGCGATTGTGGACGAGACCCATGGCTGGGGTAGGAAAGTGGCCTGCCACGCGTACAGTGGGGAAGGGATGCAACGCGCGCTCGACGGCGGTTGTGACTCGATTGAGCACGGATTGGTTCTCACCGACGCGCAGATTGCACAGATGATCCGGCAAGGTACGTGGTTGTGTGCGACGCTGAGCGCCTACTACAGCGACTGGGCGTCGGCCGATACTCCGGAAGGCCAGCGCGACCGCAAGCGCGCCTCGGAGCACGAAGTCTCGTTCCGCAAAGCCTTAAAGGCCGGAGTCAAGATTGCTTTCGGGACTGATATTGGCGGAATTCCTTGGAGCGAACCGATTGCGCAGGAATTTCCGCGCATGGTCGAATTCGGCATGACACCGATGCAAGCCATTCAGAGCGCGACTTCGCGCGCGGCGGAGTTGCTGGAGATGAAAGGCCGCCTCGGCGTGATCGCTCCGGGAGCTTACGCCGATGTAGTCGCCGTTTCCGGCGACCCTCTGTCGGATGTGAAAGTTCTGGAGAATGTCGGCTTCGTGATGAAAGATGGCAGGGTGTTCAAGAACGATCTCGGGTCAAAAAGGTGAGTTGATGAATATTCTGGAGTTGTGCGATTCGGAGGTGGCCTCGGTTCCCGTCACAGCGACTGCGGAGCAGGCCATCGGGACCATGCTCGACCGGCATGTGGGAGCCGTCGCCGTGATCGACGAAAATCACCGCGTTGCCGGAATCTTTACCGAACGAGATGTTCTGCGCCGGCTGGCTTTGGGCGAACACGATCTGCGAAAGATAACGGTTCGCGAAGTCATGACCACTTCGGTTGAAATGGCGACTCTTTCCACCACCGCCGGCGAAGCTCTCGCGACCATGGTGGAACGGCATTACCGACACTTGCCAATTGTCGATGATGAAGGAAAGTTGCTGGGGATGCTCTCGATCCGCAACCTGCTACAGGCGCGGATTGACACGCTGAGCGGTCAACTGGATCAGGCGCGAGCCATCGTGCTCTGAAACTTAATCAATGCCGCCGCGTGACTACTGGTGTGCGTGCGGACTTTGGGCTGGATTTGCGTGTGGCGCTGCGGCTGCCTTTGCGATCTTCACGTCAAAACTGATAGGCAGCTGTCGGGGCGGGTAACAGGCGGCGTTATCGCAAGCCTGATATTTCAGAGTTCCACGCACCACGTACTTGCCAGCTGTCACGGAGTGCAGCGGACGCACCAGCACGTCCACGTTGAAATCTCCGGTATAAACATTGAGCTTTTCGTCGGGAGCGAAAGCGAAGCTCATATCCTGACCGTCAGGATATGTGGTCTTGCCGATCACGATGTCGGTTGTCGCTTCGACCTTGAGTACGGTCGGGATTAGGAATTCCGATTTTGGCTTATTGGAATTGATGTGATATCCGCTGGCGACGCGGAACAGCAGTGGAACAGTCGCCGGCTTTCCTTGCACGATAGTAATAACGGGAGCGGGCGCCATCTTCACAGCGGGACCTTGCGGCCCGAGCTCGTCCTGGGCTCCAGCCCAGGCGGACATCATCAGAAGCGCGCTAGCCAAAAATATTTTCATTCGCCACCTTCAGCGACTAAGGCGGTACAGAGCATTTAGCAATCGCAACCCTGCAGCGCTGTGTCGCCCAAAGTCCAGTCGAATCGAAACTAAAGAGTAACTCAGGCCGCGTGCTGTTCGTAGTTACTTCCGAGCTTGTACCGACTGGCCCTGGCCGAGTGTCTTTTTGATGTGGTCAACGAAAACGCTGCGGCTTTGCAGGCCGAACTCACGGTAAATCAGCTTGCCGTCGCGGTCGATGAAGAAGGTGGTGGGCAGGACGCCGACGCCTCCATATTTTTGACCCACCGATTCCTCCCCGATGAGGATCGGGTAATTGACGCCCATTTGCTGGACGAATTTCGCGATCTCTTCGTTGCTGGCGTCATCCATAGCGACGCCGACGATCTGAAAGCCCTGCGGGCCGTATTCCTTCTGTAGTTCGACGAACCAAGGCATTTCGATCTTGCACGGGCCACAGTAGGTCGCCCAGAAATTGAGGAGAACTGCTTTCCCGCGAAGATCAGAGAGCTTCATTTTCTTGCCATCGAGGGCGGGCAATTCGAAATCGGGAGCCAAATTGCCGATCAATTGCCCATTTCCGGAAACAGTCGCACGGTTGCGGCGGGCCGCGCGAATGCCGGCGAACAACATAGCCGCGACGAGGGCGGCGACAAAAAACAGAATCAGCGGATTTCGTTTCACGAATAACCTCGGCGGCTAAAGCCGCACACAAGACACTATTGATACCGCAGCGCTGAAGTGAGAACTCAGCGTGCTACAGCGCGAAGCGGTTCAAGAACGAGAAATAGCCGGAGATGAGCGTGAAGCGCCCCATCACCAGCAGGATGCCAAGTGCGATCAGCAAAGCCCCGCTAGCAACCTCCACGGCGTGCATGTGGAACTTGAAACGGTTGTAAAACTTCAAGAAGCGCTCGATGCCAAGGGACGTCAGCAGGAAAGGCACAGCTAATCCTGCCGAATAGATCGCTAGAAGAAATATACCTTTCCAGACCGTATCCTGAGCGGCCGCGAACCCCAACACCACGGCCAGAATCGGACCAACGCACGGCGTCCAGCCGAAGGCGAAAGCGAAACCAATTACAAATGCGCCCCACGCAGAAGAGTTCCCCTTAAGACTGTGCAGGCGGGTATCGGCCAGCAGCGCCTTGATTTGCAGGAGGCCCGTCAGATGAAGGCCAAAGAGAATGATGACCGCTCCCGCGATGCGGGCGAGAAGAGATTTGTATTGGGCCAACACTTGGCCCACTTCCGTTGAGATCGCTCCCAATGTAATAAAGACGATGCTGAAACCGATGATGAAGGCGGCGGAATTGAGCATCACCTTTCGGAAGAGTTCGCCTTCCTTCATCTTCAGTTGCTCCACGCCAACGCCGGAAATCAGGGAGACGTATCCCGGCACGAGCGGAAGTACGCAGGGCGACAGAAACGAGATCAGTCCCGCGACGAAAGCGGCGAGCGGCAATGGCAGACTCGACATAGGTGTCTATTGTAGCGGTGGCGCGGAGTTTTGCCCCTTCTGTAAAAGATGCGCGCGCCAGGGATTTGATACAGGATTCCTCGCCGACTACAAAGAACGGCCTGCTCCCTCTTTTCGCCGGAAGTACATGAAGCTCATAGACAGGCACCTCTCCAACCCGCGGGGTCCTCGATCCCGCCTGGAAACCTGGAGCAAGTCGCAGGATTTGCGAGGGTTAGTTTCGCGGGTGAGTGACCATGGCGTTTGCATGGACAAGATCGGACCGCGATTACCGCGAAGCACTCGAAGGTTCTAATTCGACCTTCGGTGGCCGTCATGTTGCACCACGACCGGGGTCTGGTGCCCAACTGTCTTAGGGAAGGTTAATGCTGAGCCTTTCCTGAATTTAGCGTGAGCCTCCGGTTCCGGCAGCAACGCTTGATGAGGCAATCTACAGCACGAAGGTTGCCTGTGCAGCGGCATCAGCGAGGAGATTGGAATGAAGAACGTAGTGATGGTGTTCGTTCTCTTGCTGAGCGGGGTGGCGTTTGGGCAGAACGGAGCATTGATGGGATGGCAAGGTGGAGTGCCGTCGGACATCATGGTTGCTGGTCCCGGTGGAATGATTGGCCATGACATCTCGCTTTTGATGGGCGGTCTTGCGCCGGCGAGGGGACAGTACGTTCCCCAAGGCTACGGCTATAGCTTTGAGACCGGCCCCGACGTCAATCAAATAAGCCTGCATAACTATGCCGAGGGTGCGAGTTTTGGGCCTGGAGGCGCATTCGATGCTTACAACCGGGCGGCGGCCTGGTGCACCAACCAATGCCATTTCTCAGGCAAGTTTGTGTCGGCGCAGCTGACGCGCGTCACCTTGAGTAACGGCACGTATGTTTACGCGCTCACTGGCGAACTCACCGGAACGTATGCCACCGATCATGGGACGAGAGCCTGCCACGCCTACGTTACGATCCCGGTATTCGACCAGAGCACGTTAATCTTTGAAGGCATGACATCGCTGAGCTACGGCGGGTTGCAAATTATCTACGAGCCGAACTGAGTCTGGCGAGGAGCGTCCGGATCGTCGGGTCACGGACGCTTGGGTCCTGGCGGAGTCGGAGAAGACTGCGGCGGTGCTGAGCGGGGAGCTGGCGACGTTTCATTAGACGGCGCCTCGCTCAGAACTTTCTTGACGAACCCGGGCGGCACAATGGCGGTCAGGATCGCTCGGTCTCCCGACTGTTCGACTTTCAGACTGTCGAAGAACGACTTCACGTCGGGGTCGGTACCTTGGGTGCCGACGCTGCCTTCAGCGGCGTGAAAAAGGTTGAGAAAGGCGGATGTCTTATCGCTGAGCGCTTTGGCGTCGTCCGCACTGCTGGTGAACGCCTCGGCTCGCAGATGGAGGGCGCGGAGATAGCGAGCGGAAATCACGGCGACAGCAGGCTTCTGGAAAAGAAGGCTCCAGCTACCCAGGCCGCCAAGCGCACTCATTTCTGGCTTCACGCTCAGAATGGCGAACGAAAGACTCGCCAGAGGCACCCGGCGGTAGAACCTTCGGAGCAGCCAGGGCCCGCCGAACGGAGAGGCCAGTTTTCGCGAGCGGTCGAGGACGCCACGAATCACATCTGGGTTCGGATGGTTTGAAACGGCCACACTGTCATAAGAAAGAAGGACGACACGGACCGTGCGGCCTTCGACGGGGATGTTATAGATTTCGAAACCGCGATAGTCGTCGACCGAAGATGACTGCTTCTTGAGATATGCGGTCAGGCGGCCGGAATCGATCTTGCCGACAAAAACCTCCGAGAAGCGCGGTTCGGGCACCGATCCCGCCGTTCCTCCCCAGTTCTGCGGATAGTGGACAGCGAAGGCTGCTTGATCCAGATCGCGCTCGAACTGAAATCCTGTCTCCTCGACGAACTTCTGGTATTCGAGGTCGCGCGAAATGGGTGGCAGCTGGCCGGTGGCGTTGAAGGTCCGGATCCATTTTAGATTGATGTAGAAGAAGCCGTCGGCTCCCGGTAGCAAGCGGGCCGGTTCGGGCGGAGCTTGTTTGCGAAGCGCCACGATGAAAGCGACCGCAGCTATAATCAGCAGGACGGCCAGGGGGATGGTGAGGCGGCGTCGAATGCGCATCGATTTCGGCGGGTGCTTGGCTCCCCGACTGCGAACAGGTGAGCCCGCCCATGATACCACTCGCGTAGCTTGCGATTTTGTTGGTGGTCCTCTGGCGGATGTCGTGGACTGCCTCTCATCCGGTTGCACGCCAATATCCCTTGTGATAACTTAAATAATTGTCCCGGACTTCAGGAAGGGATCAGGGAAGTATTGTGTCCGAAGGGACTTGCTTCCACCTGCTGGCGTAGCTCAGTCGGTAGAGCATCTGATTTGTAATCAGAGGGTCGGGGGTTCAAATCCCTTCGCCAGCTCCAGAAAAACAATATTCCGGAAACAGAGAGGTTTGCGCGGTGACGCGCGCTAGCAGCACAGCTCGAAAGCACTCCTTCAGATTGATTTTTCCGGCGAGTGTAGGTGTCAGGCGGGAGTTCTCGCATCGTTTCCCGAACTGAGAAATTGCTGCCAAGTGTCGGTGTTGTTTTTCGCGCGGCCGTTTGCTGTTTTCGGATTTGCACAGGTGGGTGAGTGGTTAAAGCCAACAGACTGTAAATCTGTCCCTCTCAGGAGGTACGGAGGTTCGAATCCTCCCCTGTGCACCAGAATGAAGGTTTCAGAGTTTCAAGGTTTCAAAGTTTCAGAGTAGTGCCTGGGCGATTGTGTTCCTTGAAACTTTGAAACCTTGAAACTCGGAATTTGTGTGACGCTCAAGAAGAAGTTCGTGCTGGCTCTGATCGCATACGCGGTGTTCGGTGTTTTGGCCTGGACCACGCTGTCAGATGAGCCGATCCGAGTCTTCAATGGCAACGTGAGACTGAGGACTGGGACGCTGCTGATCCTGGGATTGTTCGCATTTCGGTCAGTGCTGTATTTTTGGCGGACGCGGATCGAAGAAGAGCGAGCGAGAAAACGCGAAGCCGGCGGAATAGAGGTTTTACTGAGGGCTGACGGCTAAAGCTGACAGCTAAGTTTCGGGCCGATGTAGCTCAGTTGGTAGAGCACTCCCTTGGTAAGGGAGAGGTCATCAGTTCAATCCTGATCATCGGCTCCATAAGGTTTGACAAGGTTTTACTGAGAGCTGACAGCTGAGAGCTGACAGCTGTTTCGAGGGCGGGAGTAACTCAGTGGTAGAGTCACAGCCTTCCAAGCTGTTGGTCGCGGGTTCGATCCCCGTCTCCCGCTCCAGAGTTTAAGCGTCGCGTTGGGAGTTGGATGTTTTGAGCGGAATGGCGAAGTTCGAGCAAGGCTCGATCAAGGTCGAGAAAGAGCGCGAGTTTGGCGACCTGAAAGCCGCGATTGAGAAAGCGTTTACGGCCGGCTGCGTTACAAAGTATTTGAAAGAGCTCGAGAGTCGCGGGATTCGCGTTCGCGATATCGAAGCGGTGTTCGCCAAGGATGCGATTGATCGCGCAAACGGCGAAAAAGTCGGGACGGCGCGAGCGTTGCATGGCACGCTTCCGGTTTCAGACCAGGCGCAGGTGCGGGAGTTTTATCTCTCGAAGATCGAAGAAGTCGATCCGGTGCTGCGAGCGAAGTTTCACAAGCTGTATCAGTACTACTGAGTGGATCTCAGGACGACCATTGATTTGCGAAACAGCCGGCCAGACGCCGGCGCTACAAAGGAAAAGCGCAAATGGCGAAAGAAAAATTTGAACGGACAAAGCCGCACTGCAACGTAGGGACGATTGGTCACATTGACCATGGGAAGACGACGTTGACGGCGGCGATCACGAAGGTTTTGCAGAAGCACAACCCGAAGATTGTGTATCGGTCGTTTGATTCGATCGATAACGCTCCGGAAGAGAAGGCGCGCGGCATAACCATCGCCACGGCGCACGTGGAGTATGAGACGGCGAACCGGCACTACGCGCACGTCGATTGCCCGGGCCACGCCGACTACATCAAGAACATGATCACCGGAGCGGCGCAGATGGATGGCGCGATTCTAGTGGTTGCAGCGACTGACGGTCCGATGCCGCAGACGCGCGAGCACGTACTGCTCGCTCGCCAGGTCGGTGTGCCGTACATCGTTGTTGCGTTGAACAAGTGCGATGCGGTGGATGATCCGGAGTTGCTGGATCTGGTCGAGCTCGAAGTGCGCGAGTTGCTGAAGAGCTACCAGTTCCCGGGCGACGATGTTCCGGTGATTCGTCTGTCGGCTCTCGGCGCATTGAATGGTGAAGAGAAGTGGGAAAAGCAGATTGACGCGTTGATGGAAGCGGTGGACAAGAGTGTGCCGCAGCCGGCGCGTGATCTGGACAAGCCGTTCCTGATGCCGATCGAAGACATCTTTTCGATTCAGGGCCGCGGCACGGTGGTAACGGGACGTATTGAGCGTGGCAAGGTGAAGGTCGGCGAGGAGTCGGAGATTGTCGGCTTCCGCGAGACGCGCAAGACGGTTGTCACGGGCGTCGAAATGTTCAAGAAGCAGCTGGACGAAGGCATGGCGGGCGACAACGCTGGCCTGCTGCTTGCGCGGCATTGCGAAAGAAGATGTCGAGCGCGGCATGGTCTTGGCGAAGGGTGGATCGATCACGCCACACACGAAGTTCAAGGCGGAAGTTTACATTCTGACGAAAGAAGAAGGCGGACGTCATACGCCATTCTTCAAGGGTTATCGTCCGCAGTTTTACTTGCGAACGACGGACGTGACGGGGATCGCGGAGTTGCCGGCGGGCACGGAGATGGTGATGCCGGGAGACAACGTGAGCCTGGTGATCGAACTGATCACGCCGGTCGCGATGGAAAAGGGATTACGGTTCGCAATTCGTGAAGGCGGCCACACGGTCGGCGCCGGAACGATTGCGGAGATTGTTCAGTAGTTGGTTGTGTGGGGCGGGCATTCCTGCCCGCTCTGCATGCAGCCGAATGAGAAGCCGCGCTGGCAAGAATGCCCGCGCCACAGCTAGAGTTAGGAGCTGTTTGGAATGCCCCGAGAGATTATTACGTTGCAGTGTGGTGATTGCAAAGAGCGGAACTATTCGAAGACCAAGAACCGCAAGACGACACCGGATCGCCTCGAACTGAAGAAGTTCTGCAGCCGGTGCCGCAAGCACACGCCGCATAAAGAGGTTAAGTAGTCAGTCGTCAGTGATTCGGCAGTCAGGCGGGTTGGTTGAGAACTGACGCTGAGAACTGAGAACAGTTTTTAGGGGCGTAAGCTCAACGGTTAAACTGTCGGTCTCCAAAACCGAACTTGGGGGTTCGAATCCCTCCGCCCCTGCCAGAGTTTTGAGACGGAAGGAAAAGGCCAGGTCCGTGATGGGAGTAGAGACGAAGAAAATGGCGAACTCAATCGCAACAGCAAGCGGCGATTTCGGCGATCGGATCAAGTCCTGGCCGGAGCGGATTAAGAGCTTTTACAGTGACGTGCGAACGGAGATGAAGAAAGTCACTTCTCCGACGCGCAAGGAAGTGCAGGCAACGACGACGGTAGTCATTATTACCGTCTTCCTTTTTGCGTTCTATTTCTGGCTGGTGGATCTGGCGATCTCGAACAGCCTGGAGCGGATGCTGCATTATTTCTCGCGCCATTAAGCGTGAGCGAAAGAAGCAACTGAATGTCGGATAAAGAAAAAAACGAAGGCGCTGTCGCTAGCGTTGGCCAGGAAGGCCAGCCTGTAGCGCCTCCACCCGCTTCGGAAGCGATTGCCGGCGGCGAGGCCGCGCGCAATCCGAATATGAAGTGGTACATCATTCATGCCTATTCGGGATTTGAGCGCAAGGTGAAGGAGTCGCTCGAATCGCGCGTGCAGGCTTTCGGATTGCAGAACAAGATCGGCAAGGTACTGATTCCGACCGAGTCGGTGACGGAAGTTCGCGGCGGCAAGAAGTACACCTCGGAACGCATGTTCTATCCCGGCTACGTGCTGGTTGAAATGGACATGGATGATCACGTCTGGCATGTAGTGAAGTCGACGCCGCGCGTTACAGGATTTGTCGGCACTGGACAGCAGCCGACCCCGCTCTCGGAAGAAGAAGTCAATCACATCGTTTACAAGGTGGCCGACAGCCGCGAGAAACCGAAGCTCAAGGTCAAGTTCGAGAAGGGCGAGACGGTCCGCATCGGCGAAGGTCCGTTTGCAACGTTTACGGGCATCGTCGACGACGTGAACGAAGATCGCGAGACCTTGAAAGTTATGGTCACGATCTTCGGCCGATCGACTCCGGTGGAATTGGAGTTTGGGCAAGTCGAAAAAGTAGCGTAACGATATTCGGAGTAGAGTCGCGGCTTGCAGCGTCTCGGCAGCGAGTATGAAGCGCAGGTAGCAAACATCGGGCCGAAAATCCTAGACTCGGTGAAATTTAAAGAAGGTACTGGAAAGGCATCATGGCAAAGAAAGTAACAGGTCAGGTAAAGCTTCAGATTGCGGCAGGCAAAGCGACGCCGGCGCCTCCGGTAGGACCCGCGCTCGGTCAAGCGCAGGTCAATATCATGGAGTTCTGCAAGCAGTTCAACGCTCGCACTTCGCAAAAAGAGCTCGAAGGACTGATTGTTCCGGTGGTGATTTCGGTTTACAACGACCGTTCCTTCACGTTCATCACGAAGACACCGCCGGCCTCGGTGCTGTTGAAGCGAGCGGCCGGTATTGCGAAGGGATCGGGCGCGCCGAACAAAGACAAGGTTGGCAAGGTAACTCTGAAGCAGGTGGAAGACATCGCGAAGCAGAAGATGCCAGACCTGAACGCCGCGTCGGTCGATGCCGCGATCAAGAGCGTGCGCGGCACGGCGCGTTCTATGGGAATTGACGTGGTGGCATGGGTAGAATTCGTCGACATTGTAGTCAACAACACCACGGCTCATCAGATCAGCGATGCACGGTGGGAGACTGAGGGAAACATGAAGAAGTCAGGCAAGAATATTGAAAAATCGCGGAAGGCGGTTGAGCCGCGTCCTTACACGCTGCAGGAAGCAGTTCCACTCTTGCAGAAAGTGAAATTCGCAAAATTCGACGAGACGGTGGAAGTGACGCTGCGTTTGGGCGTCGATCCGAAGCATGCCGACCAGATGGTCCGCGGCACGGTCGTGCTTCCGCACGGACTGGGCAAGTCGAAGAAGGTTTTGGTCATCGCGAGCGGCGAAAAAGTTCGCGAGGCCGAAGCGGCAGGCGCGGATTTCGTTGGCGGCGAAGACATGGTCGAGAAGATCACGAAGGAGAACTGGACCGACTTCGACGCGCTGATCGCGACGCCCGACATGATGAAATCGGTTGGCCGTCTCGGTAAGGTGCTCGGACCGAAAGGTCTGATGCCGAATCCGAAGACTGGCACGGTCACCATGGATATTGCCAAGGCGGTGCAGGAAGTGAAGGCCGGCAAGGTCGAATTCCGCACCGACAAGACGGCGCTGGTCCATGTGCCGGTGGGAAAAATTTCGTTCTCACCCGAGAAGTTGATCGACAACGCAACCACGCTGATCTCGAGCGTGATCAAGGCGAAGCCTGCGGTTGCCAAGGGCAAGTACATCAAGGCTTGCTATCTCAGCTCCAGCATGGGTCCGGGGATTTCGCTGGATACGGCGCCGATTGAGGCTGCTGCAAAGGTATAACAGGCCGTCGCTGGTCGATCGTCGCTCGGGAAACTTTGATAGCGACCAACGGCCGGAACGACCAACGACAGGCGACCAACGACTAATTGGAAAGGGTTTGAACATGGCGGTTACTCGAGCAAAGAAAGTTGCGCAGGTTGAGAAGCTCAGCGGCGAGCTAAAGTCCGCTTCGAGCATGATCGTTGCTACCTACTCCAAGCTGACCGTGACGCAGGATTTCGAATTGCGGAAAGCATTGCGTCCCACCGGAGCGAAATATCGCGTCGTCAAGAACACCTTGGCGGAGCGGGCCGGCAAGGGCACCAAGGTCGAGGAAGCGCTGAAGAATCTTCAGGGCGTCACCTCGATCGCGTATACCGAGGGCGACCCGGTTGCTCTCGCGAAGGCGTTGGCGAAGTACGTTAAGGACAACCCAGAATTCAGCTTCAAGTCCGGAGTGGTCGAAGGCAAGTTGATTTCCGTAAAGGAGATCGAGTCGTTGGCCACCATGCCGTCGAAGGAAGAGCTGTATTCGAAGTTGCTGTTCCTGTTGAACGCTCCCGCGCAGCGTCTGGTCACGACGATGAATGCGGTGGGACGCGACTTGGCGGTAGTCATTGGCCAGGGCGTGGAACAGAAGAAATTCAAAGAGGCATAGGCCTCACAAAAGTTTCGGGGCAGCAAGTCTGCTCGAAAACAGATTTAGCTATCGCGAGGCGGGGGTTGCGCGGTTGAGACTTGGCGTTGTCTGGCGCCGAGAGGAAGCCTGGTCGCACTGGAAACCCGGTCGAGTGGTAGCGAAATCGCAAATCTTAAACTAAAGCGGAGAGTCACATGGCGGATCTACAGCAGTTGGAAGAGTCGATTGTCGGCCTGTCGTTGCTGGAAGCGGCGGACCTGGTGAAGAAACTGGAAGCGCGTCTTGGCGTTTCGGCGGCAGCAGCAGCCCCGGTGATGGTGGCCGGTGGCGGAGCGGCGGCTGGCGGAGCGGCCCCGGCCGAAGAGAAGACCGAATTCACGGTCGTCCTCAAAGAGGTCGGAGCCAACAAGATCAATGTAATCAAGGCAGTACGCGAAGTCACCAGCCTTGGCCTGAAAGAAGCCAAGGACCTGGTGGATGGCGCTCCCAAGAGCATCAAGGAAGGCGTCTCGAAGGAAGAAGCCGAGACCATCAAGAAGAAATTCACCGAAGCCGGAGCAGTTGTCGAGGTTAAGTAATTCTGGCAGCGCGGGGCGGTATCGCCCGGTCCGAAACGACCAAATCTGGATCGGCGGTCCGTCCCGCCTGCAATTATTTGACCGAACAGTAGCTGAATCCTGGCGAGTGGTGTTAATATCTAATAAATAACCCGCTTATCCTGGCTTCACTGCGAGGCGACGGCGACCCGCATCCTCCAAATAGATCCAGGAAGCGGAACGGAACAGGGTCGCTGGATGAAAGTATGGCAGCCGGTCCCGCGGGCGGCGGGACGGAACAGGCCTTTTGAACTGGCACGGAATTTTACAAGTTATTCAAGAGTAAGCGTCGCATGTGGCGCCCGCGGACAAGCTTGTCTGTTCGGGTGCCGATGTCTTTTTTCCGCGTTCACCGCCCGGTTTCTGCAACCCTAGCAGTATTTTGGCGCCACTTTTTGCGCCCTCATTCCGCGCTGTAACTGCAGCCCCAGGCTGCCTGAAAGCAGGAGCTTCTTAGCATGCCAAAACACAATATTCACCGCAAGCGTTTCGATTTTTCCAAGATTCCCGCAACCATCCAGATCCCGAACCTGATCGAGGTTCAGAAGCGCTCCTACGATCGCTTCCTGCAGATGGACAAGCTGCCCAGTGAGCGCGAAGACGGCGGACTGCAGGCGGTATTTCAGTCGGTGTTTCCAATCACCGATTTCCGCAACGTTTCTCAGCTCGAGTTTGTCGATTTTGCCATCGGCAACTGGGAATGCAAGTGCGGTCACTTGAAGGGCCTCCACCACTTGCGCACGACCTGTAAGAGCTGCGGATCGACAGTGATCACCGACCCGTTCCATCCGGGCGATGTGCTGTGTCACAAGTGCGGCACCTACAACGCGAACACCCCCGATTTCTGTAACAAGTGCGGCGACCCCGTTGGATTGCAGTTGAAGTACGACGTGGCCGAATGCGAAGAGCGCGGCATGACGTACTCCGCGCCGCTCAAAGTCACGATGCGGCTCACCATCTGGGACAAGGACGAAGCCGGCAATCGCTCCATTCGCGACATCAAAGAGCAGGAAGTTTTCTTCGGTGACGTTCCCCTGATGACGCAGAACGGCACGTTCATCATCAATGGTACCGAGCGTGTCATTGTCAGCCAGTTGCACCGTTCGCCGGGCGTGTTCTTTGAGACGGCCGCCAATCGCACCTACTTCCTCGGGAAGATCATTCCCTACCGCGGATCGTGGGTTGAGTTCGAATACGACCAGAAGAACGTTCTGTACGTGCGCATCGACCGTAAGCGCAAATTCCTCGGCACGATTTTTCTGCGTGCTCTGGGCCTGCGATCCGGCGAGGACATTCTCAAAACGTTCTACACGACCGATCGCCTCGTGGTCCGAGACAAGAAGCTTTTCTGGACGCTCGATCCGGCAAGCGAAAAGGCGACGAATCTGCTGGGCATGAAGCTGGCGCACAGCATCAAGTCGAAGTCGGGCGATGAAATTGCCCACTCCGGCCGTAAGATTACGGCCGCTACGTTGAAGGAAATTCAGAAGGCAAAGATCAGCGAGATCGAAATCGACCTCACTGACCTCGAAGGCGCATGGGCGGCGGGCGACATCGTCGACACCACCACCGGCGAAGTGCTCCTCGAAGCGAACTCCGAAATTACGGCCGACAAAGTATCGAAGATCATGGAGTCGGGCGTAGTCGAGATGAGCGTGTTCTTCCCGGAGCGCGATGACGTGGGCACGGTGATCAGCCAGACGCTGCGCCGCGATTCCGTCACCACCCCGTCGGAAGCGCTGATCGAGATTTATCGCAAGCTGCGTCCCGGTGATCCGCCGACGCTGGATACCGCGACCGCCTTGTTCCAGGGCATGTTCTTCGACCCGCGGAAGTACGACTTCTCGCGCGTAGGCCGTCTGAAGTTCAACATCAAGCTGTTTGAGAACCAGGAAGCAACGAGCCTGGAACAACGCACTCTTGACCCGAACGATTTCTACGCCACGATCAAGTATCTGCTCAAGCTGCGCAAGAACATTGGCGCCGTTGACGACATCGATCACCTCGGCAACCGCCGCGTACGCGCGGTGGGCGAATTGCTCGAAAACCAGTTCCGCATCGGTCTAGTCCGCATGGAACGGGCGATCAAAGAAAAGATGTCCGTGTACCAGGAAATGTCGACGGCCATGCCGCACGACTTGGTCAATGCCAAGCCGGTGATGGCCGCGATCCGCGAATTCTTCGGATCGTCGCAGCTGTCGCAGTTCATGGATCAGACGAACCCGCTGTCGGAAATCACCCACAAGCGGCGTCTGTCGGCCCTTGGGCCGGGCGGCCTGTCGCGTGAACGCGCGGGATTCGAAGTCCGCGACGTGCACCCGACACACTACGGTCGTATCTGCCCGATTGAAACGCCGGAAGGTCCGAATATTGGACTGATTTCATCGTTGAGTTGCTTTGCGCGTATTAACGACTATGGCTTCATCGAGTCGCCGTACCGCAAGGTGAAAAATGCGCGCGTGGTTGACTACGTCATCGTGGTTAACGCGGGCGACAGCAACTTCAAGGTCGGCGATTACGCCGAAAAGAGCGAGATGGAAAAGGTCAACTCCGACTTGAAAGACCGCAAGAAGAAACTCGTCGAAGTCGAGCCCTTCTCCTTCTATCTGTCGGCGTGGGAAGAAGACCGTCATACCATCGCGCAGGCCAATATCGAATTGGACGACAAGGGGCGCATCGCCGGCGAGCTGGTTAATGCCCGTAAGGCTGGTAACTTCGTCCTCGTCAACCGCGATGAAGTGGATTATGTCGACGTCAGTCCTAAGCAACTCGTTTCGGTCGCCGCGTCGCTGGTTCCATTCCTCGAGCACGACGATGCGAACCGCGCATTGATGGGCGCGAACATGCAACGTCAGTCGGTACCGTTGCTCCGTGCACAGGCTCCGATCGTCGGAACTGGTATGGAAGGTGTGACGGCGCGCGATTCCGGCGCGGTCATCCTGGCGAAACGAAACGGCATCATCGATTCCGTTGATTCCGAGCGCATCATTGTGCGGGTCGAGGGCGAGCATCATCCGATGCAGCTTTCGCGCGAAGTGGGCAGCGACATCTATCAGCTCACCAAGTTCAAGCGCTCGAACCAGAACACCTGCATCAACCAGAAGCCGATCGTGAAGAAAGGCCAACGGGTGGTGAAGGGGCAGGTCATCGCTGACGGTCCTTGCACGGACTTTGGCGAGTTGGCTCTCGGACGCAATGTGCTCGTGGCCTTCATGCCATGGCGCGGTTACAACTTCGAAGACGCAATCCTTGTCTCCGAAAAGATGGTGAAGGAGGATTACTACACCTCCGTCCACATCGAGGAGTTCGAACTCGAAGCCCGCGACACGAAGCTTGGACCTGAAGAGGTGACGCGCGACATTCCAAACGTCAGCGAGTCCACTCTGCGCAATCTGGACGAAGCAGGTGTTATCCGCATTGGCGCCAGCATTAAGCAGGGTGACATCATCGTCGGCAAAGTTACGCCGAAGGGTGAAACGCAACTCACGCCCGAAGAAAAGCTGCTGCGAGCGATCTTCGGCGAAAAAGCCGGCGACGTTCGCGACGCTTCGCTCTACTGCCCGCCCGGAATCGAAGGCATCGTGGTAGACGTGAAGATCTTCTCGCGCAAAGGCCAGGAGAAGGACGAACGCGCGAAAACGATCGAAGGCAATCAGATCGCGAAGCTCGAGAAGAACCTTTCGGATGAAATCCGAATTCTGACCGACGAGCGTCTGAAGCGCCTGGAAGGACTGCTGGGCGGCAAAGAAGTGCAAGCTGACCTGCACGATGAGCGCACCAACAAGCGTCTGCTGACCAAGGACACGATTCTCGACCGCGACGCGATCGAGCGCATCTCGACCCGAAACTTGAAGCGCATCAAGTATGCCGACAAGGATCCGCGCGTAAACGAGCAGATCGACGAGATCGAGGAAATGACCTCGCGCCAGATCGACGTGCTTAAGAAGATCGTCAACGAAAAGAAAGACAAGTTGACCAAGGGTGATGAACTGCCGCCGGGCGTGATCAAGCTGGTGAAGGTTTACATCGCCATGAAGCGCAAATTGAGCGTCGGCGACAAGATGGCTGGACGCCACGGCAATAAGGGTGTCATCGCCCGCATTCTGCCCGAGGAAGATATGCCGTACCTCGAGGATGGAACGCCGGTGGAGATCGTCCTGAATCCACTCGGCGTACCAAGTCGTATGAACGTCGGCCAGATTCTCGAAACGCACCTCGGATGGGCTGGCTTTGAGCTGGGCCAGAAGATTGGCGAATTGCTGAAGCAGAACTCGCGCACGGAAGCGATCCGCCGCGATCTGAAAACTCTGTTCAAGGACACAGTCCTCGCCGAAACCATTGGCGACATGAGTGACGATGAGCTGGAAGCCTTGGCTCCCACGCTGAAGAAAGGCGTGTTCATGGGATCCGCCGTATTCGACGGAGCTCGCGAAACGGAAATCAAGGCGCTGCTTTCGAGCGCTGGCCTGCCCACATCGGGTAAGACCAGCCTGCGCGATGGCATGACGGGGGAGATTTTCGAACAGCCGGTCACGGTCGGCTACATCTACATGTTGAAGCTGTCGCACCTGGTGGACGACAAGATTCACGCGCGTTCCATCGGTCCGTACTCGCTGATCACGCAGCAGCCGCTGGGTGGCAAGGCGCAGTTCGGAGGCCAGCGTTTCGGAGAAATGGAAGTTTGGGCTCTGGAAGCATACGGCGCGGCATTCATTCTGCAGGAATTGCTCACCGCGAAGTCGGACGACGTTTACGGGCGCACCAAAATCTACGAGGCTATCGTCAAAGGCGAGGCCGCGATGGAGCCGGGCGTGCCGGAGTCGTTCAACGTTCTGATTCGCGAATTGCAGGCACTGTGCCTGGATGTCGAATTGATCAAGGCCACGGAGAAGAAGCCGGTGGCCGTAGCGGCAGATTAAGCAATCGTCGGTCGCTAGTCGTTGGTCGTTCGCGGCTAGCAGACTGACTCAGTTCTAAAGAACAGACCCGCAGTCTTCGCTCTTGAGGCTCCGGGTCAGAGATTTCGCTAGCGACTAACGACCGTCGACTAGCGACTACTTCAAGAGCCGCGTGCGGCGGCGCAACAGCCGAGGAAAGCGGAGGAACATGTTTCGTTCGAGCCCGTTCGATATGGCAAATCCCGTGGCTGATTTTGATGCCATTCGCATCAGCCTCGCATCCCCGGAAAAAATCCGGAGCTGGTCGCATGGCGAAGTGACCAAGCCGGAAACCATCAACTATCGCACCTTCAAGCCTGAGCGTGACGGCTTATTCTGTGCCCGCATCTTCGGCCCGGTCACCGACTGGGAATGCCTCTGCGGCAAGTACAAGCGCATGAAGCATCGCGGCGTAATCTGCGACAAGTGCGGCGTCGAAGTCACGCTCTCCAAGGTTCGCCGTGAACGCCTCGGCCACATCGAGCTCGCGTCACCGTGCTCCCACGTATGGTTCTTCAAAGGGTTGCCCAGCCGTATCGGACACCTGCTTGATATTTCCCTGCGCGATCTCGAAGCGATTCTCTACTTCGAAGCCTACGTGGTGGTCGATCCTGGCGACTCTCCGGTCAAAGAGCGCGAGGTGATCAAGGACGAGGCGAAGTACCGCGAGCTCGACCAGCAGTATCGCCCCGCTGGCTTCAAGGCGATGATGGGCGCGGAAGCGATCAAGGAACTTCTCAAGCGTATTGAGGTCGACTCCCTGTCGACCGAATTGCGCGAGAAGATGAAGCACGAGACCTCACTGCAGAAGCGCCTGAAGTATGCCAAGCGCTTGAAAGTAGTCGAGGCTTTCCGCAAGAGCGGCAACAAGCCGCAGTGGATGATCCTCGACGTTCTGCCGGTGATTCCACCCGAACTGCGTCCTCTTGTTCCACTGGACGGCGGACGTTTCGCTACCTCCGATTTGAATGATCTCTATCGCCGCGTCATCAACCGCAATAATCGGTTGAAGAAGTTGATGGACCTGCATGCTCCAGAAGTCATCGTGCGCAACGAAAAGCGCATGCTGCAGGAAGCGGTCGATGCCTTGTTCGACAACGGACGCCGCGGCCGCGTTCTTCGCGGCGCCAACAACCGTCCGCTGAAGTCGCTCTCTGACACCCTCAAGGGTAAGCAGGGACGCTTCCGTCAGAACCTGCTCGGTAAGCGCGTGGACTACTCAGGACGTTCGGTTATCGTGGTCGGCCCAGAACTCAAGCTGCATCAGTGCGGTCTGCCCAAGAAGATGGCTCTGGAACTATTCAAGCCTTTTATTTATCACCGCCTCGAACAGACGGGAAACTGCACCACCATCAAGCAAGCCAAAGAGATGGTGGAGCAACAGGATCCGATCGTTTGGGACATTCTGGAAGAGGTCATCAAAGACCATCCGGTGATGTTGAACCGCGCCCCCACACTCCATCGCCTCGGCATCCAGGCGTTTGAGCCGGTGCTGGTGGAAGGCAAAGCCATCAAGATTCACCCGCTCGTCTGCACGGCGTTCAACGCGGACTTCGACGGCGACCAGATGGCCGTGCACATTCCGCTGTCGCCCGAAGCGCAGGTGGAAGCCAGCGTTCTGATGCTGTCTTCGCACAACATCCTGTCGCCCGCGTCAGGCCAGCCGATCACTGTGCCCACGCAGGACATGGTGCTTGGTCTCTATTACCTGACCAAAGCAAAACCGGGCGCAAAGGGCGAAGGACGCTCATTCGCGAACATCGACGAAGTCGTGCTCGCGCTGGAAATGGGCGAGGTGGAAACGCTCACGCCGATTCGCCTTCGCTACACCGGCGAGGTTATCGACTTGACGCAAGCCTACGACGATCAGGACGTGAACCACACTGAGCCGATTCACGTGACTCGCGAATTCCTGAACACGACGGTTGGGCGCGCGATTCTGAACGACCATCTGCCGAAGACTGTGCCCGGCGTGAACGTGGCCATGCCGTATATCAACGGCTTGCTCAAGAAGAAGGGCATCGGGCAACTGGTCAACTACTGCTACTTGCGATTTGGCCTCGAAGTCACCGTCAAGATGCTCGACGAGATCAAGTCGCTCGGTTTCCGTTATGCCACCCGCGCTGGATTGTCGATCGGCATCGATGACATGGTCATCCCCGACAACAAGAAGACGCTAGTGAAGGACGCCGACAAACTGGTCATCGCGGTGCAGCAACAGTACCTCGACGGCGCGATTACCAACGGAGAACGCTACAACAAGGTCATCGAAATCTGGTCCGCCATCACGGAGAAAGTTGCCGACGAAATGTTTGGCCAGATGCAGCGGCGCGACAAGGAAGGCCAGCTCAACCCGATTTACGTCATGGCCGACTCCGGCGCTCGAGGATCGAAGCAGCAGATTCGTCAGCTCTCCGGTATGCGCGGACTGATGGCGAAGCCGACTGGCGAGATTATCGAGACTCCGATCACCGCGAACTTCCGTGAAGGTCTGACGGTGCTCGAATACTTCATCTCGACGCACGGTGCCCGCAAAGGCTTGGCGGATACGGCACTCAAGACCGCTGACTCGGGCTATCTGACGCGGCGTCTGGTCGATGTCGCGCAGGACGTCATCATCAGCGAATACGACTGCGGCACTGTGGATGGCATCTTCGTCTCCGGTATTGTCGAGGCCGGCGAAATCATCGAACCGTTGCGCGATCGTATCGTTGGCCGCGTCTCGCTCGAGAAAATCAAAGACTACGAGGGTCAAGTCGTGGTCGACATCAACCAGGAGATCACCGAAGACCTGGCGGGCGCAATTCAGGCCGCCGGTATCGAACGCGTGAAGATTCGCTCTGTGCTCACCTGCGAATCCCGACGCGGTGTTTGCGTCATGTGCTACGGACGTAATCTCGCTTCCGGACGCCTGGTCGAACTCGGCGAGGCTACTGGCGTGATTGCAGCGCAGTCCATCGGCGAACCTGGAACGCAGCTCACCATGCGTACGTTCCACATCGGTGGAACTGCATCGCGAGTTTCCGAACAGTCTCGTCTCGACGCCAAGAGTGCCGGCTCGGTGCGCTTCATCAATCTGCAAACCGTGAAATCGAAAACCGGCGACTTGGTAGTCATGAATCGTCAGGGTTCGATTGCGGTCGTGGACGAAAAAGGCCGCGAACGCGAACGCTATGCAGTTGTGTACGGCGCAAAGGTAAAGGTCACGGACGGTGGTCCGGTCGCGCTCGGCGAAGCGCTGGTCGAGTGGGATCCGTACACCTTCGCGATCCTTACCGAAATCGGCGGCACGGCGCAGTTCAAGGACTTGCAGGAAGGCATCACCTTGCACGAAGAGGTCGATGAAGTTACCGGCCTCTCGCGTCACGTCGTGGCGGATTCGCCCGACGAGAAGCGCCAACCGGCGATCGTCATCAAAGGCAAGGCGAGCAAGCGCTACCTCATGCCGTCGCGTGCGCACCTTATGGTGCAGGACGGCGACACGGTTTATCCCGGTGACGTGCTGGCGAAGATCCCGCGCGAGACAACGAAGACCAAGGACATCACGGGCGGTCTGCCGCGTGTGGTCGAATTGTTCGAAGCCCGCAAGCCGCGCGAAACTGCCGTCATCAGCGAAATCGATGGCGTGGTTCGATTCGGCGAAGTGGCCAAGGGACAGCGCAAACTCTACGTGGCTGCCGATAACGGCACGGAAAAGGAATACTCCGTTCCGCGCGGCGTCCACATCAACGTGCAGGAAGGCGAGCGCGTGAAAGCCGGCGAACCTTTGATGGACGGCCCGCTCAACCCGCACGACATTCTGGCCGTGCTCGGTGAGAAAGAGTTGCAGGCTTACCTGGTCAACGAAATCCAGGAAGTCTACCGCTTACAGGGCGTGAACATTTCGGATAAGCACATCGAAGTGATCGTCCGCCAGATGATGCGCTGGGTGAAAGTCGAAGACGTAGGCGACACCCAGTTCCTCCTCGAACAGCAAGTGGACAAGTTCCGCTTCCACGAGGAGAACGAGCGTGCAATCGCGAATGGTGGCAAACCGGCCACCGGACGCCCGTTGCTGCTTGGAATCACCAAGGCGTCACTCTCCACCGACTCGTTCATCTCTGCCGCCTCCTTCCAGGAGACAACGCGCGTGCTGACCGAAGCATCCATTCAGGGTGCAGTTGACCACCTGCGTGGCCTGAAGGAGAACGTGATCGTGGGCCGCTTGATTCCCGCCGGCACCGGCATGGAGTATTACCGCAACGTGCGTCTCTCTCCCGAAATGGAAGAGGCCGCCAGCAAGGTGCAGGAAGAAGTCTCGCAAGCCTACGAAGATGCCGAGCGCGCTCTCGAACTCATGCGTCATGAAGGTGAGACCGAAGAACTGGCCGCGGAATAAACCAGAACGAATTCACCACAGGGGCGACGCGAGTCGCCCCTGATTTTCTTGCACGATGCTTTTACTTAAAACGCTTCATCGTCCAATGTCTTTAGCGCTGGAACCACAGAACCTTACCCGGGATCCCCAGGACCGCAACACCCCGCCGGAACCTGTTCCTGGCGGATTGGTGTTGGCTCCGGCATTGGGACGCTTCTGGCGGCTGTTTCGCCTCTCCATCTGGCGCGCTTTCGAACACGACGCTTTCGGAACCGCAAAAGCTTCGGCATATTCCTCCATCTTCACTTTTTTCCCCGCTCTCCTCGTGCTCGGCTCCGTCCTCGCTACCCTGAATCGCGGTGAGGTGTACCTCCGCGAAATTTCCTACGCACTGGGAACTATCTTGCCGGCGGGCAGCTCCACCGTCCTCGCCTATCTCAGAGGCAGCGCGCACCGGCCCGTGGGACTTCTGATTTCCACCTCCTTGCTTACCATCTGGAGCGCTTCCGGCGTCATCATCTCCTGGATGGATGGGTTCCGCCGCGCTTACCAGCTTCCAAAGACATGGGGAATTATTCAGGAGCGGGTGATCGCCATTTCTCTGGTTCTGATGGCTGGCATCCCGATGACGTTCTCCACCATCCTGGTGGCCTTCGGGAGCCGCATTGAAATGCGGATCCTGTTTTACATCGGACACGAATTCGGACCCCTGATTCTGCTCGCATGGGGCGCCATACGCTGGGTAATCGCCATCATGACCAGCATTGCCGTGATCCAGCTCATCTACCATAACGCCGTGCCGCGTACTCAGCCATGGCATAGCGTCTTGCCGGGGGCCGTTCTCGCCACCGCCATGTGGTTGATCTCTACTGCCCTGTTTGGTTGGTACCTGCAGCATTACGCGGATTACAGCGTCATCTATGGTTCGCTCGGAGTCGGCATCGCGCTCTTGGTCTGGATGTATTTGATCTCGCTGGTCGTGCTGATCGGTGCCGAATTCAATGCCATGCTCTTTCCCCGCGCTCTCACCAGGGTTCCACCGCCGCAAATTGTGAAATAAGATCAGTAAACCTTCCGCAACGAGGATTCGCGACTTGAAAGAACGCAAACTCAATCTGGTCGATGGCGATCTCACCCCTGCCTCGGCTGCTCCGGACGGTGAAACGGGCGAACGTGTACGCCGGGCAAAGATTATCTGCACCATCGGCCCTGCCTCCGATTCCGAGATAATGATCCGCGATCTGATGCGCACCGGCATGGATGTGGCCCGCCTGAATTTCTCTCACGGAACGCACGCCGAACACGCTCGTCGAATTCAGCGCCTGCGCCGCGTCGCCCGTCAGCTGAAGCGAACAGTGTGTATTCTGCAGGATCTTCAAGGCCCGAAGATCCGAACCGGCCGCTTGAAAGATAGCAAGCCCGTCATGCTGAAGGCGGGCGCTGTTCTAACGATCTCGCCGCGCAAGCTGGCAGGCACCGCTGAGTTGATTTCCACTGACTTTGCCGGCCTGGCCCGGGAAGTGGAACCCGGCGCACGGATTCTCCTCTCCGACGGCCGCATTGAGCTCAAAGTGCGGTCGATTCGTGGCGGCGATGTGGAATGTGAAATTGTGAACGGCGGTATGTTGGGCGAACAGCAAGGCATTAATCTGCCCGGCGCGGCGCTGGCGATCCCTGCCCTGACTGACAAAGACAAACTGGACCTTCAGTTTGGCCTGAGACATGGCGTCGATGTGGTTGCGCTCTCCTTTGTTCGCTCCGCTGAGGACATCCGCGAAGCCAAGAGTCTGATGCGAGGGTTTGGCAAATCTGTTCCTATCATTGCGAAGCTGGAGAAGCCCCAAGCCATCGAGCGCCTGGAAGAAATCCTGGAAGTGGCCAACGGCGTAATGATTGCGCGTGGCGATCTGGGTGTTGAAGTTCCGCCCGAGCGTGTGCCGATCATCCAAAAGCTGGTGATTCAGCGTGCCGGAGTATGGCGCAAGCCGGTCATCACTGCCACTCAGATGCTCGAGTCGATGACCGAAAACCCGCGCCCAACAAGGGCGGAGGCAAGCGACGTCGCCAACGCAATCTTTGACGGTACCGACGTCGTAATGCTCTCCGGAGAAACTGCTAGTGGCCGATATCCGCGCGAGACCGTGGCCATGATGTCCCGCATCATCATGGAAGCCGAAGCCAGCATCGCGCAGTTGCCATCCTCGCCGCGCCGCCGCCGCGAGGAGCATCGCTACTCCGTGGCCGAAACCATTTGTGAGTCAATTGCTCACGCCGCCGAAGATCTGCCCATGCGCGCGATCGCTGTCTTCACCGAAAGCGGCAATACCGCGCGCATGATTTCGAAGCACCGCCCGAAGGTCTGCATCTACGCTTTCAGCCGCAAGCCGGAAGTCTGCAATCGCATGAACGCGCTGTGGGGTGTCCATCCGCTATACAAGAAAGAATGGGAGTCGGCAGAAGCCATGCTGAGAACGGCGGAAAAGGAACTGCTTCCGAAAGGACTACTTCGCAGCGGCGACATTCTCGGCTTGGTGGCCGGAACCAAGCTCACTTCTGGCGCTACGAACTTCATGCGGTTACACACGGTGGGAGAAATTCCCAAGGCGCGCTCGAAGCGCAAGCAGAAGTAACCAGAATATGGCCGCCGCGATTCCATTTTTCGACGACACGCTAAACCCTCCGGTCCGCGGCCACCTGCACTTGCCGGTAACTCCCAACGGAGACGCGTTGGTACTCACCCACGGTGCTGGCTCAAGCAGCACCGCTCCGTTATTGGTCGCGCTCAGCGAAGCGTTTGCCGGGAGTGGGTTCACTGTTCTGCGCTGCGACCTGCCGTTCCGTCAGGATCGGCGCACCGGCCCTCCCTTCCCCGGAAACGCGGAACGTGACCGCCTGGGCCTGCACAACGCGGTAGAAGTAATGCGAAAGCAAGTAAGCGGGAAGATATTCCTCGGCGGCCATTCCTATGGTGGACGCCAGGCGACGATGCTCAGCGCCGCCGAACCTGGCCTTGTCTCCGGCCTTTTGCTGCTTTCTTACCCGCTGCATCCGCCACGCAAACCAGATCAACTCCGCACCCAGCATCTGCCTAACTTGCGCACGCCTAGTTTGTTCATCCACGGAACGCGCGATCCATTTGGAAGCATCGAAGAGGTGCAGAAGGCTCTGGCTTTGATCCCCGCCAAAACCGAATTAATAGCGGTGGATGGAGCCGGCCACGACCTGGGCTTCAAAGAGAAAAGTCAGGCTCCGGAACTGCCCGGCAAGATTGTCACCGAGTTCCTGCAGTTCATGCGGTAGCTCCGCCGCTAAGCCAGGTCCTCGCGGACATCGAATTCTTGAAGCTATCGTACATGCTTTGGAGGAGGTGTTTTGGGAGACTGCTCTTTGGACTGTGGCTTGTCCGGAACGCACATCAAGTAAGAAGGAGCTTTCATTCGCGGATCAGGTGGGTCCACTGCCTGCTGATGGTATCCCGCAGGGCAAGTCCGATCGGGCAGAAGTTCACATCCGGTGACGCCGTATCGCGTGACCGGCTTGCAGGCGGGAGCGGATTGCGCCGCGCTCACGGATGCAAGAAATAACATCATGCTGCCGGTCATTCGGAAACGCATCCTGGCTCCTTATCCTCAATCTCGCAGACACACTCCTAAGTAAGATGCTTAATTCACCCAACCTGATTTTCCGCCGCCATTCGTCTTGTCGTCGTCCGGAGGAATGTAGTTACCGTGCTCGTCGAAACTGACTTTGCGGTCGTGATCGCGCATATAAACTTCGAATTTCTTTGCTGCCCGCCGCCGCTTCCAGCGGTAATAGGAATTCCGCACGCTGAAGTAGCGCTCAGACGCCGCATAGCTGACACCGCGTTTCGGCATGAACTTCACCCAGAGAAAACCGAAGAACAATCCGCCGAGATGAGCGAAGACCGCGATACCGCCCTGCTTCGGGTCGAGAACCGCAACAATGGCGACCAGAACCCAGATCCCCACCAGATATTTGGCCTTGATGCGGAAGGGCAGAGGAAACATGTACATTTCCTGGTCGGCGTAGAGGATGCCGAAGGCCATGAGCAGACCGAATATGCCTCCGGAGGCGCCCACCGTCCCACCGTTGGGGCTCATTCCCAGAAAATGCGTATAGGAGACACCGACTGTCACCAATGCGGCGCCTACCACGCAGAATGTATAACACTCGATGAATCGGCGCGGGCCCCAATCACTCTCCAGGTACGCGCCGATAAACCAGAGCGTAAGCATGTTAAAAAAAAGATGACTGAAGCTGGCGTGCAGAAGCGAGTAAGTTACCAACTGCCAGATCTCGCCCCTCATCACAAAGACGGGGATGAGTGCAAACCAATCCTCTACCCAGCTGAGATCGAGGCCGAAGATTCGGCGCACGATGAGTTCGAGCAGAAAGATGGCCGTGCACGCAATAATGATGCGCTTCACCCACCCTGCAAACGGTGGAAAGCTAAACGAGATGGTTTGTCCGCGACTCAAGTAGATTCCGGGTTTCAACGTTTCAGAGTTCCAAGGTTTCAGGGAAGGCCAAGCCCACAGGTCTTTAACTTTGAAACCTTGCAACTCTGAAACCTCCTCTTATCTTTCTGGCTCGGGCACAACCGGCAGACTGCGATGTCCTGCCGCATCGACCGCGCGTACGCCGAATATCACATTATCCTTCGAAACCTTCAGGGTTGCACGCGCACCGGTGCTGACCGTTTGGACGTACTCCCAATCAGGCGCGCTGGTCGAGCGCCAGACTATCTCGTAGGCAACCGCGCCGATAGACGGTTCCCAAGTCAAAGTCGTGTTGTTATCAAGGTCCTTGGTTACCATCTTCACGCTCGGGGGAGGGGCTGGAGCGGCAGCCAGCGACGCCAATACCGCAGCATTCAGACGCGCCACGTGCGCCACATATTCGAAATTTACAAACTTTGGCAAGTCTCCAAATTCGATGCCCTTTTCCGTACGGACGTTCTGATGTTGGCGGTTAAAGTCCTCGCGGAACTCCGTGAAGCGGACCGCGGCGAAGCCCTGCTGGTTGAAGGAATAGTGGTCGCCGCCACGCAGGAAACGATCTAAGCGGAAAATCAGCAGCGGCTTCACACCCGCGTCGTACGAGCGCCCGACATCGGCGACATAGCGGGCTAGTTCCCGGGAAGTCGAATCGCTCTCCCCCCCGAGCATCCGGATGTGCCGAATTTCCGCCTCGGTCGCGGCCGTCGGTAGCCCTTCAGAAAAGACGCGCACCACGCCCGCATCCTGCTCCGGCCCAAGATTTCCGCCAACAATGTCGTTATTCAAGACGGCTTCGATCTTCCATCCTTGCTCTTTCGCCATCTTCGCGAAATGCTTGCTGCCGTTCAACCCCTGCTCTTCGCCGGCAACAGTCAGAAAAATAATCGTCGCCGGAAACTTGATCCGGCTCGCAGCTTTGCTCAGAACCCGGGCGCATTCCAGGCTTACGGCGGTCCCGCTGGCGTCGTCATTCGCTCCCGGCGCAGGATCGGTGACATTGCCGTTATCGCTGTTGCGCGAATCGTAGTGCCCGGTGACCAGCACGATGCGATCTGCTTGCTTCGGGTCAGACCCCTTCAGAACCGCATAAACATTGGTGATTTCCGTCGGTTTTGGGATACGCTCCGTCGGCTGCTCTGTAAACGTGTCGATCTTCACCTCAAGACAGCCGCCGCATTCCTTCGCGTAGCGCTCAAATTCCGCCTTGATCCACTCCCGCGCCGCGCCAATCCCCCTGCCGGTTTTGACCGATTCCTCATCCTGAGCCGAAAGCGTGGAGCGATTGTTAAAGCTGACCAGCTTTTCGATCGTTTGCTGAATGCGATCCACAGAAATTTCACGAAGCTCGCCCGAAATCGCCCGATCGGCATGCGGATTCGACGCAAGTTGCGGTGGGCTAAGATCCGCCTCCTGCGCACGGGATGCGGGCGCAAAAAGCACCAAGGCAACCATAACGGCAGCCGCGGCATATATGAACGAATGCCGGAAACGGGAAAACTGAGGGCGGGGACAATTTTCTTGGCAACCCACTTGACCTTTTCCTCTCGAAGAAACTAAATATAACAGGGTATCCCGAGCGTGGAGGAAATCATGGTGTACTGTCCAGAATGCGAGACTGACCTCGACATCGACGAAGATGAGGTCGATGAAGGCGCGGTCGTCTCGTGCCCGGAGTGCGGCACCGACTTCGAGGTGATTACCGTCAATCCCGTCGAACTGAAAATCGTCGGCGAAGACGAGATCGAAGAAGATGAAGACGAAGAAGAAGCCGACGAAGAAGAGGAAGAGGACGAAGACTGAGAACCTCTGAATGCATCCGGGTCCGCAGCCTGGTAGCAGCGGCTGCGGCATCGTTTTTTCTGGCGTCCATGCTGGCCCCCGCGGCTGCGAGGGGCAATGAACCAGCCAAGAAGCCGAAGCCCTACGCCCTGATTTATGGAACGGTCTGGGACCCCGACGGCCATCCCATGTACGGGGTTAAAGTCAAGATCCGGCGCGCCGAAGAAAAAAAGGCTCGCTGGGAGCTCTATTCCAACCACACCGGCGAATTCGCCCAGCGAGTGCCGCCCGGCAAGGCCGACTACATCGTCTGGGCCGATGTGAAAGGGTACAAACTACCATCCGGCAAGCCATTGAAGCCGGGCTCGGAAGTAGCCGTGCACATCGACGACGATGAGCGTGCCGACATCGGTCTTCATTTAGACTGGTAAGGGCTGCCGGACATGTGGAATCGGCGCCACGGGGTGTGCTCATGAAGAAAGTGGCTCTTGCGGGTTCATTGCTGATTCTCTCGCTGGTCTTCCTCCTGCCAACACCAGCCACAGCGCAGTTGTTTGGCCGCGATCCGAAGCCGCAAAAGACCCGGCTGCTGACAGGCAAGGTGCTGGATGCAGGCGACAGTCCCCTGCAGAACGCCGTCGTTTACCTGACCAACACGCACACCCGCACCGTAAAGACCTACATTGTAGGACCCGATGGAGCCTATCGCTTCCCCGCCCTTCAGCCCACGACTGATTACGAGGTCTATGCCCAATACAACAATCGCAAGAGCGGCACAAAAACGGTCAGCCAGTTCGATGATCGTGCGCAGGTGTACATCAGCCTGAAAATCGACACCAAGGCCGACGCCAACGCCAAGTAGTCCGATCACCCGTCACCCAGGCGTAACTTGCGGCTGCGATTACACTGCCGCTACATTCGAGACTGTTTCCACGTGAAACCTTCATGTCCCTGATCACCTCGGCGGGCATCACATTGCTGGTTGCCGGTGCCGCGATCTATGCGGCCATCGTCTATAACGGACTGGTGCGCCTGCAGAATGAAATCGTCCGCTCCTGGGCCAACATTGACGTGCTACTGAAGCAGCGTCACGACGAGGTTCCGAACCTGGTGGCCTGCGTCAAAGGCTACATGGACTACGAGCGGCAAACCCTCGAAGCAGTGACCCAGGCCCGAGCCGCTTCGATGAGCGCGGTTAGCATTCCTCAAAAAGCGCAGGCTGACCTGATGCTAACCGGCGCTCTGCGGTCCTTTTTTGTGGTGGCGGAGGGATACCCGCAATTGAAGGCCGACCAGAATTTTCTCGAGCTGCAGAATCGTATTTCGGAACTGGAAGAGCGAATCGCCGACCGCCGCGAGTTTTTCAACGATGGCGTTAACACCTATAACACCCGGATCGCGCAAATCCCTGACGTATTGCTTGCGCGTATGATGAAGCTCCAGCCGCGACCGATGTTCCAGGTGAGGCCACAAGAACGGCAACAAGTGCAGGTGACTCTATCGCGGGGCCAGGCGCAAGGGTAAGCTTAGCCAGTCGGGCACCGTCGCGAAAAAGAAAAGGCCACCGCTGCCGGTGGCCTTCAACTGTTCAAAATAGTTAACGGAAGCTTAGTTGCTATCCCCGCCTGCCCGCTTCCACGAGATCAAATCGCCGATCGTCGTGCTGTTCGAGGAAGAGGAAGACGACGGATGCTTGTACGATTCCACTTCCTGCCGCGATGCTTCTTCTCCGACCGCCCGGATGCTCAGGCCAACCTTCTTTTCTTCCTGATTCATCTTGATGATCTTGAAGTCGAATTCCGCGCCAGGCTCCAAGTGCATCGGCTGTCCGTTGCCATCGACGGCTTCCGAATTGTGGCAGAGGCCTTCGATGCCTTCGGCGATTTCGACAAACGCTCCGAAGTTTGCCACACGCAGAACCTTGCCATGGACGATGTCGCCAATGCGGTGCTGCGCGAAGAATGAATCCCAAACATCGGGCTGCATCTGCTTCACGCCGAGCGAGAGGCGCCGCTTGTCCGGCTCAATCGCCAGAATCACGGCCTTTACTTTGTCACCTTTCTTCAATACTTCGGAAGGATGCTTCACGCGAGTCGTCCAGCTCAGGTTACTAACATGGACTAAGCCGTCGATCCCATCTTCGATTTCAATGAACGCGCCAAACTCGGTCAGGTTACGCACTCGGCCCTCAACCGTCGCACCCACTGGATACTTATCGTGCAGCGTGTCCCAGGGGTTGGACGCAAGTTGCCGCATGCCAAGCGAAATCCGGCGCTCGGTCGGATTCACGCTCAACACGACGCAATCGACTTCATCGTTTACGTTGACCAGCTTCGACGGATGCTTCATCCGCTTCGACCAGGTCATTTCGCTGACGTGGACGAGGCCTTCAATGCCCTGTTCCAGTTCGACGAAAGCTCCGTAGTCGGTCACGCTGATCACACGTCCGTGAACGTGTGCGCCCACCGGATACCGGTGCTCTGCATCGAGCCACGGGTCAGGCGTGAGCTGTTTGAAGCCGAGCGAGACGCGCTGCTTGTCTTTGTCGTACTTCAGCACCTTCACCTGAATCTGGTCACCGACATTAACCAGGTCGCGCGGATGTGTCAGGCGTCCCCACGACATGTCGGTGATGTGCAACAGGCCGTCGATTCCGCCCATGTCAACGAACGCGCCGTACTCGGTCAGGTTCTTGACGATGCCGGTGAGGACACTGCCTTCTTCCAGGTGCTCAAGCGTCTTGCCGCGCTTTTCGTTCTGCTCTTCTTCCAGAAGCTGCTTGCGCGAAACGACAATGTTGCCGCGCTTCTTGTTGAGCTTGATGATCGCGACTTCGATCGTCTGGCCCTTCATGCCGTCCAGATTCCGAATCGGACGCAGATCCACCTGCGAGCCGGGCAGGAAGGCGCGCGCCCCCTGAATGTCGATGGTCAGGCCACCCTTGATTCGTTCCACGACCACGCCCTTAATGGGCTTTTTCTCGTTATAGGCGCGCTCAATCTCATCCCATGAACGCAGCCGTTGCGCCTTCAGGTGCGAGAGGTTGATGTAACCCTCTTCGGCCTCGCCCTTGTCGCGCATCACATCGATCTCGTCGCCCGGCTTAAACCGCGGCTTGCCCTCGTGATCGAGGATCTCCGCGATCGGCGCCATGCCTTCGGATTTTGCCCCGATATCCACCACCACGTGGGTCGCGGTCAGTTTGACCACCGTGCCCTTGATGACGTGATCTTCGCCCACTGAATCTTCGGTTTCGGTCTCGAAACTCTGTAGGGCGGCGGCGAAATCGTCGCTCGCCAGGGCGGCATTCTCGGCGGCCGCATCTTCGGCGGCGCTGTGTCCGTGGGTGTCATTTTCGTGGTCGGCAGGGGCGGAAGCGAGTTCCGCGGGCGAAGGTTGTGCGTGCTCAGGAGCGTCTACTACGGCCGAGCCGCCGGCATGGGTGTCGTGTGAAGTTGTCATGGTTTCAATGCTGGATTCAAGGTTACGGGCTGTACTGTCGTCGAACAAATTCATAGCCTCGGTGTCGGCGCATTCGTGCGCGACTGGTGCGGGACGTGGTCTTGCGGACTGCTGGTGTGCTCTTTAGGTTGCGTTGAGGCCGACCTGGCGGACGACCCTAGGACAATTCCAGCTGGTTCGAAACCGCGTCCAATAGGGACTCTTTGACTATAGCAACGGGTTTCGAACAGTGTCAAACGCGATTCCGGGGACAACCAGAGAATTTACAGACTTGTCATACTGAGCCTCTCAACCTCGTGCCGCAGCACTAGGCAAACCTTGCCTGTTTGGTCCTTTAGCTCTCTCTGCCAGAGCCTCGTAGCTCGCAGCGGTTTTCTGCTACCCTCCCCCCATGGACCACCTTTGGACTCCGTGGCGCTATGCCTACGTGACCGGCGCCGACCTGATTTCCGGCTGCATATTCTGCGATGCCCCCAAACAGGGCGATAAACAGGCCCGCATCGTGCACCGTGGGACGCACTGCTACGTCATCCTCAATACCTATCCCTACACGAATGGCCACGTCATGGTCGTTCCCTACGCCCATCTGGATGAGCTACAGAAGCTCCCAGCCGACGCCGCCCAGGAAATGATGGCTTTGACCCAGAAAATGGAGACCGTTCTCCGCAAGCTCTACGTGCCGGATGGCATCAATCTGGGCATGAATATCGGCAAATCCGCAGGAGCAGGCGTTGCCGGCCACATCCACATGCACATCCTGCCCCGCTGGGTAGCGGACGCAAACTTCATCAGCGTGATCGGCGAGACACGAGTGCTGCCGGAAACGCTGGAGGTGACATGGGAGAGGATACGGAAGGCGTTTGCGGCGCCGATGACGCCCTAGCCGTGGCTATTTCACCTCATCTCCCGCCCAAAGAACTCCTCTGTAGCCCCGTACGCCTTGATCCAGCTCTCCCACATTAGGAAATCGTGAACCTCGTCGGGGAAAACCATTTGCTCGACGTGTACCTTCTGTTCGCGCAGACGCTGCAACAAATCGACCGTTTGTGAAAACGGGACGTTGCGGTCGTCGTCTCCTTGAATGAGCAGAACAGGCGACCTCCAGGTGGCAATCGCCGCGTTTGGCGACGACTCAAAAGCCAGCTTGACGGCAGCATCGTGATCGGGCGCATCCGCCGGAATGTCTTCCCGGAAGTCCGACCAGTCATGTACGCCGTGCAAATCGACGCCCGCCGCGAACAGGTCCGAGTTGTGAGCCAGGCCCATCGCGGTGAGATACCCGCCATACGATCCGCCCCATAAACCAATTCGTTTCCCATTCACATTGGGCAAGCCCAGCAAATATTTCCCCGCGGCCACAATATCTCGATACTCGCCGCCGCCCCGCGGTCCTCCGTCAACCGTTTCGCGGAAATGTCGCCCATACATAATGCCGGTCCGGTAATTCACCGCCAGCACCACATACCCGCGGCTCGCCAGATACTGATTCATCGCGTAGGAGTTGTGGTAATAGTCCATGTAATGGAAGCCCAGCATCATCTGTCGGATTGATCCGCCATGAATGAAGATCAGCGCCGGGCGTTTCCCGCTTTCCTTCGGCTCGAACATTTGCCCGTGAATCTCCCATCCGTCGGCGGTTTTGAAGATCACTTGCTTCGGCGTGACCAGTTGCGACGATGGAAAGTCCGCAGACAGCGCCGCTTTCGCGATCATCTCCCTGCCGTTGCCGTTTACAACGTAAGGCATGGCGGGATTCGTAGCCGTCGAACCGAGGCAAACCACCTTGCCCGCCACTTCCAGCGGTGTCCACTCCATTGTCTCGCCGCGCGTCAGGGCTTGCGGCGTTCCACCTTCGACCGGGACGCGCCA
Source organism: Terriglobia bacterium (assembly GCA_963847715.1). Lineage (GTDB taxonomy): Bacteria > Acidobacteriota > Terriglobia > Terriglobales > Acidobacteriaceae > Acidiflorens. Next base: position 293,140 of record CAWKAZ010000013.1, read on the forward strand.
CAGATGGCGTCGGTCGATGTCGAGAGGATCCTTGTCAACCTGGTTAGAAGAAAAGATGACGGAGCCTTTATCTGCACTCAGCGTCACATCTTCCGTCTCGAATTTTCCGGGAGTTAGAAGCGTGGCCACCCCTCCCGAAGTCGTGACCGAATAAAGGTGATTCCATCCATTCCGCTCAGACGAAAAAGTGATGCGGTTTTTCGCGGCGAATTGGAACGACTTGTCTTCTGTCAGCAGAGGCAGCGAATCATCCAGACCGTTGCCGCTCTTCCACAGCTCTCGTGCCGAATCTCCGGCAACGTCATACACCCAGATCGCCCAGGGCAGCGGCAGCTGCGGAATCAACGGCTGCTTCATCTCCTTCCCGACAAGCCGTACGAAGGCAAGCTGGCTGCCGTCGGGCGACCAGCGCGGAAAAAGGTCGCGATCGGCGCTCGGCGAAACGTAACGCAGTGTACTGCGGCCGAATTCGTAAATGACGATGAAGCTGTGATCGCCGCGGTCGCTGACGAAGGCCACCTTCTTCCCGTCTGGCGACCAGCGCGGTACCGAGTTGGCACCGCGCGCAAAGGTTAGAGCTTTCGCTTTTTCCTTCCCTGAGATCGGAGCGATCCAGATCTGCTTCTTCGCCGCCCACACGGCAAACTCGCCGCTCGGCGAGATCTGAATGTCTTCGCAATCCTCCTCATCGCAGCCCATGTCGCCGAGCAATCGTGGCTCGCTGGAACCACTCTCATTTTTATCTACGTCCATCGTCCACACTTGCTGCGTACGCTTCTCCACGCCGCTGGTCGGATCGGCAGTTTCACCCGCTGCATTGGACTCACTGCCGCGCGCATAGACCGCTGTCTTTCCGTCGGGCGCCAGCTTCAGCGCGGCGATCGGCATGCCGTCGTCGCCCACGTAATGCGTGACCTGCCGCGCCTCAAAATTGGGAGCATCTGCCACCCAGACGTTGCGCTCCCCCTTCGTTGTGAAAACCCAAGCGATTCGCCCCGCCTGGCTGGCGGCCACAAGATTCGTCGGAAAGGGCGAACCAAGAACTTGCTCGAGACTAAAGGGCTGGGACGCCGGCTGTGCAGAACCGGGAAGGGGGAACAAACACTGCAGGAAAACGCACACGCACAACCCAATCTTCATGTCTCGAAGTCTCATGCGCGGCAGACTACGTGAATCATTCCCGATTGACAACCCTCCGCTTCGCCTCTCCAAGGTAACTACCGACGGAGCGACGTGAGTGAACCCGCACCTGGACACCAGCTAAACTGAGAAGACCGGTTTTCATGATCAGATGGGTCGCCATTTTCGCCTTGTTCAGCGCATTGCCGCTCCTCGGCCAGAGCAACAGCGGCGAACTGCGCCTTAGAGTGACCGATCCAGCCGGTCTGGGCGTGAAGACAACCGTGCAGATCGTCAGCCGCGCGAACCAGTACCGCAGCACCCAGGAGACCAGCGAACAAGGCAAATTGGACTTGCAACGCTTGCCCTACGGCATCTACCGGCTAGAGATTCGGCAGCCCGGGTTCGCGGCGACGTCCGAGTCCGTCGAGATTCGTTCTACCATCCCGACCGAGTTTACCCTCCAACTCCAGGTTTCATCGGTAAATGAATCGGTCACAGTGAACGCGGCAAATACGCTCATCGACCCGGATCAATCCGGCGCAATCGCTCAGATTGGCACAGACGTAATCCGGGATCGCCTCAGCTCAGTTCCCGGCCGTTCCCTGCAGGATCTTGTGAACTCGCAGCCCGGCTGGCTGTATGAGGGAAACGCGGTCCTGCATCCGCGCGGCTCGGAGTATCAGACGCAGTTCGTGGTCGATGGCATCCCTCTAACCGACAATCGTTCGCCCAGTTTGGGTCCCACGATCGAGGCGGATGACGTGCAATCGCTGAGCATTTACACCGCCGGAATCCCCGCAGAGTACGGCCGCAAAATGGGCGGGGTGATCGAGGTAAACACGCTGCAGGATGCGCAGGCGGGTCTTCATGGCCAGGTCGTGCTTTCCGGTGGCAGCTTTGCTTCCGCCGGAGCTTTCGCCCAAGGACAATATGTCTGGGGCAAGAACACGTTTGGCGCGAGCGCCAGCGGCAGTATGACCGACCGCTACCTCAACCCGGTCGTTCCAGAAAACTATTCGAACACGGCCACGCTGGGAGATTTTTCGCTGAATTACGAGCGCGAACTGGCATCGAAAGATCGTCTGCGATTGGTCATTCGACGCGAGTTGTCGCGCTACGACATTCCGAACGAACTCCTCCAACAAGCGGCTGGGCAGCGCCAAACGGCGGACAGTATTGAGACGATGGAGATCGCTCGTTATCAGCACACGTTCTCATCCCAAGCGATCGCCGATTTTCACGGAATGGTTCGTGAGAATTCGAACGATTTGATCTCCAACCTCAGTTCAACCCCGATCGAAGTCTTTGAGCATAACTGGTTTCGTGAGGGCTATTTCAAGAGCTCCGCGACCATCGATCACGGCCGACACGAGTGGAAGTTCGGCGTAGAATCCGACAACACTTTCCTCAACGAGAATTTCCGCTACAACATCACTGATTCCACCCAATTTAGTAGCGGCACGCCTCTCATGTTCGGTTTTCTCGGAAATCGTCCCGACCTCGAGCAATCGGCGTTCGTGCAGGATCGCATCGCGCTCAAGAATTGGACAATCAACGCCGGACTAAGATGGGACCACTATCAGCTCTTGCTCAACCGTCAGGCGCTTGATCCGCGCTTCTCCATTTCGCGTTATTTCCCATCCGCCGAATTGCTTGTGCATTTTTCCTTAGATCGCGTTTTTCAGACTCCCTCTTTCGAAAACCTTTTGCTGTCGAGTTCCGCCGCGTTTGGATCTCTCGATCCGGGCCGTCCGCGGCAACCGGTTGAGCCCTCCGAGGGAAATTACTACGAGGCAGGCTTGACCAAGGTCGTGCACGAGAAGATCAAGCTCGACGCCAACTACTTCCGGCGCCTCGTCGCCAACTATGCGGACGACAATCAGATCACGAACACCACCGTCGGGTTCCCGATCGCCTTCCGCAAGGCGGTGATCTACGGCGCCGAGGCGAAGCTCGAACTGCCTGACTGGCAAGGCTTCTCCGGTTTCGCCAGCTATTCCTACCAGGTTGGCAACGTGTGGAATCCGGTGACAGGAGGCCTGTTCCTGAACGGCGATGGAGGCGCGCCGCCGACTTCACATTTCCCCGACTCACAAGATCAGCGCAATACCGTTCGAGGGCGGCTTCGCTACCAGATCAGGCCGCGCCTCTGGGTCGCCGGCGGAATTCAGTACGACAGCGGATTGCCATTCGACTTCAACGGCGATCCCGCGACCGTGCTAGCCCAATACGGCCAGCAGGTCCTCGACCGCATTAACTTCGCCCGCGGACGCATTCGGCCTTCTTCCCTTGTGAATGCGTCGGCGGGAGCCGATGTCTATAAGTCGGACCGAATCAATATGAGCCTCCAGATCGATGGGCAGAACCTGACGAACGTCCTTAACGTCATCGATTTCGGCGGTCTTTTTTCGGGCAACGCCATCGGACCATCGCGCAGCATCGCACTGCGCCTGGCAACGAGTTTCTAGGAAGTGACTTTCTAAGCTACAAGTTCTGGTAGAGACTTCGAACCCCGCATCCACATCGACGCGCTCCCAACAATGTCGGCAAGGTTGCGCTTGGCAGTCCATCCGAGCACGCTGCGAGCCTTCGAGGGATCTGCGACTAGTATCGGAGGGTCTCCCGGTCGCCTGCGCTCCATGCTGCGCCGTACCGGGCGCCCAGTCGCGTTTTCCACCGCGTGGATGATTTCGAGAACGGAGTATCCGCGGCCCGTCCCAAGGTTCACGGCCAGCGGGCTTTCCGCTCCGACGTTCATCGATCGTTCGAGGTGTTGCAAGGCCAGAACGTGCGCATCGGCAAGATCATTGACATGAATGTAGTCGCGTACGCACGTGCCGTCAGGCGTGCCGTAATCGGAGCCATAGACTTGTAGAGTCGGCCCGTTCGCGTTTGCCGCCGCGAGAGCGAGTGGAATCAAATGAGTTTCCGGATGGTGTAATTCACCGATTTCTCCGCTGGCATCTGCCCCGGCCGCGTTGAAATAGCGTAGCCTTACCGACGTAAGTCCATAAGCACGGCCGTAAGCCTCGAGCGCATTTTCGAAAAAGAGTTTCGTAGCACCATACGGATTGACCGGTTCCCGCGCCGTCTGCTCGGTGATCGGAACACAGTCGGGTATGCCGTAGACGGCGCACGTGGAGGAAAATACGAACCGCCGGATACCAGCGTCCAGTACACAGTTCAGTAGGCTGAGCGCCGCGGCAACATTGTTGTGAAAATACTTGCGGGGGTTCTCGACCGATTCTCCAACATAGGCGTGGGCGGCAAAATGCATCACCGCATCCACACATTTCAAGACGGGGTACAACCGCGTTGTGTCGCCAATGTCGCCCTCAACCAGCTCGAAACCCCGTGCGAGATGGCGCCACCCCGTGGATAGATTGTCGTAAATCACGACCTCATAGCCGGCCGCACGCAAGGCGCGTGCAGCATGACTGCCAATATAACCAGCACCACCCGTTACCAGAATTGCCAAGAGAGGCCTCGCACTTCTTCCAGCTAATATGGTGCCCGGCGAGGCAGTCGGTCCGAGGTGATGCTCATCACCGTCCGTTTGTGAGATTGAAGCCAGATTTGAGGCCGGAACGCGCCGGGTAGTGTAGAATTTCTGAGTCGAACCCCACGCTGTCACCCGCGACGGCGATCTAATCGGGACGTAGCGCAGCCTGGTAGCGCACTTGCTTGGGGTGCAAGGGGTCGCGAGTTCAAATCTCGCCGTCCCGACCAATCTTCTTGAAGTTGCTTCAGGTACTCACGAACGAATCCATCTCACACTTTTTGAGCTTATAGTCGCTTGGACCCAGCTAAAGGTCCGTTATCAGCGACAACCAAATTGGGTCAAAGCGGAGCAAGAAGGCCGCCCGAGGGCGGCCCATGAGAGTGTTGCCGGAGACGTTCACTCGCTGATGACGTGGTCGGCCCATTCCACCAAGGAAACGTAGATCGGAACCGTTCCCCACTGCGCGTTCCAACTACTCAAGTCTGCGTCCGTGACCCCACGGGCCCGGGAGCAGGCTCCTCAAGAAAACACCGGAATGCCCTTGGCTACAACTTTGGTCATTGTCTCGCTGAGAGGAGGCCATCCAATCGGCTTGACCGTCTCAACGGTAGCCTTGCGCATGAGGTAGGTAGCATCGTGGGTGAGGAATATCTGCACGTCGTGGCCCGCATCTGCCAGCGCGAGCCCGTGGGAAAAGGCGAACGATGCGCGCGTCGGCTCATCCGTTCCCCAGGAGCTTCTCATCAGGATGTGCAGCTTCTTCTTGGGTGTTTGGGGTTGCTGAGTCTGGCCCTCGCTGTTGGACGCGGTCATGGCTGCGGCGGCGAGCGCGCCGGCAGCCAGATGGGTGGATTTTTCAAGAAAACTTCGGCGCGTTGCCATCCCTACCTCCGGGAATCGCACCGGAGTTTACCCCAACCGTGGGCAGTCTACAACGTTTCGTAATGAACGCTGAGTAGCGCCGACTAGCGACCGAGAGCGCGTCTTGCCTTCGCATAATCTCCGGTCTGGCTTCTCCAGTTGCTCGACAACGTTCCGAGCGCCCAGAACACCGCGAAGATCAGAAATATCTTGCTGCCGGGAACGCCCGCTCTCCATGCACAGACCGCGCTAAGCGTTGGAACTACCGCCGAAGACGTCACTCCCGCCGACCACATAACCGCCTTCGCCGTCGGACTTGCCTTCTGCATTGAGATCCTGTCAGTCTGCACGCCAAAGAATGGAAGATGTTCGAACACCCAACGCATTCCCGCAGGGTAGCCCGACGGATTGCCGGTTCCTCCAACGGTGTAGAAGGCGAAGCGTATGCCGAGAAGTCTCCCAACCGTCCAGTGCGCGACGCCGTGGCAGAAGAAGTAAAGAAGGAGCCACGCAGCGATCATCATGATTGCCGCGACCGCGGGAGGTTGTGGGTGGGATCGCGCCAGAGCCAGCGCAGCACAGGCGGCTGCAATGCCCGCGATCTGCAAAAGGTTTCCGGCAACGATCGACAGACGGCCGAACATTTTTCGTTGAGCGGGCGCAAGCGAAGTGTTCATGTTTAGCACGCACTTAGGGAACGGGAATCTGGAAGCAATAGTGTCTCACCTTGCCGGCGTCGCGCGCCTCGCAGACCAACTCAATGCGCTTCATCTAACAATCTTTTCACACTACACAACTGCGAAAAATACATATACAGTTGTGGCCGCTTCTTGATCGCCAAAGGAGATTCGTTTGAAATTTCGACAGCTCGCCCTTTCGTCTGCCATGCTCCTCGCCTTGCTGGGAGCCGCATTTGCCCAAACATGGACTCCGCTTGTGAATCAACCCGGCGTAAACCTCGGCGTCATGCTGCAACTCAGGGACGGCAGGATCCTGGTGCATGAGGAACAGGGCGGCAATTCCAACGCTTGGCACATTCTCACGCCTGACTCCACTGGCAGCTACGTGAACGGTACCTGGAGTTCCGGCGGACACCTGCCTCCCGGCTACGCGCCATGGTTCTTCGGTTCTCAGGTCCTGATGGATGGCAAAACGGTCGTCATCGAGGGCGGCGAGTATAACGGCGGCCGTCAGGTGTGGACGAACAAGGGCGCAGTTGGAACCATTTCGGGGAGCACGATAACCTGGGCGGCAAACTCCGCGCCAACTGGCTGGACTGGCCTCGGCGACGCGGAGAGCGTGCTACTACCCAATGGCAGCTACATGCAGTCGAACTGTTGCACGAACCAGAATGCGCTGTACAACGGGCCGAATTCTTGGACAGCGACGGGCTCGGTAAATCAGTCGAGTAACGACGAATCAGGATTTACCCTGCTGACCAATGATCTGGTCCTTACCGTGGATGCGAAACATGATGCCAATTGCGGTACGAGCCAGGGTTCGGAGCTTTACGATCAGGGCACCGGACTTTGGTCCTGCGGACCAATTCTTCCCGCCCAGCTCTACAATCCCAGCGACGAAGAATTGGGCGCTGCGGTCCTGATGTACAACAACAAGGTTTTGCAGTTTGGTGGCAACATCATCGCGACAGCCGTGTATGACGTCGCTTCCAACACCTGGTCCACCGGACCTACTCCAGCGAATGGTTTGAATCAAGCCGATGGTCCCGCTGCGCTCGAACCAAACGGCAAAGTACTCGCCATGTTGAGCCCGGGTCTCTTCAAGGGTGGTTGCCAGTTTGTCGAGTACGATCCAGCGGCCAACACCCTCACTAACACTGTAAACCCCGCGAACTGCCCCGGAGATTCCTCCTACGTCGGGCATCTGATGATGCTTCCCAGCGGCCAGATCATGTTCACGGACTTCAGCGGCACGGTCGAAATCTATACGCCGGCTGCCGGTGTGGTGCCAGGCGTTGCACCGGCGATCAATCCGATCAGTGGATCGATTGGCAGTCCTTCGACGAACAATGCTCTGTCTGGCACACAACTCAACGGCCTGTCAGAGAACAACGCCTACGGTGACGATTACCAGGGAGCGACTAACTATCCCCTGGTTCGCCTCGTGCAAACCGCTTCTCCAAACACAGTCTACTTCGCCACCACACACAATGAGACCACGCACTCGATCGCGCCGGGTATTTCTAACTCTACGCAGTTCGATGTGCCATCCGGCTTGCCCGCTGGCACCTATGATCTGACTCTCATCGCTAACGGCATCGAGTCCAATACCATTGCCGCGGACGTCGCGCCGAGCTCCACCGGCTTCAGCTTGAGCGCGAGCCCGAGTTCCGTCAGCATCGCACAGGGCGCCAGTGGTTCGAGCACGATTACTGTGACTCCGCAAAACGGTTTCAATGGCAGCGTTACTTTGGCCGCGTCCGGCCTGCCGGGCGGCGTAACGGCTGCCTTCAACCCAAATCCGACAACTACAACCAGCACGCTGACGCTCACCGCGAGCGCTACCGCCAGTCTCGGGACATCCACCGTAACCATCACCGGCACGTCAGGCAGCCTGACGGCAACCACGTCGGTAAGCCTCACCGTCACGAGCGGCGGGGGCGGCCCAACCGTCACCGTATCGCCTGCATCGCTGACTTGGGGTACGGTTGTCTTGGGAGCAACAGGCGCGGCGAAGTCGGTAACTCTCACCAACACTGGGAGCACCACGCTGAACATCAGCAGCATCACGACCAGTGGTGACTTTGCTCAGTCGACCAGCACCAAGCCTTGCGGAAGCACGCTGGCGGCAGGAGCAAATTGCATCATCAAGGTGACCTTCACGCCGAGCCAGTTGGGAGCGCGGACAGGTACCTTGACACTCACCGACAATTCTCCAAGCAGCCCGCAAACCGTGGCACTTTCCGGCACCGGAGGCGTGCAAGCCAAACTGACTCCCGTCACTGCGACGTTCGCGAGTGAACCGGTCGGAGTGGCCAGTCCGGCGAAAGTGTTCACACTTGCCAACAAACAAGCGGTGGCCCTTACCGGCATTAACATCTCGACAACGGGAGACTTCAGTGTCTCAACGACGACCTGCACCAGCAGCCTGAACGCACTTTCCAGTTGCACCATCAGCGTAGTGTTCACCCCAACCGCCGTTGGAACCAGAACGGGAACGTTGAGCGTGGCTGATAGCGCGATCGGCAGTCCGCAAACTTCCAGTCTGAAGGGAACGGGCAAGTAACAGGACAGGAAAAAACTACTACCGGGGCTGCGCTAGCGGCCCCGTTTTCTTGCCATTTGCTGGATGGTGGACGTAAGGCCGTTTCTCACTGCCTCCCTCAGACTTCACTCCTGTACATAGGCAAGATTGTCGAAGCGCAGACCCTCTCCATTCTTAAGCTCGAAAGTCACGCTCGAACTAACCTCTCGCCACCCCGTCCGCAGGCGCTGCAATTCGCCGGGCTTAACGGTAAACGACACCGCGGGAGTCTTCAGAGAACGGATCGTGACCATCGCATCCGATGTTCCTCGGTTGTAGACATCCACGCCCACAAAGATGCGCGGCCAATCGAAACGGAATCCCGCCGTGGTTGCTTTGGAGTCGACCGGCGCAAGATTGAAAGTTCCGAAGGCGCCTTCTGGCACGTTGATCCGCCACGCGCCTTTGCCCCAGTCGATGACTCCCGCAGGATATTGGCCTTTCAACACTGCCCCCGCGGGGAGATGGGGATCGTCGAAAGAAACATATTGCGGGGGCACGTTTCCACCCGTGCCTTGGATGTCGATGTCGCGCGCATCGTCGTGCCGGATGCGCAGCACTCGGGTCGAGTCGTCGAAGACGAACCCGGGCTGATCCAGATCTCTGCGTCGGCCGACCGGTTTGCCATTTGCGGTGATGTATTCCGGTGCGAAATCGAGACGGAGGACATCCGAGGATTGAGGATCAAATGTGGAATAGGTGACGGAGCCTTTGCCGTAACTGATCTTCGTAATTACTGAACTCGAGCCAAGCAAGTGGGATTCATCCGCCGGAGCCCATTCCGGCACGGCCCAGAAAGCATCCATCATCCTTCGCGGGCCATCCGCATACTCGTCGGTAAACCACCACTGGGTCGAGAACGGAGAATGAGCATCGCGAGAGAGCCCCTGGAAATAAGTGACCCAGTTGTACGAGCGAAAAGCGGCATCTCGATAGGCGACATCGCCGGTTTTCGCGAAGTAGAGCGCCTCCACTGCGGCGAGCCGCGAAGTATGACTGTCGCAGCACTGGTTCGGCTCATTGCAGCAGAAATTGATGCCATTGCCTTGCTCGGTTGTGACTGTAGCGCTATGCACGATGTACTTGGGCCATTTGGGAGTGCTCTTGACCCAATCGATGAGTCGCGCGGCATGCTCGCGCCATTGCGGATCTTTCTCCGGATGGAGGAGGACGTAGCGCGCAAACTCCAGCGGGATCACTTGGTTCATGTTGTCCATACTTGGAGTGACATCCTCGAAATAGCCGACCCACACGTTATTGGATAAGGGATATTTCTGGAACCAGTCCCAGGCAGCGGCCCGCACGCGCATGTATCCGGCAACATCGCCCTGCCCGAGGCGGATGAGCTCATCGAACAGCATGATGGGCTCAATCACGTTAGCCGAATATGGACCCATGGCGGCGCCCACGGTTTTTCCATCACGGGCCAACACGCGCACCGGCCAGGGCGAGTGATCCTGATCTCCGGTTGTGTAGTTTTTCACCAGAGCGTCGGCACAGTGAAGGGCGGCGCGCAGGTACTTGGTGTTGCCGGTCATCTCGTAGAAACGTAGATACGCGTATCCATCCTCACCAACAACATGCGGCTCGATGTAGTCTTCTCCCAGTTGGCTCCAGCCGGTGTAGCGCTTCGCGCCCGGATTCGCCGATGCGTACGGCACCTGTGACCAGACATAGTCCGCCGGCGTGAGTCCGTTTTCCAGTTCGTAGTCTACGAAGCCCTGCAGGAATGTAATCGTCCGGGGGTCCCCGGTGTAGGGATAAAGGCGCTCGATAAAGCCCTGCATCATCGCTCGAAGGTAGCCAGTCGAGTTCGCCCAGTGCTGGTCAGGAAGCAGTTCGAACGTGGTGCGGTCAAAATCGAAACAGCAATAAAAATAATGGAGCCGCTGCCGATTGTGCTGGTCCCACAGGATTGTCCACTGTGTGAGGAAGTGCGACGAATATGAATAGCCAATGTCATGGGGCATCGGCCACGGCAGCAGTTTTCCCTGATCATCTACTTGCACCGGATGCCCCGCGATGGTGGGCGCATCCACAACTGAAGTCACCGGGAACGGCTTTGGCTGCTGCCCGGCCAACACCGTCCCCCAAAGCAGAACTGCGACGGCAACGCGCGCGATCCCGGCGGTCCGAACCATCGCACCTCTCCATGGAATCTTACAGCGGCCCAGCGATCCCGGTCTCGGCCAATAAAAAAGGCCGCTCAGACAACTGAGCGGCCCCGCTGCGAAACAGGTCACCGTATGTTTCGCAACTCCTGCTACCTCAATGGCAAACTGCTCCGGCATCGCTGGTGAACGTCCCGTTGTCAGAGAACAATCCTCCGGCTCCGATCGACGGCGCAGCGTAGAACCACGAATAAAACGCCAACTCTTGCAGGTGATAAGTAAAGCCGTTGGGCATCGTTTTCGTGATGGCATTCGTACCACTCAGAGGGTCCCCAACTTCGAGGTTTGTTTGACATCCACCCTGCTGCCCGATGTGTCCCCACGCCGGAACCGGATTCGATCCCAGCGGATCATCCATCCATTCTGCAACTTCGTGCGCGGCCACATACGTATCTCTCCATCCGTTGCCGCTGTCGAAGGCTCCTGTGCTGTCAAACTCAAACGGCGAGTAGGTCTGCACCGGGTTTCCGAAGGCGCCGTGGTATCCGAGATAGCAGCAGTTGCTGGGGCTGCCGTTGTACATCACGACGTTGTACATCATGAACACTGGGAACGTAGTAGGCCCCACGCCCTTCGAAGCGAGAGAAGGAATCAGCGTGGTCGTCACGTAGTTGTCCCACCAGTTGATGTCCACACCGCCCAGAGCTTCGCATCCGCCGGTATAAACAATGGCGCCGTTCGCGCCCGGATTCACCTTCACTGCCGCCAGCGATACCGCTTTCAGGGTGGTGTGGTATTTGCCGCCATCCGCAGTGATTGGACCCCAGAAGTTGGCGCGCTGGAAGTCGTCCACATACTGGCCTGTGCCCACTTTCACACCATTGAGGGTAAAGGCACTCTTCGCAATAATCGGAGATTGCTTGAACAACGTGAGAGGAACTTTTCCACCTTCACATGTCGCGTCCGCCTTGGTCGGGTTGAATACCGTCGTACCAATGGTGAAGATCACGGGGATGATCTGCATGGTGATAGTGGTGGTCGCGTTGTTCGTGTAAGGGCTCTGACCCACCATGCTGCCCGAGTAGGTCTTCGAATCACGTGTGGATTTTTGCGAGTAGCTCCACATGGCCAAGCCCGTGCCGGCCGCTCCCTGCTCCACAAACTCGCCTGCTTGCTCCGGGTTCGGATGCGGCTTTACGGTGAAATACCCCTTAAGGGCGGCGGTCTTTTCGGTCTGTTGGGCCGCTCCGTTGATTGACGCGGCACACAGCAACGCCACAACACTGAGAGATAGCACAATCGTTCGCTTCATTAACGCTCCTGTTTTCTTTGTTGAGACCTTAATTTTTGTTGAGTTGTTGTCTGGGGAGGATCTAATCTGGCAAGCCGCAGCTCCTTTCCGGAAGCCGCATTGCACGCCCAAAGTTGTACGATTCTGACCCGATTAGGTGCCCCTGTCAACCGGAATGTCAGACTTTGCAAACAGATTCAACGGCTGCAGAATGTGCAGAGAGTTGCACTCGGGTTGCATCGGCCACCCCTGCAACCGCCCTTTCCGGTGCACTATCAATTATCGTCGGTAGTATCTCCTCGCTAGACTTACGTTTCACTCCCGTCCCAGTCCCCTGTGATCGCCGCCCTTGCTTTTCTCTCGGTTTTGGAGCAACGTTTTTGTTGTGAAAGGAGAGCTCGCCCCATGATCTACCTCCTCGTCCATCACGAAGTCGCCCATTATCCTAAATGGAAGGCAGCATTTGATTCTGCGCTCGACTGGCGGACCAAGCACGGCGAGCATAACTGCCGTATTTTTCGTGGCGTTCAGAATCCCAACGAACTCACCCTGATGTTTGAATGGGAAAGTGCTGAAAAGGCGCGAGCCTTCATCGCGTCGGACGAGCTCAAGACCAGGATGGCGAGCGCGGGCGTGAAGCCCACACCACGCGTCGAATACCTCACGGAGATGTTGACCATCCGCCGCAGTGCCGCCGACTGAGTCGACGGGCAACTGGCAATCGCCCCGGCTCTCCCAGGGGTATTTCTTTTCAGGACGTGGAATCGCTTTCCGCCCGATAGCATCCAACTTGTTGTTTCCGGCAGGTGAAGGCGAGAATCAGCGTGTGGGCCTTGTCCGCTCGCCCCTTTTTCACCCGTCAAAATTTCCGCGGTCCAAAAGATTTCGCAGCACCTTAAGGAGAATCCCTATGTCCAAAAAGCCTGTCTCCGGCAATTCCCGCAAGCCATCGCCTCAACCGCATTTCCACCAAGCCGCCCGCGAACTCCAGCCCTTTGGCTCCGTCACGGCCGCCATACCATTGCAATTAGAAGAACGAGTCCGGCTGGAAATGACTGAACAACTCAACCAGCTTCTGGCCGACACCATCACTCTTCGCGATCTATACAAGAAGTCGCATTGGCAGGTCTCGGGAGCTACGTTCTACCAACTCCACCTTTTGTTTGATAAGCACTACGAAGAGCAGAACGAGATCGTGGATACGATTGCGGAGAGGATTCAACTGCTCGGCGGAGTCAGCATCGCCATGGCCGCCGATGTTGCTGAACTAACCCGTATCCCGAGACCGCCCAAAGGACGTGAAGAGGTGCCCGTGCAGCTTTCCCGGTTGCTGGATGCGCATCAGATCGTCATCACAGAATGCCGCGAACTTGGGGAGCTAGCCAACAAACTGGGCGACCCAGGCACCAACGATCTGGTGGTCAGCGATGTGCTTCGTCCAAATGAATTGCAGGTCTGGTTCCTGAGCGAGCACCTGGTCAACGCGCCACTGGTCGAAGCCGAGCCCATGGAAAAATCGGCCTAACGGAAAAGTAATCCGAAAAAAGCGTGAGCCTCCAGGCTCGCGCTTTTTGTTTACAGCGAGTGCGAACGACTCAACCCGGCGAGGGATTTCGTATCAGGGCATCGCTTCAGCGATACCAGAAAGGGTTGGCAAATTAGGCCCCTTCCAGGGGCCGGACCCCCTAATGTCGCGCCGAAAGAATATGGAGAATCTGCCGCAGTTCATTCCGCAGATGCGCCACACTCACCGCATTCTTCGGAAACGGCAGCGCACTCTGGGTCCGATCAGGCTTGGTTTCCTCGCGCAGTTGTACCCGGGCGCCCGCGATCGTAAATCCGTCGTCGTAGAGCAGTTTCTTGATTCGCACCACGGATTCGACATCGCGTTTGCGGTACATCCGTTGTCCCGTACTGCTTTTCACCGGCTTGAGCTGAGGGAATTCGGTTTCCCAGAAGCGCAGAACATACGCTGGTAACCGGCACAGACTGGCGACCTCTCCAATCCGGAAATAGAGCTTGTCGGGAATGAGGATCTCGCTGCTGCGAGTCTTTCTCGACGCTTTCTTGCGGAGGCTCATTGTTCGCGCAGCCATGTTCGGAGGGGCCCTGACGCCGTTGTCGTACTCCCGTATACGCGTTTCTAGCACGGACCGCGCTGCGGGACAACCCCCAAAAGTACGCAGGACCCGTCGGCAGCACCTCTTACTATTCTTGCGCTCCCGGCCCAGCAAGTCGCACCCGCCGAACGGTTCTGGCCAACTCTGCCAAACTGACTCCCAATCCAACGAGCATGATGCAACCAAGAACGCCAAGTGTCTCTCCCGAGATCCCACCCTTGTGCAGGAACACGAACCACCGGTCCCACCCCAGCCCGAGACGTGCCGGCTCCCCATCGCTCGTATATTTCAGCAGCAAGTGAATCTGACCGCTCAGTGAATAGCTCAGCCGGTAAGTCCAATTGGCGTCGTAGTAGTGCCCGTGCGGAACCTGATCCTCCATAAAACTCGTCGCCAGTGATACGCACTGCACAAACGCCCCGAGGACCAACAGTAGCATCGCGATCCTCGTTTTTGAGGCTGAGCCTTCGCTCAACACCGGGCCCAAGGCCAAGCACAGCAGCACAATCGACGGGACCATATATCTCGGTCCCACACAGTATCCGCCCTCCCACTGCGTGTACCGCGCATAGAAGAGGAGATAGAGCAACGGAAAGAAGGTCGCCAGCGTCGCCACGCCGCGTTCGAGCTTCCAAAGGCGTCGCAGTCCCGCCAGCGCCAGAATCACCGGAGGCGCGAAAATAAATACCGACTTTCCCGGAGGCAGCAGAAATCCGTAAAGGCCTTTCCAGAGCGGCGTGTCAAACGTATTCAGTCGTTTCGCCCCTTCCGCTGTCGCTGGATATCCGAACTCGAACGGACCGCCAAACAAAAGGGCGTTGTGTGTGAGCAGCGCCAGGATTCCGATCGCCGACGTAGCGACCAATACGAAGGCGGTGCGAAACGCCGGTCTTCCATCTCGCACCAGAACCGCAGCGGCAAAAACGGCGATCGCTAGCACATTTGTCGGACGCACCATCGTTCCCAGCCCGAGAACCAGCCCGGCAATCGCTGCCCTACCGAACGGAATCGGATCGTATCCGCAGCCGAAAAGCAGCAGCGCCACACCTGTGAATATGGCTGCCGATAGCGGCTCGGAGAACAGCCAACCCGAATAGGCAAAGATCGGAGTTCCTAACCCCACCATCGCGGCAGCCAACATCGACGCGCGGGTCGCAATGCCAATCCCGGCCAGCAGGAGAAAGAAGAACGTCACGGTCAGCGCAGAAAAAGTCGCGCTGCTAAGGCACGACGAGAACGCCACCACCAAGTCGGTATCCTCGCGGGGTACACCCGGCAACCGCGCTAGGACGTATTCTCCGACGGCATACCACGGTGCACAAAGCAAAGCTTGACCCGGCGGATAAGCAGCTCGCGGTTGGCCGTGCAGATCATACCGCCCATAGAAGTTGTGCAATTGCACTGCCTGCGGAACGGCTGTCGACCCACGAAGGGCAAGGCTCTCTGTCGTGTAGAAAGTGTTGTACTCATCCGGCGTGCGCACCCGGCCCGTAGAAGTCAGCAGGTAGAAAAACTGAAAGGTAGCAAACAGCCACCAGGCAATACGCTGCGAGTTCTCCCGTGCGCAATTCGCAACAGTCTCAGATGGTGCGCTGGGTATCGACACGCTGACTTGATCGTATCAATCCGACCGGCCAATGAAGTCGCACCGAATCCGACCCGTTACTAGCCGTTGCCGTGTTTTTTACTTTGGATCGCCGCAGTTGTCAGCATGAGTGGCGTGAAATACATCCTCGGACCAGAGTGGAAGGGCCTTCTTGCCCGTCTGGTTCTGTTCTGCAGCTGCCCGATTGTAGAGCACGAGCAGGCACCGTGGATCCACCATAGTGCCAATCAGCGCCGGACGGCCAAAACGCTTCTCCACCATCACCGACATTCTGTAGCCGACCGTATACCACGGCCCCTGGGCGCCGAAGAACGAGCTGCCCTTCTCTTCCAATGCATCGTTATTCGCGAACTTGCCGTGTAGAACATCAAGAAAGAACTGGTTTACGTCACCCAAATCCTCGTTGAACTTACCCATGTCATGTTCCCACCGAGCGCGCTCTTTGGCGGAGCTGGCGGCCTGCGGGTCGACGTCTGGTCCACCAGCGGCAGCAAGCATGGCCATACCCTCGCCGAAACCACCCATCCATTCCGCCGCTGTGTGAGCGGGCTCGGGCAGGACCGCAATTTTCCCATCGTAGATCGGACCGACGCTGCCGAGTCCGATATGGTGCAACTCGTGTGCCACCTTGTTCTCGAACTGCTCACGACTCACGTCCGGGTCGAAATACAGAAAGATGGTGGGGTCGGTTGAAATCTCCCAAACGAAGCTGTTCTTTTGCAGCTTGATGACGGGGTACACCTTGGCATGAAGAACGGCGTCGTCCGGTAGATAGGCCAGCACTTGTCCGGCCTCTTTCCGAAGATCAGCCTTCTTCCAGCCGTCAAGTGTGCTCGAAAGTGAACGAGCTTTCGAAAGAAGATCGTCGGAGAGAACGAAGCGTTTGAAGTCGTCGTCGCTGAAGGCGATCGAGGGATCGTGAAACTGGTCTGCAATCGCTTTCTCGCGCTGCTTCAGGCGCTGATACGGAGCGGTGGCAAACAATCTCTGCCACTCGGAATCGGGGACAGTTTTTCCTTGACTCCGAAGCGCGAGGATAGCCATCACTTGCTCTGCCTCACTCGTATCGAAAGTCAACTGCACCCGGTCACTCGCGGCGAGCGATAAGCAGCATGAGAGCAGGATCACCAGCACCCGAATGATCATGAGAATTCCCCAGTCAGTTGGACGGTGAAAGATCGGGGACGGTAGCCGATATTCAGCCTGCGGCATTTCTATCAATGGCTCTCAGCGTCGTATTTTCTTGCACCGCCACAACTACCAATGGAAAAGCCTCTCAAGAGGTGCTTCTCTTGAGAGGCTCTGGGGTAATTTCTAAACGAGCATCGATCCGCTTAGTGTTTCTTTTTCTTGGCGGCTTTCTTCTTGGTTGCCATGAAGTATTTCCTCCGTTGAACGATTTGTTCTCCCAAGGTTCTCGACAGGGCACCTTGATGCCCGAGCTACCCAACTTCTTGTATGAGCAGCTGTCCTACCACAAGATATTGCCATTAGTATGTAATTTGTCAATGAAAATTTCATCGTCTTCCTGATTTTGGCGCGGCGCGTGCTCGTGTTGTTGGGAGTTCGCTCCCGCATTTTTCATGATCTTCGATCTGATCTTCCCGCAACAGCCCGTGAAGTCGCTACGCCTGTGCGATAATTTCAGAAGAAATTTATGTCAGATCACAAAGTTTTCTGCGCCAAACTCAAGCAGGAATTACCCGGACTTCCCGAGCCTCCATTCGACAGCGACCTCGGAAAAAAGATCTACGAAAACGTCTCACAACAGGCGTGGGGCCAGTGGATGGAGCACTGCAAGATGTTGCTCAACGAATATCGTCTGAACCCGGCGCGCAAGCAGGACCAGGAAGTCATTGTGAAGCAGATGGAGCAGTTTTTCTTCGGCGAAGGAGCCGCGCGTCCCGCCGAATACGTTCCTCCCACACACTAGCCGGAGCCCCGCAAGAGGTTGCGGAGGGAGCATTCCGCGGCTGTTCCACTGGATTTCTCCATGCCTGCCAGTAGGTTACCTACGAGTTACCTCTCGCCTCGAAATCAGTTCCTAATTCATCAACTAGTAACACAATTTGTTGAGAATTGAAGCCGTGGCGCCGCCTGTTTACGACACGCTGATCCTGTCGGATCTGCACCTCGGCGCGGACATGAGCCGCGCTCGCGAGGCTCTGCGCGTCCTCCGCAGGAATCAATATCACCGCCTCATTCTCCTCGGCGACATCTTTGCCGACCTCAATTTCGGACGCCTGAAAAAAGAGCACTGGAAATTTCTCGGCTACATTCGCAAGCTATCCAATCCCAAGCGCAAGGTTGAAGTGGTGTGGGTGGAAGGCAATCACGACCACGGCTTGACCGAAATCATGTCCCACCTGGTGGGTGTGCGCGTGTACCAGGAGTATCAATGGGAATACCAGGGCCTGCGCCACGTGGCAGTCCACGGTCATCAATTCGACCGTTTCCTCGTGAAGAACGTGCGCTTCAACTACTGGTTCGGTACGTTGCTCTACCTCCAATTGCAAAAATGGGATACGAAGAACAAGGCGCTCACTCGCTTTCTCGATCGCTTAGGTACGCGCTGGCAGCGTTTATCCGAAAAAGTTACCGATGGCGCCCTGACCCACGCGCGTCACCAGCACGCTGGCCGCATTTTCTGCGGCCACACCCACGCGGCCATGCATCAGTGCGACTCCGAGCACGGAATCGACTACTACAATTGCGGAGCCTGGATCGACGAGCATCTTACCTACATCACCATTGGCGAAGACGGCGTGAACATCCGCGAATTCGAGGAGCGGGCAGTCGGTGAGGCAGGGCTTGAAGAAGCGAATCCGGGCGAAGAACACGCCGATTCTGAATTGTTCGATTTCGCGGATGAAACGGACGCCATTGAAGTTCGTGAAAACGACCGGGAGTATGAGGGAATTCGTCGCTGAAAGCCGTTGCAGCGACAAGAGTTTCAACAAAACACAGCACGCGAGGCGACCGAGCACTTGCGCAAAATAACTATCGTTTTCCACCATGCGGGCGGAGGGCATCGTAGTGCCGCGGAAGCCCTCAAAGCCACTCTCTCAAGCCAGCAACATCCTTGGGACGTCAGTCTGCTCGATATTCAGGAATTGCTGGATCCGCTCGATTTGATTCGCCGCGCCACGGGCCTGCGTATACAGGACACCTATAATGTGATCCTTCGCAAAGGCTGGACACGTTTCACGCCGCAACTCTTGCTGGTATTACAAGGCACGATTCGTGCCTACCATTCCCCGATCGTGAAATTGCTCCGAGCTCACTGGGAGCAACATCCCACGGACCTCGTCCTCTCCGTCATCCCGCATTTCAACCGTGAGATCGCCGAGAGTGTAAGCGCGAACGGCCCGCGGACGCCTTTCGTTACGCTGATCACCGACCTCGCCGATTACCCGCCGCACTTCTGGATTGAATCCGAATCGGAATACATCATTGCCGGTACCGCTCGTGCCCGCCAGCAAGCTCTGAAGATTGGCCTCTCCCCGGATCATGTCTTCCAGACTTCGGGAATGATCTTGAAGCCCAAGTTTTACGAGAAAACGACCGTCGATCGCATCGCCGAAAGAAAAAAGCTGGGACTTGAGGCGGACTGCCCCACGGGTATCGTCCTGTT
Source organism: Terriglobia bacterium (assembly GCA_963847715.1). GTDB lineage: Bacteria > Acidobacteriota > Terriglobia > Terriglobales > Acidobacteriaceae > Acidiflorens. The sequence goes on from CAWKAZ010000013.1 coordinate 312,651, forward strand.
CGGAGGCCATGGGTCGAAGGTGATGTTGGACATCACAAAGAAACTCAACCAGGCTGGCAGTGGCGTGCAGCTGATCCTCATTTGCGGTCACAACCAGAAGCTTGCCGCGGAACTGAAAAACCTCAAGACCAGCAAGCCCCTTCTCGTCGTCGGATTCGCCCAGAACGTTGAGTATTACATGGCCTTGGCCGACTTTTTTATCGGCAAGCCCGGTCCGGGTTCCATCAGTGAGGCACTGCAATTCCACTTGCCGGTGATCGTCGAATGCAACTCGAAAACGCTACCGCAAGAGCGCTACAACGCAGAATGGGTGACGGAGAACGGTTACGGAATCGTCGTTCCAACCTTCAAGCAGATTGCGCCCGCTGTGCAACGCCTGCTCGAGCCTGCGACTTTCAGTGACGTCCGCCAGAAAGTCTCGCAATACTCCAATCGCGCGCTCTTCGAAGTCCCCGAGATTCTGGAGAAATGTGCGGAGCGCAAGCGCGCCCCGATTTCCGAATCGGCGCAAGTCTCAATGGAATCGGACTGAAGCGCTGACTGGCTAGAAGTGCAACGCGATACCAGTCGTAAATCGCACCCCATTCTGTCCCTGGCCATAGAAACGCGTCTTCTCCTTAGAAGTGAAATATAGATGCAGGCTCGTCAGGAAACTTTGCCGACGACTGGGTTACGATGAACTGAAGATTTAGTGGAAGATCGATGAGAAAAATCCGCCGATTCTTCTGAAGAATCCCCGTGGGTGTGGACGGTCCGCAGATGCCGTTTCGCTACCAGACGTTTTTTGCGACGCATTCTCAGGCGGAGGCAAAGGAGTTGCTAACGCCGGAGTCGTCGTCTTGCGCGATCCCGTTGGAAGGCCTTTCGCATCCACCGTCGACGCCGGCGGGGGACCCGTCCCGCGAAATACGAATGGGGCAGAAACCTGCACGTGCAGTTCTTCCGTCGCGGATGACTTCTCCGAAGACTCTCCCTTACTAGCCGTTCCCGATTGCGCGGCCGCGGCGAGCGGTGTATCCGCATTGGCAGCCCGCGAAGACGGACCAGGCAGCGCATTCACGCTCTGCGCCTGCGGAGGCAGAGCATTCGTCGCGCGCATTGGAGCATCCCGCGGTGCTGGACATCCGCACTCGAGCGGCACTGACATGTCTACACGATCCAGTTGTCCTGCTCGGAACATGAGTTGGTCCGTGGCTCGGACCTGGTAGGTGCGGTCGCCGATCAATTCGGCAACAATTGCCGGGGCCGTGTTGCCCGGTAACGCGCGCACGCACGTATTGCCTTGACTGTCGGCGCTGATTGCATAGTGAAACTCGCCGGGTCCAACCAGAAGGATGCGGAAGTCCGGCGTCATCACCGAATCGGTGGAAGTATCAAGCGCAAAGTGCGTTTCGAGAGCGCCTGTATCCATGCTCAAAAGAAGGTTATGGCGGTTCTGCGAGGGCGTGATTGCCACGGTCGTTCCCGGACAAACATGCACTTCGCCGCCGCTCGACAGCCGGAGAATCGCCGTATCAGCACCGGCGTTAATCTGGGAGGCATTGCCGCCGTCGCTCGCGGCAAGGGCAAACGATCCGGCCGCGCGCACCGCAGTTACCGATACAGCTGCCGAGGATGTGAGGGTTGGCTCCGACGGCAGCTCAAGCGGCTCATTGTTCGGACTGTTCGGATTCTTTCCCAGATGCACGAGCAGTCGATTTCCCGCTGCGTCCCAAGTGTGGGCGCGCGGCGCCTGCAGTTCGACGGTCACTCGTGTAACTGGCGGATTCGCTCGGAACTGCTCGGCACGGATTGTGGTGATCTGATCCGCTTGTACGTTGATGCGTTTTTGATCGATATCCAGAAGCGAGTTCGGCAGGTCAATCACCAGCCGATCGGGGTCGCTGATCAACTCGATTGCGGGGATCACCGGCCGGCTCGACAGAATCTCAATCGCGGGACCGTCTTTCTCCTGGACGATGCGGATGCTCTTGACCGTAGCCACTTTGACGGGGGCGGAATTTGGTAGGGGCGACTTGGAGGTCGTGCCGCGGGCCTTGACTGGGGTCTGGGATCGAAGCGGAGGTGTCGCGGCGAGCGCGATCGTGACGACCGCGATCAAGAGCCAATAGTCCCGCAAGCCGCGGCGAACTTCTGTGCCCCAGAGCCTGCCCTGAGCTTGTCGAAGGGTTCGCGCCCACTCTCTGGGCGCTAACCTGGGCAGGGCTAACACGAAGCTTTTCCCGCAAACCGGCGATTGCCTCAATTTTCGATTGGGCTGGAAGTCATTCACACAAACGCTCGACTGTTACAGAAACCATATCACTCGGGCGTTGTGTCCACAAAGTTGAGAAGAACCATTGGATAAGCCGTCGCGAACCGTTACGAGTCAGCCAGGAACTCGTACTCGTCAATGACCGCAGCAACCGCCATCTTGGCGGCCGTTCCGCCGCCTTCCACGCGCACGACGCGGCCCTTGCAGCGCACGCGGATGCTTTCGGTCAAGGTGATCTCGGGCGGCAAAGTCAGCGTGAAGTCAATTGCCGCACCTGTCTGCAAAGCGGAGTCGACGTAGAAGCAGATACCGCGCGCGCTGACGTCGCGCGTCTGCGCGGAGTGCTCGTCCTGACCATCACCATAACGCACGCTGACGGGCAGATGCAGAGCGAACCGGCGCGTGGCTCGCTTGTCTTGCTCCTGGTCTTGCCGGGCTTCGGCCATGGAACCTCCGGTAAATTGCCAGTAAGCATGGCAATTAGCGGCAAGTACTGTCAAGCGAGTAAAGGCAGGTTTCAAGGTTTCAGAGTTTCAAGGTTGCAAAGACTAAAACGGTTCTATGATCGCAGACGCTCTTGGCAGGGTTTTCCTTGAAACCTTGAAACTCTGAAACCTTGAAACCTCGTCTCTGCCGTTGGCATCTCCCATACAATGTCCCTGTGGTCTTCGTCCTCGATAACTACGATTCGTTTACCTACAACCTGGTCCAGTACATCGGAGAACTGGGCGCGAAGGTCGAGGTGCGCCGCAACGACGAAGTCACTATCGGAGAGATCGAGGCGATGCATCCCGAGCGAATCGTGGTTTCTCCCGGACCATGCACTCCGCAGGAAGCGGGCATCAGCATTGCGCTGATCCGGTATTTCGCAGGCGGAGGCGCGAATCCCATTCCGCTGCTCGGCGTCTGTCTCGGACATCAAGCCATCGGCGCAGCTTTTGGCGGAGAAGTCGTGCGCGCCAAGAACCTGATGCACGGAAAAACCAGCGCCGTCGAACACGACGGCAAGACCATCTTCCGCGGCCTGTCGTCTCCGCTGACCGCGACGCGCTACCACTCGCTGATTGTTTCTGAGAAAAACTTGCCGGACGATCTTGCCGTCAGCGCTTGGACTCACGATGCCGATGGCACGCGCGTCATCATGGGACTTCGCCATCGTAGGTTTCCCGTCGAAGGAGTTCAGTTTCATCCCGAGAGCGTCCTCACCGAACAAGGGAAAAAACTGGTGGCGAATTTCCTGGCGCTATAGCGTACCGTAAATAGGTCTCCACTCTCCGCAGTCAGGAAGAGAACTGGGGACGCACGCGCGCATCCACTCACTCCTCAAATTGCCTCCTGACGGGACGGGTAATCATGGAGACTTCCGCTCCGGCTCAGGCCCCTTCGGCTCGCTATCCGATGGTCGCCAGTTCACTCCATACGATTCTGATGCTCGTCGCTATGGTCGGTTGGACGTTCGGCTTCAAGATTTTCGCCGAGCACACCAGAGCGGCGGCCCATCCAAATCGCATCTCCGTTTACTTGATCACCATGTTCGTGGAGTGGGTCTTCTTCGCTCTAGTCGTCGTGGGCGTGCGACGCAGTGGAGCGTCTGTCTTCCTCGTGATCGGAGATCGCTGGCGTTCCCTCCGCCAACTGCTGCGCGACATCGGCATCGCAGTCAGCTTTTGGCTCGTTGCGCTGACGTTGCTTTGGATATTCGGCAAGCTCCTGCGCATCGACAAGCATGCTCCCAATTTGCAATTCATCTATCCGCATGGGCGCGCTGAAATCGCGCTCTGGATCGCCGTCTCCGTGACCGCCGGAATTTGTGAGGAGACAATTTTTCGCGGCTACTTGCAACGCCAGTTCATGGCGCTAACGAAAAGCGCGCCTGCCGGCATTCTCCTAGCTGCGGCGGCGTTCGGCGCGGGCCACGCCTACCAGGGCTTTCGGATGATGATTCTGCTCGGCCTGTTCGGATCCATGTTTGGAATTCTGGCCCACTGGCGCGGAACAGTTCGTCCCGGAATGATTGTCCACGCATGGCAAGATTCGCTCGGAGGATTGATAGGCAGCTTAATGAGGCACTAAAGTGCGCGGACAGTCAGGCCCTTGGCGACCTAGAGCCTGTACTGAGCGGAGTCCAAGGGTGGGATTCCACAAACGCCACCCGCGGACATGTCCCCCTGGGTTTCTCTGACAGACGCAGAAACTCGGCGAGCGAACCTGCTGGCCGTGCCGATCAGGAACTACTGCACGACTTGTTTCAGAACGTGCGACTTACTGCCTATGAAGTTTGGGTCTCCTGCGTAGGTGGCCGTGATTGAGTTCGTGCCCTTCGGCAGGCTGGACGTGATGAAAGTGGCCACACCGTTGGACAATGGCGCACTTCCTACAACCACCGTGCCCGACAAGAATTTCACCAGTTCGCCATCCGGTGGTTTACTGATGATTGAAGTTACGGTCGCCGTGAAGGTGACCGATTGGCCGATGTTGGACGGATTCGGAGACGAAGTTAGTGACGTCTTGGTGGTGGGCGTGAGCAGGTATCCGGTTTTGGCTCCAGAGGAGACGATCTGGCCGCTGGTGTTGATGGCAATGCCGGTGTACAGAACTGGCGCGGTCTTGCCGATCAGGCCGGCTAAAGTTTGAGCCGTGGTGCTGCCCTTGAGCCAGATGACGGCGGTCTGGCTGTTGTCACCGACGATGTTGCCGGCATCGTCGATGCCGACGGCTTCGCCGACGCCAAGATCCTGGAGGCCGGTGGATTCGGACCACAAGAAGGCGTGCCAGTATCCGTCCCCGCTATTAAAGACGGTGCCAACGACCTGTTCGGAGTTGTTGATGGCGAAGGCCTCGTAATTCAGTCCTGAGCCGGGAACGAGCTCGCGGATACCGGAGGAACTGGTCCAGAGGAACGCGGTGGGCAGGTATCTCGAAGCGCCGGAATAGCCGACGACGTGGCCAGCCGAGTTCATTCCGCTGGGAAAGACGCCGCCTTTAACGCCGGGCAGCGAACCAAGATCGGTGAAGCCGGAAGCTGGGTTGTAGAAGTATCCGTGAACCGCACCATTGGTGAAGGAAGCGCCGGCAATGTCACCGCTATCGTTGATGGCGGCGGCGCTGCCCAGACCGGAGATGGTTTGGACGCCGCTGTTTTGCGTCCAGTTGAAAGCAAATGAGTTGGAGAGAGTGCTGATGGCCCCAGCGACTTCGCCCGAGTTGTTAATGCCGTAGCCGATGCCGTTGCCGACGTTGTTGGGAAGTCCTAAGTCTTGCGCCGTGCCATTGGTTGACCAGATACAAGGGTGAAGATGGCTGGGCTGGGAACAGCTGCCCGCGATGACTCCGGAGTTATTGATCGCCCACACCTGGGTTTGACTGGCAGAGCCTTTGGGCAGAGCCTTCAAAGCGGTTGCTTTATAGGATTGAGCGGTGAGCGCCTGACTGACAAACAGGGCGACGAGTGCGGTGAGAATGAATGTGCGTCGCATCGTGCATCTCCTAGGTGAAGTGGCTACAGGGAAGCCGCCACGTCGATGGGGACGAAACGGCTTCAACGAAAGCCTGCGATGGTTAGCACGATACTCGGGTTACAAAACCTTGTAAAGATGGTTGGCCGGAGAGGAAAATTCCCGTCCGAAACGGAGTAGGGCGGGTGGCCCTATGTGGACCTTGCCAGTTCCACAGCTCTTAGAACGGCTTTGGCTTTGTTCTGCGTCTCTTCGAATTCGCGCTGGGGATCGGAGTCGGCTACGATTCCGGCTCCGGCTTGCAGGTAGGCTTTCTTTCCCTTCATCAGCACGGTGCGGATGGCGATGCAGGAATCGAGGTTGCCGGCGAAGTCGGCGTAGAGAATGGAGCCTCCGTAGACGCCGCGGCGCGCGGGTTCGAGCTCTTCGATGATTTGCATGGCGCGCACTTTCGGCGCGCCGCTGAGAGTTCCGGCCGGGAAGCAGGCGGCGAACGCGTCCATGGCGTTGAGTTCGGGGCGAAGACGACCTTCTAACGCGGAGACGATGTGCATGACGTGCGAATAACGCTCCACGTACATCAGGTCGCGGACCTTCACTGATCCGTATTCGCTGACTCGCCCGAGATCGTTGCGTCCGAGGTCGACCAGCATCACGTGCTCGGCGCGCTCTTTTTCGTCGGAGAGCATCTTCTTTTTGAGGGCTTCGTCTTCGGCCTCGTCCTTGCCTCTGGGGTGAGTACCGGCGATGGGACGATATTCGAGTTTGTGTCCGGCGGCGCGGACCAGCATTTCGGGGGAGGAGCCGATCACGTGCAGAGGGGCGTTCTGGCGAACGCCTTGGCGGGCAGGAATACCCGACCCACACATTCTTAGGAAGTACATGTAGGGAGACGGATTGACGGTGCGCAGGGCGCGATAGAGATCGAGCGGACTGACTCCGGGCTCGAAATCCCAGCGCTGGGAAAGCACTACCTGAAAAATATCGCCGGCGGCAATGTACTCTTTGGCGCGCTCGACGCTTTCCAGAAACTTCTTTTTCGGTGTTCGGGATCGCACGGCGAGCTTTGACTTTGCTTGCCCCTTGCGCCAGTAGGCAGGCTTCCATCCCGCGGCTAACTTTTTCTCGATGCGCGCGATATCTTTCACGGCGCGTTCGTAGGCGGCGCGTGGCGCTTCGTGCGTTACGTCGGCGGATGCGACGATGTGGATCTGGTGGCGCAGGTGATCGAAGGCTAGCACGCGATCGAAAAACATCAGCACGCAGTCGGGAACGTTGAGGTCATCCTCGGCGTGCTCGCCGATGTTTTCGAGACGCCGCACGATGTCGTAGGCGCAGTATCCGACCGCGCCCGCGGTGAACGGCGGCAGACCTTCCATTGTTGCCGGACGATGCTGCTGCAGCAGTTCCTTGATGACGTCGAAGACGTTGCCTGAGCGCCGCTCGACTTTGCGGCCACGCGTGATGGTAATTTCCGCTCCGCGCGATTCGAGACGTAGAAACGGACGCACGCCGAGAAAGGTGTAGCGGCCGATTTTTTCGCCGCCTTCGACTGATTCGAGCAGGAACGCGTCGGGCTCATCTTCGGCCACGGCTAGAAACGCGGAAACCGGCGTGAGCAGATCGGCGGAGATCGACTTCGCCACGGGAACCAGCGTCGCTCCGCGGGCCATCCGGGCGAACACTCTGTAGTCAGGGTGGATCATAAGTCTCCGGACTCATTATATGGAAGGCGGTTACCGGAGACCTACGTTCCGAGCCGGTCATGTCCTCGGCTTGCCTAGCCTGCGGGGCAGCAATATACTTTGCGAGGCTTGCCCGAGGTCTCGGGCAACGGTAGTTATCGCAATCATGCGGAGAATTTATGACGACAGCAGTGGATCTCGAGCAGGAAACTAATCCCTGGCAGGCGCAAGCTGCCCGCTTCGACCTAGCCGCGAAAAAGCTGAATCTGGATGAAGGCCTGTGGAGAGTTCTACGCAAACCGGGCCGTGAAATCACCGTAAACATCCCGGTACAGATGGACAATGGGACCCTCGAAGTCTTTACCGGATATCGCGTGCAGCACTCCATTGCTCGCGGCCCAGCGAAAGGTGGTCTGCGTTATGCGCCGGATGTGAATCTCGATGAAGTCCGCGCCCTCGCCAGCTGGATGACCTGGAAGTGCGCGGTGGTGAACATCCCGTTCGGCGGCGCCAAGGGCGGCATTATCTGCGATCCGCACAAGATGTCGCAGGGCGAGTTGGAGCGCATGACGCGCCGCTACACCGCCGAGCTGTTCGAATTCATCGGCCCGGAGAAGGACGTGCCCGCGCCCGACGTCAATACGAATGAGCAGGTGATGGCGTGGATGATGGATACCTACTCCATGCACGCGCGCCAGACCGTCACTGCGGTCGTCACCGGCAAGCCGATCAATATCGGCGGATCACGTGGTCGGCGTGAAGCCACTGGACGCGGCGTGCTGATGGTGTGCGATCAGGCGATCAAGAAGCTGCGCTTGAATCGTGACACCACGCGCGTCATCGTGCAGGGCTTTGGCAATGTGGGCTCGAATGCAGCGCGCCTGATGTCGGAAGCCGGATACAAAGTGATCGGCATCCTGGAGGTGGGCGGCGGTTTGTATAAGAAGGACGGAATCGACATGGAAGCGCTGTGGGAGTTCCGGCAGCGGAACGGGACCGTGCACGGTTTCCCCGGCGCTGAAAAGTACGATCCGGCGGAGCTGTTGCTGGTCGATTGCGACATTCTGATTCCGGCAGCGACCGAAAATGTGATCACCAGCCAGAATGCGGACCGCGTGAAATGCAAGATTCTGGCTGAAGGCGCGAATGGACCGACCACCGCAGCGGCCGACGACATTCTTGCCGCGAAAGGGGTCTTCGTGATCCCAGACATTCTCGCGAATGCCGGTGGAGTCACGACTTCCTACTTCGAGTGGGTGCAGGACCGTCAGGGCTACTTCTGGAAGGAATCGGAAGTGAACGAGCGTCTGGGAGACATCATGGTGACTGCGTTTGATGATGTGGTCCGGTACGCTGAAACGCATGGCGTCAATAATCGTATTGCTGCCTACATGTTGGCGATTGACCGCGTGGCGTACACCATCCGCCAGCGCGGAATCTATGCCTAGCCATATTTTTCCAGGGCCTCCGCCGGGAGGCCCTGTGGTAGTTTCTGTTGACCCCCGGTCGCTCCCGGTGTAATCATGCTGGACATTCCAAAGTCACCGGTATTTGCGCGCTTCGTCTGGAAGTATTAATTCGTACAAACGGGGCTTGATGCCTCTTAAATCATGCGAGGAAAAATGAATTACTCCCAAAAGAAATCGATTCTGTGGATGCTGGCTTTCTGCCTGGTGCTGTCGATTGCAATTTCGCCGGCGCTGGCAAAGGCGCAAGCAAGCTCGACCGACACCACTTCCGACACCACGACCACGAAATCGAAGAAGAAGTCGAAGAAAGACAAGGCGGCTGCTGAAGATAAGACTGCTGCTGCCGACAGTTCTGCTGCTGCGCCAGAAACGACGTCCAAGAAGAAGTCGAAGAAAGACAAGGCGGCTGCTGAAGATAAGACTGCCGCTGCCGACAGTTCTGCTGCCGCCCCAGAAGCGACCTCCAAGAAGAAGTCGAAGAGCAAGAAGTCGGCGGATGCGGCCGACAGCTCGAAACCGACCGAAGCAGCCGCTCCGGCTGCCCCTGCTGATACAGCCACAAAAACGAAGAGCAGCAAGAAATCCAAGGCTGCAGCAGACGCAACTCCCGCCAGCGCACCTGCAGCTGCGGCTCAAGCGACGAAGGCTGCGGCTCCGGCCGCTGCCAGCGCACCTGCTGCTCCAGCGCCGGCAACCAAAGCGGCGGCTCCGGCTGCCGCGCCCGCCGCGGCTCCAGCGAGCGCGCCCGCCGCGTCCTCGTCCTCGAGCATGGCCGCGCCCACGAAGTCCAAGGCGGCTACTACGACTGCGTCGAGTTCCGATATCGCAGCGGCACAGGCTAGCGGCAAGGTGTGGGTCAACACGAGCAGCGGTGTTTACCACAAGAGCGGGCGCTGGTATGGCAAGACCAAAGAAGGAAAGTTCATGACCGAAGCCGACGCGAAAGCTGCGGGCTACAAGGTAGCCGAGAAGGAATAACGCATTTTCAAATCAAGTAAATATTGAATAAGGAGACGAACAATTATGACAAAGAAATTCATGAGCAGGATTCTGATCGCACTGTTTGCTCTAAGCATGATAAGCGGCATGGCAGCGGCGCAAACTGCCGCCAAGAAACCAGCCGCGGCGCCGGCTGCCGCTGCCGCTGATGCCGATCTGCTCGACATCAACTCCGCGACCAAGGAACAGCTGGATGCTCTGCCGGGTATCGGCGCAGCTTATTCGCAAAAGATCATCGACGGTCGTCCTTATGCGAAGAAGACCGACCTGACGAAAAAGAAAATCATTCCCTCAGCCACGTACGCGAAGATCAAAGACAAGATCATCGCTAAACAGAAGTAAGAACTCTCACCGCCGGGATGCGGAGTTCGCTGCGTGAATCTTCTCTGAGGATTTCCGCGAACTCTGCGTCCTCCGCGGCCACTTTCTTTCCTTCAATTCCTAAGGAGTCGTTATGGGTTTGCTCGACAATCTCGAAAACCAGGCACTCGGTTCCGTGTTAGGCGGCAGCTCCAACCCGCTGGCCTCGGGCCTACTGCAGATGATTCAAAATCAGCCCGGTGGATTGCAGGGACTGGTGCAATCGTTTCACGACAAGGGTATGGGTGGCCTAGTCTCGTCATGGGTCAGTACGGGTCCGAATCCGGCAATTTCCGCCGACCAGGTTCACCAGGTGCTCGGCAGTGACCAGGTGAAAGCGCTGGCTGCCAAGGCAGGAATCAACCCAGATATGGCGGGCGGGGCGATTGCCCAGTTATTGCCTGGAATTATTGATAAGCTGACACCCAACGGATCCGTGCCCGATCACAGCAATGTGATGAGCATGGTCGGCGGGTTGCTCCAGAACATGGGAAAGGCGTCGTAAGAACGGCAGTCGCAGACCTCCCTCCGAAAGGGACCGGCGGCAATTCTCCACGGGGATGCGGAGAGCCGGTCCCTCCTGTTTCCTCAATTCGTTGCCATGGCCTCTGATGTAGAGGATAATCACAATAGCTGCTTCCGCGGCCCAGTCATCGCGTGAATCTTCCGAACTACATCACGCTTACCCGCATCGCTGCGGTTCCGCTGTTGATTTGGATTCTATGTACCCCGCGTTTTTCCGGCGAAACGACCGGGGAGCGAGAGATTCTGGCGTCCACTGTCTTTATCCTTGCTTCGATTACGGACGGAATCGATGGCTATCTGGCCCGCAAACGCGGCCAGATCACGACCATGGGGATGTTGCTCGATCCGCTCGCCGACAAGCTGCTCGTGGCCGCTGCCTTCATCACGCTCGTGCAGTTCAATCCCGCTCTGGTCCCGGCATGGATGGCGGTGGTGGTTATCGGACGGGAGTTTCTGGTGAGCGGGCTTCGTTCGATTGCGGCTTCCGAAGGGTTTACGATTCAGGCAAGCGAATTGGGCAAGTTCAAGATGCTGGTGCAGATCATTTCCGTGGTAGCCGTGATTCTTGCCCGGCGCTGGCATGATTGGCCCCTCGGCAGCGTCTACATTTTCCCGGTTTACTGGATTGCCTGGGTTGCCATCTGGTTCATGGTGGTGCTCTCTCTGGTTTCCGCACTCGATTACTTCGTCGCGTTCTGGTCAAGGATCGACCGCAAGTCGGAAAAGCGGCGTCGACGCTCCTTCGTCCTCGCCCGGCGGAGAAAACGGGATGTCCAGGCTGTTTGAAACACGGTCTGAAAAATCCGCTGTAGATCCGGCCCTATCTGCCCCGTCAGCCGCAGAATTTTCTCTCGAACAACGGCGAGAGTTGCTCGCCATTGCGCACGAAGCAATTCTTTCCATTGCGGAAGGGCGCAAACTGTCGGATGCGCCGCCTTCTTTGCCCGGATTGGCCGAGCCGCGCGGAGTTTTTACCACCCTTTACCTGCGCGGAGAACTTCGCGGATGCGTCGGTTACGCCGCACCCATTTCGCCTCTTTATCGTGCTGTGGCCGAGACTGCCCAGGCGGCTGCGTTTGAAGATTCCCGCTTTGTTCCGGTCACGAAAGAGGAAGCGCGCGAACTGGAAGTCTCTCTCAGCGTTTTGAGCCGGTTATTTCCGATTCAACCAGACTTGATCGAGGTCGGCCGCCACGGCTTGGTGATCTCACACAGAGTTCGGCGTGGGCTGCTGCTGCCACAAGTCCCTACGGAACATGGCTGGGACCGGGAAACGTTTCTCGAACAAACCTGCCGCAAAGCCGGTCTGCCACACGAGGCGTGGCTTAAAGGCGCCAGCATCGAGGCTTTTACGGCTGAAGTGTTTTCCGATGGCGACGTTCTCCGCTGAACTCCCAAAAAACGTTTCCGAGTCTTCCCGAAAATTTATCTCTTGCGCTTGAATTAGACACTGGCGAGAATTCCACTTGACATAGTGTCGCGTGTACACTAATATAGTGTCAGTGAGACACTAATGGAGGTGATCACAATGTTCAGCTTTATCAAAGTGCCACCGACGACTTACGTTCTGCAGTACAAGCACGGCAAGATCAAGCGCGAGGGCGCCGGACTGTCATTCTTTTATTGGGCTCCTACGTCCACGATTGTCGCGGTCCCGCTGGCCAGTGCTGATGTCCCGTTCGTCTTTCCGGAGACCACCGCCGATTTCCAGTCGGTCACCATTCAGGGGCAGCTCACGTATCGGATTGCCGATCCGAAGCGGCTGGCGTCATTGCTGGACTATACGATCGACAAGCGGAACAAATCTTATTTCGAGGATCACTCCCGCGATCGACAGAAATTGCCGGGGCGTCTGGTGAATACATTGCAAGCGCTGACGCGTGCCGTGACTCAGCGGCTTTCACTCAAGGAGATGCTGGTCAGTTCCGACACGGTCGCAGCCGAGGTGCATGCCAGGCTGAAGGAGTCCGAAGCGGTATCGACCTTGGGCCTGGAAATTCTGACGCTGTCAATTTTGGACATCAAGGCGACGCCGGAGATGTCGCGGGCACTCGAGGCGGAGGCTCGGGAAGCCTTGCAGGGCCGCGCGGATGAGGCGATCTATTCCCGCCGCAACGCTGCCGTGGAGAAAGAACGGATGATTAAAGAGAGCGAGCTCAATACTGAGATCGCGGTCGAACAGAAAAAGCGGCAGATCCGCGAGACGCAACTGGCTGCCGAGATCGCCGCCGAACAACAGAAACGGGAAATCCGCGAGACACAGATGGCGGCTGAGATTGCGGTGGAAGAGAAACGGCTGCAACTGGTAACGCGTCGCGTCGAAAATGACCGGAAGGACGCAGATGTTCGCGCCTACGCACTGACCGAAATACTGAAACCTCTGCGCGATCTCGACTGGAAGACGCTGATGATGCTGGGCGGAAAGGGCGCCGATCCCAAGGCGATGATCGCAATGGCGTTTCAGGAAATGGCTGAGAATGCTCAGAAGATCGGCGAGTTGAACGTTTCACCGGACCTGCTGAAATCGCTGATCGCCAATACAGGGAAGTAGCCATGTACAAGAAACTGGTGATCGTAACCCGAAAAACCCGATTGCAAGAGCTGGTGGAGCGCTTCAACACGCGTTCGCAGGCCAAGTTCTACATCGAGCACGCGGGCGGCGTTTTCGCCGACTACGAGCGCGAGGACGACGCCTACCGTTTCGCACTGGACACGCTCCGCGAGTCTCTAGATTTTGAAATGCCCCAGCAAATGGTCGACCGCAGTTTGGTTTCGACGTTTCATTTTCAAAAAGAGGATCTCGTGGTGACGCTGGGGCAGGACGGACTGGTGGCGAACACCGCCAAGTATGTGGGAGCCCAGCCAATTGTGGCCGTAAATCCCGAACCGTCGAGGTTCGACGGAGTGCTGTTGCCCTTCCTTACCGATCGCGCGCGCGGAGCAGTGGAGCAGGTGATGGAAGACCGCGCGAAGATTCGGGAGATCACTTTGGCGGAAGTCACACTCAACGATGGGCAACATCTGCTGGCGTTCAACGATCTATTTGTCGGAGCGCGAAGTCACATTTCCGCACAGTACCGGATTACCTGCGACCAGAAATCAGAGGTCCAATCTTCAAGTGGCGTACTGATTTCGACGGGAGCAGGTTCGACGGGGTGGATGTCGTCGGTCTTCAATATGGCCGCCGGCGTTTCGCGCTTCTGCGGCGGACCTCCGGTGAAACCGGTACGAATGCCCTGGGAGGACCGGCGCCTTCTCTTCGTAGTGCGTGAACCATTCCTCAGCCGCCACTTGCAAGCGGGAATCGTGGCCGGCATTCTCGAGACTGGGCGCGAACTGACAATCGAATCGATGATGCCATCGTACGGTGTAATCTTCAGCGATGGCATGGAGGCGGACTTCCTGCAATTCAGCTCGGGAGCGATCGCCCATGTGCGTGCTGCCGAACAAAGCGCGCGGCTTGTCGTATCCTGAGAACTCCGATGCGAGTGACCGTTGACATCGTCATCTTCACCATCCAATCCGGGAGCCTCAGAGTGTTGTTGGTGAAGCGCGCCGCGACTCCTTTTCAGGGGCAGTTCGCAATCCCCGGAGGCTTCGTCCTGGAAGGCGAGAGCCTGGAAGAAGCGGCCCTCCGCGAACTGCGCGAAGAAACCGGAGTTGCCGACGTTTACCTCGAACAGTTGTATTCCTTCGGCGATCCGGACCGCGATCCGCGTGGGCGAGTGATCACAGTCGCCTACTTTGCCCTGATCTCTGGTGCTCGCTCGCTGCAGGCCGGCACGGATGCGGCAGAGGCAGACTGGTGGCAAATGGATCGCCTGCCGCCCCTAGCCTTCGATCACAGCAAGATTCTGGCTTATGCCTTAGAGAGGCTACGCAACAAGCTCGAATATACGACGGTCGGTTTCCAGTTACTCCCGGAAAAATTCTCGATGACGGAACTGCAGGAAGTCTACGAAGCGATTCTGGGAAAGAAGCTGGATAAGCGGAATTTTCGCCGGAAACTGGCGTTGCTAAAAATTCTAAAGGCCTTGCCGGAATATCGCCGAGGCGGACAGCGTCCAGCGCAACTCTACAAGTTTCAGGCGGCGCGTTTTGAAAAATTGAAAGACAAGGGAATTCTCTTTCCGTTTTGAACGGCGGCTAGCCCAGGTTCGCGGATTTCGGAGCGAGGCATCCCGCTTGCGCCGTCACGGGATTATAAGAAGGTGCGTGAGATGTCGGCCGTCCCGCTGGAGTCTGTGTCATAGCTACTCTTTCGCCCCTCCGGGGCTCTTTCATTTTCCACTTTTACCCACGGCTTGCGCCGTGGGCTGCGTTCTTCCGCCGCTCCGCGGCTTGGAGTGCGTCGCGCCGGGCACCGGCACCCGAGCCTTTCTTTCCTCTTTACAATAAGTGATGCCTTATATAAGGTAGTAATTATGCAAGTGGCAATGAATCTCGATGTGGCCTTTTCGGCTTTGGCTGATCCTACGCGGCGGGCGATCCTGGCACGCCTTGCCAGGGGTGAAGCGACGGTGATGGAACTGGCCCAACCTTTCGAGATGACGCAACCCGCGATCTCGCAACACCTGAAGGTGCTCGAAGACGCGGGGCTCGTCGCGCATCGAGTGGATGGCGCTAGACGCCCTCGCCGTCTGGCGAAGGCCGGCATTGAAGCGATGGACCAGTGGCTCGCGATGTTGCGAAAAGCGCTGGAGAAGAACTACGACCGGCTGGACGAGGTCCTCGCCGGCATGGAGCAACCCAAAACAAGGAAATGAAGGTACGCGGATATGCAGATAGAAGGAAGAGGAGAAGAGACGATGAGCAAACTGACGATGAAGACCGAAGGCAGCACCAATTTGATTGTGATCAGGCGATTCGCGGCGTCTCCCGAGGCCGTGTACCGCGCCCATACCGATGCGAAGCTCGTCCAGAGATGGATGCTTGGTCCCGAAGGTTGGACGATGCCCGTGTGCATCAATGACCCACGTCCCGGCGGCAAAATTCGCTATGAATGGTCGAATGGCAAAGGCGGTGGATTCTACCTGACCGGTGAATTCCTGGAACTTGAGCCGTACAGCCGCATCGTTCACGTCGAGCGGATGCACATGCCCGATCCTACGCCCGACAACCACGTGGAGACGAAGTTTGAAAAAGACGGCACCGGCACGCTGATGACGATGCGAATGACATTGCCTGACGCGCAGACACGAGCGACCATGCTGGCCACCAACATGGAAAGCGGGATGGAAGCGAGCTATGTGCGGCTGGAAGGGATCATCTAAATTGCTGTCATGGATCCGGATCGGGGTAAGTGTAGGGTCAACATCTTAGGGAATAGCGCGATGACGTGCGTTGGTCAGTGATACTCAGGTTAGCGCCCAAAAAACGGGCGCGAACCCTTCGACAAGCTGAGGGCAGGCTCTGGGGCACAGGACAAAAAGAAAAAAAGGGGAGATTACTCTCCCCTTTCGTTCCATAAATTTAATTTAAATTTTACTGCTGCTCGTCGAGTTCGACTGTATCGCCCGCGTATACATCTTCGAGCGCGAACACGACCATGGCGGACGATGAAGTAGGCGTCACGTTCAGGACGACCACTTCTCCAACGGCGCGGCGCGGCAGATCGGCCACATGGATGTTGACGCCTTTCGTCTTGGTCAGGCGATTCGCTTCAAAGGTCGGCGGACGCATCTGGGTATCTTCCGAAGTCCAGGTCTTGAATGAGAGCGAGTCCACGGGGTCGTTCAAGGTGGCAGTGTAAGAACGCACGACGCGGAAATAGTCGCCGACCTTCACGCCCTGATTGGCACCCAGGTTCAGGTAGAGCTTCATGCCCGTGCCGAGCACGAGATCAAAATCTTTGCCGAGCACGATCCGTCCGCTCAGCTTTCCGTTCGCCGGAGCGAAGCGGTCAAAGTGTCCGGGAACGTGGAAGGCAACTGGCGGCTTTTCCACGTACGGCATCGCAACATCGCCCGGATTGATCGGGTCACAGCTGAATTCGACTTGGGCGATGGCGCTGTGCTGGCGCGTATCGACGATGCGGACACGGCCGATTTCGCCGTATGGATGTCCGGCCGCGGCCACTACTTTGTGCTGGCCAGCATAAATCTCGTACTCGTTGACGTCCCGCATTTCGCGGACGATTTCATAGAGCTGTCCGGCTTGATAGCCGCCGCCCGCCAGATAAACCAATTCCCCGGTTTCGAACTTGGTAGAAGTGGGTGTCTGCAGGCCGCCGTTGATGTAATTGGCGTCAGGAAGGCGATCTTTGCTGATGAAGCCGGCACAGTTAATATCGGCATTTGTTGGAGTCTGGTAGCGGACGAATGGAACGTTTACCGACGTGGTCACGATCCCGGACGCGTCAGGCGTGCTCGGCGTGGTCGACTGCTGCGCGACGGCGAAGGCCGTCACTAGCGTTAGCAGTAGCAATAACAGTCCTGTTTTCTTCATGTTACCTCCGACTCCAATCCGCTCCGGGGCGGTTCCAGCTATCTCACTCGGAAGACAAGGGTTACAGCCGAAAAGTAACAAGCCGGGGGGAGGGGGTCAAGGTTACGAGGGTGTTGAGCCCCTTTGCTCCCTAAGTGCTTTCGGGTGCCGTCCGGTAACCATTTGTTGCATCTGCGCTTACATCTCTGTAATATCGCGCCGTCGTTGAAAACAAATGGTCTTGGCCTCTTCTTTCACTCTCGCACCGCGTTTTCTCCCTATGCGCCTGCCGCGGGTCTGTCTCGCCTTAAGCGGAGACACGGTCGAAGAGATGCTGGACACCGCTGAGAACATGGCCCGGGATAATCCCTTTCTTGAGTTCCGGCTGGACTACCTGAAGCAGCCGTTGGCCGCGCTTTCGAAGATTCACCGTTTTCTGGAGACCCATCAATACATTACGGCGATTGCCACCTGCCGCCGCGCCGAGAATGGCGGCAAGTTCAAAGGATCGCTGGCTTCGGAGCTGGAAGTTCTCAGCAAGGCGCACGCGGCTGGCTGCCAGCTGGTGGACCTGGAATTTCAGAGCGCGCTGAAAGCGAAAGCCGATGCCGTTGCGCGCCTGCGCAGCCGCGCCGGTCTGATCGTTTCGTTTCATGATTTCCGCGCGACACGCAACCTCGACGACACGCTGGAAAAAATGCTGAAGATTCCGGCGGATTATTACAAGGTAGTTTCGACGGCCACTACGCTTTCCGATAACGTCTCGATGATGAAGTTTCTGCAGAAGCAGAGCGACAAGCATGCGCTGGTCGGAATCTGCATGGGAGAACAGGGCATCATCAGCCGCGTACTCAGCGTGCGGGCCGGCAGCGCGTTCACGTTTGGCGCCATCAGCGCGGACCTGAAGACTGCGCCCGGACAGATCAGTTCGCGAGACCTCCGAAGCATCTATCGCATCGACCAGGTCGATGCGGCTACACGTGTCTATGGAGTGGCAGGCGATCCAATCGGGCAGTCGCTATCGCCTGTGATCATGAACACAGCGTTCCGCCGCGAGAATGTGAACGGTGTTTATCTTCCTCTTCACGCCAAGACGTTGAAGGATCTGATTCATTGCGTGCGCGAGATACCCTTGCATGGGCTCAGCGTGACGATGCCATATAAGCAGGCCATACTTTCTCATCTGGATAACACGGATGCGCATACGGCAAAAATCGGCGCTTGTAACACCGTTGTCCGAGGGCAGGAAGGCAAGCTCTACGGGTTCAACACTGATATCGCCGGCGTGATTCGTCCGCTCGAACAGAGGCTGACGATCGAGAACGCTAAGGTTCTCGTGTTGGGGGCCGGAGGAGCGGCTCGAGCTGCGGTGTTCGGGTTGAAAGAACGCGGCGCGGAAGTATGGGTCTTGAACCGCACGTCGGTGAAAGGTCAGAAGCTGGCCCGGCAAGCGAAAGCGCGCACCATCAAGCGCGCGGATCTGAAGAAAGTTGCGTTTGACGTCATCATTAACGCCACACCGGTGGGCATGGGAAATACGCGGGACTGTCCGCTGAAAGATCACGAGATTCAGGCGCGCGTCGTCTTCGACATGGTGTATGACCCGGTGGAGACGCATCTGTTGCAAGTGGCGCGAGCCAAGGGAATCGCGGTGATTCCCGGGATCGAAATGTTCGTTCAGCAGGCGGCCCGTCAGTTTGAAATCTGGACCGGGAAGCCGGCACCCGCCGGCGACATGCTGCGGGCGGTGACCATCGCGCTGCAGGAGAGAGCGGCCCCTCAAAAGGCAGCGAAGGACTGAGGGCGGCAACGACTCCCGTGTACGTACAGTGTTTCGCGTGGAATATTTTGTTCTTGGGCCACCGATGAATTAATCAGCAGAATGAGCGAACATTGATCGGACAGACCATCTCGCACTATCGCATCGTCGAAAAGCTCGGCGGTGGTGGCATGGGTGTGGTTTTCAAAGCGGAGGATACCCGCCTCCATCGTTTTGTCGCCCTGAAATTTCTACCGGATGAAGTCGCTCGCGACCCGCAGGCACTGGCGCGCTTTCAAAGGGAGGCACAGGCCGCATCCTCGCTCAACCATCCGAATATCTGCACGATTTACGACATCGGCGAACAGGATGGACAGGCGTTCATCGCCATGGAATTTCTGGACGGGATGACGCTGAAACATCTGATCGGGGTGCGGCCGCTGGAATTGGATACGCTGCTGGCGCTGGCCATCGAAATTACAGACGCCCTGGATGCGGCCCACTCCGAGGGCATTGTGCACCGCGACATCAAACCGGCCAACATCTTCGTCACCAAGCGCGGCCACGCCAAGGTGCTCGACTTCGGACTGGCGAAGATGCGGGTTACGCCCATGGGGCCAGGTTCCGATGCGACGGAAACTGGTGCGGAGGAGCCGCACCTGACCAGTCCGGGAGCGACGCTGGGCACGGTGGCTTACATGTCGCCAGAGCAGGCGCGAGCGAAAGAACTGGACTCTCGGACGGATCTATTTTCCTTCGGCACGGTTTTGTATGAGATGGCCACGGCGCAGTTGCCTTTCCGCGGCGAGAGTTCCGCGGTCATTTTCCACGAGATTCTGGTTGGCGACCCGGTTCCAGCGGTCCGGTTGAACCCGGGCCTTCCTCCCAAGTTGGAAGAGATTATTGACAAGGCGCTCGAGAAGGATCGGGATTTGCGCTACCAGCACGCCGCCGATATGCGGGCCGACCTGAAACGGCTGAAACGGGAAACAGAATCACGGCGCGGCGTGCCAGCGGAGTCTGGAGCCGTGCCCATTTCGCAACAAGAGAGCGGGTCGCATATTGCGACCTTGCCGTCGCAGGCGGCGGGCTCTTCGGCGAGAGTTGCTGCCGTTTCTTCTGCGCCTGGCGCGGGGCATGCGAGTGCAGTTTCTGCCGCGCCGGGAAGCAAGCTTTGGAAGATTCTGATTCTGGCAGCCGTGGTCGTTGTCTGCTTAATCGCCGGTGGGATTTACTGGCGCTCTCATTCCTCCGCGCCAGCCGCGGTCGCTACCGCGCTGACGGAAAAAGATACGGTGGTTCTCGCCGACTTTGACAACAAGACCGGAGACGCGGTGTTTGACGACGCGCTGAAGCAGGCGCTGGCCGTGCAGTTGGGGCAGTCACCCTTCATCAACATTCTTTCGGATCGCCGCGCCGGAGAAACACTCCGCCTGATGGGCCGTGAACCCAACACGCGCATCACGACAGAGCTGGCGAGAGAACTTTGTATCCGTACCGGCAGTAAAGCGATTGTCCTGGGCTCGATTTCGAACCTGGGCGGGCAATACGTGATCGGTGTGGACGCTGTTGGTTGCAGCAACGGGGACACGCTCGCGAAAGAGCAGGAAGAGGCGGCCAGCAAACAAGATGTCCTGAAGGCTCTGGGTAAGGCGGTGGCCAGCCTGCGCAGCAAACTGGGAGAATCGCTGGCGTCAATCCAGAAATTTGATGTACCGGTGGAGGCAACGACAGCGTCACTGGAAGCTCTTAAGGCCTTCAGCATGGGCATCACCACGTTTCGCACCAAGGGCGATGCTGCGTCGATTCCGTTCTACAAACGCGCGATTGAACTTGACCCAAATTTCGCCTCAGCATATGCCGCACTGGGAGTTGCCTACATCAACCTCGGTCAGGCCAGTTTGGCTTCGGCAAGCATCGAGAAAGCCTATGCTCTGCGCGACAAGGTCAGTGAACGGGAGAAATACCGTATTACTTCCCTGTACTACGGCCTGGTCACAGGAGAGTTAGAGCAGGCCAGCCAAGTCTTCGAACTGTGGGCGAAGAGCTATCCGCTTGATTCGGTGCCACCCGGCAGCCTGGGGGACCTTTACACACAGCTTGGACAGTACGACAAGGCTGTGACCGAGGCGCAACAAGGCCTGCGCCTGGAGCCAAGTATTGTTGGCTACACCAACCTCGCTGGGGATTACCTTGCCCTCGGGAGGTCCGATGATGCCGAGAAGGCGATCGAGCAGGCTAAGGCGCGCAACCTGGACGGTGATTTCCTGCACCAGGAAATTTATTACCTGTCCTTCCTAAAAGGTGACGCGGCGGAGATGGAGCGACAAGTGGCTTGGGCCCAGGGCAAGCCTGGAACGGAAGACCTTCTTCTGTCGGTACAATCGGACACCGAGGCTTACTACGGGCGCTTGGCGAAAGCCCGCGACTTCTCCAGGCGTGCGGTGGATGCCGCGTCCCGTGCCGATGCGAAAGAGGCCGCTGCGCTGTGGCAGATCAACGCGGCCATGCGGGAAGCCGAGCTCGGGAATAGTGTAGTTGCCCAGCATGATGTCGCGTCAGCTCTCGCGCTGGCACCGGGTCGAGATGTGAAACTTTTCGCCGCGTTGGCGCTCGCGCGGGCCGGCGAAACCGCCCGCGCAAAGGCGCTCGCCGAAGAACTGGAAAAGAAATACCCGTTGCGAACGGTACTGAAGGTCTATTGGCTGCCCACCATCAAGGCAGCGATGGAACTGAATGCCAACAATCCCACGCAGGCTTTGGTTCTTTTGGAAGCGGCCGCACCTTACGAACTGGGCCAGCCACCGCAACTGCAATTAGGGACAATGTATCCCGCCTACATTCGAGGCAATGCTCAGTTGATGGCGCATAATGGTCCCGCCGCCGCCGCGGAATTTCAGAAGTTCCTCGACCACCGTGGCATTCTCATCAACTTCCCGTTTGGCGCGCTGGCGCATCTTGGCCTCGCAAGAGCATATGCCCTCTCCGGTGACACCGCGAAAGCCAAGGCCGCATACCAGGATTTTCTAACCCTCTGGAAAGACGCTGACCCGGACATTCCTGTCCTGAAAGAAGCCAAGACGGAGCATGCGAAACTGCAGTAGGCGGAGGTTTTCCACAGGGACTAAAAGCCGTCCGCATCAACTTGCCAGACATTCGCAGGTACCAATCGCGCTACCAAGAAATTCGGATTGCCGCGACTGAATGTGACCCCGGGCGATGGTTTTCCACAACACATTTAGGCCGAA
Source organism: Terriglobia bacterium (assembly GCA_963847715.1). Lineage (GTDB taxonomy): Bacteria > Acidobacteriota > Terriglobia > Terriglobales > Acidobacteriaceae > Acidiflorens. The sequence continues at coordinate 334,831 of CAWKAZ010000013.1, forward strand.
CGGCGTAACCCGCGATGTCGCTGAAAGCCCCTGCTAGCGCGCCGAAATCGTGTTTGTGGCAAATTGAGACGAGCAATGATGCAGTCGTCGTAACAAAGGTTGCAAAATCCACAGGCCGGAAGTAATATCAGTTTGGACGCGGTATTTTGCGTCCATCTAGTCCAGCAAAACAAATCTTCCAGGTAGAAAACGCAGCCCTAACTTGACACGAAAATCTAAAGGGAGCCCCCAGGCCCCGGTGCAATTCGGAGAGAATGCATGTCGTGGTACGCGTACTGCCTCACGGAACACCCGACCCTAGCTAATGGTGTTCGCGCCCGTCGTCCCTTCGTTCTAGATGGAATTCAAGGTGTCAATGGTTCCCCGGTGATGAGCTACCCAAGCGGGGAATTTGCGGTGATTGTCAGCGAGTATGACCGCGCAACCTCAAAACTGGATGAAAAGTCTGTTTTGGAACATGCCCGGGTTGTAAGCCAGAGTTTTCGAACTGCCACCGTTCTTCCTTTCCGTTTCGGAACGATTTTCGATACCGAAGATGCTATCCGCCAGGCCGTCCGCTCGAACCGCAGAACATTTTGTGAGAGTGTGGCGCGGTTGCGCGGCAAATCTGAGATGCGGATCAAGTTGACGGTTCGCGACGGATCGCTCCGTGGAAATATGGAAGAGATTGTGCTGCCGGATACGGTAGGCAGGGAATATCTCACGAAACTGCGCGAAAAAGCATCGCGCGAGCGGGAGCGGCAGACCAAAGCGCGCGCGCTCTCGGTGCAGGTGCATAAACTCTTTAATCCGCTCGAGGAAGAGATCAGCTGCAAGAAGGTCGATGCTGACGGGATGCTGCTCGACATTGCCCACCTGATTGATACGAAGTCGATCGAGAAATATCAGAACCGGTACAGCACGGCCGCGAAGCAGTTGAAGAACTGCCAGATGGTAGTGACTGGTCCGTGGCCGCCGTATCACTTCCTGCCGGGGAAAGTCCGGACGGTGGCAGGCGACAGCTAGAAGCGGCTTACGATTATTGGATCAAGCCCCTGTTTGGGGCTTTTTCTTTTTGTGCGGAGAATCAAGGTGGGCGTTCCTCTCCGCGGCTCGGCTAGGGTATCTGCGGGGAGCTTCTGTGAATGTGCAGGTTTGTGCATTCGAGATCACACAGGGTGGTGATCTCGGGACGGTGATCCTCTAAGGTGTTCACCCTAAGGCGATGATTTTGAACAGTTTCCCGAAAAGGGACGCACATTTGACTGTGAGTTACCACTTTGGTTCGCGAAATGCTCGTTTATCAGGTATTAAAGAGGCCGCACCCGTTGGAAAACTTCACTCTCGATGTTCTCGACATCTCACACTGTCCGTTCTGCTCACCCGGAACGGCGTCAACTTAAGTTTCCTCTGATACCCGCCACTTAGCCTCTTTGAAAAGGTAGGCCCCGAAAGGGGCCGCTTTTTTTGCATCCCGCGCTCCTGTAAACTCACGGTTCCGAATGAAATTTCAAAAGGCCGTTTCCCTCTGCACTTTTCTGTTCGTGGTTGCCCTGACAGGGAGACCGCTGATCGCCGAAAAGGCGCCTGAAGCGCCCGACAACATCCTTCTCAGTACCTTGGAAAAGGAGTTACATCGGGGGCAAGCCGAACTCGCCAAACAGGATCCGGCACCCTATTTCACCAGTTACAACGTCACCGATGGCGAGTCGCTGGTGATTTATAGCGCGCAAGGGGGCATCCTCAGTTCGGTTTACAGCCGGCATCGGGCGGCTGACGTGAGTATGAGGATCGGGGCTCCGGCTCTCGACAACACCCACGACCAGGAGCGGGATTCTGGGATCACTTCGGGGCATCTTCCGCAGCGCGACGATGCGGACGCGATTGCGCGCGTGCTGTGGAAACTGACTTACGAACAATATCGCAAGGCCCGGCAGGCCTACATCAACGCCAAGACCAAGAGCGCGGTCCGCGCCAAGGACGAGGACGATTCGCCGGATTTCACGCAAGAGAAGCCTTCGATGTATGTCGAGGAAACTGAGCCGGCGTCGTTTCCCGATCAGAAGGCGTGGGAAGAACTGGCGCGCCGGTATTCGGCGGCCTTCCGGCAGTATCCGCAGGTGGAAGAATCGCTGATTTTTCTGCAGGCCACCCGGAGCCACAACTACCTGGTGTCCACGGAAGGGACGAAGATCGTTACGGCGGATGCGATCTTCCGCATCATGATTCAGGCGCAGACTCGCGCAGACGACGGCATGCAGTTGATGCGGGTGGAGACTTTTCAGTTTTCCGATTCGAAGAAAGTGCCGTCCGAAGCGGAAGTGGCGGCGAGCGTCAAGAAGATGGCGGAAGACTTGACCGCCTTGCGGTCGGCGCCGCTGGCCGAACCCTACAATGGTCCCGCGTTGTTGTCGGGGAGGGCGTCAGCGGTTTTCTTTCATGAAGTGCTAGGCCATCGAGTTGAGGGACAGAGGCAGCGAGGGCGCGATGAGGGACAGACCTTTACCAAAAAGGTGAACGAAAAGATCATGCCCGCCTTTCTCAGTGTGACGGATGATCCCACGCTGCGGTCCATCGCAGGCATGGACCTGTCGGGCTTTTACCGCTACGACGACGAAGGCATTCCGGCGTCGCGGGTTGAGGTGGTGAAGGACGGCATCCTGAAGAATTTTCTGATGGGACGATTACCGGTGAAGAACTTCGACAGTTCGAATGGCCATGGGCGGGCGCAGTCCGGGAGGATGCCGGTGGGGCGGCAGGGAAATCTAATTGTGACGTCTTCAAAGACTATTCCCGATGCTCAACTTCGTAAGCGCTTCATTGAGGAAATCAAGAAGCAGGGGAAACCGTACGGGCTGTACTTTGAGGATATCCAGGGCGGATTTACGTTAACGTCGCGCGATCTGCCGCAGGCGTTTCAGGTGTTGCCGGTGATGGTGTGGCGCGTTTATGCGGATGGGCGTCCGGATCAACTGGTGCGAGGCGTCGACATTGTGGGCACTCCGCTGACGGTGTTGACGCAGATCGCGGCCACCGGCGACACGACCAGCGTATTCAACGGCGTGTGCGGGGCGGAGTCGGGGAGTGTTCCGGTATCGGCGGCCGCTCCGGCGATGTTGTTTTCTGATATGGAAGTGCAGAAGAGAAAGTATGGAGACGCGCGTCCTCCGGTGCTGCCTCCGCCACCGCAGGCGGAAGAGAAGGGCGGCGGGAAATGATCGGGGACATGCACTCGAATATGCGCAGGCCTTTCGGCCGACTCGCTTTGGTTCTCGCGACTTTGATTTGCAGTTTGCCTACTGCAGTCTGGGCAAGTGACGCTGCGCCGGAGGATGCGGTGCTGCGGGCGC
>CAWKAZ010000014.1:0-305545 GCA_963847715.1 Terriglobia bacterium
GCTTCCGGACGACGTAGGCCATTGTGCAGACGCCCCATGCGGTTAGCTGCACACTGCGTTTGCAATCCGCGGGCCGAACATAATTATATTATGTATTTCAATATGATACGAGAATTCCTCAAGCCCAAGAGCAAATGAGTGTCAATTACGCCGACGCTCGATGGGGGAGTTCGCGCTCTTTTATGACGGTTGAAACGTGGTTAAAGAAAACCGGACATTCTGCTAAAATTCGATAGATCAGTAAGATACGTTAAATGCGACACGGACAGCCGCGACATAATTGTAAACTTTTCCGACCATTTTGCTAAGAAAAGGGCGCAAATTTTCCCGACAGTGGGCGGTGCACAACGCAGCCGCCATCGGCGGGCAGATCATACGTTCTAAATCCGGCACCTCAGTGAGCCGACCGCCGATCAGTTCGAGTTTCTCCAACCTGCCAAACCTGGTCAACCGGCAATAAGCGGCGCAATTCGCCGAGCCATGGCTCGTAATGGCGCCAGCGCCAACTCTGAGGTGGCGTAGACCGGTTGGCGCGCTTGCCATAGGCTGGCGGTAGTGACCGCCCGCTCGTTGCGCTCGGGCTGAAAGCAGGAATTGTGCCAGTCAAGACCGGCGAACGCGATCAGCCGCCGGGTCACCGCCTCGCGCTCCGCGATCAGGTTCTCGTAATCGATTTCGATGAAGCGGTCGGGCGGCAACACCGCGCGCCAATGATCCATCAGCCGGGCGTGTAGCTGATAGGCATCGGCCAGATCGCCCTTGTCGGTGGCAAACGGGTTCACGTGTTGGAAATGTGTAAAGTACATCGACAGGCAGGTGTCGACCGGATGCCGGTGGCACAGGATGATGCGCGCCCGGGGCAGCAGAAGATGAATTACGCCTAAGCAGAGCAGGTTGAACGGCTGCTTGTCGGTTATCCGGGCCGCTGTGGGTCCAATGCGCCGCAACAGTTCGAGATATTCTCTGGTAAGTCGCTGCGCCGCTTCTGGGGAGAGATAGGTCGCCTCGGCAATTCCCCACTGGGTGGCGCGCTTGATCCAGAACGACAGCTCTCCACCTAGCTGGCTACCTGCGGATGGCTGGAGATGATCTGCTCGACCAAGTTGTGCCGGATCGGGGCAGACCGACAATCAACAGCGGCGCCTCGTCCCGCTGCCCGAAGGGGGCGTTCGCGGCGAAGAACCCGTCGCGGAGCGCTGGACCAACCGATCGATATCGGCCTCGAACGCCTCTCGGTCGAACTCAACGTTCCGGCCCCTGATCCGGTTTGCCGTATCGAAATGCCGCATCGCCTCCGCGTAGTCGCCCAAATCATCGAGCAGCTTGCCGACCGCGAAATGAAGGAGCAGGCGTTCCTCTTCGCCGAGCGTGGCATCGGCGAGCATCGCGAGCATCCGCCCCAGGCGGGGACGGTCGGCTTCGCCGCACCTTCGCGCCTCGATCGCCCCAAAGTGGGCCGCTGCCCGGCGCGGGTTCAGGTCGAGTGCGTGGTCAAAGGCCTCGCTCGCCTCAGTAAAACGTCCTTGGCGAGCGAGAACATCGCCGAGAGATTTTATCAGCGTGTCGCTTTGCGGATTGTGCGCCAACGCCTGTCGCAGCTGGTCCTCTGCTCCCGGAAATTCGCCTCCAGCATCAACGCCTTTGCGAAGTTCAACCCGGCCGCTTCGGGATCGGAAGCGGTTGTCGCGGCGCGGCGAAAGCATTGTGCCGCCTCCTCATATTCGCCGGCCAGCTCGACGAGACCGCCCAGCGCGGCGTGAGCTTCGGCCAGTTCCGGGTCCAGCTCGACGGCTCGGCGATACGCCGCAATCGCTTCGGGGGCCCGCCGCTGCAGCACCACGCCCAGATCGTGGTATGCAGCGGCATCATCTCTCAACGCGGTTGCCAAGCGCAGGCTTGCGGCCGCCTCTGCTAGACGGCCCAGGCACAGCAACACCCGGCCGAGCGCGTGATGTGAGGCGGCGTCCCCCGGGTCGAGTTGGGTTGCCCGAGTGAAGGCGGAAACGGCGGTGGGAATTCCGGCCGAGTTGACGAGCCGGTTACCGTGTTCCCAATGACGTCGGGCCGCAGCGCGCTGATCCGGCGTGACACTGTGCCCAGCGTTCGGGGGGCTCCCTGCCGGGATCTCCGCAGCAGGCAGCGCAGATTGCCTGCGAAGGAACTGTTCGGCGGTCTCGCGCAGGCGGCTCACCTCGGTCAGCCGGCCGAGACCGTTGCTCCGCTGATCTGGACCGAGCGCCGTGGAAGCAGGGAAGCGGCCGGTGTTCGCGAATTCGGGGTCTCGGTTCCCGCCGGCAAGGCGCGCAGAGAGAGCTTGAACTTGGCCGCTGCCGCAGCGGCAAGGATCGTTGCGTCCCGGGTGAAGCGCTGCCGGGGCTGCCGCACGCCGGGCCTTCACGGCAAACTCGCAGGACGGCGGAATTGCGAAAATTCGTCGTTATATGTTCTGAGACGACCCGGAACCCTGATCGGCACCAGTTGACCGGCGTCTCCGGCGTTGCCGATCCAATCATTAGACGCAGACGCAGACATCGCTTCTCGGGCTCACAGCGTTACGAGTGGCGGCAACTCGCGCGTTCGGCGAGTTCCCTCAACTCGGTGCCAGCACAAGCCGAGGCGATCGGCGACTCTCTGCTCAGGCGCCGGCGTTGGCGGCGGAGACTCGACGGTCGCCGCGGCACTGGGTTCGCGTTGGTGGCGGCGACGTGATAGGAATTGCCCGGCAACACCACCAGTTTCGAGTTCGGGATCTGCTGTTGCCAAGCGCGAGTTTCATCAACCGAGGCGAGCCCGCTGCCGTCGGTCGTGATAACGAGGGTGGGGCAGCGTATTTTCGGACGGCGGACGTCGGCGCAGGCGATGGTTCGCATAAAGCCGATCTGGGTCGAAACCGCTGTGCGGCCCATGAAGCGGATCCACCACTCGACGCCTTCGGGCGGAAATCGCCGCCGAGCCTGCCGCCCATTGTTTTACGCGCCCAGGCCCCATCCGTCGCGTTCGAAGGCCGCGTTCAGTTCGGGTGACGCGCTCGGCCGCACCTGCTCGCAGCGGCGGCGGTGTGCCGACTACGGTCAAGTCGACCGCTCGGGCGTCGCGCGGCGACAGCCCGTGCCATCGTCCCGCCGATCTTGGCGCGCCGAGATGAGGAAGCGGTTGACGCCCAGGTCGTCGATGAGTTGGACGAAATCGTCGATGATGTGTCGGAAGGCGTCCACGGAAATCGCGCGCCATCGGCGTCGACGCGCCAAAGCCGCGCATATCCGGCCGCACGACCTTGTATTGTCTCGCGAGGCCGGGACCCAGCCGTACCACGCCAGCCCGCTCTCGGCGTTGCCGTGCAGCATCAAGATGGCGTCCCGGCCCGACGCCACGGGCGGTGAAGTCGTCGACCTCGTAGTGCATGTCGAGATCTGGGGTCGGCCGGAATGTCGGCATGATTATCCTCCCTTTGAGCGCCGTCCCCCCTCATCTGCTTGCCTGTTTCCCGGCGTCTTCCCTCCTCCGCCGGCGGGAGAGGGTCGGGGTGAGCGGCGTCGCCCGAGTGTTACGCGTGCAGGCCTGGTAATAGGTGTTGCGCAGCACCCGGCCCGGGCAGCGCGCCGGTGTGCTTGCCGTCTTCGAGCAGCACCTGGCCATTGACGATCGTCATGTGGATGCCCTCGGCCGGCTCCTTGATGCGCTTGGCGCCGGTCGGGAAGTCGTGCAGCACCTCGACGGGCAGCGGGCGGACCGTATCGGGATCGAAGATCACGATGTCGGCCACCAATCCCGGCCGCAGCAACCCGCGGTCGTAGAGCCCAAAGGTCGAGGCCGAGTTGAAGGTCAGCCGCCGCACCGCCTGGTCCAAGGTCATGACCTGCTTCTCGCGCACCCATTCCGCGAGCAGGCGAGTGCTGAAACCGAACCCGCTTTGGAACTGGACGTGCGCGCCGCCATCCGACAGCCCGATGATCGCGTTCGGATAGGTCAGGATCTTGGCGACAGCCTCTTCATCGACGTTGTTCTCGCCGTGCAGCCACTCTGTGTCGAGGGTCTCCTCGATCGCCAGATCAAGAAAAGCGTCAATGATGCCCTTACCCTGCGCCTTGGCGATCTGGCCGAGGGTCTTGCCTTCGTACAGCTTGTTCTTTGGCAAGACCGCAGTCTGCAACACCATGTAGTCCCACCAGGTGCTGCAGATGCCGATCGCCGGCCCGTTCTTGAATTCGATCGCCTCTTCGTGAAGCTTCCGGCGAATTTCGGGATCGGCATAGGCCTTCAGCATCTCTTCCGGCGAAGACAGACAAATCGGGTGCCACACCGCCATCCCGCGGAAGGTCTGCGTGTTCCGCATCGTGAAATAATCGGTGATGCGATTTGGCGTGCACATCGGGTAGGCGCGGATGCCCTTGGCGGTCGTCGCGTCGACCTGGGCCATCTGCTTCTGCCACTGGCCGGGCCGGCGCATTGTCTGGCCGAGATTGTTGTAGACGACGACTCGGCCGGTCGCCTCGGACAGTCGGCTCATCAGCGCGTCTTTCATCTCGGCGCCGTTGCCGCCGCCGCTCTGAATGATCCCGGTGCCGAGCTCGCGCAGCACATCGCCGATCGCGAAAATCTCCTTCTCGTCCGCCCAGATCGCGGGGATGTGGACACCCTGCGGGTCAAAATGGCCCTGGTTGCGGGACACCGAGACGCCGAGCGCCCCGGCCTTCATGCCGTCGCGCACGAGATCCTGCATGTCTTGGATCTCGTCATCGGTGGCCGTGCGCTTCTGGCAATCATCGCCCATCACGTAATATCGCACCGCAGTGTGGCCGATCAGATTGCCGACGTTGACGCCGAGATTGCGGTCGAGCTGGTCGAGATATTGCGGCACCGTCTCCCAGTCGAATTCGAGGGTGCGCAGCACCTCCATCGGTATCGCTTCGACATAGGACAAGAACTCGGACAGCCGCTCCTCCCTGCCTTTGCGCACCGGCGCCAGCGACAGCGAGCAATTGCCGAAAATCACCGAAGTGGCGCCGTGGTCGCACGAGAAAGAGCACAATGGGTCCCAGGTGACTTGCGCGTCGTAATGGCAGTGATTGTCGATGAAGCCCGGGGCGACGACGCGGCCGGCGGCGTCGACCGTACGAGTAGCGGGGCCGCTCAACTTGCCGATCTCGGCGATCTTGCCGTCTTTGATCCCGACATCGCCGCGGAACCCCGGCATCCCCGAGCCGTCGACGATGCGCCCGTTCTTGATCAGCAGGTCATACGCCATCGCTATCCCTTTCCTCGCTGGAACCCATAGGTCGCGCTTTTTTCGGGAGAAAGTGTAGCACGCGGCAATGTCCGGCCGCACATCGCGAATTCGACAAGACGCTCTTCCTCTCTCGCATGGCTGGACTGCGGCAAGTCGCGGGGGGGGGGGCGCGGGCCGAGGCCGAGGCTTGAAACCTGCCTCACTCGGTGCAAGCGTACCGGCGTGATGGTTCGAAGGGATCTCGCGCAATGTTGCGGGCGAATTTACCAGCGGGACGGCTGGTTATGACGGCCTACTTGGCCATGGCTTGGTTGCTGCCGCTCGGCGCGCCGTCTCGCGCCGCGGCGATCGGCAGCCCGGAACCCAGGCACCGGGCATTAACGGTGCTGCTGATTCAGGCCCCGGGACCCGGACCAAATGTCGAGGCTAACATTGCCCAGCTGCACCAACGGCTGCAGATCACCCCGGCCCAGGAGCCCCGCTTCGCTGCCCTCGTCAATGTCATGCGGGAGAACGCTCGCATGGTACCGAGTACGCCACCGGCGATTTCGAACGCGGTCGACGATCTTCGGCTCGCAATCCAGGTCAGCGAGCAGGAGGTCAGCGGCTTGAAGCGACTTCTGCCCGCGCTCGAGGCGCTGTATGCGAGCCTGTCGCCGGCGCAACGTCAGGCCGCGGACCAGATGTTTCGTCAAGGTCCGGGCCAGTAACGGCGCAGCCGTTCTTCCTTACCGCCGCCCTTTACGCCGACAACCGAGAGAGACAACCGATGCCGTCTTTTCCGCTTCCGCTGAATGATTTCTTTGTTATCGACCTGACCGCCCATCGGGCTGGACCGACGGCGGTTCGCCAGCTTGCCGATTGGGGGGCGAAGGTGGTGAAGATCGAGCCGCCCGGTGAGCAGGTCGACGCGACCGGCAGCCGCCGCGATGGCCCCGATTTTCAGAACCTTCACCGCAACAAGCGGTCGATGACGTTGAACCTGAAGAGCAAGGAAGGTCTGGAGATCTTTTTCAAGCTGGCCGAGCGGGCCGATGTCATCGTCGAGAATTACAAATCCGACGTTAAGCATCGGCTCGGCATCGATTACGAAGCGGTGAAGAAGGTCAATCCGCGCATCGTCTATGGCAGCATATCCGGATTTGGCCAGGACGGGCCTTATGCCGGGCGGCCCGGCGTTGACCAGATCGCCCAAGGCATGGGCGGACTGATGTCGATCACCGGTCACCCGGGCCAGGGACCGGTGCGCGTCGGCATCGCAATTAACGACACGTCGGCCGGCCTCTTGTTGTCCTACGGAATCGTACTGGCGCTGCTTGAACCGAGAGCGCACCGGCGAGGGCCAATGGGTGCAGACCTCGCTGCTGGAGGCGCAGATCTACATGCTCGACTTCCAGGCGGCGCGCTATCTGATGAAGGGCGAGGTCGCCGGCCAGGAAGGCAATTTCCACCCGACTTCGCCGGGCACCGGAATGTTCCAAACCGCCGACGGGTACATCAATATCGCCGCATCGGGGGACAATCTGTGGCAGCGGTTTTGCGAGGCCGCCGGCGCCAGGGATCTGCTCGACAATCCCGACTTCAAGACGGTCGTGGCCCGCGCCAAGAACCGCCCAGCGCTGATCGCGCATCTGAACGAGATCATGCGCCGGCATCCGAACGCCTATTGGGTCGATCTGCTGAACAAGGCCGGGGTGCCGTGTGGCCCGATCAACTCGATCGACCAGACCTTCGCCGACCCGCAGGTGCAGCACCTCGGCATCGCCAGGCCGGTCAGCCATCCGAAGCTTGGCCCACAAAAAGTCGTCGGCCAGCCGATCCATCTGAGCGCGTACCCGCAACCCGACGAATTGCGGTCCGACCCCCGACCAAGGTGAGCACACCGATGCCGTTCTGGGCGAGCTTGGCTACGATGTGGCGGCGGTCGCGGCGCTGCGCGAGCGCGGCGTTCTCTGAGGCGATGCCAACCCCCTCCGAGGGCGCAACTTATTTGTGCCCGGGGCGGGTCGGCGCTGCGATCGGGGACGCGAGATCCGATCGCGATTCCTCTCCGCATGAGGGAGAGATTTGCGACGGCTATGGCACCGCTCTTTCTCGGGCGCGCTACAGCGGTTGCGCGGGCAGGACGTTGGTGTCGGTGCGCGGCACGATCGCCCATTTCGGGTCGTTGGCGAAGTCGGGAACCTTGGAGTAGACGTTCCCAATCCACCAGCTCCAAGCCTTGACGGCGCCCGGCTGGGCCTCATCAACCAGCATCGCCAGCCCGGGGGTCAGCCATACCTGACGACCATCGCTCGCCAGGTTGCCGTTGAAATAGCCTTGAAAGCCAGCCGTGCCGCAGCACCCCGAAAAGTTTATCGCGCTGAGCCAGCCGGCCCAGGTCGTGAACCAGCCGGCGGTTCCTCGTTGCAGCGGCGAGGAATTGTACAATGCGACGGCGGTCGGCATCCCCGAATCGTTGATCATGCCGATCGGGTAGGGCGCGCTCCACGCCGCGACCGTCTGGATCGGGTAGCCGAGTTCGTACAACCTTCCGAGAGAGTATTGTAGGTACCACTGCATCCATGGTTGGCCGAATGAACCGGCGACCGCGGGCACCAGCCAGGACGGGTCAGCGATGCAATTGGCGAACGCGACGGTCGGACTACAGATGCTTTCCCAATTGTGCATGGGCGGAACCTGTCCGCTGAACGGGCCGGCATTGACTGTGGCGTCGTTGCCGACTTTCGCTCCCCACACCTTCTCCGGCGTCCCATCGAACTTGGTCCCTGTGAGCTGGAAACCACCTTCCCATCGCGCGATCGCCTCGTTCATCAGTGCGGTGAAGTAAGCCTTCATAGGACTTACGTCCGGCTCGGCAAAGGCCGTCTCCGCCCGGTTCCGTGATGTCCAAGCATCGCCCCGAAGCTGATCGTGAATTGCACCCGCGTAAACCGTGGTCGACGGATATGGCCCGCAGCCCTGGCCCATGTTGTTCGTCCCGCCCCAGCAATTGAAGGCGGTGATCGAGGCCCAGAACTCCATCTCTTCCAGATAGAACGGATCGCCGGTCAGAATGTATTGCGGGAAGAACGCTTGCGGCTGATGCGCGCCGTCCCAACCCCAAGGATCGTTCTTGTCCACCGATGCGCTGACCGCCTTGAGGTTGTCGCCGCCGTGCCCCAATTGAACAGGCCGTTGCCGCCCACCGTCAATTGTCCGAAGGCGCTCTGGCGGTCGGCGTGTGAGAACGGCAAACCGTAACCGCTCGCCGGCGACCCGCTTCGGGTCGGTGATCAGGAGACGCTTGGTCGGGTCGGTCTCCCGGATATGCATCGCCCACGACGCCGCCTGATCGGCGAGCCCGAGCGCCACCTGACGCATCCGCCAATCGCCGGTGTAGAGCCACAACGCGGTCCACTCGGGATAGGGCGCGATGTCCTGCCGGGCGCCGGTCGAAGGCATCGCGGTCTGCCAGGTCGTGCTGTTGGTCGGCTGGTTCCACGAGCCGTCGTAGATGTCGTTGGCGTTCTGCGCGTAGAACGCATATTCCTGCGCGACGGTGCTGGGCGCTACGGTGATCGAGGTATCGAAATTCGGCAGAAACCGGGTGCTTTCGAGATAAGCGAGGTTGTTGTCGATGTTGACCTGCGGCGACGGGGTGCCGCCGATCCAGAACTTCCTGGTCCACCGGCTTCCCGCCCAATGGAGCTTCGGACGGGTCACCAGCTTGCCCGACAAGTCGGCGGAATAAATCGCCTTGCCGGACGAGGTTAAGTTTAGCTTGTAGGCGAGATCCTCGATCTCGGTCGACAACCCGTTCTCGCCGATGGCGCGGACAAAGACCTGATGGGTCGCCGGCCAGAAGGTCGCGTAGAACCGTGGCCGGAACGGGTGATAGCCATCGCCAAAGCCGATATCGTATTTGCGCGCGGTCGTATCGTCGGCGAGCATGATCGTCTGCGCCACCGGCCCCGAGGTCCACAGCTTGTAGTCGCCGTTCTGCAGCATCGAGCGCCCGGACGTTCTCTGGTTAGGCCCCGACAGTGGGCTGAGCGTCATTACGGGATCAAAATTATACCCCGGATCGAGCATTTGCGCCTGGGTCAGCGGGGTGTTGTTGCTCGCGGTCTGGTTCTGGAAGGTCAGGATCGACGAGCCGGTGGCCGGGAGGGTCGGGATGACGACGGCGATCACCGCGAATTCGACCGAACCGTCGGGATAGCGGTTCTTGACGTCGGCCTGGGTGACAGCCGGTTGGCCGTTGATCAGCACCTGCGGCTCGTTGGCGATTGCGCCATCGACAAACGGCCGGCCGAACTGAAACGGATAATTGCTGATCGCAGCGCCGCTCTTATTGGTAATCGTGATTGAATTAGCGATGCGCTTTGGCGAGGCTGCCGCTTGGGCCGCGGTCGTGAATCCGGTAATGGCCCTGCCGACGCCGAACCCCTGCCCGATACTCGCAAGCAACACAATCAGGCGGTAGACGTCAACCCACCCGTCGTATCCGATGTCATGCCGGAGTTGGCGAGCACCCGCGCTCCAGCTAACGCCGAACCATCGGCCGCAAGTTGCGCTTCGCTGCGAGCTGTATAGAGTGTCACTGCGTCGATCGAGAGCGCCGCCATCGCTCCGACCACAAACAACATGACGACCGCCACCAGCATGATGACGATCCCCTTTTCGTCACGGTGCTGCGCGCTTCGTCGCAATTTAGGTTGAACGCGTCGCAAGTATCCTCAGATCTGGTTTTGGACCGTAGCGCTCTCGGTCAACTGGGTGATGGCGGCATAGCTCGCACCCGGAATCAGCAACTGAATCACACTATTGAATCGCCAATGGTATGGATACTGAACACTCACCACGCTGCCGACTGCCACGGGTGGTCCGGCAGCACAGTTTGCTCCGGACACACAGGCTGTGGCGCGGTTGATCGTGATGACGAGGTCGTCCCCCGAAATTCCGGAACAGCCAGAAATTGTGTACTTCCACTGCAAGGCGGCCTGCCGAAGCACCGTGCCCGGAGGTTTACACCCTCCAACATTCGCATTGGGCAAGAGATTGGCAGCGGCCAGCGAGTTGAAAATCGAAGTCACAACTGGTCGCAAGGAGTCCGGATCGAGGTTACTCTGCTCAATGTCGTTTCGAGGTTGTGCGCCGACGACGATGGCTCCCTCTTGCGCGGCTTGTGCGATCTTTTGCTTCTGGTTGAACGCTCCGCTGAAGTCGTAGATGCCGACCACGAACACCACCAGCAGAGGCAGCGTGATGGCAAATTCCAGCAACGCCGATCCCTGTTCATCCCGTGCTATACGGAGAGTCAGGCGGCGCAGCATTAGTTCTCCATCCTGCTTTGCGCCTGCGCTGACATCACAACCTGTTGCAGGTTAAGAGAAGTGAAGGGTAGGTAAAACTTGAACGGATATTGAAAGGCCACCATCGTCCCGCATTGTGTCGGTTCGGTCGTCGCGCCCGGATTCAACTGCACGTTCCGGCAGACCTTGATGTTGTTAGCTGTTGTCTTGCATGCACCCGCGGGTGTGACGCACAAAGTGGGGCTTGCGGAACTCACTTGGATTTGCGCAGGGTCCAGACTCGAAGACTGCATCAACCCAGTAACCGCGCCATTCACTGTGGCATCGGCCGCTTCCACGTTTCCGCACGTGGCGCATGAGGATCGCGCCGCTGTGATCGCTCCCTGCTGTGCTGCTTGCGTGATCGTCGAGTAGATGTTGAACGCGCGTCCGAACCAGACGATACCGAGGAGGAGCATGAAGACTAGGGGCAGCACGAGCGCGGCCTCGGCGATTTCTGCGCCATCGGTGGCGCGAAATTTGCGCGGGATTTGTTGAAATGTCAGCAAACAGCAGGTCCTCCCCCAACTAGAGCCGCCCGGTGGCTTTTCCGATTCCGTAAAACAAAACCGCGGCCGCCATGGCCACGCCAAACGGGATCTTCGTCGATTGCGGATCGTCGAGCGATACATCGTGGCTTGGCATCCGCAAGCTGAACAGTGCGGCCAACAAGTGCGCTATGTTCAGCAGCGTCTGCTTCAGCCGTCCCTTCCAGATAACAACCGCAAGCGCCATCAATCCGGCTACTAAAATTGTACCCATCAGCACGGTGAGCAACTGACTCGGACCGATGCAGGAACCTAGCGCACCCGCCAGTTTCCAGTCGCCCGCGCCCAGGCTGCGGATCAGCACAAACGGCAGCAGAAGCCCCAGCCCCAGTAGCGCTCCTAGCAAGGCTGCTTTCAGCCCAGGCCAGCCGTGGAGAATCGTGTTGACCGCCACTCCTGCCGCGAGTCCTGACACCGTGAGCCAGTTCGGAATCCGGCGGTAGCGCCAGTCGAGAACTCCCGCCACCGTCGCCACCAGCACCGCGATCGTCCACGGCACTGCTTGCAGCCATGGCCCGGATTGAAGCAGGATTTCCGCTGGCAGACGGGCGCCTCCGCGCATTTCGCTCTCCTGTACTTTAGGGCTTTCCGGGGCCGCACTCAAGAGGCATTTGGGCCGGGTAACCGACCTATTTAGCGCCAGACAGGCTGGAATGCGAGCGCAGGCTTTCAAGCTCAGGATCGCTTTTCAGCCTTTTGGGGAAACTCTGCTCGTAGGACGCCAGGCGCGGGCAAATAAAGTGATGGGTTCGCGTAAAGCCAAAATGTTGCATTTCCAGCATGGCCTCGTCCGCGGTCCAGCCTTCGTCCGCCATGCGATAAGCGGCGACCATCATGCCGGTGCGGTCGTCGCCCAGCCGGCAGTGCACGAAAACTTTCTTGTCCGGATTCTCCCGAAGCAGCTTCAAAAACCGTGCGAACACGTCGTCGTGTGGGAAAGAACAGTGCCATGGGATCGCGACGTATTTCATCCCCAGGCGGTTGACTTCTTTGCCTTCGCTGGCGGCACGCTCGCCGCGTGCGTCCACCACGATGTCCACGCCCATCTTGGCGAGCGCTTCGAAACCCTTTTCGGAGGGCTGGGCGCCGCGAAAAAGTGTTGGCGTGACCTTGCCGAAGTTCGGGACACCCTTGACCTTTCGCTTCTCGCCGAACACGCGGGCCGCGCGAGCCGGCGAGACATCGCTGGCGGGTGGGTGTTCCTGGCTGCTACAAATCGTGATGGCCAGCAACAGCACTACCGGGTACACCTCAATACGGCGAAACATTGAGATCATAGGCAACCCGATAAGATGCAACTGTAGATGAAAGCGGCGAGGCTTTTCTGGAGGCAAAAAATCAAAAGGCCCGGTTGCCCGAGCCTTTCTGTGAAACCGTCCTTAATTTGCTAGCGTGAGATTGGAGCCGCGTTTCGTTCGGCAACCACGCGTTTTGCGTTGTCGGCCAGGGCGCGCGCTTGCGGCATCAGGTCGAGAGCCTTGATTACATCGGGATCGGTTTCGGCCCGCACTTTCAAGCCTTCTTCCTGCCCGAATGCATCCACGAAGATTTCGCTCTTGATGTTGGAGCGCAGCCAGTCGTTGCTCTCGATCATCTCGGCTTCGGTGTAAGCAATCTTTTCGGAATCAAGAAATTTCCGGAAGTCGAGCAGCACAGCATCGTCCACTTCAAAGCTTTGCGAGACCTTGTGCGTCAGCGAGTAATGCTTGGCGAAGTTGAACAATGCGTAGTGTTGCAGGAGCGAATCCTGAAACTTGTTGGATTTGTAAGGCGCGAGTTTCACGTCGGGAGTAATGCCTCCGCCGCCATACACGGTGCGTCCGCCATCTGTAAGCTTCACTTCGTGCTTCGCGTTATTCTCTTCGCCTTCACGGTTGTAGTAGTAGTCGTAGAGAGAAAGATTGGTGTAATCGCGCTGAATGAGGCGTCCGCTTGGGGTGTAGTACTTCGCCGTGGTAAGAGCGAGGCCGGTATTTTCGGTGAGCGGATATACGGTCTGCACCAAACCTTTGCCGAAGGTGATTTCGCCGACGATGAGGCCGCGGTCGTGATCCTGGATCGCTCCGGCAACAATTTCAGCCGCCGAGGCCGTGCCGCGATTTACGAGAACAACCAACGGATATTCCTTGCCGCCGTTTCCATGCGCCGCGACGTATCGTTTTTCCGGAGAAGAGCGGCCATGATGCGAGACGATCAGCTGTCCCTTCTTCAAGAACTTATCGGCAACGCCTACGCCTTCGCTCAGCAAGCCTCCGGGGTTCTGGCGCAGATCCAGCACCAGGCCTTTCAGTTCGCCCATCTGGTCGAGTGCTTCGGCGACTTCATGCTCGGTCGTTTCCTGGAAACCGGAAACGTGCATGTAGCCGATGCCGGGCTTGATCATGAAATGAAGATCGACGCTGTAGCGTGGAATCTCGTCGCGAACGACGGCGAATTCCAGCGGATGGTCGGAACCTTCGCGCAACATGGTGATGCGGACGGTAGTGCCTTTCGGTCCTTTGAGCAGATCGGCCACGTCGGACGTGCTCATGTTGTCTGTGGGCTTACCGTCGATAGCGGCGATGATGTCGCCCGGACGGATGCCGGCCCGGTAGGCCGGCGTTCCCACGAAAGGAGCGATGACGATGACTTTGTTATTGCGCGGTCCGACCGTCATGCCGACGCCGTAATACTTGCCGCGCTGCTCTTCGCGCAGGGCGGAATAAGATTTGGGATCGAAGAAATTCGAGTGCGGATCGAGCTGGTGCAACATGCTCGGGATCGCGCCGTTATAGATCGCTTTATCCGGATTGACCGGATCGGCGTAGTTGTCCTCGATGGTCTTATAGACCTCGGTAAATTCCTTCAAGCTGTCGCGGACGTCGGAGTCGCTGCTCGGCGTTGATGCGGGACTGATACGTTGCGCGAAGAGCATGCCCAGCAGACCGAACAGGCCGAGGACAAAGACAATCAGGAAGAGAGAACGACGAGAACTACCAGCCATGTGTCGAAATCCTCAGTAATACTTGGGCAGGGACGTGAGGGATCCAGCCACCCCTTATGAGCGCAGTATACCATGTGAAAGCGCTTGCTTACTTAGACGCAAACGGGGCTGCGGGGTTACCTCGGAGCTACACTTTTGAGTGCAATCCGACTCAAATCTCCCCCAATATCGCAATGGAGCGCTCCAGTCTTATTGCACTCGAAGGAGAAGCCCGCTGCCGCTGTGGACGCTAATATTGCCCTTCGCTGAGGCCAGTGCAATTTGCCCGACTGGACTACTTCGGCCCGCGTGCACGATTGCCAGATCGGAGAAGCCGTAGATTCCACACGCATTGGCAGAAAAAAGCCACAAAGCTTGCGGATGGTCGTTGCCGCTGATCGTGCCGCGGCAGTGCATTCCGGGATTGGGCGCCGGTCGTCCTAATGTTCCGTCGGCAGTTGCTGTTCCGACTATGTCCAACCCTCTGGCAACCTGCCCACCCTCCCCGTAGACGACATCGCCTCCAATCTGGACCGTCGTCCACCAGTACCTGGAGGTTCCCCGGTCAGGACCTGCTTGTGGTATTTGGGCATCCTCTACCTCCCGCATCGAGGCCAGCGCCCGCAGGTTCGTGGTGATCGGCACGGCACGCTTCGCAACCTGCAGCGAGTCGAACTGGAAGGAGATTCTCGCTCCGCTGCCATCTCTTGCGCTGACAACATCGAGTATTCGTCCGGTTGCTTTCGCGCCGGCGCGAATCTTCGCACCGGAGGGCAAAGGGACTTCCTGCATGAGGCGTGCGGAGACAATCTGTCCGGCTTTGATCTTTTTTGTGTTCAGCGAGGTGTTCAATTGCAGGGGCAGTATGGTTCCGGCGGGGATCGCACTTTGTGCGCGCAAGCTCGGAGTCAGTGACATCAGGGCAGCCAGTAAGACGATCTGGCTCCGGACAGTCCGCTCCAAGAACGCCAAATCCCACTCGCAACGAAGAGCTTCTGCTTTTTTCATGGTCACCGCCATCACTAGTCCACGTATGAATCTAGCGCGTAGCGGAGTCGGATTGCTTGTCAAGGCATAGCATTTTTGTTTTGCTCGCCAGCCGCTGGCCGCCCTTTACGATTACGAGAATCGACTAGGGACGAGCGTTCTTGGCCGAATGGTATTTCGCGCGGAAGGACTTCCCGAAGCGCCCACTCAATGCGGTCCACGCCTTGCGAGATCACCTGAACCAGTTGCTGATTTTCAGCGAGATCGGATGAAAGCGAGATCGGAGCCAAAGCATTTCGTATGTGATGATTCATTTCCGCAATCACCTGCATGCGGGCCACGGTAAGACGCTGTTGCTTCGCGGTAATGTGGGCTAGTTTTGCAGCCAGGCAACTCACCACGAGCGCCGACAAAGCTTCCGCCAGCAAGCGTTCCTTGTCGCGTCCGATGTCGGGAACCAGAAGATAGTGCAGGAACTCTGTCGCGACAAATGAGACGAGTCCGACGGCAAGGGCGACTCCAAGCACAAATCGTTCGGACATCGTCCTCGCGGATGCGCGACCGTCTGGTCCCGGCGATGACACGGTTGCAGTTGGTATCAAACCATTCGCTAACATTCAACATCCTCCGAAGGCCTGCCATGTTTCCGGGCATTCCTCAAATCACGTTGGATATTTTCTTCTACTTGCAGGACGTTGTTCAGTTGTTGGACGATCTTCATCAATTTGGTGGGATCTCTTTCTTGCAAAGCGGCGTTGCACAATTCTTTCCAGCTGCTGCCCTCACTTTCAGCCATGGTGGTTCCTCCGAAAGTATTTCACTGTTTGGGAACAAGGCCGCGGCTGCTCGTGATGGCCCCGCAAGCCGGTTGTGGGTGTGCGAAATGAATCCGATACGGCTAGCAGAGAGGCGGGGGGCGGTTGAAGTGCCAACCATCGGTAAGGAGATCGACACAAGGCGCGACCGTTGGGACCGGGTCGTGCGCCGCGACCGGCGGCGGAACTCTTACCTTTGTACCGCAAAAGGCCTCCCATTCCGACGCGTCATGATCGAGACACTGCCGATGATCGTGATTCGAAAAGGAATGGAGAGCTGAGCCGGCATTGAGGTGCAGTTCAGTCGGCGGCAGGCCGCGCGCCAACAGGATACTTAGCGCGGCGACGCAGACGGTCGTTAGCCGGTTTAACCCGCTTACATTGTTCCGAAGGAGCTGGACAATCGACATGTGGCTCTCTTTGCTTGGAAGTTTTCTAGCGCTCTTTTGGTTGCAACCTGTTGACGGTTCTTCCGTAATTTTTTCGGGCTATTGAGCGCTTGGCGGAGGTTGTCGAACACAAGGCATCACGCACCAGAAAACTTTCAGAATGACTCCCGCCCTTGCAAAACCGCAAGCAAGCAGTACAATTCGTGGCAAACAATAGTACGGGAGGCATTTACCAATGATTTCTTACCGTCTCGCATTTGCCGTGAGTGTAGTCAGCCTCGCAATGCTAGCCGCTGGATGCAGCTCCAACGAAAGCAAGCCAGCGGAGACTGCGGCCACGAAGCCTGCCGCGCCGCCAGAGCCCATGCCTTATACGGGCCAGGAGGCTTTCAATCGCATGCTGGGTCTGGCGTTGAAATGGTCGCCGGACGCGCAGCCGGCTCGGTTGGAATCAGTTCTCACACCGGAAGCCAACGGGCAAAACGGAAAATCGACGGTGTGGCGTGGGTACTTTGCTTCACCCGCTCGCCGCGCGACCAAAACTATCGTCTGTTCGGGAAGCCGGCGTCCGGACGCTCCTCCTTTCGGAGTCTCCACGGAAGGCAACGACGGCCCGTACAATTCCGAAGCGGCCAATCTGGCGTTTCTTCCCTTGCTGGTGAAAACCGATACTGATAAGGCAGTTGAGATCGCCCAGCAGCACGGAGGCGAAGCCATTATCAAGAAGGACGCGCAGCAGCCCATTACATTTGTGTTGCTCAAGGATCGAAAGCAGAATGTGCCTGTCTGGTATGTGATCTACGGCGTGAGCGAAAAGGATCGGAAGGGTATCGGCGTGATCAACGCTACCACCGGTGCTTTCGTAAGTGCGGGCAAGTGAGAAAGAGCTGTTGCGGCTACTTCGCCTGCACTTCCACAGCGTCTTGGAGGTGCAGTATCGACGGCGATCGATCTTCGACAGTGAGTGATTGCCCGTGCTTGAGGTATTGCGCCAACACCGCCGGTTGTGACCAGTCGAGGTCCCAGCCATCGTCAATGGCGATCATCGTGTAGCTGCCCGGGATGACATTGGGCAGATGGAAACTCCCGTCGAGATCGCTCTGGTCGCGCCGAAAGCGATCGAGATTACTTTCGGGATTTTTGGGCACGAGAACGATCATCGCGCCTGCTGTCGCTTTTCCCGCCTGCTTTGCGAAGCCTTCTACGGCGACCGGACTTCCGACCAGAGTCACCGAAATAGTCAGTTCCGACCCCGCAGGGACGGTGAGCGAATGTCCTGGAGTTGCGGTAGCCGCCGAGGCGATGCGGATCACTGAATATGGCTCCGTAGTGGAGTTGGCCACGATGTCGTAAGCGCCGGGCGCGACGTCTCCAAAAAGCGCTTCCCCTTTTTCGTCAACTTGGGCGGCGTTCATTCTTCCCTTTCGGTCGCGCAGCCCGATCTGCAGTCCTTCCGGAAGACTCGCTGCGCCTTCAATCTGAACCGTCGCCTTGATCTGACTGGTCGAGCTACCGGTGGTGACGTCAAGTTCGCCACCGCCGCTGAGATTGATGTCGGTGGGCTCTTTCATTTGCCCGTTCGAATCGGGCATGCGGACCACGTATCGGCCGGCCGCCACTCCGGTCACCTCGAACACGCCGGGAGAAGTCATACGGACGCTGCTGGAGTCGACCTGTTCGAAGCCGTCAAAAGCGTGCTTCTGCAGGATAGGAAGATTCACTCCCTGCGAAGTGTCTTCCTGGGTGTGCACGATGATGTGCAACGAAGGAAGCGGATTGAGATGGATGTCGGCTTCGAGGCGATCGCCGCCGCGGACCGGGATCGGAGCCGCATCCTCGGCCTCGGTGGCGTCTCCGTAATAAGTGATCGGATAGACGACGTCGAGCGAGGAATCAACCTGCACGGGCGCGTTTGCTAAATCTGCTTCGTCCGTACTCGGATGAATTGCATACCACGGTGCGGCCTTCGCGGATACGAAGTACGTTCCTTCTTCCAGCGGAGTGACCTCGTAGAGTCCCTGGTCGTCGGTCGAGGCGACACGATGACGGAGGATGCGGCTCACGCCCTGAAAATGATTCTCGCGGTAAACCGTGACTTGTGCGCTGCGGACGGGATCCCCGTATTCATCGAGGATCTTGCCGGTCAGAACTGCGTTCGGCGCCAGTCGGAGTGCGAGATGCTCCGTGTCGAGGCCGACGCCGGTGACGATGGCGGTCGAGAACTGCTCATGCTGATTGTAAGAAGCCTCGATGAAGCCGCGCCTCAAGCCATCCAGCGAATATTTTCCAGAGGGAACCTGGAACGAGAACCGGCCGTCATCGCGCGTAACGACTGACCGCGTGCTTTCCCGGTGTTTTGCGTCGGCGATCGTGACCCGGGCGCGAGCGAGCATGTTGCCGCCCTTCGCGTTGACCACGGTTCCGGCGATTCGATAGGGTCCGGGCGGAATGAGCGAGTGTTGTGCGGGCTCAACCTGCGCCGCCGAGTAACAGCTCAGGGAAAGAACCGCGGCGAGAGCGATCAGGCGCGGCATTACGGGCATCCGCATTACTGTTCACCTGCGTCGCCGTCGCTCGAAATCAACTGCAATTGCACGTTTTCCTTTTGTCCGGCGAGCAGCCGCACGACCGGACCCTTGGAGTCATAGGCCTGCATAGCTTGGGGATTCCGAAACTCGAGGTCTTGCGGATCATGGTCAAATGCAAGCACGCGATACGCGCCGGGAGCCAGTGTGGGGTTCGTGAAACTGCCGTCCAAGTTGCTCCAAAAAACAGCCAACTGGCCACCGCTGTCAGGGAGAGGAACGCAGTAGATATGCGCGACAGCAAGCGCGCCTCCCGAGGAAGCCGTGTCTCCTGGGCCGGCAGAACCGGGCGGTGCCGAGACCCCCGCGACAGTACCACTGATTTCTGCCGTGTCGTCGCGCATCGTGATCTCGATCGGAGATGCTCCACCGCCAACGCCTACCACCAGCGGCTGATGCTGCAGGTCAATATTTCCGGAGCGAACGGAGGCGGCATAGCCGCGCGATGAATGCACTCGCACCCAGTAACTGCCCGCGGGCGCGCCGTCGATGAACAGCGCGTCGTCTTTGGAAACCGTTGGGTCCCGCATCATGATCGGTCGCCCGGTTCCTACGTCGTCGGCGGGCTCGAGCACGACGTTAAGGTAACGACGCGGACCCTTGACGACCGCGTTACGCCCGTTGATGTTGAACGTCATCGTGCCGGTATGGTCTTCCGATGTGAATTCCTCTTTCACCATCACGGGAATCGAGGCATTGGGCACGAGAGCCAAACTGGGGCCGTCCGCAGCCGAGCCGCGTACCGAAAAGGACTGCTCCCCGGAAAAGCCATTGGCCCCGAAGCTCGAGGCTTCGATGGTGTAGGTGCCGTCAGGCAGCCAGCCTTCAATCGCATGGTCGTTGTTGTTGTAGCCAAGAGAGAACCCCGGACCCTTGCGACCGTGCGAGTACACCTCGACCCGCAACGCATTCTCGGTGGCGGGCATCACCGGCACCTTGACGTGGTAGTACGGTTGCTTGGCGAGAGTCAACCCAACTGTCTGCGTTTGCCCGGCTGCCAACTGGATGGTAGCCGCCGAACCGAAATCGGATGCGTTCTGATAATAGACAGGCGGATATCCGAAGACACGTTTATTGGCAAGCGTACGGGGATCCGTGGCCAGCGGATCGAAGGAGAGTGGGTCTTGGTCGAGTTGCTCGCGCGTCAGCAATTTATAGGTGCCGGCGGGCAGGTCGGCGAATCGGAATTGCCCGTCGGAAGTCGACTGGGTGCCACCCGCGGGCACCCACCGGGCGCGCCCTTCCATTACCTGCTGGCGAAAAATCTGGAGGGTGATGGGATCTGCCACGTCGGACGACGGCAACGTCACGGCGCCAACAATCAGGCTCTCCGGCGTGAGCGTAATGGTCAAGTCTTTTACATTCTCGCCCTGAAGGTTTTGCGCCGGGTAATTGGGATCGGTCATGAATCCGGGCTTGCGGGCAATCAGTACGTTGGGACGAATCGTGGCCGCGGCTTGCAGGCGTGCGATGGCGGAATTGCCGGGATCGGAATCTCCCGCGGTCGAAGTTTCCGCGCGCGGGAGATTGAATTCAAAACGACCTTCGCTGTTGGTCATCGTAGCGAAGCGATTGTCCGGGGAGTAAACCAGGGCGCGGGCGACGGGTTCATGGGTCGCGCTGTTGATCACGACGCCACGAATCGTGTCGGAATGCTCGGATGCGGATTGCGCCGGGGAGGGTACGGCGATCAGGCAGGCGATGGCCAACAAGAAGACGACTGCTCGGGGACGCATGCATCTCTTATAGACACCAGTTTCCACTGGACTGCTCCAAGTCATCTCCTTAGTTGCGGTGCAGCTTCGGGGATGGGCACGGCGCCGTAAACAAACAATGGGAATCGTTGCGAGGCCGGGGGGTTGCCTGCGCATGACAACGCTTCAGAAGAAGCGCGTGACACCCTCTTCCAGCACCACTACCCTTTCCTTCACTCCAGCGGCCTGGGCTTCCTGCGCCAGCAACTGCAAAGGTTCTTCGATCGGCTCATGGGACAGGCGGAAGGTTCCGTAATGCATGGGTACCATCCAACGGGATTTCAGATCCAGAAAAGCTTTGGTAGCGTCGGCGGGATTGGTATGCACGTTGCGGAACTGCTCCGGGTTGTAGGCCCCAATGGGCAGGAGCGCCAGTTCGGGCGAGAGTCGCTTTCCAATCTCGCGAAAGCCGTTGAAGTAGGCGGTATCTCCAGCGTGATATACGGAGTGTTTGCCGCTGCGCAGAACGTAGCCGCCATATCCGCGGTGCGAATCTTTTAGAATGCGCGCTCCCCAATGCCGGGAGGGGACATGCGTGATGTCGAGCGAGCCATGACGATAGGTGTTCCACCACTCCAGTTCGACAATTTGCTCGAACCCGAGATCGGAGACGAGGTCGAATAGATGGTGGGGAACGACCAGCGTCGGCGCAGTGCCGGTCTGGCGGCGGGTCTGGCGCGCAATCGTCCGCAACGACTGGCGATGGAGATGATCAAAGTGCGCGTGCGTCACCAGCACGACATCCATTGGAGGCAGGTCGCGCAGATTCAATCCCGGTTGCCGCAGTCGCTTCAGCAGAAAGAGCCAGCGCGCGAAGTTGGGATCGATGACGACATTCTGTCCACCAATCTGCAGGAAGAAACTCGAGTGCCCGATAAACGTAACGCCGAGTTCTCCATTCGAAACCAGCTTGGCTTTGTGAGTTTTGCCGGTGCGCGGCGTAACCGCGGAATGCCGCACCAGACGCGTGAACTGACCGGCCCTTTTTCGCAGAGCGGAATTTTTTAGCGAAGACTTTAACATTCTTTCGACCGGTCCGCGACGAACGCGAACCATCACCTATTATCGACCTTGTTGGCGAAACTCTCTAGTGCAATTAGATGCACTGGAGCGTGACACGACACAACGGCGTAACGTCTTCTTCATGTTGTGTATCTAAATTCCTTCTTTCAATGGAGTTTGCTATGCAGTTTGCGCTCTGCAGGACTAGCGGTTCCTCCGTACGATATGACAGGATAGGGTTACGGAGGCAGGAACGCTGATGCGCGTCGCATTCTTAGGTTTGGGAATTATGGGACGGTGGATGGCCGCGAATCTGGTCAAAGCCGGACACGAGGTGGCAGTCTGGAATCGGAGCGGGGGCAGGGAAGTGGAAGGCGCGCGCAGCGCTGCGTCTCCGGCGGAAGCCGCTACGAACGCGGAAGTCGTGTGGATGTGCGTCTCTGACACGAAGGCCGTCGAGGCCGTCTTGTTTGGCCCAGGAGGCGCGGAGCAGTCCCTGAACGCGGGCGCGATCATTGCTGACTCAAGCACGATTTCGCCGTCGGCCACGCTGCGCTTTGCCGCGCGCGTGAAAGCTCGCGGCGTCGACTGGGTGGACGCTCCGATGACCGGGTCGAAGATTGCTGCCGAGGCGGGGAGTCTGATTTTTATGGCGGGCGGCGACGAAGCCGTGCTGGCAAGGCTGCAGCCGCTTTTTCAAGCAATGGGCAAGCAGGTCTTTCACATGGGCGAGACTGGCAAGGGACAGGCGACGAAGCTGGTCATGAATCTGCAGATCGCGCTCATCTACGAAGGATTCGCGGAAGCGCTAACGCTCGGTACCAAACTCGGCGTCGACGTTGAAAAATTGCTGCCGTTGATCCAGGCCTCGATGGTGCGATCAGGAGTCGTCGATTACAAGGCTCCTTTCATCATGAAGCGCGACTTCTCTCCGAATTTTCCTCTGCGTCTGATGCTGAAAGACATTCGCCTGGCACTCGAAGCGGCCAAGGAATCGCGGGTAAGGCTGCCCGGTCTGGAGGCCGTGGAAGAGGTGTACGATGTTGCGGCCGAAGAGGGACAGCAGGACATGGACTATGCCTCGACGCTCACTCTGCTTGAAAAATGGGCGGGCGTAGAAGTGAAGGCCGGATCGAAGTAGACTAACGCGGACGTCCAAGTCAACTTTTAGCCGCTGCAATCACACAAGTTTCCTGACTTCAGGCGTTCCCAAGGACAGCCGGGTCGCAATCAGGCCCAGCCAGGTCCAGTGAGGATGTAATGCCTGATCGTCTGGCCGCGTTCATCCGTTTCTTTCTGCTTTGTCTTCTCGTCTCGATCCTTCATGCCGCCTTTCTACACGCCGCCGAGCTCCGCGGCAAGGTTGTCAGCGTTGCCGGCGGGGAGCCGCTGGGCCGGGTGCAGGTTGCGGTGCTGGATGCGCAAGGAAGAGCCGTCGCGGCGTCCAACACGAAAGACGACGGCAGCTTCGTAATCTCCGGCGTCGACTCAGGACACTACACGCTGCGTGTGAATGCCGTTGGATACCGGCTCGTAACCGTCGATTTCTCGTTGGCAATTGACGAAGTGGCCAAGGAATTCGAAATTTCGGTTGCGCCTGACAATTTTCGGCGCACGGAAAAAGTCGAAGTGAAGGGCGACATTTTCCAGGGAGCCGACTCACCCGCCGTCGTCGAAGAAAATCTGACGGCGTCGGAGCTGCGGGAAACCTCAACCGTGATCGGTGACGATCCGTTCCGTGCAATTCAAACTTTGCCGGGAGTTTCGGCCTCGAGCAATAACGACTTTTTCGCGCAGTTCGCTGTCATGGGAGCCTCCTACGAAAATACCAGCACATACATTGATGGCATTCTCGTTCCCAATCCTTTTCATGGAATCAACGTGAGTGAAGGCGCCACGCTGAGCGTCCTAACGAGCGAAGCCATCGAAGAAATTAAACTGCTGCCTGCAGCTTATCCGGAGAAATATGGAGACGCCGTCGGCGCAGCTCTGGACCTGCACACACGCGAGGGGAGCCGCACCGGTCCGATTTATCGCGCCTCGTTCGGACTGGCGGAAAGTGAACTGCTGGGAGAAGGACGGCTTGGCCACGCCAGGCGCGGCTCATGGCTGGCGTCCGTGCGCAAGAGCTATGTCGGATATTTACTGCGCAATCGTCTCAACGATGCCTATGACGATGTTTCGTTCTATGACGGCAGCGTCCGCCTCGATTACGACATCGTGCCCAATCAGACCTTGAGTTTCTCCGGCCTGGGCGGGCACACCAAGGTCGATCAGCTTCATCTCAATAACCCCGACCTGAATGGATTCAAGAGCGGGACCAACGATTTTGGTCTGGGGCGCCTCGGATGGCGATGGACGGTGAACCCAGGCTTGCTGGTGGAGGCTCATTTCGCCTACGTAGATGCTCCGTTCAAGATATGGGATCCGATTCACGTGCTGCTCAACAATAACCACCACGATGAATGGTCGGGCGGTGGCAGTCTCGAGTGGAGCTGGCGAAAAGACGACGTGCTCGATCTCGGATGGATGACGCGGCGGGTGAAGGACGCCGAGGTAGACATATTTTTCGATCAAAACAATCAGCCGTTTACGAGTTCCCGGAGCGCAACGGGATGGAAGCACGACGGCTACGTGCAGCAGAATGTCGCCCTGCTGAATAACCGGCTCCACCTGATCGGCGGAGTGCGGCTGGACACAGCGGAGCAGTTCAATGTTCACCCCGTTTCGCCGCAGCTTTCGGCGGCTTTCAAAATTGCAGAATCGACGCAGTTGCAGTTCGGAGTCGGCCGCTACAACCAGTTCTCGATTCCCGCAAATCCGCTCGAGTTACTTCCCCTGTTTAACCAATGCATTCCCGGTTCCGAATTTCTGCAAACTGCAAATCACTACACGGCCGGCCTAGAACAGAGGCTGGGAGAGAGCACCCGGCTGAAAGTGACACTATTTGACCGGCAAAATGCGAGCTTGTACGCGGAAAATCAAGTGAGCCGGTGCACGATACTTCCGCATTACCCGCCGCCGCATAATTTCGTAGCCTACAATCGGGACTATTCACGGGGGGCGCAGATTGTCCTGCAAAGCAGAAGCGCGACGCGACTTTCCGGATGGATCGGGTACACACTGACGTATGCGCGCCAAAGCAGCCCGCTCACAATCGGTGGCGTCACGAATTGGGTTCTGTATCCCACGCTCCAGGACCAGCGGCATACGCTCAATGTTTTCGCCAGTTATCGCCTTACGCCAAGCGTTCATCTCAGCGGCAAATTTTTGTATGGATCCGGATTCCCGATTCCAGGGACGAATCAATATGTCTTTGGACGGCTGGGCGACTATCAGCGTCTTGACACGCGCGTGGAGAAAGACTGGGTGCTAGCACGTTGGAAACTGGCGCTGTACGGAGAACTTCTGAATACGACCAACCACTACAATCCCCGCTATTTTTATACGACAGTCAACCAAGGTGGAACCTACAGCGTCGTAACTGGGCGCGGTCTGCCGATTCTCCCCACTGCGGGAGTGGCGTGCGAGTTCTGAGTCGGTGGCACGCTACGGCGATTTCATCGCCGGACTGCGCAAGGCAGACCGCCCGTCCAACCACCCGAGATCTCTACTTCTTCGCAAACGCGCGGACGTAGTTCACCAGGTTCCAGATGTCGTCATCTTTGGCGCGATCGCCTTCGAGAGGCATGTCGCCTTTGCCGTGGCGGATCACGTAAAAGAGTTCGCCGTCTGTGTGGCCTTTCATCGAGTCGGGGTTGGTGAAGTCGGTGACATTTTTGATGTCGGATGCCATGTCACCTTTGCCGTCACCCTTTTCGCCGTGACACATTGCGCAATCGATACCGTAGAGTTTCTTGGCTTTCGCCAATGACTCTTCGGTTGGCTTTACCGGATTTTGCTTGGCGGCTGCTTCAGGAGGAACCTTGTAATCGGCAGCGGGTGGATTGTTCGGCTTCTGCGCCCATAGGGCAAAAGCAAAGATGAACACTGAGAGCAGGACGAGCCGTAAATTCTTCAATTTTGGCGCAACTTTCTTTTTCAACGCACACCTCCGTTACGGAGCACGGTTGAACTGACACCCCTAATCTACGACGCCAGAGCACTCCCGGCTAGATTCGAGGTCACTGAAGGTTGTGTTGTGAATCACAACGTCAATCGGCTGCGCCCGATATGACCGTAAGATTTCCGGGGCGACGAACCGGTCTCCACAATCACGTTACGCTCGTAACCCCTTTCCCCTTCGCGAATTACAGAAGTATTACAAAGAATCGGGCCATCTCTTGGTATTGTCCTAGGCGGACGTTAGTCCAATGGGTGTAGGGGGAACGGAACGATGAGCGAGTCGACGCGCGAGATGATGAGCGAAGCAACCAGCCAGGCCATGCGAGATACGGGCGAAGGCACGGGCCGCAAACAGCGAATGCAGAAAGATGGTTTCAACTGGGTCACGGGAATTGCCATGGGCCTGTTTCACGTGGGCGCGGTCGCAGCGCTGTTTTTCTTTACCTGGAAGGCGCTCTTTGTCGCCATCTTCCTGTGGTGGATTTCCGGCAGCCTCGGCATCGGGATGAGCTATCACCGGCTGCTGACGCATCGTGGCTACAAGACTCCGAAGTGGGTGGAATACTTCCTGACCTGGTGTGCAACGCTCGCGCTTGAAGGCGGACCGATTTTCTGGGTAGCCACGCACCGCATTCATCATCAGTTCTCGGACGAGGAAGGGGATCCGCATTCGCCGGTCGATGGCAAGTGGTGGGCGCACATGGGATGGATCCTGACCGGCAAGTCGATGCACCACGACACGACCACGCTGGCGAAGTATGTTCCCGACCTCACCAAAGATAAAGTTCACGTCTGGCTCACCACGTATCACTGGACTGGCAACATCGTCGTCGGCGTGATTTGCTACGCTCTGGGCGGCCTGCCATGGCTGCTTTGGGGAGTGTTTGCCCGCGTCGTCGTCGGCCTGCACGCGACCTGGATGGTGAACTCGGTTACTCATCTGTGGGGATCGCGTCGCTTCGCGACCAAGGATCTTTCCACCAACAACGGCATGGTTGCCCTGCTGACTTTCGGTGAAGGCTGGCACAACAATCATCACGCGCATCCGGTTTCCGCTCGTCATGGGCTGACGTGGTACGAAATCGACATGAACTGGTACGGCATCTGGTGCCTGAAAAAGCTCGGACTGGCGCGGCACGTGTACAAGATCGACCTCAATCATCTGCCTCCGAAGCCGGCGCTGGTGAGGGACGTGGAAGCGGCGGAGTTGCTGGCGGCTGCCGCTGCAGGAAATGATTAGAGCAGGTCTCAGGTCTTAGGTGTCAGGTCTCAGGAAAGGCTCTCGGTCGGCAGCGGTTGGTCGGCTCGGGAGCCTTTTTGGTATGGTTACCAGTTGACAACTGTCATCTCACCCTAGAGCCGGATTTCATTTGGTCGCTCCAGACACCTCGCATACGATGGCTGGTGCAAGGAAACTGAGATCGATGAAACGCACCCTAGCGTACGTATGGCACCTACTCTTTGCGACACTAGCGGTGCCATGGCTGACCATTTTGTCAGGCGGCCTGACTTACGGTGTCTTCAGCCCTTTTCTTACCTCCGTTAAGACGCCACAGCAATTCCTTTCCGATCATTTGATATTTCTGGTTGTTATCGTAGGAGTATTGCTTGCGTACACCCTGAGTGCCACCTTCACGAGCAGGTCGGCCGTGTGGGTTTGGATTCCAGCCACCATAGTCTTCGCTCTCCGAGTCTTGGACTGGCGAGCGTCTGGTAGCGCTCTTGTTGGGTCAGGGTCTTTTGTCGAGCATTTCTTCACGGCAAACTGTCAGTTCAACAACTGGCGCGAAGGAGGATTCGATTCAAGATGTCCCGACAAGCTCTTTCTGACGCCACTCTTTGTCGGAGGGTTGTCTTATTCGGCTGGAGCGGCGCTTCATCGCGTAATCCACTACTGGCGTCCTCCGAAAAACGCACCTAATGTTCCGGTCGGAGCTGTGCCCGGCCAACTTCAAATTGTCACCAACCCCTTCGCGGCACTCTTCGCTCTCGTGTTTACCGCCAGTGTTTTGGGTCGTCGGTTTCGTGAAGGGACAGCGGCTCAACCCTCTTCATGGACATGGCCGGGTTTTGGATTCCTTCCAACTTGGCTGGCGGTAACAATCAACATCGCGATATGGGGCGGTGTCTGCGCCATTGCGTTTAACTTTGCCCGGGCCCCTTTTCGAAGAGACGAGAAGGCCCTCTTCGTTTCAGTTGTCGGAAGCTTCATGCTGCTTCCGGTCGCGGCTTTGCTCCCAAAAGCCAGCGGACTTATCCATATCACGCAGATGATGCTCAGTCTTACGGCATTTCTCGCAGCACTAGCAATCCTCTTGTCGTTACGGAAAGAACACCCTGGTTCGCCGCCATCCGAAAACGGTTAAGACTAAGACCTGAGACCTGCCACCTGACACCTTCGACCTGCCCCGCTACAATCTCCCTGTGCGGATCTCCAGCCGGCGCAAAGCGATTGCGTTCTTCCTGACGTTCGGCGTGTGCCTGGCCGCTGTGGCGTTTGCGGTCGGTTCCGGCTGGATCATCCTCAACTGGCGCGAAGGCATCAAACTCTTCCTCGGAATCATCTTTTTTGGCGCGATCGTCACCGGGCTGGTGCTGAACACCATCTTTCTTGTGCGCGAGATTCGCCGCAATGAACAGCACGACAGCTTCATCAATGCGGTCACGCACGAACTGAAAACGCCGATTGCCTCGATTCGCCTGTACCTGGAAACGCTGCAGCGTCGTGAAGTGGACGAGGCCCGCCGCCGCGAGTTTTACCAACTGATGCTGGTCGATACCGAGCGGCTCATGGTGACGGTGGAACAGGTGTTGAAAGCCGGAGCCATGGCCCAGAAAAAGGCGTCCAGCCACCGCATTCCCGTGGACTTCAATGTCCTGGTGCGCGAATGTGTCGAACTGGCGCGCGCGCGGCATCACTTATCGCCCGAAGATCTCAGTTACCGTGAGGCTCAGCAGCAATCCGGTGGCGCGTATGTGGTTGGGGATCCCGACGAACTCCATACCGCGGTTACGAACCTGCTCGATAATGCCGTCAAGTACTCTCCCGACGGCGTGCACATTGCCGTCGAGCTGGATGCTCCCGACGAAGAGCTTCTCGTGCTGCGCGTGAGCGATCGCGGCGTCGGCATTCCGCAGAATGAACTGAAACGGATCTTCAAGCGCTTCTATCGCGTCCGCCAGCGCGGACGTGCCCGCGTGAAAGGGACGGGGCTTGGCTTGTTCATTGTGCGTTCGATCGCCAGCAATCATGGCGGACGAGTCTCCGCGCACAGCGAGGGAACGGGTAAGGGAACGACGGTGACTCTGGAATTGCCGCGGGAAATTTCGAGGAATACGGCATGAGCCGGGTGCTGATTGTGGAAGACGAGGCGCATCTGGCGCAGGGGCTGCGCTTCAACCTACAGGCCGAAGGACACTCCGCCGAGGTTGCCGCCGACGGCGAAATGGCACTGCAAAGGCTCGTCGAAAAGCAGGAACATTTCGATGCCGTCGTTCTCGATGTGATGCTGCCGGGAAAAAGCGGATTTGAGGTCGCGGCCTCGTTGCGCGAAAAGAAGAATTACGTTCCGATTCTGATGCTG
Source organism: Terriglobia bacterium (assembly GCA_963847715.1). Lineage (GTDB taxonomy): Bacteria > Acidobacteriota > Terriglobia > Terriglobales > Acidobacteriaceae > Acidiflorens. Next base: position 29,255 of record CAWKAZ010000014.1, read on the forward strand.
ACCGCGCGAGGCCGTCCTGAAGATGTGCTCGAGGGCTTCGCTGCTGGTGCGGATGATTATCTTCCGAAGCCATTCGAGCTGGCGATCCTGATTGCCCGTCTGGAAAGTCTGCTGCGGCGAAGTGTGTGGATGAAGGACGCCAAGGTTGGCAGCAGCGTCGCGAGCGCTGATGCGTCGCCCTCTACACCAGAGCGGGTAGGCGAACCCGGCGCCGACAGCTTCAACTTTAGCGGCAAGTCGATTGACTTCCAGGAACTGGAGCTGCGCTCGTTGGGGAACACGATCCATTTGACCGTAATGGAGGCAGAATTCCTGCGCTACCTAGTCAGAAGCGAAGGACGAGTGGTGTCACGAAAATCCATTCTAGAAGAAGTCTGGGGACTGCACGAAGACACCGACACCCGCGCGATCGATAATTTCGTGGTGCGCCTGCGGCGCTACATCGAAGAAGATCCGTCGCATCCAAAACACCTGCAGACGGTGCGCGGAGTGGGCTATAGGTTTGTGGCGGAGCCGGAAGGAAACTAGTCGTTGGTCGATAGTCGATAGTCGTTCGGTTTGCAGGGCTGCCGCTCACGACTGAGGACAAACGACCAACGACGATCGACCAACGACTGCCCTAGTGCTGTTTCGCCGAGGAACTTGCTGCCAGTTCGCGGAATAAACCTAACAGCGCGGTTGCGGCTTTCTGATCTGAGAGGTTTTCGAGGGCCACTGTCGCGGTGAAGTGTGGCGACTTGGAATTGAATCGAACGCCAACGAAATCCTTATCGCGCCAGGCGGCCAGCGCGTTCACCACCGGACTGAGTTCCACTGGCCAATCATCTTTCGTAGTGAGAATCACCGGTCCTGGGCGGGAGATGGTCCAGGCGCGCGTTCCAGTAGAAGTCTTTGTTCCCGAGTGCCCTGACCATCGATGCCGGATTACATCCAGATGAAAGCCCGGAGGAAATCCCATATCGGCTTCGAACGTCAGCGTTTCCTGCTGCTGCCGCCAGCGGCTCACGGCCCATTGCACCGGCAGCGGGCGGGGGAGCAGGCGGATGGTGAGACGCGCATCTTCAAACCATCGCGTGGAAAGATTCAGCGTGGCCTTGAGGCGGGAACTGCTGTGCTGCCAGCGCAAATCGGCGACTCGCCCTTTTCCCAGGCAAGCGCCTTCAACCCACTGCAGGACGTTGCCGGCGCGCTTCCGGTTGTAACGGACAAACCAGGCGTACCAGAGAAAACAGATTGCGATTGCCGCAATCACGTCAATCAGAATGAACCGCCCCACAATCGCCTCTGGTCAGAAATCCTACTTCTTATAGATGCAATCGTGCAAGGGGAGGAAAGAGGAAAAATTCCCCGGTCGGCGACGCCGCGCGACCCCTTGGAGCCCTATTGATTCATCGTTAACGTGATCCCCTGCCGGAACAAAGTGCGCCTTGAACCATCGCTCGAGAACCGCACATAGTACAAGTACGGGTGCTCGCCGACTACGGAGAAATTCAAGTCCGGCGCGGCGGGATCGATCAGCGAAAAGTAGGCGTAGGACCAACTGCCCTTGGGCTCCTGATCCAGAAACTGGTCGACCGTGGCCACCAGAGTCGGCTTCGTCCAGTTGACCATGTCGGTCGATGTGGAGAGATAGAAACCCTTCGTCCCGTATTCGTTGGTCCATGGATTCCATAGAACAGCGATGGCTAAGTTCGACGATTGAAAAATGTTGATCCCAGTCACCACGTCCATATACGGAACCGGCGTGTAGACGTGCTCCAGCGGATGTTGCACCGGCCCTGGGTAGGGATCGGCAAAGGAAACGGAAAACTCTTTGCCGTTCCATCCGCGCCATGAGGATGCGTCGAAGACATTCTGCGTGCGGATGGGCGCGCCACCACCCGGAGTGAGACAACGGTGCGGCCCCTGTGAGCCCGAACAGTTTGGCGGCCACTGCCAGGCGGTCACCATGGCGTAATACCATCCGTCTAGCTCAATGATGTTGCTATCGACGCTATAGCCGGACGGGCCTCCGTCAACCGCATACTGGTAAGGAACTCCAGCGAGGAAATTCGCGGGCGCTTTCGACGAACTGAAATGGTAGCCTCCATCCTCGGATTGATGGTAGGTATCGGAGTCGTATTCGCATCCGTTGTAGCCGTTCTTGAAAGTGCATTCGCCTTTGTGGGCCCAGCCGTGGTACTCCATGTGGGTGAGGCCAGCGATGGTTTTGCCGTCAAGGGTATAGAAGGAATCGATCCAGCTTTGGTCGTTGAAGGCCGCGGGATCGGGATTATTCGCCGAACGGTGGCCGATCTCACAACTGTGCTGGACACTTTCCAGCGTAGGGCCAATGCTCTGAAACAGTTCGGAACCTGCGGCGACCAGGTGGACGGTTCCGGTGTAGTCGCGGAAAGCACGGGCCATCGCGTCTGGAAAGTCGTTCCCGTTACAGGATTGCTGGGGAGTGTCGAAGACTGCCGTGCGGGAAGTGAAATCGAGTTGACCTGTGATTGTTGGAGTACCCGACGCCTCAATATTCTGCGCCGCCGCAGCGGCAACCAAGGCAAAAGAAACCAAAATCGGGAGCAAGCCTCTGATCACAATATCCTCCGGGAGTCTTCGACTACTTTGGAGTTAACCCGATTTCCCATCGATCCACTCGCCCCATTTGATTATTTTCTATTTTGAGCTGCGCTGCCCCTCCCTTATCGCACCCGCTACAATGGCGGCGTGGCCTTTCAGATCCGCAAATTCCGCAAGACGGACTTTGACACGCTCTGGCAGATTGACCAGGCCTGCTTCGATCCGCAGTTGGCTTATTCGCGGGTCGAACTGGCCTTTTATATGCGCCGGCCGGGGTCGTTCACGCTGGTAGCCGAAGACGAAGGGGGCGCCATCCTCGGATTTATCGTTTCGGAAACCCGCCGCAAGACTGGACACATCATCACCATCGACGTGATCGCCGAGGCCCGCCGGACCGGCTTAGGCTCGGCGTTGTTGGCGGCGGCGGAAGATGCTTTGCTGCAGGGGGGTGCGTCCGTTGTTGCCCTCGAGACTCCGGTGAATAACGAAGCGGCGATTCGCTTCTACAAGCAGAAGGGATACTTCGTGGAAAAGACCGTGCCGGGATACTATTCTGGCCACCTCGATGCCCTGGTGATGGCGAAAGATCTGGTGGAGTCGCAGGTGGGGTGAGTTTGCCGCGGGAGAGGAAAAAGGGAATAGCTCGATGAAGATTGCGATTCAGGGAGAACTGGGTTCTTTCAGTCATGAGGCGGCAGAAACCATGCTGCCACGAGCAAGAGTTGTGCCGTGCGCCCGTTCGTTGGAAGTGTTTGACAGGGTACGACGGGGCTCAGTCGATGGCGCGGTGATTCCGATTGAGAACTCGTTGGCTGGCTCGGTCGCGGAGCATTTTGACCTGCTCCTGGGCCGCGAGGTTTACATCGTCCGCGAATTCCGGCTGCGCATCGTCCACAATCTGATCGCATTGCCGGGCACGAAGTTTCGAGATATCCGGCGCGTCTTTTCTCATCCGGTGGCGCTTGACCAGTGCCGCGACCTGTTTGCCCGCTATCCGCGGCTGCAACCGGTCCCCTTCTACGATACGGCGGGCAGTGTGAAGCACGTAGTAGCGGAGAGTTTGCGCGATGCGGCCGGAATTGCCAGCCGTCGCGCTGCGGAAGTTTATGGCGGAAAGATCCTTAAGCCGGGCATCGAGGATGACAAGAAGAACTTTACGCGGTTCTTCTGGATCCGCCGCGGAAAGCCGCGGCCGACGCGTGGAGCGAACAAAACGTCGCTGGCGTTTAGCCTGAAGAATGTTCCCGGCGGGTTGTTCCGGGCGCTCAGCGTCTTTGCCTTGCGCGATATCAGTTTGAGCAAGATCGAGTCTCGCCCCATGCGCGGACGTCCGTGGGAATACGTATTTTTCGTGGATATGTTGCGTGGCGACGATGAGAGTGCGCGCAACGCATTGCGGCATCTGGGTGAAGTCGCAGAATTGGTGAAGGTGCTGGGGATCTATCCGGGTGCCTGAAAACGGTCAAGGATTTTCGCCGCCATTTCGTCACAATACGATGTGAGGCGCTGCACAGCGGGAACACCTTCCTGAGACTAGCTTTGACTTAGGCCGTTCTGGCCCGAAGCCATAGGAGGCTCTTGTATGCATAAGATCTTGACTGGAAGTCTGGTTGTTGTGTTTGTTCTGATGCTGGTTGGGGTAGCCAACGCCGAGAATCAACTCGGAATCTCCGACAAGTATAAGGTGACTTTTACAGAGAAAATTTTCGTGGCCGACACGCTTCTGCCGAAGGGTGATTACGAGATTACGCATGTGATGGAAGGCTCGAACCACATCATGGTATTTCGCCAACTGGGAGCCAAGAAGCCAGTGGAAGTTCGCGCAAAGTGCACCCTGGTTCCGCTCGGAGCCAAGGCTGAAATTAGCCAGCAGCTCTATGCGAACAATGCGGCCAATGAGCGGGTTCTGCAGGAGCTGATTTTCAAAGGCGATCGCGCAAAACATGTGTTCTAGGTGAAGTGGAATCGCTTCGTGAGCGGGGGCGTGCGACGCTGGGTCCGCGTCCCCCGGAAGGACCGGAACTGGTGGATGGCCCGAAACCCATCTGTGTCTTGCAAAAGGTGTAAAAAGGTCTAGAATTCAACAACCTAGCCATCAGGCTGCATCTTTTAGAGGGTTTAGTTCATCCAAAGTTGAGTGAAAGTCACTCAAGGACAAATCATGAGCGATCCTATTGCTATCGAACCAACTTCTCACGACACAACTGAACGGTCATTACCGATCCTGCCGGTTCGTGACACGGTGCTTTTTCCGCACGCCGTGTTGCCGCTTACCGTGGGACGGGAAAGTTCTGTCCAGCTGATTAATTCGTTAGGCGAAGACAAGACCATTGTGGTCGTTGCGCAGCGCGAGGCGCGCGTCGACGCTCCGCAGCCAACCGATCTCTACTCCATCGGAACTCTGGCGGTGGTGCACAAAGTCGTGAAGATGCCGAACCAAAGCCTGTTCGTCTTTGCCGAAGGCTTGGAGAGGGTCCGGCTTGCAGACTTCGCGCAACTATCACCGTTCATGCGCGCTCGGGTCACAACGATTCCCGAACTGATTCCTCCGAAGGACTCTGAAATAGAAGCGCTGCAGCGCAACGTGCTCACGTTATTTCAGCAGATCGTGGCCGGGTCGCCGACGCTATCGGACGAGCTATCGACCGTCGCGATGAATATTGAAGAGCCGGGACGACTGGTGGATTTCATCGCTTCGTCGCTGCCGTCATTGTCGACCGCCGATAAGCAGGAAGCGCTGGAGACGACCGACGTCCGCGTGCGCCTCGAAAAAATCAACCAGCACCTCGCCAAAGAACTGGAAGTGCAGCAACTGCGCAACAAGATCCAGTCCGAAGTGCAGGACCGCGTCCAACAGACGCAGCGTGAGTACTACCTGCGCGAGCAGATGAAGGCGATCCAGAAGGAACTGGGCGAGCAAGATGAGGGCGCGCGCGACACCGAAGAACTGAAGCAGAAAATTGAATCGGCGGGCATGCCCGATGAAGTGAAGAAAGAGGCCCTGAAAGAACTGGGCCGACTGGCGCGCATGTCGCCGATGGCTGCCGACTATTCCGTTACGCGCAACTACATCGAGTGGCTCGCAGTGCTGCCGTGGGCGAAAACATCAGGCGGTGAAATCGAGATCTTGAAAGCAAAAGAGATACTCGACGCGGATCACTACGATTTGCAGAAGGTGAAAGATCGTATCCTCGACTACCTGTCGGTGCGGCGCTTGAAACCGAGCATGAAGGGACCGATTCTGTGTTTTGTCGGCCCTCCCGGCGTTGGCAAGACCTCGCTTGGCAAGTCGATCGCCCGTGCTCTCGGACGCAAGTTCGTGCGCCTGTCACTCGGCGGCGTACACGATGAAGCCGAAATCCGCGGCCATCGCCGTACGTATATCGGAGCCTTGCCGGGTCAGATTATTCAGGGTATCCGGCGCGCGGAGACCAAAGATCCGGTCTTCATGCTCGACGAGATTGACAAAGTCGGGCGCGATTTTCGCGGCGATCCGGCATCGGCACTCCTCGAAGCGCTTGACCCGGAGCAGAACGCGAGTTTCCGCGACAACTACCTCGACGTCACTTTCGATCTTTCGAAGGTGCTGTTCATTACGACCGCGAACATGCTCGATCCGATCGCCGAGCCGCTGCGCGATCGCATGGAGATCATTGAACTGCAGGGGTACACCGAAGAAGAGAAGGTACATATCTCGTTCCAGTACCTGGTTCCGAGGCAGATTGAAGAAAACGGAATCACCCAAGAGCAGATCGAGTTTCCGGAAGAAGCGATCAGCTACATCATTCGTCATTACACCCGCGAGGCCGGAGTAAGAAACCTGGAACGCACCATCGGCACGATCTGCCGCAAGCAGGCGCGCCGATTGGCCGAAGGCAAGACCGAAAAGCTGATCGTCACCAAGGAGATCGTGCAGGAATTCCTGGGCGGGATCAAGGTGCGCAGCGAAGGTGAAATTGCCGAGCGTACGAAACGCGCAGGCGTAGTGGTCGGACTGGCCTGGACTCCTTCGGGCGGCGATGTATTGTTCGTCGAAGCCAACAAGATGAAGGGCAAGGGCGGCTTGACCATTACCGGCCAGATTCAGGATGTGATGCGCGAATCGATGCAGGCGGCGTTGAGTTGGGTGCGTTCGAACTCGAAGCAGTTGGGCATCGATGAAGAGTTCTTTGCCAGCCACGACATTCACATTCACGTTCCGGCGGGAGCGATCCCGAAGGACGGCCCATCGGCCGGCGTCACTATCGTGACCGCGCTGGTGTCGTTGCTGTCGGGCAAGCAAGTGCGCCCGCTGACCGCGATGACCGGAGAGATCACACTGAGCGGCAACGTTCTGCCGGTTGGCGGAATTAAGGAAAAAGTCCTAGCGGCAAAGCGTGCCGGTGTTCATGACGTCATTCTTCCGGCGGAGAACAAAACCAACGTCGAGGAAGATCTAACCCCTGAGCAATTACAGGGACTAACGCCGCACTATGTGAAGACCATTGATGAAGTTCTGGAATTCGCATTCCCAACTTCAGCGACCGAGGAACGGCAGGACGCGGAAGAGCGCGAGAAAGTGCTCAGCACGTAACTAAAAGTTCGTAACGGGGTGAGGGCGGACATTCTTGTCCGCCCTTTTTCGTGGGAGCCACAGCATGGTCAGCGTTTGGTGGGCGTCAAGGCTCGAAGCAAAGCTTGAAAGTCCGGGGGAGCCTCGCAGTCAACGAGGACAACTTCTCCTGACCGCGGATGAATAAATTGCAGATGCCTAGCGTGCAGAGCCACGCGCGCGATCCGCCGCTCCTGAGCTTCTTCCGGATGGTATTTCCGGTCCCCGATCACGTTGTGCCCAATGGCGGAAAACTGTACTCGGATCTGATTCTGCAATCCGGTCACCAGTTCGACGCGGACGAGTGAGGCGCCGCGCAGCACACGTTCCACGCAATAACGAAGTTCAGCACGGGCTGCCTTCGGATCGCGCTCCGTGGTTAGCTTCTGAAACATTCCCTGTTGCCGAAAGTAGTGGACCAGCGTCCCTTCTGGGGCACGAAGGTGCCCGCGAACGACTGCGAGATATCGCCTCACCGGCGTGTGGCGAAGAAATTGTCCCACCAGGGCGTCGCGGTCAGGTCGCGTTTTAGTAAAGAGTAGTATCCCGGACGTGTAACGGTCGATGCGGTGCACCACAAAGGCCCGCTGTCTTTTGAATCTCAATGCTTCCGACAGAATCGAGAGAGCGGACGGAGTGGCAGAGTCCTCGGCCGGCACCGCCAGCAGTCTAGCCGGTTTGTTGAGAGCTACCACGGCGTCGTCCTCGTATAGGATGGTGAGCCCACGCGACGAGCGAGCCTGTCGCCGGCCAGAGGTTCTTGAGCGGCGGCCGCCTTTATGTGGAATTTTCTTCGCCATCAGAACGAGTCATTATAGCCGTGACAATCGTCCGCTCAGTTTCGAGCCGCAAGATGGTTCCTCGAGTTGGCCGCTTACAGCTGGACTCCTCTAGAAGAATTGCTGCAAAGAGGCGACAATGGTTGCCGACGTCCGAAAGGAGCCCGGGTGGTGGCTAGTCCCGTTTTAAAGCCAGTAGTGCCAAGTGTCGTAGTCCCCAAGCCGAAGCTGGGACTGCGTGCCTGGATGGAGCGCGTGCTCGTTGAATGCGACCGCGCGGCCGCCGGGTTCGATGCTGACGCGGTGCATGATCTGCGGGTTTCTTTGCGGCGCTGCCGCTCTCTGGCCGACGGGCTCATAGCAATCGATCCTGATCCTGCCTGGAAGGAAATGAAGAAGGCGGGAAAGAAGCTGTTCCAGGCGCTGGGTGAATTGCGCGACATGCAGGTCATGGCCGAATGGGTCGAGAAGGTGAGCCCCACAGCGGACGATCCGGTCGCGGTCAAGTTGCTTGATCATGTTCATATGCGCGAAGCTGTATGCAAGCAGCTCGCTTTTAAGGATCTGAATCAGTTTGACCGCAAACAATGGCGCCAGTGGGCGAGAACGCTGCCCCGGCGCGCGTCGCGCGTGCGGCCGGGGAGCACGGTTTATCTGCACCTGGCTTTGGAGAAGTGGGTGGCCGCCTACGATCTGCACAAGCATGCATTGCGAACCCGGTCGCGCGTGGGCTTGCATCAGCTGCGAATTGGCATCAAAAGATTCCGTTACACCGTGGAGAATTTTCTCCCTCGGCAGCATGAATTGTGGGGCGACGATCTGAAAGAACTCCAGGATCTTCTGGGTGAGGTGCACGACCTGGATGTGCTCTGGGCGACAGCGGTCGAGATCGCGGCGTTTCCAGATGTGGAGAGTAGGAACCGCTGGCGCGAGCAGTTGAATGCGGAGCGCGCAAAGCGGGTAGCGCGCTACCGCGAGAAGACGGTCGGAAAGCAATCCCTTTGGCGCATCTGGCGAACGGCGATGCCGGAGGGAGCGCAATTACGGGCAGCGGCCATGAGCCGGTTACGGACGTGGGCGGGATATCTGGATCCGGATTTTGCGCATTCCCAGCGGGTGTCGCAACTCGCGCTGCTTTTATACGACGGATTGATCAAGTCTGGGGCACTCGCGAGTTACGCATCACCGGAGTCGCGCGATGTCCTGCAGGCAGCCGCATTCATGCACGATGTCGGCAAAGTGAAGGGCAGGGAAGACCACCAGAAGAGTTCGTTCCGGATGATTCGAAAGTTGGTGCGGCCATTAGGGTGGAGCGCGCGCGAACTGGAGTTGTCGGCCGTCGTGGCGCGCTATCATCGCGGAGCGTTGCCGCGTCCGCGAGGAAAGAGCCTGCAACGGCTGGAACTGCCGGATCGACACACTGCGTTACAACTGGCGGGCGTACTGCGCCTGAGCAAAGCTCTGGATGTCCGCAATGGGAACGATCCGCGAATTGATGTTCAACTACACGACGATTTTGTGCTGGTGCGGGCCGCGGGATACTCGGCGCTGGATCGTTCCGCGGAAGACGTGGCGGCGGCCCGGCATTTACTGGAGGTAGTGCTCCGGCGTCCGGTGCTGGTGCGGGCATTACGTGTGCCGGCGGCCATTCACCCTCAGCGGCTAAAGCCGGCTTCTTGAGGCAGTGCCTGATCGCAGCGCTGAAAGCGCTGCGCCACCCAAAGCTAGAAGCTAGAAGCTAGCGGCTAAAAGCTAAAAGCTGAGAACCAAGCGAAGCTACTCTGGCACTTTCCAGAACGCTGCCGACCTTTCAAACTTCTTCAGTGACTCATGCAAAATTAGTTTCGATGGCGGTCGGATGGCTGCGGCGGTATCGCTGTGGCGTGGTGCTGAGTGAACAGGCCTGTGTCAGTGGCGAGATGCCGGATGCGATCGGTTGGAAGAAGGCCTGTCACTCGGTATTGGTCGAGAGCAAGGTGTCCCGCGGAGATTTCCTGGCCGATCGCGATAAGCCATTCCGACAAAAGCCCGATTTGGGTGTCGGGTGTGAGCGCTATTATCTGGCGCCGCGCGGGTTGATTCGTTTCGAGGAACTGCCACCCGGCTGGGGCCTCTTGGAAGTGAGTGGTCGAGAGATCGAGCGCGTGAAGTCCTCCGCGAAGAATCTTCGCTCTGCGGTTGGATTCCAGAACGAGATGAACCTTCTGCTCGCCAGCCTACGCCGGGTCGAGGTGCGCATTGAGCCCCAGAGCATTACCGAATTCCTCAAATGGAAGAATCGCATGGCCGAATATAACCGGGGACAACTTCCGAAAGGGCTGGTGCGCCAGGAAGAGGAAGCGAACGACTTTCTTCTCGGAAGCGCGGGCGACTGATTACCCATGCACTACGCTGTGAGCACATGGCAACCAAAAAAAGAAACCGGGCAGTTTGCCCGGTTTCGGCAGCGTCGGCCGCGATGCGGTTACATCACGGCGCGGCGCGGGCTGGCTAGGAGATTTTGGCGGACGTAGTTTACGTCCGTTCTTGCGTCTCGCACCAGCAAAGGGTTCAAAGGAGCGAGGATGCAACCACTCGGAAGAAAGCAACTGGCGGGCCAGTCTTAAAGTTTGCGTAATGCTTCTCCATTCATTTCCAGCTGGTTGAAAACAAGGTGGATAGGCTCTCAAATTCACGGCGAGCATGGGGTTTGATTAAGAACCGGCGAGAGGAAATGTTTCAAAGAGTTGCACACGGAGCGATGCACCCAGTGCAGTCCCGAGTCCGTCGGCCTCAGGTTTGTGGCAAAGCGTTGAACGCGTCTTGTACGTTCCTAGTTCAGGCCGGATTGGGTCAGTTTCACGGCGCAATAAGGATTGGCTGTACCGCCCGTGACATTGCATTTCTGATTGTTCACAGACCCGAACGCCTCTGACGTGAAGTAGATATTGGTCCCGCCATTCGACAGTTGGTTGTCGATCACGATGCCGCTCGTGCCGCCGAGGCCGCTCGGAGCGGTCACGCACGTCGATGTCGCCGAGGCCAGGCAGCTGGGAGTGGTCAGCGAACTCGTGATCGTAGAACTTTCCACGAAGCCGTCTTTCGTGCTGCCTACACCGAAGAACACCCTGTCTGTTGTCCCGTTGTAGAACTCAGTGGGCGGAGAACATTCATCTCCCTTGGTGTTGTTGATGACAAATGTCTTCGAGCCGGTGCTGGTAATGAGGTTGGACGAAAAAGGAAAGAAATACATCTTTGGGTTGGACGGCTTCAGCGGCGTGCCCGTCGTACCCTGCACGAAGCCGCACTGAATGAAGTGCCCGGTGGCGGTTCCGTTCAGCCAGAATGAGTTATCGAATGTTCCAGCGTGCGCATTCGCACCCGTGCAATCGCCGTTGCCGCTGCCCGAGCCCAAGTCCACCGTGTTGCTCGTAGTCAGCGTGGTAGCGCTGGTGAAGTTCGCCGGAATCTGGCTGACTGCTCCGCCGATACCCTGAACGATGCTGCATCCGGTAATGACGAACACCTGATTGGTGGCGGAATTTGCGGGATCATTCACCACGATCGGAGGATCCACAACTCCCGTTCCACCTCCTCCGCTTCCATCATTGGTGCCGTCGTACACCCACCCGACCGGGATTCGTGCAGCATAGGTGCCTGCCGGACTGGTTAAGTTGACAGCATATAAGTAACCGTAGCCATCGCCGACAAAAACCCTGCCGGTGCGCGTATCCACAATCGGATCAGTCAGGATCTTGTTGGTTTGCGTCGCCCCCGAGAGCGTAACCGGCCAATCTGAATTGCTGACCACAGCCGGGGCGCCGCCGCCGAACACGGGCGTGATCTTATAAAGCAGTCCGTTGTCCGCGCCGACGTATGCAGTGTCAGAACTGTAATCCACCCATGGTGACGAATTCGAGTCCGTAGCCGAAGTCTGGATCGTAAGCGTGGTCATGCACCCCGCCGTGGTCGGAGTTGTGCACGAAGTCGGGGTTTGGGGGCTTAAGACCGTCCCGGTGTGTGTGGGCGGCACGGCAATCGGGTTCGGCAGCACCAGAACGTGGAAATAGGACCCTGACGACGTGCTCTCCACGAATGCCACCATGGTTCCAAGGGTCGACAGGACGGGCGAGGTCCGGATCTGCCCACCCTGGTTCGCAGTGTTGTAGGCGAATGATACCCACGGTGTGCCGCTATTGCAGGCCGGAGTTGCTTCGGTGTAGAGGTTGTTTATTCCTACGAGATTCGCTTGCGTACCGCTGCCGGAGACGGTCAACCCGAAGACTACGTAATCGGAACTACAACTCTCGCTATTGATGTCAAAACGGTATTTTGCTGGAAACTTCGTCGCGGGCACCTTACCGTTCTCGAGCGACACGGACCAATCGATCTTCATCCGGCGCCCCGGAAACCTGGGCGCACGACGGGCGTTGTCCACGGCGACCTGTCTCATCACCATGTTGTATACATGTCGTGGATCGCGTGCCCCTTCCGCAAGCACGTCTTCTACGCGCATTCCGGGCATCAGCAAGTGCCGAAAACTCCAGTCCTCAGGATAGCCAAGATGGGACTGGTCATCGCCAGGTTCCGGCGCGCGACTCAAACCCACTTGACCGGCAAGTGGAATGCTCAGCAGCAGAAGCAGGATCGCTCCTCCGGACCAAGGGAATGCATGTGCGCGCATGGTATGTCTCCTCACGGCTCTCTCGGGGGGTTGTAATGATTGTAGAAAGTTTCAGATTGGGACGACAGGAAAAAGATGAGAACTTTCGATGACCTAAGTAATCAACGGGGAGTCGGTGGTGTACCCTACTCACGGATTCCTCCCTGGAATCAAAAGAAAACGGAAGACTTATTGTAGCGTTTCCCTGCCTGGTCTCGTTTCTGGTCTGCGGCACCACTCAATCGATGCCCAAATCCGGAAACTACGAGGTCTTTCGGTTGAACCGGCACTGGCTTTGGGTCGAGTTCGTCTTCCCGCACGAGAGCGCCATTGTTTCAAAAACGCGTTCGAAGCGGAATGCCGGTGGATGATAAGGCTTTCGTTTGCGCGGAGCCACGGCCTCCGCGCGCTCCACCGTTTCCCCCTCGGGCGCCTGCCCTTTCTTTACACCCATGCTCTTCCCCTAACACCGGAATTGACTTTCGGCTGTTTCAAGGCCGACGCCTGCATTCGCCCACGCCCGACGCAAAAAGGCGAACTCGGTCCTTGAAGCACATCTAGGGGAGGACACATCGATAAAACACTGGAGCCGGAATTTTGTTCTTCCCGATTTGGCCCAATTGCGGCAACAAGATCCGTTTGATGGAAGACGCTATGGCGCAACAAGTTCTGCTCGATCATTAGAGGACGGTTTGGGCTCGATTGTTATTAATCCTACGGGCGCGCTACAACCTCGTCAAGGGAGATTGGCTGTCCAAATGATGGCGAAACCAAGTTGGTAAGGCCCCGGATGGACTAGTTTCGATTCAGGGCGAATCTGCACACCGAAGCGAATGGCAGCTACATCTCCCGGCGGCCTTCCATGGCCTTGAGCATGGTGACTTCGTCGGTGTATTCGATGTCGCTGCCCACAGGGATGCCCATGGCGATGCGGGTTACGCGCGTGCCGTTGCGCTTCAGTTGCTGTGCCAGGTAGGTCGCCGTCGCTTCGCCTTCGACCGTCGGGTTCGTCGCAAGAATGACTTCTTCAATCTGGCCCCCGGCGACTCGGGTCATCAGATTTGCAATGCGTAGTTGTTCTGGGCCCACGCCGTGTAGAGGCGAGATCGAGCCGTGAAGCACGTGGTAAACGCCGTTGAAATTTCGCGTCTTTTCGACGGCGGCAATGTTGGTGGGTTCTTCGACGACGCAGACGATCTTCTGATTCCGCGTGGGGCTGCTGCAGTAAACGCACGGCTCGACATCGGTGATGTTGTTGCAGATCGAGCACAAGCGCAGACTGGCTTTCACGTCGCGCACGGCGGCCGCGAGGGCTTCGGCATCATCATCGCTCGAACGCAGAATGTGGAAGGCAAGCCGCTGCGCGCTCTTGCTGCCGATTCCCGGCAACTTTTTCAGTTCGTCGATGAGGCGGGTCATCGGTTCCGCGAAGCGTGACATTTTGCCTACATTCCCCCGAGGCCGAGACCGCCGAGCATTCCGCCCAGGCTGGATTTCATGGACTCGTCGACTTTTCGGCTGGCCTCGTTGAGTGCGGCCATGACCAGGTCCTGCAACATTTCCACGTCACCGGCCTTAACCGCTTCCGGATCGATGCGGATGCCGAGCACCTGCTTGCGGCCGTCCATCTTCACCGTGACCGAGCCGCCGCCGGACGAAGCCTCGACCACGGTCTGCTCCATTTTCTTCTGCAGCATTTCGGCCTGCTGCTTCGCCTGCGACATGAGTTCCTGCAAGTTGAATCCAGACATAAATTTTTGAACCGCCGAGGCGCAGAGTACGCCGAGAAAGCAATTTCCTGAGTACTTCGTTGCGCACTCCGCGTCTCGGCGGTTGGATTTTCTATTTCTCCCTATAGTCGATCACGGTGCGAATTTGCGCCCCGAATTTCTCCTGCATGCGCTGGACGATCGGATCCTGTTCGGCCCGGCTGCGTGCGGTTCCATACGCGGCACGCGATTGAGCGGGAGGAGCCTGCGCCACGCCACCGGATTCCACCTGCATCTTGACCGGTCGTCCGGCGAGGCCGCTGGCAGCTGCGCTCGCGATGCGGCGGGCTTCGGCGGTGAACGACATCTCGATCATCGTGCCTGACGCAGCTGCTTTCGCTGTCAGCGAATTTCCCGTGAAGCTCCATTCCGCTGTCTCTAGTATCGAGACCAACATTTGCTGATTGCTGAGTGCGGAAAGGACTGCATCGCGCAGCGAGTCGGCGCTGACCTCCGGCCTGTTCTCATTTCGCGGCTCGAGCCTAACCTCGGGACGCTCCATCGGCTGCGTTTCAAGCGCCGGCGATAATTCAGGCGCGGCCGATCCCATAATGACGACGTTGCCCGGTTGTGTGGCGCGGACAGTTTTGTCCGCGAAGGCTGCCTGGTCACCAGTCGCCTCGGCTCTGGGAGTGCCCTTGCGCGCCGAGTCGGCGGCGAATGGCGATACCGAATTCGATCGCGCCGATGCGACCGTCTCAGGCCGTCGCACTTCTGCCGGGGGCGCCATGTTCTTGACCATCGCTGGCCTGGCCGCCGGAAGCGACCCCGCCGCGTCGCTTAGCAACTGCTCGATTGGCAGCAACCGCTGGGCGTGCGCCATCTTCAGCAAACCCAGTTCGAGATGGAAGCGCTGTTCCTGCCGGTATCCGAGTTCGCCGTGAGTGCGCAGCATGATCTGCAGATGCCGCGCCAGATCTTCTTCGCTGAACAAATCGGCGATGCGGCGAACGCGGGCGCGCTCATCGGACGAAATCTGCAAGAGCGGAGAATCCTTGCCGGCAATTTTCGCGACGGTTACATTGCGCAGGAAGCGGACCATCTGCCGCGCGAAATGCGTAGGGCTGTGGCCTTCGCCGATCAGTTCGTCAACCAGCACCAGAATTTTCTCACTGGAGCTTTCCGCAACCGCCTGCATCACGGTTTCGAGCGCCGTCGCTGGAGCGGAGCCGATCAAGCTGCGGACAGCCTCCAGCGTGAGGTGGTCCGAAGTCGAAGCGATGGCCTGGTCGAGAATCGACAGCGCGTCGCGCATCGATCCATCGCCTGCTTCGGCCAGCAGGGCCAGGGCGTCTTCGTCGGCAGGGATGCTTTCCTTGGTGACGATGTCGCGTAATTGTCCCATGATGGCTTCGAACTTCATGGCGCGATAACTGAAATGCTGGCAGCGCGACCGGATCGTCTGCGGAATATCTTCGGGCTGCGTTGTCGCCATCATGAAGATGACGTGGCTGGGAGGCTCCTCCAGCGTCTTGAGCAGGGCATTGAAAGCTGCGTCGGTGATCTGGTGCGCTTCGTCGAGAATCCAGATCTTGAAGCGGTCGCGCGCCGGACGGTAGCGTGCCGCCTCGCGTAATTCGCGAATTTCGTCAATGCCGCGATTGGTGGCCGCATCGATTTCAATGACATCGACCGAATTTCCGGCGCGAATTTCAACGCACGAATCGCAAACACCGCAGGGCTCAATCGGAGGCTTCCCGGTTGTCTCCATGGTTGAGCGGCAGTTCAGGGCCATGGCCAGGATGCGGGCGACGGTGGTTTTGCCGATGCCGCGGTGTCCGCTGAAGATGTAGCCGTGCGCGATGCGCTCCTGCGCGATGGCATTTTGCAGCGTGCGGGTGACATGTTCCTGGCCGATTACATCGGAGAATTTCTGGGGACGGTATTTACGGGCCAGGACCTGGTAGCTCATGCGAATCCCTGATTATACAGTCTGGAGCGCAAGCATTTTCGTTCCAACGCTTGCATGGCTTCGACCGCCGGGGTACCCTCTTGCAATCGTGTTTTACGCGATTTGGAGATAGTCGAATGCAGCTAAGAATGAGCACCAGATCACTGGAAGGCGTGCTGGTGGTGGATTGCAGCGGACGCCTCGTTTTCGGCGAAGAGTCTGCCAGCCTCCGCGACATGGTGAAGAAGTTGCTCGCGCAGAGCCCCAGGGTAGTGATGAATCTGCGGGAAGTGAACTACATTGACAGCGGCGGACTGGGAACGCTGGTCTCGCTTTTTACAACCGCGCGCAATGCTGGCGGCGCGGTGAAGTTAGCGAGCGTCAGCCAGCGCGTCGGCGACCTTTTGCAAGTCACGAAGCTGTTCACGATTTTTGAAGTGTTCGACGAAACCGAAGAAGCCGCGAAGTCCTTCAGCAAGGACGCAGCGTAAGAAAGAGAAAGAGCCTCCCCCGGCGGCGGGCCGGAAAATTTCGTTCCGCCACTGATCCTTCCCCACCTAATTCAGGTCGTTTAATACCAGCGGTGTCGTCGACATGCCGTTCAAGCCTCCGATATTGTCGACGATCACCATGGTCGTGATCGAGGAGGCATTGGCGGTCGCTGACTGAGTGAAGAGCGCATTCTTGAAGCCGGCCGGCGTAAAGATGACGTTATAACCGCCGGCAAGGAATGGAAGACTCTGGTAGGCGCTCGCCGACGCGTTCGTCAGCGCGGTAACTTGCGGGGTGTAGTTCGTGAGATCCGTAACCGTGGGGGCCACGATGTAAATGTCGACGCCACCAACCGGAGAACCGGGCGAAGCATTGATGAAGCGAAACTCCACGCTGGTGCCCATCGGCGGAGTGTTGTTATCCGCCAGCAGCATTGGCGGCGCTTCGTTGAGTTCGGGTCCGACGGCGACCATGGTGTACTGCGTGTTCTGGGCCATCGTCACCGTGCCAATCGGCGCGATCGGGTTGACGGTGCTACCGGTGGTGAAGCCCTGTACCGACGCGCTGCCAGCGCCCACGTTCAAGTAACTGGCAGGTGTAGAGGCCGGCTGAATGGCGCCGAAGGACAAGGCGGTAACGATTTTCGCTCCGTTGACTGCGACGTCCAGAATAGGACCGTCCGAGACAGCATTGATCACGCGAACCTGTGCCAGATTGCTGGACCTGGAATTCGATCCGCAACCTACCATGATCGTGGTCGCCAGGGCCAACGTAGCGGCCAACGCCTTCGACAAGCCGGACATCCTCATTCGTTTCGGTTCTCCAACGCTTCCCAACTCGAAAATTCTCCAGCAGGCAGTTTCGCGGGGAGCAGGAAGATTTGTCAACCGCTTCTCGGGAGATTGGCCGGGCCTCAGATGCGGGCCCGGCCTTGTTGGGAATCGCGCTTGGCCTGGAAGGTTCCCCCGCGCCGCGGCTCAAGGACGGGTTATAAGAGGTCGTTCAACTCCAGGACATTGATTGAATTGCCGCTATCCACAATGACCAGCGTTCGGATCGATCCGGTTGGAGATTGGTAGGTATTCGTGAAGAATGTCTGACCCTGGCCAGAGTCGGTGATGCCCACGGTATAGCCTGCGCCGTTGAAATTCTCGGGTACGTAAGCGCTGCCTTGCCCAAATGTCAGGCCGGAAACCGCAGGTGTACCGAACTGTTGGCCGGGCTGTACGATAAAAATATCCAATCCGCCTTGTAGATTAATCAAATTGACCGACGCATTGATAATGCGAAATTCCACGTTCCCGGTCGTCGGCGCCGTGTTGTTGTCGGAAATGCTATAGAAGGCTGGAGCTGCGGCCTGAATTCCGGCATTGGTACCGGCCAAGAGGAGCGTGTAGTGGCCGGACCCGCTCAAAGTAGTGTTGGCCGGGTTGATATATGACGTAGTGCCGCCGGTATTGACCGCAGCCAGCGTGACCGTTCCCGAAGGGACGCCATTGTAAGCCGGAGGGGCCGGCATAACCGCGCCAAATGAAATGTTGGTGAATACCTTTGTGGTGTTGACTTCAACATCGAGGGCTGGACTGTTAGAAATGGCATCGACGACGCGGACCTGCGCATTGCCGCTGGAGCCGCAACTGGCAGCGAATACACCGAAAAGGCACAATAAACCTAGGGATAAAACGACGGGCACGGCTTTAGACAAACGACGCATTGTTTAATCTCCAAAAGGCAGTTTTGGTTGTAAGCAAGAGTATGGGATGCGTTGATAGTAAGCGCGAGTTTTACTGGTGTGTGTAAATTTTTGTATTGTTGAATCTAGCCTAGCACGGATCTTGGGCAATAAAGTTTGATCATTCGGCGAAACGCTGCTGGCAAAACGCTGTTCGCTGTTCGTCGATCGCTGAAACCGCTGATTATGAAACGAAAGAGCCGGTCCGAGGCGGGAAAGAAGTCCGTCGGCAGTCGCATGGACGACAAGCGGGCACGCGTGGTGCGCTGCATCCGCAGTCTACCGACCGGGAAAGTGTCGACCTATGGAGCGATCGCGCGCGCTGCGGGTTGGCCAGGGGCGGCTCGGCAGGTGGTGCGCATTCTGCGTCAGACTCCGGGATTGCCCTGGCATCGCGTGCTAGGTTCAGGCGGAGCGATCAAACTCCCCGGAGAAAATGGAGCCGAGCAGAGATTCCGCTTGCGCATGGAAGGGGTCACATTTCGCGGGGCGAGGGTTGATATGAAAAAACACGAATTTCGGTTTAGGCTATTGAGACATTGAATCATTTAGACATTGACTCATTAAATCCAAAGCCCCGAATTGTAATGATCCGATGCCTCAATGATTCAATGACCCGATGATTCAATGACTCAATGGTTCGGCAGTTTCCCTTCCAGTAATTCGTGCAGTCCCTCCGCGGGGCAGCGCAAGCCGATGTAGAAGGCGCCGAACAGGGCGTAAACGGCGCTGACGTGATCGAAGCGCATTTCATAGATTAGCTTCTTGAATACCAGAGGATCGTCGGCGAAGAGGTCGACGCCCCACTCCCAGTCATCGAATCCGATGGAGCCGGTGATGATCTGCTTCACTTCTCCGGCGTAGCGGCGGCCAACCATGCCATGTTCGTTCATCTGCCGCTGGCGCTCTTCCATCGGAAGTGTGTACCAGTTCTTGTCTTCGCCGCGGCGGCGATCCATGGGATAAAAACAGATGTAGCGGTTCGGCGGCATCGTCGGAAACAGGCGCGGCTTCATGGCTTCCTTCTGGCGCGCAATGGTCTCGGCAATCGCCTTCTTCCACTCTTCAGAGTGCGGTTCGACGCCGCGCTCGGCGAGAGCTTTGTACGTTTTGAGCGACGATTCGTAAAGCCCCAGTTCAATCACCGACAAATAGGAAGTCGTGGGTTCGAGGAAATCATTCAGCCGAAGTTGCGCAATGTCGAGTTCGGCCTGATTAAGCTGGTCGAAAGTTTCTCGAAAGTGGACCAGCATCAGGTCGCCTTTGTGGCCGAGTAAGGAGAACAGGGCGGATTGGCCATCGGCTTTGCTCTCCATCGCGGCGAGCAGTTGGGTAGCTTCGTTTGCGATCGAGCGGCGGTCGGCTTCTGGAAGCGCGCGCCATGCCGTTCGGCGGAAACGCATCATCTGATGAAGCGTGGCGTAGCCTTCGAGGGTCAGCGGCACAGCGGGAAGTTGGTCCGCCTCAACGGGGAGAGTTGGAGGATGCGTTGGATTCATGATTTGCTCTGGCCGCTATTGTAAATCGCGGCAGGCACCCCAAGCCGCGAAGCGGTGAAAGAATGCAGCCCCACGCCGTAAGGCGTGGGTGAAAAGTGGGGTAATGAGCAAGCCCCGAAGGGGCGGAAGATGCGCTGCGACGCAAAACGCTGCGTCGGGTCCTACTGTTCGTAAGCTCCAATATCGATACCTGAGCCTTGAACCCGAGGGTTTCCAGCGAAATCGACCGAGCCCACAATGGCTGACCCCAGGTTGATTCCGGCGTTCACTGCCGGAGAGTTTGCGGCCACGTGCAGGTCGGGAGCGGTCAGGCTGACGTACTGCGGATCAGCAAAGGACGAATCCGGGTCTTTGCCCGTGCCGGTACGATAGGCGGCAAAACCGGTGTAGGTCTTGCCATTCCAGAGGAAGGTAGCCTTCGCGGTTCCGACCGAGGAGTTGAACACATTGAAATCGACGTCGGCTGGATTGGGCTCAGTCTTGGTGAAGTTGTTGATCAGCAGGCCCTGTTTCGTGGCGTAGGCGATGTTGTTTTTGAACACGTTGTTGGTGGCATGGAATTGAATCTGAAACTCGCCACTGCCGGTGTTCTTGCGGTCGTTGTAAAGCAGGGAATTGTTCACGATGGTGATGCTGTCGCTGCCGCCGACGCGGTTGGCATAACCGCCAATGGAGATTCCGGCAGAATTGCCAAAGTAGACCAGATTGTTGCGCGCGATGATGTGGTCGGTGGTCTTGCCGGAGTGCTCGCTGGCCATCTCGATCCCGAGATCGACGTGATGGATGCGGTTGCGCTCGATGGTGATGCGCGTTCCGCCGTCCACGTAAATACCATCGGCCGCGTATTGGTTGCCATAGGCGGGATTGCCGTAGGAGGTAATGTTGTAGATCGTATTCTCGGCAATGAGCCCGTCGCGGGCGCGGTCGCAGGGATCGGAGCCACACATCGCCCCCTTGGGCGCGACGCCCTCGAAGCCGATGGCATCGATTCCAATATTGTTGTTGTCGTGGATCAGATTGTTAGTGGCCACGAAATACTGGACGTTGCCGTCCATCGAAATGGTTTCGCTGCATCCGGTCTTGAGATGGTCAATTTCGTTTCCGCTGATGGTGAGGTTGTTGATGGAAGCGGGCGCCTCGGTGGCATAGACCGCGATTCCCAGAGCGTTCGCGTTGCAACCTTGGGCGCTCGTCTCGATGTTGTGAATGTGATTGTTCAGGAGTTGAAGATTGCTGCCGGCTCCGTAAAGGTAGATCCCGACGGGAACAAACTTCGTGCTCGTAGTCTTGTAATTGCGGATTTCGAATCGCGAGATGATCAGGTAGCTCTGATTATTGATGTTGAACAGGCCGTATTGCCCGTTGGGCACCGCGAGCCCGGTGCCGTCGACGATGGCGGTCTCTCCGGGATAGCTCTGGAACGTGGTATAGCCGGCCGTCGCGTTTCCGGAGACCGGCACGTTGACGTACTCGTTGTAGACTCCAGCGCGCACGAAGACTGTGTCGCCTGCCGCGATCGTATTGGCGGCGTATTGAATCGTGCGCCAGGGGGAGCCGATTGTTCCCCGATTATTGTCGCTGCCGGAAGTGGAAACGTAGTAGGAGCGGCCGTTCGTGGCTGCGCCTGAGGCTGGAAGCGACGCGGCAATCGTGATCGCGATGAGCGCGAGAGAAACAATGGAGAGTGGTCCTCGGGCCCGGAGAGTGAATTTCATGGTGGGTGCTCCTCGGATCAGAAATCGGGTTTGTTTTGCGGCGATTTCGTAATCATTCGAATGGTTACGATTTGTTACTATTTCGCGAGCATAGCTCTAGCCAATGGGCGTGTCAAGGCTCGCTTGGGCACTCACAGGAATCTTCACCGCAGAAGGGGAGTTCGGCCGCATGGGTACCCCGACTGCCACGGGGCGCAGATTGCTCCCGTGTATGCGGGTGTGCTACAAGCGCTATATGCGTAAATGGATGAGCGAGCGCTTGAAGCGCCGCAAGAAACCTGCAGAAGGCTCCAACAAAGAGGCGGCGAAAGCGCCCGAGCCCCTGCAGCCCCGCTTTTATGACAATGACAATGAGCCGCCTGTGTCCGCGCCAGCTCCTGTCGAGGCTGCTGTGGCAGCTCCGGTGGCTGCGCCGCGCCGTGCGGCCAGAACAGAGCCAGAACCTGACGTCGCCCCCCGATCTTCGGTTGAGTCCGCCCCGCCGGACGCTCTTCCAGCATCCAGACCGCGCCCATCGCGGCGTCGTCGCGGTAGAGGCGGGCGTGGCGGATCTCGTCCGCGGGCAGCGGCTGTACCCGCACCGGCAGAGCCCTCAACCATGGAACCGTCCGCGCAACCTGCCGAAGAACCCTTGAACGTACCGTCCGCGTCGGCCCCGGTGCCAGTGGCGGCGGCTCCCGCACGCGCCAGCAAGGGAACTGTGGTACTTGCGATTGGCTTGCCGGGATCAGGCAAGAGTTCCTGGTTCAAGCGACACAACATTCATCCACTTTCGAGCGATCTGCTGCGCGAACTTCTTTTCGATGACGCACAAGAACAGCGCTTCCAGGATCTGGTGTTCTCAAACTTGCGATCGATGCTGAAGGCGCGCTTGATTGCGCGGCGTCCGATGAACTACGTGGACGCGACGAACCTCACCCCGCATGATCGGCACAGCTGGATCAAACTGGCCAAGGATTACGGATACGACGTGCAGGGTCTGTTCTTCGACGTGCCCGTCGAAGTTTGTATGGAGCGGCATCAACGTCGCGGACGAGTTGTGCCGGAAGACATCATGCGCAAAATGGCAGGCAAGCTGAAGGCTCCGACTTTTGATGAGGGATTCTCGAAGATTACGGTTGTGCGCGTGAAGCAGAAGGAAGCGGAAGCAGAGTAACGTCGTTAGTCGCTAGTCGTTCGTCGTTGGCGACCGCACAACGATGAGTCGCGAACGACCACCGACCAGCAACTAACGACCAGCGACCAGCGACTAACGACTCACCCTTTTAGATACGGCAACAACTCCCGAAACGCTGGCGCGCCTGACGAGCGCAGCAACTCATAGATCATCATTTCCGTTGAAGAAAGAATGGCACCGGCGGCTCGCATTCTATCCAGTCCGACGCGCCAGTTGAATTCCGCTCGTGAGCTGACCGCGTCCGACGCAACGTGTACCAAATAGCCCTCCCGCAGCGCTCCCAGCGCCGTTTGCATGACGCAGATATGCGTTTCCATTCCGCAGAGAAGGACGGTTGTCCGCTGGCCCGGCAATCGCTTCAGTAGAGAGCAGAACACATCGCTGCCAAAGCAGGAGAACGTCATCTTGTCGAGCGGCGCGCTCTCCGGCAACATCGACGCAACTTCCGGCACGGTGTTGCCCAATCCCTTCGCGTATTGCGTGGTGACAATCGCGGGCATCTTCAGGATTCCGGCCAGCCGAATCAGCAATTGAACATTCTTGATGAGACGGTCTTTTTCCCAGATCGGCGGCAGCAATTTTTCCTGCACATCGACCACGATCAGCGCGCACTGCTCGGGTTCGAGGGGGCGACGCGCCATCTCGGCATAGCTGGCATCAGTCGGGGTGCTCGTGTCCAGAAACGTTCCGCTTGGCATGGCGACTCCTGATCGTTCGGTAAGGTTCTGTGAGAGATTCTAACGCGGCCCGGTTACTTGCGGTGCCAATCCAGACGCGATGAAGGGTTTTGCAGAGGCTGAAAAATGATTTAGAATTTAGGCTACAGCTCGGTCGTTCAACGGTAGGACATCTGCCTCTGGAGCAGAGTATCGGGGTTCGAATCCCTGCCGGGCTGCCAACCTTGGCTCTTTCAACTCTAGCAATTTCAGTTTGACGGTGCGGCGGATGGGTCGCTCAATGCGATCAGCTTTCCCAGTGGATAGTCTTCGCGGCTCAGAGGAGCTTGCGGCTCCGGATTAGAAATCGTCAGCACGTTGCCGCTGAGGATGCCCCGTATGACAAGTCTGTCGGCCTCGATTGCAATCACCCGATATTGCTCGTCGAAGATCGTTGTTTTCCTCGCCATAGGATAGTTGGATGCGGAATGCCATGGTGGCGGCTCGTACGCGAAGGTTCATTCCATTGTTCCTTAAGATGCACTGTTGGAACTTGACATTGGAGGGTCGCGAGCCTAGCATGAATATTGAGCAGATACCCTTATTGCTCTTTCCTTTAAAGTCGGCCTATCTGAATATTGTCTCCTCATCGAACGCCCGGAGGAGTCCTAGTTACGACCACCGCTGATCTGCTGGGAATCTTTTCGATGCCAACCCCAAGCCGATTCCGCGCGGTGTGGACTGTAAATAGACCGATCAAAATAGACCGATCAATCACCCTGGAAGGAAGTCAATGAAAAACATCAAGTTCGTAGTAAAAGTGAACCGCGGCGGTGCGCATGCCCCTCAGTACGTGCTGCGGGTCGACCGGCTTCCGATCCAGACCACAACCAACCGTAAGCTGGCGCTCGTGATGGGACGATTCACGGCGGAAGACGCGGTGAAGTCCATGCAGAATTCCCATTGCACCCCGGAACTCGTTTCCGTACGAGTTTCCGCCTAGCACTCCGCCAAACCTACCTAATTGACGGACTCCCAACCACCGGCGCGTTCGTGATCGACGCCGCTTTCAACTGCTCCAGTTGGGATTGGACTTTTTTCCAATCGTCCGGGTCCTTCTTCGTATGGATCGACGCCGTCGTGTCGGAATAAAAGTCCAGGATATTGTCGCGCAGTTCCGGAGTGATCTGGTCGAACTTGTGATCCGACAGCCGTGCCAGCAGCTGCGCATACGTGTCATCCGTCAGCGAGTATTCTGCCGCCCTTGTTGGCTTTCCACTATCAAAGTCGCAATTGGCAAGCTGCAGTGAGTTGGAACGCTCGGCGCGCAAATACGTCCTGTATTGATCGACGGTCGCGTTGATGCTCTTGAAATACATATCTTCGGTCTGGGGCGTCGGGTTGTTGAAGCCCAGACCCTTGAACGGGCCGACCTTGGGAATGATCCGGAAGAAGACCGCCAGGACGCGGGCGCCAAATCCCGGCTTGGTGTATTCGCGGCCCCACTCTCTTTCGTAGTCGGAACGCTTCAGGTGGTAGAGGAACTTTTTTTTTGCAAAGTCAGGATGCTCGCGAATTATTTCTTTCTTGTGTGTCTGCAGCGCTACCTGTGTCATCTCCGGGATAATTCGACTGATCGAGAAGCGGTAGGAGCCGATGGCGAGGTCTTCATGGGGCACTACCTCTTTCAACGGCAACCCGTAGACCACCGGGAAAGCACGTTCCAGCAGCGGTTTTGAAACTTTGAATCCGATGAAATCGTGATATTGCTGCGAAGCATAACGCTGCTTGGCCACCTGCACCATGTCGAAACCAAATTCGGTTTTCAGATGCGCCGTCTTGTTTTGCGCGTAAGTAATCGAATCGCCATACTTCGCGCGCAGCTTCGGATATTCAATGGCCACTGCCCGGTTCACGGTGGGGTGTCCCGTAATGTCGGACGCGTAGTGAGCGAGCGCCCCCAAAGCGAAGGCATACTCATTGGCATCCGCGCTTTCGTGCAGCAGTTCAAGAACGAAGTCTCCGCTGCGAACGTAGTGGGCGAGTTGACTGAATTCTCCGCTGCCAAACGGGTAATAGCCAAGGTCCTGAATGACGGCGCCGCCATAGGCATAAGCATGCGCTTCCTTGATTTCATCTTCCGTCAGACTCGGATATTTATTGAGCAGCAAGGGGCGAATTTCGTCGAGCCAGAGCAGGTCGACAATCTCCTCGTGCGACAGCACTGAGTAGGCCACGCCACTGCTGCTGCACAGAGTCAGGAGCAAGAGGACCACGACCATCCGTGTAGCAAACGACCGTGCATGGCCCTGCCCGACTGCAAATCGAAAGACGTTCGATCGGCGTGCCGGAAGACAGTTTTGCATCGATTTTCTACTCACCGGATGTGACCCACGACCAAAGGAACGTCGATCTGCGAGTATACGATGCCCAGCCTCAAAGAATTGTTGCCGGGGCCTAAGATTGGCGCTTGAACTGCCATTATCTGTGACATAGTAGAAAGGTCAGAGAGAAAAGGTGCGGCACGGTCATGCGTGCGGCCGATCGCGATTGGGGGTTATGGGAAAACGCAAGTGTTCAGAGTGTGGTGGAGAGTTGGTGTTGGCGATGCGCGCTAATCAATCTCCGGCAGGAAATGAAGGAAGCTTGACCAGTTCTTTTACCAGTTGGAGATGCGGGACCTGCGGTTCAAGTTTCACCGCGGCCCAACTCCGCGAAGATAAGCGTGGCCGCGCGAAAACTGTGCAGCCGGCTTAGGCTAAAAACGGGCGCAATCACAACCCTTTCCCTCCCAGTATCCCATCATCCAGCAAGAGAATAATGTCTTCGTAGGCGCTGATTTCTTGTGGTCAGAATATACAAGTAATACAATAGAGTTACTTGTTTTCAGTCAGCGCATTCGGCGGTAAGCGCGGACGTCGTAGTCAGCGAATCGAAAAGAATCCAACCATCAAGCACGAGAATCGAAAAGCCTATGAAAATTGCCAACAATGTGACGGAACTGATCGGGCATACGCCGCTGGTGCGTCTGAACCGGGTGACTGAGGGCGCGGTTGCCGAAGTCGTGGGCAAGCTTGAAAGTCAAAATCCGCTGGCCAGCGTGAAGGATCGCATCGGCGTGAGCATGATTAACGACGCCGAGCGTGCCGGCCGCATCCGGCCCGGAAAGACGGTTCTCATCGAGCCGACCAGCGGCAACACCGGCATTGCTCTTGCGTTCGTCGCAGCCGTCAAAGGCTACAAGCTCATCCTCACGATGCCAGACACCATGAGTCTCGAGCGTCGCGTGCTGCTGCTCGCCCTGGGCGCAGAGATTGTACTTACCCCCGGTCCGCGCGGGATGAAGGGTGCGATTCTGAAAGCCGAAGAACTTTTGGCCAGCACGCCGGACGCGTACATGCTCCAGCAATTCGACAACCCGGCGAATCCGAAGATTCACTTCGAAACCACCGGACCCGAGATTTGGGAAGACACCGACGGGCGGGTTGATTTTCTCGTCTCGGGCGTGGGCACGGGCGGAACCATCACGGGCGTTTCCGAATACATCAAGCCGAAGAAGGCATCGTTCAAGGCGATTGCCGTGGAACCGACCGACAGCGCGGTTCTCTCGGGCGGAAAGCCCGCACCACACAAGATTCAGGGAATTGGTGGAGGTTTTATTCCCAGTATCCTGCGCCGGGAATTCATTGACGAAGTCATCGCGGTAAGCAACGATGACGCAATCAACATGGCGCGACGTCTTCCGCTTGAGGAAGGTTTGCTGGTAGGCATCTCCTCCGGGGCAGCGGTGCATGCTGCGCTGCAAGTGGCACGGCGTCCGGAAAATGCGGGGAAATTGATTGTGGTGGTTCTGCCTTCGTTTGGTGAGCGCTATCTGAGTAGTATTCTTTTCGAAGGACTCCGGAATCAGGCCTTGCAGATTCCGACGGTGCAACTTCCACCCATTGCTTAGTCGTCAGTTCCCAGTTGTCAGTCAGAACCATCGACTTGACTGAGAACTGATACCTGACAACTGATAACTTCTTCACCATGTCGCACTTCCTGTCGCTAATCCGCGAAGACGTTGCCACCGTGATGGAGCGTGACCCGGCAGCAAAATCGCGCCTGGAAGTCTATCTCTGCTACTCCGGGCTGCACGCAGTGTGGTTCTATCGCATGAATCACTGGTTGTGGAACCACAAGTTCTTTCTGCTAGCACGTTGGTTGTCACAAGTGGCGCGCTTGCTTACTGGCATTGAAATCCATCCTGGAGCGCAGATCGGCCGTCGTTTGTTCATCGACCACGGAATGGGAGTGGTCATTGGTGAGACTTCCATTGTCGGCGAGGACGTCACGCTCTATCAGGGAGTGACGCTTGGCGGAACAGGCAAGGAGCATGGGAAGCGGCATCCCACTCTGCTCGACAACGTGGTGGTCGGTGGCGGGGCGAAGATTCTCGGCAACATCACCGTCGGCAGCAATTGCCGCATCGGCGCGGGATCAGTTGTGCTGCGCAATGTGCCTGACGATTCCACTGTGGTTGGTGTGCCGGGGCACATCATCTTTCGCGAAGGCAAACGCGTGGTAATCACTGATCCCAAGCAGATTAACGATCCATTGTCCGAAGCGTTAGCCGCAGTTGCGTCCGAAGTAACCCGCCTCGCGGAACGGGTGCGTCAACTCGAGGGCACCGGCGGCAGCGAACCCCTCTCCGAATCCATGCAACGGATCATGGAAGACATCGATTATCAAATCTAATGTTCGTCCTTCAGGTTCGCCACATTGCTGGTTTCTACTGCACCAGGTAGCGCGCGACCGCAAAGTTGTCCACGAAGCCTGCTTGTGCTGGCGGTCCAAAATTCCCCGCTGCAACGATCTTGCCGTCGCTCTGCAGAACAAGTGCGCTCACAAAAGAGATGTTGCCCTGACCAATGGCCGTGGTCGTGATGCCACCAGAGCCGAAGGCCGTATCGAGCTTCCCGGCGCTCGTATAGCGCGCCAGTGCGAACGAAGATGAACCGAAACCGTTGCCGCTAACAGAACCCGCCTGTCCAGCCACCACAATGTCGCCATTGGATTGAATGCCCAACGCGAAGGCTCCACCGATGGGGAGCGCATTGCCGAACCCGGTGATGACGCCGCCACCCTTCCCGAACGTAGTATCGACCTTTCCTTTGGAGGTATAGCGGACCAGCCCAAAGCCTGACTGATTGCCTCCCGTCACGAGTTGGCTGGGGATACCCCCGGCGACAACAATCCTGCCGTCGCTTTGAATTGCGATGGCGCTCGCGGAGGCCACACAAGCCGCTTGTCCCGAGATGCCGAAGGTCGTATCCAGGCTGCCGTTTGTGTTGTAGCGGACGAGAGCACTTGGCTGCACGGACGGAAATGTGGGCGACGCGAAGAGTTCCGTTGGCGGGCCCAATCCCGTGGCCACCAGAATCTTGCCATCCGATTGCAGCGCCATCGCGGTCGCGATGGTACTCGTTAAAGGCGCGACGCCGGCGGTTCCGAAAGTCGTATCGGGCTGACCCTCGCTCGTATAACGCCCGATTGAGCCAGCGCCCGTCACAAGTATCTTGCCGTCGGACTGCAAGGCGAGAGCGCTACGGATGGCAGGGCCAGAATCGAGTGCTCTTGAGATAGCAAAGCCGCCGCTGCCAAAACTCGTATCCACGCTGCCGTCTGTGTTGAATCGGCCGACAACGCCTCCTTCAAATCCAGGTGCAAAAGCCAGTATCTTTCCGTCAGGCTGAATGGCGATGGCGACGACCAAACCCAAAGTATTGTCGAAGGTATTACTTACGATCCCGCCCTTGCCAAAGCTAGAGTCGAGAGTCCCATTCGTGTTGAGTCGCGCCAAAGCGGCGCCGCCTGGTATGGATCCCCCAACTACAATCTTGCCGTCGCTTTGAATCGCCACCGCGATGTCCATTGTGGCATCGCTTTGCATGAAGTTCGTGGTGAAAACGCCTCCCGTCCCAAATGTCGAATCAAGTTGGCCGGCCTGTGCCCAAACCAACGCGGACGAGCCAATTACGACAACGCACACCAGAAGCAGCCGGGTGCAACCGCCAAGCTGTGCTGTGAGCGTGCCTTCAGAGGGAGAGTACGGCTTCCTGCCAGCGGATGGTTTCATCGGGATTCTCCTAGGACTTTAGGATATGAATCACCGCGGGTTCGCCGGCGACTGTGCGAATCGAACTGTCCCTGCGCTGAACCTGATCGGTGACATCGAAGAGTAAAAGCCATGTCGGTTGGAAGGTTGTCGCCATTGTGTAACTTTTTTGTTAAATGTGGCGTAGAGATTGTGAGGTGCCTCAAGCCCATTACCCCCCGTTTTCACATCGCCCAAGTATGATGGACTGTCTCGGGGTCGAGACTTTTAGCGGATGAAATACGGGTTCGTAATCGACAATCGCAAGTGCATCGGTTGTCACGCCTGCACCGTGGCGTGCAAGACCGAAAACCAAGTGCCGGTAGGCGTCAACCGGACCTGGGTCAAATACGTGGAGAAAGGCGTGTTCCCGAATACGCGCCGCGTATTTCAGGTCACGCGCTGTAATCATTGCGAGAAGCCTCCCTGCGTGACGATCTGTCCCGTGACAGCGATGTACCAGCGCAAGGACGGCATTGTCGATTTCAATTCAGACCGTTGCATCGGGTGCAAGGCCTGCATGCAGGCGTGTCCGTACGATTCAATCTACATGGATCCCGATGACGGCACGGCGACCAAGTGCCATTTCTGCGCGCATCGCACCGAGGTTGGACTGGAACCCGCGTGCGTGATTGTGTGTCCAGAACACGCCATCATTGCCGGGGATCTTAGCGATCCGTCGAGCGAAGCGGCGCAACTGGTGGCACGGGAACCGGTGCGCGTTCGCAAACCGGAGCAGGGAACTCAGCCGAAGCTTTATTACATCGATGCCGACGAAAGCACGATTGTGCCCACTGCGGCGCGCCACGAGTCCATTTATATGTGGTCGCAACGCAACGCGGCATTGCTCGGCGGCGGAGCCGTCTACCCACCCGATCACCCTTTGTTACAGAAGGATGCTCTCGCGGCTTACGACGTGTCGCATGCACGTCCCTGGGGATGGCAGGTTCCGGCGTACTGTTGGACGAAGTCGATCGGTTCGGGCGTGCTCGCCGTGCCCGCGCTCGCCATGCTGCTCGGGCGAATGACCGGAGATCGCGTGCGAGACATCGCTCTGGCCACCGCAGCCCTGATTTTTACGGCTCTGACCACGGTTCTGCTCGTTTGGGATCTCGATCACAAGGAACGATTCCTGCGGGTGGTGTTTACTCCGCAAAAGAAATCGTGGCTGGCACGTGGCGCGTTCATTCTGATCACGTATAGCGGTTTGTGCAGCGTTTTCTGGCTGGCGTCGGTTGCAGGTTTGTCATTTGCGGCTTCGATCTTATTGTGGCCGACGGTGCTGCTTGGATTTTGTGCCGCCGCCTACACAGCCTTTCTTTTCGGACAATGCGAAGGCCGGGATCTCTGGCAAACGCCTCTACTGCCAGCGCATTTGATCGTGCAGGCACTGCTGTGTGGATCAGCAGTGTTGGCATTGCTGCCGGAATCTATCGGAGGTTCGGCGCAAGCTCTAGCGTTTGCCGTACCTACCCTCGGCGTCAGTCTAATTTTGCATTTGTTAATGCTGCTTGGTGAGGTTGCCATGCCGCACACGACCGACAATGCACGCTACGGTGCCCGGCTGATGACTCACGGCCCGTTCGCGCGCGCATTCTGGGGAGGTGCAGTCGTGGTCGGCGGATTGATTCCATTGGTGCTTCTTTTGATTGGTGGGCAGATGATGGGCGGGCCGAATCGCATTGCGGCCGGAATAGCGAGCCTGCTGGCGTTAATCGGCCTTCTGATATTTGAATGGTGTTTCGTCATGGCCGGACAGAGCGTGCCGAATAGTTAGACGCGCCGTGACTTGCGTCGGCGATTCGTATCAGGGCATGCCTTCAGGCATGCCGAAAAACGGCGTTAATGATAAGCGCCTTTAGGCGCTGGGCGGCAAATTGGAGATTCATCGATGACCGATTTCAAGCGCGACGGCAGCCATCTGGCGTCCACTCCTCCCGTCGAGAAGTGGGACGATTGGATCGAACTCGATCCTGCAGAATGGCCGCGTCGTGTTGAAAAGCATTACCAGCTCGTTCCGACCATCTGCTTTAACTGCGAATCGGCATGCGGGCTGCTCGCCTATGTCGACAAGTCAAACGGGCGGATCGACAAGTTTGAGGGCAACCCGCTCCATCCTTCGAGCCGCGGCCGTCTTTGCGCGAAGGGCCCGGCGACGATCACGCAGATCCACGATCCCGATCGCATCCTTTATCCGATGAAACGGTCCGGGCCGCGTGGCGACGGCAAGTGGACGCGGACGTCGTGGGATGAAGTACTCGAAACCTTCGGCACACGCATCCGCAAAGCGATGCAGGAAAATCGTGGCGAAGAAGTCATGTACCACGTGGGACGTCCGGGACACGACTTCATCATGGAGCGCACCCTGCAAGCGTGGGGCATTGACGGCCACAACTCGCACACGAACGTGTGTTCGTCATCCGCGCGGCTTGGCTATTTGCTGTGGCATCATGCCGATCGGCCATCACCCGATCACGCCAACGCCCGCTTCATCCTTCTGCTCTCGGCGCATCTTGAATCTGGACATTATTTCAATCCTCACGCTCAGCGCATTATCGAAGGAAAAATGGCGGGCGCAAAGCTCGCTGTCATGGATCCGCGGCTTTCCAACACCGCAAGCATGGCCGATTACTGGATGCCGAGTTATCCAGGGACAGAGGCTGCGGTTCTGCTCGCGATGGCCATGGTCATCCTCGGGGAGAATCGTTTCGACGGCGCATTCGTCAAGAATTGGACGAACTGGGAAGAACTGGAAGTCGACGGATTTTCGGCCAAGGGCCAAAGTTTCGAAGCACTGATCGAGGCGTTGAAGCGGCACTATGCAAAGTTCACTCCGGAGTTTGCTGAAAAAGAAAGTGGAGTGAAGGCCGAAGTCATCGTCAAGACCGCCCGCGAGATCGCAACCGCTGGCAGCCGCTTCGCTTCGCATCTGTGGCGCGGAAGTTCGTCGGGCAACCTTGGTGGATGGCAATCCGCGCGCGCCTTGACGCTATTGCATGTGCTGACCGGGTCGGTCGGAACTCCCGGCGGACACAATCTGAATTCCTGGAATAAGTTTGTGCCGCGCCCGTACAAGAATCCGCCGCCGCAGAAGCGCTGGAATGAATTGCTCTATCCGCCCGAGTGGCCGCTATGCGTCCACGAGATGTCACCTCTGTTGCCGCACTTTCTCAAAGAAGGCCGCGGCCGCATCGAAGCCTATTTCACGCGCGTGTTCAATCCCGTCTGGACTTATCCCGACGGATTTTCCTGGATCGAAATGTTGCGCGACGAAGAGAAAGTTGGACTGCACGCCGCGCTGACTCCGACCTGGAGCGAGACTGCGTGGTTTGCGGATTATGTTCTGCCCATGGGCTTCAGTTCCGAGCGCCACGACCTGATGAGTCAGGAATCGTACGCCGGGAAGTGGATCGGTTTCCGCCAGCCTGTGCTGCGCGTGCTACAGGAGCGGGAAGGGAAGAAGTTCGATTACACGTATCAGGCAAATCCTGGCGAAGTTTGGGAAGAGGATGAATTCTGGATCAACCTGTCGTGGGCAATCGATCCCGATGGTGCGATGGGTATTCGGCAGTGGTTCGAGTCGCCCTACCATCCGGGGCAAAAGCTGACCGTCGATGACTACTACGGATGGATTTTCGAGAACTCGGTTCCGGGCCTACCAGCCGCTGCTGCGAAAGAAGGATTGAAGCCGCTGGAATATATGCGCAAGTATGGTGCGTATGAAGTGACCACCGACGTCCACAGGCTGAACGAGAAGCCGGTAGCCGCCGCCGATCTCGCGGGATCAGACCTCGACGCGAACGGAGTGGTCAAGAAAAACGGCAAGGCGATCGGTGTGATGGTCGATGGCAAAGCAGTAGTTGGTTACAACACGCCTTCGCGCAAGCTGGAACTGTTTTCGAAAACAATGGCGGACTGGAAGTGGCCGGAGTTCACGCTCCCGGAATACTATCGCAGCCACATTCATCGCTCGGCGCAGGCGGCGTCGGTTGGAGAACCGGCGGAAGACTTCGACAAACGCTACACGCCCCTCGTCGAATGGCCGAAAGACGCGAACGGCCCCGTGTACACGCTGCTGCCGATTTTCCGTTTGCCGCACTTGATTCACACTCGCTCGGGAAACTCGAAATTCCTCTACGAGATTGCACATAAGAATCCGCTCTGGCTGAACCCAACTGATGCCGCGAACCTTGGCGAAATTCGCACCGGCGACTTGCTCAAAGTTCACACCGAGATCGGCTTCTTCGTTCTGCATGCCTGGGTCACCGAAGGCCTGGCCCCGGGCGTTGTCGCGTGCTCGCACCACATGGGACGCTGGCGGCTGAATAAAGAAGATCAGGTCGAACGCATGTCGAGTGCCTGGGTTGATCTGAAGGAAGTGGGCAAAGGACAGTGGAAGATGCGCCAGTTGTCTGGAGTCGAGCCCTACGCGACAAACGATCCTGACACGCAGCGTGTGTGGTGGAGCGATGCGGGCGTCCACCAGAACATTACGTTTCCTGTGCATCCCGATCCCGTCACCGGCATGCACTGCTGGCACCAGATGGTGCGTGTGGAACGGGCGTCGGCTAACGATCAGTACGGCGACATCTTCGTCGATACGAATCTTTCGTTCGCCGTGTATCAGCGGTGGAAGGCGCTGGCGCGTCCCGCTCCGGGCCCGGGCGGCCTGCGGCGTCCGTTGTGGATACCGCGTGTGCACCGTCCCGAGGAAGCGGCGTTCTATTTCAAGAAGCCGTGAGGCTCAGACCGAACGTTATCCCGAACGTTGTAGAATGGCGAGATGCCTTTGCAGACAGGTAGTCCTAATTTCGGCAAGAAGCGCACTCCGCCTCCGGATGAGACTTTCGAAGAGGCGGCCTACCTGAAGGCGCTCGGAGAAAAGCAGAAGGTCGTCAGCTTGAAACTCGCCGACGGAGAAGTTGTCCGCGGCTGGATCGAGTACTACGACAAGAACATGGTGCGCGTCACGAGAGAAGACGGCCCCAACCTCTTCATCTTCAAGCACGAAATCGTCTATATCGCCGAAGACAGCAAGAAGGGGAAGTAGTCAGTACTTTTATGCAGTACCCAGCGCACGAAAATCAATTCTGACGTCGAAAGTCCCATAGTTCCATGACATCCTCTCATTCTTTGGACCTGATTTCTCCGATGCAGGCAATGGCTCGCGAAGCGGGCAGTCTGATCATGGGCCACTTTCGACAACATGTGAAGATTGAATATAAAGGCGCAGTGGATCTGGTTACGATTGCCGATCGCCAGTCGGAAGCACTGATTCTGGAGCGTATTCGCAAGCAGTTTCCAACGCACGACGTAGTGGGCGAAGAGGGAACGCGCATCGAGACGGGCAGTGACTACAAGTGGTACGTCGATCCGCTGGATGGCACGACGAATTTCGCCCATGGTTATCCTGTGTTTTGTGTCTCGCTGGCGGTAGAACTGCGAGGGAAACGCGTTGCGGGTGTGGTTTACGATCCAACTCGCGACGAAATGTTTTCCGCGGAACTTGGCACTGGAGCGCGGCTGAACGACGCTCCGATCCACGTGTCAAAGACAGCGACCCTGGGAGAAAGCCTGCTGGCGACCGGTTTTCCTAGCCAGAAGCGGCACAAGAATCCGAATATTTATTTTTATCAGCAGCTCACTCTGCATTCGCATGGAGTGCGGCGGGCCGGTTCGGCCGCCCTCGATCTGTGCAACGTCGCTTCCGGCCGCTTTGATGGCTTCTGGGAATTCAATCTCAACGCTTGGGACACGGCGGCGGGCGTTCTGATCGTTGAAGAGGCCGGGGGCCGGGTTACGGATTTCTCCGGCGGCCAATTCCAAATCGCGAGCCGCGAGACGCTGGCGTCCAACGGATTAGTCCACGACGCACTCCTGCACGAGTTCCATGAGATTTTTGCCGGCCGAGGCTTGGAAGAGCTCGCGAGCCCGGTCGAGTATGCCAAAGTCCGCAAATTGTAAGTGCGTTTCCGGTCTCTCCAGCACGGTACAATTATCCTTGTGAGTTTTCTTCTCGAACGCAAGCTTGAAAAGCGTCCTGACAAGGTTCGGCTGCACGGACGCATTCTCTTCCTTACCGAAGATCCAGAGTTAATCAAAAAACAATTAGCGGGCTGGGATCTGCCCTGGGACACGAGCAATCGAGCCAACAATCCCAAGCTCCGCGACGACGTTTCTACCGACGAGATCACTCCCGCCCACTACTGTTTCTACTTTGACCGCACGTTGGGTGAGATTCCC
Organism: Terriglobia bacterium; assembly: GCA_963847715.1. Lineage (GTDB taxonomy): Bacteria > Acidobacteriota > Terriglobia > Terriglobales > Acidobacteriaceae > Acidiflorens. The sequence goes on from CAWKAZ010000014.1 coordinate 65,142, forward strand.
TATGCCGGTCTGCGCTGCGGCGACACTCTGCCGATCGGACGCGGCGCGGTGAAGAACGGTGGCTTCGTCTGCTCGGTGAGTGGCAAACGGCGTGGCAAGGGCTCGAGCCGCGAGCAGTCTCCTTATGCGGAGATGTGTGCCGGCATTCAAGTCGCAATAGCGGAGAATATTGAGCGCATCTACAAGCAAAACTGTCAGAACCTGGGCCTGCTGACTTCAACCAACTTTTCTTTGATCGACCGAATTCGCGCCGGGGAAGAAATCGCTCTCAGCGAATTCACCGCCGGAGAAGATGAGATCACCAGACAGGTGATCGAATATGGTGGCCTGTTTCCGTTTAATGTGGCGCGCATGCAGGGCAAAGTCTTCCTGCCACCGATTACCACTCCGGTCCGCCCAATGACGTTGGCGGAGAAGATTTTTTCCGGGCATATGGTCGGAGCAGGATCAACCGTTGGTGTTGCTGCCGTGAAGCCTGGCGACACCGGATTCACCCGCGTTGATCTGCGTTTTAGTCACGAATACGTAACGCCGATGGCATCCATTTTCTATGAACAATACGTCGGCAAGGATGTTCCGGTAAACGATGCTTCGAGCATTCGATTCTTCCGCGACCATCTCACTTTTCTCGACGAGGTCATGTCAGAAGAAAAGAAAAAACTGGGTTTGCTCGACCTGGCGACGCAGCTCAAGCTCAAGCAGGAGGACTTCGCCAAGCAGCAGGGAATCAAGCTCCACGGCGAACTGACCGACCGAAAGGGTTCGGAAGGCATTTGCCATTCTGTGATGCTCGAAACCTATGCGTTGCCGGGACAAGTGAACGTGGGTTCCGATTCGCACACGCCCCACGTCGGCGCTATCGGTTGCATCGCGTTTGGCATCGGCACAACCGACGTATTCAACTCCTGGATCACCAAAGACGTCCGGGTCAAAGTCCCCGAGTCCGTCAAGATCGTCATCCGCGGCAAACGGCATCCGAACGTCACCGCGAAAGACTTCATCCTCAAGATTCTTTCCCTGGACTACGTCCGCAGCGGCAAAGCGCTCGCCAAAGTGATGGAGTACGCGGGCGAAGCAGTCGAAGCTCTCTCCGTTGACGAACGCGCCACCATGACAAACATGGCCGCTGAAATTGGAGGCTTCACCGGCATCGTTGCGCCCGATGAGAAAGTCGTCGAGTTCCTGGTCGAGCGCCGCGGCATGCAGCGCGCTGACGCTCAGAAGATGATTGAGGGCTTGCAGAGTGATCCCGATGCCGAATACGCCGAGATCATCGAACTGGATGCTACCGAGATTACGCCCATGGTGGCTACTCCCGGCGATCCGGGCAACGGCAAGTACGTCCGTGAACTCAACGACCGCGTGCCGATTGAAATCGCCTACGGTGGCACCTGCACCGCAGGTAAGAACGAAGACATGGATATGTACGCCGCTGTTCTTGCCGACGCGCTGCGAAATGGCCGCCGGGTTTCGAAGGATGTCAATTTCTGGATTCAGTTCGGTTCGCAGGAAACTCGCGAGTACTCGAAGCGGCGAGGCTATCTCGATATCTTCGAGCAGGCTGGAGCACACGTAATCGAGCCTAGTTGCGGCGCCTGCATCAACGCAGGCCCGGGAGTATCGACGCGCCCCGATCAAGTTGTCATCAGCGCGCAAAACCGAAACTTCCCCGGACGCAGCGGCCCTGGCCAGATGTATCTGGCGTCCCCGCTGACCGTCGCCGCGAGTGCCGTTGCCGGATACATTGTTGAATACGAGCCATCGAAGTGAGTGCTCGCCTCCATTCCTAATTTGGGACACTGCCGCAGAATTAACTGGGGATTTGGCGGTCGGCGTGTATAGTGTACGGTAGGGTACACTCAAACGAACCTTTCTAACCTCTTAAACGCGCGGGGTTTTCTGTCGCCTCGACGTTTTCTCGCACTTTCTCATCAACCTAGCGCCCAGTTCCGCGTGAGTTTGTAGTAACGCCTAATCCCCCTATGAAAATCCTGCTCTATAACCCCGACAACGGTGTCACACGTAATTTCATGCCTCATCTTTGGATGTTCCTCTTACAGGCGCTTACGCCGGAGGGGCATGAGGTATTGCTGGTAGATGGCAACGCCCATCCCATGGATGAAGCTGGGATCGCGCAATATGTGCGCGACAACAAGATTGGATTGGTCGGCATCGGCGCGATGACGCGAATGATTGCCAAGGCGTATCGCATGGCAGATGCGGTCCGGGCCACTGGCGTTCCGGTGGTGATGGGGGGTCCTCACGTGACCGAGATGGCCGACGAAGCGCTCGGTCGCGATGGCGGCCCGCGCCACGCCGACGCAGTTGCGCTTGGCGAAGCCGACGCGACCTGGCCGCAGATTGTGAATGATGCCGCGCGTGGTCAGCTCAAAGACGTTTATGCGCCAGTCGATGCCTTTGGCCAGGAGAGCAAGCCTTCGCTGAAGGAATATCCGGTGATTCCGTGGCAGTCGATCGACCTGAGGCAGTTCAATCTGGTGCCGAAGGCTTTCACGAAAACCCTGGGCAAGATCGGCGAAGGTTGGGGATCGTTTCGCATCGTTCCGGTCGAATCAGGCCGTGGCTGTCCTTACGGCTGCGAGTTCTGCACGGTAACGGGATTCTTCGGCGACTCGATTCGCTTCCGCACCAACGAAAGCGTCGTCAACGAGCTGCTCCTGCTGAAGGCCCGCGCCCGCGAGGAGAAGGGCCAGATCGCGGTTTTCTTTATCGACGACAATTTCGCCATCAACATCAAGCGCACGAAGTCATTGCTGCGCGACATCATTGCCGCCAAAGCCCAAGTGCACTGGGTGGCGCAGATCTCCGCCAACCTGTTGCGCGATGAAGAGCTCGTCGACCTGATCGCGGATTCCGGTGGCAAATGGATCTTCATCGGCATGGAGTCGATCGATCCCGCCAACCTCAAAGATGTCAACAAAGGTTTCAACAAGCCGGGCGAGTACGCGGCCGTACTGGAGCGGTTGGCAGCGCGCAACGTGTACGCCATCACGTCATTCATTTTCGGCATGGACAACGACACCGTCGGAGCCGCCGAGCGAACGCTGGAACAGGTTCGAACCTGGCCTCCGGGTCTGCCGATCTTCGGCTTGCTTACGCCATTGCCCGCAACTCCGCTCTACAAACGGTTGGAAAAGGCCGGACGCCTGACCCGCCCCAAGCACTGGCAGGAGTTCATTCCGTTCGCCATGGCCCACACGCCATTAAGGATGAGCATCGAAGAAGCGCACGCCGAGGTCAAGTATGGGTGGGAGGAGGCCTACAGTGCCAAGGCGCTGGCGCACGCAGTCGATTCGCTGAGCGATCAGCCGTTGGGATATCGCATCAACATTTTCATTGCGCGCTTCTGCTTCCGCGGCATCTACTTCCCAATGATGGGAAAAATGGCGTGGGTAAAGGTAATCGTGCAGAACCGCAAAACTATCTACAAACTCGTCCGAGAAGGATTCAAGCCGGGAGCGTGGAGAGGTGCTCCAGCGCGGATTCCCGCTATGCCCGTGCCTTCAGTCGAGGTAGTCGAAGCGAATGTCCAGGTGGCGGAGGGATAGGCGAAACAGGCAGTCGATGTTGCCTCCGTAATTGAAAGCGGGTTCCGCTCCTTTCGACCTTCGAAAGCCGCTGCCGGGTGGTTGCTGCCTGTACCGATAGCCGCGTTCTTGCTAGAATTACGGGTTCAGTCACACTCCCTGCACCCGAGGAGCACTCGATTCTATGGCCTACGTAATTGCCGAGCCCTGTATTGGTACAAAAGACACCGCCTGTGTGGACTCCTGTCCGGTGGATTGCATTCATCCTAAGAAGGACTCTGACAAATTCGGCACCGAAGAGATGTTGTATATCGATCCCGTCGAATGCATCGACTGCGGCGCCTGCGTGCCGGTCTGCCCGGTCTCGGCTATCTTCGCCCTCGACGACCTGCCGGAAAAGTGGAAAGAGTACACCGAGCGGAACGCGAAGTACTTCGGAAGATAGAGCGTTTTCAGTTATCAGTTGTCAGTTTTCAGTAAAACCGGGTCGACTTTGATTCTCACAACCAACGGCGCTTGCCTTTCAAGGCTGGCGCCTTTTTCTGCGACCTACCTTTTATTCCTGGGACGAAAGATATTAACTGACGACTGAAAACTGACGACTGACAACCTCTTCCATTACAATCATTCATTAACCTGTTGACCCTCCATGGCGCTGAAGGAGTCGGAAGCGATCGTTCTGCGCACGTATCCGCTGCGTGAGTCGGACCTGCTGGTTACGCTGTTTACCCGCATGGAAGGCAAGGTGAAAGGCGTGGCGCGCGCGGCCATGAAGTCGAGACGCCGCTTTGGAGGCGCGCTTGAGCCGCTCACCTACGTGCGGGCGTCGTACGACGAACGCGAGCGTCAGGAACTAGTACGGCTTGATTCGTGTGAAGTGATCGAGTCGCCGATGGCCAGCGAAGTCAGTTACGCGCGGGCGACGGCGTTGGCGCACGTTGCGGAATTACTCGACGAGTTGCTGCCCGACCGCGAGGCCAGCGATGCAGTCTTTAGGTTGAGCCTGGCGGTCCTGCAGGAAATGCGTGGGGCGTCGTTGTGGATGCCGCTGACCTACTTTGAGCTGTGGATGACGCGGCTCATGGGGTTTCTGCCGGAGTTTTCCGAGTGCATCGTCTGCGGACGAGCGCTTGACGGCAACCGGGCGTTCTATCACGCGCTAGCCGACGGCTTGGTGTGCATCGACGACAAGCGCATCGCATCGTCGGAGTTGTCGCCAGAATCGAGAAAGATTGCCGCGCAGATGCTGCGGTCACGAGTTTCCGAGTTTGCGGAAATTGAATGGCCGAAAGCAGTGTGCGCGGATTTGCGAAAATTTCTGATCCAGATTCTCGAGCGTCACATTGAGAAGAAGCTAGTGACGGCAGGAATGTTGGAGAAAATCAGCTCTTAGCTCCTGGCCTCTGGCTATTAGCAATCCTGCAGTTGAGATCTTGAAAGTGTTACGACTAGAAGCCAGTAGCCAGAAGCTAGTAGCTCATGACATCCAAACCCAATTCGCTGACCTTTCAGGAACTGATCCTCAAACTCCAGGCTTTTTACGCCGCGCGGGGCGCGGTCATTCAGCAACCCTACGACGTCGAAGTCGGCGCAGGCACCATGGCCCCGGAGACATTTCTCCGCGTGCTTGGTCCGAACCCGTACAAGGTCGCCTACGTTCAGCCTTCGCGTCGCCCGGCTGACGGCCGTTATGGCGAGAATCCCAATCGGCTGTTCAAACACCTGCAGTTGCAGGTGATCCTGAAGCCGCCGCCCGAGAACGTTCAGGAGCTTTACCTCGAATCGCTCGGAGCGATCGGCATCGACTTGCGCCAGCACGACATCAAGTTCGAAGAAGATAACTGGGAATCGCCAACGCTCGGCGCATGGGGCATCGGGTGGCAAGTGATGCTCGACGGCCTTGAAGTCACGCAGTTCACCTACTTCCAGCAGTGCGGAGGCGTCGATCTCGACCCCATCTCCGCTGAACTGACCTACGGCCTTGAGCGGCTATGCGCATTCCTGCAAGATGTGGATTCAATCTACGACATCGTGTGGGCGCGCGATCCCGACACCGGCAGAGAAGTGAAGTATGGAGAGGTGCGCCTGACCGACGAGCAGCAGTTCTCCGTCTACAACTTCGAGGCGGCAGATGTGCCGAGCGCGTGGAAACATTTCGAATTGTGCGAGGCCGAGTGCAAGCGGCTGATTGATCGCTATGCCGCGTTGAGCAAGGATAGCGCCAAGAGCGAAGGCGACGGCCACGATATTGCGCGCGAGAAGTCGCGGTTTCCGCTCCTCGGCGCCTACGATCTGTGCCTGAAGTGCTCGCACTATTTCAATATTCTCGATGCACGTGGAGCGATTTCAGTCACCGAGCGCGTCGGCGTCATCGCCCGGGTGCGGGCGCTGGCAGTAGGCATCGCAAAGGCCTGGATGGACCAGCAATTTCCGAGTGAAAAAAAAAGTGAAAAGCGCGGCGAGGGCGCAAAGCCAGCGAATGAAGGGAAGAGGGATCGCCTTGCTTACGTGGTCACATAGAATCCAAATTTCTGTCATCCTGAGCGGAGTGAACACTTCGCAACGCGAAGTTTGCTCGGAGTCGAAGGACCCCTGCACCCTGAGCAGCGTTGCAAGCGCGTCAGGGCATTCTCACCGTGCCGCGCATGCTGAATTGAATGCATCGTGAGAACTCCCCGCCCCGCCGGTGAAGAAGTAAGCGGAATAGGGGTCCTTCGACTTCGCGGAACGATTCGCTTCGCAAATCGTTCTGCTACGCTCAGGATGACAACGAAAAGATATGCCTGACTTTCTACTCGAAATCGGATGTGAAGAAATCCCGGCGCGGATGATCGATGCCGCGTCTCGCGAGTTGCGCGAAAAAGTGACCACGCTGCTGCAGCGTGAGCGGCTCGAACCGGCAGGCGCGATTTCAAATCTCGACACGCCCCGCCGTCTGGCCATCCTCGCCTCCGGTATCCCCGCCTCGCAACCGGACATCACCGAGCAACTCAACGGCCCCTCCGCGCAAGTCGCATACAAAGATGGCCAGCCAACTCCGGCGGCGCATGCATTCGCCAAGAAGGTCGGGGTGAATGTCGGCAAACTGGAGATGGTCAATACTCCGAAGGGCGAATATTTATCTGCAACCGTCTTGCGGAAAGGCCGTCCTGCCTCCGAGATTCTTGCCGAAACTCTGGCCAAGGAAATCTCGTCGCTCTATTGGCCGAAGAACATGTACTGGCGCAAACGCGGAGAAGTTTTTGTTCGCCCCGTGCGCTGGCTGGTCGCGATGCTCGACGAGCAGATCATTCCGTTGGAACTGTTCGGCATCTCCGCCGGCAATACTTCGCGCGGACATCGCATTATCAGCAGCGGGCCAGTGACGGTTTCGAAGCCCAGCGATTACGTCGAAACCCTGCGCGGAGCCAAGGTTCAGGGTTCAACCGAACGCGAACACGTAATCCGCAAAGCGCTCGACGCCGCGACTCGTACCATCCCCGGCGCGCGCTGGCGGGAAGACAAGCCTCTTGTCGCAACCGTTGTGAACCTGACCGAATTCCCCTCGGCGATTCTCGGCAGCTTCGATCCTGAATTCCTCGATCTGCCCGAGGAAGTTCTCGTAACCGTGATGCGCGACCATCAGAAATATTTCGCGATCGAAGACGCGAATGGAAAACTCCTGCCGCATTTCCTTGCAGTGTTAAACACGGGAAGTGATTCCGACGGACTCATTCGCCATGGCAACGAACGCGTACTGCGCGCCCGCTTCAACGATGCCCGCTTCTTCTGGCAAACCGACCAGAAACAGAGCCTGCGCCAGCGCGTCGATTTACTTCGCAATGTCACCTTCCAGAAAGATCTCGGCAGCTATTACGACAAGACGATGCGCGTGCAGCGCATGGCCAGCTGGTTGGCGGAGATCGTCAAGCAAAATGGCGTGGCCATCCGGCCTGGTGTGATCCATAAAGCGGCCCTGCTGTCGAAGACCGATCTCACCACAGAACTCGTCAAGGAATTCACCGAACTTCAGGGCATCGTCGGCGGCCTCTACGCGCGCGTGCAGGAACTGGACGAAGGCTTGAAGCCCGACGTGAAGATGGAGATCTCGCGGGCGATTTACGACCACTACAAGCCCGAGTCGATGGAAGACGAAGCTCCGGCGACGGTCGAGGGCGCGGTGCTTTCCATCGCCGACAAGGCAGACTCGATTGCCGGAATGTTTGCTCTCGGACTCATCCCGAGCGGATCGAAAGATCCATTCGCTCTACGCCGCCAGGCGAACGGCATCGTGAAGACGATCGCCGAGCACAAACTGCCGCTCCGTCTCTCCGAGATCATGGACGACGCGCGCGGCCGCTACAAAGGATCGGAAGCGGAGAAGAAGTTCTCCAATAACGCCTATGCAGAATCGGTTCGCGCTTTCTTTCGTGAACGCTTAGAGTTTTACTTGAAGGATGCACGCGGCTACGCATACGACGTAGTCAGTGCCGTCTTGGCGGTCGATTCTGACGACGTGGTCGATGCCGCGGCGCGTGCCGAGGCGGTCAGCAAAGTGCGAGGCTCGGCGGATTTCGAATCGATTTCCGGCGCGTTCAAGCGAATGAAGAATATTCTCCGCCAGGCATCTGAAAAGACGAAGGTTATCGCGATGCGGGTTGATCCTGCTGGTCTCCGCGAAGACTCTGAGAAAGAACTTGCCGCGCTGATCCCGCAAACGGTGGCGACCGTTGAAAAACGGCGTGCGGCGCGCGATTACGAAGGAGCGCTTCTCGAAATCGCGAAGCTTCGTCCGGCAATCGACAAGTTTTTCGACAAGGTAATGGTCATGGTGGAGGACGACAACCTGCGCGCCAACCGCCTCGCTCTCCTCCAGACGGTGGTAAAGGAATTCTCGACGATCGCGGACTTCTCCGAGATCGTGACCGAAGGCAAGGAATCTGCGAAATAAGAAAAGGACATATATGGCAACGACGACTCTCCCCGATACCGAAATCATGAATTCAAAATCAGAAGCTACGAAATCCGCGACTACCAAACCAGCCGCCACGAAGTACGTCTACTCCTTCGGCGGAGGCAAGGCCGACGGCAACGGCAAAATGAAAGACGTTCTCGGCGGCAAGGGTGCCGGCCTCGCCGAGATGACGAATGCCAGCCTTCCCGTGCCTCCCGGTTTCACCATCCAGACGGAAGCCTGCCGAGAATACATGCGCCAGGGCGCCGTTTCGAAGGACGTCGATCGCCAGATGGAAGAAGCGCTGACGAAGCTCGAAAGCCTTCAAGGTCAGAAACTCGGCAAAGGCGATAATCCGTTGCTGGTGAGCGTCCGTTCCGGAGCGAAGTTTTCCATGCCCGGCATGATGGATACGATCCTCAACCTCGGCCTCAACGATCAGAGCGTCGAAGCCCTCGCCAAGCGCAGCAGCAACCCGCGCTTTGCTTATGACTCCTACCGCCGCCTGATTCAGATGTTCGGCAACGTCGTACTCGACATCGAGAAGTCAGTGTTCGACGAGATTTTCGACGCCAAGAAAAAGCAGAAGAAGACCAAGCTCGACACCGATCTCGACGCCAAGGCGTTGCAAGAAGTAATTGTCGATTACAAGAAAGCTGTCAAAAAGCACGCCAAGCGTGACTTTCCGCAGGATGCGAACGAGCAGCTCGTAATGGCGCGCGATGCCGTATTTCGCTCCTGGCAGAACGATCGCGCCAAGCACTATCGCCGCATCAACAATATCGATGACATGCTCGGAACCGCGGTCAACGTCCAGGCCATGGTTTTTGGCAACCTCGGAGAAACCAGTGGCACGGGCGTGGGCTTCACGCGCAACCCCGCAAATGGCACGAAAGAATTTTATGGAGAATTCCTGCTGAACGCGCAAGGCGAAGACGTGGTATCAGGCGTGCGCACTCCGGTTCCAATCCTCGAACTCGAAAAGGTCATGCCCGATGTCTACAACCAGCTCCGCGACATCACGACGCGGCTGGAGAAGCACTACAAAGACATGCAGGATTTCGAGTTCACCATTCAGGATCGCAAGCTCTACATGCTGCAGACGCGCAACGGCAAGCGCACCGGCTTGGCCGCAGTCCGCGTGGCTTTGCAGATGGTGGAAGAAGGCCTCATCACCAAAGAGGAGGCGATCTTCCGCGTCGATCCGAACCAGCTTTATGACTTCCTCGTTCCGCGACTCGATGAAAAGGGAAGCAAGGTCGAAGTACTGGCGAAAGGCCTGCCCGCCTCACCCGGCGCGGCTGTCGGAATCATTGTCTTTACCGCCGACGAAGCCGTAGAGAAAGCCGGACACGAACGCAATGTTCCCGTCATTCTTGTACGTGCCGAAACCACGCCTGAAGATATTCACGGCATGGAAGTCGCCAAGGGCATTCTCACTTCGCGCGGCGGCATGACGAGCCACGCGGCCGTGGTCACGCGGGGTATGGGCAAGTGCTGTGTGGCTGGGGCAGGCGACATTGATGTCGACGAAAAGAAGCGCGAGATGCGTGTCAAAGGCCAGACTTTCCGCGCCGGCGACTGGATCTCGCTCGACGGCACGACGGGCCGCGTGATCAAAGGCAAGCTGAACACGCTTGATCCGTCTCCCGACGATCCCGAACTCCAGAAGTTCATGGACTGGGCTGACCCGTACCGCACCATTAAAGTTCGCGCCAACGCCGATATTCCACGCGATGCCGTTCAGGCCCGCACATTCGGAGCCGAGGGCATCGGTCTCTGCCGCACCGAGCACATGTTCTTCGGCGAGCAGAAGATTCCACACATGCGCGCGATGATTCTTGCCGACAACGAAAAAAATCGCCGCGCCGCGCTCAAGAAACTGCTCCCCATGCAGCGCAAGGATTTTGACGGCGTCTTCCGTGCCATGGACGGATTCCCCGTCACTATCCGCACGCTCGATCCTCCGCTGCACGAATTCCTGCCGCGTCGCGAAGACCTGATGGTCGATATCGCGACTCTGCAATACGCCGACGCGAAGCACAAGAAATCGCTCATCGCGAAGTATCGCGACTACGGTGCGAAGGTGGTGGGCGACCTGAAGAAGCTCATGCCCATGCTCCTCAGCCGTGTCGAGCAACTCCATGAAGTCAACCCCATGCTCGGACATCGCGGCTGCCGTCTCGGCATCACCTATCCAGAAATTACTGAGATGCAGGCGCGCGCCATCTTCGAAGCCGCGGTTGCGGTTGCGAAAGACGGTGTCAAAGTGTTCCCCGAAGTGATGATCCCGCTGACCGCCACCGTGAACGAAATGGCAAACCAAGCTGCGATCGTCAACCGCGTCGCTAAGGAAGTGTTCAAGGAAAAGGGACGTAGCGTGGAATACCTCGTGGGCACGATGATCGAGTTGCCACGCGCCGCTCTGATCGCCGGTGAGATGGCCAAGGAAGCCGAGTTCTTCTCCTTCGGCACCAACGACCTCACGCAGACCACCTGGGGTTTCTCACGCGACGACGTCAACAAAATTCTGCCCACCTACCTCGCGGACGGAATCATCAAGCAGGATCCATTCGCAGTGCTAGATCAGGAAGGCGTTGGACAACTGGTCAAGATGGCAACGGAGCGCGGACGCAATACGCGTCCGACTCTAAAGGTTGGCATCTGCGGCGAACACGGCGGTGAACCATCATCAGTTGAGTTCTGCTACCGCACCGGACTCAACTACGTTTCCTGCTCACCGTTCCGCGTGCTGACGGCGCGTCTGGCGGCGGCGCAGGCGGCGGCAGGCGACAAACTCAAAGTCGAAGCCGGACGCACGAAATAAAGATTGCAACGCTGTTTAACGAAGGCCCAGTCGAAAAAACTGGGCCTTCTTTTCGCGATAACAAACCACCGAGCTCGTCCACCTAGTTCGCGCGCATGTCGGGCGCAGGTTGCGTTGGCACCCAGATGTCAGGAAAAGCTGTAGGTTCGGCGAGCGCATCTGGCGACGGTGTGGCGGTGGATGGTGCTTAGTTAACTCTTTGCAGCCGGTTGATCAGTTTCTGCGCGAGGTTTTCCTCGGACTCAGACCAGAGCAAGCGCCCCGTTGCTCCCGAATGTTTTTCTACCTTGGCAGTGAACTCAACCAGTTTCTGAACGTTGCTGCGGACATTTCGCTCTGCCTCGGCTGTAAACTCGACTTCCTCGTGCAGGAAAGAAGTATCCAGCCCAAAATCAATTTGAATGTGCCCCGTCTCTTCGGCGGCCTGTTCTTCAAACTCCAGACCGTGCGCGGTAAGACGTATGAGCGAAGGCTGCAGCACCCATTTCTCCGCGCCCTCGGGCGGAGTCCACAAATCCCAATAAGCCTCAAAAATGTAGGCGTAGTCGTCGTGCAGAAGTTCCGCAACTTCGCCAACAGCTTCCTCCGGCGCAACTCCAGGACGATAGCGTCGCTCAAGAATCGTAGGCTTGCTCCACGAGACGGGTTGGATGGCGGTGTAGGTCACTCCCTCGCGCGCCGGCGAAAACGGAATTTGCCGAAGCACGCTGACCGTCAGCGGCAACATTTCTGCCTCGTCGAAACTGGGAAACCATAAACTCAGATAGAGGGAGTCAGCCATATCTGCATTTTAGATGGAAGAGGCGTGGACTTCGATCGTCAAAATTGTCGATGCCGCTCGCGGATGCGGGCCAGACGCGTTTTGACGCGGAAAAAACCGCCTGTTAGTATGAACTTCGGCGGCACAGAACCATTCTCACCGTAGAGTCCCCGTCGTCTAGCCTGGCCTAGGACATCGCCCTTTCACGGCGGTAACACGGGTTCAAATCCCGTCGGGGACGCCAATGATGAGTTCGTCAGCGAAAAGTGCTTCAAGTTGTAGAAGCAAACGGCGGTTAGGCGTCTCAAAGTACCCTCTTTCTGCCGAGTACACCAAACCCTCTGGATAGAACACTTTCTGGATCTCGATCTTGTGATGGAAGCTGGCACGTCTCCAGACCTCTCCGAAAGTCGATTCCTCTTCGTCGTCCTGTTTGATTAACTCCTCCATCGTTAAAGACTCTGAATCCAAAGCCTTTTCCTCTGCCTCGATCTTCAAAATTTCGGGCGTCCACACTCTCGCGCATGATCTTGTAATCAGCAGCATTGATCTCCCCCGTGAGTTTTGATTCAATCAGCTCCGTCTCAAAGTCACCTGCTCGGTCATGCGTCTGCTGAGCACTCTGGCGTCGTCAGCAATCGTCTGCTTGCGTCCGGCCCATGCGTGAGCCGCCACCGAGGGCAGCTTCGCCAGCATCCTCGCCGTTCGTACGTGCATAGCTAGAAGTTCGAAATACTTGAATTCGGCAGTGTCGCGGGGCACCGTGACTTTATTCTTGCATTGCTGGTTCCAGCACCAGTAGTAGGCGAGCTTCTTGGCATTTCCTCCCCTCGACCACCCCGCCGTGAGGTTCTTGTTGCACGAACAGCGTCGAATGAACCCCTTCAGAGGGAAATCCTCATTTACCCGTTTGTGGGGGACGCGCCCAGTTGTCTTCCCGTCGAGTCTCTCCTGCACGCGGTCAAACAGTTCCTGACTGATGAGAGCTTCGTGGTACTTACAAGGCTTTTCGAGGCCACCCGCGTCTATAAGTTGCTGTAATTCCAATTCCCTGTGGGCTCATAAACTGCCGCTCCCTTGAATCAGGGCAGGACTCTCTTTACAAATCTGCGTGCAGAGTCACGCACCGCTTTATCGTTACCCTCGATCCTGTTTTCAGAGCGGTGCGCCGGAAAAGGCAAGTCGTTTGCGTAGATGTGGAAGGCGATCGTCTGTTTTTCTGCTGGAGAGGAGGATACCGGATGTATCGCCGCGTCCGCGCTCCACGCATCGATTGGGACCCTGGATATTTGCGGTCGTAACTCAATTGCGCTAGGAGCGCTGCTATCTCCAGAAAAAAGCGTGGTTTCGAGAAGGTCAGTTTTTTCATCCGGCACGATGGCGACAGACCCGTTTTCGCGATCCAGAGTGTAGAAGAGCCGCAACCGGCCACGCGACGTGAATGCCTGGCGCTGTCCAGCGATGTACTGAACGACGCCCCGATCAAAAAGCCCTAGCAGAAACCATTGCCGAAGTGCGACGCGTACGCTCCGCACCGCTATGCTTTTTCGCGAGGCGGTGAAGATTGCATGAACGCCCACTCCGCGATCTGTCGCACCAATCGTGATCGTAAGCTCCGCCGTGTCCCGGTGCTCTGTAACTATCGGCATCGATGTCACGCGAAGCGTAACTCGCTCCGGTCTGCTCTCCAGCACCTCAACGCGGCTCCTGACCTTGCCGGCTGCACTTCCATCGTCAAAGCAAACGCCGTCCGATGCGAGCAGATTGATGCCAAAGATATGGCTCCCGGTATGATCTGCCGCCAGGCGCGAGATCCTGTGATTCGTTCGATCGAAAACCATCTCGAGGTAGTCGTTCGAAAGCGTTACTTGATTGTCACTTTCGCCAAAGGAAACGAGATGAGAACGAGCCGAAGCGAGTCCGGCAGCCGGGAAGATAAGCACAATGTAAAGGGCGATCGCGAACCCTTTGGAGGTGGCCTTGCGCAGAAACGATTTCATGCGAGATTCTCGGCCAGGCATTCCCCGGGAATACCTGGCATTTTCGCCCAGGATGATAAAGTTGGAGGGACTGGTCGATCGAATCAGAGTTCCCTCATGGTTTTTACGGACGCACCGTGACCATCACTACGGTATGCGGTGGCACAGGCGTTGAAAATTGGCCGGTGAATTTCCCCAATTCTTTGTGTGCCCAAAGGTCGCGCACCGTCGCAGCCAGGTGACCGGGATAGCCGATTTGCTCCCATTTCACGGGGATGATCTGCTCTGAACTCCCGCGATTCAATAGCACTACCGCGCGGCTTCCATCCTGCTGTTGCTTGGACCACACTTCCAGATCGCCGCCTTTCCAGGCACGGTGTCCTTCGCTACCCAAAGGGTCCTGATCCACCGCGATCACTTCCTTGTTGATCAGGATGTCGCGAATTTCCGGCGGCATGTTCCGCAAATCGTTTCCCGCCATGAGTGGCGCTGCCAGGATCGACCACAGACTAAAATGCGAACGGTATTCGGTCGTGGTCATTCCGCCGTTTCCTACTTCCAGCATGTCCGGATCGTTCCAATGTCCTGGTCCGGCATAAGACTCCAGCCCGACCTGCGCATCCAGGATGCCAAGCAGTCCAGGGGCGCAGCAAGTTCCGTCAGGCCATTTCACATGGCCTTCCCAGGTATCCGTGATGTCTTCGGTGGTGCGCCAAAGGTTGCCTCCAACTTCTTTGCCCCATAGCCAGGGCTTGGCTTTCCCCCATTCGCAGATGCTCAAGACGATAGGACGGCCGCTTGCGTCCAGCGCTTCGCGAATCAACGCGTACGATGCCTGGGCATCCTGGGTCGTGGTATCGCACCAGTCATATTTCAGGTAATCAATGCCCCACGCTGCGTATTGCAGCGCATCCTGAAATTCATGGCCGCGTCCACCCGGCCGACCGGCGCACGTCTTCGATCCAGCATCGGAATAGATTCCAAACTTCAGGCCGAGCGAATGGACATAATCCGCCAATGCCTTAATCCCGGACGGAAACCGCTGGGGATCGGCAATAATGTTTCCCTTACCGTCCCGTGACACCTGCCAGCAATCGTCGATCACTAAGTACTGATAGCCAGCATCCTTCATGCCTGACTTCAGCATTGCGTCGGCCATGCTGCGGACCAGTTCGTCACTCACGTTGCACCCGAACTTGTTCCACGTGTTGAACCCCATCGGTGGAGTGATCGCCAAGCCCGCGGAAACTGAGGGTGTCTGGGTGGATGCTGCCCCACTCAGGAGAGTAACCAAGACCACAAAACCCCAGAGTTGCTGTCTCATGCTTAGTGAGTGTAGCTCCCCTAAGCGACACGTCAAGTGTGTACACAGCTGAAAACTGGATGGCATAGAATGCCCGGAGTGACTCCACAAGTGAGTTGAGGCTGGGTTACCATTCGACCGACGGTACGAAGCGGGCTTGCACACCGCAAGAATGCGCCGTTCATGGTGATTGTTAGGGAGAACGCATGCTTCTGTGGCTAACCCTGTTCCTGGCGTTGGGTAATCACGATGTACCGAGCTATCCTCATTTGCAGAATCCCGACTTTGAGGCCACTGTCCTGCAAGCCGGCGAGGTGCCTGGATGGGAAATCTCGAGCGGGAACGCCACAAACGGAGTTCGGGTCCAGGTTGACGATGCGCAAGCCAAGGAGGGTAATCGCGCTCTGCTGATTGAGAGCAGGGAGGCGTCCGACATCCACGTCAGCCAGAAACTCTATCTGCCGGTCGGCACGACGTGGAAAGTCAGTGCATGGATCAAAGGTGAGGCCTTTGACACGAAGTCCGTGGACCCCCAGAGCGGTAGCTTGGAAATTGAAACGCCCGCTGGCAATCAAGGCAAAACGTCATCTCCGGCTGGAACGTTTTCATGGCAACGGGAGGAGGTCGTGTTCCGCGTACCCTCACCGGGACGCGTCCACATCGCTTTGCTTTCTGATTACTCCGGAAAACTCTGGTTCGATGACGTTCGTTTGGAACCCGTGGAGGTAGTCCAGGATGTCGATGTTCAAATCAAGAACTCCAAGATCAGCCCCCGGCCAATTGACTTGAAACAAGGCGGGCAATTCATCGAGCCGTTATGTCACATGATTCCGTCGATGCTCGCGCAGCAGGTTGAAGGCGGCAGTTTCGAAGAAGAGAGGCCATGCGAGCCCAGTTACAAAAGAGGTGTCGATTGGCCATCTCGGCCCTGGTATCCCGACGGCGCAGTGCATGACGCGACGTTCTCACTGGACACAGTGGATCCCTATAACGGTAAGCAGTCGGAGAAGATTTCGCTTCCCGTGGCAAAAGCGCGCGCCGGAATCTCGCAGGACGGCTTTTTTCTGAAGGAAGGCGTTGCGTACCGCCTTCACATGCACATGAAGGGCGCCGGACACCCGCGTGTGTGGGCGTCGCTGCGGGGCGGGGGCGGCATGGTCGCAGGCCCGGCGCTGATCGGGCGTGCAGATGACGATTGGAAAGGCACAGAAATTCTGTTGCGGGCAAATCGAACGGTCGCCAACGCGACGCTGACGATTGAGTTTGAGGGACCGGGAACGCTGAACCTCGACCGCATCTACCTGATTGGCGAGGATGCTGTTCTTGGTCTCTGGAAGCCGGATGTGGCACAAGCTCTTAGAGCTATGAACCCCGGGATCATACGATTCGGTGGAAGCATGATCGAAGTGTATGAGTGGGACCGCTCGATCGGCCCCTGGGACAGTCGAGTTCCTTATGTTACTGGTCCATGGGGTGGTTTGGAGCCGAATTTTGTGGGGATCGAAGAGTTTGTTCAACTCACCCGCTACGTCGGCGCGGAGCCTCTTATCTGCCTGCGGTGGAGCGGCAAGAAGCCGGAAGATGCTGCCGCCGAAGTTGAGTATATGAACGGAAGCGTGGAGACCCATTGGGGAAAAATAAGAGCCCAGAACGGGCATCCAGAGGCTTACGGAGTTAAATACTGGCAGATCGGAAATGAGGTTCGCGGCTCCGAATACGATAGCTCGGTCAGGGCGTTCGCGGAAGCTATGCGCAGAGTCGATCCGACCATCAAGATACTGTCGGCTTTTCCTTCCACGGACACGCTCAGTGAAGGCCGGGGCTTTCTCGACTATCTGTGTCCTCATCATTATGAAGTGGCAGACCTGCCGACGGAAAAAGCAGGTTTCGACTTTCTCAAAGGCCAGATTGCCGAACATGCCAACGGCAAAAATGTAAGGGCAGCGATCACCGAGTGGAATACAACGGCCGGAGAAATGGGGCTAACCCGAGGCATGCTGCTTACGCTAGGCAATGCGTTGAGCGCCTCGCGTTATCAGAACCTCATGCATCGCTATGCGGATCTGGTGGAAATTGCCGTTCGCTCCAATCTCTCGGATAGCTTTGGCTCTGGGGTGATTCAACCTGGTCCGGGCTGGCTCTACCTCACTCCCACATATTATTCGCAGCAGCTTTATCAAGAGGCGGCGGGTACGTATCCGCTTGAAATTGAGCGATCGTCGAAAATCTCATGGGAACTCGAAGAACCCGACCTCAGCGCCACTCTAAGTCCCGACGGAAAGCTGCTGCGCATTTTTGCTGTCAACTCGACTAGTGACCCGGAAAACATACAGTTTCATATAGACGGATTTACGTCATCGGTGGCGGGAGGAACGGTGACCGTCCTGAAAGATCGAGAAGACGATCTCGATTCGGAGGCAATGAACTCCCAAAACGACCCTGAGCGCATTACGACTTCTTCAGTAGCAACGAAACTGAACGGAAACCAATTCCCATTCTCGGTTGCGCCTTTTAGCGTGACTTTGCTCGAACTTCGCCTGGAGCCAGCAAAGTCACAACGATAAGAACGATGGGCTTTGGATCAACGAGCCGATGCGACCGTGCTGGTCTGCATCTTTTGCAGCCATGCGGCTGAGTTGCGCGGACTCAACAGGTGCAGTTGCATGCTTCCACTGACTTTGTTGTGCGCGACTCCCTCAGTAGGATCATCGGAACGGATGTCGCGTCCCTGGCCGTAGTTCTGCCACCATTCTCCCCAAGCGGTTGCGGCGACCCCACCGAACCAATCATTCACATTCACTTCGACCTCATAGGGGTCCAGGGACGCGCGCAAATGCTGCGAGCCGATCGCTTCGATGCCGATACCGTATCCTTCTTTATCTGTAAGCGAAGCAAATACAAAGTTGCGCTTGCTGCTGCGGAAGTCATTGGTTCCGATGGGCGTGTCATCAAGCGCGAATGGTTGTGTGGGAGGAACGGTTTGCGGGCCGGGGACATGCGCCATTGCGACGCCATCGTTGCGTCCAATGTGATCTTCGGGATAGACAGTCCATTCGCCGTGTCGCCGCCATTGCAGTTTGTCACACCATAGCGGTAGGCCGAATTGCAGACCGACCTCACGCGCCCGTGTGTCGGCTCCCGTGTATGTGAAGTCGTAGCTGACCAGCAGGCCGCCTCGTGGAGTGATGCGGAATCGCAACTCGCCGGCGAAATCACGATAGGCGCCAGGCTCAATCACCTCATAGTCGTCACCCACAGCGCGGACCTCCAGCGGTTTGGTTAGACGCCAGGTCTCAAAGATGGGAAATTCGTTGAGTGTCGCTTCGATCGGCAACACGTGAAGTTTGGGAGTTCCGTACAACACGGAATGGCGATCGACAAGCGCCCGGCGAATCCGCCCGTTCGCACCATCCACCGCAATCTCGAACTTGTCACCCTCGGCGGTCGTTCCAAGGAAGCGCTCCAGTGGACCACCCAGCCAAGTTTCGTGCAAATAGTGGAGCGGCGCCGGTTTTGCAGCGTCCACGGTTTTGCCAACAGAAGCAATTCCCAATTGCATGTGATGTGGAATCACAATCTGCCCCTTGCTATCGAGAAAACGCAGCGACAGTGTGTCGCCGGGCTTAGTTGCGGGGCCAACGGGAATGGAAACTTTGCCCGCAGTGTGAGGGGCGATGTCAGGGTGAAGCATTCCGTGCTGTCCGCCCACCGACCACTCTAGGGTCAACTCGGAAAGATTTGTGAATTCGTAGCGATTGTCGACTGTGAACGTGGCAACTTCTCCAGGCTTCCACTTCAGCAAGTCGCGCTCTTGCAGATGCACGGGCGACATCATCATCTTGATGTGCCAGAACTCGGGTTTCTTGCGGCGCCATCCATCAATGATCCCCCAGGGCGCGTCGCCAACGACACCTCGTCCAGGGATGTGGTAGATGCCGTCCAACGCGTGTTCCGGTTCTCCGATTCCGCCGCGTCCATATTCGGAGTCGCGGCCCGGTACAAGAAAAATGTCATCCACAAACGCCCATATCATGCTGCCCTGAACGTTGTTGCTGGTCTGGAAGGCCTCCCAGATATCAATCAGCGGATCAATGTAGTAGTCGCGGTCGCCGGGATCGAGCCACATTTCGCGCGTGTCGCCCCAAAGATCTCCCTGGAATATGCAGAAACTCTCGTCCCACAGGATCGGCACGGTAACATTCTCGCGCTCCTTCATGCGGGCGAGTGAAATGGGGTTGTGCATGGTGTCGAGCTCGAGAGTTGCGCTTTGCCCGGCGCTGGCAGGGCGTGTGTGGTCGTGCTCTTTTACAAACTGATGCGCGGCCTCAAAGTCCGGCCCCCACGTGCTTTCGTTGCCGACGGACCAAACGATGATGCTGGGGTGAGAGCGGTCCCGATCCAATATTTCGGCGGTTCTTTGTACGAAGGTCGGAAGATATCGAAGGTCGGAACTCTCATCTACCCAGCAGAACGGGTTTTCCGCCTCGACGTAGAAGCCCATTTCATCAGCGTCGTCGTAGATTTCCTCCATGGGAAGAATTACCTCGGTTCGAAAAGCGTCGAGATTCGCCTCCTTTATCATCTGCAGGTCGTGGCGTGCGACGTCGGGCGCAACCACGCGGCCGCTCAGGGGCGCCGATTCAAAATATCCGGTGCCGCGCAGCTTCACGGGTACACCGTTGATCAGGAATTGCGTTCCGCGGATTTGCACCTGTCGAAAACCTACGCGTCGAGAAACCACTTCCCTCGCTGCCGCGCCGCCCGATAGTTTGGCACTCAAGGTGTAGAGCCGCGGATGTTCCGCCTCCCAATGTTCGGGGGTCTTTACATGAAATTCCACCCGTTGTTCGAGTCGCGACCAAGGCACAAGTTTTATATCGAGATGGTCGGTTGATAGAGGAACCGGATGACCTTCAGGGTCGTTCAAGGAAAAAATCAGGGGAACATCATTGATGTCGCGGCCAGATTCGTTTTCAAGAGACAGATCCAGAGTCAGCGTGGCGTCTTTATAGTTCGCGTCAAACACGGTCTGCGCATGAAAGCGGCGAACATGAACTTCTGGCACGCTAAAGACCCGCACTTGGCGGAAGATTCCCGCGAGCGGAAAATTCGCGTAGGAACTCATGTCGTCCAGGTGCGACGAGAGCGTATTCTCTCGCACCAGTACGGCCAGGACGTTATCTCCACCGATGTGTGCGGCATCGGTAATGTCGAGTTCAAACGGGGAGAAGCTGCCCTCATGAGAACCGACGCGTTTGCCGTTGAGCCACACTTCGGCTCCGCTGTAAACGCCGTCGAACAGCAGCTTGATGCGGCGTCCCCGCAAACTTGCAGGAATTTGCAGATGCCGACGATAGCCACCCGTCCCGGTGTTGCTGTCAAAGCCCTCCATCATCCAGTGCGAGGGCACCTTGATGTCTTTCCAATCAGCATCGGAGAAGGTCGCCTGTGAAAACTCCACTTCCGGGTCGGGCTTGAAATGCCAGGTACTGTTGAGACTGAGCATCGGAGTATTGTCGTCAGCAATGCTAAGTCCCGCGGCCAGATCACCGGCTTGAATTGTCGACTTGGGGAAGGATCCGTCGGGAAGGTGGGCGCTTGCCGTTAATTCACCTTCCAACCCCACTGGCATCTCGACTTGAAAAATTCCGGCCTCATTAGTTCGAGCAGACATACGCCATGACTTTCCACCAACTGTGCCTCGCAGTTCCACATCGGCGTTCGGAAAAGGCAGGCTTCCAAATCCGTCGGTGACGATGCCAAAGGTGTGATTCAGGAGATCGGAGCCGAGGGCAATGACAGGCGGATCGGTCCGGTTATACACTTCCACTTCGTTGAAACTGACCGTGCCCGCGAATCCCGACAGTCGAAGTCCTGTAGTGTATTGCGCACTGAACTGCGCCAGAATGATGCGCGGAAGCAGATGCTGCGAATCTCCAATCGACTGCAGCAACCGCCACTGACCGTTGGCGTCGCGGGTTTCAGCATTGAGGTGGGAAAGTTTCTGGTCCCCTTCTTGCCGGATTACGACTTCCTGAAACTGCACAGAGGCAGGCCAATTCAATTCCACCCACGTGTCTGCCGGATTGGTGCCGTCTTTTGCTGTCCACTGGCCATGAACGATGTCGCCATCGTTGATGTTCTCTACCCTTCTGCCCTCAGACGCACTGGATGCGGTCACTCGTGCGGCTAGCGCGAGGTTTCCCGCCGGCTTTTCCTGTGCCGTTAGGATGCTTGCAAAAGCAAATAGACCCATTAGCGCGAACAGCATTCGGCTTCGTGACAAGATCATAGACATGTTCCTGATTTGCGGCCGCCTCACATTTCAAAAACGAAGCTGCTCAAGGTATTCGTAGCTGGTCCGGACACTATCCATCGGCTTCTTGGGATTGTCATGCTCGACGAAGTAGTGTTTGATGCCCGCTTGTTCCGAGTGTGAGAAAATTCGCTTCCAATCGATGACTCCGCGGCCTACTTCCGTGATCTCAGTCATGTCTGCTCCGGCGAATCTCCCTCCCTGCACCGAAGCGGCATCTGGGACCCGTTTCAGGTCTTTTACGTGCACCATGGGGAATCGCCCTGGATAGCGAGCAAAATATTTGAGCGGATCCTGTCCGCCTACCGTGATCCAGCACAGGTCCATCTGCATCTTCACTAGATCGGGATCGCACTGCTCCAACAGGATGTCGTACGGAAGTTTTCCGTCGGCGGTAGGAATAAATTCCAGCCAATGGTTGTGATACGCGAACTGAATACCGGCTTTCTTACTGATTTCTCCAGCACGGTTGAACGTCTCAGCGGCCCGCTTCCATCCGTCGGGCTGATTTCGGACTTCTTCATCGATCCAGGGATTCACAATGTAGCTGTGACCGATGATCTTGCCGTCTTCAATCACCTTCGGCCAATTCTCTCCCAGGCTTTTGTAGGGCACGTGCGTCGAGGGCGCGACCAGTCCGTGGCGCACCAAAGCGTCGCGCACGACCTTCGGCGGCTTGTCGACAATATCGCCCAGCTCAACCTCGCGATAGCCAATGGCGGCCAGTTGGGCCAGCGTGCCGTCGAAGTCTTCCTTTAATACGTCGCGAACCGTGTAGAGCTGCACTCCCAGATTCTTGATGCGGTGTTCGTCCATCGTCCAGGCGAAGTTGCGTCCCAGAATTACTGTGGCGGAGATAGCTCCAAGAAAACTTCGCCTGTCCATATTTCATCCCTCCGGATTCATTTGAGTGGCTCGTGACGATTGCAAACGCAGAAATACGACTTGTTATTCGCAAGTCATCAACTGGCTAGCCTCGGATTTTTCCAGCCACCGAATCCCACAATGCTGGCGTTTCTTTGAAATACGAGTAGTTTGCCATATGACAGCCGATGGCGGCATGATGCCCAAGCACCTCGTTCTCCACTGTTTTCTTGCGTGAACGGACGGCGTTGAAAAAGTTCGCCTCGTGGTCCACGAGATCGTCATAATCGGATGGCACGCCAAAGGTTTCTGATTCTTCGTCTACTTTGAACTCCAAAGCGGCAGGCGACGGATGCTCGGCATGCCATTTCGCCAGATACTCAGTTCGCAGTTGCGCGGGCCATCCCATCGTCGAGTACGTGTCCGGCTGCGGACGCGTATCCTGCGGCGTGTAGGTGAGCGTCGAGTCCCTCAGGATCAGAGTACCTTTGGTGCCGTAGAAACCGAGAAACTCGCCTTGCTCATTATTCAAGTTGCAGCGAAGCATGACGCGGAAATTCGGGTAGTCGTAGAGGGTCTCGATCAAGTCGGGAAAATCGCGTCCATCTTTCCAACGGAAAATACCACCTGTTGATTGTGCCCGGCGCGCAACCGTATCGATCCCGGTAATGAAGTGGATTCCAGAAATCAGATGTACGAACAGGTCCCCAGCGAGACCCGCACCATAGTCGGCAAAACATCGCCAGCGAAAGAATCGCACCGGATCGAAAGGCCGTTTTGGAGCCCCATCGAGAAATTCATTCCAGTCAATGGTTTGTTCATTCGCATCCGGTGGAATGGCAGCAACAAACGCTCCTCCCGCTGAGTTCCGATCCCAAGTAGCCTCGATGCAATAGACGTCGCCGAGCTTTCCCGATTCGTAAATCTCTTTGGCCCGGAGATAAAGGGTGGAACTGACGCGCTGGCTTCCAATTTGGACAACACGGTTCGCTTTCTGCGCGGCTTCGACCATCGAGAAGCCATCTGCCACCGTGTGCGACATTGGTTTTTCGCAGTAGACGTCCTTGCCCGCCAGGCATGCGTCGTCGAAAATCCTGCGATGCTGATGATCTGTAGCCGCAATGATCACGGCGTCAACGTCCTTGCGATCGAGGATCTCTTTGTAATGGCGAGTTGCGGGAACTATTTTCTTCAGTGTTTCCTGGGCAGCCGTGTGGCGTGAGTCGTAGAGGTCACACACTCCAACACACTCGACTCCGGGCAGGAGCAGCGAAGCCTGTAGTAGTTGACACCCTCGCACGCCGGTGCCGATGGAGGCAAAACGAATCGTGTCACTGGGAGCGACTGGGCGGGCTGATGACCAAAGCGGTTTGGGGGCGAGCAATGTGAATCTCGCTGCCGCGCCGCCAGCGACAGCTCCTGTCCCTGCGGAAATGAACCGACGACGCGTCCACGCATTCTTGATCATGGGATTACCGCCTTTCTGTCATCGAGGCCAACGACCAGCGCGGATCACAACCGTAACCATTCCCCACACCAGCGGTACAACGCTCAGCGGCACATATGGTGCTCCCAATCCATCGAGAACATATTCAGCTTTGCATCCGGATCCTCGGGGTGAGCGGCAATCACGGATTCATTTACCTCGATTCCCCATCCTGGCGCGGTCGGTACGTCGTAGTAGCCATCTCTTACACGCGGGGTGCCTGAGGTTAATTCCTCGCGCCAGGGTACGTCGTAGTCCTGAAATGTTTCCAGAATAAGGAAATTAGGAATATTGGCGGCGAGGTGGATGCTGGCGACCGTCTTTAAGGGTCCATCGCAATTATGGGGAGCCACGCTGACATAGTGCGCCTCAGCGAGAGCCGCAATTTTCTTGGTCTCGAGGAAGCCTCCCGAATATGTAATATCGGGTTGAATCACGTGTGCCGCTTTGCGCTGCAGAAGGTCGAGGAAGCCGAACCGGCTATAGATGTGCTCTCCCGTGGCAACACGGAGAGGGGACGCAGCCACCACTTGGGCCATGGACTCATTGTTGTGTGCTGGAATCGGCTCCTCACACCAAGCGGGGTTGTAAGGAATCATGGCTCGAATTGCTTCCAGCGCCATGATCGGGCTGAATCTGCCGTGGAATTCGAGGAGTATATCGACATCCTCACCAATGGTTTTGCGAACTGTTTCGACGGTCTGGCACGCCTTGCGCAGGTCAGCTTGCGATATCTCACGCCCGCCTTCGCCGAATGGATCGAACTTGAGAGCTTTGTAGCCACGGCCAACCACATCGCTGGCTCGATCGGCGAGATGCTTCGGGTCCTGGGTATCGCTGTACCAGCCATTCGCGTAGGCTTTGACCTTGCTTCGGACCTTGCCTCCCACCAGATTGAAAACCGGCTGACCACAGGCTTTTCCAACGATGTCCCAGAGAGCCATTTCGATACCCGCCATGGCGGAGAACATCACCGGACCCGTATTGTGTTCGATCTGATAAAGCTTGAACCAGAGTTCCTCGATGTCGAAAGGATTCTGCCCGACGACATAGCGTCTGCCGTAGTCGAGAATCAATTCACGGACTGCGGTCTCCTTCCATCCGAGAGTTCCTTCGCCCCATCCGATCAATCCGGAGTCCGTCTGAATCTTGACCAAAGTAAAATTGCGCCAGCCCGCCGCTGTTAGGAATGCTTCAACCTTCGTGACCTTCATTGCGCCGTATATCCTCCATCGATCACCCAATTCGCACCGTTGACATAGGTTGCCGACTCACTGCAGAGGTAGGCAACTAACTCGGCGATCTCTTCGCAGCTCGCAAAACGTTTTACGAGATAGTCCGCGAGCAATTTGGGCGGATCAATGACACCTGAAGCGATGAGGTTCTCCGTCACAAATGTCCTGACTGCCGCTGGGCTTATGGAGTTTACGCGAACGTGAAGATCTCGCATCTCGACAGCCATGGCCCGCGTCATGGCGATCAAAGCGCCTTTCGTTCCCGCATAAGGAACCAGATTGGGGTTTCCCACCAGCGCGTTCACCGAAGCAATGTTGACGATCGCCGGATCGCGAGGAGGTGTATCGGCACGGGAAATGTGGCGCAGGAATTCCTGCGCCAGGAAAAACGGCGCCCGCTGGTTAGCGCCGACAACGCGATCAAATTCCGCCACGGTCACTTCGAGCATGGGCTTGTGGAAACTCCAGGCAGCGTTGTTGATCAGCGTGTCGGCAAGACCCAGCGTTTTCGCAACTTGATCGAATACAACGGGAGCGGCGTCTGGCTCGGACAAGTCTTTTACCAGAACAAACGCTCGCGTCGAAGGAAAATCCGGTTCCCCGATCCTTGAAAGCACGGTTTCGTCGCTGTCAACCAATAGGACGTGAGCACCGCCAGTCGAAAGACGCCGAGCGATCGCCAACCCCAGGCCGTTAGCCGCTCCCGTGACCACTGCACGCCGCGGAGTGTGTGAACTCTTTGCGTCTTGAATAATTGTTCCTCCCACTTGTCACCCCGCAGCACACAGCGTATAGACGAATGGAGAAGCCGAGCGATCGACCAGGATGCGGCCGATTTCAGTAGCACGGTCCAAATGCCCGGAAAGTGCATTCGCAAGTTCGAGATAAACCGCGTGCGGCCAATCGCCAAGTTGATCGGACAATTCCTTGCACAGCTCCCGAAGCGTTGCTCCGGCTACATGACTGCGTAGATAGTTGGTGATCAGCCGATCGGTTTGTAAAACAAAGTCTCGCGATTCTGCGCAAAATTGTCTGATCGCTTCTTTTCCCCGCAGCACCGGCCAATGGCAACCAATAATCATCTCCGAATCCGAGTTTTCGATGGTCCGGATCGTTTGCAGGTACGCATTTACATAAAGATAAGTAGGGCACAGTGACCAACCGCCATTCAGGGACTGGTAACCCGCTCCCTGGATCGCATCGCCGTAAAAGAGGGCACGGTGCTTCCGGTCGTAGACACCCAAGTGTCCATGGCTGTGTCCGGGCAGATGCCAGATTTCGAGAGTACGATCCTTCCCGATACGCATACTTTCGCCGCCAATGAAACCCAACGTCACGGGTTGCGGTTGCGACGAGCAGTTTCTTATGTCTTGCGCGGTTTGGGCATCAAAATAGATTCCGTGATCTCGACGGTACGCGTCGTAACGAAAAGTAAACAGAAAGTCGGGAGACTCAATCATGGCCCTGTCGACTTCACCGCAGGCAAGCCTCACTCCTGGATAACGCTGCTTGATCTCCGCTGAGCCTCCGCAATGATCGCCATCGGGATGAGTCATGATAAGCCATGACAGCTTTTCCTGGTTCACACCCACGTCGTTCAGGTACGCCGGCACATCCTTGCTAGCGTGAACTCTCGTTCCGCAATCGATCAGCATCGCCTCGCCCTTCTCGCGGAGGAGTGGCAGGTATAAAGGACGACCATTGATCTCACACGCAATCAGGTCCGCGCCAGGATAGATCTCCATTTCTACCTTCCCGCAGGTTGGGTGACGGGGCCTTTGCTGGGAATCTTAATATTCTCAAATTGTCGGTATGCGTTTTGCAGACCTTGCACCAGAAGAAAATGGTCATCCGCGCACGTAACCATTCGCGCTCCGCGGTCGAGTTCCACCTGGGCTGCTTCCGGCGTTTCGGTCACGGTACCCCACCACTTTCCCGCCTTGGCCGCAGCATTCGCCACCCTATCGAAGGCGCGTTGCATGAGAGGATGCTGACGTTGCAACGGAACACCGTAACTGATGCTCAAATCTGCCGGTCCAACAAACAACAAGTCGACGCCATCCAGGGCAGCAATTTCTTCGACACAATCGACCGCTTCTTTATCTTCGATTTGAAGGGCAAGGAACGTTTCCTCGTTCCTCTCTTTTAGATACAGGAGAGGATCGGACAACGTGTAATCCCCGTCGGCTCCTGCGCCGTCGAACCCCCTCTTTCCTTGCGGTGGGAAGCGTGTCCAGTTCACCCATTGCTGCGCGTCCTGCACACTGCAACAATGTGGAACCATGAGTCCGTTGGCTCCAAATTCGAGCGCGCGCATAGCGCTCGTATAACCGGTTTTGCGGATCCGCACCATGAGATCGATTCCGGTGGCGCGGCACGCTACCGACATGCGATCGATCACTTCATAGCCGTGCGCGCGATGTTCCATGTCGAACCAGATCACGTCAAAACCGAGCTTACCTGCCACCTCGGCCAGCCACGGTTCCGTCACACGGTTAATTCCAACAACCTTAACGAAAGCACCAGCGTGTAACCTGGCTCGTAACCTGCTCTTCGTCACGTTCGTCCTCGCAAATATTCATTTCGGCGGAGTTGAAGCTTCCCAACGTTCAGAATTTGTGAATATGTACATGGCGGCCCGAACCAATTTACGAAAACAGACGCCAACACCTCACCGCTGCTCTCGTGAAATTCTCTTTCTTGCCCCCGCTGACGGGCACCGCGGGATCATAACGGGGTCCCGACAGAGAAGTCAATATGAAACATACATCCGTTATACGGAATAAGTCCGAAATAGAGATCCGCCGATCAAGTGCGAATTCATAGTCCGCGAATCTACCAAGAGATAGTAAATATCTGCACTATATCCACATACCTGGGAGAGACCAGCGGACTAAGTTGAAGGTGAAATGCCGGAAAGGTCGCTGACGTTTATGTGTCCGTATGACGGACGTCTGACCGTAGTCGTTCTTGACACGATCTTGTCTCTGACTATACTGCTCGGCATGTCACTCGGCGTGGGCAACAACTTAAGCGAACGTACTCCAATCAACGGAGCTTCCAACCAACCGCGAATGGGGCGTCGCACATTCGTTGTGATGACCTCGATCACCGTAGCGATCGGCGGATTCCTGTTCGGCTACGACACGGCGGTCATCTCGGGCGCTATCCTTTTTGTCCGTAGCCAGTTCCATCTGACTTCCGTGCAGACAGAAGTAGCGGTGAGCATTGTTTTAGCCGGCGCTCTAATGGGAACCGCGTTCGGCGGATACCTCGGGGACCGGTTCGGGCGCCGACCGACGCTGCTGATGACGGCGATCACTTATGGAGTGTTCGCACTCACGACCGGACTTGCCAATGGGCCTTGGTTGTTCGTCGTTTCTCGGCTATTTGTTGGTGTCGCCGTCGGTATCAGTTCGATGCTTGCTCCTCTCTACATCGCCGAACTCGCGCCGGAGGCTATTCGAGGTGCCTTGGTTACCTTGAACCAGATTGCGATTTCGACTGGCGTGGTCGCAGCCTACTATGTCGACTATCTTCTAGCGGGATCGGGAAATTGGCGCTGGATGTTCATGAGTGCCATTGTCCCCTCGGTCATTCTGCTGGTCGGGCTGCTCTATCTGCCAGAGACCCCCAGATGGCTGGCGGCGCATGGCCACTTCGAGGCCGCGCTGACGGTTCTGAACCGCATCGAAGGCACTGACAAATCGAAACGCGATCTCGAAGAACTGCGTCAGGTGACCGAGACAGACAACCTGCGTTTTCGCGACCTGCTGGTCCGCCGCTTCCGCAAGCCGTTGATTGCCGGCATTGGTTTGGCTATTTTTCAACAAGTGACCGGCGTCAACACAATTGTTTACTACGCGCCCACCATTTTTCAGATGGTCGGCTTCGGCAGCGCCGGCATTTCGATCCTCGCTACCTTTCTGATCGGACTGGTCGGATTGATCTTCGCCATTATCTCGATGTTCCTGGTTGACCGGCTGGGCAGAAGGCTTCTGCTTTTAGTGAGCATCGGCGGGATGGGCGTAACGTTAGTCCATCTGGCCATGATTCTCGGCGCTGCCCACCCCATCAAGTGGCTGGTTCTGGCAGATGTCCTGGTCTATCTCGCTTTTTTCTGCATCGGTCTTGGACCGGTATTCTGGCTGCTGATCTCTGAGATCTACCCGACCACCGTGCGTGCACAAGCCATGGCGCTCGCCACCATGGCCAACTGGGGCAGCAACTTCGTGGTTGCGGTCACTTTTCTGACCGTGGTTGAGCACCTAGGAATGAGAGGCTGCTTCCTGCTTTTCGCGGGCCTCTGTGCGGTCGCGTTCGTATTCGCATTCCGGATCGTACCGGAAACACGTGGCCGAACCCTCGAAGAAATTGAGAATTCCTGGAACCCGGTCAAGAGCCCCTAAGCTGCTCGATTCCCCGGTTGAGCAACATCGACATGCAGCGGATGGCCCCGGAAATCGATTATTCTTGGTAAGAAGGTAAGACTGAAGGGCAAGACGGCCAGGATACGACTGAAAACGTAGAACTGCTGGAGGCTCACTCGTTGTGGGCATTATGAGCACTTCTTGCCCTTGTAACAAGAAAGGTCGACGTGTCCAAGAAGAAGACCGGCAAACCGAAGCGCATTCAGGCCGACAAGAACTACATTGAAGTGACGGGCAAGATATTCGCCGTCCTGGAATACTTCGTCGAGCGCGGCAGCAAGCAGAAATCAGTCCCGTTCGTCGAGGTAGCGTCGGCAGTACCGTTTGCAAGAACCACAGTCCACCGAATTCTTTATTCACTCGAAAAGCTGGGCTACATCGAAAAAGATGAAGCCAAAGTTCACTACCAGCTCGCGGCCAAGTTTTTTGAACTGACTGGGCCAGCCATTCACTTCCGCCGTTTGCAGTCGGTTGCCAAGAGCGTAATGCAGAATCTTCTGCTTCGCTTCGGGGAAACCATCAACCTGGGCGTACTGGATGACGGACAAGTTGCCTACATCGAGGTCCTGCAGAGCCAGAGTGCGCTCCGGATCGCCGCCATCCCGGGCGAACGAAATCCTGTTCACTGCACCTCGCTCGGCAAAGCCATGCTCGCGTTTCTTCCCGAAAACGAAGTCGATGCCATCCTCGAACGCCACCCTCTGATACGAAGAACTCCGCGAACCATCACCCAGAAGAAACATCTGATTGAGCACCTTGCCTCGGTGCGCGAACAGTCCGTTGCGCTCGATATGGAAGAGAATCTCACCGGTGTGATCTGCGTCGCTTCCCCCATCTTCGACCAGTCGGGGCGGGTCATTGCCGGCATCAGTGTCTCCGGGCCCTCAAGCCGCATGGAGCCCAAGCTCGGGCAAGTCCAGGAGGAACTCCGGCACTCCGCCATCACCCTGTCGCGGATGTTATCTCCAGGAATTGTGGTGGCCCAGAGCGGCGCGACCTCCGAGCGCGGATAGTTCCTCTTCCTTCAGTTTTTGGAATTTCAAATATCACATCCTTGCTCAATTCCGTCATACGGACAGCGTTCCTATTTTTTCATTGACGTTACCGGAGGGATTTTGTAGGATGAGCCCGTTTTGCTTTCCGGTGGGGATATTTCTGCTAAGCGCTTTGATCAAAGATTCCAAATGGGCTCGTGGAGGGACTGTGACCAAGAATAGCAACGCGATTCGCATTGTGACTTGTTTACTCGCTGTATTTCTGGCCGCCAGCACGCTCGAAGCGCAAATCGACCGCGCGACGATTTCTGGTACGGTCACCGATCCGTCCGGCGCGGTTGTCGGCGGCGCAACCGTGACTGTCACCAATGTCGGAACTAACGAATCCGTAACCCTCACCACCGGGACTGACGGCAGCTACACCGCTCGTCTTCTTCGCATCGGCTCCTACTCCGTCGACGCGACCGCGAACGGCTTTCAAAAGACCCATCAGGCTGGAATCCTGCTGGATGTCAACCAGGTCGCCCAGGTGAATTTGCAATTAAAGGTCGGGACGGCAAGCCAGGTCACGGACGTCACCGCGGCGCCTCCTGTACTCGATACGGAAACATCATCGCTGGGAACGGTGGAGACACAACAGAGAATCGTTGACCTGCCGCTCAATGGCCGCCTCTTTACGCAACTAGCGTGGCTGGGACCAGGCACGAGTCAGGGGTCAAGTTCGGGCATCGGACTCAGCGGATCCACAGATAATAATCGCCCCGGCATCCAGTTGGCGGTGAATGGTCTGTGGGCGTTTGACAACAACTTCCTGCTCGACGGCGTTGACAACAACGGTATTGGCGACGGCACGATTGCTGTCAATCCGTCTCCCGATGCCATCGGAGAATTCCGGGTTGAAGAAAGCGCCATGAAAGCGGAATTCGGCCGCGGCGGCGCAGCCGTCAACGCCGCCCTGAAGTCGGGGACCAACCAGTTCCACGGCGGCGTCTATGAATACCTGCGAAACGACGCTCTCGACGCCAGAAATTACTTTAACCCTTCCAGCAACGGGCCTAAGGCGCCGTTGCACCGTAATCAATTCGGAGCGTATATCGGCGGCCCTATCCTTAAGAACCGCCTCTTCTTCTTCGCGGATTACGCGGGATCGCGTCTGCATGAAGCGAGCAGCGATTTTGGCACCGTTCCTTCCATGGCGGAACGCGGCGGCGATTTCACGGATCGCGGTTTAACGCTTTACGACCCGGCCACGACAGACTCGCTCGGCAATCGACAACTTTTGAACCCTTCCAATCCATCGGTGATTCCCACCAACCGCCTCGACCAAATCGGACTGAACATCGCGGCCCTCTATCCGCTTCCGAACGTTCCCGGGGCTGGTGTGAGCAATAACTTCGTCTATTTCCCGGTGGCCACGAACGACGGCAACCAGGGCGATACTCGCATCGACTTCAAAATCAATGACCACAACCAGCTCTATGGCCACGCTTCGGTTGAAGATCATCCTCAGTTTGCTCCGCCGCCATTGCCGGGGCAGGCCGGTGGCTGCTGTGGCGGCAACATGAACATGCGCGAGCAGAACCATGCCGTCGGTTGGAGCCACACCTTTAGCCCCACTGTCCTCAACGACCTTCGGTTTGCGTTTATTCGTTATGACGTAACCTCGGCGTCCACCACCTTTGGCCAGAACATTTCCGACCAGGTCGGTATTCCTAACGGCAATCGAGGCAATGAAGAGACGTCCGGTCTGTCCAATATCGGGATCAACTCTTACTCCGATTTGGGCAACTCCTACTGGATACCCGAGTTATCGGCGGACAACATGTACCAGGTCATGGACTCAGTCAGTTGGGTACGAGGAAAGCACACCATCAAGATCGGAGTCGATTTCCGGAAATACCAGCGCAACTTCTATCAGTCCCAGGCCGCTTTTGGACAGTTCTCCTTCAATGGACAGTTTACGAACGCGTCTACGAGCTCTCAGGCTCAGTACGGGCTGCCCGATCTCTTGCTTGGCGTACCCAGCTATCGAGAACAAGACGGGTTGGCCTACAAAGACCACACTCGTTTCTTTGAACTCGGTGAATACTTCCAGGACGACATTCGGGTAACCAAGAACCTCACGCTGAACCTGGGCCTGCGTTACGACATTATGTCGCCCATTGGCGGCAAGGTCGGGAATTTCAATCTTGTCACCAACGTGGTCGAACTGAACTTCGGGCCCAACGCAAAACCGAATGCAGGGGTGGGCTATAGCAAGAAAGACTTTGGGCCGCGCATTGGTTTTGCCTGGTCGCCTTTCGAAGATCGAAAGACGGTAATTAGCAGCGCCTTTGGCATCTTCTATGCGCCCGAGGGCAACCAGTTCAATGACATCGGCGAAAATCCTCCAAGCCTCCAGTATTACCAGCTGAATACACCTTCCTCTACCATCCCCACCCTTGCCTCAATGATTGATTCGGGATTCCCGGCGCAATTGCCCACCAGCAATCCCAACGATCCATCGGGCCAGGTGAAAACCACCGGCTCTGTGCGCAAGCCGCCACGCGTGATCGAGTGGAATTTCTCGATTCAGCGCGAATTGGCGAAGAATTGGGTGCTGCACCTCGCTTATGTTGGAACTCACGCAACCGGCATCTGGAACAACGAAGACAGCAATCTGAACCAGCCACGGCAGCCCCTGGATACCAACTTTACGAGCAACCCGTCCATCGATCCTTTGCAGTCGGGGAACTACGGCCGCCCCTACTACGGCGTTCTACCGTACCTTGGGGTGATCAATCCCATTGATTACCCGAACTTCAGCATTGGATTCCATGGTCTGGAAACCAAGCTGGAAAAGCGATTCTCCAGTGGTTTCACCTTGCTCGGTTCCTACACTTGGTCGCATGACATCGGCAGCTTCCAGGGTGCCCATACCGGGAACACCCAGATTGCCGATTTTCCGAACGCGCAGAGAGGCAACGTAGATCCTGATTTCCGCCACCGCTTTACCGTCAGCTACACCTACGAGTTGCCGTTTGGTCGCGGAAAGCTCTATGGCTCAGGTATGAACGGGGCGATGGATGCCGTGGTAGGAGGCTGGCAAGTGGGCGGAATTACTACCATCCGAAGCGGAGAACACTACACCGCTTTCCTTTCGTTTGATCCGACCAACACCGGCACGGCGGCCATGCCTGACAAAATCCATGATCCCACCGACTTCTCTTTCAACATCGCACAGCAGGCGGCTGATGGTTGCGATAGACCGGGCCATCAGACTCTTATTTGCTTCTACAACCCGGCTGCCTTTGCCATACCCGCCCTTGCTCCGGGCCAAACCTCTGCTCGCCAGTTTGGCAATGCCGGCAATGGCGATCTGCTCGGGCCGCACCAGGTGAACTTCGATTTCTCGACCTTCAAGAACTTCAAGCTCACTGAGCGGCAACAGTTCCAGTTCCGAGTAGAAATGTTCAACGTCTTCAATCATCCGCAATTTGGCCTGCCCAATCGCAATCCTGATCAAGGGGGATCAAATGGCGGGGCAAGGATCTTCGGCACCCTGCCCGACAACCAGCGCGAGATCCAATTCGCGCTGCGCTACACGTTTTAGCAAGACGGAGCGGGAGCCTGCCCCACGCGGGTTCCCGCTCCCCTCCCCTTTCACTGCTCCGCCCTTCTCTCCCTTCCCGCTGCCAAGCAGATGGTTTAAGCTGGGCTGACTTATGGATCGAAGACAGTTTCTCGGGAGAGCTGCGGCGGCTGCGGGCCTGCTATCGCTCGGACCGCGCCACCTGTGGGCCTCTCAGAAGGCCAGTGACGCTGCCGCCGCCCCAGCCCCAGATCCAGGCCGAATTCGGTTAGAAGAGATCGCGGCAAAGAGTGGCCTGCACTTCGTAACCGCGAACAGCCCCACTCCCAACAAGAACCAGATTGAGACGATGACAGGCGGAGTCGCCCTGTTTGATTACGACCGCGACGGCTACCTCGACGTCTATCTGGTCAACGGTGCGGCGATCCCATCGCTGCAGAAGGAGTCTCCGCAATACTGGAATCGCCTCTTTCACAACAACCACAACGGCACGTTCACCGACGTAACCGAAAAAGCCGGTGTCGCCGGCACCGGCTACGGGATGGGCGCGGCGGTGGGTGACTACGACAACGACGGCTGGCCCGATCTGTTCGTCGCCAATGTCACCGGCAATCAGCTGTTTCACAACAACGGAGACGGGACCTTTACCGACGTCACGGCGAAGGCGGGGGTGGGTGGGGCGCTTATTGATGGCAAGAAGATGTGGTCGGCCAGCGCCGGGTGGTTTGACTATAACAATGATGGTCTGCTGGATCTCTTCGTCGTCAATTACTGCAAGTGGGAAGTGAACAAAGATCCCGTTTGCGCGCTCAGCAGCGACGTGCGCGGATACTGCCATCCCAAGTTCTATGCCCCCCTGCACAATACTCTCTACCGCAACAACGGAGACGGCACCTTCACCGATGTTTCCGAGGAGACCGGAATCGCGGCGAAGATGGGGAAAGGCATGAGTGTTTCGTTCGCCGATTACGACGGCGACGGCTTCATGGATATCTTCGTGGCCAACGACACGACCCGCAATTTTCTATTCCACAACCTCGGCGGTAAGAAGTTTGAAGAGATCGGGCTGGAAGCGGGCGTAGCCTATGGCGCACACGGTACGGCTCTCTCGGGCATGGGGTCAGACTTCCGCGATGTCGACAACGATGGGCGGCCCGACATCTGGCATACCGCGATCGAGCACGAGACGTTCCCGCTGTATTTGAACCGTGGCGGCGGGAATTTCTCAGACGCGACCGTCAACAGCGGGTTGGCCCTGGCTACTGCAAATATGTCGGGATGGGGGAACGGAATCTACGACCTCGATAATGATGGATGGAAAGATCTCTTCGTCGCTCGCTCGAATGTCGTGGATAACATTAACGTGGTGCTGCCAAACCGAAGATACCCAGAAGCAAATTCAGTTTTTCGCAATCTTGGGAACGGCAGGTTCGAAGATGTCAGCGCTGCGGCGGGAGCGGACTTCCAGTTCGAAGCTGCCCATCGCGGCGTCGCGTTCGGCGATTTCGACAATGACGGCCGAATTGACGCGCTGGTCTCTGTGCTTGGCGGACCGGTCAAGCTTTTTCATAACGTCTCGCCGGGCAATAACCATTGGATACTGCTAAACATGGTGGGCACGAAAAGCAATCGTATGGCAATCGGGGCGCAGATCCGAGTCAGCACCGAAGACGGTAAGTCGCAATGGAACCAGGTTTCGACCGCCGTTGGATACGCATCGGCCAGCGACAGTCGCGTCCATTTCGGCTTGGGAGCGAATCGACTCATCAAGGAGATTCAAGTTCGCTGGCCGAGCGGCATTCGACAGGAACTCCGTGACGTAAGCGTGGATCGGGTTATGACCATCGAGGAGCCCCGCCAGTAATCTCTCACTTTGAAGTTGTCGGGTAAGTCACCCGGATCGACACGATCTCGAACGGATGCACCGGCACACTGACCTGATTAGTTTTCGTAATCGGTAGAGCAGGTCCTTCGGGCTGTTCCATCAGATTTGTGGACGTCGCTCCGGTCGCCCCGGGCGGAACCGTCAACTGAACTTCTCCGGCTTTGCCTGCCCACTCGTAGAAGCGGAAAATCAAAGCGTTACTGTCTTCGGCCTTCTTGACGGCCGTCAGTACAACGTTGTTCTCTTTAATATCGACAAACGATTGAGCGGCGGGCAGAGTTCCGGCATGGGGCTCCACTTGCATGGCGGAGAGTTTGTAGTTGAATTCATACCCGCGCCGCACAGTCAGAGCCTGTTTCCAGTCTCCGCGATGGGGGTAGAGCGAATAACTGAAACTGTGGTGGCCGCGGTCGGCGTCGGGATCGGGCCAGGTCGGCGAGCGGAGCAACGAAATGCGCAGAACATTGGCTTTGGCGTCGTATCCATACTTGGATTCGTTGATCAGGCTGAAGCCGTGGTTTTGGTCTCCGAGGTCGGCCCAGCGGAGCGCCGGCACCTCAAACTTGGCGGTCTCAAAGCGGTTGTTGCGGGTTGTTGGGCGTTCAATTGATCCGTAAGGAATTTCGTAAGTCGCTTCGCCGCTTGAGGCTGCCAGCGGGAACGCTGCCTTCAGCAGGACGTGCGTTTCGTGCCAGTCAATTTCATTTCCAATATCGACACGATTCAGGCCGGCATAAATCGAGATGTTCTGAACGAACTTGGAATTTTGCCAGCTTCGAACAATGCGTATCGTGGCCCGCACGGGACCTTTTTCCACTACTTCGACCGAGTCCACCATGTCGAGGTTCGTGAATTGCTGTTCGAAATCGGCATCGATGTTCCAGGCATCGAAATCCCGAGGAGTATCTTTGAAGGCCACTAATTCATTGCCGCAGCCACTTGGTGCGATGGATTCGAACTTCGAGGCTTTGTCGTAAAGGCTGGAGATACACCCCGTCTTCGGATCGACGGTAACGCGGAGCGCAGCATTTTCAAGTGTCAGCCCATCGACTTTTATGTCGGTCTTCGGCGCGCTCGCTCCGCGAGCCACATGAAGGACCTGATAGCCGAGTGAGGGAACATTTGTGGCCTCCGTAAGCAGCCGATAACTATCGAAAGCAGTGTTTTGTGAAATCACCTGAAAAGGTTGCGAGTCGCCTCGAGGATTCAGCACCGACAGTCCATTGTCCGGCGGCTCCGGCATCTGCACATCGATAGACACCAGATCGGTCCTCTCCCACGCGAGCGGATTCACCACCAGGACCGGTACACCTGGGCCTCTTGTGTCGATCTGGCTTGCAACCGTTTGCAGAGCTTGCGAGGTTACATGCTCGGCCTGCAGTCGGACAAAATCGTAGTCGCGCTGAGAGTCCCGATAAATGTCGGCGATACCTGAACCTGCGGCGAGATCATGAAACTGATTGAAGAGGACCTTTTTCCATGCTTCGGTTAGTTCCCCGCCGGGATAGGCAACTCCCGAGAGCCATGCCAGCGAAGAGTATTTCTCGGCATTGATCAGTTGTTCTTCGCTTTTCCGCATGTTCCGCTTGTGATTCGCCTGCGACGTGAATACACCGCGGTGGTACTCGAAATAGAGTTCATCATTCCAAACTGGCAGGCTGAATTTCCCCGCCGGAGGAGCCGGCAACTGCGCGTTCCCCGCAGCCAAGGTCTTGTAATTCCAGACGGGCGAATTCGCGGTATCGGCCTTGCCCTCGACATCGGAGAAGAATCCTTGGGCAACGCCAAACTTGGCCTGTGGAAAAATCACGTCGCTTCTGGTCCAATGCACCCCGTCTTCGAGCATCACCCGAGTCGGGCCGCCTCCGTGATCGCCGACTCCGAACAGGTGCATCATCTCGGGCACTCTTGGCGAGGCAGCCTCGATCGCGCCTACATCCGAGGCAATTCTCAACGGTTCGACATCGTTAACGTAGTCATGCGGAAAATACGTCAGTACACGGCTGCCGTCTGGAGACTGCCACCAAAACAGCTTCATCGGTAATTGGTTGGTGTCGTTCCACGCCATTTTCTGCGTTACAAAGTAATCGACCCCCGACCTCTTGTAGATTTGCGGCAACTGCCAGTTGTATCCGAACGAGTCGGGATTCCAACCAATGCGCACATCGGTACCGAAGTTATTCTTAAAGAAGCGTTTCCCGATCAGGAGCTGTCGCACCAGCGATTCGCCGTCCGGCATGTTCAAATCGGGTTCGACCCACATCCCTCCCACCATCTCCCATCGCCCCTGCTTAACGCGATCCTGAATCTGCTGGTGAACCGATGGATATTTCTCCATCATCCATTCGCTGTAGGCAGCGGCAGACTGCGTATATGTAAATTGCGGATACTCGTCCATCAACTGCAGTGCGGTACCGAACGTTCGCCGGACTACATCAACGGTTTCCGTCCAGGGCCACAGCCACGCCGCATCGATGTGCGAATTGCCGGTAAGCCGGACCGAGGATTGCTGCAGATACGGCTTGAGGGGGGCGAGGATTGCGCGCGCCTTGATCAGCGACGCGTCGAAGGCAGATTGATCACCTCGCGCCAGCGCCTCCAAATCAACTGCATCGGCCGAGCGTGCAAGTTCAGTTTGCAACTTTGCGGAAGCCGGTCCCACGTAGGGTGCGAGAGTCGAAACAACGCCCATCTCCTGAAAAAAACGGGCAGGGTCTGGCCGGCTGCTGGAAAAATCGATCCGCAGGTCGGCACCCGTGAAGTGTTTTTGATCCACTGTCTGCAGCAGTTTGACTGCGACCAAAACCTTGTCGCCCGGCTTTGCCGGATCAAACAATACGATGGGCTCAAGGTCATCGCCCATGGCTACACGGCGCCCGTTGAAGTAGACAATCTCTGTTGCCGGACCATTGGCGTCATCTTGGAAATCGAACCACACCTTTGCTCCCGTGAGATCGTAACCGTTCAGAGTTTCGGGAATTTCGATCCAACGCCGATACCACAATGCGTCGTGTGGGCCCGTGCTGTTCGGTCCTACAACCTTCCAGGAGCTGTCGTCCAGATCGACCGCTTCGCCGTGGGCAACATCACCGGAATGTATCTTCCATTGTTCCTCGGGAAGATACATCAGAGATTTCAGCCGTTTGGCCACCGATTCCATTTTGTTCGCGGGACCAGGTGGCACGCGTTGCCAGATAGCGTTCCCCGGTGTAAGCGACCAACTTCCCTGTAGGGTCTGCCCGTCCGCGGATAGAGAGCCTTCGTAAGACACCTGCCCCACGCGGAAATTTACAACCGATTGATTCAAAACGATCGAGTCCACCGGAGTGTCAAACTGAAAATGCTCGGGGACGTCCAGAGTCGCAGCGATCGCCCCGTTGTCCATCGAGATATGAACCACGTAACGCAACGGCTTTCCGTGTTCTTGTACGGTTGTTTGCCAGACGCCTTGGATGTCTTGGGCCGAGACCGATATCGCGAGCAACAGAAGCGCTGCGACGCAGAAATGTGCAACCTTCATTTGAGCTCCATTGCAGAGTGGCCGAACTGCCGCGGCACGGGCCACAAATCAGTGTATTCAGGTCCTATACCAGGCCTTATATAAGGATAGCGCTATCTTCTGGTGAAATCTCGGTCACGACCGCAAGTGCAATTCTGTCGCCTGGGCATTCCACGCGGATACTCGAATCCGCAGGTCTGACGGGCTCGCAATCGCAGGGTTGGTGATCGGATCAAGCCCGCCCATATCCAAACGCAACGTACCGCGCAGAGTTGCCGTTTCGCCAGGGGCCAACCAGAAATAGTTGTCCGTCCACAGCACCGAATAGACATCCGGCGTTACCTGCAAGCGCACAGGGTAGGCAGGAGTCTTACCAAGGTTTTCGATCGTGACGCTCACCTCTGCTTCCTTCTGCGACTGCCCCTCGAGTTTCACCGCCGCTTGCAACGACGTGCCCAGTGCCTCGATTTGAGGTTTCAGCCATGGACCCGTCTGATTCAATGTCTCCGGCACGGGAGCGGCTTGCCAGCGTTTTCTAGCCTCGGGATCGGCCAGCATTGGAAGGATGCGCAGCCAATACATTCGACGCGAAAGCCGCGTTCCCGTGGCGTCGCTCAGCGTCAACTCAAAGAACAGATAGCCTTCCGGCGTATTCGCGGGGATTGGCCAGCGTAGCTCGCGTCCGTCACTTGCGTATCCGCCCGCCGGAACGTCATTTGTCCACTCTTCTTCGTGCGCCACTTGCATCGCTCGATCGTAAATGCGGGCGCGGATACGGCTGCCCTTCAGCACCTCCGCGTGGTCATTCAGAGCAAACACCGAAGCGCGGAAAGTATCTCCCGGCCCCCAGGAGAAAAATCCCGCGTCCGCCATGACGTGAACCGGTTCGTTCGCGCGCTGCGCCGCGTAAAAAGGAATTTGCGGTTGACCGCACCAGTCAATCAGGTGCCAGCTATTGGCGATTGGACCCAGGGAATTGTAGGTCCAAAGCGTCTGTCCGCCGGTGTACGGAAACTGCGCGCGCCATTGCTCCAGCACAACCCCTATGTTGTGCTCGTATCCCATCTGGCTGCACTCGATTAACTCCTCCAGGTCAGCCTTCGCGAAATCGCCATACCAGGACGCTCGCACCCAGCTCTTGACAAATGTGTAGCCGAGTTCCGCGCTTCGATCTCGGATGGTTGTGTACCGGCGTTTGAACTTCTCGACATCGTAGCCCACCGGCTTGATCTCGAGCTCTGCCGCCGGGATCATCCGCTTCAACAAGGAAAGGTTCGCAAAACCACTGAAAGACCACTCGGAGATGAAATAGTGCCCTCGATCAAATATCTTGTGATACCAGTTTTCGTCCGCAGTGTAGATCTCCTGAGGCTCGTAGGCGTGATAGTCGCCACCGCACGGCGAATTCATGCGGAAGGGGCGGGTGCCGTCGTAGCCGGCAAGTACTTCCCTGATAAGCCCTAGAAATGCCTCGATCGTATCTTGGAAAGGGTCATATTCATTTCCCGCAACATAGATGCCGATCGAGGGATGTTGCCGGATTCTGAGCACGCTCTGCGTTAATTGTTCTCGCCAAACCGGCAGAGTTGTAGTGCCCGGAGTATCGGCCCAATTCAGCGGAACTTCCTGCCACACGATCAGGCCATGCTCGTCGCAGAGGTTGTAGAACTGTTCCGTCTCGATGATCGAGGTGCCACCATTCAGGCGAAGCAGATTCTGACCGTTCAACTTGGCGGCTCGAATCATCCATTCTTCGCGTTCAACGGGGAGTTGCAGAACGTCGTCACTCGTCATCCAGCATGAGCCTTTGGCGTAGAAAGGCCTGCCGTTGGCTACCCACAGATACATGTAGGCTTCATCTTCGAGAGTCTTGTCAGCAGGAACAGCTCGGGGAGAGTCTGGGTACGACGGGTTTCGTTTCAACTGCAGCGTCCGCACTCCAAAACGGCTCGTAATTGTATCCAGCTGCGCGCCATCCTTGAGCAGCTTCAACTCCAGCCGGTACAGCGGCTGTTCGCCCATGCCATTCGGCCACCATAATTTCGGATGGCTGAGTTCGATCTCCCGTTCCCAAAACGAGTTGCCCGCCGGAACCTTCTGACGCGTCTTCGCTTGCCAGACCACCTGTTGGCTCGCAACTTCGACGATCTGCGCCTCCATCGTGCCATCGAAGGCCGCCGTGCCGGTATTGGTCAGCATCGCTTGCGCCCACAGCGTCGCCGTATCGGAACCAATCGCGTCGGTCCGCACAAATGACGCTTCCATGTATGCCTGCCCGGTAGCGACCAATCGGATCGGCTGATAAAGACCGAATGTGCGGTACCGGTTTCCCCACTGATAACTCTCCGCATCCTGCGCATCCGGCTTTACAACTCTCGGATTTCGATTTTCGCTGGAGCTGTCGTAGTTCGGCAGCAAATCGTGCGGCTCATGCACCAATCTCACGAGCAGTTCATGCTCTTTGCCGGGGACAACTCGCAAACTGATATCAAACGTCGGCCCTCCGAACGAGCCTTCGTGCCCGCCCAGATATTCCCCGTCCAGCCAAACCATGCCGAGATAATCCATGCCGTCGAATCGCAGGCGGACGACAGAATTGTGCCATGTCTCGGGGATCACGAAACGCTTTCGCAGGTACCAATCCCGTTTTTGCATCCACTGCAATTTCTTGAAGTTATCCCCGTACCACAGATTCGGCACCTCGCCCGCTTCCATCAGAGCATATTGCACCGGCCGCGGCATCTGCGTTTTGATCCACTTACCGTCAGCCGCGTATTGTCCAGGAGGAAGCGCGTCGTCCGCCTCAACCAGTTCCCAGCCGTCGCGCAGGTTGATCTGCCAGCCACCGCTCCCCGAGCTGGCGGTGCTATGTTCTGGTCTGGATTGAACCGGCGTGGGCGCATAGGCACGCAAAGGGACTGCGCCCAGTTCTTTCAGTTCCTCCTGTGCGCTTTGCATCGCAATTGAGCCGCGCCGTTGAGCCGGCTCTCCCACCCCAGCCTTCGCCGAAGTCGGCTTCGTCTCGCCCACCGCCGTCCTGATGGTTGCTGCCGCTCCGGCGCCCAGCAGCGCCAAACAGTCTCGCCTGGAAATCCCACTCCTCTTCATTGCTTCCTTCCCCTGCCTCAAACCTGATGATTGAGTTTCCTGCCAGACTTCAATTCCCGCCGAAAAATGCGGAACCAAACCGGCCCATGCTATAAAATCCTCCCGGCACCGTCAACAGTAAAACAACGCGGAACTATATCCGTATTACGGAACGCCGAGTACACTACATCTGTCCAACAACCGTCGACGAGAATGTTCCGGGCTTGGTCAACCCGCCCTGTATGAAACGTTAAGATTACCGTCGTTGCAGGACTGCGAATGAATCGAGGGTCAACAGTGCGGGCGAGACGAGTGCCGACGACCCTCTTCTCCTGCATTTTTCTCCTCCTCGCACTTGTTGCCCCAGTGCTTGCAGCCTCCGACAAAGACACGATCGATTCAGTAACGCGGCATGCTCAGAAGTTGGCTCTCACCGGGCATATAGAAGAAGCAGTGGCATTACTGCAATCCAGTCTGGC
The DNA here is from genome assembly GCA_963847715.1 of Terriglobia bacterium. Taxonomy (GTDB): domain Bacteria; phylum Acidobacteriota; class Terriglobia; order Terriglobales; family Acidobacteriaceae; genus Acidiflorens. Next base: position 108,339 of record CAWKAZ010000014.1, read on the forward strand.
AGTTCGTCCCAAGGATCTGAACGCGCGGTTGGCCTTGGCCAGAATCTACGGAGAAAGCGGCCGCAATGATCAGGCTGAGCAGGAATTCCGCAAAGCGTTGCAATTTGACCCATTGGCTTCCGCGGCAGAATTGGCTCTGGGCACGTTCTACATTAAGACGGGCTCGTTACCCGCGGCGGAACAAATCCTCGAAGGAGCCGTTCGCCATCACCCAAAGTTGAACGAAGCCCGTCAGCAACTGGCTCTGGTTTTGGCAAGAGAGCGCAAGTATGCAGAGGCGGAGGCCAGCATTCGTTCGGTGCCTCCCCCTCTTGGTCTTGACGATCGGGTCCGCTATTTTCGATTAGTGGCCTCGATTCAGTCCGCCCTCGGAGATTCCCAGGCTGCTGCTCATTCCATGGAGGCGGCGCTGCAGGTGAAGCCGGACGATGAGGAACTGCAACTGCTAACCGCTTTTGCCGAAGCCCAAGCGGGCGATTGGCTGGCGTGCATCCGTAACGTCGCTCCACTCTACGAGAAACATCCTGGTGCCAGCAGCGGCCTGCTTTTGCTGAGGGCGCAATTGGGTGCACACCAAACGTTCACATCCACGCTTCAAAACCTTCGCGCGTTGACCCTGCCGGAGGACCAAAAGCTGGACCTTCGAGCCCGCTGCGCTGAGGCCCTCGCGTCCGCCGACAAACACGCAGACGCGGTAGAAGAACTTCAAGAGGCAGTGAAACTCACTGGCGGAGGGGATGACACCCTCCTCTACAATCTTGCCGTTGAACAATACAGCGCTGGCCAATTCGATGCGACTTTTTCCACACTGGCACCGCTTCGCGACCGCAAGGATTCCGCCGAAATCGAAGACCTGCTGGGAGATGTTGAAGAACAGCGAGGCCGTCGCCCAGCCGCGGTCCACAACCATGAGCAGGCCATCGCACTCGCTCCGGAAGAAGAACGGTATCGCTTGTCGCTGGGCGCGGAACTTCTGAAGTTCGGCGACTACCAGCGCGCCGTCTCCGTCTTCCAACAAGCTGCCGCCGGCTTTCCAAATTCGGCGCGTATGTATGTCGGACTAGGTATGGCCTACTACTTCACGGAAAACAATGACCAGAGTGTGGCTGCTTTCCTGCGTGCCGACAAACTCGATGGTGGCTCCGGACGCGTGCTGGCATACCTTGGTTCGACACAAGTCGACAACGCTACGGGCCCCGCTCCAGCAGCGGTCGAAGCGATTTGCAGCCGTGCCGACGCCTCCACCGGCTCCAATGCTGGCCAATCCGCCGCGGTTCTCTGGTGCGGCGCGTTGCTTTTCCGCAGTGCGTACCTTGCGGGCGATCAATCCGCCGCTCCAGATGTCCTCCCTCGTCTCCGCATGGCGGTCAAATTGGCGCCACACGATGCCGTGGCCAATTGCTCGCTGGGGCGAGCTCTGGAGTGGACCGAACATCCCGACGAAGCCCGCCACTGGCTGGAGATCTGCGTCCAGATGCGGCCTGATTCCGCCGAGGACCACTATCGATTGAGCCGTGTCTACCAGAGCCTGGGACTGAAAAAAGAGGCAGCCAAACAGTCAGAATTGACCGACAAGGCAAACGCAGAACGAGATCAGCACCAAGCCTTGGCGGATCGATTCGCTCAGGAAGTGCTGAACCCGTCCAAAGCAAATACGGATCCGAAATGAGACGGACAAATTCTATGCCTTCACTCTTCCATCGAATTACCCCGGCAGCCCGGCAAAGTCACCTCTTCCGCAGGAGCGACAGATGAGATTGAAGATTTGCGGTCTATTGATTGTTTGCGTTGCATTGTCGCCGATTACGTCGAGAGCACAGCAGCCGTATCACAATCCCACTGAAGTTTATGTCGTCCCGTTCTCCCATCTCGATCTTTTCTGGGCTTGCACTCAGGAAGAATGCCTTAGTCGCGGAGACTTCATCATCAGCAAAGCGATTCAACTAGCGAAACAGTACCCGCAATATCGTTACCTGCTCGAAACAGAAGTCTTCGTTTCACACTTTGTGGATACCCATCAGGGTACCCAGGAGCTGGAAGATTTTAAACAGTTAGTAAAGGAAGGACGCATCGAGATCGCACCCCTCTGGGCAGCCATCTATCAGAACCAGACACGTGGAGAAGCTCTGGTGCGCAACGTAGCGTACGGAGAACGTTACGCACGCGATGTTTTTGGAGTCTCTCCGAAAGTAGCGCATCTCGCCGACATCCCGGGATTCACACGACAGTATCCTCAAATCCTGACAAAAGCTGCCATTCCCTACATGGTGATGACGCGGATGGGTCCCCGCGATTTGTCCCTGTTCAACTGGCGGGCCCCCGACGGATCGGCTGTGCTCGTGTGGAACACTATCAATGGATATGGATGGGGAGTGGGCCTGGGTTTGCACCTCGACCTGGACAATGATCGTCTTCAGGAGATCGCGCGCGACCTTAAGAACATTGAAGCGACCACGAACGGGCCCATTTACATGGGCTGGGGCACCGACCTCTTCGCGCCGAATGCCAAGTTGGTCGAGAACATCGCTGTTCTGAATCAACATCTTGCTCCCACCCATTTTCATCTAGCCACCGCCGAAGAATTTTTCCGTTCAGCGGCCTCGACACCTAGGATTCCCGATTTATTCGGTGAGATTCCATCTTCGTGGGCCAATCTGACAACTTCTCTGGTACCGCTCTGGCTGCCAGCCATTTCGGCCACCGATACCCTTCTGAGCGCGGAAAAGTTTGCCGCGATTAACTACGCTCTCCACTATGCCCCATATCCCGATAAAGCATTCGAGGCCTTATGGAAAGCTAATCTGCAGTCGCTGGATCACAACAACGATGGCCAGGGCGGACGAATCGGCGACGAACGCAAATTGGGCTATGCGCAAGAAGCCTCTTTAGGAGCCGGCCAGATCCTCCGCGATTCACTGCGTAACATTGCCGAGCGCGTGCAACGGCCGTTTCCAAGAAGCACACCCGTCGTCGTATTCAACCCTCTCAGTTGGACACGAGATGACATCGTCGAGACCCACCTCACATTATTTGGTGAAGTCGAAACTCCGGATATCGATGACTACAAGAACGGGATGCGATTGCTGGATGAGAAAGGGACATCTGTCCCATTCCAGGTCGAGCAATACACCGATGGCAGCTCGCGGTCCCTGGAACTCACGTTCATTGCCCGCGGCGTGCCCTCTGTAGGCTACAAAACGTATTACCTGGTTCCCGCCAAGGCGACCGACAAGTTTCCGAATGCATGCGAGTTGAAGCTCGACACCGACGATGACGCAAGACAGACAAACGACTCCATCGGGTCAGACGTTCTCGAAAATGAGTATTACCGCGTATCGGTCGACCGCGCCACCGGACGCGTCGATGTATTCGACAAAGAGTTGCAGCAGGCGGTGAGCAAGGGGATTGATATTGTCGCTGCCGAAGAGCGCGGCGGGGACGATCAGAACATCATTCTGCCCACCGGACGCACACTGATCCATGTCGTCGACTCGCTCGACCTCGAAGAAAACAGTCCGGTTCGCGCGGTTCTGCGAATCAACGGCAATGTCGGGGGCATCCCCATCGTTCAGCGGCTCACTTTGTATCGTGGCATGAGAGAGATCGATGTGGAGAACACGATTATTTGGAAGCCCGGCCCATCGATGAATATCGAACAGGTTTTTCCCATCCTGCAACCGGACGCCGAGGTTCGCAACGGAATTCCGTACGGTACAGTCGCCGCCGCTGACATCATGGCGAAGGCTGGTCCGCATGGCGACGATGAGGTGGCGCCTGATGTCTGGAAAGGATGGCGGCAGATGCAGGACTGGGTGTTCGCGGGCACCAAACAGTGGGGTTTCACCGTCAGCGCCGACCATAATTTGGTCGAGGTGTCCGGCTCCGCGATCAGAGCCGATATGTTGCGCGGCACCCGTTTTAGCCCCGCTACCACCGTCCGGAACGGTCGGCAGGTGCTGGACGCACGGCCAGCGACTGGTACCTATGTGTTCCGATATTCGTTCACCTCCGGCAAAGGGGACTGGTTAACGGAACAATCGTGGCGCGCTGGAATGGCGTTCAGTTCGCCATTGATTCCAGTAAGTTCGGTCAATCCGCTTTCAGGGAAACTCCTGCCGCCACAGAAATCCTTCTTGTCTTTTAATGCGGACAATGTGGTGCTCGCGGCCGTCAAGAAAGCAGACGCGGGCAGCGCCATCGTCGTGCGAACCTTCGAGATTCAGGGCCGGAGTGCAGAAAGCCCGATCTTGTTTCTGGGGCAGGAGCAACTTTTCAGGCAAGCGAATCTGCTGGAGGAGGATTCTCTTACCGGAGAGCAAACGAAACTCCACTTACAACCCTATGAGATCAACACGGCAAAACTTCCCATTCCCTAGTTCGAGTGGACCATTCTAGAATACATCTTGAGCAAACGTTTGCTCATATAGGGTTAAGTTGCTCCCATGGACATTCGGGAAATCGCTGCTCGTGCGCGCGTTTCAACCGCCACCGTCTCCCGAACCATGAATCGCGTAACTACGGTTGATCCCCGTCTCGCGAAACGGGTCTGGAAAGTCGTTGACCAACTCGGCTACTTCCCCAACACCCAGGCTAGGGCATTGGTCTCCGGCAGAAGTCGCATCTTCGGCCTGATCGTTTCTGAAATCACAAATCCATTCTTTCCCGAGATCATCCAGGTATTCGAGAACATTGCGGTCCAGCACAACTACGAAATCCTGATCACTTCGACCGCGCACGATCCCAAGCAGATGGAATCAGCGGTCCGACGAATGCTGGAGCGTCGGGTCGAGGGCGTCGCCGTGATGACCTTTGGCATGGAAGAGTCATTGTTGCAGGAACTGAAACTGCGGAATGTGCCGCTTGTTTTCGTGGATGTCGGGCCGGCGCGTCCGTGGGTCAGTAATATCCGCATCGATTATCTTCATGGCATACGCCAGGCCGTGCAACACCTCGTGGCCTTGCGACACAAGCAGATTGCCTTTATCAGCGGCCCTTTGCACTTGAAGTCCGCCCGGGTCCGTAAGCGGGCATTTATCACTGCGCTTAGGGAAGTCGGAATTCCAGTCCAACCTGCAATGATCGTCGAAGGCAACCACACCTCCGAAGGCGGCATGCAGGCTTTCGAGACCCTTCTGAGTCGAAATCCACGGCCGACGGCCGTCTTTTGTTCCAATGACATGACTGCCATCGGTGTCATGCGAAAGAGTTATGAGGCGGGAATCAGAATTCCCGAAAGCATTTCTCTGATCGGGTTTGACGATATTCGGCTTGCCCAATTCGTATTGCCACCATTGACCAGCGTGCGCATGTCCCAGGAGGAACTGGGAAGATTGGCCTTTGAGGCTTTGCTCAAGGAGGTGCAACGCAATGCCCCCGCACCGCACGGCACCGAGTATCAGTTGCAAACCGCTCTGGTGCTGCGACAGACGACGGCGCTTGCGCCGTCAGCCAAACCGGGTATCCTGCGTGCCAGAGTCAGGCGCCGGAAATCCTGAGTGCATTCCGATTGACAACCGCGATACGGTTGGATAATCTCGCGATCTGAGTAAACGTTTACTCACACTAAGTCTTTGAATGAATGGTGGACGCCATGCTCCTGCAGAGCCTGCGTGAGGAAGTGCTGGAGGCCAACCTTGAATTGGTCCGCCGCGGACTGGTGCTCTACACCTTCGGCAACGCCAGCGGGATCTCGCGCCAGCGCGGCCTGATCGCCATCAAACCAAGCGGCGTTCCTTACGAAACACTGACTTTCGAACACATCGTCATCACTGATATGGACGGAAAGATTGTCGAGGGCGACCTGAAGCCCTCCTCCGACCTCGCAACTCACATTGAGCTATACCGCCAATTTCCTTTGCTCGGGGGCATCGCTCATACCCACTCCGAGTTCGCTACTGCATGGGCGCAGGCCGGACTTCCGATTCCTTGTTTCGGCACAACCCATGCGGATTATTTTCACGGTCCGGTTCCGGTTACGGACGCCTTGTCGGCTGAGGAAATCGCCACTAACTACGAGAAAAATACCGGGGTCGCCATCTGCCGAGTTTTTCAGGGCGCTGACCCGATGGCAGTGCCCGCGGCTCTTGTGTATGGTCATGCTCCTTTTTGTTGGGGCAGAAGTCCGGCAGACGCCGCCCATAACGCGGTGATTTTGGAGTATGTGGCAAAAATGGCTTACTACACCATCGGAGTGCGACCAGGCACCCATCCGATTGCGGCCGAACTGCATGACAAACACCATTTGCGCAAACACGGGCCGAATGCGTCCTATGGACAGGAACCCGCGCCATAGGCCGCACATCGACGTCGATCTGATTGCCTGACCTGCGAGAGTTTGGCCACATTTACGAGGACTTTATGTCGACCACCAAAATGACGATGGGTCTGATCATCGGCAACCGCGGCTTTTTCCCCGATCATCTCGCAAAAACAGGCCGAGAAGAAATGATGCGTGCCGTGGAACGCGCGGGCATGGACTATGTCGTCTTAGGACCCGAGCAAAGCAAACATGGAGCTGTGGAAACCCACGACGAAGCGCGCCGGTGCGCGGAGCTGTTTCGGCAACACCAGGATCGTATCGATGGCGTCGTCGTTTCGCTGCCCAATTTTGGCGATGAGCGAGCCATCGCCGACACTCTGCGCCTGGCGCGACTGGATGTGCCCGTATTGGTTCAGGCGACCCCCGACACGACCGCGAAGATGACAATTGCTTTCCGTCGCGACAGTTTCTGCGGAAAAATGTCAGCGTGCAACAATCTCACGCAGTACGGCATTCCCTACTCCTTGACCGCGCTCCATACCGTCAGTCCTGACTCCGTCGATTTCGACAACGACCTCGCCTGGTTTTCCGCCGTGTGTCGCGTAAAGAACGGTCTGAAGAACCTGCGTATTGGCAGTATCGGCGCCCGTCCCAGCGCCTTCAATACCGTTCGCTATAGTGAAAAACTTCTGGAGTCGCAGGGCATATCCATCGAGACTGTGGACCTGTCAGAGATTCTCGGCCGCATCGCCAAGCTCCCCGACGATAACCATGCCGTTCAAACAAAACTAGAGCAGATCAGAAAATACGTTTCCACCGACGGAATTCCTCAAGCTGCCCTGATCAAGATGGCGAAGCTCGGGTCGGTCATCGAGCAATGGATGAAGCAGACGGCCGTCACCGTTAGCGCCGTGCAGTGCTGGACCGCCATGGAAGAATATTTCGGCGTCGTGCCCTGCACCATCATGAGCATGATGAGCAACGATCTGATTCCAAGCGCCTGCGAAGTCGACATATGCGGGACTATCAGCATGCACGCCCTTGCCCTCGCGTCCCGTACCCCAAGCGCCCTGCTCGACTGGAACAACAACTACGGCGATGATCCCAATAAGGCGGTTTGTTTCCACTGCAGCAACTTACCGAAACACTTTTTCCAGGACGTGCGCATGGATTTTCAGGCCATCATTGCGGGCACGGTTGGAAAAGAAAACACATTTGGTACCTGTGTGGGCCGCGTAAAAGCTGAACCAATGAGCTTTGCCCGCTTCTCCACCGATGATCGAGCGGGAACCGTGCGCGGTTACGTCGGCGAAGGGCACTTCACCTCCGACCCGCTAGAGACATTCGGAGGTGCGGGGGTGGTTGAGATTGCAAAAATGCAGTCCTTGCTTCGATACATCTGTGAAAACGGTTTCGAACACCATGTGGCCGCGAATCTCTCCCGTGTCGCGGGGGCCGTGCACCAGGCCGCCACCCGTTATCTCGGTTGGAATATGTACTGGCACGGAAACTGAGCCAGGGAAGGAGAACTCATGGCCGTTGTCGCGGGAGTAGATTTCGGAACGCTCAGCGTTCGGGTGTCTATCGTGGACAGCAACCGTGGGATGCTGGCTTCGTCCGTCTCCGAATATCCAATTCACCGCCACAAAGATGATCCGGAGTATGCCACGCAATCGCACGACGACCACATGCGCGCCTTGGCGGCCGCTACGCGTCAGGCGGTGAAGGACGCCGGTATCGCCGGCGATCAGGTGCAGTCGATCGCCCTCGATACCACAGGATCTAGCGTCATCCCTGTCGGTGAGGGATTGGTCCCACTCGGCGAATATTACCTCTGGTGCGACCATCGCGCGAAAAACGAAGCGGCCGAGATTACAGAACACGCGCACCGTGCAGGCCTGCAGGCCATTCAGTGGTGCGGCGGCGTCTACTCCTCCGAATGGGGCTTCTCGAAACTTCTCCACTGGCTACGGCATAACCCCGATAAACGCGACAAGCTAGTGACGGCCCTCGAACACTGTGACATGGTGGCGGCCACGCTTTGCGGAATTACCGGCCCGCAGCGATTGAAACGCAGCGCTTGTGCCATGGGCCACAAATGGATGTGGAATCCGGACTTGGGTGGTCTTCCCCCGGAAAGTTTTCTGATGCAAGTCGATCCGTTGTTCGCTGGCATACGCGCCCGACTGGATGGCGAATGCGCAACCTCAGACAAGATTGCCGGAACATTGTCTCCGCTGTGGGCCGACAAACTGGGACTGCGAGCAGGCATTCCGATTCCAGTGGGCGCGTTCGATGCTCATTGGGACGCGATCGGCGCTGGAGCGCAAGAGGGCGATGTCGTCAACGTTGTTGGCACTGCCACTTGCATCATGGCCTATGCCGCTACCGCTCCGCTAATTCCCGGCGTGTGTGGAGTCGTGCGCGGAAGCATTCACCCTGACTACACGGGTGTAGAGGCAGGACTCTCCGCTACTGGCCTGCTGTTCAACGGCATTGCTGAAAGAGCAAACAAGACTGTTGCCGAGTTGAGCAAAGGACTCCAGAACTATCGCGCCGGTCAGACCGGACTTCTGCGCATGACTTGGGACAACGGCGATCGAACCGTGCTCGTCAATCCGAACCTTGGAGGTATCACGCTTGGCTGGAATGTCCTGCACACAATGCAGGATGAATTGTTTGCCGCCATCGAGGGAACGGCGTTTCATACCCGCGTGATTCTGGACCGCATGAGCGAGTACGGCGTGCCCACCCACCGCGTCATCAATGGTGGCGGCATACCGCAGAACAACCGGGTCCTCAATCAGGTCTATGCCAATGTTCTCGGGAAACCTGTTCTCGTTCCAAGCAGCAAGGTTACCGGGCTGGGCTCCGCCATCTTTGCATTCCTGGCAGCCGGAGCGTTTCCAACCATCGCCGACGCGCAGCGCCACGTATGCCCGCGCTACGAGGTCTTCAACCCACAGCCGGAGACGAAGGATACCTATGACCAGCTGTACGATTGCTACCGTCGCATCTATTTCGACTTCGGACAGCCCCGGGTTGATTCCCGCTTCGGTGACGTTCTGCCCACATTGATTCGAGCAGCTGCGACGGAGCGCGCCCGAGGGTTGGAGTAGACATGCGAAAAAACAAGACGCGCCGTGATTTCCTCAAAACAGCAGGAGTGGCCGCCGCTGCGCTCACAAATTCCGGTTATTTAAGAGGAGCGGATTTGCTGCCCCAGTCTTCCACCTCCCCAACCGGAACCCCGGCTGGAACGTTGGCAGTCTGGGTAACGGACAACGACCGTCGACTGGCCCCCGCTTCGCCCATCGCATGGAGCGACCGCTCCAGCGTGGTTGCGCAAGATGCAATCACTCTGCGGCCGAGCGAGAGGTTTCAGCCTGTCCTCGGCTTTGGCGCGGCTTTGACAGATGGATCATGTTTTCTGTTTAACGACCTTTCTCCTGCCGTCCGCGAACAGCTGTTTCACGTGCTGTTTCATCCTTCCGAAATGGCGCTCAATGTGTGCCGCACCTGCATAGGGTCTTCGGACCATTCTGCGTCCGTGTACAGCTTCGATGACGGCGAACCCGATCCCGATCTCAAGCGATTTTCGATCGATCACGATCGCGCTTACATTCTGCCGATCCTTCGGCAGGCAAGGCGCGTCAATCCAGACCTTTTCCTGTTTTCATCGCCGTGGAGTCCTCCCGGGTGGATGAAGGACAACGGCACGATGCTGGGTGGATGTATGCGGCATACGTACATGCCTTCCTACGCGAACTACCTGGTCAAATTCCTGCAGAGCTACGAGGCCGAGGGCGTGCCCGTACAGGCGATTACCGTTCAAAACGAAGTGGACGCCGATCAGCAGGGGCTGATGCCGCAGTGTTTCTGGCCGCAGGACTACGAAGCCGATTTTGTTCGCCTTCATCTCGGACCGCAGTTTGAACGCAGCGGCATGAAGACGAAAATCTGGATTATCGACCATAACTACAACCTGTGGGGACGCGCCATTGCCGAACTGGAAACGCCTGGCGTCCGCCAATATACGAACGCGGTGGCCTGGCATGGCTACAGCGGCAAGCCGGAATGGATGCGGCGCGTGCCAGCCGTATTTCCTGACATTGAGATGTATTGGACCGAAGGCAGCTCCAACTTCGACGATCCGGACTATTTCAAATGGATACCATGGGCGCAAAACTTCACCACAATTTTGCAGAATGGCTGCCGTTCAATTACCGGCTGGTGTTTTGCCACTGACAACCATGGCCGCCCAAATGTGGGTCCATACCCGCTAGGTGGTCTCCTTACCATCGATTCGAAGACGAAGGCGATTTACCATTGCGGGCAGTTCTGGGCGCTGGCGCACTTTTCGAAATTCGTCAAGCGGGCAGCGGTCCGGATCGACTCGCAGAGTGCGGCAAAGGATTTCTCGCACTGTGCCTTTGAGAATCCGGATGGATCTCTGGTCATCGTAATTACCAACCCGGGTCATGCGCGCACATGCGAGATCCAACTCCGTGGAAAAGCGGCCCAACTGTCGCTGCCCGGAGATTCGGTGGTCACTCTAACTGATTCCAATGGACAACGGACATGAGCCGCGGACAACGCAATCAGACCAGAGCATAGGAGCCCACGTGACGAACACGACCCGGCGTAAATTCCTGATGCTTCCAGGAGTGCAGTCGACAATCAGTCCCGCGATCAATGTCGCATCGGAGACAAAACAGGTCGCGACTAGAGAGCATTCTGCGTCTCCAACGGGAAATCTGAGCCAGTGGGTCACCGACGACCATCGCAGGGTTTCCCCGACGGCGCCAATTGCCTGGAGCGACTCCCCTGCAATGGCGGCGCGAGACTCGATCACGCTGCGACCGGAACAGAAGTATCAGGAGATTCTAGGATTTGGCGGGGCTTTCTCGGACGCATCCTGCTACATGTTCAATCAACTTTCCACGTCAGCTCGATCCGAATTATTTCATGCATTGTTTCATCCATCCGAGATGGCCCTGAATGTCTGCCGGACGTGCATCGGGTCGGCTGACTCTGCGACCAAGGTTTATAGTTACGACGACGGCGACGTTGACCCGGACCTGTCCCGTTTTTCCATCGAGCACGATCGCCAATACATTCTGCCCATTCTTCGCGAGGCTCGGGGCGTGAACTCTGACTTGCTTCTCTTCTCTTCTCCCTGGAGCCCCCCGGGTTGGATGAAGTCGAATGGTTCGATGTTAGGCGGGTGCATGCGTCACACCTACATGCCCTCCTACGCCAACTACTTTCTGAAATTTTTGCGTGCCTACGAAGCCGAAGGTGTGGCGATACACGCGGTAACGGTGCAGAACGAAGTGGATGCCGATCAGGACGGCGAAATGCCCGCCTGTGCTTGGCCCCAGGATTACGAAGCCGACTTTGTGATCATGCATCTCGGGCCGCTTTTCGAACGCAGCGGTGTTACGACCAAGATTTGGATTATCGACCACAACTACAACCTCTGGGGTCGCGCCATGGGCGAGTTGGAAACACCCGACTTGCGCAAATATACGAACGCCATCGCCTGGCACGGCTATGTTGGTAACCCGGAATGGATCAACCGTGTGCAGGACGCGTTTCCCGACGTGGAGATGTACTGGACCGAGGGTGGGCCCTACTACAAAGCTCCCGATTATCAGAAAGACTGGGCGAATTGGGGAAAGACGTTCACCGACATTCTTCGTAATTGCTGCCGCTCGATCACGACCTGGAACTTAGCCACCAACGAGAATGGGCGGCCGTACGTGGGCAGCAGCCACAACGGTGTCGGTGGGGCCATGATCATCGACTCCCAGACAAAGGGGATTTCCTACAGCGGCATGTTCTGGGCGCTCGGACACTTTTCCAGGTTTGTCCGCAGGAGCGCCCGACGGATTGATTCGCAGAGCACGGCAGCCCAACTTGATCATTGCGCCTTTGAGAATCCCGATGGATCGCTGGTGATCGTCATCACCAACAGTGGTCCGGAGCGGACATGCGAGCTTCGACTGGACAGCAAAGCTGCGAGCGTGACGTTGCCCGGGAACGCGGTAGTAACGCTAACCTCTCCGAGACCCCTGCGTGGATGAACAAACGGATTCCCAATTCCTTCCGCTCTATTTGTATGATGGACACTGTATCCATTTTGTACTAATGTAACCTTTCATGAGAGCACTTAGTGCCGAGGTGGGATCCTCGCCGGGTTCACCCAACAAGATCATTGTCTGCGAACTAGACCGTTACCTTCGCAAAAATCGAGTCCGCCGCGTATATTTCGGAGACGGCAGCACTCCTCCGCCCACATTCGCGTACGTCACTAACTTTTCGCGTCTTTCGCTTACGCTCTCCGGCTGCCATACCATGGAAGTTGCCTTCGGTGGCCGCACCGAGATCATCAAGCCAACTCAAGGTCACGCGGTGTTTATGCCGGATCATGCTTGGAATAAGCCCGACTGGTCAGGTCCGGTTGGAGTACTGACTTTCCTCTTTGGAGCCAAGCAGGTTGGGGCTAGCCTGGTGCGTCACCGGGGTGGAACGCAGCAGCCCTCCGTGCTGAAGACCAGCGTGCAAGGCGGTTATGATGTTCCGACACGCAGCATCCTTGCGGCTCTGAGGGGACTCGCTGCCGACCGCGCCGAGGGTCCTTTCGCCAGGCTGTTAACGGAATCGTTACTGCATTCTTGCCTACGGCTCATGGAGTCGCCGCGGAAACGCTGGCCACGGAAAGCGATTCGCACCTACGAATCCATTTGCCTTTATGTGCAGGAGAATTTTCAGCGTCCGATTACTCGCCGGAGTATCGCCGACCACTTCGGGCTGGCCCCAAACTATGTTTCGCGATTGTTCAGGAAAGAGGGGTTCATGCGCTTCAACGACTATCTGAACCTCGTGCGTATGAATCGCGCTAAGTTCATGCTACAGAACTACCGCGTGCCCCTAAAGGAGATTGCTGCAGACTGTTGCTACAACGATGCGGCTTATTTCTGCAGAGCCTTCAAGAAGGTCTGCAACCTCACGCCCACCGAGTATCGAACGCAAAGGCCCATCGTTCCATCGCGGAGAGGCCAAGTCAACATCTAGCCTGGCCGATGCACGACGACCGCTCACAAAAGGATACTCTAGTGCAACAAACATTCCATTTTTCCTACTTGCTGGAACAGGACGAATGCCACATACTGCTCGGGCAACGGACTCGATGACAGTCGGATAAGTCGACACCGGCACCTTTCTCGGGGATGAACTGATAACAATGCATGCCATACGTCGTTGGGGGAGCCGGACCTGAATGCTTGAACTGCTCACCAATCTCCGTAAACACTTGTTGACCGGCGTCTCTTTCGCCATTCCTTTCATCGCTTGTGGCGGTATTTTGATCGCCGCGGCCATCGCCTTTGCTCCGATGACCCCCGCGGGTCCGGATTTTTCAGGTGCTCCGCGACTCAAACTCCTCCTCGACATAGGGGCCGCATCGCTGACATTGATGTTGCCGGTGCTCGCTGGGTATATCTCTTATTCGATTGCCGGCAAGCCCGGCTTGCTGCCCGGATTTCTGGGAGGTTATTTGTCTGGCCGGGTCCAAGCCGGCTTCTTGGGCGCGATGCTGGTCGGGCTATTGGCTGGTTATCTTGTCGAGGCGATCAAAAAGGTGCCGGTCTCGAAACACCTTCGCCCCATTATGCCGATTCTCGTGATCCCAATTGTTTCGGGTGCTCTAGTTGGCGTGCTCATGATCAAGGTGCTGGGAGCGCCGATTGCGCTCATGATGGAACACGCCACTTCTGCTTTACGAGGCATGAGCACCGGAAACAATGTTGTGCTGGCGTTGCTCCTTGGCGCAATGATTGCCTTTGACATGGGAGGACCGGTCAACAAGACTGCATTTTTCTTCGGGGCCGCTATGATTCGGGAGGGTAACTACCAGATCATGGGAGCCTGTGCGGCCGCTATTTGTACGCCTCCTTTGGGTTTGGGATTAGCCACTCTGCTCCGAAAGAATCTCTGGACTGTCGAGGAGCGGGAAGCCGGGCTCGCTGGCATTGCGATGGGATTAATCGGTATCACGGAGGGCGCAATTCCTTTTGCTGCCGCAGACCCGCTTCGTGTTATACCCAGCATCATGGCAGGTTCTGCAGTAGCAGCCGTACTTGCGATGATCGGGAAAGTGGGAGATCACGCTCCTCATGGTGGCCCCATCGTGCTACCCATTGTTGATCACCAATGGATGTACGTGCTCGCGATCTTGACCGGCACCTTGGTAACCGCAACTCTAACTATTTTGCTGAAAACGCGCGCTAAGAAGAAGATGACCGAACGGAGGGATGAAGCCGCATGAAAATTGTCGCAGTCACCGCGTGTCCAACTGGCATTGCCCACACATACATGGCTGCCGCGCGATTGGAAAAGGTCGCCAAAGACCTTGGGCATGAGATCAAAGTAGAAACGCAGGGCGCTATGGGCGTTGAGAACAAGCTCACGGAAAACGACATCCGTCAGGCGCAGATCGCAATCTTCGCCGTGGACATTGAGATCGAAGGTCGGGAACGATTCAATGGCGTAAAGGTCATTCACGTTCCCTTGCAGGAAGTGCTGAGGAATCCGGAGGGTATCTTCGCAAAGATCCAACGCTGAGTATGACGCAATCTGTGAGCACTTCGCCGAGTTTCACATTCATTTGTTCTCTGTCCAATGGAATCCATGCCCGGCCTGCCAGCCATTTGGCGGAACTGGCGAGTACTTTTGCCTCCGAGTGCGTTCTGACCAATACGCGGAACAACGCGACCGCAAACGTCAAGAGCGTGTTGGCGATCATTTCCTCAGACGTCCGACTCGGCGACCGCTGCCTGGTTCAGGCGAATGGCCCGGATGAGCATTCCGCTCACGCAGCGTTGCAACATTTGATTGGCGAGGTTCTGCCTGGATGTGATGTTCCGCTGGCTACCGTCGTTGGACTCGATCGGAACCAGTCTCTACCCCGCGTTTTGCAAACGGCAGGGGTAAGTTCCTCGTTCGGCTTGCCAGTGAGCGGCGGTTTTGTTCGTGGCAAAGTGGTGATCGTAAGTGGGATGACGCTCCCGCGCACCTTGCAGGCGAAGTCGGGCCTCGATGCAGGATGGGAACTGGAGCGGCTCCAGAGAGCCCTCACTACGGTTCGTAGTCGAATTCGAGAGAAAGTCGCGCATGCAATTTCCCCCACAGCTGCAGCGATACTGCAAGCGGACTTGGCTATCGCCGGCGATGTTTCCTTCGCCGAGAAGTTGGCGGAACACATTTTACAGGGAGAATCCGCGGGCCAGGCGGTTATGGAAGGCGGAGAATTCTTCATGTCTGTCCTGCGCCGATCGGAAAGCGTATACACTCGGGAGCGCGCCTCGGACATTCAGGAGATCTGCCTTCAATTGCTCGATGAGATCTACGGCGCAGAATTTCGCGCATCCGAGGTCGAACTGCACGAACCCTCCGTGGTCGTAGCTGAGTCCCTTGCTCCGCAGCAACTTCTTGGACTTGATCGTTATTTTTTGAGGGCTGTCGTGCTCGAGCATTCGGGTACGACATCTCATGCCGTCATCCTGGCACACTCGCTCGGAATCCCTCTTATTGTCGGCGTGAAGAACGCGCGTGTTTCGTTTTCTCCAGGGCAGGAAGTCGTGGTCGACGCAAATAGAGGCTTCGTCGTCCCTTGTGCCGCCAATACGGTGAAGAAATTCTACGAACGCGAAGTAACGACGATTGAACGACGCTGTCGGCTTTTGGCCCGGTATGCAAATGGTCCCGCGACTACCAGCGACGGCAAGACTCTGGACGTGTCTGCCAACGCATCATCCTGCGAGACGACAGAACGAGCATTCGCCGAGGGTGCGGACGGGATTGGATTGTTCAGGACAGAGATGTTGTTCTTAGGACGGGAAGCGCCTCCATCGGAAGATGAGCAGTTTGCGATTTACGCGGAGGTAGCACGCATTGCCGCAGGGCGCCCAGTTATCATTCGCACTTTTGACATCGGTGCCGATAAGCCCGCGCCTTTCTTGGGACTCGCCCCGGAATCCAATCCCTTCCTTGGATATCGAGGTGTGCGTTTGTATGCAGAACACAAGGAGCTAGTGCAATCTCAAATGCGAGCAATTCTTCGCGCATCGTCACTCGGACGCATTCAGATTATGGTGCCCATGGTCTCGTCCCTGGAGGAGGTACTGGAATTCAAGGCTATGCTCTTGAAAGCTGCGCAGTCTCTTACGGCCATCGGCGTCGCTATCCAACACGATATTCTGATCGGCATCATGATTGAGGTGCCCTCGGCGGCCTTCATACTCAATGAGCTATCGACGGAGATAGATTATTTTAGTATCGGGACCAATGATCTCAGTCAATACTTCTTCGCTGCCGATCGGGGCAATTCAAAAATTGCGGGTCTATCGAACGTACGTCATCCCAGTTTCCTTCGTTTCCTAAAACAGACTGTGGACCAAATTCGCCGAGCCGGAAAATGGGTAGGAATGTGCGGAGAGATGGCAGCCGACATTCGTGCGCTGCCCCTGCTTTTAGGACTGGGACTGGACGAGATCAGTCTTCCCTCCGCACAAATTCCTGAATTCAAGAGAAGAATCTCCGGATCCCGTATCGCTGACTGCCACGAAATCCTGAACCGGGCCATTGCTTGCACGAGCCCTGCGGAGGTTGACGAACTTTTGGGTCGCGATCAGTTTTCAGGAGCGGGACAGCCTTTGCTGAGCGAGGACATGATCGTGCTCGAAAGCAATAGTGAAAGTAAAGAAGAGGCAATTCAGGAAATCGTAGATGCATTCTATGTTGCTGGCCGAATCGAGGACCGGTATCGCCTGGAAGAAGCCTTATGGGCTCGCGAGGCTGTATATTCCACTGGATTGGGCTATGGATTTGCTGTTCCACACTGCAAGACAGAAGCCATCGCCAGCGACTCGATCGGTATCCTAAGGCTTAATCGGCCAATTGAGTGGGGATCGGTCGATGGCAAGCCAGTGCACATGGTCGTTCTCATCGCACTGCGCGACCTAGGCAGCCCCATCAGTCACATGCAGGTGCTCTCTAAGGTTGCGCGGAAGTTGATGGACGAGGAGTTCCGGACACGTCTGCTCGCAGTCAAAACTCCTCCTGAGGCGGTGGCCTGCTTGGTGCGGCAACTCGAGTGAAACCGAGATCATGATCCCCAGTCTGCATCACACCCGAACGTTCCCGTCATCGATGACCTTGAAGAGGTGTTTTGCCTGCCACTTTCAATTCTATGTTTATCGGAGTGCGGTCAATTTTGTCGGTACGCCATCGCACGGACTATAAATTTCATGATGGATGGCAATTGAAGGGTTGGATTGAGTTGGCATTGACCAATATCACTCCTCGGTGGGCGCTAGCCCACTGCTGAAACACCAGGTTCTCGGCGCAAAATCCCGATTGCACTAATAACCGATGCGTGTCTGGACAAATCCGGAGAATCTTCGCTTCACCATCGCCAGCCGGCAAGGGCATACATCGTTACCAAAACACTTGGGTAACGCGTTTCCTGGTGCGGAAACGCCTGCGATCACTCTTTCTGGCCTAGACTTGAAGAATGCCCCGCAACCAAATCCAGAAATCGCTGTTTGCCCTCATTCTCGGAATCATGTTCCTCACCGGTTGTGGTGTGAGCAACCCCTTCTGCGGGAGTGCGCGGCCGAAGCCCTTGCTGACTTCGCTCGCACCGAACCCCGCGACCCTTAGTCAGATACAGCAGAGCTTGCTGCTTACCGTTAATGGCGCCCACTTTTATTCTTCTTCGATCGTTTTATGGAACGGAGCGGTATTGCCCACCACCGTCGTGAGTTCGACCCAGCTACAGGCCACGATTACAACAACCCAGATATCGTCTCCCGGTACCGCCCAAATTGTCGTGCACACACCTGCCAACCTCTCCGGAGACCTCGGTTGCGACAGCGGCGGCGACAGCCAAGCGTTGACCTTTACGGTCAGCACCTAGTAGGGGGCTGCATTGAGTAATCATTTAGTCTACCGATAATTGGCGAAGCATCCCGTCTCTAACAATGTCGGCGCTGTCAAACACTTTTTGAGCGAACCGTTCGGTGCGCTCCGAAGAGCGTGCCGCTCTCGTGTAAGCTCTTGCCTTTATTTCTACCAACCAAGGGTCGCTCGTAATCGATTCAGGTCGGGAAACTCGGTCCAACCCATCCTATAAGCAAGCCATCCAGTTGTCGTTTCGCGATGTCTCCGATGCTCTGATCGGTTATCAGAAACTTCATCAAGTTCGTGTTGCGCAGGAGACCACGGTCAAGGACCTCCAGGATTCCGTCAGTACGTCCCTCGTACGCTATCGGGGAGGCATCACCACCTACCTTGAAGTTCTCGATGGGCAGCGATCGCTCTTTAACGCCGAGATTGTTCTCGCCCAGGCCCGAGGCAGTGAGTACCAAAGCCTGGTACAACTTTATAAGGCTCTCGGCGGAGGCTGGCAGTGAGCGCTAATATTGACTGCGGAATTCGAACTGTTGGCCTGTATTGGTAGCAGCGAGAGTGCTCTCGGCAGTGATTGTCAGCTCTGCTCGCCTGGCCAGAAGCACAAAGCCGTGATTGCGAGTCTCACTGACAAAACGGGTGAATTGAGCGCGGCCTTGCAGTGTCCCATGTGGGCTGTGACTACGTTGACGAGAACGATCCCTATGTTGCTCGCAGTTTTCCTCGCTGCTGTTCTGCCAGGGATTGGCGACTGCCAGCAGCAACCAGCAGACCCATGTGCTTCGCTAAAAGAGAGCCAGAAAATAATGGAATCAACGTTGCAGGACTGGCCCAACTTGGCCAAGTATCGCGACGACGACGTTCGCTTCGGTCGCCCTGCCAAAGGAGAATCGAGAGTTGTGTTTCTCGGCGATTCCATCACGGAATTCTGGCCGCTCTCCGAGTCTTTTCCCGGTAAGCCCTATGTGAATCGCGGCATCAGCGGGCAAACCACGCCGCAGATTCTCCTCCGCTTTCGCCAGGATGTAATTGCGCTCCAGCCGAAAGTCGTCGTGATCCTTGCCGGCACCAACGATGTCGCGGAGAACACTGGTCCCATCACGCTCGCGGCGATCGAGGACAATCTCGCTTCCATGGTCGATCTGGCGAAGCGCAATGGAATTCGCGTGGTTCTCTCGTCACTTGTTCCGGCGGCGAAATATCCGTGGCGGCCCGACTTGGCGCCGGTAGAAAAGATTCGTGCCCTGAACGGCTGGATCAAGGATTTCGCCGCTAATGAAGATCTGGTTTTTCTTGATTACTACTCCGCGATGGCCAATGATAAAAGCGGCCTCAAAGCAGAACTCTCCGAGGACGGAGTTCATCCGAACAAAGGCGGATATACTGTCATGGCGCCTCTGGCAGAGAAGGCGATTGTCGCGGCGTTAGCCAGGAACTGAGATCTTCGCTACTGCACGGAGTTGCCATACGTCGGCACACCGCCCTGGATGAGGAACAGCAGGGTTTGTCCGCGCGAAGACCAGTCGCTCTGTGGATACTGCGTAATTAGTTGCTGAGCGAGTGCGATGGCCTGGCCCTTGGACTGTTCCGATTTCTTCGGCTGCTCTTCGGTTTTGTAAATCTCGATCAACGCCGCCCGCCGCGACGCCGCCTGGTAAAGCGCTTCAGGAGCCGATGGCGAATCGGGACGCTCCTTCCAGTACTTCTCGTAAATATCCGCTTCCTTATCTGGACACTTGGACGATCCCTGCCAATCGCCGCAAAGTTTGTTGTCGATCAAGTGGAAGGCGGCCATGTGCGCCCATTTGGTGTTAGGAAACTTCTTCATCACCAGCTTCATGCCATCTTCATTGATCCCTTGGCGAAGGTATGATTCCTTCTCTCGCGCCGACGGACGCGAGAGCAAGTCCGCCCGCTCGATCTGCCAGCGAATATCGGCGGCGCGATAAAGCGCTTCCCCAGCCGAGGGAGCGGCCGGGAAAATATCGTAGACGCGGCGATACAGACGCAGGGCATCCGAAGCTGCGCTGCGGCGTCCATGACGGCGGCTGGCCTCATCTTCTGCATCGACGGCTGCACCGAACAGAATGCGATCGCCATTCGGCGTCGACGCCCAGACGATGCCCGTATCAACGATCCAGCCGCTGATCGTCTTTCCTTCTTCCTCATCGTCAAACACAAAGGCCGGATCGACTGCCTGTGATGACCCGAGCAAAGCTTCGACGTGCAGCCAGTTGCGGCTCTTATCAAGAAGAATCAGTTCGCGTCCGCGTTCCACCTCGCCCAGCTTGTTGGACGTCGTATCGGGAGCGAGATAAATGACAGCTTCGCGCACTAGGGTCCCCCGGTCGGCAGCGAGCAGCGGAGAACAGCCAAAAGTAAGCAGCACGGCAGAATACAGTGTGATCGAGTGCAAAACGGTGGTTGTGGATTTCAAGGGCAGTTTCGTCTCCGGTTCGAGGGTAGCATGTAGATTAAGATGCACGGAACGGGCCCGGATGACGAGTCGCCGGCCGAAATTTCCCAAAGCACCCTCCGCTCACGCCCGCCGACCGCAAGAATCTCTTGTCGGCACGAAGCGCAATGTCAAGGACACGGATCACAATGTGCGGTGAGCTGTGCGCAATCGACTCGGCGATGTTCGATGGTAAGCTGCCGCACTGCGAGGCTCGGTTCCCCGCGTTTTGGCTGGACAGTTGACAATGATGCAACCGGTACTGTACACGGTTGTCTTCTGCAGTGCCCTGCTTTTGCGCGAAGAACTCCATGCCCCGTAACCAAAACTCGAAACGCGCGAAAGGCCTGCCATGATGTCCCGCAGTTCTGCCGCGCAGATCGGGATTCGCGACCTCAAGAGCATCGACGACCTCAACCAGTTGAAAGTCGTCGAAAAAGAAGTCTGGGGCATGGCCGACTCGGATACTTTGCCCCTGACCCTCGCCATCGCTTGTAAAGCGGCGGGCAATATTTTTGTGGGCGCGTTTGACAAGGAACGACTAGTCGGTTTCGCGTTCGGATTTCTAGGTCGTGAGAATGGACGCATCACCATTCATTCCCACATGCTCGCAGTGCTTGATGCTTATCGACACCTCGATCTTGGTTCGCGATTGAAGCACGCGCAGCGCGAACGGGCCATGGCCATGGGCGTTCATGAAATGTCCTGGACTTACGACCCGCTGCAGAGCCGCAACGCGCATTTCAATTTTGGCAAGCTGGGTGTGGTTTCGGACACGTATAAAGTTGACTTCTACGGGCCGGAAACTTCCAGCATGTTGCATCAGAACGGAACGGACCGGCTCTGGGTGCGGTGGATGCTGAATTCGCGGCGCGTGAAGGACCGCATCTCGGGTCGCCCGGCCGCGAATGACACCCGAGCCGAGACCCTGGATGCCATGAAGCTGCTCGCTCCTTTAATACGGTTCGATCCCAGCGGCAAGCCCGGGCGCGCCGATGCAGCCGAAGCGCTCGGCCGGCAGCGTGTGTGTATCGAAATTCCGGGGGATATCCTGGAAGTTGAGCGAGCCGACATGGGATTGGCCCGGGAGTGGCGCGAGGCGACGCGGTGGGCCTTTCGCGAAGCCTTGAAAGCCGGATTCCTGGTTTCCGAATTCTGCCGTTCGATTCGCGGCAAGCAAGGTCCGGGAGCTTATCTGCTCCAGAAGAGCACGGTGAGCGAATTCATTCCCGAGTTGTAAGAAATGCGCACTGAAACAGTAGAGAAGTTGGTCGGCGTAGAATTTGTGAAATGCCCGGCGAACGCCGGGAACTAAAGCTATCCATATCCCATACCGAGGATGATCTATGGCAGAAGCACCCGTGACCATGAACATCGATTCCATTCTTGACGAGCAGAGGAGTTTCGCTCCTTCCGCCGAGTTTTCGCAGAAAGCTCAAATCAAGAGCCTGGCCGAATATGACGCCCTCTACAAGGAGTCGGTCGAGCAGCCTGAAAAATTCTGGGGCCGCGTCGCCCAAGACCTGCACTGGTTCAAGAAATGGGACAAGGTTCTCGAGTGGAATGCGCCGTGGGCAAAGTGGTTCCTCGGCGGAGAGCTCAATCTCTCCTACAACTGCCTCGACCGCCACGTGCAGACTGCTCGCAAGAACAAAGCGGCGCTGATCTGGGAAAGTGAGCCCGGCGAAGTGCGCACCTACACCTACCAGCAACTCTGGCGGGAAGTGCAGAAGTTCGCCAACGTGCTCAAAGGCCTCGGCGTTCGCAAAGGCGATCGCGTCGCCATCTACATGGGCATGACGCCGGAGTTGCCGATTGCCATGCTGGCCTGCGCCCGTATCGGCGCGCCGCACTCCATCGTCTTTGGCGGATTCTCGGCCAACGCCCTTGTCGACCGCATTCACGATTCCCACGCGGTCGCGGTGATCACGCAAGATGGATCCTACCGCCGCGGCTCCGAAGTGAAGCTGTTCCCGGTCGTGGAAGAAGCACTGAAATCATGCCCGTCCGTGAAGCACGTCGTCGTTTATCAGCGCACGAAGACAGCCATCAACATGACGTCCGGCCGCGATCACTGGTGGCACGAGCTGATGGCGAAAGCCTCCGACGAATGTCCTGCCGAGCCGCTCGATTCCGAGCATCCTCTCTATATCCTCTACACCTCGGGCACCACCGGTAAACCGAAAGGCATCGTGCACACCACCGGCGGCTATTCGGTGGGCACCTATCTTTCCACCAAATACGTTTTTGACCTCCGCGAAGAAGACACCTACTGGTGTACCGCCGACATCGGCTGGGTGACTGGACACAGCTATATCGTCTATGGTCCGCTGCAGTGCGGCGCGACCAGCCTGATGTACGAAGGCGCTCCGAATTTTCCGGAGCCTGATCGTTTCTGGTCGATCATCGACCGGCATCAGGTGAACGTCTTCTACACCGCGCCCACTGCCATTCGCACGTTCGCCAAGTGGGGCGACGAATGGCCGCAAAAGCACAGCATGGATAGCCTGCGCCTACTCGGCACCGTCGGCGAGCCGATCAATCCCGAAGCCTGGATGTGGTATCGCGAAGTCATCGGGCACAACCGTTGCCCGATCGTCGACACGTGGTGGCAGACCGAAACCGGATCCATCATGATCACGCCGATCCCAGGCGCAATTGCCACCAAGCCCGGTTCCGCCACAAAGCCATTTTTCGGAGTCGTGGCCGACGTCGTCACCATGGAAGGCGCTTCGGTCCCGCTAGGCTCAGGCGGCTACCTCGTCATCAAGCAGCCCTGGCCCGCCATGCTACGCACCATCTATGGAGACCCTGACCGCTACGTGAAGCAATACTGGTCGCAAATTCCCGGCATCTACTTCACCGGTGACGGCGCGCGCAAAGATAAAGACGGCTATTTCTGGATTATGGGTCGCGTCGACGACGTGCTCAACGTTTCCGGACACCGCCTCAGCACTATGGAAGTCGAGTCCGCGCTGGTGGCCCACGAAAAAGTTGCCGAAGCGGCCGTGGTTGGCCGCCCGGATGAGATCAAAGGACAAGCCATCTCCGCCTTCGTGACCCTTGAACAGGGTGTTGAACCAACAGATGCTTTAAAAGAAGAACTGAAGAAGTGGGTAGCGAAGGAGATCGGCTCGCTGGCCAAGCCAGACGACATTCGTTTCACCGACATGCTCCCGAAAACGCGTAGCGGCAAGATCATGCGCCGTCTATTGCGCGAACTAGCAAGCAGTGGCGAAGTCAAAGGCGACACGACAACGCTCGAAGATTTCGGAGTAATCGCAAAGCTCAAAGAGCAAGACGAAGCCTGATCGACAAAGCCGACCTTGCACTTGCCTTTGAGTGGCGCAGCGGTTCACCGCTCGCACTTTGTGATTTTGGGTGGCGCAGCGGTTTACCGCTGCGATAAGTGGCTTGTTTTCAGAATTGGCTTCAGCCGCTGCGGGAGCGCTGCATTCGAAAAAATACCTTCCGCAATCTACTAGCTGCACTGTGAGCAAAATGTCCTGGTCCGCCTAAGACTCGCGGGGAGGCCGCGACCGCATCTTCTCAATAAACGCGCGCAGCGATTTGCCAGGGTCGGCAGGGAATTGCTGCTCAAGAATCTGTAGCGCCGCCATCCGATCCGCCCGGAAATTGCGAAAATCCTTCCGCATTTCGCACCAGCTCGCCAAGGTCCAGACGCCTCCCCAAAAATAGAGGCCCAAAGGACGAACCCGGCGGCTGCTTCGCTCGCCATCTTCCCGCGCATAGTCGAACTCAATGAACCTGCGCTCCAACGCGGCTTTATTGAGCTGGTCGACGTCGCGCTTCAGTTCCGCGCCCATCTTGAAACCCGGCGCGTAGAGCAGCGTCTCATCGACCTTGTCGCGCAATTCGGCGGGCAGCACGGCCTCGATCTTATTCAGAGCCTGCGCGGCAGCTTCCCCTTGCTCGGCGCCTCCCCAGGCGCGCACCATGCGTGCGCCCAGGACGAGCGCCTCGATTTCAGGGCGTGTAAACATGAGAGGCGGGATGTCGAAGTCCTGCCGCAGCAGGTACCCGATGCCGGCTTCGCCTTCGATCGGCATGCCGGAAAGTTGCAGGTCGCGGACGTCGCGGTAGATCGTCCGTTCCGAGACCTGCAGTTTTTCCGCGAGCCGGCGCGCAGTGATCATGCGGCCGACTCGCAGAAACTGTACGATTCGGAATAACCGATCGGCGCGTCGCATTTCAATAGGTGTGCAGTCCTACCTGGTTGCCTTCGGTGTCGATTATACGAGCGGCCCGCCCCATGCCCGGCGGCAGGTCGATCACGTTGACGACTTTGCCTCCCGCCTTTGGAACCCGCGCCAGCACCGCGTCGAAAATCCCGTCGGCATTCAGATAAACCACGGCCCCTCCCAACCCGGGACGAACATCCTTCTCGTGCAGAACGCATCCCGAAATGCCCGGCTTCTCATAGGCAAACACGGCCGTCGGAGTCCCCATGAAATCCATCTTGTTCAATTCCTGCCCGAAAATCGTCTCGTAGAACGTGACCGCGCGCTTGTAGTCGGCGCTCGGAATCTCGAACCATACGACGTTGTTCTTTACGGCGGTAGCAGTAGTCATTGTCGATCTCCTTCTGTGCTGAATTTGGTGCGATGAATTCGCAACGAGAGCGATGGTAGGACAGGCCTACTGACACCCTTGTGTCAGTAGTGATGAAGAATTTATGTGGATGTCACAACATCGCACAACGCGCGTTCAGCTCTCACGCGGCGCCATCTGGCGTATTCTGCATGGACAATGGCGCGTTGTGCATATCCAGAAAAACCGCGGAGCATCTAAATTAACTACACGGGCCCCGGATTTGATCGATGATTTGACTGATATTGATAAGGAGAACCAATGAAAACGCGCAAACTTGGCAAAAGCAATCTTGAAGTCTCGGCAATCGGACTGGGCTGCATGGGACTGAGCTTCGGCTTGGGCCCCGCAGTCGATAAGCAGGACGGAATCACCCTGATTCGATCCGCCGTCGAACGCGGCATCACATTCTTCGATACCGCTGAAGTGTATGGCCCGTTCACAAACGAAGAACTTGTCGGCGAAGCCCTCGCCCCATTTCGTAGCCAGGTAGCGATCGCCACCAAATTCGGATTCAAAATCGATGCCAAGGGAGAACGAAGTCTAGGCGGGCTGGACAGCCGGCCCCAGCACATCAAAGAAGTTGCCGAGGCATCCCTGAAGCGCCTCAACACCGATGTCATCGACCTGTTCTATCAGCATCGTGTGGACCCGAACGTGCCGATCGAAGACGTTGCCGGAGCCGTGAAGGAACTGATCCAGCAGGGCAAGGTGAGGCATTTCGGACTTTCCGAAGCAGGCGTGCAGACAATCCGTCGCGCACACAAAGTCCAGCCCGTAACTGCGGTGCAGAGCGAATACTCGCTGTGGTGGAGAGAGCCGGAAGCCGAATTGATACCGACGCTCGAGGAACTTGGCATCGGATTCGTTCCCTTCAGCCCCCTCGGTAAAGGCTTCCTTACTGGCAAGATCAGCGAAGACACCAAGTTCGACAAAACCGACTTCCGCAACATCGTCCCTCGCTTTACGCCCGAGAACCGCAAAGCGAATCAGGAGTTGGTGGATACGCTCGGCAGGTTTGCCCAACAGAAGAAAGCAACACCCGCCCAGGTCGCGCTAGCATGGCTGCTGGCGCAGAAGTCATGGATCGTCCCGATCCCGGGCACGACCAAGTTGCATCGCCTCGAAGAGAACATCGCAGCTGCGACGGTCGAACTGTCCCCCAGCGATCTCCGCGAACTGGAGACCGCAACCTCAAAGATCGCGGTGCAAGGCGCCCGCTACCCCGAAGAGCTGCAAAAACTCGTCGGCCGCTGAGCTGCAAGACCATAACTCAATAGACCAAATAGCTGCTACCTGTTGGTTCGTCAACCATTGAACATTGCGAACCTAACTCAGCGTCAGGCCTCAACATAACTGCGACGCAATTTATGGCTGCGTCGCAGGCTTCGCGGTGAAGATCCCCTTGAAGCTTTCGCGGTACTGTAAGAAGACCAGTACCCACAGCACAGAGGCTACGATAGCCGGAGCAATGGTTGCCGGCGCAAGCGTCAGGTGAAACGCAAGGATGTTGTAGAGTTCCGCCGCCAACACTGTCAGCGCAAGTGGCACGAGGTAGCCCGAAAGCAACAGCAGTCCACCGAGCAATTGCATCGCAAAGAAGAACGCGGCAAAGTGCGATGCGCTGACGGCAACAAAGAACTGGATTGCGAGCGGATTCGCCAGGGGCGGCTGGTGGATGAAGTTGAGAAATCCATTCAGCCCAAAGACCGTAAAGATAAGGCCTAGTAGATAGCGAGCAACAGTTGAAGTAGCTTTCATGAGTGTCCTCTCTTAGAAGGTCTGTGCGTGCGTCTGCACGGTCTGAAGATGCGGCGCAAGAAACGCGTTCCGATCCTTCCCCTGATTCAGCACAGCGGTCCCGCCGGCCGTAAGAAAGGTCGCGTCCGTCACGCCAAGAAAACCAAATACGGACCGCAGATACGGCTCCACGAAATTGAACGAGGCCATCTGCGTCTGGGTGTCGTAGATCCCGCCGGTCGCGATGATGAACGTTGCTTTCTTGCCGGTGATCAGGCCCTTTGGCCCTTTCTCCCCATAGGAGAAGGTCCTGCCGGCCCGCGCAATCTGGTCGATCCATAGCTTGAGCACGGAAGGCACGCCAAAGTTATGCATCGGCGCTCCGATGACGTACTCATCGGCCTCCTCCAATTCGGCGACCAGCGAATCGGAGAGCGAAAGCAATTCCTTCTGCTGCGGAGTGCGCGCCTGTTCCGGCGTGTAGGCTGCACCGACCCATTCCGCATTCACCGGCGGTATTGCCGTTGCGTTGAGGTCGCGGTCTATGACCTTTCCATCCGGGTGCGAAGCCTTCCATTGGGTGACGAACGCAGCGCTTAACTCGCGAGAGACTGACCGGCCGTAGAGCGGGCTGGAATCGATGTGAAGCAGTGTCGACATTGAGAATTCCTCCTGCACGACATATGATGAATAGGCGACATATGTCGATTCAAGAAAATAAACAACTGTCGCTTTGGTCTGTAAGCAGGTATGCTTTCATCAATATAGAAATGGCCCAGCTTCTCCAACCCGAGACCGGAACGATGGATCCGCGCATCCTGCGCAGCCGCCGCATGCTCATGGACGCGCTAGCCACGTTATTGATAAAAAAGGAATTCGACGACATTTCTGTGCAGGAGATCGCCGACGAGGCCACCCTGAACCGGGCCACCTTCTACCTGCACTATCCAGACAAGAATGCATTGATGCAGGCGATGACAGGGGTGCGTTTCCGCGATCTGATCAAGCGCCGCGCCATCACCTTTACCGGTTGCAACGGGGCATTACGCGCCATTGCACTCGGCGTCTGCGACTATCTTGCTGAAAGCACCGGCTGTCCCAGTCAGTTGGCTCGGATGGCGCTCGAAGGTTCCATCATCCCCGTCGTCGAGAGCATGTTCAAGGAAGGCCTTGCCCTTCATGGGACTGCACGCGGTGTCGATGCCGAGATGGTGGCGACCACCGCGGCGTGGGCCGTTTTTGGAGCCGCGCGGCGCTGGTTTCAGACCCCCAACCGTATTCCAGCCGAGGAGATGGCAGCCAGAATTGAAACCATGGTGAGCCCAGTCCTTTTCGGCCCCCCTCAATAGCTCGCCCTCTCAACAGGTGGGGAGTGGTCAGGTGGCCAACATCTCAGGCGGACAAAGATAGCGCGCGTTCAGCGACGCGTGCGCCACATCCGCGGGAGGCGCCCTGATGAACCAGGTTTTCATGAAGCGGCTCCTTGGATACGGTGCATGACCGCTCGTATACTCTAGCTTTTCCGACCAGGAGCTCTATGAACATGATGATCAAGCATCTTCTCCTTTTGGCAGTCGCGCTGATACTTCCCGTGACGGCTTCAGCGCAAAACACAAAACGAATTCCGCTGCCCCCGAGTCAAAACCCCAGGAATGCCGATCTTCCCATTTCGGCGGCAGTCTGGGCCGGAGACACGCTGTACGTGAGTGGATGGCTCGACCCGGACCGCAAGACACACACCGATACCGCGTCACAAACCGTGGGCATTCTCAAGGACATTCAAAAGCTCCTCGAATCGGAAAAACTGACGCTCGGCGACGTGGTGATGATGCGTGTCTACCTTGGAGCCGATCCCGCGAAAGGCGGCAAAGGAGACTTTGACGGAATGATGGCCGGATATTCCCAATTCTTCGGTACCAAGGAGCAACCGAACAAGCCCGCGCGCACCACCGTGGAGGTGGTTCTCCCCGCTGCTGGTAGCGGCGCCTTGGTAGAAATCGACATCATCGCAGTGCGTTCAAAGTCGTAGATCGCGATGGAGGCACCGCACGTCTCGCGGCTTTTCGAGAAAGACCCAGACTGTGGCCTAGGTTCGCGCCCGTCTTTTGGGCGCTAACCTGGGTACCACGGCGGGTGGCGACACCTGCATACGTAGCAGGCGGCATCCAAGAAGATCACCCCTCTCTCGGCCTCGCTCTTGTCAAGCTTGACTTTTTGATCGGGACGAAATGGGCTCCCACGCCGGGAGAACATAACGGTGAGGGCCCAACCGGCGTGGAAGTAGAGCCAAGTCAAAGAAAAATAAAGACTTTAGCTGTAACTCCTTATTCCTCAGAGACCTGGCAGGAGAATCCCGCCAAAGTCTTGATTCCAAAAGACCGGCCCAGGGGGGAGGGGTACCCCCAGTACTAACCAGTAAACAGCAACCCGCAGAAGACGCAAGAAAAACTCTCTTCCAGGAAATCGCCAAAAAAATTTATTTTCAACTCACTGGCAGAAGGATTTTCGGATTCACAGAACTGCCTCGCGAGGAACTACTTTGCGGCTGGAGCGTCTGTTTTCTTGGCGGGGTCGACGACCTCGCAGGACTTGCCATGTCACGTTGGCACGCCCAGCTTGGGCAGAATCCAGCGCGTCAACACGAGCCACGCAACGAAGACGAGCGCGAGTCCGATCCATTGGTTCATATTCACGCTGATTCTACTGTAGTTTGGAGGCTAGCGGCGAATTTTTGCCGCTAGCTGGACTGCGTTCCAACCGACTGTCGCTGTTCCCGCATTTGTTCAAGGAAGGCGTCGACTGGAACCTGAAATTTGTGCCGGAAAAGATCGACGAGTGTGTCTTCGGCAGGATTGCGTTCGGCGGTCGTACTCGCGTCAGCAATTGAAGCTTGAAACCCTCCAAAATCAGTGTCGGAAAACGAGGTTTCCAATCCTTGTGGCTCGACCTGCAGTTCGGGAGACTTATCCGGGTTCGCGCGCAGGATCGTGATCATCCGATGTACCTGATCGCGCTGTTCGGTCGTGGTTTGCAGGAACTCAATACCCATCCCGAATTCAGGGTGCGCAACCAGAACAACGCCACCAGCACTCACCTCGAGATCAGACGTCTTCATCGCCATAATGACTCGCGTGCCTCTCGGAAATGGCGAGGCGGTTGTCAGATAGCACCCTCCCAGGCTGAGATCCGTGAGACGGCAATTGACAGGTGGATCATCAGGTTCGGGTTCAGGAAGCTGACTGTTTAACCACTGGCGAAGAGATGCGCGCTGTTGGTCGGTGGCATCTTTGAACCGAACACCCGCTTGATCACCATTCGCTTCCCACGCCAACTCACCATGGATCTCCAGCTTCCGGTTCGTGCCCGGCAATTCGCCCGGCAATTCAAACGAGAATCGCAGCGAACGTTCCTTCGTAGGCTTGCTGCTGAATCGTACCGCCATGCCGCCTTCGCAGAGATCGATGGTGGTCGCTTTGTACTGTCTGGTCCCGTAGCAGTCGACCGGAATCTGTACCGGTACTCGCATCTGCACTCGGCGCTCGCGTTTCATCAGCGCACGAACCGCGCGGAAACTGGCCTTGGCTCGCTCGACAGCAAACGGCTTGTGCAGCACGAAATGGGCTCCCATCTCGAACCCGCCCTTGAGGCCGACAGTAGATTCGACCAACACGATGGAAAGGGCGCGTTTGTTAACTGGAGCCGCTTGCGCGCCGCGCAATACCGAACTGGCATCGTCTTTGTTGGCCGCATCGACGATGATGGCTTCGTAGCGTTGCCGCGTAATCCGGCGAATCGCTTCATCAGTGGAGGAGCAATGCTCGACCCCAATCTCCAGGTCGCTGAGAACCCGCCGCAGGATGCGAACGGTCTTTTCGTCGGAACTCAGGAGTAAAGACTTAAGGTTCATACTTCCATTCAGGCCCGGTATTGCACCCGCTGAGGGCGGCGCGCAAGACTCCCGGTTTTCACTCTAAGTGTATGACTTTTCGCGGTCAACGCTATGGCCCGGTCTGCTGGTTACTTCAGTCACCTCAGGGCAATGAACGCGCTTTTTGCGCCCTCTCCCGTTTATCCGACGAGCAGCGGTGATCCGACAGGGATATGGAGCTGGTTTTGGATTCCACCTTACCAGCCGCTCCGATTGCAAGTGTTTGTACGCAAAGGGGATACTATGAAATGTGGGAAGGTACTCAGTTTTCTATTGACTAATGTTTAAAAACCCATTATTATCAATAGCTTCCATAGAGGTCGAAGGGGTCTGGCCGGCACCACCAATTGTCGCTCTTAGGCTGAATCGCAAGCCTCCTTCGGGGAATCAAAGACAGTAGAAACAGAGCTAGAGTCCTTATCACACATACAAGAGGGTACATTTTTCATGGCAAAGCGACGTGGCAATCCGAACTGGGGCAAGCCCGAGCCGATCGGGCCGGTCACTCCCACCATTACGGAGTTTGAGCAGGTTGTACATGAATACAAGCTCTCCCCCGACCAGTACTTGCGGTCGACCCGGCTGCGGGAGTGGGCGCGCCGGAACAAGAATTCCAAGTACATTCCTGAACCCTTGCTCGAAGCTTGGGGTTTTGAAATCGAATCTACCCTGTAAAAGCAGAGAGGCAAAAAGAGTCAAGTTTTGCGGGTCGCCGTTGGCGACCCTTTCTTTTTTAGCGCCGTTGTAATGTACTAGCAGAATCCGGACGCGACTATGCTGGCAGGCATGAAGTTTGGCGGCACAGAACTCGTAGGCTTGATCGTTGCGGTTAGCTTTGCCGCCGGACTGAATGTTTATGCCACGGTGGCCACGCTCGGACTCTTGGCCCACGCCGGACTGCTGGTTCTGCCATCAGGACTGCACGTACTCTCCAGTTGGTGGGTGATTGCCGCCGCGGGCGTTCTGTTTGCCATTGAGTTCTTTGCCGACAAGATCCCAGCGTTCGATTTGTTCTGGAACGCTCTGCATACGTTTGTCCGCATCCCCGTGGCGGCGCTGATCGCGTACGGTGCGACGTCGCAACTGTCGCCAGAAAAGCAGTTGTTGGCCACACTGGCGGGCGGCGCAATCGCGCTGGCAGCGCACGGAGGCAAAACCGCAGCCCGCGTCGCCGTTACTCCGTCTCCTGAGCCGCTGTCGAATTTTGCTCTTAGCGCGGGAGAAGACACGCTCGCCGTCTTTCTGACCTGGTTTGCCACGCGGCATCCGATCGCGGCCGCAAGCATCGTGGTCGCTTTCTTAATCGTCATTGCCGTGGTCATTCGATGGGTCATCCGCGCGATGAAGAATCTGTTTCGTGGAGCGGAGAACGAACTGACGCCCTCGAAGCGGCGCAATTTGAATGCTGCCTAGGTTTCTATGACTCCCAATTCGCCTTTTACCGACGTTCCGACCGCGATCGAGGAGATCCGCGCCGGCCGAATGATTGTTGTCGTTGACGACGAAGATCGCGAGAATGAAGGCGATCTCACGCTGGCCGCGGAAAAAGTCACTCCTGAAGCCATCAACTTCATGGCGAAATACGGACGCGGCCTGGTCTGCCTGGCCATGACCGAAGAGCGGCTCGACCATCTTCGCATCGGTCCCATGACCAACGAAAACACCTCGCAATACGGCACCGCTTTTTGTGAAGCGATTGACGCGCGCGATGGTGTGACCACGGGAATTTCCGCCCACGATCGCGCCCGCACTATCAGGGTAGCAATCGATCCCGCGACCCGGCCATCGGATCTAGCGCGCCCCGGGCACATGTTCCCGCTACGGGCCCGCAAAGGTGGAGTGCTGGTACGCGCTGGGCAGACCGAAGCATCCGTCGACCTGTCGCGACTGGCAGGCATGGTGCCTGCGGGCATCATCTGCGAAATCATGAAGGACGATGGCACGATGGCTCGCGTGCCCGACCTCATTGAATTTTGCCGCACGCACGAGATGAAAATGCTGACGGTGGCCGAATTGATCCGCTACCGCATGCAGCATGAGCGCTACGTGCATCGCGTAGGCGAGGCGATGGTCGAGACCAAACACGGAGACTTCCGCCTGATCGCTTACGAGAGCGAAGTGGACGGCGGCGGCTCGCACATGGCGCTAATCCGTGGGGATATTACCGATTCTCAGGAACCGGTCTTGGTCCGCATGCACGCGCACTGCGTGCTGGGAGACGTGTTTGGCGCGACGGGATGCGACTGCCACCAGACCCTCGAAGCGTCCCTGCAAATGATTGCCGAGGCCGACCGGGGTGCGTTGATCTACCTTCACCAGACATCCAAAGGATTCTCGGCGGAAAAGATTGGGGAGCAGTCCTTCCTCACGTTTCATCGGGAGCGCCGACTGCCATCTCTTCCGGAGAGCGAGCGCAAGATCCACCGCGAGATCGGGCTCGGAGCGCAGATACTCTTTGACCTGAACCTGAAGCGGATCCGGTTATTGACCAACCACCCACGCCGGGTAGCGGCGCTAGAAGGGTTCGACATCGAGATTGTCGAGCAGGTTCCGGTGAAGATGCCGGTCCCGAAGGCTTAGGCGAGCGTTGGGGTCAACCGTGGGGATTGAGCCGCGCAGAGGACCCGGCGCGTTTCTGGCGATTTGGGCCATGCTAAAATCACCCCATGAAGGCTCGGCGAAAGTTCACGGTTGTGATTGAGCGCGATGAAGAAGACTACTACGTTGCGACTGTGCCTGCCTTGCGGGGCTGCCACACGCAGGCGAAGAGTCTGGACACTCTGATGAAGCGAGTGCGAGAGGTCATTCAGGTGTGCTTGGATGACAATCAACCTCCTCCCTCGCTCGAACTCGTAGGTATCCAGCAGATCTGTGTATGACTCGCCTTCCGCGCCTCAAGGGCAAGGAACTCATACGTCTGCTTGAACACACTGGATTTGAGATTGTCCGAACTCGCGGCAGTCACGTATTTCTCAAACACTCGGACGGAAGGGCAACTACTGTTCCGATACACGCAGGCGAAACGATTGGCCCCGGTCTTCTGCGGTCAATTCTCCGTGATGTCGAGTTGTCGGTGGAGGAGTTAGTTGCCAAGCGCTAAGTGGTTGGGCGTCGTTCTTTTGTTGACGTTAGTTGGGTGTCAGAGAGATAAGGTTCCGGAAGAGCAGCAACCAGTTAAATCCACCCCAGTCCCCAACCCACTCCAACCTCGTGATACCGACAATTCCCCGTCCCAGCCAGCAACGCCGCAGAGCATTGTCAAGGAACTTTTCCCGAGTGCTCCAGCACAAGCACAAAATGTGGGGTGCTTTGTTTCCCTAACTCTCGAAATGTCAATGTACGCGGTTGTTCAAAAGTGCGGCAGACCCGATGAAGATATTGGCAGTGGTTTGTACGTTTTTGTTTATCACCTGCATGACGGCTCTACCGTCATGATTAGCACGCCGTATCTGACCAGAATTGACTCGGTATCTTATACGGACAGGTCAGGAAAGTCATCGTCTCTCTTGAGACGAAAGTGAGCCGACCTGTCAGCTCAGAAAGGCTTCCGCGGCGTGATTTCTTCGTCTTTGATGAAGAACTGCGCCGAGCATATTGACGAGCCGCAGATGGTGGGCAGCAGTCCAGCCATCTGCTTGCGGGTAATCAGACCCAACGTGCCGCACGAAGGGCAGGAGAGTACCGCCCAATAAGGATCTTCCTTCTCTCCTACTTCGCCTGCGTTCTCCAGCACGAACACGGTGCCAGGCTCCATCTGCTCGGGAATCCATTCGTTGATAATGCTCAATTCACCGATCATCCTGCCTCCCCCGCCTTGTGTTTATGCTCTTCGCGCCCGCAAAGGCCGAACCTGTTCCGATACCGCCGTTTTCTTTCGCGACCGAATCTCAGCGCGGACCCGGCGAACTTCATCGCTCAGGCATATATCGAACATCGGCTGCCGCGCATTCTTTAGGAGGTCCACGACCTCTCGTGCGGAGGTTCGCAAATACAGATGTGTGCCATCGGTCAGCAGGTGATACTCGGAAGACGCGCTTACGGTGGCGGCGATGCTGGTGCCAAACTCCTGCCGAAGGAAGCGAATCACCTTACGCATGCGCTGCAGCGAGAAACCACGGCGGCGAAGCTGGCAGATGACAGCGACGGTGACGAGTTCATCCCAGCTGTAAATGCGCCGATGTCCCTGGCGTCCGGGAGCGACGATGCCGCGCTCATCCCACCACTGCAACTGCCGGGCGGTAATCCCGGTGAGTGCGATCACGTCGTTAGATGTAAATTGCTGCTGCATCTTGCGCCCATTCTGTTTCAAACAATTAAGCAGAGAAATGTTTCGAACATTCTAGGCGGCAAGGGCAGGAATCCGGCAACGTTTCGTGGGCTAACGTGTTGACTACACAGGTACGCTAGCCAACACCGACCACGGAGTCACGGAGTCACGCAGAAAAACGTGTTCTAAATTATCCCCCCTGTGAATCGATCAGGCTCGGCAGGGATCCCCCAAACGCTTCTCCGTGACTCCGCGCCTCCGTGGTAGGTGTTGGTTGTCGATTTGCGATCACACGAGGGCACCGTTGTACCTTTCCCGCTTCTGGCATTACCATTGACGGACAACGAAAATTCTTTCCTCGGGGCTATTGAAACTGATGATTCAAAAAATGCGTGTGTGTTTCTTCGTGCTCGCACTATTCGTCCTCTCTTCCATCTCTATTTCTTTTGCTCAGCAGAAAGAGCGAAACCGCAAGCTGGATAGCGCGCAGAAGACTTCGCCCGCTGCGGACGCGTCTTCAACGAAAGACGATAAAGACGAGAAGAACGAAGGCGACCCTCTTTTTAAAGGGATGAAATACCGCTCCATCGGACCATTCCGCGGAGGCCGCTCGCTGACAGCGGCCGGAATCCCGGGCGACCCCAGCACCTACTACTTCGGCGCGACGGGTGGAGGCGTATGGAAATCGACGGACGGCGCGAATACGTGGACCTCAGTTTTCGACAAGGAAGGCGCTCCTTCCATCGGCAGCATCGCCGTGGCAGCGTCTGATCGGAACGTCGTCTATGTGGGGACGGGCGAGGCTTGCATCCGCGGAAACATTTCGCATGGCGACGGAGTCTGGAAGTCCGTGGATGGTGGCAAGAACTGGAAAAATGTTGGCCTGAAGGATTCACGAGCGATCGGCAGAGTGATCGTGAATCCGCACAACGCTGACATCGTTTTCGTGGCTGCTCTCGGCCACCCGTTTGGTCCGAACACGGAACGCGGAGTCTTCCGCACAATGGATGGCGGCAAGACCTGGGACAAAGTGCTTTACAAAGATGAGAACACAGGAGCGATCGACATCGCTTTCGACCCGCAGAACTCGAACATCTTGTTTGCTTCGCTTTGGGAGACCCGACGCACTCCATGGACGCTCGCGAGTGGCGGGCCGGGCAGCGGCATCTATCGCTCGACCGATGGTGGCGGCACGTGGAAGAAACTAGAGGAGCATGGCCTCCCGAAAGGGCCGTACGGACGCATCGGCGTAGCGGTAGCGGCCAACGCCGACCGCGTGTATGCGCTGATCGAAGCGAAGGATGGCGGCCTCTATCGCTCAGACGACGACGGCGAGACCTGGGATCTGGTGAACGGCAGCCACGGACTGTTTCAGCGGCCTTGGTACTACATGCACGTGATCGCCGATCCGCAGGATGCCAATACTCTCTACGTCGCGGATGTCGAGTTTTTCAAGTCGACTGATGGTGGACGCAACTTTAACAAGATCAAAGTTCCGCACGGCGACAATCACGGGCTATGGATCGATCCGCGAAATACGAAACGCATGATTGCTTCGAACGATGGTGGCGTGACCGTCAGCCTGGATGGTGGCAAGTCGTGGACGCGCGAAGACAACCAGCCGACGGCGCAGTTCTACCACGTGATCACCGATACGAGGACGCCGTACTACGTCTATGGCGCGCAGCAGGATAACTCCACGGTGGCGATCGCCAGCCGCAGCGATGATGGCGCGATTGGTCGCGACGACTGGTATCCGGTGGGGGGCGGGGAAGCGGGATACATTGCGCCCAATCCGAGCGACCCGAACATCGTGTATGCCGGCGACTACCAGGGCAACATCACCCGCTTCGACCGGCGAACGAACCAGGTCAAAAATATTGGCGTGTGGCCGGAACTGAGCGATGCTCGCGGCGCAGCGCCGCTCGAACACCGTTTCCAGTGGACCGCGCCGATCGTGACCTCTCCACACGACCCGAACACGATTTATTACGGTGGAGAGCGGGTCTTCAAAACCACCGATGGCGGCACACGCTGGGAGGCGATCAGCGGCGATCTCACGCGCAACGACAAGTCGAAGCAGCAACCGTCAGGCGGCGCGATTACAGTCGACGATACCGGCACGGAATATTACGACACGGTGTTTTCGATTGCTCCTTCGCCGCTGGCGAAAGGACTGATCTGGGCCGGCACCGATGACGGGCTGATCCAGGTGACTCGCGATGAGGGGAAGAGTTGGACGAACGTGACGCCCAAGGGGCTTGCGGAATGGAGCCGCATCAGCCTGATCGAAGCTTCGCCGCATGATGCGGGCACGGCCTATGCTGCCATTGATCGGCACCAGAATGATGATCTCGCGGCCTACATCTACAAGACGAGCGACTACGGCGCAACCTGGACCCGGATCAATGCGGGGATTCCGGACGGAGCGTTTGTGCGTGCCGTCCGCGAAGATCCGAAGAAGAAAGGCCTGCTCTATGCGGGTACAGAGCGCGGCGTCTATATTTCGTTCGACGACGGAGCGCACTGGCGTTCGCTGCAAATTAACCTGCCGATTGTCCCGGTCCATGATCTTGTTATCAAGAACGACGACCTGGTACTGGCGACGCACGGGCGTTCCTTCTGGATTCTCGACGACGTTTCGCCGCTGCGCCAGTTTGCCGATTCAGTGGCGGCGGAAGACTTGCATCTCTACAAGCCGACGACTGCTTACCGTGTGCATTCCGGAGATGCTCCCGCGCGGCTGGTGTTCGCGGGAAAGAATCCACCAAACGGTGCGGTGATCTACTACTACGTCAAGGAAGCGCCAAAGCAGGAAGTGACGATTGAAATCATGGACGCGGCCGGCAACGCGGTTCGCATGTATTCCAGCCATAAATTGGAGCCGCTCGATGAGCCGCTCGATCCGGACGATAAAAAGCCGGAGAAACAAATCAAAGTAGAAGCCGGGCTGAACCGGTTTGTGTGGGATCTGCATTATGAGGAGGCGCACCGCGTCCCGGGCTACTATCTGTGGGAGTACGGTGATGGCGCCAA
The DNA here is from genome assembly GCA_963847715.1 of Terriglobia bacterium. Taxonomy (GTDB): domain Bacteria; phylum Acidobacteriota; class Terriglobia; order Terriglobales; family Acidobacteriaceae; genus Acidiflorens. The sequence goes on from CAWKAZ010000014.1 coordinate 146,611, forward strand.
GGGGCCGCTGGCGCTTCCGGGTAATTACCAGGTGCGGCTGACGGTGAACGGAAAGTCTGCGACGGCTCCATTTGAAGTGAAGATCGATCCGCGCGTTTCGACTTCGCAGAGCGATCTGGAAAAACAATTCAAGCTGCAGATGGACGCGCGCGAGCAGTTGAACCGGGTGTACGATGCGGTCAATCAGATTCAGGATGTTCGTGAGCAGTTAAACGGTCTGAAGAAACGACTAGCGGCCGGAGACTCCACGAAAGCGTTGTTCGACGGCGCGACGGAGCTTGATGCAAAGCTGATCGCGGTTCGCTATCCGCTGATCAATTTCAAAATCAGCGCCAGTGAAGACTCTCTGGCGTACGTGCCCGGAATCGATGCTAGGCTGGCATTTCTTTCGATGACGGTGTCGGGCTTCGCCGATTCCGCTCCCACCGAATCTCAATACCACGAATTCGATACGCTAAAAAAGCAGACTGACGAATTGCTGGCGCACTGGGACGATGTTCGGAACGCTGACATCAGCAAATTCCAGAAATTAGCGGCGGAACAAAATATCCGTCCGATTTATGTGCCTGACGTGAAGAGTGAGAGGGTGCAAGGTGGCGGCAACGAGGAATAGGCAGAGCACCCGGCCGTACCAAGGCCGGGGTCCTAGATAAACATTTCGTCTTGCGGTACGCCATCGCCGTTTCGGGGATGGCGTTTTTTCTGGCCGATGAAAGCTTCGACTCCGGTGCTGATCGCGGCCATCAGGCCGTTGACCTGACGGAGCGGAGACACAACCGTTTTGTGGACGATGTCGCTGGTCTCTTCCACTTTGTCCATCGTGCGATTCAGAAGCTCATCGGCGCGGATGACCTGGAGCCGAGTGCGGTCAAGGGCGTCGGTGAGTGTTGCGTCAACACGAGCAAGCTGATTGCGCACCAGATTGCTGGACTCCGTGACATTGGCGGTCATGGTCGAGATCTGGGGTCGCATTTCCACCAGCATGTTCTGCACCGTGTCCATCGTAGGCAGCGCCTTCTCGGTCACCTGCGTTGCCAGAGCTTCCATCTTCGTCGTGCTCTTACGAATTGCGTAATAAAGAGCGACCATAATCATCGCCTGAAGCAGCACGGCGCCGGAAGTGACCGCTACAAAAATTCTCAGCCATGTGTCATCCATGAACTGCTCCTCGCTAACCTAGAGATTCTTCTGCGGCTCGACTCCGGCTGCAGTCGTCTCGTTGTACGCCTGACGGCCGGCCTCGTACGCGGAGCGGAACTGCTCTTTCTGCTGATTGAGCACGTCACGTCCACGATCCATCCAATCATTGGCCTGTTCACGCGCCCGGCGAGCATGATGACGCGCGCGTTCGCCGCCTTCTTGCGCCTTGGAGCGAATCACTTCGCGCATTTCATCGCCCGAGCGGGGCGCATACAACACACCGACTACGGCTCCGACACCGAGTCCTGCCAGGAACCACAAAAAGCTGTTGCCATCACGATCCGCCATACTACCTCCTCGATTTCTCTCTGTTCGGATGGTAGCACCCTGATATGTGAAAGACAATTGACGGCACCTCGCCTGGCCCAGCCGCTTAGAGCATGGTTCGACGCTGGAGGTTGCCCAGAGCAGCGTTAAAGAAACGCTTGTGCCGACGGCGGCAAAAGCGGACAATGAAACGATTTTCAGGAGCCACTTTTGTCCGACCGCAAGTACCGCCAGCACGGATACCAGGATTCCGGCGGCGGTGCCAAGAAGGAATTCGAGAAGCCGTCCAGCGCGCCGAAACGAGACAACACCTTTGGGCCGCGGCCGATCAACATGCCAGGAACTCGGACGGTGTCACGGTGCGCGGAGTGCGGTGCGCTGCTGCAGAACCTGACCGATCCGGTAGGGAATTGCCCGAAATGCGGCTTCGCTCTGCACGCCTGCAAACAGTGCGAACATTTTGATCCGTCGAGCCGCTTCGAATGCACCCAGCCCATTCCCGCCCGAGTTTCTCCCAAGGACAAAGGCAACGACTGCTCGTTTTATTCGATTCGCGTGATGGTTGAGAAGGAAACATCAAGTAAGGGAAGCACGCGTCCGAATGACGCACGCGCTGCGTTTGATAATCTCTTCAAAGACTGAAGAACGGCTCTCAGCTGTCAGTTCTCACACACTTGTCACGGGAAATTCTGAGCGTAGTTGAAGGGACCCGGCGATTCCTCCGGGACGTTCGAGCGGACTACAAGACGTAGAGCCGCAGCATCCACCAGACAAGCGATAATGCAATTATTGCCCCGGCGATATGAACGATCCAGTCGCCAGCCGTTCTTGGTCTGCCAAAATTAAACACGACGGCATCGTAGCACGGGGCGTAAAGGCTGAGTTCAACATGATCACGCGAATATGGCACGGGGCAACTCTGGCATCTAGAAGCGACGAATACCTGAAGCTGATGCGAACGGTTGCCATCCCCGACTACCGATCGACTCCCGGCAACCAGGGTGCTTACGCGCTCCGCCGAATTGACGGCGAAACCGCCCATTTCCTAATGGTCACTTTCTGGGAGTCTGAGGAATCGATCCGCGCTTTCGCGGGCGACGACATAAGCGTGGCGAAGTACTACGACTTTGACAAAGGTTTTCTTCTCGAACTGGAGCTATGCTCTACGCACTATGAAATGTACGACAGCTAAATTTCACTGGTGACTTGCCGATCACGGTTTTTGCGTCGGTCGCAGGAGGACTTCGCTGGCGAAGGATTGACCGGCCTGCGTTACCAGCATCGCCACCACGTGAGCGACGTCGGAGGCTTGCAGCATCTTCTCTGCATTCTTCCCTGCATGCGGGCTGAAGTCAGTGTGAACTGATCCTGGGCATATCACCGAGACGCGGATCCCGTGCGCACGTAGTTCTTCTGCTACGGAATAGGTCAATCCATTCAGTCCCCACTTGGAAGCGGAGTAAGCCGCGAGGTTGGGCACAGGATTCTTGCCGGCCAGCGAGGAGATGTTGATGATGTGCCCGGCGCGGGCTTTGATCATCAACGGAGCCAGGGCGCGGATGCTGTAGTAGACACCGCGCAGGTTCGTGTTCATCACCTGGTCCCACGCGTCAGGTGGGAGCTCGAGAAGTGGGCCGCTCGGACCGCCGATTCCAGCGTTGTTGACCAGCACATCGAGGCGGTGAAAGTTCTGCTCGATTTGTTTGGCCAATAATTCGACCGCCCGCAGATCGCTGACGTCGCACTGGATGGCGGAGGTTTTTCCGCCCACGTCTTTTATGGCGCTGGCGGTCTGTTCGAGCGCCGTGCGAGAGCGTCCGCAGAGGACGGCGTGCGCGCCCAGTTCGGCGAGTTTGAGTGCGATGGCCCGGCCGATGCCGCGCCCCGCACCGGTAATGACCGCGACTTGTCCGTGCAGCGGCAGGTTGGATCCGGTTTTCATCAAGATTGTCTTACCCCAAAAGAACATTATTCCATTTCTGTATGATTTTTAATGTATTGGCAGTGATTTCCCGAGGCTGCGCTTCGCCCCATCAGGAATTTCCGGCATCTAAGTTGTGGGGAGGGGTAAAGCCAGCAAGGTGCTTGCCTTAGCCGGACGACATCCTTATAATCCGCTCACCGGAATAATGTTACGCCGTTGTCTGTCACGCGCGTCCCATTTTCGGGACCAGTTCTAGTTGTCGTTTCAGTGTGATCGTCAGCGCAAGATAGAGTTGCTTTCATGGCGCAAGCCCGACGCCAAGCTCGGTGAAATCGGGCAGAAATCAAATTTCCATTTTCCCGAAGAGTCTAAGGAGCCACAGGAATGAAGAAGATTGTTCTCGCGATGTTGCTGGTAGCCGCAGTTACCGCCGTCGCTCAAACCACGCCCGCGCCCGCCCAAACTGCGCCCGCGGCGAGTCCCGCAGCCCCAGCCGCACCCGCGCCCCAGAAGAAAGAGATTAAAGATCCGGCCGAGTACAACGCGTACGTGGGCGCGGTGCAGCAAACCGACGCAGCGGCCAAGGTGAGCGGACTGGAAGCGTTTCTGACACAATATCCCAACAGCGTGATGAAGGAAGATGCGCTGGAACTTTTGATGGGTGCATACCAGCAGACGGGCAACCAGCCTAAAACGCTCGACACCGCGGCGAAGGTCCTTGTAACGAACGCGTGTAATATTCGCGCCTTGGCTCTGCTCGCCTATACCAAGCAGGCGATGGCAGTCGCGAACCAAAACCCCGCACAGAATTTTGCCGACGCCGGACAAAACGGTGAAAAGGGACTCGCTTGCTTACAGACAGCCACCAAGCCTGCGGGAACTCCCGATGCCGATTGGAACAAGCTGAAAACGCAGACCTCGGCCATTTTTAATGGTGCAGCTGGACTCGCGGCTTTCCAGGCCAAGGACTACGGGAAGGCCGAAAAGTATCTGCGCGCGGCAGTGGAAACTGATCCGGCGAACCTGCTGAACGTCTATGATCTGGCGCTTGCCTACCTTGCGGCGGGACCGACCGAAGACGATGTGAATGGGCTGTGGTTCATCGCGCGCGCTTCCAACCTGGCGCAGGGCGCGGGCAAAGATCAGATCGCCAAGTTTGGCAAGAGCAAGTACACGAAATACCACGGTGCCGACGACGGATGGACCGATGTGCTGGCGAAGACCGCCACCACGCCCTTGCCTCCGGCGGATTTCACCATCAAGAAGTATGTGCCGCCGACTCCTGCGGAGCAGGCAGCAGTGCTCGTCAAGACCAAGAAAATCGAGGAGATGAGCTTCGCTGAGTGGCAGATGGTGCTATCTGAAGGCACTCCGGAAGACGCGGAGAAGGTATTTACAGCGTTGAAAGGGAAGCCGCTGCAGATGCAGGCTCATATCATCAGCATCGACGCCTCGAGCAAGACGGCGACCAAGCTGCAATTGGCCGGCAGTCAGGATGATATCGACGCCAAGCGTGCAGATATCGACCTGACCATGTCGGGGCCAATCCCGGCGGCGCGGATGCCAAAAGAAGACACGGACTTCCAGTTCGAAGGAACCCCGGTCTCCTACGTGGCGAAGCCGTTCGTGATGACGATGAATGAGGGAGCGTTGCTGGGGAAAACGCCGCCGAAACCTGCCCCCACACACAAGAAGCCTGCAGCACACTGAGGAGAACAGGTCTCAGGTGCTAGGTTTTAGGTCTCAGGAAAAAGCGCGTATAGCAGAAATGAAGGGCGGTCCCCAAGGGACCGCCCTATTTTTCGTTCCGGGTTCTGAATCAGGGTCTTCCTAGGACCTGAGACCTGACGCCTGCGAGCTGACCTACCGAGCTTGTTGTTTTCTGTCCATGGTGACGGGACGCGCGCTCCGGGGTGGACGCTTGCCGCCTGCGCGCATGGCGCGCACGTCAATCTTGAGTTCCTGCATGGTTCGGCTAAGCGTGTTGCGATGCATGCCGAGCTGGCGCGCTGCCTTGCACTGATTGCCGCGGTTCTCTTCTAGCACAGTCACAATAAAACGCTTCTTGAATTCGCGAACTGCTTCGGAATAGAGGATGTTGCTTTTGTACATCTGAAGAATGAGTGCTTCCAATTGATCTTTCACCTGCCGCCTCGTTTCCGCACCTTACACAACCTATTTCCTGCAGGGGCTAAAGCCCGGCATCACCTTGGTTTCGAGCGGCACGGCTGAAGCCGTGCCCTTCTACTATGCGTCCCTTTGCAAAACTCACTTCGATGGCCCGGACTGCGACGGTTGCATCGATTCGACTGCTGGATGCGCTTGCCGCATGTAGTCCAACCCCTGATAAAAGCGTTGACGCAATTCCGACGGTGCGAGCCAGATTGCTGCCCTGCCGCCTACCAGGAAGTACGGAGCCAACTGAGAGCCGACCAGCCATCTTGCGGCGGGCGCAAACGCGGCCATGGCAGTAAGAACGATGGCCACAACCAAAGCGCCTCGCAACAAGCCGAGGACTGCTCCCAGGACCCGGTCAATCGTACTTAGACCGGCCTTCTTCATTGCCCAGCGCGCGATCCTTCCGGCGAAGCCGGCGACGATCAAGACCGCGAAAAAAATGATGAGGAAACCAGCGATCTCGCCCAACCACGGCGATTTCAAATGGGGCGCGAACCATTCCGCCAGGCGATGGTACTGCCAGGCGGCCAGCAGATATCCGACAACAAGACCCGCGAGTTTGAAAGCTTCATGAAAGAAGCCTTCAAAAGCCGCTCCGACCACCGAAATCAGTAAAAACGCGAGGATGAACCAGTCTGCGATGCTCATCATTCAAATCCGGAACGGAGCGATCGCGATCGAACGATCACTCCGCCCGCAGACTAGACTTCCAATTCACGTCCCGTCAACTGACGGTATGCCCCGAGATACTTTTCGCTCGTCCGCAGCGCAACTTCTTGGGGGAGGGCCGGCGCGGGCGGTTGTTTGTTCCAGCGAATTTCTTCGAGGTAGTCCCGTACGTACTGCTTGTCATAAGAATCCTGCGCCTTGCCCGGTTGGTAGGTGTCGGCCGGCCAGAAGCGGGAGGAGTCCGGTGTAAGTACTTCGTCCGCCAGGGTGATGCCCTGGGCGGTTTGTCCAAATTCAAACTTGGTGTCGGCGATGATGATGCCGCGTTGCAGCGCGTAGTTTGCGGCCTTGTTGTAGATGCTCAGGGTGAGGTCGCGAAGCCGGCGGCTCAGTGCGGGATCGACCAGCTTGCACATCTCCTCAAACGATATGTTGATGTCGTGACCGGTGGTCGCCTTGGTAGCTGGCGTAAAAATCGGCTCGGGGAGCTTGTCGGATTCCTGCATCCCGGTGGGGAGTTTAATGCCGCAGACGGTGCCAGTCGCCTTGTATTCCTTCCAGCCCGAGCCGGACAGGTAGCCGCGTGCGACGCACTCGACAGGAAACATTTCGGCGCGCATCACCATCATCGAGCGGCCGCGAAGTTCATCGGCATGGGCGCGGACGGCAGCGGGGTACTGGTTCACGTCGGCGGTAACGAAATGGTTGGGGACGATGTCCTTGAGGAAGTCGAACCAGAACAGAGAAATCTGCGTGAGCACGCGGCCCTTGTGCGGAATGCCGGTGGCGAGAACGTAGTCGAAGGCCGAAATGCGGTCCGTGGCGACGAAGAGAAGATGGTTACTGTCGAGGTTATAAACGTCGCGAACCTTGCCGCTGGCGTGCAGCTCAAGTTCCGGGTAGTCGGTACGCAGGAGTACAGAATCTAAGATTTGGGGGCTCATGTGTAAATTCACCGGCAAAAAACTTTGCGTATTCTAACTTTCGTGAAGGATTTGTCAACGCTTTCCGTCACGGTGGCGGGGTCAGGTCCAAACCGCCTGCAATGAAATGTGTTGACAGTTCCAGTGTAAGGCAGAAGTCTTGCCTGGCGCTGGGTTTAGGGAGATCGCTATGTGGAAAAACTGAGGAAGGCTCTGGAAAAAAAGACAGTGAGTTTTTGCGATGTACAAGCAAGAAAACGGGCAGCGCGTCAAGAAGGAACGTAGGAGCTTTAGTTGCGGCGGCATCCTAGAGCTGGCCAGGCCATTTGCGGGCCGCATGGAAGACGCGGATCAACTGCACAACATCGTCGCGCACGCGATAGGGAACTATGTACGGCGTTCCCGAGACCACCAGTTCGCGGGTGCCGGATATCCGGCCGGGCCGACCAAGAGCAGGAAAATGTTCGAGAGAGTCGACCGCTTTTACGATCGCAGTTACGGTCCTGGCGGCAGCATCGGGATTGTCCAGGGATATGTACTCGGACACGGCTATCAGGTTCGCGCGTGCCGCTCGCAGCCACTTAACGCGCACGTCGAGTCAAACGTCGGATCGTCTGTTGCATTTCCTCTTCGCTGGCGAAGTCGCCCGCGTCAGCCTCGGCTAGACCCTTCTTGATTTCGGCAATTTGCCATTCATTGACCGAGACGTATTCCTGGATCGCTTCGGCGGCAACGAAGGAACGACTCCGGTTCATCGATTTCGACAAACGGTCGAGCTGTTTCTTAAGTTTGGCATCGAGGCGAAGTGTGAGAACGGAGGATTCGGACATAATGTGTACATTATATGCCAGATGTGTACATTATGGCCGACGTTCAAACGCCGCGCCAGACTACCCCTCCAAAACGATGCCTCGGGAGACAACGAAACGAACTATCGAGGGGCCCTCCACGTAAATGACGACTAGGCAAAACAGGATAAAGCAAAGGAAGATAACTCTTGATCGGGGAGGAGGATTATCAAAAGCCTTCCTCGCGACATAAAAGTGGGCAAGCCAGGAGGCCGTTCCCGGCGGAGCAAGGGTAGGGTCTTTGGGAAAAAGTACAAATGCACCAAACAAACCCGCGAAGCCCACGTACATGAGCAGAGCAAGACCGGTCGACTCCGTATCGGAGACGTAGACGTACGAGCCGTGGTTGTTCAGTGAATGCACAAAGCCAAGCGAGGAATTTGGCTTCGTTGGATGAGAAGAGAAATAAGCGACAAACAACCACAGGTCCGTTCCAAAACTAGCGGGACAAAGAGCTGCAAACGCTAAAGCAACATAAGTTCGAACCGATGTCTTCATCAGGCTCGCCGATCTCCCGCTACGCCGCCCCAAACCTCACCGACACCAGTTTCGAGACGCCCGGTTCCTGCATGGTGACGCCGTAGAGTACAGGCGCGATGCTCATGGTGCGCTTGCTGTGCGTAATCAGGATGAACTGAGTCTGGACGCTCATCTCGCGTACCAGTTCCGTGAAGCGGGCGATATTCGCTTCGTCGAGCGGGGCGTCGACTTCGTCGAGAATGCAGAACGGGCTCGGCGTGTACTGGAAGATGCCGACAAGCAGTGAGAGCGCGGTGAGGGCCTTTTCCCCGCCAGAGAGCAGAAGGACGTTCTGGAGCTTCTTTCCAGGCGGCGAGGCGACCACGTCAATGCCGCTCTCGGCGCTGTTTTCGAGATCGGTGAGCCGCATGAAGCCGTGACCGCCGCCGAATAGCTTGCGGAACGTGGCCTGAAAGTTTTCGTTGATCTTGTTGAATGCCTCTTCAAATTTCTGCCGTGAGACTTGGTCGATCTCGTTGATGGTGGCAGCGGTATTTTCGATCGCGTCGAGCAGGTCCTTTCGCTGCGTGGAGAGGAACTCGTGACGCTCGGCCGTCTCTTTGTATTCTTCCAGGGCCATCATGTTGACCGGGCCCATGGCATCGAGGCGTGTTTTCATTTCACGATGAGCCAGATCTTCGGCGGCGAGTTCGTCGCCGGTGACCATCGGAATCGTCATGTCGGCCATCAACGCCGGGCGCTCGATGCCGAGTTCGTTGAGGCACGTGTCGGCGAGATGCTGCAAGTCGGACTGCAACTTGGCGGCGGTGGCCGACAACTCCCCACGGCGATCGCGAGCGAGATCGAGTTGCTGGCGAGTGCTGCGGAGGAGTTCGTCAATTTCGACCATCCGCGCGCGGACTTGCTCGGATTCGAGTTGCAGCAGGCCTTCGCGGGCCTCTCCGGCATTCCGTTCCGCTTCAAACTGCAGGAGTTGGTCCGCGAGTTGCACGTTTTCATTCTGCCGCTGAGTTATCTCAGCGCTGGCGGATTCCATCTGAACTTGCAGTGCATCCGCGCGCTCGCGCATTTCAGTGACCAGCGTCTCAATGCGCTGCAGCAATGTGGTAGCAGAACGGTGGCGCTCCTCGAGAGTGGCTACACGGGAGGCGCGCTGTGAAGTGGTTTCGGCCACGACATCGCGTTCGCTGCGCAGGATGGCGAGGCGGTCTTGTCCGGCGGCGAGTTGCGTTTCGAATTGCGCGCGATTCTGCTCGATGGCGGCGAGTTCGGATTGCCGGGCTCCGATCAGCGTCTCCTGCTCCTGCCGTTCCGCGGCGAGGCGCTGGAGTTCGCGCTCATTGATCGCGATCCGCTCGCGTACACGCGACATCTCACCTTCCAGTTGCTGCAGCAGGTGGCCGGAAGTCATCGCCTGTTTGTCCGCGGTGCGTTTTTCTTCTTCCAGTCGGTCGAGCAAGGCAACGTGCTCCTTGATTTCGCGGTCGAGCGTAAGGGCGAGGAGTTCCTTCTCGCGCAGGGCGCGTTCCAGTTCTTCGAGCAGACGAAGCACGTCGCGGAGTTCGCGCTTCATCGAAAGCGGGCCTTCGCTGCGCTGCTTGCCACCGGTGACGGTGACGTTGTGGAAGCATTCTCCGGTCTGCGAAAGGAAGAAGGCGTCGGGGCTGGAGAGCGCGAGGTCGCGAGCCACTGCGGGATCGGGCACGATGTAGCCGTTGCCGAGCTTCGGCAGAATAACTTCCAGCGATTTGCCGAATCCGTTGAGCACGCGAATCGATTTCTTCAGGGGAAGAACGGTGTCGTTGAGCGGCGCGTAGTTGTGGCTCTCATCGGCGACGAAAGAAAACTTCGCTTGCGAGTCTTCCGGGTGGACGAGGAACGTAGCGCGTCCGTCGACATCCGAACGCAGCAGTCGCAGGCCTTCGTCAGCCGCTCCCCATGACTTCACGACAACGTAGTTCAGTTCGTCGCGGAGGAAGTCTTCGACCACGCGTTCGTATCGCGGATCGACTTCGAGGAAATCGGCGAGCACTCCGGCGGGAGTGTTTCCGCCCTGCATGGCGCCGGACTGAAAGAGACGCCGCACAGACTCAGTGGAGTAGCCGTGTTCGGCGATGACTGCTTCGAGCGATCCCTTCTTGCCCAGGGCGGTCGCGTATTCAGAGCGAATCGAGTCGAGGTGTCTCTTGGTTTCACGCTCGGCTGCGCGTTTGCTATCGATCGCCTCTCGCAGGCTTGCGATCTCCGACGTCAGGCCGCTTACGCGCTGGGAGACATTTTCGAACTCCAGCGCAATCTGGCCGCGTTGTCCGCCGAAGGTTTCGGATTGCGACGAGGCGGTGGCGATTTCGGTTTGCAGACGCAGTTCCTCGCGGCCAATGCCGGCCAAACGCTCCTCCGACTGCGTGAGTTGATTGCGGAGGTTGGAGGCTCCGCCAACCGCTTCGAGAATGGCGGCGCGATGTGACTCCTGCTCCTGTTCGAGCATGGCCAGGTTCGCGGCGGCGCAAGCAGTTTCCTGCTGGCTTAGCGCCAGTTCCTGCTGGGCGGCGGCCAAGTCGGCAGCGGCGGAGTCGAGCACCTGCTGATGACCGTCGCGTTCCTGTTCGAGCGCGGCGAGTCGGCTTTGCGCCTGCGCGAACTCGGCTTCGGCGGAAGCAGTGCGGACGATCAGTTCGGCGCAGCGTTCTTCGTTGGTGCGGATGCGCGCTTTTCCGCGGTCGCCTTCAATGGCGATCTGGCTCAGACGGTCGCGATTCTGGCGCGTTTCCGTTTCGATGGCGTAGCCGCGCTGCGTGCGCTCGGTGTGCTCAGCTTCGGATTGCTGCACGCTCTCGGTCTGTTCGCGGATCTCCTCGCCCAGTTGAGTGATCTGGCGATCGAGAGAGACGGATTCCTGATCCATCTGTGTGAACTTGCTGGCCAGTACTACACGGAGCTTGGCCCGCATCTCGTCGCGCAGCTTGGCATAGCGTTCGGCCTTGCTGGCCTGGCGCTTGAGGGAGTTCATCTGCCGCGTGACTTCTTCAAAGATGTCGTTGACGCGGTTGAGATTCGTTTTCGCATCTTCGAGACGCGCCTCGGCGAGACGCTTCTTGGTCTTGAATTTCGTGATGCCCGCGGCTTCCTCGATGATGGCGCGGCGGTCGGTGGGGCGGCTGCTCAGGATTTGGCCGATGCGTCCTTGCTCGATCAGGGCGTAGGACTCCGGGCCGAGGCCCGTGCCCATGAAGAGTTCCTGAATGTCGCGCAGACGGCAGAGTTTTCCGTTCAGAAGGTACTCGCTGTCGCCGCTGCGGAACAGGCGGCGAGTTACGGAGATTTCTCCGGCATGTTGCTGCTGTTGATTGAATTTGCGGCGGCGGATTTTCAGGACAACCTGTGGTCCGGCGATAGCAACGGCGGCATCAGCCGAGCCTTCTGCGGACGGAGGGGCTGCGGCAACTTCGCCTTCAATCTCTTCTGCCTTTCCCGGCTGAGCTTCTTCTACGGCGCGATCGGTCTCGGAGGCAGCGTGCGCACGAATCTCGGCTTCGTCCCAGTTTTCTTCCGGAAGCTCGTCTTGGATCTCGATTTCGGTAGGCGCATTGGGATCGGGGCCGCCGTAAATTTCGGGGTCGATCAGAGTCAGCGAGACTTCCGCCATGCCGGTAGGGTTGCGGTCACGGGTACCAGCGAAGATGACGTCTTCCATGCGCGAGCCACGCAGCGTCTTGGCCGACTGTTCGCCGAGCACCCACGAGATGGCGTCGGCGATGTTCGACTTGCCGCAGCCGTTCGGCCCGATGATCGCGGCAATGCCTTCGCCGTGGAACTTGAGCTCGGTGCGATCGCAGAACGACTTGAATCCCAGAATTTGCAGCTTCTTGAGTTTGAGCAAAGTTACTCCTTCGTAAGCGGACTTGAAACTACGGTCCGCGGACCCGGTTTGCGCTGGCTGGAGTGCGCTGCAAATTGCGGGAATTCGGCTGTTAACCGCCGAGGTTCCTCGCTGGTCGCATGGTTGGATGCCGCCCCTCGGAACCAGAAACGGCAACCATGCTTTTGACCAACTCTAACGGCGAATGCCGGGACGGGTCAAGTAATAAAACACCACATATTGTGGTGCCCACTCCGGCAGCGCCTTTAGTTGCACACACACTACAACAACTGAGCGCAAGTTGAGGTGGAGAAAAGAATAAAGACAACGAGGCGGGAGACCGCGAGAGCTGTAAACACTGTAGCGCCGGAAGGGGGCGGATGCAATCCTCAGAAGGGCAATTTTCTTCGCGAATCTTCGTGCTCTGATCTTTAGTCGTACTTCAGTCGTACTTCAAGCGCGCTTGGCGATTTCGCCTACAGCGCGATATGCCTGGTCGATGGCGGTGTCGGTTTCGGCGTTAGCTCCTGCGTCGGAGTTCGCGATGGTGATGCGGCCGAACGCTTGACGTCCCACGACCCAAGGCTCCTCGCCATTTTTCCAATCGGGGTCGAAGAGCGTGTTCGGAGCGAAGGAGTAACCGTGCGCCCAGCGGTTGACGGTGATGCCCTTGATGTCGCGGGCGGGATCAAAGCCGGCGGGTCCAAGCATGGTTCCGAGTTGCTGGCGGATGTTGCGTTCGAAGGTAGCGAAGGGCGTGCCCATGAGTTGAGCGCGCCCGGCGCGGTTCTGATCGCGAACCGGCAAGCCGGGCTTGCACGGCGTGCGCAGCATGAACAATACGATCGGCTCTTCCGGGGTTCCGGAGAAGTGATAGTCGCCGAGACTGACCGGGTAATCGAGCGCGGTGAAGGAGTGGTAGCTGCCGGGTGAAACGATCTGGTGAACGCCGAGTTTGTGGAAGCTGGTCCAATTGGCAATGGCGACGTGCGTATAAACGAGCGGCATCTTCACGAGGTACTGGAGCGCGTCGCGCTGCTTTTCGGGAAGTTCCGGGCAGAGATAGGGGATCATCGTGTTGTAACAAGCAAGAACGCAGGTTTTGGCGCGTACGGTTTGCGGCTTGCCTCCACGTACATAGGCGACTTCGACTTCTTTGGCGGACTGCGCGGGGCCGACGTGGGCGACGTGAACGACTGTGCTGTTCAAACGAATGCGGACGGAAGAGTTCGGTTGGTCGAGGCGTGCGTAATCCGTGGGGGCGGTAACGATATCGTCCATGGTGTGGCCGGGAATGGAGCCGGGCACGAGTTCGCGGACGAGCAGGCGAGCGATCGAAGCGTTGCCGTCGGGAAAATGAAAAATGTACGGGTCACGCGTCTCTTTCTCCGATGGATCAGTCAGGCTGAGGCCGTCGAAGCCGGGATAGCTCATGGCTCCGTAGTCGTCACCAGCCTGGTAGCACTGGTAGGCGGAAACGGCGTCGATGCCGACGGTGAACAAATCGTTGGTATAGGACTGGAAGAAGGGCAGGCAATCCGGCGTCATCTTGCAGATATCGGTCAGGAATTTTGCGTAGCTGATCTTGCTGAGACGCGCGATTTTCTGCTCGCGGGAGAGACCGGGTAGGTAATCCTTCTTCTCAGTGTAGATGCGGGCGATGTCGCGGCGAACAGGTTCGGATAACGGAGAGTTGGCGAGAAATTCAGGCCAGGGCGTCTTGCCCATGCCAACAACGAGGCGGTCGTCACCGAAAGTGGTGCGGTCGTAAAACATGCCAGTGCCGAGATTGCTGTAAAGCTTGCGGTCAAAAGCCTTGTAGAAGCGTTGAATATCGATGCCGAGTTCCGTGAGCAAGCCCATCGCGACCGCACTGTATTCCGAGGGACGCTCGATCGACATCGTGCCACCGTGAGCGATCAGAGTGCGATCGCCGACGCGGAATTCGTTTCGCTTGGCGTGGCCTCCGAAGTCGTCGTGATTGTCGAGAATGAGGATGCGCGCTTTGTGGCCGGCAGCTTTTCGATAAAAATGCGAAGCGGCTAGTCCGCTGATACCGGCACCCACGATGACGAGGTCGTAGGTCTCGCCGGTGTTAGCGGGCTTTCCCATGGATTCCGGCGAGTCGCCATCGCGAAGACGGTGCGCGTAGGTGAACGTGCCGTCGTGATTCCCGCGCATTCCGGTGAGAGCCGGAGGATAGTAGCCGAGAGATTTTTCGGAAGCATGGGGAGCTTCGTCGAATGCCAGCGCGGCGGGAGGGAGCATCGCGCCGCCGACGGTGAGGGCGACTCCGTTCAAGAAGTTGCGGCGGGAGATGGAGCAGTGCATCCCGAGGTCTTGGTCTTTTCTTTGTTCGTTATCCTTGTCGTTGCTCATAAGAACCCAAAACGCCGTTGATTATACCGGGGGATGCCCATGGGTGCGAACTCCGCTTCCATCATGTACCTTCATGTCCTTGGTGACTAAGGGTCTATCATCCACTGATCGGAATCGAGAAACGCCATGCTCAGAATCATCATAAGGAGTTTTTGTGCTCTTACCGTGGGCTTGCTGGCCTGCTCGATGTGGGCCGCAACGCCAGATTCATTGATCCCTGATCCAGGTCACGCGCAGGCTGAATCTACCGGCAACCAATTCAAGGTGTGGAATGGCGCGGTTGAAGGAGTTTGGGAGACTTCGAACGGCAAGCTCACAGCGGTGAGCATGACCAACCGGCTGGATGGGAAGCCGATGCCGGTGCCGGAGAGGCTCTTTGAACTCACGATCGCGAATGGGGCTCCCGTAAGCAGTGAAAGCATGAAAGTTTTTACCGGCCCGAAGCTGGAGAGGGTTGCTGGGAATTCCTCGGCTTCGCGTCTGGCGGAGCGCTTCGATGGGCAACAGGTCACGGTGGAACTCGAGAGCGAGATGCCGGCGTTGCATGCTACCTGGCGGATCATTCTGCGCGATGGGTCGAATTACTTTCGCCAGGAACTGACATTGCAGGCGCCGAAAACGGATGTCGAAATCTCGTCGATTCGCCTGGTGGACATGAACGTGCCGGGCGCGTCGATCTCCGGCGTGGTCAAGGGCTCGCCTGTAGTGGCCGGCAATTTGTTCTTTGGCTTCGAGCATCCGATTTCCGAGAGCCGGATTACGCAGGGGCGCGTGTTGTGCAGCATCAGCCGCGAACTTCCTCTGCGCGCTGGACAGAGCATTACGTACTCTTCGGTCGCCGGGGTCACGCCGAACGGACAATTGCGCCGCGGATTTCTCAACTACGTGGAGCGCGAGCGGGCGCATCCGTATCGTCCGTTTTTGCATTACAACTCGTGGTACGACATCGGATATTTCAGCAAATTTGACGAAGGCGCAGCGGTGGGAGTCATCCGTGCGTACGGCGCCGAGCTGGTTGAGAAGCGCGGCGTGAAGATGGATTCCTTTCTATTCGATGACGGATGGGACGACAATGCGACGCTGTGGCATTTCGATCGCGGCTTTCCGCACGGATTCACGCCGTTGAAAGAGGCAGCCGCGAAATATGGCGCAGCGCCGGGAGTGTGGCTCTCTCCGTGGGGCGGATACGGTAACCCTCATGATGAGCGGGTGGCGTACGGCAAGAAGCAAGGATTCGAAACGAACGAGGGTGGATTCGCGCTCTCCGGGCCAAAATACTTTGCGCGCTTTCGCGAGACCGCGTTGGACTTCATCAATCGATATGGCGTGAACCAGTTCAAGATCGACGGCACGGGAAACGTCAACAGCGCAATCAAGGGCAGCGAATTTGACAGCGACTTCCATGCGGCGATCAGCCTGATCCAGGAGTGGCGGCGGATTAAGCCTGATATCTATGTCAATCTGACCACCGGAACATATCCGTCGCCGTTTTGGCTGCAGTATGCCGATTCCATTTGGCGCGGCGGGGATGATCATTCTTTTCTTGGCGTCGGTTCGAACCGGCAGAAGTGGATTACGTATCGCGACGCGGACACTTTTGCCGGCGTGGTGCAGGCAGGACCACTGTATCCGCTGAACTCGCTCATGTTGCATGGGCTGATTTATGCGCGCCACGCCCACAATCTCGACACCGACCCCGATCATGATTTCGCCACCGAGGTGCGCGACTATTTCGGCACCGGAACGCAGCTGCAAGAGATGTATGTCACACCGGCATTGCTCAAGGAGGCCGATTGGGATGTGATTGCCGAGTGCGCCAAGTGGTCGCGCACTAATTCAGATGTTCTGGTGGATACGCACTGGATCGGAGGCGATCCAGCGATGCTTGAAGTCTACGGATGGGCATCGTGGTCGCCGCGCAAGGGGATTCTCGTGCTGCGCAACCCGAGTGATCATCCGCAGTCCATCACGATTGATTTACAGAGTGCCTTCGAACTGCCGGAGCAGGCAGCGCGACAGTACAGCGCGCATAGTCCGTGGCAGAAGGATGCTGGGCAGGCGTCAATTTCGCTTAAAGCGGGCGAGCCGCATGTTTTTCAGCTGGAGCCGTTTCAAGTCTTGACGTTGGATATGCTGCCGCAGTGAGCTCGACGTCGCACCTAGGGGAGTTTGACTTCCCGTATATCCGCGAGATCCAGGCTGAGGTCACCTGACGGCGGAACCGGGAGCGAACAAGTTTCCCGCACGCCTCCGCTCGACACGGTCTTGCCGTTCCACACGATTCGCAGGTCGCCGGGTTTCGGTAGGAGCTCCTGCCGTAAATACAGGCGGAGGCTCTTGACGTTATAGCTGTGAATTTCGAGCGTGTTGCCTCCGGAGTTGTCGGCTTTGATGCGTGCCTCAAGGCTCGACTTGCCGGGCTTGCCATCGAGAATTTCTACCCAATAATTACGTGTCGCCAATGCGTCGGACATGACAAGTTTCACCTCCCGCGGGAATGGGTTGCGAACCTTGTTCCTGAAGAAGTCGAGAGCCAATCCGTTGTCGGACGCGAGGGTGAGGTCGTGGCCGTGCTTCGGAAGGATCTTCAATTCGGGTTTGACTACCGAAACGAATTCTTTCAGCGTGTCATAGGTTGTGGTGGAGCAATCGGGCGTGATGCGGGTATCGTTTTCGCCGTGAACGAAGAAGAGCGGGAGGTTCGCAACGTTCGGCAACCCCGCTTTGACTTGATCATTGCACTGGCCAGCGCCCATCAGAGAAACAACAGCGGCGAACCGGTGCGGCCACAGAGTAGCGTACCAAAGCGCGCCTGTGCCGCCGTTGCTGAAGCCGGTGAGGTAGATTTGTTCCCGATCGACGTTGAAGCGCTGCAGGACGTCTTTCAAGACGGCATCGAAACGCTGCGTCACCTCCGCAGTCCACCAATACCCTCCAGCATGTGGATAGAGAACCAGGTAGTTCGTATTCTTGACCGCATCCTCGGCAGAGAAGGGTGCGTCGAGACCGATGCCGGCGCCACCCTCCAGATAGATCAGCAACGGAGAAGGCCGATCCTCGCGGTAAGTGAGAGGCACGCGCATGAGATAAGGAGCCGCAGCATCGCCAATGGGCACGGCAAGCAGAGTGGTGCCGAATTTCGCGGGGAGTTTCGCGGGCAGCGCGTGGTGACACTGGTCAGCAACAGGCTCGTGGTTTTGGGAGGCATCGTACGCATCAACGGCGAGCTTCACCTGCGGACTGTCATTCCGCCTCAGCTTGTCAAGGGTGTCGGCCGGGAGGGCGAGTTTCCTCCGCGATGCGATGGCTAGAGCGAGGGCTTGCGCGGGAGGGTCGTCTGCAGCGAGAACGGGCAACAACTGATCGGTCGAAACCGGCACGTCGGGGCTAAGCAAGAGCGCATCCAACGCACCCTGGCGCGTTTCTTCCGCGGCGAGCCAATGTTCGAGCGATTCGCCGCGTACTCGCGAGACAAGTTCCATCCGCAGTGTTTCGTGGGTCGTTCCAGAATCCGGATAAGTTCCTTCAAGTGTCAACTGTTCGAGAACTCCCGACTCGGGTGACCACCAGTAGCTGATTTTGAGGGACCCGTCGGGGGACGTTGCTTCGATGTGGTGGCACATCTTGTTGTGGATCGATTCGTCGTTCACCCAGCGAAAGTCGAGAAGCCAGCGGGTGCGGCCGTGCCATACCTCGCCCTTGGCGACCGGCGTAGGCGGAAGACTCATGACCTCATGCACGAAGTCGAGAACGTGGCTGCGGGTTTCCCGCGCCATTTCCCACGCATATTGCGGCTCGCCAGTGGTCGTTACGTCCATCGCTTCGGAAAAACGCGAAGCACGGGTCTGCATGCGCTTCTGAAAGTCCGGCAGTTCGCGGGAGAGTCTGTCTTTCCCCTTTTCCATGTATCTGGAAAGTTCCGCCGCTTCACGATTTCTTTGGAATCCCAGGGAGACGCCTGCCTTGGTCGTTCCCGCCACTAGAACGTGAGTGTTGAAACGCGAGTTGACGACGACTTCTTCGTGTTCGTCAGTCTTTGTCTCCCGCTGGAAGGTGTAGCTGTAGGTAAGGTGGTCGCCAGCGCGCAAGCTGTACTGCCACGACGGATTCTGCGCGGCCGCCAGGGACAACGTTGAAGTCGCCAGAGCCGTAATCACAGCCGTACTGCGGAAATATGAGTAGCGGCTACGCAATCATTTGTTGCGCTCTACAAGAAATCGAGCGAGGTCCTTCAAGTTGGACGCGGCCGAACCGTATTTGGTTAGCTCCTCACAGGCCCGATCCACTAGCGCATCTGCTTTGCGCGCCGATTCCTCAATACCAAACAGCGCTGGGTACGTCGTCTTCTCCGCGGCGGCGTCTTTGCCCGCGGTTTTTCCTAACTGCTCGGAGGTTTGCGTCAGGTCTAGGATGTCGTCGACGATCTGGAAAGCGAGGCCGATCGATTGCCCGTAGGTTCGAAGGTGCGCGATATCTTCCGCCGACGCTCCGGCATACATGCCGCCGCTGACCACGCTCGCGGTAATGAGTGCCGCGGTCTTGGAGCGGTGGATATATTCAAGCGTCTGGAGGTCGGGCTTCGTGTGTTCTGCTTCCAGGTCCACGACCTGGCCTCCGATCATCCCGTCGATGGTGCCGGTGGCGTGGGCGATCTCACGGATGATGGCAACGCGAGCTTCGGCGGGACAGGCAGCCTCAGCGAGGACTTCGTAAGCTTGAGTTTGGAGGGCGTCTCCGGCCAGGATGGCAATTGCCTCGCCAAAGGCTTTGTGGCAGGTGGGACGCCCCCGGCGCAGATCGTCGTTGTCAAGCGCAGGCAGATCGTCGTGAATCAGGGAGTAGGTGTGGAGCATCTCGAGCGCCGCGCCTACCTGTTCGATGCCGGGGGGGACGTTGCCAGACTGAATCATCCGTCCCGCCTCCATGCAGAGGATTGGACGAAGGCGTTTCCCGCCGGCGAAAACACTATGACGCATCGCTTGATGGATCGAGGTCGGATGCTGAGTGGCGGGCGGCAAGAGCTGTTCGAGGGCGGCGTCGGCGGCTTCGCGTCCCTGCTCGAGAAGTTGTTTCAGCATCGAACCGAAGTATAACAAGGGCAGGTCTCAGGTATCAGGTCTCAGGAAAACCGTATGTGGTTTGTGATTTCCTAAGACCTGGAACCTGACACCTGACACCTGGGTTTCTCACGCTGCTGCGTGATGCGCGTGCCTGCGCAATAGCGATTGCACCACATCTTTGTTACGTGGTTCGCAGATGTCGGATGCTCCCAGGCTCATCGCCTCGGCCCACAGTTTGTCGTCGGCCAGGCGGTGGGTGCCGACTATGCAAAGCTGAGGATATTCGCGATGTAAGCGCTCTACTTCGCCGGGCCCCAATACTTCCAGATCCAATACCAGAGCTTCAGCGCGATGCTGACTGACTGCAGTACCGATCTCGTGGTAACTCCGGGCCGTATAAACAGCTTCGAAATGTTGTGAAAGACCGACCGCCAGAGTTTGTGCAGTTCTGGGGTCATTCTGGAAAAGGACAACACAGAGTGGTTCCATAAATCCCCCTGACTCACCGCATCGTCATTGCGGCGCCTTGGCTGCGACAGCAAAGTGCTAGCACAGGCATTATCAGTTCCGAGCGCGACAGCGTTTCCCACGCAACTATCTGCGCGACGCTTTCTCGGCCGGGGGCTCGAACGGTTCAGTTTGTAGTTTTCCGTTCTGTTTTAACAGAATCTCTACTTTTCCTTCCGCATCTTCCAGTTGCTTCCTGCAGGTTGCGGATAGTTGCATGCCTTCCTCAAACAGCGTCAGGGACTTTTCCAGCGGTACCTCTCCCTTTTCCAGTTCCTGGACAATTTTTTCCAGACGCTCGAGGCATTCCTCAAACTTTACCAATTCAATTGCTCCTACACTCTATTGTAATCCCGTTTGCCGATGGAAATGTCCAGCAAAATTGTCATAGTTCGGTAATTTCTTGGGCAGGGTGTTTCAATTCTGGACAGAGGCGGGTTTGGAACCGAGAGCCTCAAGAACGTCTACGGCGGAGGTATACCTTCCCAAGGGAGCGCTGATTTGCGCGCCCTGCACACGATCGCGAAGCGCAGCCAGCATCTCGCGCGCAATTGCAACACCTTCCTCACGGGCGGCCTCCGGACTGGTGGCCGCGTTCATGCGGTTCAGGATTTCGTCCGGTACCGAAACTCGAAGCTCGTTCTTCATGAACTCCGCATTGCGGGCGCTCACCAGCGGCCAGATTCCGGCGACTACAGGAATGCGGCAGTGTTCAATGCGTTTCAGGAAATTCTCCAGCAGGCCGATGTCGAAGACGGGTTGGGTGACGACGTACTCGGCGCCCGCCTGTACTTTGTATTCGAAGCGTTTGATCTCTTCGTCGAGGTTGGGCAGTCCGGGATTCGCACCCACGCCAATCACAAAGCCGGTTCCTATACCGATAGGGTTTCCACCAAGATCCAAGCCACGGTTCAAGTTGTGGACGATGTTTACCAGGCCGATGGAATCCACGTCAAATACAGCCGTAGCGTCGGGATAGTTTCCCATCTTGGGTGGATCGCCGGTGATGCAGATCAGGTTGCGGATTCCGGTCGCCGCCGCGCCGAGCAGGTCGGACTGGATGCCGAGCACGTTGCGATCCCGGCAGGTGTAGTGCAGGATGGCTTCGATGCCGACGGCCTGCTGCATCAGCAGCGACAATGCCTGGTTGCTCATGCGTGCCGAGGCGCGCGGGCTGTCGGGAATGTTCACCGCGTCGACGCCGACGGATTTGACGAATTTCGCGCCTTCGATCTCCCTGCGGATGTCGATGCCCTTGGGCGGTACGATTTCGACCATGGTAACGAATTCGCCGGCGGCAATCTTTGCGCCCAACCGTGAGCGCTCGGCCAGGGGAGTGCTGGCAGCTACTTTAGGCGCGCTCGAATGAATCGCCTCCGTTACTGCGGTCTTGCCGCGGGCTTCACGCACGCGGAGAGCAGACTTCATCGCGCGGATGTGGTCGGGCGTAGTACCGCAGCATCCGCCGATGAGTTGTACGCCAGCGGCGACAAATTTTCTGGTGTAGCTGGCCATGTATTCCGGCGAGCAGAGGTAAATGTTTCTACCTTCGACCGAGCGCGGCATACCTGCGTTTGGTTGCGCTGCCAAGGGCAGGGAAGTGACGGCTCGCACGCGCTCGATCGCGTCGAGCATAGCGACCGGCCCCACGCTGCAGTTGATGCCGAGGACATCAACTCTCCAATCAGTGATACGCGCGGCGAACGCCTCGGGATCGGAGCCGTCGAGGCAGTTCCCGTCTTCGTCGATGGTGACGTGCGCGACGATCGGGGTCTTCGGGTTGACGTCGCGGCAGGCGAGTACGGCCTGATGCAACTCTTCGACGTAGCCGAAGGTTTCGAGCATAAACAGATCCACGCCACCCTCGAGAAGAGCGGCAGCCTGTTCCCGAAACGCGGTGCGGGCCTCTTCGAGGGACGTTTTGCCCAGCGGTTCAATCCGAACGCCAAGGGGTCCGATTGAGCCTGCAACCCAGACGTCAAAGCTTTTGGCTGCTTCGCGAGCCACGTGAGCGCCCGCGATGTTGATGTCGCGAACTCGATCGGCCAACGTATGACGAGCCAGGCGAAAGCTGTTGGCCCCGAAAGTGTTGGTTTCGACAATCTCCGCGCCTGCTTGCAAATAATCGTGATGGACGGCACGTATCAGCTCGGGCTGCGAGACGTTTAACTCGTCATAGCAGCGATTGATGAAGATGCCCTTGGCATAGAGAAGGGTGCCCATGGCTCCATCGCAGAGCACGGGCGACCGCTTCAGTCGTTCGATAAGGTTCTGCGCCATCTCTTTGAGGATACAACGGGAGGGGCGGTTTCAAGGTTTCAAAGTTTCAGGGCTTCAGAGTGAGAGGCCCATCGTTTCTGACTCACCTTGAAACCTTGAAACTATGAAACCTTGAAACCTTGAAACCTTGCTGCTACAACCCCCACAATTCCTCCTTTGCTATAATCCTTTTCTTGCATCCAAGTGATTATCCGGCTTGAGGTTGGAGTCCAAAGGTTTGAAAAAAGTCATAATCCTGCTGTTATTCCTTTTGCCTGCCGCCATGACGTGGGTTAGCTGCGGTTCTTCGACTCCAGCGAGCACCCAGACCAGTGGTCTGAAGTACCGGGCTTTTATCACGAACAACGTGAGTTCCGGAACCGCCGTAGCGAGCATTGACATCCTGGACGCGCAAAATGACATTCGGGCGAACGCGAGTCCGATTACGGCGGGGAATACTCCGGGAATGATGGTGGTCACGCCCAACCGGGCGCAGACTCTGGTCTTCAGCGGAAGCGGCACGCAATCTTCAGACAACCAGCTCAGCCTGATCAACAATACCAGCGAACAGAACGCCACGCACTTGGCCTTGCCGGGCATGACGGAGGGCATCGTGGTTTCACCGGACAGCTCTGCCGCCTACGTCGCAGTGCCGACGGCGGAAGTGATCGGACAATCCCCAGGGATCGTGTTGGCCATCGCCCTGAGCAATGGCTCCGTCACGGGGCAGGTTAATGTCCCTGCAGTTCACTATTTGTCGAGTAACCACAACGGGAACAGGATCTTCGGTTTCAGCGATAACTCCGATTTTGTGTCAGTGATTACACCGTCGCAGATTGGGATCGGTAATGCCGTGACCACCATTGGCGGTCCCGGTATTCTTGATCGCCCAGTTGCCGCATTTTTCAGCAGCGACGACAACACCGCCTACGTTGTGAGTTGTGGCGCCGAGTGCGGCGGCACGCAGTCCAGTTTGCAGCAGTTGGATTTAACAAAAACCCCGCCTGTTCTGGTTGCCTCTGTTCCCGTGTGTGTTCCCGGGACAACCCAGTGCGGAGCCAGCGAATCGCTGCTCAATGGATCCACCATGTATCTCGCGGGATCCTATGCGAACTTGTCGCCCACGCTGCCTTGTTCGGGACAAACGGTCTATAGCCCCACCTGCGGAGTGCTCTCGGTAGTTGATCTCACTACGATGTCGGTGACTGCTTCAGGAATTGCCATCACCGACGGGTATCACAACCGCATCGCGCTCGGGGCCAACGGCCAGCTCTTCATCGGCGCACGCACCTGCACGCAAACGATCGGCACAAGCGGCTGCCTTTCCATCTACAACACGCAGAGTTTCGCGGTGGGCAGTGTCCAGCCGGGTGCTGTTCTGATTCCTGCGGCGAACGGAGACGTCACCGGCATTCAACCCATTGCGACACGGCAGGTCGTTTATGTCGTCCAAGGGGGATCCCTCTTCATCTACGACGCCACCATCGATGCCTTGTATAACAACCCGCACGATTCGAATAATCCCGGTCAAATATTCGGCCTGGTGGGCAATTTCATCGACGTCAAAACCATCGACTTCTGACGAAGGCCTGCCTAGGATGTGCTCTCGGGTCGTCCAAGCCTAACGACGAACGACCAGCGACGAACGACCAGCGACGAACGACAAACGATGAACGACCGCTACTTGGGTAGCAGCGTCACCTCGTGCTTCTTGTGTTGATCGACCGCAGCCGAAGTGAAGGGGAACGCGAAGGTCGAGCCTCCGTACCACGCCGGCCACTGATCCATGTAATGCGGGCTGAGGAAGACTCCACTCTCACCGGTTACGACGTTCAACGTGCTCTGGTCGAAGCTGGCGAAATTCCAGGTCAGGCGTTCCGAAGGTCCGAAGCCTCGGTTCACTGCTTTGACGGTGAAGTTGCTGCCGCTGAGCGGATGCAGTCCCGGACCGGTGTAGCGGCCGACTAACGGAAGCTGGCTGAGCACGAGGTGATCAACTTCTACCGGGTAGTTCTTTCCCCACTTCCATTGTGCGAGGTCAGCGGGAGCGTGTGTCTCGGACGGAGTTCCATTCTCGACTGCAGGTGCGGGCTTCACGATGTTTTCGATCGCAGCCGTTAGCAGGCTGCCATAGTCGGAATATCCCGAAGGCAGCCAGCGTGCCGGTTGTTTTGTAAGCACATTTTCCAGCCAGACCGATGACATGGCCCAGTGATAGCTTTTCCAGCTCAGCTCTCCGCGATCAGGGCCTGGCGCCGCCGGACCCAGCTTAGGTTCCAGCAGCATTCGCACTAATTCCTGACGCGCTTTCGTTTCAATCGTGGGAGCGGCGGAATCAGCGGACATGCGGCCATCCCAATCACGCAAGATATCGGCAGCTCGCTTGGCGCGGTCGGACGCCTTGGCCGCGTGGTCAATCGCGTAGACGAATTTGTCAGCGCAGAAACGGTCGTAGGTGGACGACACATCCATTTGCAGCGCGAGCATGTCGGCAGGCGCAAACTTCTTGCCGGATTCAAGCACACGGTAGATGCGATCGATTCGCCACGGTGCCTCCCATTCGGTGCTGATCGAATACTTGTAGCCGTCAGGAGCAATGCGGCCATTCGCGCTGGCTAGTATTCCAGACACTGGATCGTAGACACGCGGCATTTCGTCGAAAGGAATCCAGCCCTTCCACTCATGCGCATCGTCGCTGCCGCTGACCGGCAAGCTGCCGTCGCCCGAGGCTCGGATGGGAACGCGTCCGGTGGCCTGGTAGCCGATGTGGCCATCGACGTCGCCGTACATCACATTTTGTCCGGGAGCACCGAAGGTTGAGAAAGCCTTGCGGAACTCACTCCAGTTCTGCGCGGAGTCCACGTCAAAGAACATCAACCCCATGCCGTCTTGCAGCGTCCAACGCAGAGCGATTTTGCGCGTCTCACCGGGCAGGAGTTCCGTGATGATCGGCCCGTGGCGCGTGGTGATGACGTCGACGGTCACATCTGGCTTGCCTTTGACGTGAATGACCTCCTGCTGGTGCTGTGGATCGACCCAACCGGCGGGAGTTTTGTACTGGCCCTGGGCGTTGAACTCCTCGATGAAGTCGTCCTCGACGCTGGGGCCGACGTTCGTAAATCCCCAGCCGATGCGCTGGTTGTGGCCGACGATAACGAAGGGAACTCCGGGCAGCGTAACGCCGGCCACATCGAAGTTGCCGCTCTTGAGATGCGCCTCAAACCACAGGTTCGGCATTTGATGATCGAGGTGCATGTCGTTCGAGAGCAGCGGCTTGCCGGTCACGGTGTGTTGTCCGGAAACGACCCAGTTATTGGAGCCGGGGCGGAAGGAGTCGGTGTCTTCCAAAAGGTCTTGAAAAATGGTGCTTTGAAAGGGCACGGCTTTAGCCGTGCCGCTAAGGCCTTGGGAAAACGCGGGCTTTAGCCCCTGAGGGAAGGACTGCGCGGGCAGCGCGGAAATCAACCGGCCATTTCCGCCTTCGGGATCCACCTCTTCGTCATCATCGTCGTCTTCGTCGCCAGTGCTGGCCGCGGGGTCTTGATCAATGCGGCGGACTTCGGTCGGCGGACGGTCTCTCCACGAGGAATTCACATAGAGGTCCGCGGTGAGTTCCGGCCCCAGCTTGGCGAGAATCTTTTCCCGCGTAAGTGCGGGAGGGTTGCTGTAATGATTCAGGTCCTGCACCATGCGCGCGCCGACGAGCAGGGAATCAGTGACCGTCCAGGGGCGCGGCGTGTACTTCATCAACCGGAATTCGAGCGATAGGCGGTCGCGATGCGATTCCAGAAACGCATTGACGCCGCGAGCATAAGCGACAAAATAGGCTCGTTCGCTGGCGGAGATGTTTTTCTCGGCGGCTTCGGCTGCGAGGTGAAGGCCGAGGATCCGCGCTTGTCGGTCCATTTTGACGGTGGCATCGCCGATGATTTCTGATAATTCTCCGGCGGCGACGCGGCGCATCAGGTCCATCTGCCAGAGACGGTCTTGCGCAGTAACGTAGCCCTGGGCAAAGAACAGATCTTCGAGGGTTGCCGCTTCAACGGTGGGAACGCCCTGCTCGTCGCGCACAATGCGGACCTTCGCGGAAATGCCGGGCACGGAAACAGAGCCGTCGAGTTGCGGCAGCGGCGAGCGGGCAATCAGATAGAGCCACCAGATGCCGGCGAGAATGATCGCCAGGAGAAGGCAAACGGCATAGTACAAGATCCGGAGCGCAGGATTGCGCCGGCGGACTTCGGGCAGGGAAGCAGTAACGGACATTACTCAAAGATTGTAGGGGCGCGGGAAGGCTGTGACAACCGGGCGAGGTTGACATCAGGGTCCAAGTGACAATCGCAGCTGTTAAGATACGGGCCATGAAAAGCGGCGCCATTCTCACTGCCATCGTTTTCGTGTGGCTGCAGCCCTTGTTTGCCTCCGATGATGCTGTCAGGAAACAAGAAGTTGTGAAGAAGATTGAACAGGCGGTGGCCAAGACGAACATTTTCGAGTTGCCATCGTTTCAGATGAAGGCGAATGTGCAGATTGAAAGTCAGGGCAAACCGCTCGATGGTTCCTACGAATTGTTATGGAGTGGTCCTTCGCAATGGAGAGAGGAAATACAGTTTCCGGGTTATACCGAGGTTCAGGTGGGTGGAAAAGGGATTGTATGGATCAAGCGCAGCACTGATTTCTTGCCACTGCGGATTTACGACATGCACTCGGCCCTCGGATTCGGATCAAGCACCGTAGGTTCGTTGGGCGCGTCTTCAGGCTCACTTGTGCAACTTCCGTTTGGTTGGAAGGACAAAGCGAAGAAGATTCGCCAGAATGGCGAGCATGGGGACGCTCGGACTTGCCTGGAGTACGAAAATGACTTGAAACGGTCACTAGAAATCTGCGTTGATGAGAATTCTGGTGTGCTCTATCGTGATCCTGCTTCATATCAGGAAAAGGACGTTCAACCAGTAGGCAATGAAAAGGCTTATCCGCGATCTCTGAGCTTTATTGAAGACGGCAAGGCAGTAGCCAACGTTAGTATCACCGAATTAGTGTCACCTGCACATTTCCCAGCGAACACCTTTGACACACCCGCAGGGATTTCTGCGCGACCTGGGTGCATGAATCCAGTGTCGCCGCGACTTGTCAAGAAGGTCAGTCCTGAATATCCGCAAAGTGCTCTTCACCGGCGCATTCAAGGGCTCTTCGCGGTGGATGCAATCATCGGATTAGACGGTGTCCCACGAGTCGGTAAAGTCGCGTCCCACGCAGATTCGGATCTTGAGCGGGCGAGCCTGGATGCGATCAAAGGATGGCGCTTCGCGCCCGCCATGTGCGAGGGAAAGCAGGCGGAAATCGAAACCGTACTTCAGGTTAAATTTTCGATCCAGTAGCTTGATCAACCCTACGCGTTCCGCCTGTTCCCGGGTTGGCTTAATCCAGGCTACCCCAGTATCATTAATTCCGTTCTCGCGAAGACCAGCCGCTTTTACGCCATGCTGCAGAAACGCATCGACGATCAGGAGACCATATCGCGGGAGAACATCCGCGAAGCTGAAGAGATATTCCTTCAGCATCTTCGCCGGGTCGGCCTGAAACAGACGGGACAGCGCAGCGCGATTCTGCGGACTTTTCTTGAAACCCGCGAGCATCTTTCAATCGACGAGTTGCACCGCTTGGTGAAGAAAAACGACCCGCGCATCGGTGTCACGACTGTCTATCGGACGCTGAAGCTACTAGCCGGCTGCGGTCTGGCCAGCGAAGTCGCTTTTCATGACGGCATCTCGCGTTACGAACACCAGTACAACCGGCGCAGTCATCACCACATGGTGTGCACCGAGTGCGGTGCTTCGGTCGAGTTTTTCGCGGAGAAAGTCGGAGAGATCGAACAGGAAATCGGCCGCAAACACCGCTACATGACCACTCGCCATACTTTCCAGATTTATGGCATTTGCGAAGAATGTCGAAAGAAAAGAAATGGACGCCGAATTGTCTAGTCCGGGAAATAGCGCCGAGAATCTTGTGGGCGCGCCAAGTGTTCCGGCGGAATTGGAGCAGCCCCCGATAAAGTGTCCACACTGTGGAACAACAATGCCGGACGATGCGGCATACTGCCCGGGATGCGGCTGGTCAATGACTCCGATTCCTGCCGCGGAACGCGCAGTGGCTGCGGCCGCATACCTTACTTTCGTGGCCGGCGCGGTGATTCTGTTCTTACCGGCATTTCGCAAGAACCGGTTTATCCGCTTTCATGCCTGGCAAAGCATTCTGCTGTGGGGGGTGTTCTTCGCTCTAACCATCGCCGCTCTCCTCCTTTCGAATGTAGCGGCAGCGATGGTGTTTCTGCTGTTCGGCATTCTTGCCTCGCTTGCGATGTTGTTTCTCTGGATTGTGCTGACTGTCAAGGCCTGGCAGGGCGATCGCTTTGAGTTGCCGTTGTTTGGAATGTTGGCAGAAAGACTGCCCTAAGGCGGCCTGGTCCCCCGCCCTTGCCGTTCTCGCGCTGATCGTTCAGAATAATAAATTCACTTCATATCGCGATTCTTTCCAGGAGACCTCATTGAGTCAGCTTCAGCGCGTTAAGATCAGCGCTCTCGGTACCTACGTTCCGCCCCGCCTTCTCACTAACGCAGACCTCGCAAAGATGGTCGAAACCAACGATCAGTGGATCATGGAGCGAGTCGGCATTCGTGAACGTCACATTGTGGATAAAGGCGTGGCGACCAGCGATCTGGCGGTTGAGGCGGCGAAGAAGGCGCTCGCTGCGCGCGGCATCGAGCCGTCCGAACTGGATGCGATCATTGTGGGAACGGTTACTCCAGACATGTTTTTTCCCTCGACGGCTTGTCTGGTGCAAGCCAAGTTGGGCGCGAAAAACGTCTGGGGATTCGATGTTTCGGCTGCGTGTTCGGCTTTTGTGTACGCGCTGCAAACTGGAGCCCAGTTCGTTGCCACCGGAGCGCATAAGAAAGTGCTTGTCATCGGGGCGGACGTCATGTCGTCGATCATTGACTACACCGATCGTGCGACCTGCGTGATCTTCGGCGATGGAGCGGGCGCCGTCCTGCTCGAACCGGCGGACGACGATTCCCTCGGACTGATTGACTTTGTCCACGAAGTGGATGGAGCCGGCGCGTGCTCGCTGTACATGCCAGGCGGAGGAAGTTTGAATCCGTCCAGTCACGAGACCGTCGATAAGAAAATGCACTTCGTTCATCAGGATGGAGGGGCAGTCTTTAAGTTCGCGGTGCGCAAGATGGCAGTGCTCTGCGAAGAGATTCTCAAGCGCAACAACATCGATGGCAGCGAGATCGACGCTTTCATTCCCCACCAGGCAAACAAGCGGATCATCAACGCGACTGCCGATCGCCTGAAGATGCGCCCGGAAGCGGTCATCATCAATATCGAGAACTACGGAAACACAACCGCGGGGACCATCCCGCTGGCCATGGAAACGGCGCGCCAGGAAGGCAAACTCAAGAAGGGAAGTCTGGTGCTGCTGGCGTCGGTGGGCGCCGGTTTTACGAGTGGAGCTACGTTGCTGCGCTGGGCGTATTAAGGCCAGGTTTCAACGTTTCAGAGTTTCAAGGTTTCAAAGATCTCACTATCGTGTAAGAAGTGGTCTTACGTTGAAACTCTGAAACCTTGAAACCTTACTTTTCCGCCATCGCTCCCACCAAAGACTCAAATATCTTGAACCCATCGACCCCTCCAAGTTCCGGCTCGGCAGAGCGCTCTGGATGGGGCATCATGCCGAGTACATTGCGTCCGGGACCGCAGATCCCAGCGATGTTTTCGAGAGATCCGTTGGGATTCGCTTCAGACGTGATTTCGCCGCCTGCATTTGAATAACGGAACACGATGCGATTGTTGCGTTTGAGTTCCGCAAGTGTCGTCTCGTCGCAGAAATAATTGCCTTCCATGTGGCCGATGGGAATGGTCAACACTTCGCCCTTGCGACACGCGCTCGTAAACGGCGTTTCGTTGTTCTCCACTCTCACCTGAACTGGTTTGCAGACGTATTTCAGACCGACATTCCGCATCAGGGCGCCGGGCAACAGGCCCGACTCACATAGGATCTGGAAACCGTTGCAGATGCCAAGCACAAGTCCGCCACCGGCCGCGAACTTACGGACGGATTCCATGACCGGCGAAAACTTGGCGATGGCGCCAGTGCGGAGATAGTCGCCATAGGCGAAGCCTCCGGGGACAATGATGGCGTCGCAGTTCTCGAGATCGTGCGAATCGTGCCACAGAAAGGTCACGGGCTGTTTGGCCACCTGCTGAATGGTCCAGTAGGCATCGTGGTCGCAGTTCGAACCGGGAAAAATAATGACGCCAAATTTCATGGAAATCCTCAACCGCAGCTTGCCGATAATGTGATTGTCAAAGATGAAGGCAGGAAAAGTCAAAGGCGACTACGGTGCGGGGATGTCGCGCGAACCTGTGCTTACACTAGCAGACGGAGCGATTCTTTTTGACAGGCAAATTGGGGTCGATGAGAATAAGCGGTATTCGGGTGTGCCGGGGCGAACCTAATTTCACAAATTGGAGGAGAACCATGACAAAAGGAATTGTTACGGCTGTTATCTGTGTGTGTCTATCTTTTGCTGCCGGAATCGCGGTGGCCGAAAAAGTCCACGACTGGGCCGACCTCGAGGCGGCGCATGACCATACGCAGCAAGCCATTCATGAGATGGAGCGCGCTCGCTCCGCCAACCATTACGACATGAAGGGGCACGGAGTGAAAGCGGAAGAGCATCTGCGGGCAGCCGAGCACGAACTAGGCGAGTCGATCGAAGCGGCTAGGGCGTCAAGGTAGCAAGGCTTCAGCCGCGAATCGTCGCTCAGCAGTCGGGCCGACGTACGATTCAACACTAGATCCATCATTATCAGCCATCCGTCGTCGGGGGACTTTCCCCCAAACGGCAGATGGCTTTTCTGTGTCCAGGCAGTTCTTAAATGCTCAGCGATCAAGCATTGACCGAAACCGGAGAAGCTTGTATCGGTGGCTCGATTCCGGACTGCGCGCCGATTGGCGATTGCGGCAACTGCGCCAGCAGTTGAGAGTACGCCTGCTGAGCGGCGGAAATGCTGCCAGTAGACAGATCCTGGCCAAGTTGGGCGAGTAGCTGAGAGGTATTTTGATCGGGCGCGGGAACGGGACCTCCCCCAGCATGTATATGGCGATGCAGTCTGGGAGCGGGATCCGCTGGGTTCTTGAGATCCTGTTGAAGAGTGGTGTAGTCCTGTTGAGCGGCTGAGAGATTTCCGGACTTCAAGTCCTGCCCGAGTTGGGCGAAATCTTGTTGAACGATCTTGCTGGACGCAGAAAGCGGCTGAGCGAAGGTGCTGCTAGGTATCGCGGTAATCGACATTGTGGTACCTCGATGTAAAGTATGTGCGCATTCAGCCGGGAATGTTTCGGCCTGACCGTCAGCGACTTCAGAGTGAACCCAATCCACCACAATGCACGCTCAGTTCCATCTCTAACCAGGGTTCGGTGCCGACGAATGCAGTAGTGTTTCGCGGTGTTTACAGACTCCAGCATCGGAGGATGTGTCCAGCAGTTAGGGATGGGGAAAAATCTGCCGAGCGTGAATCGGCAAGCCTTGCCTACCGCGTTCTATTTAGTCGGCCAAGAGCGAATCTCGAAACTGTTCGCGGAAACAGTACACTGTTCGGCATGGCACGAAACTTCAAGGATCTGTCGGAGCGCGAAATTCTGGCGCTCGCTATTTCACTGGAAGAAGAAGACGGACGAGTCTACGCCGACTTTGCCGAAGGCTTGCGCGAGACTTATCCGGCGACTGCGAAGCTCTTTGATGACATGGGAGCGGAAGAATCCGAGCATAAGGCGTCGCTCTTCGAAACTTACCGCGCGCGATTCGGGGAGCACATTCCGCTGATCCGTCGGCAGGACGTCAAGGGCTTCGTATTTCGGCGGCCGTTCTGGTTGACGCGTCCTTTGAAGATTGCAGAGGTACGCAAGCAAGCCGAGATCATGGAACTGGAGACGCGCCAGTTTTATCAGAAAGCGATTGGCCAGGTGACGGATGCCGGGATTCGGAAACTGCTGGGCGATCTGGAAGAGGTAGAGCGCAAGCACCAGGCTACGGCCGAGGCGATGTCGGAGAGCATCGCGCAGACAGCGGAAAAGACCGAGGACGATGCGCAGCGCCGTCTGTTTGTATTGCAGATCGTGCAACCGGGACTGGCGGGGCTGATGGACGGGTCGGTTTCGACCCTGGCTCCCGTGTTCGCCGCGGCCTTCGCTACGAAGAGCAGCCATGATGCGTTTCTCGTCGGCTTGGCGGCATCGATTGGAGCAGGAATCTCCATGGCGTTTGCAGAAGCTTTGTCCGATGACGGATCGATGACCGGGCGCGGCCGTCCGATGCTGCGCGGTGCGGTGACGGGTCTGATGACGGCGGCGGGCGGGATCGGCCATACGCTTCCGTTCCTGCTGTCGAATTTTCATGTAGCGTTTACCGCAGCGGTGATCATCGTAGCGCTCGAGTTAGCAACGATCGCCTGGGTTCGTAACCGGTATATGGATACTCCGTTGCTGTCGGCGGCGTTTCAGGTAGTCGTGGGAGGAGTGCTGGTGTTTGTCGTGGGGATTTGGATCGGGAGTTCGTGAAGACGGGGTTGCGAATTGGCTGGGCTCTTGCCCGTGAGAGTAAACTTAGAGAAAGATTGGTTGGAGAAATGTCTATGCAACGAAATGAAGTGATCACGAAGGATCCAGAGATCCTCGGGGGGACGCCCGTCTTTCGAGGAACGCGAGTGCCGTTTCAGACTCTGTTGGACTATCTGGAAGGTGGTCAAACGCTGGATACATTTCTTGAGGACTTTCCAACCGTGACCCGCGATGCAGCGGTGCGAGCCTTGGACCACGCCAAGTTACTCCTCGTCAGCCAACTTAAATGAAACTGCTGCTCGACGAGTGTCTCCCGCGAAAACTCAAGAATCATCTGGTTGGGCATGAATGCTGTACTGTTCCCGAAGCAGGTTGGGCAGGGAAAAAGAACGGTGAATTATTGCTTCTGGCGGAGAAGTCTGGTTTTGAGAGTTTTCTGACCCTTGATCAAGGGATCGAGTACGAGCAAAACCTCAAGGGACATGAAATCGCTATTGTTATTCTAACCGCGAGATCCAGCCAACTATCAGGTCTCTTGCCAAGAGTGCCTACGGTACTCGAAGTGCTGCGCTCGGTCAGAGCAGGCCAACTTGTCCGCGTGCCTGAATGACTCGCCACAACCCGAAAACTCTGCGTCCCCCTGGCCTTCCCGGTGATCTATTTCCTATGGAAGCCACCACCCGGCCACCAGCTTGGAAGACCTTGCTGGCCTTCGGAATTATCTATTTTGTCTGGGGATCGACTTTTCTGGCGATCCGCGTCGGCGTACGCGAAGTCCCCCCGCTCATCCTGGCCAGCATGCGGTTTTTCGTGGCTGGCGCGGCACTCTTCTTGTGGCTAAAGCTGAAGGGGACGCCTTCTCCGACCGGCCGCGAGTGGATGGCAGCTACACTTCTTTCTATTTGCATCTTTGTTATTGATTACGGCTTGTTGTTCTGGGCGGAACAGCGTGTGCCCTCGGGAATCGCGGCAGTCATGCTGGCGACCATCCCAGTCTTTATGGCCCTTTCGGAAATCATCATTCTGCGCACGCAACAGCTCACGTCGCGGCTGGCTGTGGCTTTGTTAATTGGAATCGGCGGTGTGGCAGTTCTTGTCAGCCGCTCCCTGAGCCTCGGTGAAACTCCGATTGACCGCACCGGAGCAGTCGCCCTGGTAATCGCGGCGATTAGTTGGTCGATCGCCTCGGCGCTGACACGGAAGCTTCCGCTGCCTGCGTCAAAAGCGATGAGTTCCGGAGCGCAGATGCTGGTGGGAGGAATCCTACTGGCGCTGGTGGGCGCAATGTTCGGTGAATTTCGGGGCTTTCACATTACCGCGGTCTCACGCGGTGCCTGGTTTGCGCTCGCCTACTTGATCGTCGCCGGCTCGATCGTGGGATTTACTGCCTACGTGTGGCTCATCCATCATGAATCCCCGACGAAAGTTGGTACGTACGCATACGTTAACCCCGTGGTGGCGGTGATTGTCGGGTACTTTCTGGGCGGCGAGTCGGTTGGTCCGCGAACCTTGCTGGGAACGCTGCTCGTGCTGGTCAGCGTGATTGTGATTACCACCACACGGTCGAAGAAGCCCGTGGTTGCGCCGCTGCGCGAGCCATTGCAGGAGTTGGCGGACTAGTCAGTTTCGACTTTTCGCGCAAATGATAGTTCCGGCACTGGCCTTCCGGACATGATCCGACGATCTCTATTGCCTTCCTGAACGGTGAGTCAGAATTGGTACATGTTCGCCGATTCTTTCCCGCACCAGCAAACGAGCCGGGGGTTGTCTTCGGCCTTCTTCTCGGCATTCCTCGCAGCAATCCTCCTCACCGGCTGTGGCGGAACGACTGCTGCGCCGGCCGGAGGTGGCGGCGGGGGAGGTGGCGGCGGGAGCCTGGCCTGCAACGTCATGACACCCGGGCAAACAGCCAGTCTGGGTGGCTTTGTTCCGTTCACGGGCAGCAGTTTGTGGAACGCAGACGTCTCTGGAGCGGCGATCGATCCGAACTCCGCCTCACTCATGAGCAACTGGGTCGGCTCGGTAAACGTGCACCCCGACTTCGGAACTGATCCGACGTATGGCATTCCGTACGTCGTCGTAAACGGCAGCCAGAATTTTGTGAAGGTCAATCTGGGTGCCTATGGCGACGAGAGCGATCCCGGACCGATGCCTGTCCCCGCGAACGCGCCGATTGAAGGCGGTTCCGGTAGCAGCGGAGACCGTCACGTGCTGGTGCTCGACAACAGCAACTGCTTCCTCTACGAGCTGTACAACTCCTCGGTGAATGGCGACGGCAGCTGGAACGCGGATTCGACTGCGGTGTGGGATCTTCTGAGCAGCGGAAATGGGCAGCGTCCGTATACCTGGACATCGGCGGATGCAGCCGGTCTTCCCATTTTTCCGGGGCTGGTGCGCTACGACGAAGTGGCCGCAGGGAAAATTCAGCATGCCTTCCGCTTCACGCTGCCGAAAACGCGCGCTGCATTCACTCCTCCGGCCTCCCACTGGGCGGCAAACTCGAGCGACCCATCGGCGCCACCGATGGGCATGCGATTGAGGTTGAAGTCGAACTATGACACTTCAGGTTTCTCCACCAACATGCAGGTGATTTTGACGGCGATGAAAAAGTACGGGTTAATTTTGGCGGATAACGGCAGCTCTTTGTATGTGACGGGAGCTTCTGACAGCCGTTGGGGAGCGGACTTGGAATCACTGAAAACCGTGCCCGCCTCCGCGTTTGAAGTCGTGCAGATGAATCCGGTGTACACGTCGGCAAATGTGCCGTCCGGTGCGGCTCCTGCGGTTGGCAGCTTCACAGCCGCTCCTACGCACGTTGCCGCGGGCGGCAGTGTGACGCTGGCGTGGGATGCGGGCACAGCTCAAACCGTCATTATCTCGCCCGAGGTTGGAGCGGCCCGCGGCGGCAGCGTCACGGTCAAACCGACTGCAACCACCGTGTATACGCTATATGCGACGAATCAATATGGTCGTACCGCCGCCACCGTGACCGTCAACGTACCTTAGTAGCGATTCTGCTTGTCCCACTGCCGAACCTGCTCCTCGACCGAGAATTTCTCCGCGCTGGGCCGGGCAAACTTCGATTCCAGTAGAAAAGCGTGCGCTTCCACCGGCACCAGAAAATGAAATCTGGTGTTCACGAAGTTGCGCACGAAGAGTTCGGTGTAGCGTTCGATGCCCAGAACCTGAAACTGCATCGCGTGCACCAGCGCGTGGAACAGGGATCGATCGGTGAGTTGCTCGTTGAAAACCAACACATCTTGAAATGTTATGGAACTCATGTGAGCAATATCAGGCAGACTGGTGAAGCCGAGTTCCCGGGCCTGCGCATAAAAAGATGGGTTGGGAACGCGAGTTCCACGGAGTTCCAGGGCCCGCACCTCATGCAGCAGATCTGCTGGAAAGTAGGGGCTCATCAGGTCTTTTTGCAACTTGCTAAGAGGGGCGGCCGAGGGAAGGTAGTAGTTGCGCTGGTCACGCAGGTACCCGGCTACGCAGTCGATTGCCTGCAGAATCTTCGCTTCCGTGAGTCCACCGGGAGCTGCCGGTACGATTTCGTCCGCGGGGATTTGCGACTCGATCGACGAGAAATATTCGTTAATCGCGCTTGCCGTCTCGATGGATTTTCGCAGCACGTCGCGGCGGCCGTAGCGCGCCAGGTCTTGCGTGGAAAACCGCAGACGCAGCTTGTAAGTGGCGCAATGCGCACTCATTAATTCCAGTTCCGCATTCCTCAGTTCCGCATTCAATTGCACGATCGAAAGTCTGTCTTCAGAATTATCCGCTACACACATCTATAAAACTCCTCAATAAGAATTGTGCACCGGGAGCCGCAAAGAGCGGGCATTCGCCGACCGATCGCTCAAGATGGCACAGCGATGCGGACGGAGCCCCACTTTCGTCTCCGGACGGTTGCGTAGGTTCCCTAGGGTCACAGCACTAAGTCAGGGTCGATTTTTCGCGAACACTGCTGACACAGCAAAAAGCCGCGGGCCACACCTCCACCGCGGCAAATCGACAGTCCACCGAATCCAGGAGGAAATGGGGGAGGGGAAGGCTGTATTGTCCTTATATCCCATTACGTGTACACTGTCAACACAATTCTAGAGGCCGTCCGAAAGAGGAAAGCATGGCGCGGCAAGCCGATCCTGATCTCGAAGACCGTATTCTGAACGCAGCCCGACACCTATGGAAGAAAGGTGCGGGCAAAGCACTCACCATGCGCGCCGTGGCCCGGGCTGCAGACACAAACACACCCGCTGTCTACCGGCGTTTCCGCCACCGCGACGACATCCTGCGCGCATTGTTGCAGCGAACGCGACAGGACATCTACCGCCAATTTGAAGCCTCATCCTCGGTGGAAGAAGCCTCGGAACGTTACGTGGACTACGCCCTGAGTCATCCGCATGAATATGAGCTTTATTTCCTCCACGAGTACGAGCTGCTTTTTTCGGGGCGGCCGGCGCGCGCGATGAGCTTGAATCAGGCCTTCAAAGAAGGCAGGCCCGCGGTCGAACTCATAAAAGCGATGTTGGCTAAGCAGCTCGGAGGGTCTCCGGATGACCACACCGCGTTGCAGCTTGCGCTCTGGGCGATGCTGCATGGAATGGTGATGCTGCTGATCGCGAGGACCATCCATCCGCAACACGCGGCGGCGCTGCGCGATGCATGCAGGAGTGCGGTGACGGCACTCCTGCGCGAAGGGAAGAAGCGCTAGCAACTTTGATTTTGGGTGGCGCAGCGGTTTACCGCTGCGGTGCAGGCATGTCTTCAACGAGTGGCTTTAGCCACTGAGGACTCACACTCAACTCTTACGCTGCCACCAAAATCAACGGCTATTTCACACTGATCTGATCGTGATCGTAATACTCGTAAGCCGACATCGGCTTCTCGCCACCCTTCTTCCAGATCCGGCTCTCGGCCGGGAGCTTCCCTAACACCCGCGCCATTTCCCGCACATGCATGGCGACCGATCCGCAACAGGAGCCGATGTAGTTGATGCCGATCTCCTTCGCTTGCTGCGCATACTCACCCATTTGTTTGCGCGTGAGTTGCAAAGGGTCGAGAGCGTAGGGAAATTCCGGGAGGCTGGTGAAGTCAGGTTTGTCTTTCGGAGTGTTGTACGCGACCGGTTGACAGGCCAGGTAGCCGTCGACCGCTTTGCGCATCCGTTCCATCGGGCCGAGGATGTGCTGCGGCGGTCGGAGGCAGTTCATGCCTACGATATCGGCACCCGCGTCGAGCAGCGTTTTGGCGGCCGTGGCAGCATCGGCGCCCTCGGCTGTTTCATCTTTGTTTTCGAAGCAGATGGTGACCATTACCGGCAGCCCGGTTTTCTTTGCGCGCTCGACGCAGAGAAGAGCTTCGCCCAACCACGAAAAAGTTTCCCCGATGATGAAGTCGACGCCCTCCTCGCACTGAACTTTCAGTTGTTCGTCGAATGTTTGCCGCACGCGGTCGGCGGATTTCGGGCTCTTCGGTTCGTACATCCAAGTCAGGCTCAGGTTCCCGGCCACCAGGCATTGATCGCCAGCGACTTCTTTCGCGACGCGGACGGCGTTTCGATTGATGTCTTCGACGCGGTCTTCGAGGCCGACCGTGGCCAGTTTGTCGCGGCTGGCGTAGAAGGTCAGCGCCTGGAGAACCTCGGCCCCCGCCTCGCGCATCTCGATGTGCATTTCACGAAGTGCATTCGGGTAAACGATGGCAACCTCAGGCGTGAAGGGCCCGGGACGCACCCAGCCGCGCTTCTCCAGTTCGAGTAGGTAACCTCCGTCGCCTAAGACGGGACCGTGCTTCAGACGTTCGAGAATTCCTTGCTTGGGCATACGTGCTCCTGTGAGAAATGAATTTATTTTGCTGGCTTTACGATGCGCTCGATCTGGTGAATATGGTTGAGGTCGTGTCCGGCGACCATGCGGACGATGTGCTCAATGGATTCCTGGCCACGCTCGGCATGTTGGCCGTAGTGTTTCCACTGCTCAGGAGAAAGCGATTTCAGCAGCGCGAGGTTGGCGTCGCGCACCGCCCGGTGCAACTCAATTGCTTTCCGCGGACCGCGCTTTTCGTAGTGTCCGCTGACGACCCAGGAGTTCTGATCGTAGGCCTGAACAGCCGTTCCGGGGTCTCCGAGAATAGAGCGCATGCGCCAGCCGATAACGATCTCAACATCGGCGAGATGCGCCAGAATCTCGGCCACCGACCATTTATCAGGTACAGGCCGCTTGCAAAGTTTGGCGGGCGACATGCCCTTGGTCAAACGTATGAGAGTCTTGTTGGTGGCGGACTGGACTTTGATCGGATCCTGCCCTTCGGCATTCGACAGGATGCGCTGCGTATATTGCTGTGCGGTCTCAGGCATTGGAATCTCCTTCTTGCTCAACCCATAGACGAACGTCGACGGCGCTAGTCATCTTTGTACTCGAATTCTGCCTTGATCGGTTTGCCTTCCGCGAAACGGTTCGGACGGAACGGGGTGATATCTACTGTCGAAGCCTTGCCATCCAGAATCGCTTCGGACATCACCAGGCCAACCGCGGGAGAGATTTTGAATCCCATGCCCGAGAATCCCGCGCATAGGTAAAGGCCTTCCACTCCGGGGACTAGCCCCAGCAGAGGGCGCGAATCCGGAGTCACGTCGTAGACCCCGGTCACACCACGCATCACCTCCGCCTGTTCCAGTTTCGGCACGCGGCGGGACGCGCGATCAATGATGTCCTCCAAGTCGGTGTCAGAGGGACGCTGAGGAAAATTATCGGGATCAACAGGGCGCTTGCCGTAGAAATCGCCGACCAGAAACTTATCGCTGGCATCGGACCGGAAATAGGTCGCAGTGACCGAATCAATGCAAGCTGGGCCGGGCTTCATGGTGGGCTCATTTTTCAGGACGGCAACCTGGTGGAATTCCGTCTCGATCGGAGGATCGTATCCGGTGGACTGAAAGAGCGGCCGCGTCCATGGACCCGTGGCGGCGACGACGACGGGAGCGTGAATTTCGCCGTGCTCGGTTTGCACGCTCCGAATGCGGCCGGCATCGATCAATAACTTGGTGGCACGAGTCTTCGAAAGATAGATCGCACCGGAATCGCGGGCCCGGCTCAAGAAGTCATTGGCGACCACATTGCCGTCTCCATGGCCAGAGTCCGGTTCGTAAGCCGCGAGTTCCACGTCATCGACCTTCCAATCAGGCGCGAGCTCCTTGAGCTGCTGCCGATTGATGAGGTCGACGTTCGCGCCCAGACGCTTTTGCATCGAAACGTTTTTCCTCAGTGCATCGGATTCACTCGGGTGCACGATGCGGACGAATCCAGTCTTCCGAAATTCGCCCGGCTCGCCGACGATCTCGCGCCAGTGCTGAAACATTTTCAAGCTGATGAGGGCCAGCTGAACTTCCGGAGGAAAGCTGTAATGCATCCGCACCAGCGCCGAAGATCGGCCGCTGCCGCCGCTGCCCGCGTGATCCTTGTCGAGGACCGCGATGCGCCCGGCGTTGCGTCGAGCGAGATGGAAGGCAATTGACGCTCCCATGACTCCCGCACCGAGAATAATGAAATCGGCAGTCTTTTGCAGGCCGTTCGTGGGCAGGCCGTTAGCGTTCATGCCACGGCCTCCTTGAACTTGCCTCTCTTCAAGTCGCGCAGCACTTGATGCGCCGAGTTGTGACCGGGAGCTCCCGTGACTCCGCCGCCAGGGTGCGCACCAGCGCCGCAGAGATAGAGTCCCGCAATCGGCGTGCGGTATTGAGACCATCCTGCGATGGGACGATTGAAGAACAATTGTTCGAGCGTCAGGTCGCCGTGGAAGATGTTGCCTTCGGTAAGTCCGTATGTCCGTTCCAGATCAAGGGGAGTGAGTACCTGCCGCGCAATGATCGCGTTCGGAACGTTGGGCGCGTACTCGGCAAGCTTCTTGACGACACGGTCGCCCAGCAGCTCGCGGTTATCGTCCCACGTGCTTTGGCGAAGCTTGTAGGGTACGTACTGCACAAAGCAGGTCATGACGTGCTTGCCCGCGGGAGCGAGCGATGGATCCGCGTTCGACGCGATGACGCAATCGACCCAGAGCTGTTCCGGAATTTCTCCAAACTTTGCGATGTCATAGCAGCGCTCGGCGAATTCGAGCGAGGGAACCAG
Source organism: Terriglobia bacterium (assembly GCA_963847715.1). GTDB lineage: Bacteria > Acidobacteriota > Terriglobia > Terriglobales > Acidobacteriaceae > Acidiflorens. The sequence continues at coordinate 187,920 of CAWKAZ010000014.1, forward strand.
CGTGAAAAGCGAACGCTGCTGCGCGTCATAGCTGGCGGGTGTGCCCGTAAAACGCGGCTCCTCGGACAACACCATGTTGACCTTCGCGCAGGGACCATCCATCTTGATGCCGCGAATGGCATGCACAAAATCGCTGGGCAGATCGCGCTCTGGCACCATCCCGAGAAAAGTGCGCTTGGGATCGGCGTTCGAGAGCACAACGCGGGCTCGGATTTCGGCGCCATCTTCGAGAACCACCGCGCGCACTCGTCCGTCGCGCGAATCGATTTGCTTCACCGCGGCGTTCGTGCGAATTTCAGCTCCGAAGCCTCGCGCCGCTTTCGCCATGGCATTGGTAATCGAGCCCATGCCGCCCATCACGTGTCCGTAAAAGCCTTGCTGGTCGTGCTCGCCGCCGCTGAGCAAGTGGAAGAGCAATCCCAGCGCCGTGCCGGGCTGGTAAGGGCCGCCGTGCTTGCCATAGACATTGTTGGCGAGAAACAGCGTCTTTACTTTTTCGGATTCGTAGTGACGATCGAGAAAGTCGCCGAGGCTGCCGGTCAGGAAAGAAACGAGCTGCGAGATTTCAGCGCTCGAGATTCCGCGAAAGCGCTTGCCCGCGCGAAAAAGTTCTGACCATCCTGAAAGAGATTCGGTGCCCGGCTCGGGCGGCGGCTCAAGAAAGAATGGCTGAAGATAACGAGCGAGTTTCTTCAGTTGATCGTCGATGCGGACGAACGTGTCTGCGTCCCGCACAGAAATCTTTCTCAGCTCCTCCACCACCCGGTCCCGGCTGGCCCACCACGAGACGAGATGGCCGTCAGGAAAGGGAACCTGCAGCGCGGGATCGCAGGGAACCATGCGCAGTCCATGCTCAGCCAGACGCAGATCGCGGATCACCTCGGGGCGGAGCATACTGGCGATATAGGAAGTCGTCGAGGCGCGGCAGCCGGGAGCGATTTGTTCCGTGACACAGCATCCCCCGACAATGTCGCGGCGCTCGAGGACGAGCGTGGAGTGTCCGGCGCGCGCCAGATAAGCGGCAGCCGTCAGGCCGTTGTGCCCGGCGCCGATGACAACGGCATCATAGATCGTGTTTGCGCCGCTAGGCATGCGTCTGACCTTTGGTCAAAACTGGAAAAACCCCGAGCGAAGAAATTAACGAAAGCTCAAGAAAAAAGCCATTGAAAAGTGGATTACGAGTGCTGTATCGTTCGTTGACCGCAGGTCAAGAACCCGGGAGAGGTGGGGCCATGGAAGGAATTACCAGCAGTCTGGCGAAGCCGACGCAGATGAGGAGGGATGGGAAGCCGCGTCCCCGTTCGGAAGCAAAACGAGGACGAATTGTAGAAGTCGCGATCCGGCATTTTGCCGAGCGCGGTTACAGCGCCGCACGCGTGGAGGACATTGCCGCGCAGTTGGGCATCGCCAAGGGATCGGTTTTCCAGCACTTCAAAAGTAAGGATGGTCTGTTTTTCGAGGCCTATAAAAAAGCCGTGCTTTCATTCCCCAAATATATGCAGGCTCCGGCCGCAGTGCAGGAGCGAGGATTCTTCGAAGTGCTGCGCTACTGGCTGGGGCGCACGGAAAATATGGTTCGAGACAACTGGTCGTCTTACCGAATTTATCTGGTCGGCAATTATGGAACGGACCTCGCGCTCCGGCGGGAGATCAACCGCTTTCTCGTGGCGGAAGATCCCTACGGATGGCGCGATTTTGTAGGCTTCGGCGTAGGGCGCGGCGAACTTCGCCCCGATCTCGATGTGGACATGATCGGCTCCATCCTGGAGTGGACGATGGACCGCTTTCAGGATGCGCTTGCTTACGGAGGAGTTGGATCCAGGATTGTTTCGTAAGTCGGGCCCAGTGCCGGAAGAAAAAGAAGCGCGCATCGAACAGTTTGTCGAACTGTTGCGGCGGGCGATTGGATCGGAGAAAGTTCAGGTGACGGGGAAGAAGGCATGAAGAATCAGCTGACGGTAGAACAGATTGTTGCCAGTTACGACGACGCGGCACCGCTGACGGAAGCTTCCACGATTCCGGCTCCGTGGTACGTCGACGCGCGGATTGCGGAACTGGAGCGGGAGACTGTTTTTTCGCACACATGGCAAGTGATGGGGCGTGTCGATCAAGTCGCAAAGCCGGGGCAGTTTGTAACCGCGACGGTGGCTGGAGAGCCACTCGTTGCTGTGCGTGGAACCGATGGCGTGTTGCGCGCGTTTTACAATGTGTGCCGCCATCATGCGGCCGCGGTGGTGACCGAGCCATGTGGACAAGCGTCGATCCTGCATTGTCCGTACCACGGCTGGAACTATGGTCTGGATGGCTCGCTCAAGGGCATGCCAGAGTTCGACGGCGTAAAGAACTTCGAGCGCAAGGACAACGGACTCGTCCCCGTGAAAGTCGATACGTGGGAGCAGTTTGTTTTCGTGAATCTTGATCCGGAAGCCGCTCCGCTGGCCGATTTTCTGGGCGGAATCGTCAAGCGCGTCGCGCCGCTCGGATTGAGCAAGCTCCATTACTTTTCGAGTCAAAGTTATGACATTCACTGCAACTGGAAGGTGTTTGTCGATAACTATCTGGACGGCGGCTATCACGTGCCGCACCTGCACAAGGGATTGAGTTCGGTGCTCGATTACAAGCAGTACACCATCGAAAATGAAGATCGCTATTGCCTGCAGTCGAGTCCGATGGTGAGTTCGAATGAAGACGCGGCCACGGGAACGACGCGGCGCGGCGACCGGGCATGGTATTTCTGGCTGCATCCGAACTTCATGTTCAATTGCTACGAGGGCTATCTGGATACGAATCTCGTGATTCCCGATTGATGTGGATCATTGCCGCGTTGTCTTCGACTTCTACTTCAGCGATGTCAGCGAGGCGGCCCGCGCCTACAACGAGTCGAGCGTTGCGGTCGGAAATCGCGTGCAGGATGAGGATTTGGGAATCTGCGAGGCGGTGCAGCGGGGATTGAAGTCGCGCGCTTACGGCGCGGGCCGGCTCTCTGCGCGTCGCGAAGCGGGGGAGCAGTTGTTTCATCAGTTGCTGGCCGCGGATTTGAAACAAGGGTTGGGGAAATCTGCGGCTGCCGCAGATTGATCGTCGTTCGCGGGGGGCCTCGTTGAAAAAACTATCGCTCTTTTTGTGCGCACTGACGCTTGCTGCGGTTGCTGTTGCCCAGGTAACGGTCGTCAAGGCCGGTCGCTTGATCGATCCCGATTCCGGCACGGTGCTGACCGATCAGAAGATCCTGATCGTCGGCAACAAGATTGCCGCCGTTGGCAAGGAACTGCATATTCCCGCCGATGCAAAGTGGGTCGACCTGTCCGACAAAACCGTACTGCCGGGCCTGATTGACTGCCACACCCACGTAGCGGATGGGCACGGCGACGGCGAACCATTCAATGTTCTCAAGAAAACCGCGTCTCAAATCGTGTTGGAATCTGTTTCGAATGCGAAGGCCATGCTGCTTTCAGGATTTACAACCGTCCGCGATGTGGGAACGTACCGGGCGTTGAACGACGTCGCACTGCGCGATGCGATCACGCGCGGTGATGTGATTGGTCCGCGGATGTTCGTGGCCGGAGCGTACATCACAATAACGGGCGGCGCTGGCGCGATGACGGGTCAGGCTCCGGACATTCAGTTGCCCTGGGACTTGCACTATGGCGAGGCGAATAGTCCGTGGGAAGTGCGCCAGAAGGTGCGGTTGCTAGCCCACAATGGCGTCGACGTGATCAAGATGCTTTCGACCGGAGCGGTGCTGACGCATGGCAGCAGTCCAAACTCAATTGAATTTACCGAGGAGGAATTGCAGGCGGGCGTCGAGGAAGCCAGGAGTTTTGGCCTGCGCGTCGCCGTACATGCCCATGCGCCGCAGGGAATCCGAAATGCGATTCTGGCCGGAGCGGCTTCAATTGAGCATGCGGAATATTTGGACGACGACATCATCGCGATGGCGAAGCAGCGCGGAACGTATCTGGACATGGATATTTACGACGACGAATGCATTCAGGCAGGCGGAAAGACGGGACAGACGCCACCCGACTTCCTGGAGCACGAAGCCGGGCTGGCTCAGGTCCAGCGCGACAATTTCGGCAAGGCCGTGCGGGCCGGAGTGAAAATGGCCTTCGGTACGGATGCGGGTGTCTGCGCCTACGGAACCAGCGGGAAGCAGTTCGCCTACATGGTGAAGTACGGGATGACTCCCATGCAGGCAATTCAGGCGGCGACTTCGAGCGCCGCTGATCTCTTGGGACATGCGAACGAATTTGGATCGATCAAACCAGGAAAATATGCCGATCTGATCGCGGTGAGCGGCGACCCGCTGAAAGACATCAGCCTGCTGGAACGAGTGGAGTTTGTGATGAAGGACGGGAAGGTCTATAAGTCGGCGGGCGCGGCAGCGTGCTCGCAGTAGCGCCGGCAAGCTCAGAGGACGCTGTCTAGAACCGCTGGCAAGATGCCAGCGCTACGCTACGGGTGGAAATTAAGTTCGATGAGCTCTTTGGTTTCCTGCGGCGCGGGTGCCCATTTCCACTTTTCGATCGAGTCGACCGCTGCCTTTGCAAGAACCGGACTTCCGCCGATCACCTGCGTCGACTTTACCTTCCCATTTGGACCAACGGTGGCTTCCACGCGGACAGTTCCGGTGATTTGCATCTTGCTCGCGAGTTCCGGATAGGAAGGGACCACCTGGCTAACGATCTTCCGTTTGGCTGGCGCAGCTTCTTGGGCGGAGGAAACCGAAGGCGATGAGGCTGCTCCCAGGGACAGTGCAACTACGACGGTGGCGATAATGGGTCGCATAAATGAAGCCATTGCCAACGAGATTACACGCAAATGGCATAGCCGCAAGTGACGACAGTAATGGAGTTGTGTTGCGAATCGCAGCGAAGGCTTTGGCTACTGGTGGTCGCGCGGAATCGTCTCTTCCCAGGTCTTCTGTTTCAGTATTTTGCCGTCCTGATATAACTCGCGGATATATTTGTAGCGAAAATTCTTGGCGTCGCTGGACAGCGTAAGATGTCCTTGCCAGATGAGGGTGCGACCCTTCAGTTCGATCTTAATTTCGGCCTCGCCTTGCGCGGAGCTGGCCTCCGAATGGCTGTCATCAGCAAGGTAAGTGATGCCTTCCAAATCAGTTTCTTTTCCCCACGGGTACGTCTCTGATGATTTTCCCGTCCAAGTCACTTTTGTCTTGCCGTTGACTTCGTCGCGCTCCGTCTTCCATTCACCCGGCCATGGGAAGCCTTCTCCGTGAATATCGCTACGCTCTTCCGAAGGTCCCGGCGGATTGAATTGCGGCGCAGCATACATCGAAGGCGGCACCAGCGGAAGCACAAGCCGCGATCCGGTCGCCCCTCCCATTTGCAGCGTGGTGGTCATCGCGTAGGGCGTCGGCCAAACCATGGGCCACAAGGCATTCGAAACCGCGAGGCGAATGCGATGGCCCTTGGGGAAAGTCCATGTTGTTAGGTGCATCTCGATGTCGAGCGCGTAAGTCTGATTGGGAACCAGGTCCTTCGGGTCTGAACTCGATTCGCGCTGTGCACCGTTGATGCCGGCTCCTGTAATTTGGGTTACGGTACCGTCGGGAGCCACGTCGGAAAGGCGTGCGAACCAGTCAGCGAGCGGAGCAGACGTGCTCGCCTGCAGCAATGCGTGCGGGCGTCCCAGGATGGTCAAGTCGGTCTTCAGTGGCACCGAGTCATACGTCAGGCTGAAGGCGTCAACCGGACGCGGGTCGGTCAATAGCTCTCCCCACCAGAAGCCAGCCTCAACACCGATACTCGGAACATAGCGGAGTTCGTGAGCCGCAGGTTTAGCCAAGTCCGTCGCCAGCACATGCCCGTCGTGAAGGTAGAGAGTCGTGTTGGCCACGTTCTGCGGAGGCCACCCGCTCTCGCCGCGCCACTTTCCTGGCACGATCTTCAGATGCGTGTCGGGCGGGTGCCAATCTTGGATATAAATCGAGAGCGCTGGATCGTTCATGATTCCGGTGTTGCGGTTCTTGAGCCAGTAATCCCACCAGCGCAGAGCTTGGTCTCGCCACTCGATTTGCGGGCCCGGTTCGGCATCATTCGGAAAAGTGTGATTCCACGGTCCGATGATCGCTTTGATCGGCGCTTTCACTTGCTCGAACATCTTGGGGATGGAATCGCGATAGCCGTCGAGCAGGCCTCCGATCAGGAAGCACGGAACTTTGATTTCGCTGAGCGGACGCAGCGGAGCGTGCCAGAATTCGCCGTCGCGCTGATGCTTGAAGTACATCAGCGACCAAGGTGCGGAGTCGAAACGCGGACCAAGGATTTTCTCGTCAAGCGTGTAGTCGGGGGCCCCAGTAATGCCAGGAGCAAGGTCCATGTTCAGCTCGAACTCGTCGAAATGCATCATGCCGTCGATGTAATGGACGTCGTCATGGAACAGTTGCTCGGTCGCATCGACCGCGATGATCGCTTTCAGTGCGGGGGGACGGCGCATCGCGAGCTGGATCGAATTAAAGCCTCCCCAGGAAATTCCAAACATTCCGACTTTGCCCGACGACCATGGCTGCGATGCTAACCAGGCGATGACCTGCTCGCCGTCGAGTTGCTCCTGCTGCGAGTATTCGCGATCCGTTGGGACGCCCTCGCTCGTTCCGAAGCCGCGAATATCCACGCGCACGCTGACATATCCGCGTGCGGCAAACCAACTGTGGAGCGGATAATCGCGAGCCGCCGTGGCATCGTCTTTGCGATAAGGAAGGTATTCGAGCAGCGCTGGAAATTTCTCTCCCGCCTTGGGCGAGTCCGGCATGTAGAGCGTGGCCGAAAGGCGAACGCCGTCGGACATGGGAATCCATTGCTGGACCATGTGTACTGCGCGGAGACGCGCCGGCGACTTGGCGGCAGAGGCATAGACATTAAACGCAACGGCCAGCGCCAGCGCCACTAACGCTACTGCCCGCATGCACGCATGTTTGTGCCACACGTCGTGAAAAAAATATCGAAACATTGGCGCCGGAAATCATAGCAGGTGAAATGCGGGTTGGAACGTGCAGTTTGGGCAAGCAGCGCCTTGACAGGGCGTGGCCGTCTTCTTATCGTTGCTAACCGTTGAACTCGGTCACTTAAATGAACATAGTGAAGGCTACAAAAAAGTACGAAGACTGGCTACGGTTGCACATACACATTGTCGAGCCGGACCTGCGATTCAAACACGAACAGATGGCTGCGTCCCTGTTCCCTTTTTTTCGCGCGACTTTCTATCGCTGGCTCCAGCAATGGCCGGAGGCATGCGGCGATCTGGACAAAGCACCGCACATTCTCTCGGTCGGTGACCTCCACGTCGAAAACTTCGGCACTTGGCGGGATACCGATGGCCGGCTGGTGTGGGGCGTCAATGATTTTGACGAGGCTTCTCTCTTTCCCTACACCATGGACCTGGTGCGACTCGCGACGAGCGCATTGCTGGCCGCGCGCGAAGAGCGGCTGGCAGTCAAACCAAAGGACGCCACTGCCGCGATCCTGGAGGGATACGAGCGAGCAATGGAGTCCGGCGGACGTCCGTTTATCTTGGGCGAGCATCACGAGTGGCTCCGGGCGATTGCGGAGAGCAAGCTGCGCGACCCGGTCGTATTCTGGCAGAAGATGGATCGTCTTCCGACCGTGAAAGGCGATATCCCGGAGAGTGCCCGCGAGGCACTCGAGCATCTGCTGCCAGAGTCGCATATCCCCTACCGTCTCGCGCGCCGGAGAGCGGGCTTGGGAAGCCTCGGGAGGACCCGGCTGGTGGCCATTGCAGAGTGGAACGGTGGACGGGTGGCGCGCGAAGCGAAGGCCCTGACCGCGTCGGCTTTGCAGTGGTTGAATCCAAAGCGCGCGCCGGCGGAGATTCTGTATGCGGCAATTCTGCGGCGAGCGGTGCGCTGTCCTGACCCGTATGTGCAGATGCGCGGACACTGGATCGTAAGGCGATTGTCCCCACACTGCTCGCGAATCGAACTTGCGGCGCTCGGCTCAAACCGCGGTGAATGCCGGCTGCTTGAGGCCATGGGATGGGAAACGGCCAATATTCACCTGGGAACGGTCGAAAAACGCCGTGCCATTCTGAAAGACTTACGTCGGAGAAAAGCGAACTGGTTGCTGATCGCAGCGCAGTCGATGGCCGGCGCAATGGAAAAAGACTGGCAAGCTTGGAGGGAGCGCCGGCAGAGCTAGACCTCTGCCAGCGTCCTTTTATTGAAGTGAGAGCTCTTGCGGGGACAGCTGAGGGGCGACGAGTTGAAAGTTCATCGCTTGCGGCTTGTCTTCCTCCTCGATGGTGATCAGTGCGTCCAGAATGTATTCCAGCGACTGGGGTGAGCCCGTCCAGACCCGGGAAAGCGATTCCCGGTGAACGGCTAACTCACCGACGACTCGTCCTAGCGCCTGGGAACCGAGATCTACCTCGTCCCGATCTGGGTCGCTGCCAATAGGGATTGGGGGGAGGGCGTGCGTTGGAGCGACCCGGAAGCTGGCCTTCGTTAACCAGTGGACGATTAGCGTCTTCAGATGCAGACGGCAGCAGACACTCTGTACGCCCTTTCGACGGGCGAGCGACGGATGCCACGACAGGATCTTGAGCCGGTCGAGCCAACGGTTTTCGATCACCAGGAACCACCCCTTGTGACGAAAGGTGTCGAGTCCACACACCGAACACGGCGGATTTTTTTTGAAGGTGCAGTCCATCGGAGTCTCCTTCCCCTCAAGAAGCGTTGGCTACAGCACGCGTGAGGAATCGCGGAGACTCGTGCCCGTTCAAGGGAACAGTCAGCATTCCGCTGGCTGGGTCAAAACGGAGCGTGTAATGGGAGCAGCAAGCGTCGCAGAGCCAGAAATGTTCACGTCGGCGGACTTTGCGACGGTCAAGAGATGCGTTCGGTTCGGCAGGGACCGTTTCCGCTAGAAAGAGTTTACCTTCGCGCAAGGAACGAAACGGAACCATACAGGAGGGATTGGCACACTTCTGAAGCATGGGCTGGGTCCAGTCTTCTCTTCATAACTTCGGCCAAAGAGATTGTCTGGACTCATGCAACTGAACTGCCGAAAGGGCCGGCCGCGCGCTCGAAGTGACTCTTCCACATTTAGAGCGAGTTAGACGTCACGGTGAGTTGAGCACATTCCGCGCGCGGTGACATCTTGACGAAGCCTGGTCTGGCGCCGACGAATGAGCGTCAAAGTAGTGAACCAACCTCTTGTGATGGACATCACCAGAGGCTGGGTCATGCGCGAATAGTAAGCAGCGCCCGAACACAACGTTATTGGGATAGCAGGTTGCTGAAGAAACCGGTTTGTATCAGGGTATCGCTTTAGCGATACCGAAACTCCTTTGATTTCAGATGCCCCTTTAGGGGCTGGACATCAGGAGCCGACTTCTGCGGCACCCGCTAGTGCATCAGCCACGTCGAGGCGGCAACAAGAACGCCGGCGGTCGCCAGCAGTAGGCCGAGATGCCAGAAGATACGCCGGCCTGAGAGTAGCGTGATCGAGGTAATGACCAGTGCGATCTCAAGAAAGACTTCTCCCAGATCAAAACGATTGGCTTTACGATTCGTGGTTTTGAACTCCGCTTCGAGTTCGTGGCCTTCTTCCTCGAGTTTCTTCTTGTCCTCTCTGTATGCCGCGACCTCGGTGCGAACCTTCTGCTGAAACTTGGCAGTTTCGTCGGCGTCCTTCGTCGGGACCAATCCCGCCAGATCGGCAAACAACTCATCGGTGTGCAGGCGGATATTCTTGGCCTGATAATAAGCCCACTTGTCGGTGACCTGATTCTGCAGAATAATTTCTTCGGTGTGAGTCCGATGGCCGAGCAGAGACACGGTCGCCACCAGCACTGCCAGCACCGCCATGGTCAGCGTGATGGGTGCGAGATCGGGATGCTCGCGTGCATGCTCGGCGTGCTCGTGCAGTTCGTGCAGTTCTTCGCTCATGTTGTCAGGCTCCTGTCAGTTTTCAGTTCGCGAGAACTCTGAGGATAAACCAAGTGGTCTATTCTCCCATGACTTTTATAAGAACGCGCTTGTCGCGCTGGCCGTCGAACTCGGCGTAGAAGATCTGCTGCCAGGGTCCAAAATCAAGTTTGCCGTTCGTAACCGGCACGATGACCTCATGATGAATGATCAACGATTTCAGATGCGCGTCTCCATTATCTTCGCCGGTCTGGTGATGCTGGTAATGCTGGCGGAAAGGAGCGAGCGTCTCCAGCCACTGGTCGATGTCTTTAATCAGTCCGCTCTCGTTGTCGTTGACGTATACCCCAGCAGTGATATGCATCGCGGAAACCAGAATCATGCCGTCTTTGATTCCAGACTTCTTCATCGCAGCTTCAACTTGCGGCGTCAAATGAATGTACGCACGCTTCGTTTTGGTGTGCAGGGTTAGGTACTCGGTATGGAACTTCATGTTTCCACATTTACCATGGACGGCGGTTGTCGTGAGCGATAATTTCCTGCAGGCCTATACACTACTGTCTAGACGAAACTTATTTCCTGCGGACGGGTTTGTGACCGAGAGCTTCGCATCTTTTTTGAAAGGGTAGCATCGGAGGAGTTAACAAATGAATCTGCGAGACCTAAGGACATGCATCGGGCCGAAGTGGTCCTTGTTAGTGGTTCTTCTCACCATGACTGCTATTGCTTCGGCGGGCGGACCTCCCAAGGAGGAGGAGCACAAATCCGGTTCGAGCAGGCCCCCGTCCCACTCGGGCGGCGGAGGCGGACATTCCGCGCAGGGCGGGCACGCGGCGCAGGGTGGGCACACAGCACAAGGCGGCCATCCCACGCAGGGTGGGCACGCAGCACAAGGCGGACACACCGCGCAAGGCGGGCACCCAGGGCAGAGCGGCCACACAGCACAAGGCGGACACACCGCGCAAGGCGGGCACCCAGGGCAGGGCGGACACCAAGCGCAAGGTGGACATACAGCGCAAGGCGGACACGCGGAGCAAGGTGGACACGCCTCCGAAGGCGGACGCGCCGTGGCGGGTGGTCAGGCGGGTGGTCACACGCCAGCAGGAACCAGGAACTTTGCCTTGCGGGGTGGTGGTTCTGCGAGCATCCGTTCCAACGGACAGATTCGATCAGTCAATCGCAACGGCATGCAAATTGACCGTGGGTTGCACGGTGGGCGCACCGTAGTCGGCATGCACAACGGAGCGCGCGTGGTGAACACCGGCGCACACGCCGGCTATGTGCAACGTGCCTACTTCAATCGCGGCGGCCATGCCTATTATTCGCGTACCTACTTCAACAATGGCCACTACTATACCGGCGTCTATCGCGGCTACAACTGGCACGGTCATATGTACTACGGTTACCATCCCGGTTTCTGGTATCACCCCGGATTCTATGGCTGGGGCTACCATCCCTGGGGCTTCCACCTCGCCTGGGGCGTAGGGCTATGGGGTTGGGGAGGAGCGCCGTGGTATGGCTTCTACGGCGGCTGGTTCGCACCCTATCCCTACTATGCCGGGCCCGCATTCTGGCTCACCGATTATCTGATCGCAGCCGAATTGCAGTCGGCCTATTCAGCTCGCCAGGAAGCAGCCGCTGACGCGGTGGCGGGCTACGGAGACGACGGTGGCTATCCTTCGTCACCAGCTGCGGGTTCGACCACGATAGGAATGACTCCCGAGGTCAAACAGGCAATCGCCGACGAGGTGAGCGCCCAGTTGGCCGCGCAGCAAGCGCAAGCGGGCCAGGATAGCGGCTCAGGCGGCCAGGCCGCAGCGCCAGCAGCTCCATCGTCAGCTCCCGCAAGCGACGAAGTTCCCCCAGCGCTTGATCCAGCTCGGCGGACCTTTGTCGTCGACAACAATCTCACCGTCGTTGCGAATGGTCAGGAGTGTGGACTGACCGGCGGCGACGTCCTCACCCGCTTGACCGACACCCCCGATGCCGACAACATGGTCAACGCCAGCGTCTCGGCCAGCAAGAAGTCGGACTGCGCATCCGGGCAAACCGTAGCCGTGAAAGTGGACGACTTGCAAGAAATGCAAAACCACTTCGCGGAACAACTCAACAATGGCCTGGGCGAACTGGCCAAAAAACAAGGTACAGACGGTATGCCGAAGGCGCCAGACACCACCACAACGCCATCGGATGTGCCGGCTCCGGAGCCCGATACGACGGCGGAAAAAACGCTGCAAGACCAGCAACAGGCGGCCGATCAGGCCGAAGCGCAGGTTAAGCAGCAAGCGGCCGGATCAGGCAGCGGCCAATAAACACTCAAGGTGCCCGTCCTTGTGTCTGCGTTCAGTGCAGACACAGGGGCGGGGATCTCGACTCCAGATCCCCGGCACGATTCCGACTCTGTTCTATCCCCTGTATTTATTCTCTGCGCGCTGGAGTTTTGAAATCTGCTGCGATCGATTGCGTGAAGCCTAATGTGGGGAGAGCGAGATCGAACGCACTTCCTACCGCATCGACTCTTCGACTTCCGAGAGCCAGCTGGGGCGTTTCAGGACTTCGCGCGGCTTCGGACCGTCGGCAGCGCCGACAATGCCATCTCGTTCCATCAGGTCGATGAGGTGCGCGGCGCGGCCGTAGCCGATGCGCAGACGGCGTTGGAGCAGGGAAGTCGAGGCCTTGCCGAATTCGATCACCAGGCGTACCGCATCATTGAAGAGCGGATCGTTGTCGTCTGCGGAAAGTTCGCCGGACTCGTCGCCATCGGAGCGCTCCCGATCTTCTTTGGGCGCTTCGAGGAACGCTTCCTCGTACTTTACGTTGGCTTGCGCCTTCCAGAATTCCACCACTCCGGCAATTTCCTTTTCAGTCACGTACGGAGCATGCAACCGATGCACGCGCGCCGAACCGGATGGCAAGTAGAGCATGTCGCCTCGTCCGAGCAGCGATTCCGCGCCGTTGGCGTCGAGAATGGTGCGCGAGTCCACCTTGGTCGCCACGCGGAACGATACGCGGGCAGGGAAGTTGGCCTTGATCAATCCAGTGATGACATCGACCGATGGACGCTGTGTGGCCAGCACCAAATGAATGCCGACCGCACGCGCCATCTGTGCGAGGCGCGTGATTGACTCTTCCACGTTGTGACCATCGAGCATCATCAGATCAGCCAACTCGTCGATGATGATGACAATCTTCGGAATCGGCCCTTCGTCCCCCGCCGCCTGTTCGCTGAACAGGCTGGGTGTGTCGTCAAACAGCTTGTTGTAGCTGTCGATATTGCGGACGCCCTTGGCCGCGAGCAGCTTCAATCGGCGCTCCATTTCACGGACGGCATTGCGCAGTGCGTTAGCGGCCAGCTTGGGCTCGGTGATGATCGGTGTGTAAAGGTGCGGCACGCCCTCATAGTTGCCGAGTTCGAGCCGCTTCGGGTCGACGAGCACGAGCCGGACTTCGTCCGGTGTCGACTTATAAAGAATCGACATGATCATCGAGTTGACGGCCACGCTCTTGCCCGTGCCGGTCGAGCCGGCGATCAGCAGGTGGGGCATGCTGGCAAGGTCGGCGGCGGCAATGCGTCCGTTGATGTCCTTACCCATCGCAATCGTGAGCTTCGACTTCGTACCGAGAAATTCCTGCGACTCGATGTTCTCGCGCAGCCAGATGATTTCGCGCTCGCGGTTCGGCACCTGAATGCCGACCGTGCTCTTGCCGGGCATACGTTCAACGAGGATGCTTTCAGCGCGCAGAGCGAGGCAGAGATCGTCCGTGAGTCCAACGATGCGGCTGTACTTAATGCCGGCTTCCGGCTTGAACTCGAACGTCGTCACCACCGGGCCAGGGTTGATCTGCGTGACCTGGCCGTGAACGTCGAATTCCGCATACTTCGCCGTCAAAACCTGGGCCACAACTTTGAGCTCTTCCTCGTTGACCGTCTGCTGCTCGTCAGGCCGGTGCAGCAAGCTCGATGGCGGCAATTTGTAGCTGCCAGCGATTTTGGGGAGGATCGTCTTCGGCCGGTGCTCGGTATCGGCGCGCTCGGTGACTTCGATGTCGCTCGGCGTCGCAGCAGCGGGCGGCGCAGAGATAGCGTCGTCAACCTGGTCTTCGGCCATCATGCGCTCGATGCCGGTCCGCGGAGCGGAAGCCGCGGAAGTCGGCGACTGGACTCCGGGAATCCCCTGAGTATTCACGCTGCGCGCAATTTCCTGTCGTGAAGACTCGGCGCGCGACGGCGTCTGTCGTGCCGGCACCAGTTGCGCCGTCACCACAGGTTTTTCGGCGCGACGTTTCTCCAGTTCCTTCTGTTGGCGCTTGCGCTCGCGTTCATCCTGCCAGTCTCTGAAGCGTTCCTTCAGCGCGACAACAAAGGCGAAACGCGTGGGCGCCCAGAGCTCGATCGTCGAGAACGAGAAGGCCGTGGTCAGATACAGCGCTACCGCCAGAACCGTAGTGCAGACAATGTATGCGCCGGCGACGTTCAGGTAATGGATCAACACGTCTCCAACGATGCGCCCGACGAGGCCTTCAATCGGGATCGACCCCATCCAGCGGAAATGGCCGGGCAGAATCGCCAGCAGCGCGGGCACGAACATCAACATCCAGATTCCGCCGAGCGTCTTTGCAATCGGAGTCTGCACGGCCCGCGAGCGGAACCAGCGCGCGCCCAGCATGCCCATGAATACGGGAAGAAGGAAACACCCGATTCCCCAGAACTGCAAGACGATGTCGGAAAGATAAGCCCCGAGAATACCGATCCAGTTGCGGGCCGCGCGCGATCCGGTGAGGACCGAGGCGCTATTGAGCGATGGGTCGAGCGGTGAATAGGACGCTAGCGCGAGAAAAAGGAGGAGCGCGGAGACGCACAAAAGAAACCCGACGAGCTCGTTCAGACGCCGGTTCTTGGTGGGCGTAAAAATCTTCGAAAAAAATGTCATGTGGCAGCGACGGCGTTGCTGGGGCAAGCTTCACCCGACAGCACCGTTACATGGCCAGAGCTTGATAATTATGACAAGAATGGAAGCATCGGGCAATGTGGAAAAAGGACAAGGTGGCGAGTTGGGTACGGGCTCAAATAGTCGCGAATTACTTTGCGCTCAGTGAAAAGTCTACGACCGTGTTCTGCTCCGGGAGCACGCTCACGGGTTTCTCGATGATCTTCGGCTCGGAGAAGACTGGACGAACCACCGGGCGCTGGGTGGAGAAATCGAGCGCTTGCTTCGATTGCACCTCCCAACCTTCATGCCAGGCCACAATCCGATAAGTGCCGGAAGGAACGCTGGTGAGCTGGAAGCTGCCGTCCTCGTCGGTCACTGTGTAATAAGGATGCTTCACGACCAGCATCTCCGCGTTCATCCATTCATGGCCACCGTTACAGCGCAGGTGGACGATGCCTGGCTGCGTCATCTTGCGAGTATTAGAGCGGTTCGGGAAGGGAAACGACAGGTTGAAAGTTGCAGCCCCGTCCATGTGCACGGTGTGAAGGGTGGCGTCCGAACTGACCATTGTCAGATCGCTGCCATCGGGCACCAGGACGATATGGGGAATGTAGTGGCACGTCCGTTGGTCAAGGTGCCGTCGCTGCTCAGGCAGGTTCATGGCCTTGCCACGAGAGATGTCCGCGAGATAAACCACGGTATTGGAAACTCCACCGTCGGGCCCGACAATGAGCCGGTCGAGATCGGTAGTTTTGCGGGAGGTGGGATCGCAGACCGCGGCATCCTTAGTGACAGGGAACTCAGCAATGTGAGGCAGGCGTCCCAGCCATTTGACCGTGCCGGAAATAGTTCCGCCATTACTCACGTTTACGACAGTGTATTCGCTCTGCGAAAACGCGGGCAGGTGTGCGGCCATCAAGACAGCAATCGCCATGGTGATTTGCGGTCGTGTCAGCTTGAAAAACAGGCCTCGCATGGCTGAACTCCGAGTGGCCCGCTGATCTCTTCGGGGGAGGGTACGGCGAGGTCATTTGGCCTGGGATTTTCAAATGGGATCGTCGCGTCGATGTGCTCGAATCGCGATCCCCCTAGAAAGAATCGTCACTCCCAGCTTGAGGGGTTAACGTACCGAAGTAACAAGCTCTTGATTACTGCGAGCAATGGGATGTCAGGGATTGTCGTAAGGCTTACAGGTTCTCGCGTCGCAGAAAAGCAACAAGATCGCGCGAACCGTGGACCACCCTTAAGATCTCGACTCCCGACGAGAAGGGCTGATAGAGCACCAACATTTTTTCGAAACTGGAGATCCGGAATGCTCGCAAGGACGCTAACCTGGGTTGCCGTACGCGAACACGCCATCCCATGTCGGGCTGCGTTGAAAGCAAAGCGAAGGTTTCGTGAGCAGCGACCAGAAAGCGATGGCCTGTTTCGGGAGTTGCTACTGTTGCAAGGTAGTACGCCTGTTCATCGAGATCACTGTCTGCCTTCGGGCGAAGGACATACCGTGATTTCACCGTCCGCTTGCGCCTCGAAGTCGAGCATCGAGCTTTTGATGCTTGGCTTCCCAGTAGCCAGGCCCCGCTTCGATCGGTTCACCGGAATCAAGTCCATCGAGAGCCAGAGCCGTTACTTCGTCTTCTGCGTTTTGTTCTTTGCGCACCAGACGTTCCAGGTAGGCTTCGACCGTTAATCCCTCAACTTCCGCGCGGGCCCGCAGCTTGGTTTCCAGTTCCGGATGGATACTGATGCTCATGGGTATAGCCGCTCCGCTAACCAGATTCTAGCGTGCAAGTTCGTGCTTGTCATTGTCGAACAACGCGTGAATTTCTGTATGTCACTCGTTTACTTGGCTGGCGCCGCTTCCTCCAGCCCGCGATACTTCAGCATCGCCTTCGAGTTCGGTGGCGCTCCTCGCCACGCTTCATACATTTTTTCAAGATCCTGCGTGTTGCCGCGTGACAGTACCATCTGGCGGAAGCGATCGCCGCTCGCCCGGCTCAGGCCCCCGCCGTCAACGAATCCCTGATAGGCATCGTCGGCCAGCATTTCAGTCCAGATATAGGCGTAATAGCTGGCACTGTAACCGCCGCCAAAAATGTGGCTGAAATAAGAGGAGCGATAGCGGGGAGGTACATAACTGACGTTGAGATGAGTCTTCGTCAGCGCCTGTTTCTCGAACTCGTCGGGATTCTGCAGCGGAGCGTCAGGTGCGAGAAAGTGCCACTGCATATCGAGTTCTGCCGCCGCCAGCAGTTCAGTCATGCCATAGCCTTTGTTGAAGGTCGCGGCCTTCTTGATCTTTGCCGCGAGTTCTTCCGGCATCGGAGCACCGGTTTTGTAGTGCTTCGCGTAGTGCGCAAAGATCGGCGGATCGAGCGCCCAATGTTCATTGAACTGCGAAGGAAACTCAACAAAATCGCGAGCCGTCGATGTGCCCGCAAGCGTCGGATACTCAGCGTCTGAAAACATGCCATGCAGCGCGTGTCCGAACTCGTGGAACATGGTGACGACGTCGGTGAAACTGATCAATGCCGGTTCGCCCGCTGCCGGCTTCGGCAGGTTGGCAACGTTGTAGATAACTGGGGACTTTTCTAGCAGGCGTGACTGGCCGACGAACTCGGACATCCAGGCCCCGCCATTTTTGTTGTCGCGTTTGAAGTAATCGCAGTAAAAGATCGCCAGGTGTTTCCCGTCGGCGTTGAAGACCTCGAAGACGCGAACGTCGGGCTGATAAACGGGAATGTCGTGGCGCTCTTTGAACGTGATTCCGTAGAGCTGAGTGGCGGCGTAGAACACGCCGTTTTCGAGAACACTATACAACTCAAAGTAGGGCTTGACCTCCGCATCGTCCAGGTCATAACGGGCTTTGCGGACCTGCTCGGAATAAAAATTCCAATCGTAAGGCTCGACTTTGAAGCCGCCTTTCTGCGCGTCGATCACTTCCTGAATATCTTTCGCCTCGTGGGCAGCCTTGGCGGTGGCAGCTGGGACGATGGCATCCATGAACTTCAATGCTGCTTCGGGCGTCTTGGCCATCTGGTCTTCGAGCTTCCAGGCGGCGAACGTGGAATAGCCCAGCAACTTCGCTTTCTGGGCGCGGACTTGCGCGATACGGGCGATGGTATCGCGAGTGTCGTTCGCGTCGCCCCGTTCGGTGCGATTCCAGGAGTGCTCGAACATCGCCTGACGCGTGGCGCGATCGCTCAACGAAACCAGGTCCGGCTGCTGGGTTGTGTTCTGCAGAGGAATGACGAAGCCCTCTACTTTACGGCCCTTGGCCGCCTGCGCGGCGGCGGCGATGCGCGCGTCGGAGAGCCCAGCCAGCGCGGTTTTGTCGGTTGTGACGAAAGCGCCTTCCTTGGTGGCAGCGAGCAGCTTGGTGTTGAAGGCATCCGACAGGGAAGATAACTCCTCGTTGAACTTCTTCAGTTGCGTTTTATCGGCCTCCGAGAGATTAGCTCCATCGTGCACGAACTGGTCGTAGTCATACTCGAGCAGACGGAGCGCTTCCGGCGACAGGTTGAGTGTGGCGCGCTGTTTGTAGAGCGCCGCGACGCGCGCGAACAGTTTCGTGTTGAGGAAGATGAAGTCACGATGAGCCGCGAGTTTCGGAGCCAGGATGGTCTTGACCTTCTGTAGCGTGTCATTGGTGTTGGCGCCCGTGACTCCGTTGAATGCAGCCATGGCCCGATCCAGCAACTGGCCGCTCTTTTCCATAGCCACAATCGTGTTGTCGAAAGTAGGAGCGTCGGTGTTGTCGGCAATCGCCTGGATTTCGACCTTCTGTTGTGACATCCCCGCCTCGATAGCCGGTTGGTAGTCGTCGTCCTTGATCTTGTCGAACGGCGGCGCTTCGAACGGCAGCGTGCTTGGAGCATAGAAAGGATTCGATGGAGGAAGGTTGGCAGCGTCGGCCGCGAGGGCCGGGTTGGCGGAGCCGAGACCAATCACTCCGGCAGCGATCATGTTAGTCATAATTACCTGCAAAATCTTCGTTGTGCGAAGTCGAGTCAAGTTCATCATAGTGATGACAATCCTTCGTTTCGATTGTAATGCGAAGGGTGGAAACAGGGGTAGGACGCTATCGGCCCAGCATTCCGGCGGCCCAAGCCAACACGGCAATCCCAACGATGATCCGATAAATGGCGAAGGGTACGAAGCCGCGCTTGCGAACCCATCCCATGAACCAGGCGACGGCTCCGTAGGCGACGATGAACGAGACAACAAAGCCGATGGCGAGGATCACCCATTGATGAGAAGTAATGTCGTGAACGCCGATCGGATTGTCGTCCTTGCCGCGAAGGGATTTCAAGAGCGTGTAAACGGTGGCTACAGCCATGGTCGGCATGGAAAGAAAAAACGAGAACTCGAGAGCGGCGGCCCGCGACATACCGACGAGTTGCCCGGCGGCGATGGTCGACATGGAGCGCGACGTGCCGGGGAACACGGCGGAGAGAATCTGGCATGCGCCGATCCAGAGCGCTTGGCCTCCGTGAATATCATCCATCTTCCACGTGTGGATCGGCGAACCGGGCGCTCCCGGTCCCGCTTTCTCCCACGGCGCCTTCATGGCGTCGATCACCCACATCACGATGCCGCCAATCAGCAACGCCGCTCCCATCACATAAAGACGTTCAAGATTCTTGCCAATGACCTTCGTCAATAAGAAGGATGGGATCGCAGTGACGACGAACGCAATCATCACCAGGCTCAATGGATGCGTGAGGTAGTCGCAGTCTCCCTTTTCACCCTCGGGAAATGTCGAGAAGAGTTTGGTGATGTGCTGGCGGAAATAAATAGGCAGAACGAGAATCGCGCCCAGTTGAATCACGATGGAGTACATCTTCCAATAGCCGCTGGAAAGCGGCACATTCATGAGTTGTTCGGCAATCCGCAGATGGGCAGTCGAACTGACGGGCAAGAATTCAGTGAGGCCTTCTACAATTCCCAAAATGACGGATAGAAGATAATCGCTCAAAATGTCTCCAATGGTGTCACACCAGTATTGCAGAAACTGGTTACAGGGAAGTTACGAACCTTGATTCAGCGGGTGGCTCAATCAAACTTGGATCAAAGCCCGTTGGCATATCGCCGGAAGAAACTATCTGCCTTCCACTCCGGCCGATGATCTCCATTGGCGATATTGACGAGCAGCGACCGGACAATCTCCTCGTATTTCGCGGCGGCTCCAAGGTCGACCGGTTGATTCACGTCGTCGGAGGGCGCGTGATAGCGTTGGGTCAGCCAGTCTTTGAACAGCTTGACTTCGGGCGAGCCCGGTTCCGGGGCAACGCTCATGATCACCGACGGAATTCCGTGGCGGATGAAGTTGTACTGATCGCTGCGGACGAAAAGATTGCGCAGCGGTTCAGGATCGGGCTGCACTCTCACGCCCTGCGACTCGGCGATGGAGCGAACACGATCGCCCAGATCGGAGTCGTCAAGGCCCAACACGGTGAGAAGCTTCAGCGGCACGATGGGCAGAAACATGTCGACGTTGACGTCGGCGATGATGGCCTTTGACGGAACCGTAGGATGCGCAGCGAAATACTTCGATCCGAGCAGGCCCTTTTCCTCTCCAGTCACTAAGACGAGAAGCAGCGACCGGCGCAGCTTTTCCGGATTCTTCTTGAAGCTGTTGGCCATATCGAGGATCAGCGCGCTGCCCGAGCCGTCGTCCATGGCGCCGTTGTAGATGCGGTCGCCGTTGATCGGCTCGCCGATGCCGATGTGATCGAGGTGCGCCGAGAGCACTACATATTCATCTTTGAGAGCCGGATCGTTGCCCGGAATTTTGGCAACGAGGTTCGCCGACTCGAGCCTGGTGACATCCACTTTTGTTTTTGCTGACAACGACACGGCCAGAGGGAAGTGCGGTAACGGCTTGCGATCTTTGCCGAGGGCGGCGATTTCCTCGAATGTGTGTCCGGAACCGGCAAAGAATTTCTCGGCGTTGGCCGGGTTGACGGTGACCGCAATTTTGGCCCCTTCCGTCTCGTTGAACTCCGGATAGTCGAGATCCATCGAGGGATGAGCACGGTTCAGCGCGATGCGCGACCACGGGATATCCATGGAAGCGGGATTGATCAGCGAAACGATGCCGACCACGCCAGCGGCGCGCAGAACCTTCCACCGCTCGGCCGCGGTCTGGTAGTGAGAAGCGAGTGCGCCAGGAATCTCGGACGGCGAGCCGGACAAGATGACGATGATCTTGCCGCGAAGGTCGAGGCCGGCAAAGTCGTCATAATTCTTCTCGGGGACCTTGAGTCCGTAACCGACAAAGACCAGCGGCGCGTCGACTTCGGGCGCGGGCATGATGCGCGTGCCGATGATGGCATCTTCGCCGAGCGTCAGCGGTTCGCGTTTGCCCGTCATGAACGAGCGCGAGGCTGCAATCTTTCTCGACAATCTGGCGCGAGGCAAATTTTACGGGCTGGTAGTAGCCGTTGACGCCTGCAGGTTCTGCGCCTGCGTTCTTGAGTTGCTCGACCGCATATTTCTGCGCTTCGCGTTCGCCACGGCTGCCTGTGTCGCGGCCTTCGAGCTTGTCGTCGGCGAGAACCTTGATGTGGTCCCACCAGGTTTGGCCGTCGAAATGAGGCGCAGTTTGGGCAACGGCGGAAACTGCGAACAGCAGCGCGAACAGCATCGCGGATGATTTGCTTTTCACGAGATCCCTCACAAGTGGAAGGTTATCAGGATAGCAGGATGGTGCGCTGCGATGGCAGCGCTCGCGCCGTAGTGAGTTTGACACGAGACTCTACGCAACCTACGATTTGCGTGATCATGACTCCGTCAAACAAACTCCGTCTTCCTGCCGGTCGCCGCGCTCATCACTGTATAGCGTGTCTCTTTGCTCTGTTTGTCCTTTCGTACGTTGCGCTGGCTGCTCCTCCGACGCTTCCTGCCGCTGATCCGCAACGCTACCTTGACGACATCAAGGCGCTCACGACGCCTGCGATGGAGGGTCGCGGTGACGGCACAAAAGGGCTGACTCGGGCTCAACATTTGATCGAGAAGCGGTACAAGAGTCTCGGGTCTCGAGCCTGCGGGCTCGAATTCTTACCTGCAACCTTTCACCGTGATCACGGGCGCACAGCTGAAAGGGAAGAACACCTTCATAGTCACGAACGGCAGCGAGAAGCGGGAGTTGAAGGCGAAGCAGGATTTCGTTCCATTCAGCTTTTCCGCCTCGGGCGAGGCGCGCGGAAACATAGTGTTTGCCGGATACGGCATCACCGCCGACGAGTTTCATTACGACGATTACGCAGGCCTCGATGTCAAAGACAAGATTGTCGTCGTGATGCGCTACGAGCCTCCATCGTTTGCCGTGAAGGAAGGGAATCACGGCCTCACGCGAAATGCCGCAACTGATATCGAAAGCAATCAACGCTCGGAACCATGGCGCGAAGGCATTCGTCGTGGTGAACGGAAAATTGGGAGATGGCGAGGAAGACGTGCTCACGCGCTTCGGCAGCGTGAGCGGTCCGGAGAATGTCGGCATCCTCTTTCTACAGGTCAAGAACGACGTGGCAGATGGATGGCTGAAGGCCGCAAGTAAATCGCTCGCCGATTTGCAGAAGCAGATCAACGATGCCACAAAGCCCGCATCTTTCGCGTTGCCGGAGAGCGAAGTCGCGTCCGTTGCGGTGAATATCCGGACGACGCGCGCGACGGTGAACAACGTGCTCGCCTATCTTCCGGGGAAGACCGATGAATACGTGATCATTGGCGCGCACTACGATCATCTCGGACGCGGCAATTTCGATTCGCTCGCTCCTTCGCAGGTTGGGCAGATTCATCCCGGAGCCGATGACAACGCTTCGGGCACAGCCGGAGTTCTCGAACTCGCGCGGCTGCTCGCTCCGCAGAAAGGCCAGTTGCGGCGCGGAATTTTGTTCATGTCGTTTGCCGGAGAAGAGTTGGGGCTGCTCGGTTCCGCGGCGTGGGTGAAGGAGCCGACGCGTCCGCTCGACAAAGCGGTTGCCATGTTGAACATGGACATGGTTGGCCGCATCAAGGATCAAAAAGTCTACATCGGAGGCGTTGGAACGGGTTCGACGCTCAAGGCTGCGGTGGAGCAAGCCGCGGGGAATTCAGGATTCAAGATCGAATATTCGCCGGGAGGATATTCGTCGAGCGACCATACATCGTTTGTCGCGAAGAAAATTCCGGTGCTGTTTTTCTTCTCCGGGCTGCACTCCGATTATCACAAGCCGTCCGACACGTGGGACAAGATCGATCCGCACGCGGCTGCGCGACTGGTGAACGTCGTCGGGACAACGGGAGAATCCTTGGCCGATGCGGAAGAACGTCCTGCGTTCCTCGTCGTGGCGGAAGAAAAACCGCCCGGCGGATCGGGAGGCAGCGGCTACGGTCCGTACTTCGGATCGATTCCAGATTTTGGCCAGGTGGAAACTGGCGTGAAGTTTTCCGATGTGAGACCGAATTCGCCCGCAGCCAAGGCCGGACTGAAAGCCGGAGACATCCTGATTCAGTTTGGCGACAAGCCGATCAAGAATCTCTACGACTTCACCGATGCGCTACGCCGCAGCAAAGTCGGAGATGTAGTCGAGGTCAAGGTGCTGCGTGATGGGCAAACGATTACGGCGACCGTGAAGCTGGAACAGCGGAAGTAAGTAGCGCCGGCGGGTGACAGAGATACAGGGCACCCTCCTTATTTCTCGGTCAGAGTTGGGCTTGCATTTCTGCTATCAACTGCTAAACTTCCGTGCCGAGGACGTGGCGGGACTGTGGGAGCCTACAACGGAACGCGCCGATGGAGCAGCAAAGAGTTAGGCCTTTTGAGCATCGCGCTGTGCTTTTTTTCGTTTTTCTTACTTCCGCTCTTGGATAACTTCCCGGCACGTTTTCTTGGACTGCCGCTTCTTATTATTCAGATAGCTGTCTTCTTTTGTGCGATGGTTGCCGCAGAACGAGGAAGCAAAATGTGGCTACTCGTATGGCTAGAACCACTGTTCGTTATTTTCCTTGCGGCCTTTCTCTCTTCTTCGGATTGATCCAAAACGGCCGACTACCCGTGGCGGACGGTCATTTGGCGAAACCAGGCGTTGGAAGAGGTAGTGTTGTCATCCCGGTCCTCAGCCGGGCAAAAAAAACGCAAGAAAGCGGTCAAACTCCGTTCCGACAGGGGGAAGGAATAGCCCGAACAAGCAACTTACAAATCAGGAGAGCTGGCAGGCACTAAAGGAAGCGAGGCAGGCAAATGAGGCCACTGGTGGACGGCCTGCGCTGGGTCACCTTGACGCCATGTTGTTTTGTGCTTTCTGTACTTGGTCCTCTCGTCTGGGCCATGATCTGTCTGCTCGGTGTCGCTGTGATCATTTCCGCCTTTGCCCTACCGATTTATTTGATATTGCAGTTGGTCTGCGCGGTGTGCACCCAGTGCCGTTAAGAAAATTGCGGGTGCCGCACTTCTCGCGGTTTTCGAGAAGTGCGCAGCAGACTGCTTGCGCGACGAGCCTTGGATGTTCACTTCCGCGGGGTGTCGACAGCGGGAACCCCCACGTCTCGAAAAGCGCGAGAACCTTCGACAGGCTCAGGGCAGGCTCCGGGGCACCCCAAGTCATTTCGCGGTCGGCTTTGAAATGTGACCCACGTTACACATCGCGGGGATGTGCGCCACCCGCCCGATGTGGAAAGGCCATGAGCCTCACTGGAACTCAAGCATAACAATCTCTGGATTCGACCCGAGACGCAGTGGCGGTCCCCACGTTCCTGCTCCGCTCGACGTGAAGACCTGCATCTTTCCGATCCAACTTAAGCCATAGACAAACTTGCGGTAAATGCGTTGCGCCATCCAGCTCCAGGGAAAGAATTGGCCGAGGTGCGTATGCCCGGACAACTGCAGAGAAACGCCTGCGGCCTCCGCGATGTGCGGACGGTCGGGTGCATGCAATAAGAGAATGCTGGCGCGTTCGCGATCCACGCCGATGCGCTGCAGCGCCGACGCGAGATGTCCATCCTGAGTGGCGTTGCGATAGGGCACGCCGATGATCTGCAAGCCGTCCGCTTCCACCTTCTCGTTATCAAGCACGCGCACTCCAGCGTCGGCGACAGCGCGCAGATATTTGCTGTCGTCCGCAAATTGTTCGTGATTGCCGGCAACAAAATAAACTCCATGCGGAGCAGTCAACTTTCTCAAGGGCTCGGCCGCTCGTCCGGCATCAATGGCGGTGCCGTCGAATAGATCGCCGGCAATAAAAATCAAGTCGGGTTCTTCTTTCAGAATCTTTGCCACCATCCGGCGCAGAAAACTCCCGTTTCGCACGTGTCCAAGATGGACGTCACTGATCAGCGCCGCCGTTCGTCCCCTCCAAGCCTCAGGCAGGTTTGCGAGCTTTACGGTCGTTCGTGTGATGCGCGTCCAGCTGGCGTTGAAGACTCCGTAGAGTCCGGCCAATACCGCCGCGCTATAGAGCGCTTCTACGATGCGATGGAACGGAAGTGCGGCTCCCGAAAGCCGCGCAATGCCGAAAACAATCCATGCGGCGAGGGTCGCGAGAAAAAGGAAACTTACGAGGCCAATCCAGACCGAAGCGAGCTTGTAAAACCCGCGCACCACGGCATTCGTATAGCGAAAGGCAAGCAGCGAGGCTGCCACAAAACTCACCGATAAGAGACCAAGAACGATTTTGATCCACAAGGTCTCACGGGGAGAACCCGGGGGGAATGTCCACGTTTGGTAGAAGAGAAAATGGGTTAGAAAAAGAACGGTCTGAACGATAACCACAAACCTCAAAATTCGCCGGGCTCTATGCATGCAGATTAGATTCCCCGGACCGGCATTTCGATTGTGGGGATATTTCAGATACAAACTTTCCCGTCCCGGGCGCGAAAATGACAAAATCCCTAGGCGTACGCGTCCGTGGAATCCCACTCTAACGTCGCACAAACCGCGACGTTAGGATGGGCACCCGGCTAGGGGCGCCACTCGCGCGTCAATCCCTCCGTGATGAGGGGAGTCTCCGACTTTTGTAGTTCTGCAGCCACCTTTTCCATCTGACGCATGGCGCGGAGATGGTTTCGTCCAGCGATCTTGAGCACATCGTCATCGGAATAACCGCGCCGCAGAAGTTCGGCGAAAAGGTAGGGATAGCGAGTGACATTCTCCAAGCCAGATACCATCGAATCCGGAGCAGCTTCATAAAAATCGGCGCCAATGCCTATGTGGTCGATGCCCGCCATTTTGCGGATGTGGTCGATGTGGTCGGCAACATCGGAAACGGTGCCGCGCGGCATTATGTTGGCCTTCTCCCAATCAGCGATCCCCTTCGCAATCGCTTTGTCGCTCTCAAGACGGGCGTGCAGATCCTTGAGGGCGGCCGTGCGTTTCTCTTGCCATTCAGGATTCCTGGGTGACACGAACGCCGCGATGAAATTCACGTGGACGACGCCGCCATTGGCTGGCATCATCCGGAGCACATCGTCGGGAACGCAGCGCGGGTGAGGGTCAATGGCGAAGGCATTCGAATGCGAGAAAATTACGGGAGCGCGGCTTACCCGCAGCGTGTCTCGCATGGTGTCTGCGCTGACATGCGAGATGTCGGCAAACATGCCCAAGCGGTTCATCTCCTTCACCACGCGTTCCCCGAACTCTGTCAGACCGTAGTGTTCCGGACGATCGGTTGCAGAATCTGCCCAGTCGATGTTGTCCCAATGAGTCAGGGTCATGTAACGGGCGCCCAAATCATGAAAAATGCGCAGCGCCGCTGGGGAGTTCTCGATCATGTGGCCGCCTTCCACTCCCAGCAGACAAGCGATACGTCCCGACTGGTGGATGCGGTCGATGTCGTCTGCCGTTCGCGCTTGTTCCATCTCGGGCCGGCTGCGCATGAAGCGCAGGGCCACATCAAACTCGCGGAGCGCTTCATGCAACGAAGTGTGCGTCCTCTGCGTGGCCGATTCAACGAAGACCGACCAGTACTGTGCCCCTACGCGCCCCTCGCGCAAGCGGGGAAGGTCAGCGCAAAGCGTCGGCTGAACTTTGCTCATATCGAACGATGTCAGGTCGCCTGCCTTGGTTTCGAGCAGCATTGACGGCAGATCGTTGTGCGTGTCGATGAGCGGAGCCTTCTCTAGAAGCGCTTTTGCTCGGTCTAGCATGTTCGAGTCAGGATCTGGCATTTCCACAATAGCGCCGCTAGTGTCCGCGAGCAGAGAGTTAGGGAGAACCGCGGAACCTGCGATCAGACTTGCCTGTTCAAGAAAACGGCGACGTGAAATCATGCGGCTACTCCTTAAATATTAAGAGGTCGCGCATTGAATGCATGCGCGGCTGCGGAATTGTATCCCAATTCCTACTCCCTCCATCCGCTGTCGCTCTCATGAGTGCAGAGATCCGGTCGCGAACTATTCCGGCCGCGTGACGTGCAAACCGGAAGTTAACTGTCGCTAACAGATGGGATGAGAAGGCCGGTCTCCGGCGGCATGCGGTGTACGCTCCCAAGTTATCGACGTGCTCAAGGCACAGATAAAAAGAAGACCGGCAATGAAGAAGGTCAGGGCTCCACCCGGCCGGAGCTCGCGAGGGTAGGCTTTATCCGTGACATGCCTGTACGCTGCCGCCAGCGGCAGGCGGATGGCCTGCACTTTGCAAATTGCCTGCTTCCGCCCGTAGCTTCCGGTCGCGCTCCGCACACATCCGCCGCGCCGTTAGCAGAAACGGATCATGGCCGTCGTGCAGGAGATAGTCCTCCAATTCCTGCGGATCGAGCCAGCCCTGCTCTGCCCACTTCTCTCGGAACATTGTTCTCTGTTCGACGGTTACGCTGGCATATAGCTCGTCCGCCGTTGGCGGCGGAGCGGGTGTATTCTGCGCCTCGCTTTCCTGTTCCCCGTCTTCCTCCTCTCCGTCTTCGGGATCATGCCCTTTGCCGCTGGCGGACCATGGCGTCATGCCGAGCGGGGTCTCTCCTGCCTTTTCGGGCTCTACGACCATCTGTGTGGGACTTGGTTTTTCGGCCTGCATGGTCTTCAGGTTCCCGGATGCGATCTGGAGCGCGTAGAGCAGTAGTCCGGCATCTTTGCGGTCGATTCGGCGCGCTAACATCATTTGCACAACCTGCTGGATCACGGTTTGAATCGAATGGGCGTCCTCGAGGACGGGGATGACGACGCTCCAGTCGGAATATAGCTCTCCGTCGAGATAAATGTCCGCTGCCCTGGGCCGGTTCTGGTCGTGGTAGAAGCAGAGTTCCTTGTCCTTGAGCGCCGGGGATCCGCACTGCGTGCCGTTGGTCTTGATGTGTCGACAACGTCGAATATCTAATGGATAACTCGCCATAGGTGGCATCCCTCGTCGCGAAGAAAACGCGCGCAAATGAAAAGCGCGGCCCGGAGGCCGCGCTGATTTCTTCATGTCTATATCTATTATTTCAAAGTCGGAGGGAGAAACGGACAGGTTTGGGAGAAATATATCTGGTGTGAATGGAGTGGGTTAGAGAGAAAGTTGGGGTTTGAGGGTCTTGACAAGGTTTTGCCAGGCCGATCGAACCGCTAACCATCACATTCTAAAATACTTTACGCGTAACCCATTATTTCTCAAAGACTTGCAGAAATTTCCTCGTAAGTCTTTGACTTTAAAAGACCGCGACCAAGGGGGTCTAAGCCTCAAAGAAAAGCCCCGCTTTTCGTCGGTCATATTCAACCCGCGAAAGTGCGAGAAGCTTATCGTCCTGCTTCGAAACGGTAGCCGATTCCACGCAGCGTTTTCAAGTAGCGCGGATGTCGTGGATCACGTTCGATTTTTTCGCGCAAACGGCGCACGAACACATCAATGGATCGCGGTGTCACGAACGAGCCTTCTTTCCAGACGGCATCGAGCAATTGATCGCGGGTAAAGACGCGGCCACGATGTCTGGCCAGGTACTCGAGCAAGCGGAACTCGCGGACAGTGGTGAGCACCGTTCGGCCTTGCACGCGAACGGTCATCGAGGCGATATCAATTTCGAGCTCTCCCAACTGCATCACCTCGTGGTTGGGAGCCTCGGGTTGAGTGCGCAGGACGTTGCGGACACGCGCAATCAACTCGCGGGGACTGAAGGGCTTAGTGATGTAGCCGTCGCCGCCAGCGTCGAATGCCTGCAGGCGATCCGGTTCTTGGGTGCGAGCAGAAAGAAAAATTACCGGTGTCTTGGCCAGGCGTTCGTGCTGCCGGATCTGGCGACAGAGGTCAAAGCCGCTGATTCCGGGCAACATAATATCGAGTAGAAACAGCGCAGGCTGGGCCATCGCTGCCTGCGGTACGACAGGCGCGCCCGTGAAAAATGTGGAGACTTCGTATCCAGCGGTCCGAAGATTGTGCTCGATCAGTTGAGACACATCGGGGTCGTCTTCCACGACATAGATCAGATCGGAGAAGTGCGGTTTGTCGATAACCTGCAAATGATCCATGCTAAAAAAAGAGCCTCACAAATGCCCCGAAAGACATGACGTTTCGGGTTTCACTCGAACACACCTCTACTTTTGGTGTAGAACCGAGGGAACTAAGGAGTACCGAAGAATTGTTAAGGCAATGTGACACTTGAGTTAATTTCGAGTTAAGATCGCCCTCGCCGCTTGCTCAGGCCGCTGGACCAAACGCCGCATGGAGCCAGCAAATCGAAGGATTCGCAGGCGGTTTGGGCGACGAGGTCTTTGCCCTCGGTTCATGTCATTCGGTACACTTCCGAGTATGAATACGACGAATCAGCCGAATGTGAAGTTCGTGCAAACCGAGGATTACCGCGACGCTTACTCCAACAGTGTCCAGATCCGCGTGAATGTTTGGGATTTCTTTCTGGTCTTTGGAACCATGCAGCAAAGCTCGGAGACGCAGGTGGAACTGCGCAATTTCCAGGGCATCTACTTGAGCCCGCAGCAGGCGAAAGCTCTGATGGGACTTCTGCAGCAGAACGTGACGAACTACGAGGCTGCATTCGGCGAAATCAAACTTGAACCACGCACTCCCGGTGGACCTGTTCACTGATGGCTGCCCGTCAGGCGGCGCAATTCCAGAAGCACATAGAATCGCAAACGGTGCCACTTCGCTGGGGGCAACAATTTCTGCTGTACGCCCTCTTCTTTGTGGGATTGATGCTTCTGCACGCGCCTCTTTTGCGTCTACCTTATTTTTGGGACGAGGCCGGTTACTACGTTCCCGCAGCGCGGGACCTCCATCTCTCGGGAACGCTGATTCCGCAGTCGACACCGTCGAACGCGCATCCTCCGCTGGTGATGGCGTGGCTGGCGCGGGCGTGGCGCGTCTTCGGATATTCAGCGTTGGTTACGCGCTCTGCGATGATTGCCCTCAGCGCCTTCTCGCTGTTGGGACTCCTTCGACTAGCGCGGGTCGCTGCGAACTTTCAAGTGGCATGGGCTACGACTGCGCTCGTTGCTCTCTATCCTGTATATTTCACGCAAAGTTCTCTGGCGCAAGTTGACCTGCCTGCAGCGGGACTTACCTTTTGGGCGTTGGCTGCTTATATAGAAGACTGCCGATGGAAACAGGTGCTGTGGTTTTCGCTTGCGGCCTTGGCGAAGGAAACCGCCATTCTTGCTCCGCTGGCGCTTCTTGGTTGGGAATTGCTTGCTCATTTTGTTCGTCCGCGATGGCGCGAGATTCTGCCGCCGGAAGATCGGCGCACGAAGTGGTTTCACTTCTTGTTTCCGGTTGTGCCGTTGGCGTGCTGGTATGGCTTCCACTACGTGAAGACAGGTTTCCTGCTCGGTAACCCTGAATTCTTTCGCTACAACGTGGCGGCGACGCTCAGTCCGCTGCGTATCCCGCTGTCCCTGGGTATGCGGCTCTGGCAATTGTTGGGATACTTCGGTGTTTACTTGCTGACGCTGGCAGGATTGCTGGCCATGCTGCGTCCGCCGCTGACGGAGGGGAAGGTAGAGCGTCCGCGAATTCCGTTCTGGATACAGGCGGCGTTTGTTTCCGTGGTGTTCGCTTACCTCGCCTTCATGTCGGCGGTTGGTGGAGCGGTGCTGGCCCGCTACATGCTGCCGGTGGTTCCGCTGGTGATGCTCGCGTTGGTATCAACGCTATGGCGTCGGATTAGATATTGGAGGTTGATGGTCGCGGCTGTGGCGATTGCATTTGTTGCCGGGCTGTTCAGCAATCCTCCTTATGGGTTTACCCTCGAAGATAATCTGGCGTACCGCGACTACATCGTGATGCATGTTGAGGCCGACCGGTTCCTTGCGCTGCGCTATCCGGGAACGCGTGTCTTGACGGCGTGGCCCGCCTCAGACGAACTCTCCCGCCCATGGCTAGGCTATGTGAGCCAGCCTTTTCGAGTCCTGCGGATTGAGGATTTTTCGCCGCCACAAATTGACGTTGCGGTGAAGGGTCGACGTTACTACGACATTGTTGTCGTCTTCTCTACAAAGTATCAGCCAGCGCATCCGCTGCTTGAGAATTGGCTTTGGTGGCAGCGGATCAAGGAAAGGTTCTTCGGCTACCATCGCGACTTGCTGCCCGAAGAGATCGCCCAGCGTGTTGGCGGCACGATTGCTTATCACGACGAACGGGATGGACAGTGGGTTGCGGTGATCGCGATGGGGCGGTGACCTTTCTTACATCAGGCGTAGCTTTGCGCGTCATCCAAAGCGTCGGTGACTTTCCCAGTAAACCGGCCAGGGCAGTTGTAAGTTTCTGCAAAGCAAGATGTCGGGATGATCGCGCGACTCCTCGTTTTCGACACCGAATGGATTCGTGTTTCTTGCGGCCACGACACAGCTGCCAAATAGCTTTTTGGCTTCATCTAAGTCGAAGCCGGCAAGGATCACGGTTTGCGGCATCCGCGGGTCGTAGCCGCGGTACCAGAAAGAATTTGTCAGGCTCATGGCATGAGGCAGGCCAAGCGTCGGCCCGTAGAGATTCAGAGCGCCGGCTTCTCCATAATTACCAGTGAGAATTCCGGTGTGCCCGCGCTCTTCCGCGGACAATGAGAGATAGACACTGGCGACAGAACGCGCGAGATCAGGCCAGCCCAGTTCCTCGCGAAATTGATCGTGCATCTTGCTGGTGACCTTCCAAAGACCCGACCCGATCGGCGCAACCGGCATCACGAGCAACGCGAAAGCGGCCCCTCCGATAAGAATCGCCGCCCATTGTCCGCAATATGCGACTCGCGCCCATGCGGGGCGCAACCGGCCGAGATAATCGGCAAACAGGACACTGCCTCCGGCAATGAGCATTGGATATAGCGGCGCGGTGTAGTAGGAACGTGAACCTGCGAGCGCGAATAACGCGAAGCTGAGGACGAACGTCCAGCCCAGTAAACGATAGCGCTGGCCTTGTGGACTGAGGAGATAGAACCACAGCCCCAGGATGGTAAGAGGAGCAGTCGCGAGGTTCACACAGACCCAAAGTTGGTCATTGAAAAATCCGCTGTATCGGCCCTGCCGCAGGTCGCGGGCGTGCAGATGGGAAAGAAATTCCAAAGATATGAAGTGATGTTGCATCTGCCAGATGAGGTTAGGCAGAAAGATGAGAATGGAAGCGGCAACGCCGATCCAAAGCCAGGGGCTACGCAGGAAACTGCGGGCCGGTGTTAGCAGCACCGCACCCGCGACGCCAAGAGCCAGAAAGCCCATTGTGTAGCGCGTCTCCATGCCGATGCCTATAACTGCCCCAATCGGCAGCCACCAGCGCGGATCGTCGGACTTCAGAAGACGCACGATAAAATACGCAGCGGTGACGCCCCAGAGATAGTCGAACGAGACGTATTGGAATACTGCACCTTGTATAAGAGAAACGGGAGATATTCCCGCACCCACAGCAGCCAGAACCTGAACGTGGCGTTTTCCTCCGAGTTCCTTCGCAATCAAACCCGTCAGTACCATGACCGCGCTAACCGCCATCGCGGAGAAGACGCGAAAACCGATGAGCGAAGTCCCGAACAGGATCAACTCCAGGCGGCCGATGAGTGGTGTTATGGGCGGGTAGGCTACAAAACCCCAATCAAGGTGGCGCGCATCGTCGAGAAATTGAAGTTCATCGCGGTGGAATCCGTACTGGCCATTGGTTGCGATGTGGAGCGCAATGCGCGCCGTTGCTACGAGAACCAGCACACCAAAGTCGGAAGGCAGCAAATCCGCGACTCGTTTTCCCATAGGTCGGACTCTTCTCGCAATCTTGTCACATGCCCATCAGATGGCAGGAATGGGTTTTCACGACGACCCATACTTTCTTGCCAGAAGTAAGCTGCAGGGCATCGCGCGCTGCCAGGGTCAGGTGTACTTCAAACTCCGTGCCGCTGCAATCGACCATCGCCGAGACGATGACGTCTTTTTGTGCCACTCGCCGAATTTTCCCTGGCAAAACGTTGCGGGCGCTCAGTCCGTGGGGATATTCCGTTGCCAGCAGCAAATCTCCGGCGCGAACGCCAACCCGCAGGCGCGATCCCACTTCGGCTCGGATCAGCGGAGTTTCCACGTCGACTTCTTTGCCGACGCGGCAGGTCATGGTGCCACGATTTTCGCTTAACGCTTGCACTGTGGCATCGAAGATGTTTTCGAATCCGGAGAGATGCGCTACGGTTTCGACCTGCGGAGCATTCATGACTTCGTGGGGCAATCCCTGAGCCACGATTCTCCCCGCGTCAAGAATGATGACTTCGTCGCCGAGGGCGAAGACTTCATCGCGGTCGTGAGTGACAAAGAGAATCGGCACTCGGTGATTCTGGTTCCAGCGGCGGAGATCGCCCACGAGAGATGACTTCGTCGGTCGGTCGAGCGCGGCTAGCGGCTCATCGAGCAACAGGGCGCGCGGTTCGGTCACGAGTGCGCGCGCCAGGGCTACTCGTTGACGCTCGCCTCCGGAGATATTTGCAGGTCGCCGATCCTGCAGGTCTGCGATTCGAAACGCTTCGAGAATCGCCAGGCTGCGGGATTTCCGTTCCGCCGGTGAAAGCGCGTGTAGGCCGTACTCTATGTTCTGCTCAGCGGTCAGGTGAGGGAACAGAGCGAGATCCTGATGCACGTATCCGATCTGGCGTTTCCAGGCCGCAACGTTGACCTTCTTTTCTGAATCGTACGCCTCCTCGCCGCCGGCGACGATCCGGCCTTCGTCAGGCTGCGTGAGTCCCGCGATGCAATCGAGCAAGGTGGTTTTTCCTGCGCCCGAGGCTCCGAACAGGATGGTGAAGCCGGCCAAAGCCCGGAAGTGTACGTTCAGATTGAAAGTGCCCTCTGGATTCGGGAAGCGTTTGCGGATTCGCACTTCGAGTTCGGACGAGATCGGCTGCGGCACTTGCGACGAGGCTGAAGGTGTCGACCCGGAGATTACCGCCATGGACCTACCGCCCATGGCCGCCGATTCAATCCGTACACGGTCGACAGAACGAGGAAAGAAATTAGGAGCAGCACGAGCGCGGTCTGGTTGGCGCTCGAATAATTCGCGGTCTGCACCTGATCGTAAATATCGATGGAGATGGTGCGTGTTACGCCGGGAATGTTGCCTCCGACCATGAGCACGACTCCAAACTCGCCCAACGTGTGCGCGAAGCTGAGCGCGAAACCTGTGACCAGCCCAGCTTTCGAGAGGGGCAGGACGATGCGTCGGAAGGTTTGAAGCGGGGAACATCCGAGTGAGGCCGAGGCGCGAAGCAATGAGGAGTCAACCGCTCCGAATGCCGCAGCAAACGGTTGTACCGCGAAGGGCAGGCTGTACAGCAACGAGCCGATCACCAGCCCTTCGAAGGTGAAGGCAAGCGTGTGTCCTGTAAGCGACTCATACCAACGGCCGAAGGGGCTTCGCGAACCGAGTGCCACTAAGACATAAAAACCCAGCACCGTTGGCGGCAGAACGATGGGGAGTGCGACCGCAGCTTCGACCAGAAACTTCCAACGCCAGCGCGAGTAAGTGATCCAGTAGGCGACGGGGATTCCGATAACGAGCAGCAGCGTTGATACGATGGCTGCGAGACGTAGAGTCAGCCAGAATGCCTGCCAGCTCATCGGCGCGTCTCCATTCAGGGTTTCTCCGAAGGCAGGCTGAAGCCGTAGCTGTTGAGCACGGAAGTGGCTTCTGGGCTGCGAACGAAATCCAGGAACTTTCGGGCGGCATCTTGCTTGTTGGATTTTGAAATCACGACTGCGGCCTGGTTCAGTGTGGGATAGGCATCGAGCGGTACTGTCCAATAGCTGCCCTTACCTTTCATCGCCGGCGCCAGCGCGTGCGAGAGCGCTATCAGTCCAGCTTGGGCATTGCCCGATTCGACAAATTGAGCGGATTGAGAGACGTTTTCTCCGACGACCAGGCGGGACGACACCTCATCGTAGATTCCGAAGTGACGCAGTGCGGCTTCGGCGGCTCGTCCATAGGGAGCGGTTGCAGGATTCGCGATCGAAATTTTCTTGACCGATGGGTCGAGCAAGGCTTGCATTCCCAGCTTCGGCAAATCGAGCGTCGAACTGCTCGGCACCCACAGCACCAAGCGGCCAACCGCGTAGCGGTAGAGCGTGTCTTTGAAAGCGAGGCCTTCGGTGATCAGTTGTTGAGGGTAGGCTTCATCCGCTGAGAAGAAAACATCGAAGGGTGCGCCGTTGCGGATCTGATTCGTGAGATTGCCGGAGGATCCGAAGGAGAGCTTCACCGTCTGCCCAGTCTTTTTGGCGTAGACATCGACAATTTGCGGAAGGGCCGCGCTCATGTCGGCGGCTGCCGCGACAGTGATCTCTTGAGCGATCGCGCAAGTTGCTGTGAGGAGGAGTAGTAGCGCTAGCAGTTTTCTCATTGCACCGCCCAAGAAAGCTTCTGTTTCGTCTAGACCAGTTTCGTTTTAGAAAGGGGCAACTCTCGGACACGTTTTCCCGTGGCTGCAAACACGGCGTTGTATAGAGCGGGCGCGAATGGCGGAACGCCCGGTTCGCCAACGCCCGCCGGTGGCGCATCGCTTTCCACGATGTGCACTTCGACGTGCCGCGGCGCGCGATTCATTCTGACCAATGGATAATTATGGAAATTGCTTTGGTTCACAGCGCCATCGGTTGCCGTGATCTCGCCGAACAGGGCCAGAGTCGCGCCGAACACGGCTGCGCCTTCCATTTGGTAGCGGACATTGTCGGGGCTGACGACAGTTCCCGCATCGACCGCGGTCCAAACGTTCGGAATGTGCACCTGGCCTTTGGTGTCCACTTCTACCTCGACTACCGTTGCTACATACGTGAGAAAACTGCGGTGTGCGGCAAAGCCCAGGCCACGTCCTTTGCCCATAGTCTTCTTACTCCAGCCGGATTTCTCCGCCGCAATTTCGATTACCCGGCGCAGGCGCGCGGTGTCGTAGGGAAACAGGTCCAAGGACGCGCCATAATTCTGGTACTTCGTGCCGGAGAAGTCGATCTTTCGATCGGCGCCAAGTAAAGCCAGTTGATACTGCACCGGATCTTTCTTGGCGGCGTGTGCGAGTTCGTCGGTGAAAGATTGCAAAGCAAACGCATGAAAAAGATTGGTCACGCTGCGCAACCAACCGATGCGGACATTGGCGCGCGCGGGACCCATCTCAGCGCGGTGATTGGGAAGGTTGAAAGGCAAATCGGTCCAGCCGTTGTCCGTTTCGTCCTGGCCGGGATAAAGAACCTCAGCGTCGGTCGTAGATGCACTGCCCTGAAACACCGATCGCTGCAGCCAGGCCGTGGGCTTGCCATCCGCGCCAATCGCGGCTTTAAGGTACATCGCGGCGGAAGGATGGTAATAGCAGAAGCGAATGTCGTCCTCGCGGCTCCAGGTGACTTTCACCGGCTTCTTTAATTTCTGAGAAAGTACGGCTGCTTCGGAAACGAAATCTCCAAACGACTTGCGCCCGAAACCTCCGCCCAGCAGGGTGACGTGGCAGATTACGTCTTCCGGTTTGAGTCCGAGCAGCTCTGCGAGCGTTTTCTGCACCTGCTGCGGGTCCTGCACCGGAGCCCAGCAGTAGGCTTTTCCCTCGCGGACGTCAACGACAGCGACGGGTGGTTCCATCGGAGTGTGGGCGAGGTGCGGAGTGTAGTATTCGGCCTCGATTACATTGGCGCCAGTCTTGAAGGCCACGTCAACGTCGCCGATGTTGCGAATCACGTTTCCGGGCTTGTGCGAAGTTTCGGTCAGAGTCTTCCGGAATTCTTCGGAGTTGTACCCGACATGCGATCCGTTGTCCCACTCGACTTTCAGTTTCTTTCGTCCCTGGAACGCGGCCCAGGTGTTGTCGGCGATTACGGCCACTCCTCCCAAGGGTTGAAAGCCATGCGGAGGCTTGAATGCGTCGAGTACCACGGTCTGCTTAACGCCGGTAACCTTGAGCACTTCTTTATCGTCATGCGATTTGACACTCGCGCCCAGCACCGCAGGCCTTTCGATCGCGGCGTAAACCATGCCGTCTATCCGTTGATCGATGCCGTAGCGCGCCTTGCCATTGAGCATGTCCCGGAGATCGTATAGATGATGATTGTCTTTTCCGATGTAGCGCCATGCCTTAGATGGATTGAGCTTCAACTCTTCCCGGGAGGGAACTGGTTGCTTGGCTGCGGATGCCGCCAGCTCACCGAATCCAAGCTTGCGTCCGCTGGCGCGATGTAGAACGAAGTGTGGCTCGCTGGTGTCGCATTCCCCGGGAGGAACGTTCCACTGTGCTGCAGCTGCGCGAATCAGCATCAGGCGTCCTGCGGCGCCAGTTTGTCGCATCACGTCGAAGAAATCGCGGACGGAGTGGGAGGTATCGGTTTCCTGGTCACCATATTTTGGATCGCCGAGGGCCTGCTCCACCTTGACGCGGCTCCAATCGGCGCCCAGTTCATCGGCGAGCACGATCGGAAGGGAAGTCTTGATTCCATTTCCCATCTCGGTGCGGTGCGCGATAATCGTAACCGTTCCGTCCGGGGCGATCGCCGTCCAAAGGCTGGGTTGGAGTGGCGCGGGAGCGGCTTCGCCCTCCGCGGCCCACAGTGGTTCGGGTAACAATCTCGCGGTTAATATGAAGGCTCCTGTGGCAAGAGTGCCTTCCAGAAAATCGCGACGGGAAAGATTGTCGATCAACTTCATGCGGGCTGTCCGTTGGCCGGTTGCTTGGCTGCCTGATGGATGGCCGCGCGAATTCGCTGGTAGGTGCCACAGCGGCACAGATTGCCCGACATCGCGATATCGATATCCTGATCGTTCGGATTCTTGTTCTCTTTCAGTAGCGCGATGGCCTGCATGATCTGGCCCGACTGGCAGTACCCGCATTGTGGAACGCGGATCTCCAGCCACGCCTTCTGGACGGGATGCATGGGTGCGATGCCTTCGATGGTCGTGATCTCGGCGCCGCTTACTTCTTTCATCGGGGTGCTGCAGGAGCGGATGGCCGCGCCGTCTCGATGTACCGTGCAGGCACCGCATAGGGACATGCCGCATCCGAATTTCGTTCCGGTGAGTTGCGCGACGTCGCGCAAGTACCACAGCAACGGCATGTCGGGATCGCCGTCAAACGTCGACGCCTTCCCGTTTACTTTGAAACGGATCATTGGGCCCCTTGCTCAACCGGATGCACGCGAAATTGATTTCCATATCCTAGTCGGAGTCGGGCAAATCTGGAAGAGAGGGAGGCTTATGAGACACCGTCTGAGCACTCCTCGCGGTCTGGCTTCGAATCCACCACGGAGGCACAGAGTCACGGAGGAGAAGCAACTTCCAGGATTTTCTCCGTGACTCTGTGCCTCGGTGGTGGATTGCCGCTTGCGGCGCGGCGAATCTGGGTCTTCTCCTTGTTACGCGTCTATAATCGACTGTCATTCAGGAGGAGCTTTGGCCTACGACGATCTGCGCGACTGGATCAAGGCGCTCGAACGAGCAGGAGAACTGAAGCGCATCCGCACGGAAGCGGATCCCGTGCTGGAGATCGCAGAAATCACCGATCGAGTCTCGAAGAGTCGCGACGAGAAGGGAACCGTTGGCGGATCGGCTCTGCTCTTCGAGAACCTCAAGGGCTACCCGGGCTCGCGTCTTCTCATCAACCAGTTTGGATCGGCGCGCCGCATGCGGCTTGCGCTTGAAGTGGAGAAGCTCGATGAAGTTGCGGAGCGCATCCGCGGGTTTATGGATGTGAAGTCTCCGCAGGGCTTTCTTGACAAGGTGAAGATGCTGCCCATGCTGGCCGAGATGGGCAAGTTCTTTCCTAAGACGGTTGCAACCGGACCTTGCAAAGAAGTGATCAAGCGCGACAATTTCTCTCTGTTGGATTTTCCCATTCTGCAGTGCTGGCCGAAAGATGGCGGGCGTTTTATTACCTTGCCTTGCGTGATCACGCGCGATCCGAAGACGGGGAAGCGCAACGTCGGAATGTATCGCATGCAGGTGTACGACGAGCGCACGACTGGCATGCACTGGCAACGGCAGAAGGTGGCTGCCGAGCACTATCGCGATCGCATGCGGGGGACGCAGCAAGCTGCGTCTCTACGAGTGGATCTGATGGCCCGATCTTCGGGAGGCTCAATGCTGGCTGAGGGAGATCGTCCTTCCGGCAAGATGGAAGTGGCTGTTGCTATCGGAACCGATCCCGCGTTGACGTTCTCCGCTATCGTGCCTGCGCCGCCCGATGTTGAGGAGTTCATCATTGCTGGATTCCTGCGGCAGAAGCCGGTTGAACTAGTGAAGTGCGAGACGGTCGATCTGGAAGTTCCCGCCGATGCGGAAATCATTCTCGAAGGCTACGTGAATCTCGACGAGCTTCGCACCGAAGGGCCGTTCGGCGATCATACTGGTTTCTACTCGCTCGAAGACGAGTATCCCGTGTTTCACGTTACCTGCATCACGCATCGCAAGGATCCGATCTACGCGACTACCGTTGTCGGCAAGCCACCGCAGGAAGATGCATGGATGGGCAAAGCGGTGGAGCGAATCTTCCTGCCGCTGATGAAGCTGACGATTCCCGAGCTGGTCGACATCAACTTGCCGATCGAAGGCGTGTTTCACAACCTGATGATTGTCTCGATTCGTAAGTCGTATCCGGGACAGGCGCGCAAAGTGATGAATGCGATCTGGTCGCTGGGCCAGGCTATGTTCACCAAGTGTATTGTCGTGGTCGATGAAGACGTGGACGTTCAGAATGTCGCCGACGTGACATTGAAAGCTCTGAATAACATTGATCCCGAGCGCGACATCCAGTTCACGATGGGGCCGGTTGATTCGCTTGACCACGCCTCGCGGCTCGCAAACTACGGGTCGAAGATGGGAATTGATGCTACGCGCAAGTGGTCGACGGAAGGGTTTGGGCGTCCTTGGCCCGATGAGATCGTCATGGACGCGAAGACGCGTGCTCTGGTTGACGGTAAGTGGAAAGCGCTGGTGAAGGAATTGGGGATGGAATAGGGGATCTTCCTCGCAAACTGCTTCTCTCACCGGTAGACACTGCCGCGACCTTGACATCGCTGGTGCCATTAGTTAATCCTTGAACGCTTTCACGGGACACAAATGAACTCTGAACAACATTCAGTTCGTAGAATGCGCCTTCCCCGTTGGCTCCCTCTTACTTTTCTGGCGGTCTCGACGCTCGGCATCAATTTGCCGCTCAGGGCTCAGACGCCCGACCCGAAGCAAGACTTTCTGCTCATCGTGCCGCATACCCATTGGGAAGGCGCGGTGTTCAAGACCCGGGAGGAGTATCTGCCGATTGGGCTGCCGCACATTATGAAGGCGCTCAGCCTCCTGCAGAGATATCCGCAGTATCACTACGTCCTCGATCAGATGGCCTATGTCAGGCCTTTTCTGGAACGTTACCCCAATGAAGTTCCCACTTTCAAGAAGATGCTCGACGAGCGTCGCTTGGAGATCGTGGGTGGTACGGTGGTCATGGAAGATGAGAATGTACCTTCCGGCGAATCCATCGCGCACCAGTTTTTGCTATCCAAGTGGTTTTTTCGCGATCGGCTCGGTTATGAAGTGCGGACGGGATGGGGACTCGACACCTTCGGGCACAACGCGCAAATGCCGCAGATCCTGAAACTGGCGAACATGAATTCCTATTGGTTTTCGCGCGGCGTCTCCAGTTCGCAAACGCCGGCGGAAGTTACCTGGCAAGGGATTGATGGCACAACCATACCTGGACACTGGCTGCCCACGGGATACAATCCCTTCGATGAGCACCCATCTACCTTTCAGAGCTTCGAAACAGCGATTCGTTCCAGCTTCGATGCGTTGACTCCTTTCTCGCGCGGACCAGGGCGAGTGCTTTTCGCGGGATCAGACGTCAGCGATCCGGACGAGACACTTCCGGGATACGTGGACCAGTGGAACCGCACCAAATCAGAACCGTTTTCCATCCAGTTGGGAACGCCCACGGATTTCGAGTCTCTGAGGGGGAAGCTAGCGCCGTCGTCGAGCGGCCGGTCATTGTAGGAGACTTGAATCCCGTTTTTCAAGGGCGTTTACAGCACGCGCATTGAGCTCAAACGCTGGATGCGCGACATGGAGCGCACGCTCACTTCGGCGGAGAAAGCCAGCGTACTTGCGGGACGCACCTCGACGTCTGATCGTGAGGCGATCGAACGCGCCTGGGAGCCGATGCTTTTTAATCAGACGCACGATCTTAGCTCAGGGGTGATGTTGGATCACGTCTATGAGGACACGCTGGCGGGCTATCGGTTCTCAAAACGTCTAGGTGACGAAATCCTGGAAAGCGATCTCGACGCTTTGCTCTCGAAAGTGGATACGCAAGGCCCCGGAGCGCCTCTGGCAGTGTTTCAACTTTTTAGGATGGGATAGAAGCGACTACGTGGAGGCCATAGTCGGATTCAGCCAGCCCAAAGTTTCGGGTATTGAGCTGCAGGATGCATCGGGTAAAGCCGTGCCCATTCAAGTCTTGGCAAGCCACTCCAACGGTGGCGATGGCGGCCTGAGTACCGCGACCATCGCATTTATCGCCCGTGACGTTCCCGCGATGGGCTATACCATCTACCATGTGGTTCCGGTTCTTCCAGGAGCCGCGCCCGAAGTGGCGTCGCGCAGCAAAGGAGAAGAATCAGCCTCTCGCGGTCAATCCTACCGCCACCAACCGCGACGATTTCGGCAGTATGGAGAACGAGTTCTACAAGGCGACCGTGAATCTTTGGACCGGCGAAATCACCAGTCTGGTGCTGAAGAAAAATCGTTGGGAGGTTTTGAGCAAGCCGGGAAATATCGTCGCCCGGGAGGAGGACCGTGGCGATTTTTGGGAGCTCGACGGAACTTTGGCGGCTGACCGCGCGACCACTGAGAAGAGGCCGATTGGCCTGCCGCGTCCGGACGCGACTCAGTGGAGCAATAATTATATTGGGGGTGGCGCGGAAGTGAAGCCGGGACCTGTGGTAACACAATTTTCCAGTTCACACCCCTTTGGCAAGAATCAATTCGACACGACAATCCGGATGTATCCGGGCATTCAACGGATCGACATTCATACGGAAATCGTGAATATGGAGCCATCGGTTCGATACCGGGTACTATTCCCGACCACGATTCACGACGGTACGAACACGCAGGAGATCGCCTTCGGCGCCGTAGAGCGACCGCTTCATCAGGAATTCCCTGCCCAGAATTGGGCTGACTACAGCTCTGGGGGACGCGGGCTGGCAGTGCTGAATCGAGGCTTGCCCGGCAACAATGTGACCGACGACACCATGATGGTCTCTCTGCTGCGCTCCACGCGGCTTGAGGTGTACGGGGCAGACGATTCGGGATTTGATCCGGCTAAGGCTTCGGAATCCGATACAGCTCTGGAGTTGGGCAAGCGAATCGCTCATGACTACGCTCTGGTTCCTCACGTGGGAAGCTGGCAGGACGCCCAGATTTTTCGCGCTGGACTGGAGTTCAATAACCCGCTGATCGCGCGGAATGTCGACGCCCACGCCGGTGCCATGCCGAAACGATGGGCGTTACTGGAGATTTCCACTCCGGACGTGGTTTTATCTGCGCTCAAGCCGAGCCGCGAAAACGAGATCGCCTTGCGAGTTTATGAGGCAGCCGGACATTCGGTCCAGCACGCCGTAGTACATTTCGCTCTGCCATTGGTTTCGGCGCGCGAAGCGAACCTCATTGAAGATCCAGGGCGAGAATTACAGAGCAAGGGGAATATGATTTCCTTTGATCTGCATCCTTATGAGATCAAGACATTCCGGTTGCGATTTGCGGCGCAGTAGGGCGATGGGCGTCGCCCGCCCCAACAGCGGCGGACAGGAATGTCCGCCTCCACACGAGCTATTGTTTGGTTTCCTGCAGCAGCACTACGTCGGAGGCGGTGTGCCCGCGAAGGATGCCTAGACTCTTTCCGTCCGGCGACCAGTGAAATGACAAGATCTGCTCGGCATCGAATTTTGTGATCTGGTGGCCGGGCGAGCCATCGAGCGGCGAAATCCAGACGTTATCTACGCCATTTTCGCGCACGGGATAGGCGACCGCCTTGCCGTCGGGTGTGAATTGCGGGCCTGCGGAAATGCGGGGGTTAGCGTCGAGCAAGCGCGGATTCTTGAGGATCCCGAGATCCAGCAGCGCGATCTTAATGGTGCCTTCCTCTTTTTCCATGTCCAGGAATTTGATCATGTAGGCGAGGGTTTTTCCATCGGGCGAGATGCCCATTCCACGGCCTGCTTCGAAGGAATGGGGCACGGCGCTGCCCGGAATCGGCTCAGCTTTGCCGGATGCATCGAGCGGGACACGCCAAATTTGCTTCACGTCCCTGAAAAAATAAACCCATGAGTGATTTCCAGAGCAAGTTGGCAGGAAAAAGGCGTCGTTGTCGCCATTCGTTAACCGTGTGGGATGAGAGCCGTCCGCGTTCGCGCGCCAAATGCCGATCCCATTCGTGCCGCCGTGAAATGCCCATGGGAAGACGATGGACTGAGTTCCACAAACGGACAGACTGAGAATTCCAGCCGCCGGATCCGTCGCCAGTACAGTCGGATTCTTCCCGTTGATATCGGTTCGCAAAAGTCGGGCGAAGTCGGATGTCAGCAGAGCGCCGTCGGAGGCCCAGTTGAAGCTGCTGATTTTTTCTCCGTCCACGATTAAGGTACTGGCCGCTGGAGACGGGCTGCCCTCAGCCGGCAGAATAAAAAGATTGCTCACCGATTTCTGCTGAACGGTGGCAAGCGTCTTTCCATCGGCTGAAAACGTCAGGGTGGAATAGGTGTTGGTGTCGTGCGAGATGGCGTGCACCTGTCCATCGGACAACGAGATGAACCCAATCTGGATGCGGCCGAGGTCCGGACCTTTTTGCCGATACGTAACAAACAGGCCTTCGCCGACGGTCGACCACTGCAAGGCGGTTATCTCCTTATCCGAAAACGGGATGATACTTATTTTTCCACCGTCCAGATCGTACAAACTCACGGCGCCAAATGTACCGCTCGGTATGTCGGGATAAGCGATCTTCTTGCCATCGGGAGACCAGGCAAGCCAACGCGGCAGGTAGGACAGTGGAATGTCGAAAAGAACCTTCTCGTCACTGCCGTCCAATCTTGCGTTGAGGAGGCGAAGTTTGCCTGTCTCCGGATCGTTGGCGCGGAAATAAGCCATGCGTGCGCCGTC
The DNA here is from genome assembly GCA_963847715.1 of Terriglobia bacterium. GTDB lineage: Bacteria > Acidobacteriota > Terriglobia > Terriglobales > Acidobacteriaceae > Acidiflorens. Next base: position 232,288 of record CAWKAZ010000014.1, read on the forward strand.
TGGGGAGAACGCAAACGTGCTATCCACGTCGGTGACCACCTTCGTCGGCGTGCCTCCCAGGACCGGCGCGCGATAAACACTGAAATCGCTGTTAATGGCGTTTTCGGCCTTGCGGAAGTAAACGTAATTTCCGTCGGGCGAAAAGGCGACATTGGGGATGGTGTTTGAGGGCGGAACGATTTGTGTGTCGCTGCCGGTGGCAATGTTGCGCAGCCAGAGACTGTTCTGGCCCTTGTCGTCCATCACCGTAAGCAGGTATTTTCCGTCGGCGGAGATGGCGGTCACGACTGCTTTGCTGGAACTGGTGGCCTGAGAAATGCTGAAGTTCTGAAACGGAAGTGGCGCGGCACGATGCATCATCGAATACACGCCAAACCCTGCCGCCGCCAGAATGACCAGAGCGGCCAGCGCTCCTGCTGCCAGTCCGAATTTATGTTCTTTCGCCGCCGCCACCACTGCCGAACTGCTGCTGTGCGCAGGCTGCGCAGAGCCGCTTGCGGGGACGGGCGTTACTCCGCTGAGTGGTGCAGGAGTCTGCGGGCGGCTGAGCGTTCCGCTCGAACCGGCGGCGGTTGCATCCGTCCGGCTGGGAGCGGCGGTGCGGCTGGAATCGGTCTCGCGCTTGAGACGCTTCAGATCGGCCCGCAAATCGGCTGCGTGCTGGTAGCGCAGGTCACGATCTTTTTCCAGAGACTTATTAATGATGCGTTCGAGTTCCGCCGGCAGATCAGGATTCATGCGCACGGCGGCAACCGGGGTCGAGTCGAGAATCTCACGCTGGATCACTCCCGAGCTTTCGCCGCGAAAGGGCAACATGCCGGTTGCCATTTCATAGAGCACCGCTCCGAAGGAAAACAGGTCAGTGCGCGAGTCCAGTTCCTTGGCCCGCACCTGCTCCGGCGACATGTAAGCTACCGTGCCCACCGCCATCCCGGGACTGGTCAGGTGCGTCTCGGCGATGGCAGTTTCAGTGGCGTCGATTGGGGCGCTGACTTTTGCGGCGGTCACCTTCGCCAGCCCGAAGTCGAGAATCTTAGCGTGTCCGCGCTTGGTCACGAAGATGTTGGCGGGCTTGATGTCGCGGTGAACGATGCCTTCCGTGTGCGCGGCGTCGAGCGCGTCGGCGATTTCGATCGCCAGCCCGAGCAATACGTCGGTCTCCACTGGACGGCCCGCGATGCGATGCTTCAGCGTCACGCCTTCCAGAAACTCCATGGCGATGAAAGCTTGGCCGTCCTGCTCGCCGATGTCGTAGATCGTGCAGATATTCGGATGGTTCAGTGCAGAGGCCGATTGGGCTTCGCGTTGAAAGCGGGCGAGGGCCTGGGGGTCGCGGGCAACGTCTTCGGGCAGAAACTTGAGAGCGACAAACCGGTGGAGGCGCGTGTCCTCGGCCTTGTAGACGACGCCCATGCCGCCGCCCCCCAGCTTCTCAACGATGCGGTAATGGGAAATGGTTTGTCCGACCATGATTAGCAGATCAAAGAATCGAATCATGGTAGGCGGGATGCGAGGCCAAGTCAACGGAGGGACGGGATAGTGTGTGGTGCATGTAGAGATGTACACTCCCCTCTCGGACGCATTGCGAAATCGCCAGTATTCATGAGGCGTGGAGCGTCATGGCATGCGTCAGATCCGCATCATTAGCGGGTGCTTGATTATTGGCATGGTTGAGTCATTTTTCCAGGCAACTCGACAAGTTCAGTGCTTGTACTTCTCGCGGTCTCCAGGTGCCTCAGTCGATTGTGCTCGACCGTAGATCTTGGCCTCCACCTCGTGGAGCAGGGCTCCTGGAATGCGGGGTCATTGTGCGTTCGATCATTCGAGCGACTTTCTCGTCCTCAGCGATGCCTTCTAAGAGGCAGGACATCAGGACCTCATAAATCAAAGGGTCCTTCCTTTCCGCAAGCTCGTCGATAAACCGCACGGCAGATTGAATGAACTCGGGATCGTCGGATCTCTCACGCACGATCTTGGCGAACGTGTCATAGACGACCGTCGAAAGGTCAAAGCAGTCTTCGTCCGGACACAAAAGGTCACGGAAATTGGGGAACCTATCCAAGAGTAGGCACACCAATTCACGACCTGTCATCGTGCGTACGAGTACAAAATCAACTGCGTTATTCTTATCCGAACTCATACGAAATCCACATCTCTTCTCTAGAGATTATATTGGAGGCGTCGTCGATAGAGCATCTTGTATCCCTATCAACAGCAATCGGGTAATGGGTCGCTTAAAGTCCTACTCCTGCGACTAGCAGATAAACGGAAGGACGTTGTTGTTCTTTATGCGGAGCACTGCGAAGTCTGGGTATGCAGGTTGTCTTCGATCACATTACTCGCAACACTGACTGATCTGAGCGCAACACACATCTGTCGTGCTCATCCCCGCATTTGACGCGGGTGAAACGCATGTCATAGCGCTTACAGCCGCATAAATACTGACGATATCGAAACGTGAACGAGAAGGTGCGTACATCTCTACATGCACCACACACTATCCCGTCAACGGAAGGAAAGGGATTTCGACGCCTTGAGCGGCGCTTCGATTTGTGTTCTCATAATTAAAGGGCGATCCCGTGGGGGACCGTCTGCGCGCTTTAACCTCAACCCTCAACCCGTATCCTCGAGGAGAAAATTATGAGCAAAGTCCCGCATATTCCCAAAGGCTACAACTCCGTTACACCCTACCTGGTCATCAAGAATGCTGCCAAAGCGATCGACTACTACAAGAAAGTGTTTGGGGCGACCGAAGTGATGCGTATGAATGGGCCGAACGGCACGGTTGGCCATGCCGAGTTGCAGATCGGCGATTCGCGCATCATGCTGGCCGACGAAAATCCCAACATGGGCCAAGGCCATGCCAGCGCCTCGACCATTGGCGCGAGCCCGGTCAGCCTGTACATTTATGTCCCTGACGTTGACAAGGTTTTTAAGCACGCCACCGCCGAGGGAGCCAAAGTGTTGAAACCGGTCGAGAACCAGTTCTATGGAGACCGCTCCGGGTTCATTCAGGACCCGTTCGGCCATCTTTGGGGTCTGGCCACGCACGTGGAAGATGTATCGGCCAGCGAGATGGAACAACGGATGAAAAAGATGATGCCAGCTGCGTAGGGGCAGCTGTTAGCTCTTAGCCGTTAGCTGGGTTGAAATTCGCTTGGGTCCCGCTAACGGCTGAGACGGTTTGAGAGTTTACTGAAAAACTCGGCTCCCGATATCCAGCCCCTAAAGGGGCATGTGAACTCAAAAGAAGTTACGGTATCGCTAAAGCGATACCCTGATACAAAGCCGAGTTTTTCAGCAAACCGTTGAACTACGACGGCAATTCGCAATTTGAAAGGATTTTCAATGCTCTCTGCAGGCAATCCCTTCCCAAAGTTTTCCCTTCCTAATCAGGACGGCAAGATCACCAAGCTCGGTGACTTCGCTGGGCACTGGCTCGTCGTTTATTTTTATCCGAAAGACGACACGCCGGGGTGCACCGTGCAGGGTCGGTCGTTTACGGCAACCAAAGCCGACTATGATGCGGCTGGAGTCAAGGTCGTCGGCGTGAGCGCGGATGATGTTGCCTCGCACAAGAACTTCCATCACAAGTTTGCTTTTACCATCGACTTGCTCTCCGATACGGACGCCAGCCTGATGAAGGCGCTCGGACTCGGTCAGTCGGAGTGGAAGGGAATGAAGTTCTGGGACAGAACCAGTTTCGTGGTTGACCCCAAGGGGATCATTCGCAAGGTGTATGAGAAGGTGAATCCGGAAGGGCACGAGAGAGTGCTGCTGGATGACATTGCGAATTTGAAGGAAAAGGCCGCCTGAAAACGCTATTCGGCCAGCAGATCGATTTCAAGTCCCGATCTGCTGGCGTTGTTCCACGGCCAGCGTAAACTTCCTGTCAATCCTTCGGCCATCACTGCGGGCAAAATTTTGTAGAGGCGGGCGCGCAAGTCGCGGTAGCCCTGGATTCCGGCAAACAGGTCGCTCATCAGATCGCGGAAGCTGGCGCTTTGTGCGGTTAGGACGATCATCCGCTCGAGAACACTGTCGCCGAAGATCTGGCCACGATAGAAACGCCGGGAGACGCGGGCAGCCAGGCGCAATTCGGGAAGCACCTCTTCTTCGAGAAGGTCGGGGTAGCTCTCAGGTTGGTTGGCCAGCAGCGCAGTGGCGCAGAGTTCTGCGGACTTCAACGCATAGTAGAGACCTTCGCCGGTGATCGGATCGACCAGGCCCGCGCTGTCGCCGATCATGGCCCAGCCATCTCCAGAGACGTGGAGCGTGTCGAAAGTTTGCGAGCGAAACGACGGAAGAATGTGTGAATAGAAAGTGGCGCCTTCCGTGCGAAAGCCATTCTTTTCGAGCCATTGCTCGAGGATGCGGCGTAATTCGGCGGTTGAGATTTCACCCATCTTGCAGGCGATTCCGGCGGAAGCGTGATCGGAGCGCGGGAAGACCCAGATGTATCCGGTGATCTCTTTCAGAAACTGAATCTGCATGAGGGACGAACGGCCGGGGATGAAATAGCCAGCGGTGACCATGAGATCGTCCGGCGCAATTGGCGACAGGAATTGGCCGCGAAGCGAATTGCGCGCGCCCGCTGCCAGGATTATGTAGGAGGCTTTCCATTCGCGTTGTGGCGTGGTGAGTCGCCATGCATCGTTGTCGCGGTCGATGCGCGTCACGCGGTCCTGATGGACTGAAACTCCGGCGAGCCGGGCGCGGTCGAGGAGCAGTTGGTTCAACGCGAGGCGCGAGAAAATTGCGACCGGGTGCTGCAGACGGAAACGAACGCGCTGTCCGGAGGGGCTGATGAGCTTGCAATGTTCGACGGGATGACCGCTTCCTGCTTCGGCTAGAAACGGAAACTGCTGCAACGCCTTGTGGGTGACTCCGCCGCCGCAGGGCTTCTCCCACGCAAGTTTTTCGTCGAAGAGAACGACCTCGCGGCCACCCGCGGCAAGCAACGCTCCGGCAAGAGCTCCCGCTGGACCGCCGCCAACGATAGTGATGGGATGTTCTGAGGACATTGTCTCGGGTGAATTATCGCGGCATGGAAGCGGGACTCGTTCGCGGGCAACCACACTTCACCGCTGCCCGGACGAGAGTCCCGAAGCTTGAGTTGGCGAGGATTCCGGCGAATCCTCGCGCGTCTTTTTACTGCAGCGTGGTCGCGCTGCTCAATCCCTGATAGATAAACAACCCCGCAATCACCAGGATCATTAACCCCGACAAGGCGCCAAGTACCTTGACGATGGGACCGATCTTTCGCATCTTGGCGAGAACTTCGGTTTGTTCCTTCTGCATCTGCGATTCGTTTTCGTTGAGGCAGATGGAATCGTCTTCATGCATCGTAAGGGTACTTTTGTAAATGAGAAGGATGATGAGAATCCCGGTCAGAATACCCCACACGACTAACAGCCCGAACATAGGAGTCATACGCCACCTCGGAGCTGAGATCGAGCCATATCCCGAAGTCCCTATGTTTCGTCCCGGAAAAACTTCGTGGTTTTGCCGGCGTTCGGGTACAGGCCCCTACTGCGCATGATTATAGACCCGTTGGCAAGAGGGGGCCGCGACTTCTTGTGGGGGCCCGCATCTAAATGCTGTATAAGGAAGAAGTGCCGGTTCCGAAAAGCGTTGTGGAGCCGGTTGCAACCTTTGTTATAATAAGGAATTACAAGGAGATAACCGATGGCAACGACCACCGCACCCACCACCCCTGGAACCCAGCCCCTGACCACTGCGCCCGTTTTGAGCCCGGCTGCGATCGCCAAGGTGAAAGAGATTATGGCTAGCCAGTCGCCGGTTCCCTCGGGATTACGCCTGTCGGTGGTTGGTGGCGGATGCTCGGGTTTTCAGTACTCCATGGCCTTCGAAAATGGCGCGGGGATGATGGATAAAGTGTTTGAATTCGACGGCTTGAAGGTTTACGTCGATGCCACGTCGCTGATGTACCTGGGCGGGGCGCATGTCGATTACGTCGAGACGCTGGAAGGCGCCGGCTTCAAGTTTGAAAATCCGAACGTGAAGAGCACGTGTGGCTGCGGCTCCTCGTTTAACGTTTAAGGCTCAATTTTTAAGCGATCGCGCTGATTTGATTTTGCTGGAAAGCCCCGCAATTTTGCGGGGCTTTTTATTTTGCAGAATTTGAGTGCGAAGTTATGAAGAACGGAGCGGCTATTGTTCGGGCAGAGTTGGCGCGGGTATTTGCGGCGGCGGGGTTGGCGTATTCTGTGGACCGCCGGGGCTCGGTGTCAGGCCTGGTGTCTGTGGATTGCCGGGGAGACCGCCATTCAAGTTTCCTTGTTGTTGCGCGTTGGGGTTGACCGGCCCGGTGAGGAGGCCACCGCGGTCCGCCTGCGGAACGTAGATGAAGTACCAATCGTTGTAATGATCTTTTTGATAGAAGATGCGAACCGTTTTCTGTTTGCTGGTGCTGGCGACGCCAAGAATCGGGCCGCCGCCGAAGGTCGGTCCGTTGAAGCCGGAACTGGAACCTGAACTCGAACCTGGCGCATTCGGGTTTGCGTCATTGCCGGAATCGCTGCTCTGGGCGTTCGTTGCGGTAGCTGTGGTTCCACCTGGCGGGGATGCCAATCCGCCAAGGGCGCTCTGCAATCCGTTCTGGTTCTGCAGACCGCCGCCGAAAGCCTGGCCCGACTGTGGGCCGCCGAAGTTGTTGGGTCCGCTCTGTAAGCCCTGGCCGGGGGTCTGTCCGAGTACCGGACCGTTGTTCAGGGCGATGTCCTGCTGATGAAGGAATTTGAAGTCTTTTTCCTTGCCTTCGGCGTCGCGGTTGACGGGATCCTTGTAACGCTTGCGGAGGAAATGGACGTTGTTGGTGTTTTCCAATTCCTCGACGCGCGAGGGATAGCGGTTGAACTTCTTGTAGAAATGCTGAATGGCACGCATGTAGGCCGTGCCGCGATGCTGTAGTTCTTCTTCGCGATCGCGCTGCACCTGAAGCCGGGTGGCGGGGAGCACGGCGAGCAGGGCAATCGCCATGAGCGTAACAGCAAGCATCAACGCGATCAGCATGTAACCGCTCTGACGATTCTGTGGCTTGGTGCTCTTGCGATCCCGTAATTTAGCGCGACGCTGCATAACTTCAGAGACAGCGATCAACCTTGTGTCAGTGGCAGGCTCTGCCGGTTGTTGTTGAGCACATCTTCTACGTCCACGGAATTGGGAGAGATGTGCACAACTTTGTAGCGGCGATCGACAATGTCACCCTCGCCGGCAATGAAGAAGTCCTCGCCCTGCATCAAGAACACTTTCTTGGTCTCTCCGGGCTTGTTGGCGAAACCGAAGAACCTTAGAGTAATCGGCGGCGGCGGTGGAGGGGGCGGCGGCCCGGTCAGTGTGGCGGACACAGGATCGATTGTGCCGTTCCGCTTCGGTCTAGCGATGCTCGCTACCGATCCGGCAATAAAAATGTTTCTGCCATTGCCGGCGTACTTGATTTCCTCACTCTGGCTCAGGAGGTGCAGGTCGAGAGTCGGATCCAGGCGGGGCTCAACCACAGGCACGATTTTTCCCGAAGCCGTGCGCCGCGTGGCGGGCTTCGACGCGGAGGCCGGCGCCGCCGCGGCTGGCACCGCGGACGTGGACGAGGGCCAGAAATTATAGGCCATGGACAACAATGCGATCCCGCCAATCACAGCCAGCGTGATGACTTGCTTCCGGTTCTCGATTCCAAGGTTCACTTAAACACCCGTCCGCAAATAACTGTGCATCGTAATTTCCAAACGGATCGGTCCGGCGCCTTCGCCAGCCAGGCCGATGCTGTCCACATCAAAAAATACTTTCGAACGTTCGAGAGTGTTGATGAAACGAACCAGCTGAAGATAGTTGCCGGAGAAGCTCCCCTCGATGGTCACGGGAATCACGCCGGAAGTCTCCGCTTCCTCTTCCTTATATTTTTCCTGCTGGATGCGGATGCCATTCTGGGTCGCCATTTTTCCTAGCTCATTCGCCAAGTCGGAATCCGTTGCGGCGAAGCGGTCTTTATAGAATCCGCCAATCTGCTCTTTCGCCAGCACGAGTTTCTGGTCGATGTGCCGCAGCGGTTCGACGTCGTGATTCTTCTTGGTCAATTCGACGCGGAGCAAATTCAGTTGCAACTGCCGGGATTCGGACGAACCCACCAGCGGGGAAAAGAGGACACCGATGGCGATGACATCGGCAACCACCATCGCTCCTATCGCGATCTTCAATTTGCGCCGTGAGGTGGAGAAGTCAGGCATTACTTGCCGCTCCTATCTTTGGAGTTCGACGGGGAGTTCGATAGGGAGTCAGAGACGGTCGAGTCAGGGATATAGACCGCGATTACCACCGCGCTCACCGATGCTCCCGTGTCGGACCCTCCCGACGACTGCAATAGAGCCGACTGGAAATGTTTCGAGCCTTCCATGCGGTGGACGAGTTCGACCGCGGCAGAGCGCGTTTCGCCCGCCACCTTCATTTCCAGCAGCATCTGACCTTGCTCGTTCAATTCCGGGCGAAGCGAGACGGCGTGGAGGTTCGGGGGCATTACCCGCTCAAGGTCTTCGAATACGCGCGTCCATGAGAATGCCTTGCGCTGAATCAGTCCATTGAGGAACTGCGACTGGTCGCGCGTACTGCGATTTGCAGACAGGTCGAGAATTGCCTGATCGCCGGCCCGCTCGCGGTCGCGTTCGGCGATCTGCTGCTCCAATTGCGCGATGTTGTGACGGTCTCGTCCGGCACTGACCCAACCGCTGATCGCCCATCCCAGAAGGACGAGCGTCACTACGCCGAGGACACCGACCGCCAATCCCCAGAGCGTCCAGAATTCGCGGGCATCTTCGTAGGGCCGGGTCGCGAGATTGATGTCGAGACGCATAAGGCAGTTCTCAGTTCTCAGTTGTCAGTTCTCAGTTTTTCTTGCGGCTGAGAGCTAAGAGCTGAGAGCTTTCCTACGAAATCAGTGCTCCTACTACTCCGGCCATACGCCAGCGCGGGACTGTACCGGTGGTCGAGCCGATTTGCGATGTTGCTACCAGTTCTTCCACGATGGCACCGGACTGGTTCTTCAGCGCCGACGCTGCGCCGCCTGCTTCCGGCAGGCCAGCTACGTACACGCGCTCAATATTCAGTTTGTAGGTGTCTTGGAAAAATACTACCGAGGGATAAACTTCCTCGGCCAGCTGATCGCCAGTGATGGTGACGCCGCGGAGATTTTCCAGAGTGCGGAACAGAAGCAACTGTTCCTGGTCGAGGATCGCGATGCTGATGGTGCGGGCATCGACTTTTACGACCAGGGTGGGGCGCTCGGCGTCGGCGGCTCCGAGAGCGGCCAGCATCGAGGGCATAACCATGCCCGGGTTGTAACCCGCGTCGCGAAATGCCGACTCGTATTCATCGAGAACCGTTTTCAGGACGACGGCCGCTACCGCGCGGACGCCCTTTCCCGCCGGTTGTGCGTGGTACGAGATGCGGGCATCGTTGGGATCAAAAGGCAGCGACTTCTTGAGACGGAAACGAACTACAGCTTCGGCTTCCTCGCGTTTGGAGGGAAGCGTTTCGAAATCGAGCAGCACGACACGTACGGCGGTGTCGGGCAGAATTGCGATGACATCGCGAGAACGGCCCCCAACGCTGCCGAGCGCGCTTTCGATCGCCTGACGGATGGAGGTGCTGTCGCGCAGATTGGCCTCCATCAAATCGGGTACGACGCTGCCCGGAGCGAGTTCGCGGGCCGCGGCCATTTCCACGATGCGGCCGGCATCCGCGGCGCGGCCAGCCAGAACCCGGTCGGCCGCGATTTCGCAGGCGAGGACGGGACGGCGCACGTGTTTGGAGGTGGAAATCATCGGCTAATTGAAATTACCTCTGCTTCAGCGCTCGGTTCCGGAATGGGCAAACGATCTTCCTTCATTCCGTCCAAGTGAAACTCAATCGCCTCTTGAATCAAAGAGCGAACTTCGGCTCGAGTTCGGCCGGTTGTCACTACGCCCGGCAGGTCAGGTACATAAGCTGCCCAGCCAGTATCGGATTTTTCGTAAACAACGACGTAGTTCATTGTTTCAGTCCCGCTTGCTTGAGGACGCTGTTCAGTGTGCCGGCAGGGAGGTCGTCATTCGAATGTCCCGGCAATGTCACTCGTCCAGGCTTAATCGGGTGCTTGTATTGCCGATGACTCCCACGAGTCTCTTTTAGATACCAGCCGTCGCGTTCCAGCAACCTAATGATATCCCGTACCTTCATAGCGACAACAGTTACTTCTGCGGATGCCCGGATTGAACGGTTGGCCATCCGCGGTGGTAACCGGCTTTACCGCATGGTCTCGATAAAGGTGACCTTATTGATCTCTTTTAGCGTCGTGAATCCGCCACGTACCTTGTCGAGGGCGGATTCGCGCAGGAAGCGCATGCCCTCTTCGCGCGCCGCTTTCCGGATCTCCGATGTCGACTTCCGGTCGAGAATCATCTCGCGGATGCGGTCGGTCAAATCCAGAAGCTCATGGATCGCCGTCCGGCCGCGGAAGCCCGTGCCCGCGCACTCGATACAGCCTTGCCCTTCATACAGCGGAACCTGCGACCACTGCACCGGATCAAGCCCGCTCGCTTCGAGAACGTCGGGCGGATAATGCACAGCCGTGCGGCAGGAATCGCAAATAATTCTCACCAGTCGTTGCGCCAGAATACAGTTCAATGCCGAGACAAAGTTGTAAGGCTCGACACCCATGTTCAGGAAGCGCCCGAGCACATCGACGACGTTGTTGGCGTGGACGGTGGTGAACACGAGGTGGCCCGTAAGGGCGGACTGGATAGCGATCTGCGCCGTTTCGTTGTCGCGGATTTCGCCGACCATGATCTTGTCGGGATCGTGGCGCAAGATGGAACGCAGGCCGCGAGCGAAGGTCAGGCCCTTCTTCTCATTGACCGGAATTTGCGTGATGCCGCGCAATTGATATTCGACGGGATCTTCAATGGTGATGATCTTGTCTTCGTCGGTCTTGATCTCGTTGACGGCGGCGTAGAGCGTCGTCGTTTTGCCGCTGCCCGTCGGTCCGGTGACCAGCACCATGCCGTACGGTTCCTTGATGTAACGGCGGAAGCGGCGCAGATCGTCTTCCGCGAATCCCACCACGTCGAGGGTGAGCTTCTTGAACTTCTCGCTCATCGACTCTTTGTCGAGCACGCGAAGGACGGCGTCTTCGCCGTGGATCGACGGCATGATGGAAACACGGAAGTCGATGGCGCGTCCGTTGTACTTCACGCGGAAGCGGCCGTCCTGCGGTACGCGGCGCTCGGAAATATCGAGCTCGCTCATGACCTTGATGCGCGAAATGATGGTCGAATGATGCTCTTTGCCGATGGGCGGCATGGCGTTGGTGAGCACGCCATCGATACGGAACTTGATGTAGACCGAGTCGTCGCGGGTCTCGATGTGGATGTCACTGGCACGCCGCTGTAAGGCGGTAAAAATCGTGGTATCGACCAGACGGATGATCGGGCTCATGTCGGTGCCCGCGCTCGCCGTCAGTTTGTCGATGGAGATAGTTTCGTCGTTCCCGGCATCGTCTTCGCGGATGACGTCGAGGGTGAAGCCTTCGCTCGCGTCTTCGAGTACACGCTTGGACTGCTCGGTCTTCTTGAGAATGTCGGAGATTTGCTTGAGGGTCGAAACCTTGGTGAGGATGCGCTTGCCGAGCAGCAGACTGATCTCATCGATCATCATCAACTGGCTGGGGTCGGCAATGGCAATCGAGAGGCGACCGTCGGCAGTTTCGTCCAGGGGTACGAAGTTATAGCGGAACATCAGATGCACCGGGATCTTTTCGAAAAGATCGTGGTGCAATTGAAAGTCGCTCAAATCGACAAATTCGCAGCGATAACGCCGGGCGATATCCCGCGCGCGTTCCAGTTCGTCGGGAATTACTGCCGGTTCCGGGGCCAGCTTCCCGCCGTTGGTGCCGCTTACCAGTACTGTTTTCTTATCTGCCATTCCCATTCCAGTCTACTTTAGAGGCCAAGTTTCAAGGTTTCAGAGTTTCAAGGTTTCAATGTGCGATCCGCGAGTCTTTGAAACATTGAAACTTTGAAACATGGCTCTTAATGCACATTCGCTCCCAAGGTGAAAATCGGCATATACAGCGAAATCAGGATCCCGCCGACAAAGACTGCCATGATGACCAGAATCAACGGCTCAATCAGCGCCATGGCCGCGCCCAAGGCCGTCTGTACGTCTTCTTCGTAAAATTCCGCCACCGAAGCCAGCATGGCTGGGAGCGCACCGGTCGATTCGCCAACTTCCAGCATCTCGACGGCGAGATCGGGGAAAAGCTTCTGTGCCTCAAGGCTGTGCGCGAGGCTCTGGCCTTCGCGCACGCGTTCCGCCGCGGTGGTAACGCCGTTCAGCATCTGGCGGCTGCTCATCGATTCGCCGGCCGTTTCCATGGCCGGGACCAGGGGCAGTCCGCCTTGCAGGAGTGTCCCTAGAATGCGCGAGAAATTTGCGACCTGATACTTGAGGCGGATTTCGCCAATGAGCGGCAGGGCCAATAGAAAACGGTCGATTTGCTGGGCGCCGCGATCGCTCTGCTTCCAGCGCATGAGCAGGACGATGGACACGACGAGGACCAGCAGCACGATCCATGCGTATTTTTGCGCGTTCAGGCCTACCGCCAGCATGAAGACGGTGATCGCCGGCAGTTGTGCTCCCAGGTTATTGAACAGATCGGCAAATTTCGGCACCACGTACGTGATGAGGAAGATCAGCATCACGGTGACGACCGAGACCAGCAGGGCCGGATAGACGAGAGAAACCACAAGCTTCTTGCGGAAGGTCTGGACCATGCGCTGATATTGGATGTAGCGGCTCAGGACCTCTTCCATGTTGCCGCTCTTCTCGCCCGCCATCAGGGTGGTGGTGTACATCTTGGGGAACACCTGCTGGGCGGCAAACGCGTCGGAGAGCAACTCGCCGCCTTTTACCCGCTCGCGCACATTCTCGAGCAGTTGCAGAAGAGACTTATCACGCTGGCGTTTGATGAGCAGATCGAGCGCGGTCAGGATTGGCAGGCCGGCTTTGATCAGAGTTAGAAATTGCTGGTTGAAAATCAGGAATGTGGACTGGCGGAGTTTGCCGCGCCGTCCAAGGCCGCCGCCACCTGAAAGGATGGTGCGGGGCTTGACCCAGTAGACCAGGTATCCCTGCTGAGTAAAGCGGTCGTGAACTTCGGCTTCGGAATAGCCGTGCTCGACCTGCTGCCGCAGGTGGCCCTGCTCGTCGGCGACTTTGACCAGGAATTGTGCCATTCTCTACCGTTTGATCCGAGTTTCGGACCTGTATTTCCGACTTTCCTAGAGCCAGTGTAACATCGTGTTCCGCAAGCGGTTAGTGCAAGCTGTCGGCGTCTTTGGTACGCAAGTAACCGTGCTAAACGCTGCTTCCGTCACAGCCCCTAAAGGGGGTCGGTTCTCGTCACCTTGCGGCATCGCTAAAGCGATGCCCTGATACGAACCGGCCGCATCGCTGAAGCCACCCAGGCTGATTCCTTCGCGAGACGGGGCATTTGCCCGTCTCTACGGAGGGGCCAATTCACCTTCCACGGTTTCTACTCCCGGAGGTGCGGTGAACTGGAAGCGGCTGTCGCTGAGCTCGGCGTTCTCTTTCCATCCGGCAAACCGGAATTCCGTAGTCGCCCCGTCGGGCTCCATCAGTAAGATGCGGACGATCTGGGCCGCGGGAGTGACCTCCAGTTGGACCTCGCTCACCTGCCCCGCCATTGCCGACGGGACGCCTCGGAGGAGCGTGTTGCCGGCCGCCAGGGGTGATTGATCCACAACCTTGGAAAGTCCCCGCAATTCATTCTCCAGCTTGGTTTTACCGAGTAAGAACGCGAGGGGGGATCGTAAGTCGTTCAGCTTCTTAAGCTCCGTCTTTCTCAGTTGCCGTTCCGCCGGCAGGTAAAACCACACGTCCTGCCCGTCGCTGACAAACAGCTTCTCTTTCGGAGAACGATATTCCCACCGCATCTTGCGCGGCTTTTTCAGCCACAGGGTGCCGGATTCCACGCGGTCAGGGCCATCGCCGCGGTAGGTTTCGGTGAAGTCCGACTGCAGGCTGCGCAGGTGGTTGTAGTGCTCGTCGACGGCGTGGGCGAGTTGGCGGATGTCGGTATTCTGAGCGGTCGAGGGGATAGTGGCCGCGAGGAAGACGGCAGTGGCCAGGAACGCGTTTCGCTGGACGATGCGAAGGCCTTTTGATCGGGATTCCACTGCTTCGATTTTACCCCGGCGTGGACACGGCCACATTAAACGGAAATGAATGCTGGTTGTGTCTGTCCGCGTTGCGTCACAGTGCTCTCATGGCTCCGCCCGCAACCCCGGAGACCTTCGACGGACAGAATCTCGCAGGTGACGAAAACTCTTTCATATTGACGCACAAACGACTTGGGGCGAGAATGTCAGCCTCTTCTGGGGTCGAGGAGGAAATTCCTGCCATGAGCACCACCAGAATCGTTTCCCTGTTCCTTACGCTCTCACTCGCGGCGGTCGCACCTGCCGTGTCGCAAAATCCGGATCTGGCGTGGCCGCTCGGCGTCCGAGATCGATTTCGCCTGCTAAAGAGGATGCCTGCGCGCCCGACCACGACAGACGCCGCAAAAGACACCGCACCGAATGCCGTAGCTTTAGGGTCGGCGAAAACGAAGGTCTACCAATTTGCGTCCGCCGACTTCCCAGCTGCCAGCTACTCACAGGTTTACGACAGGAATCTGAGCACGGTGGTCGGCTCCTTCTCCTATACGAGCAGCGGATCCATCCCGTTTACGCTCAAGAGCGGAACCTATAAGATTGTCACCGTTCCGGGTTCGATCGACGCTGGGATTACCGGTATCAACACCGGCGGCGAAATGGTGGGTTCCTATACAGATACGTCCAAGCCCAGCAAGATCCATGCCTTCCTCGACAATGCGGGCGTCTTTACCACGATCGACTATCCTGGCGCCGCCGCCACGTTGGCGTGGGGCATCAATGACTCCGGCCTAATCGTCGGGGATTATATCGATACGAAGAATGTCGAACACGGATTCCTCGACAACGCGGGAGTCTTTACCTCCATCGACTACCCCGGCGCTTCTGGCACCGCCGCCCTCGCCATCAATACCGCGGGTGACACCGTAGGACTCTGGGTCGATGCGGCCCAGAATTCCCATGGTTTCCTCTTCGTCGGTGGTGTCTTCACTTCTCTGGACGCTCCGTTTGGCACTCCCACTGGCACCATGGCGAGCGGGATCAACGACGTCGGGCAGATTGCCGGTACCTATTTTGACGGCAGCGGCGCGAGTCACGGTTTCATCTACGCGGGTGGTACCTGGAGCCATGTTGATGTGCCCAATGCAAGCCAAACGGCTCTCAATCAGATCAAGAATAACCACAACGTCGTGGGTGCTTATGTAGACAGTCTGACGGAGACACACGGTCTCACCGGCCACTAGCGCCGGGCCGGTTTAAGGTGTCCAGCCACGGCTTTCTCATGGAAGGCGATCACACACAACCACCCCATTTTCCGTTAAAGCAAGAGCCTTGACATCCAGTATGCGCTCCAGCGCATAGCCCCAAGGAAAGCTGCGGTGCTAGAGTTGCTGTCATGCCCGCTGCAAATTCGGAAACCTTTGACGACATCGTTGAGTGGGCCTATAGCACTCTGCCGCAGACAGTCAGAGACCAACCTGACTTTCCCGGCATTCAGGTCGCTGAAGAGCCTCCCGAGGACATCCTGAAGAAAAAGAATTGGCCACGCGGCACGGAAATGTTGGGATGCTACAGCGGCGTAATCAGGACCAAGCAGTCGCACATGCAACTGAAGGTCGCTCCCGACTTGATTTTCGTTTTTCGCGGTCCAATTCTGCGTTGTTCTAGAGGAGACTTGCGGGCCGAAGTGAAGCGAGTCGTCTGGCATGAAGTTGCACACTGGCTCGGGTATGAGACGGAAGAGGAAGTGCAGGCCTTGGGGTTGTAGCTTCGCACCAAGTTCAAAATCCTAAGGGAGACGAGATCGTGGAATCCCACCTTTCGAAAAGCGCGAAAGGTGGGGCACGCGGCGACCACCGGGGCTAAAGCCCGGTGGATTCGTGACGACTCACGTGGCCCTGAAGGGCCACTCTTCCACGGTGCTGCACGCATTCGGGAGTACTTTTAGCATCCGGTTGGCAATTCGCCGCATTGGTTCGGAAGCGAATTTCGGTAGAGCGAATAGTGAGGCGTCGAGGCCGCCTTTTCTAGAAAAGGCGAGGCGGCCAGCGCTGACTCGAGCAGCGAATTGTGATAGAGGATCCAAACCGGGCGCGGGGAACGTGCCAACGATTTTTCCAGACGTTCAATCAGTTGACGCAGGGGAACCTCGGGCAGGGGGTTAAAGAGGTAGAGAACCAACGGTCCTGCGGACAATTCGAAGTCGCGCGCATTGGCGCACAGGGCTTGAATGTCTGAGCATCGCTGGGTTGGGTTTTTGTAGGCCTGGATGTTTTCCACTGCGGCGCGATGCAATTCCTCAATTAGTTCTACGCCCACAATTTTCCTGAACGGATAGTCTGACGCCATCAAGAGCGTCCGGCCTTTGCCTGAGCCCAGGTCGATGAAGGTGAATTGATCAAACTCAGTGGGGGCGATCGGCAGGGCGGCCATCATTTCATGAAACTGCACCGGGTCGGTCGGTTGGTAGGGAGAATGAAAAATTCCAAGCAGGCGCTCGCGCCAGCCTACGGTGCCCGTCGTGGTGTTGACGCGATGCTCCCAGTCGTAATCCATGTCACCGTAGCGCTGGCGGCGACGCTCGGGCGTTGAGTCGCGGACAAAACTCCACAGGTTGTGGAGCAGCAGGGAAATCGCTGCAACGGCTCCTTCTTCTCCGGCATGGTCGCGCCACCAGTCGCGTAAGGCATTCTGGAGTTGATGGGGAAAACTGGAAGACACGCCTGCATGCTAACAAAAATGCCGCTGTTGGCTGTTAGCTCTTAGTTTTTGGCTAAAAGCTCATCTCAGAATTTATTCTTTTTCAATCGCAGCATTCCTCCAGCGGGCTGGAAGCCGCCGCTGATTTTTCGTGATTACCGCACGAGTGGAACTCGTGCCCTTGCCAAAGCTATTTGTGGATAGCTTCTAGAAAGTATGAACCGAGAGCGTTATTTCGAAGCGGATTCGGGGATTCGCGGAGGCTGCGGCGGCTCGACTCCGGGTGGAAGGCCCTTGGTGATGAAGTAGAGAGTCTCGGGGTGTTGGACCTCGATCCGGCCCTCCGGCATGACTTTGTACGGATTCCCGTTGGGATCGGCGGGGGTTCCGTGGATGAAGCCGGCACGCTCCAGATCTTGAATGCTGTCCGGAGACCTGCCGTTCTGTTGGCGATACTTTTCGATTACCTTTTCCAGGCGGGTGATGTCTTCATCCACCTGCAGAGCGCGCAGGTGTTCGACGGCATTCTGCCGGATGCCTGCTTCTTTCGTACTCTGATACGTGGTGAACCACAACATGCGCGCGGTGTCGAACTCGCCCGCATGTTGCGCCATGCGGGCAGCCAGGATGGGCATGTATTCGTTGGTCACCGGTAATTTCGCACCCTGCGCGAATGCTTCCGCGGCGCGCGGATAGTCCTTGAACTCGGTGTAGTAGAGGAAGCCGAGATTGTAGTAGAGCCGCCACTGATCGGAATTGTGTTCGATTCCGAATTTCGTCAGCGAAAGCGCGGAGCCGGGCAGCCCGGCGCCGTTCGGCGGCTTGGGCGCGAGAAAGTTCGCTCCGAACTGGTAGGCGGGCAACAGTCTCGGATCCAGTTCCGTTGTGACCTCGAGAAGGGGCGCCAGCAGGCGGAAGTCGCTGGTGCCGTCGTGATGCTGTTCGCCGAAATACTGCACGGCGCGCGTCCAGTAAATGTCGGCGAGGAGGCCCGTGTAGCCGAGGCTCATGCGCCGCAGCACGCGGGAGGATCGAATGTAAAGGGCTTGCTGCGCCACGGCACCATGGCGAACTCCGTCGATGGCATTGAGCGTCGCAATTCCACCGGCCATGGAGACCAACAGCACAGCCGTCGCCACCAGGTTCACGCGCCGGGTAGAACTCATTTCAAGTTCCGGCGCTGGAAAATCAGCACCGCTCCAGAGATGGCCATCGCCGAATAGAGAATTGCGTATGCCGTATTGAACAGGATCAACCGGCCCGCAATCGGGTCACCGTGTGCTGCCTGGCTGATCACGTTTAAAGCGGAGAAATTCGGCACTACGTACGCGAGGGCAGTCGCGATCGCTCCGGCTAATCCCGGTGTGATTCTGGCAAAGCCGCGCAGGTCTTCGGATAGATTTCCAATCACAAAGAGCGCGAAGGTAAATACGGCTGCCATCAGTGGTGTTGAGAACGACGAGAAGAAAAGCGATAGGGCGCAGACGATCAAGAACTCGAGCACGATGAAATACAGCGCGGCCAGCACCCAGACGTCTGTTTTTTCAAATTTGTGAGCCACGTAGAGCAGCGCGAGAAATACGCCCAGCGCCATGAAGAAGGTGTTGACTACCAGCGTTCCCGTGAGTCCGAAGAACTTGCCCACGACAAACTCCCAGCGGCGGACCGGCCGGGAAAGAACGGTATAGAGAGTGCGTTTATCGATCTCTTTCGATACCAATCCAATGCCGATGAAGATGGCGATGACTACGCCGAACAAGGAGACTGCGGTGAGTCCGAGGTTGACGACGACGAGCCGCTCAATGTCGATCGAGATTTCGCCGACTAGAATCGCGGCACCGGAAATCAGCAAGGCAAACGCGATCAGGTTGTACAACACGCGGTCGCGAACCGCTTCACGAAAGGTGTTGAAGGCGATGGATGCGATCCGTGAGCTCATGCCCCAGCCCCTTTCCGAAGCTGCTCGGACTGTCCTTCCAGTCTCTGATTGTCCGGCTTTTGAATCTCCTGCTTTTGAATATCCGTGGGCCGCAGTTTCTGAATGTAATATTCCTCAAGCGAACTGCGGACTGGAGTCAGGGAAATCAGTTTGAGGCGTTCGCGCCTCAATAATTCCAAGGCGGCTTCCTGCTGCTCTTCGGGCAACACCGCGTTTACCATGTCGCCGCTGACCCGCGCTTCTGCCCCGAGCTTGGTCAAACCTGCGGGCACGGCTGGCGCAACGAAGATCACCTCAACTTTGCCCTTGGCCTGGGACGTCAGTTCCGCGACCGCTCCCACTCCGCGCAACTCTCCCTGGTGGATGATGCCGACGCGATCGCACAGCGCTTCCGCATCCGACAGAATGTGTGTCGAAAAGAAAACTGTCTTGCCCTCGGAGCGCAGCTGCTGAATCAGGTCGCGCACTTCGCGGCGGCCCATGGGATCGAGTCCCGACATGGGCTCATCGAGAAAAACCAGCTTGGGATCATGCAGAATCGCCTGCGCCAGTCCGACGCGCTGCAACATGCCCTTGGAGAACTTGCGCAGCTGCACACCGGCGGAATCGCTCAGGCCCACTCGCGCCAACATTTCTTCCACCCGCGCCGAACATGCCTTTGCTGGAACTCCGGATAAGCGGCCGTAATAGTTGAGCAGTTCCCGAGCGGTCAGGTGGTCGTAGAAATAGGGCTGTTCGGGCAGGAATCCGATCTGAGATTTCACCCGCGGATCATCCATATCCATGCCGAGAATCCGGGCGCTGCCGGCGGTCGGAAACACCAATCCGAGGAGGAGTTTGAGCGTAGTGGTTTTGCCCGCTCCGTTTGGACCGAGAAAGCCAAAGACTTCTCCTTCTTCGATGGTGAGGCGAAGCGGACGGAGGGCGAGTTTTGGCCGCTTACGCCAGAATCCGACAAGGTAGCTTTTTTCGAGGTCGAGAATTTCGATTGCAGCCATGGCTATCGGTTAATGCCGGGGCCCCTTACGTAAACTTGGATGTGGAAGCTGATAAACCGGATTATAAGCAATGCTCAGGCGAGATATGGCACAGACCATGCCGAAAAGGTTACCAAGGTAAACCGTCGAGTTAACGCTACGGGCTATTATCTTCCCAGCCCGCGATGCTAGTTTTGCGGGGCCACCGAGGTATCGCAGGTGGAGATGGTGTTCATGCTCGCGCGTACGACTGCGTCAGCAAACGTGCAAAAGTAGCGTATGCCAGAGTAGTTCCACACGACCGGGGTGGCGACGAAGTTATAGGTTGAGTTCGGGGAGCCGGACACATTGCTCAAAGTGAACGTGTAGCCGCTCTTCACTCCGCCCGCCAGTGCCGTATCAATCAGGCAGGCGCCGGTCGAATTCGGCGGGGTGCAGCTGGTGCCGCCTAATGCCGGCAGAGTGGCTGCATAGCCTACCGATGGGTAGGCGGAATTGTACGAGACCTGCGCGGTGTTCAGGGTGCGCAGAGAGGCCACCGCAGCCGACTCATTAGCGGCCATGCGCGAGCGCAGGAAACTGGGTATGGCGATCGCGGCAATAATCAAAATGATGGCCACGACAATCAGTAATTCGATGAGTGAAAAGCCTCTTTTGTTTTGCATCGCGTTTCTCATGACATCTCCTTGACCACGGACACGGTCATCCGCGCAAGTTCCACTGAATCTGTTGCAACTTGGGTGCCGCAAACGGTCCCACCGTCACCGTCGTAAGTCATTTCGAATAAAGGTGCATTTGCGCAGAATCTCGGCGTTTACGACAAGAGCCATCCCAAAGCCCTATTGAAATGACATTTTTTGTCAGTGGATTTCCACGATAGGGCAGTTCATCACCGTTAAGACGACCTAACAAATAAAAAAGCAGAGGATTGCTCCTCTGCTTTTTCTGGCTGGTACCCTCCCCCAGGCACTCTGCCAAACGCAAACTTTATTGCAGCGGCGAAACGGACGTGGTGCAAGTCGAGATCGTCGCCGAGCTGAAGCGGACGACAGCATCCGCAAACGAGCAGAAGTAACGCGTACCGGTCTGGTTCGGAGACAGCGGTGTCGCGATGAAAGTGTAGGTTGAGACCGGGGTTCCGGAGGTAGCTGAAATAGCGAAGGAATAGCCGCTCTTCGTGCCCGACGCCAGCTGCGTGTCGATAATGCAGGCGCCGGAGCTTCCTGGCGGCGTGCAGCTGGTTCCGGCGAGGGATCCTAGCGCCGCAGCAAAGCCGATGGTCGGATAGCTGGAGAAATAGGATATCTGCGCGGTATTGAGGGTCCGAAGCGAGGCAACAGCGGACGCCTCATTGGCGGCTATGCGTGCCCGCAAAAGGTTGGGAATTGCGATCGCCGCAATGATCAGAATGATAGCAACGACAATCAACAATTCGATGAGCGAAAAGCCCTTTTCTTTCTTCATCCGGTGGTCAACTCCGTCTGTGGGGATAATTTGATGTCGGAACGTTTCGTAGTTGCATTTGAGGGGCCGATACCTGCAAGGGTGGGCGGCAGTGTGGATCGTGCACGAAAGTCTGTTCTTCAAGAGAAATGCGCGACAAAGACGGATTTAGAGTAACTGTCGGGCATCAAAGTTGACACAAATTGACAGCGCGTTGCTGGAAATCACGCCAAATTTTGTCAGGTTGCGATGGGGTTAATCGTGAGAGGAGCGAAGACTACCAAGAAATAAAAAAAGCAGAGGATTTCTCCTCTGCTTCTTTCCGGCTTGTACCCTCCCCCAGGTACTTTGCCAAAACCAAACTTACTAAGTTACTGCAGGGGGTTGGTGCCAGTGTCGCAAGCCGAGATAACGGCGCTGCTGGCGCGTACGACGGCATCCGCGAATGCGCAGAAATAACGGGTACCGGTCTGGTTCGGAGCCAACGGCGTGGCGATGAACTGGTAGGTGGAAGCAGGCGTGCCGCTAACACCAGACAGAGCAAAGTTGTAGCCGCTCTTCGATCCGCTGCTGAGCTGCGTATCGATCAAGCAAGCGCTGGTCGAGTTTGGCGGCGCGCAGACGTGCCAGCCAGGTGCGCCCATCGTGCCCGCGAAACCTACGGTCGGATAAGCAGAGTTGTAAGAGATCTGCGCCGTGTTGAGAGTACGAATCGATGCGACAGCGGACGACTCGTTCGCCGCAATACGTGCACGCAACAGGTTCGGGATAGCAATCGCGGCGATGATCAGGATGATCGCCACCACGATCAGCAGTTCGATCAGTGAGAAGCCCTTTTGTTTCCGCATTTATAGTTTCCTCGTCTCCGTTTGACTAGTTTGGTTGGATGACCAACTCGCGAGTACTATCGCACTCTGAGGGCCAGAGGCCCAAGTGACGGAAGTCAGATGTCCTTCCGGTGTGAAGCGTCGTGTTTTCAGCGATATTCCGCGTAATAGTCACCACCCGATTCCCCTCAAATTCCGTCAGGATGACACTTTCAGAGAGTCCAATTGACAAATTTTGCCAGTCGCTCGCCATCGGTTGATTCCCCGCAAACGGCCCACCAGCGGCGGTGTCTGCCACTTCTGCAAGGTTCTAACCGCATCCTTAGTTTGGAAATGTCGGTCGTTCCACTAGCCAGCCTGGGCAGCGAGCCGCGATGGCGCTGCATCGACTTTGGAATCGTGCGCTAGAATTGGGAACCGCTGGAGCTAGCATGACTGATCTTCGATTAGACGCCGATCGCGATATCGCTCGCGCCTCTACCCTGCCCGCGCCTCTCTATTTCGGTGCCGAGACTTTCGAGGAAGAAAAACGAAGGATCTTTGGGTGCACCTGGCAGGCTGTAGGCCATGTGCGTCAGGCGCTGAACCCCGGGGACTACTTCACTTTTGACCTGATTGGGGAGCCGCTGCTGATTGTTCGCGGCGAGGACGATGTTCTGCGCGGCTTCTATAACGTGTGCCGTCATCGCGCGGGCAATCCCGCCTCTGGTTGCGGGAATCGGAAGCTTTTCCGCTGCGGTTACCACGGGTGGACTTACCGGCTCGACGGGGCTCTGCTGGTGACGCCGGAGTTCGATGGCGTACAGGATTTCGATGCCGAGGAATTCGGACTGGCTCCGGTTCGCATCGAGGAATGGTTCAACCTGATCTTCGTCAATCTGGATCCGGGTGCGGGGCCGCTGCAGGAGTCACTGGGCGAATTGCCGTTGCAAGCGGAGAAATTTGATTTTAGGAACATGAAGTTCTCCGAGCGCCGCACCTATGAGATGAACTGCAACTGGAAGACCTATATCGATAACTATCTCGAGGGCTACCATGTGCCGAGCGTGCATCCTTCGTTAAATCGGGAAATTAATTACAACGCGTATACGGTCGAGCCTTATCACCAGCACGTTCGTCAATGGACGCCGATCCGCGGCGCTCAGCCCGGTGATGAGAAGGCGCGCCGGTACCAACAAGCGGGTGAAGATTTGACCGCCGACTATTTCTGGATATTTCCCAACTGGATGCTCAACTGCTATCCCGACAATGTGTCGCTCAACATCATCCTGCCGCTGGGTCCCGAGCGTACGCTGGCAATCTTCGAATGGTATTTGCCGGAGAAGGATCTGGGGAGTGAAGCAGCCGGCAAAGCGTTGGCCTTCAGCGACGAGATCCAGGTGGAAGATGTTGGCATCTGCGAGATCGTGCAAAAGAATCTGCGATCCCGCAGCTATTACGCTGGGCGCTACAGCGTGAAACAGGAAAAAGGTGTGCATGCCTTCCACCAGATGTACCGCGAACTGATGCCGGGATAGCCTGAGGTTGGCGCCGTTGCTTCAGTGGTCCTGTCGGACACTGTGTCATGGCTACTCTTTCGCCCCTCCAGGGCTCTTTCATTTTCCGCTTCTACACCACGGCTAGCGCCGTGGGCTGCATTCTTCCGCCGCTTCGCGGCTCGGTGTGCGTCGCGCCTTAACACTGACGATCCGCAGTTACTTCCGATTGGCAGCGAGCTTCGGTCTTCGGTCGCACACCTGCAACACCGTTAAAATTGTCGGTGGTGGGAATCTTTCTTTGGTAGTAAGCAAGGCGGGGTCCCGCTGACGAGATTGCGCTCACTATGCCGGCCTCCACGGAAAAGCGTACTGTCATCTTCTGCCTGATTCTGGTGGCGGCTACGCTGGCGTTCTACAATCCCATCGTTCGTAACGGGTTCACCGATTTTGATGACTCCGTATACATCCTGAAAAATACGCAGGTTCAGACAGGCCTGACGTGGGACACGGTGAAATGGTCGTTTACGACGTTTCACGCCGGATATTGGCATCCGGTGACTTGGATGTCGCATGCCTTGGACTGCCAGATTTTTCGGCTCAATCCGGCGGGTCACCACTACGTGAACCTCTTGCTGCATGCGGCCTGTGCGGTCCTTCTATTCTTGTTGCTGCTGCAGGCAACCGGGCTTCTCTGGCCCAGTTTGCTGGTGGGTGCCTTGTTTGCCCTGCACCCGGTCAACGTTGAGTCGGTCGCCTGGATTGCAGAACGCAAGAACGTGCTCAGCATGCTGTTTTTCCTTCTGGCGCTGCTTGCGTACGACCGCTATGCGCGGACGGAAAGGAAATATCTCTTCTGGTTGGTCACGCTCGCGTTTGCTTTGGGCCTGATGGCCAAGCCACAAATTGTGACCTTGCCGTTTGTACTCCTGTTGTGGGACTACTGGCCGCTGCAGCGATTGCGGTGGGGAAATGCGCAGGAGGCCTCGGCGGCGACTCCGCGATCGTTGACCCGGCGAACATTGACCCGGCGAACATTCGGATATCTCGTCCTGGAAAAACTTCCGCTCTTTGTGCTGGCGGCTGCGGATTCCGTGATCACCGTAATCGCGCAACGCGCGGGGGGCGCGGTGCGGACGGCGGAAGAATTCTCCATATCTGCGCGCCTGGAGAATGTGGTGGTGTCGTATGTGCGCTACTTGGGCGAGATGGTTTGGCCATTGCGGCTGGCTCCCATGTATCCGCATCCGGGAAATTCTCTGACTGGGTTGCAGGTCGTGGGAGCTGCGGTGGTCCTGCTGATCGTGTCTGCGCTCGTGTTGCGGTGGCATGAGCGCCGTTATTTGATATTCGGCTGGTTCTGGTTTCTGGGAACGCTGGTGCCGATGATCGGACTGGTTGCGGTGGGCGAGCAGGCGATGGCGGACCGGTTTGCCTATATTCCATTCATCGGATTGTTCGTAGCAGTCGTGTGGGGACTGGCGGAACTGGTGTCCGAGTATCGCGTGCTGGGAAAGGTGCTGGCGGGCGCCGCCGTGATCGCGGTCTTTATTCTTGGATCCCTCACTTATCACCAACTCGGTTACTGGCACGACGATGAGACGCTTTGGCGCTACACACTCAGCGTCACTGGGCGGAATTACATGGCGCACGACAATCTCGCTCTTGCGCTTGCCAAGCAGGGGCGAACGGATGAGGCGGTTGCGGAATTCCGAGCGGCCAATGCCCTCCATCGATATCCGCCCGCGCAGGTTCTGGCGCTGGCCTTGTATGAGGAAAGAGTTGGACATCCGCGGGAGGCGATAGAAGATTGTAATTCGATTTTGCGCGCCTCCGCTGATCCGACGCTTCAATCCGCGACTTGGAGCGCATTGGGCCAGGCTCATCTGCAGTTGCGTGAATTCGATCCGGCCGGGGAGGCC
Organism: Terriglobia bacterium; assembly: GCA_963847715.1. GTDB lineage: Bacteria > Acidobacteriota > Terriglobia > Terriglobales > Acidobacteriaceae > Acidiflorens. The sequence goes on from CAWKAZ010000014.1 coordinate 257,793, forward strand.
TACGCCGAGGCGTTGCGCCTGAATCCGGAGGACGCAGCGTCACTGGTTGGCTCCGCCATATTAAAGATGCGGCAACGTGAATATGACATGGCGGTTGCGCAACTTATCCATGCCGCCAAGGTCGATCCCAGTGATGTGAACTTCCTTTTGCTGGCCGAAGCGCTACGGCGCGTTGGAAACTTTGCCAACGCGGATGCGGCGACGGCGCAGGCTCAAAGCGTCTCGCAGGATTTACAGGGAGCGCAAAACACTGCCGCGCAGATACTCTCGGTTGCTGTGAGCGACTCTGACATGGCGGCGCTGCGAGGGATTTCGACCGCCGGCACGCCGGGAAAAAGCGGGAGCAAACCAACGCAGTAGCAGTTTGCTGAAAAACTCTAGCCGGAAGAAAAACGACCACCAGGGCTAAAGCCCCTATCATTCGAGAGCGCTGACGCGGCCCTGAAGGTGTCCAGTTCCATGACATCCTTTACAAAACGTTCCGGGACATCCTTTACACTCCTGAAGGGCCGCTCTTCCACGGTTGCGCTGGCATTTCGGAAGCATTTCGGCAAAGTGCTGGAACCTAACCTCGCTTCAACAACAGACACGTCATATCGTCGTGCTGTGGTGTGTTCCCGACGAATTGGTCCAACTCCGCTAACAAGGTGCGCAGCATTTCTGGCGGAGCCGAGTTTGAGTTTCGATGGACCAACGCGATCAGCTCCGTTTCGCCATACTCGTCATCTTTCGCGTTGATCGCCTCGATGATTCCGTCGGTAAAAATCACCAGCCAGTCTCCGCGCTCCAGTCGAGTCGTTCCTGTCTGGTAGGCGGATTCGGCAAAGATTCCTACCGGAAGGCCGCCCGCCTCTAACCGTTCCACCGTGCCAGAGCTTTTTCGCAAGATGGGAACATTGTGTCCGGCATTGACATAAACGACGTCTCCGGTCAGCGGATCGAGTTCAGCGAAGAAGGCAGTCGTGAAGCGAACTCCACCCATGCTGTTGGAGCAGGAATAGTGATTGACGCCGGCCACGAGTTCGGCCAGCGCCACTCCGCTGGTGGATAGCGTGCGCAGGCTCGCCTGGAAAGTCGCCATCAACATCGCAGCAGGAATACTCTTTCCCGCGACATCGGCTACCACGAACAGAATTCGATCCTGGGTCAACGATGGGCCGGGCCGCAGGATCACATCGTAGTAATCTCCGGCGACGGTATTTGCGGGGCGCGTCGCGTAGGCGATCTCGTACCCCGGAATCTTCAGGGGCGCGCCCGGCAACAACCACGCCTGAATGTCTTTAGCAATTTCGAGGTCGCGTTTCATCACTACGCGATCGGCGAGCTCCAGCAGCAACACGAGCAGCAGAAGCAGCGCGCCCCAGACGTGCAGGTCCAGTTCGAAGCTCTCGATATGTCCGGCGCGGTTGGTGTAAGTGAATCCACCTGCAGGAAAGACCAGCAGCACGAGCGCCAGCAACACCAGCACGCGGCGAGCGGGTGTGAGCTTCTCAATGATTGCCCAGAAGAGTGCCTTGGTGATCTGCCAGGCCCGACCGAAGCGATGCGGTTCTGCCTCAAGATTGTCGAGCCCGGCGGAATAGAGCCGGTAGCTGGAGCGCGCGTCTTTCTCGAACTGCGACCAGAGCTGGTTGACCGCCAGTCCTTCGCTGACTCGATGCCAGAATTGCTGGGCGTTCTCGCGAAAAGATGGTGGAGGAGTGCGTTGCTGGGGGAAGGCCATGGCGGAACAATCATTATAAGGTAGGGTGAAGTTCCCATTGGCGCAGGCACAAGCTCACACTTGGGTAGCTTTCAAAACAAATCCATCTGTTCGACTCCTTCGTGAGTGCTGCGGCTGTGGCGCGCGTGCTCATTTCCGATTCCATATTTCCTGCGAAGAGCAGCCATCAGTTGCGATAAGCGTTGCGCATATCCTTTGGGCAGAAACGCGCGATCGGCATAACGTGCGCGGTATCGTTCCACGAGGGCAGGGAAGTTCTCTTCGAGAAATGGCAGAAAGATGGCTGCGGAACACGGCTTCAGAAAAAGTGGATTTGCGAAAATATATTTCGCCCCGGCTGCGTGCGCGGCTTTCACTAACGCTTCGAGATCGCGCGGCTTGTCGGTGATTTCGGGGAGCACCGGAGCGCAGATCACGCCGGCATCCACGCCTGCGAGATTTAGCTGGCGGACGGCTTCGAGCCGCAGGTCGGGTCGCGGAGCCCGCGGCTCCAGTTTGCGGGCCAGTTCTACCTCAACCGTAGTAACGGTTACGTTCACGAAGACGCGATTGTGTTCGCCCAGGCGGCGCAGGATTTCCGCGTCGCGTGTGACCATGTTCGACTTGGTCACGATGCCGATCGAGAGTCCGGAGTGGCGGGCGAGTTCTTCTAGAATTGCCCGCGTGACCTCGAAGCGCCTTTCCGCCGGCTGATACGGATCGGTTGCCGTGCCGATGGCGATCTCCTCTCCGCGTTTTACCTTTTTCAACTCAGATTGCAGCAGGGCTGCCGCCTGCTGCTTGACGAAAATCTTTCGTTCGAAATCAACGCCGTCGCGAAGTTCCATGAACTCGTGCGTGTAGCGCGCATAGCAGTACTTGCAAGCGAACTCGCAGCCACGGTAGGGATTGATGGCCCAGCTGAAAGGAAGATTGCGGCCGCTGACCACCCGGCTCAGCAGGGATCTCGCTCCAAGCGCGAAGTATTCGACATTGTGGCCTTCGCGCAGAGAATCTGCCTCGGCGGCGACGCGGGCGATACCGACCAGTTTTGGGGCCGGGTCGATCTCATGAAATAACGGAAGGGAGGACATGGTTTGATGCATTCGCCATTTGTTCGCCTATGAAGATAGCCTCGATCCTTCCGTATGTCAAATTCAATTTCTGCATGCTTTGCGGATCTCGAAGGATTTGATTGGAAGGGCAATAGTACCTTTGAGTGTGCGACATACGCGCACCCGCCTCATTGTTGGATGGAAGTCGAATAAAATGAGAGCATCATGCGCAAAGCCCTTCCCCTTCTACTGATCGCTGCCTTCTGCCTGACCGGCTGCGACAAGTCCAAAACTTCCGCGGCCACAACCAGTGCTCCAGCCGGTGCCGCCGTTTCGAGTGATGATCCCGTCCAGAAGAAACTGCAGGAACTTGCCGGCGGCAACGCGAAGAATTGCGGGGTCCTGAAGACGCAGGGCACGCCCGAGTTGGAAGCAGCCAGCAAGTGCGCGGTGGATTCCGCCAAAGCCAACGCTCCGTTTTTTGTGGAGTACCAGATGCCGGGCATGAATGTGGCTGTGGTCGGCAACGCGGCGGGCAAGCTGTATTCCGTGCAATCGCAAGAAGGCGGCGCCGGGCTGGTGAGTGGAGATTGTCCATCGGCGCTGCGCGTGGCACCGAGCGGACGCGTCACCTGCTATGCGCCGGGGACTTTTCCGATGAGCGCTGGTGCTGGTTCGCACACGAATATGGCGCCGACGATTCCGCCGATGATGGGGACGGGCGGTAGTCCGCACGGCGCGACCGGAGCCATGCCACCCGGACATCCTGCGGTGAAGCCAAAACCGCCAACGCCCTAAACGGTAGTGGGTGATTGACCGTGTCTAGGGGTGATCGCCTTGATCCGGGATCAGTCCCGGCGGTGGCGCGGGAATCGTGATGTCCACTTTGTTGACGGTTCCCAGAGTTGCCAGCGGTTTGTCGAATTCAGAGACGTGGCCAACCACCAGCACCGCCATCTGGTCGCGGTGGATGTATTTCGCCGCCACTCGCGCTACGTCCTCTTTTGTGACTTTTTCTATTTCTTTCTGGAAATTCTCTAGAAAATCGAGCGGATAGCCGTAGAACTCGTAGGCCATTTTTTCCTGCAGAACTTTGCCCGGCGAATCGAAACGGAAGACGAACGAATTCAGGATCGAATCTTTCGCCAACTTGATCTCTTTATCGTCGATCGGACGTTTCGCCAGATCAGCGATCTCTTCATCGAGCGCCTGAATCGATTCGATCGTGGTCTGGCTCTTGGTGCTCATCATGATCCGCAACATGCCGGGGTGATCCCAGCCTGCGCCGACTCCGCCGCCGACGCCGTACGCGAGTCCCTTGGTAGTGCGAATGTCGCCAAACAGACGCGATGAAAATCCTCCGCCGAACGCCTCATTGAATACCGAGACGGCGAAGTAGTCAGGATTCTTGCGGGTGATACCCACGCTGACCATCTGAATATTGCTCTGATTTACGTCGGTTTTTTCCACCTGGTAGTAGCCGGGCTTGGCTGGGTCGGCTTTGAAGTCGGGATCGTGCGCTGCCGGGCCCTTCGGCCATGAGGCCAACGCCTCGCGCAGATGCGCTTCCATCTTGACGGAGTCGAAGTCGCCGACCACTCCGAGGATGATGTTGTTCGGGTGAACGTACTTGCCGTGCCAGTCAATCAGATCCTGGCGCTTGATGGCCGCGACGGTGGAATATTCCGCAACCCGCGCGTAAGGGTTTTTTGCGCCATAGACGAGCTTCGCCGCCTCTCGCCCAGCAATCTGTCCGGGGTCGTCGTTCTGGCGCGAGATACCGTCGTACATTCCTTTTTGCGCGATGTCGATTTTGTCGGCGCGGAATTCCGGATTCTTGAGCAGATCCACAAAGACACGGAAGACGTCGTCGAAGTCCTCTTTCAAACACGACCAGCTGGCGGTGGTCGAGTCGATGCCTCCGCCGGTTTCGACTTTTGCGGCGCGCTGCTCGAGATAGTCGTCGAGTTGATCGCCGGTCTGCGTCTTGGTGCCGCCCGTGCGCCAGACCTCGCCGTAGATGTCGGTCAGTCCAGTGAGGTTGGCAGGTACCGAGCGTGAGCCGCCGCGGATGCGGGCCGTGCCGTCAATCGTCGGCAACTCGTGATCTTCCTGCAGGAAAATCACCATGCCATTGGGGAGTTCAATGCGCTTTGGTTGCTGCGGATGGAACGGGGGCAGCTTGGGAACCGGTATCTGCTGCCATGTTTGCGTTTGTGCACAAAGTGGCACGGCACAGTTGAGAAGAGCGATTCCGGCCAGAAGGACGAAAGCGATGGAGAACAGGAGTGTGCGCTTCACTGTCCACCTCCTTGTTGCGCCGGGCCATTTCCGGGTGGCGGGCCGCCCGCGAACTCGATGATCCCCACGGTGCGGTTATCCGGAGTGAACGTCTTGTTCGCGACACGGCGAATGTCCGCTTTGGTGACCTTGTCGATGCGATCTACCGAGCGGAACAGTTCGCGCCAGTCATCGTAGCGCGCTTGATTGAGGCCGAGGGCGAAGGCGAGGCCTTCATTCGATCCAAGTGAACGGATGAGGCTCGCTTTGGCGCGCGTCTTGATCATCTTTAGTTCGTCGTCCGAAATATCTTCTTTCTTCAGGCGGTCGATCTCGGCGTGAATCGCGGTGGCCATCTCCTCCGGCTTGTGGCCCGGGATCGGGAAGGCATAGAAGGCGAAAAGATGCGGATACTTGGTTCCCGGCAACCCGGTGAATCCGGCGGAGTCGGAGGCAATCTGCTTGTCGCGGACGAGAGTGCGGTACAGGCGCGAAGTGCGTCCGTTCGACATGAGGTCGGCAATCGCGTCGTAGATCTGGTCGTCGGCGCTGCGGTAGTCAGGACGATGGTAGCCCTCGAGATACAGCGGTTGCGATTGCTCACGAAGCACGACGGTGCGCTCGGATTTCTGCGGCGGCTCATCCGTGGTTGCAGTGTCGGGCTTGGGGCGCGCCGGAATCCGCGAGAAGTATTTTTCGACAACGGGCATCGCCTCTGATGCTTTCAAGTCACCCACTACCGCCACGACCATATTCGAGGGCACGTAATACTTGTCGAAGAAATTCTGAGCATCGGTGGCGGAGAAGGAATTCAGGTCGGAAATCCATCCGATGGTTGGTCGATGATATGGGTGGGCAGCGAATGCCTCCTGGGTGAATTGCTCGAGAAGACGTCCGATGGGGTTGCTGTCGGTCCGCATGCGGCGCTCTTCGATTACCACGTTGCGCTCTTTATAGAATTGCCGCATCACCGGATGCAGGAAACGTTCCGATTCCAGATAGGCCCACAACTCCAGGCGATTGATGGGGAAGGAATAGTGGTAGCCGGTCTCGTCGAGGTCGGTGAACGCATTCATGCCTTCGCCACCTTCGCCTTCGACAATCTTGCCGAACTCATTGTTATAGGGCGCCGAGAACTTGTCGGCGGCGGCGATCGCGTCTTTCCAGTTTTGTTCAAGCTGTTTCAGCTTGGCTTCGTCGCGATCGACGGGCTTGTCGCGCTCGGCAATGTAGGCGGCGTAAGCTTCTTCCACTTTCGCGAGCGCCACTCTTTCGCCGGCATAGTCGCGAGTGCCGATCGTATCGGTTCCCTTGAAGGCCATGTGCTCGAACATGTGAGCGAGGCCCGTTTTGCCCATGGGATCCTGCACGGATCCGGCATCGACGTGAGTGAAGAAAGAGAAGACCGGAGCCTCCGGCCGCTCACAAATGATGATGGTGAGCCCGTTGGCGAGCTTCTTGACGGTCGTGCGCTTTTCGAAGGAAGCCAGATCCTGGCATAGGGCGAGCGAGCCCAGAACAAGACAAGCAATAACGATTTGTAGCGAAATGATGCGCGACTTCATCCTGCCTCCCGAGCGGAACGACGACGGAATACCAAAAAGTCGACGTTACGTGGAGGCGGGGAAGGTTGTCAAACGAGGGTCGGCGGGAAAATAGCGGCGCTGAAAATAAAGCGCGACGTTAACCAGCGCGATCATGACCGGGACTTCGACGAGAGGACCGATGACGGCCGCGAACGCAGCTCCGGAGTTGATGCCGAAGACGGACACCGCGACGGCAATCGCGAGTTCAAAATTATTGGAGGCGGCGGTGAACGAAAGTGTGGCCGTCTTCGAGTAATCGGCGCCGAGTTTCTTCCCCATGTAGAACGAAACCAGAAACATCACGACAAAGTAGATCAGCAACGGCACTGCGATTCGCAGGACATCGAGCGGAAGGCGAACAATGTACTCACCCTTGAGCGAGAACATCACGACAATCGTGAACAGCAGCGCAATCAGCGTGAGCGGGCTGACTCGCGGAATGAAAGTATGGTCGTACCACTCGCGACTTTTCATCCGCAGCAGCAGCGTGCGCGTCACGAAGCCGGCAAGAAACGGGATACCAAGATAAATGAAGACGCTCTTCGCGATTTCCGCCACCGAGACATGGACGATGGCGCCTTGCAGCCCGAGTCTCGCCGGAAGCACTGTGATAAACAGCCATGCGTACGGCGAATAAAAGAACACCTGGAAGAGGGAATTGAAGGCTACGAGTCCCGCGGCGTATTCGGTGTCTCCACTGGCCAGTTCATTCCAGACGATGACCATGGCGATGCAGCGTGCGAGGCCGATCATGATGAGTCCGGCCATGTATTCGGGGTAGCCGCGCAAAAACAAAACGGCCAACGCGAACATCAGGATCGGACCGACCACCCAGTTTTGAATTAGGGACAGTCCGAGCACGCGCAGGTTGCGGAAAACCTCGTGCAGTTCCTCGTAGCGGACTTTAGTAAAGGGCGGGTACATCATGACGATGAGACCCACGGCAATGGGAATCGACGTGGTGCCGATGCTGAAGCGGTTCAAGAAGGGCACGATCCCCGGAAGTTGCCATCCCAGCATGACTCCGATGACCATGGCCGCGAAGATCCACGCGGTGAGATAGCGATCGAGGAAGCTAAGACTTTTCGTTGGCTTTGTCGTTGCCATCATCGCGCTGGTCATGGCGTCAGTGCTTCCCAATGCGATCGACATCGTTTTTCAACGCCAGCCGGTCGAGCGAGGCCAGAGGCAGCGAGAGAAAAAGGCTGATGCGCCGGTCAAGAATGAAAAACGCGTCGCGGAAGGCGCGTTCGATTTCCTCGGGAGTTCCGTGAACCGCCGCAGGGTCGGGAACGCCCCAGTGCGCGGTCATGGGTTGTCCGGGCCATAGCGGGCAGGTCTCTTTCGCGGCATTGTCGCAGACCGTGAAAACGAAATGGAGTTCAGGAGCCCCGGGTCGCCCGAATTCATCCCAACTCTTGCTGCGCAGTCCGGCGGTAGGAATGCCGGCCCTTTCAATTTCCTTCAGCGCTTCGGGACGAACTGTTCCTGAGGGATGACTTCCAGCACTGTAAGCGGTGAAGGACGGCTTTCCTTTGTGATTGAGGATGGCTTCGGCCATGATGGAACGCGCCGAATTTCCAGTACACAGAAACAGGACATTGTAGTGAGGTCGCATATCGAATCTCCGGCTAACTGCAGCAGGTCGGTCCACAACAGGTTTTTTCGACGCCTTTCGGTTTCACGGCGCGCACGAAAGCGCTCATGAACTTTTCGTCGACCTGGGGCGCGATGGCGTCCACATCAATACCTGCGGAAGAAAGAAACTCACGAGCGTCGTCCACGCGGTAAACGCGGGTGGGCTCCACTTCAATTTGCTCGAAACCTGCGGTTTTCAGCTTGGCGAGATATTCGTTTTCTTCCAGAGCACCCGCGATGCAGCCGACCCACAACAAAACGCTCCTGCGAACTTCGGCATTGATTTCTCCACGGGTGACCACGTCCGAGACCGCGAGCCGTCCGCCTGGCTTGAGAACGCGAAAAGCCTCGCGCAGCACGCGATCCTTGTCGGCGGAGAGATTGATCACGCAGTTGGAGATGATGACATCCACCGAATTGTCGGGCAGGGGAATGCTTTCGATCTCGCCTTTTAGGAATTCCACGTTCTCCGCGCCTGCCTTGCGCTTATTTTCGTTGGCCAGCGCCAGCATTTCGTCGGTCATATCGAGGCCGTAGGCTTTGCCGGTTGGGCCGACCCGGCGCGCGGAGAGCAGCACGTCGATGCCACCTCCCGAACCGAGGTCGAGCACGGTCTCGCCTGGGTTCAGTTGCGCGAGCGCGGTGGGGTTGCCGCATCCAAGCGAAGCCAGCATCGCTTCCTCGGGGATCTGGCCGGCCTGCGACGCGTCATAAAGGTTCGAAGTGATCGGATCGCAGCACTCTCGGGCTGAAGTTGCTCCGCAACAACTGCTGCCGCCGCTGGTGACTCGCAGCGCAGCCTGTCCGTATTTCTCTTTTACGACTTCTTTAATGTTGGTATCGGGCATGATGGCGTCTCCTATTTGCAAAATTGAATGAGGTCTTGCGGTTTGAGGGCCTTGTTGCGGGTGCAGCACTCGGCGTAGAGAAACTGCAGGATTTCCCGCAGCGCTTCGGTGTTGGCGGTGTAACGGAGAAAGGTACCCTTGCGCTCGACTTGCACCAACTCTTCGTTTTTGAGCTTGTCGAGGTGGTGCGAGAGGGTAGAGCCGGGGATGGCGAGCTCGTCCTGAATTTCGTTGACGACTAGGCCTTCGGGGTGGGCAGAGAGCAGCAACTGCATGATTCGCAGTCGTGGTTCGGTTCCCATGGCGGAAAACATATCCGCATAACGGGCCACGCGATCGCTGTTGATCTGAGCCTTACTGGTGTTACCCATATTTCGATAATACTAGAAATATGGGTGAAGTCAAGAGAGGACGCCGGTCAGCTCTCCCAAACCCATCTTCCATCCACCATGGTGCGTTCGATAGGAATGTTGACGATGTTGGAGGGGTCCTCTTTGAACACGTCGCGTCCGAGCACGACGAGATCGGCATACTTGCCCGGCTCGATCGAGCCTTTTGCATTCTCTTCATAGGAAGCGTAAGCGCCGTTGATCGTTCCAACGCGAATTGCCTCTTCGAGCGTGATCTTCTGCAGCGGCCCCCACACATTGCCCTTGGTGTCAGTGCGCGTTACCTCGGATTGCAACGCCATCATCGGCTCGAACGGGCCCGGAGGATAGTCGGATGCCTGCGTCGGCCGGATTCCGGCATCGATGAAGCTGCGCAGGGCGAACATGTGGTTCACGCGCTCGGGTCCATATTCTTTCATCTTTTCGCCGTGATAGTACGCATAGGTTGAGAAAGGCGTGGGAATCGCGCCCAGTGCCTTGATGCGTGCGACCAACGAGTCGTTGACGACGGTGCAATGCTCCAGCCGGTAGCGCGCGTCTTTGCGCGGCATTTCTTTTTGCAGGCGCTCGTACACGCGCAGTGTGATATCGATGCCGACATCGCCGTTAGCGTGCGTTCCGAGTTGCCACCCGGCAGCATGCGCCTTACGAGCCTGTTGGTAGAGCTCTTCTTCTTTCGTGACCAGAATTCCGAAGTCGTCAGGACGTCCTATATAAGGTTGCGAGAGCCGTGCCGTACGCTCAGAAATGGAGCCGTCGCAAATCATCTTCTGCGCGCCGACCTTCACCCATTCGTCCCCGAGGCCGGTCTTCACCCCGGCCGCGAGCATCTGGTCCATGAATGCCTGATAGATGTGGCAATAGACGCGCATGTTGAGCTGTCCGGCTTCGCGCGCGTCCTGGTAAGCGCGCAGATCGTCGGGAGTGCCCATAGCATCGGTCACGGACGTGACGCCGGTGCGCGTCATCATTTTCGTGATCAGGCGAACGCCTTCGCGATGGTCGTCGCGGGTAAAGTTCGAGGGGATAATCTGCTCAAAATAATCTTTGCCCTTCTCGCTTACGTGCCCCGTGAGATGGCCGGTCGCGGGATCGCGGTCGTATTTGCCGCCCGGAGGATCGGGAGTGTGGTCATCAATTTTGGCCAGCTTAATGGCCGCGGAGTTGACCCAGGCCGTGTGCCCGCCGCGATGCTCCACCAAGACCGGATGATCGGGAAGTGCCGCATCCAGCTCATCGCGCGTGAGGGGACGGCCTTCGGTTGTTTTGGTATCGTCATATTTGAAACCGAGCACCCATTCGCCGGCGGGCGTGTTTGCGCCACGTTCGTGCAACGCTTTGAGAATTTCAGCAATCGAGCGCAAATCGCAATCGACCATGCGCAGGTGAGAAAGGCCCGCCTCCGCCGGATGCGAGTGTGCATCGATGAAGCCGGGAAGAACGGTCTTTCCCCCAAGGTCAATTTTTCGGGCCGATCCGGTAGCGAGCGCCAGTAATTCGTCATTCGACCCGATAGCCAGGAACCTTCCACCGGAAATTGCCACGGCTTGCGCCCTTGGCTGGCGCGGATTTACCGTCCAGAAGCTGCCGTTATAGAGAATCAGATCGGGCTCGGTGCGATCGAGCGAGAAAAGTCCCAGAGCTCCCAAGGCACCCATGCCAAAAACAAACTCACGACGTGAAGCCGGCATCTGATCTCCTTTTGCGAATGGGGGACACTATACTAGACGACGCGATAAAGCAGTAGAAGCAAACACGTCGTTGGTCGCCGGTCGTTGGTCGCTCGGCATGCGCCGGTTCACGCAGCCACTTGTGACACGACGGACTACGAACGACGAACGACTAACGACCTACGCTTATGCCCACTCCTACCATCGTTGATGTCGAGGGCCGCAAGCTGAAGCTCTCCAACCTGGAGAAGGTTCTCTATCCCGCCGCCGGGTTTACCAAAGGGCAGGTCATTGATTATGCCGTGCGCATCGCGCCGGTGCTGGTGCCGCATCTTGCCGGACGGCCGCTGACCATGAAGCGTTATCCCGAGGGCGTAGACCACGAATATTTCTTTGAGAAGAACGCGCCCATGCACCGGCCCGACTGGGTGAAGACTGCTCCGGTCTGGAGCGAGAGCAATCATCGCACCATCAACTTCATTCTCGCCGATGATCTGGCGACCTTGGTCTGGATTGCCAATCTCGCATCGATCGAACTCCACCCGTCGCTGTCGCTGGCCGCCGATCTTGCGACTCCGACGATGATTGTCTTTGACCTCGACCCAGGTCCCCCCGCCGACATTGTGCAGTGTGCGCAAGTTGGCATCTGGGTTCGAGATATTTTCGAGCACTTCGGGCTGCAGAGTTTTCCGAAGACCTCCGGGTCGAAGGGCATGCAGGTTTATATTCCGCTGCATACCAAGACCACCTACGAGCAGACGAAATCGTTTGCTCATGCGATTGCGCGGTTGCTCGAGCAAGAGCATCCCGAACTCGTCGTCTCGGACATGAAGAAGGCGGTGCGCACGAATAAGGTATTCGTCGACTGGAGCCAGAACGATCAGCATAAGACGACGATCTCGGTGTACTCGCTGCGGGCGCGCGAGCGTCCCACGGTTTCAACACCTGTGACCTGGGAGGAAGTTGAGCAGGCGCTCAAGAAGAAAGATGCCTCCCGGTTGGTGTTCGAGGCCAAAGACGTGCTGGCACGAGTGGAGAAGATGGGCGACTTGTTCGGGTCGGTGCAGACGCTAAAACAGAAGTTGCCGCAGTTGGCCGGACTGGCCGCGGAGGTGGAGGAAGAAACAAACAATGGCAGCAGTGCCGTCGCATCAGCCGTGGCGCGCTCGCGGCCAGCGGCAAAGAAAACTGCAAAGACAAAGACAAAACCCAAAGCAACCGCAGCCAAGCGCCGCAAGTTATAATCCCGGCTCATATGGCCCAGCTTTACATAGGCACTTCCGGATGGGCGTATCCGACGTGGAAGCCCGCTTTCTATCCCGAGAAGCTTGCACAAAAGAAATTCCTAAATTTCTATGCCTCGAAACTGAATGCCGTCGAAGTTAATTACACTTTCCGCCAGTTGGTGAAAGAGACGACGGTGCAGAACTGGATTGCCGAGACTCCCGAACAATTTCGCTTCACCATCAAAGCGCATCAGGTGCTGACGCACATCAAGCGGTTGAAGAACGCGGAGGAATTCCTCGGACGTTTCATCGGCACGCTGGAAGGACTGGAGCGCGCCGGCCGGTTGGGCCCTGTGCTGTTTCAATTGCCGCCCAATTTCAAAGCGGATCAGGCGGTGCTGGCCGATTTTCTAAAGATTCTGCCACGCACGGTGCGCGCTTCGTTTGAGTTCCGCAACGAATCCTGGTTTACGGACGCCACCTGGAACACGATGCGGGACCGAACCGTAGCGCTCTGTGTAGCCGAAACGGAAGAGCGCGATACTCCCGACGTAGTCACGGCTGACTATGCCTACTACCGCTATCGGAAGCCGACCTACACTGCGGAAGAACGCCAAAAGATGGTCACGCGCATTCGGGAGCACCTGGCCGCAGGGCGCGACGTCTTTGCCTACTTCAAGCATGAAGAGACGCCGGAAGGCGTGCTGTATGCGGTGGACTTGCTCCGGCTGGTAAACGAGGCAAAGGTTTAGTGCCAGCAAGAAAAGAGCCCTCCGGTGACGGAGGGCTGCGGTTAATAAGAGTGTTTCGAGTTACGGGCCAACCACGCTCGTCAGCTTGTTGTTGATGCCGAGAAAGATACAGACAGCCTGACCAGTTCCCAGGGGAGCGCACGCTGGCGAGCTACCGATACCAGTTCCACCGATCTTGGTCCAGCCGCCCCAGCTTCCGGTGTAGACGTTTCCGTAGAAAGCGTTGTCGGTGGCAATGACGCCGCAAACCAAATCGCCCGACGCCTGGTTGGCGCAACCGGCGTTTTCATTCATCGTCCCGCCCAACCCGCCATAGCTTGACCAGTCTCCGGCAACCCACGATGGTCCACTATAGAGGGCGCCGTAGATTCCGGAGTTGTACGCTTTCGCGAAGCACGCGACTTTTCCGCTGGAGTTCAGCGACGAGCACAACGGTTCGCCTCCGGCCATTCCACTGATGTTGAGAAATCCTTGCCATGCCCCTGCAACGAAACGGTTGACCAGGGTCTGGCTGACAGTCGTGAAAACCGCGCAGACGACACCGCTGTTGTTATCGGTGGTGCAGTTCGGCTGTGAAACGGTCGACGTCGAAAGGTTCGCGAATGCGCTCCACGTGGTGCCGTTGTAAACCGTCCATGCCAAGCCGCCAGTGGAATTGCGGGCAGCACATAGCACTTCACCGGAGGTGTACTCCGCACAGCTGGGCGCCGAGTATAGAGCGGCGGTGACCTTGGCGGAGGCGCTCCAAGTTGTGCCGTTGAAGAGCGACCACTGGAAACTGCCACTGGTCGTGGTGGCAGCGCAGATCACATGGCCCGCACCATCGCTCGCGCAACTGGGGTCGGTACTGACGGCTCCAGTCAAGTTTGTCCATTTCGCTGCCCATGCAGTGCCGTTGAATTCGTTGACCATGATGGCCGACTTGCCACTCCGAATCGCGCAGACGACGTGGCTGGACGATACCTGGGCGCATGACGGGGTGCCAACTCCGGTGGCTGTACCGGTTGAAGTGAAGGTTCCCCAACTAGCCCATGCGGAGTGGCTGAGCGCCAGGCATAGGGGTAAGAGCAGCAGGCATAGTACGATTCGCTTCATTGACTTTCTCCTGATGAAGTTCGGCGGGGAACGCCGCTAACGCTGGGTGCCGCAGTTTCCTTTAATGTTTGTCTCGTAAAGCCAGGGAAGGATTACAGAGTGAAGCGAAGTTTATTGGCTTCGATCGGAACAGTCAACGAGAATAAGGATAAAAGCTGGTGAATGCACCGTAAAGAGCAAAGAATTGCGCATCCAGTGCGGTACTTTGCGAACTGGAATCGGCCGTTTCATACTGCTTGTATGGCCTCAGATGCCAACGCGCGTACTCTCTCGGGTTTTCTCGACTACCTTCGCGTCGAGCGCGGGTCTGCGAAGCTGACGATTGCCGCGTATACCAGCGACCTCTCGCAGTTCGCGGAGTTTCTGGAAAAACGCAATCGTAGTTTGATCGGAGCCCGACGCGACGACGTCCGCGAATACATTCAAGAACTGTTTTCGAATTCGCTCGATGGACGGTCGGTGGGACGAAAGCTCTCCGCGATACGCCAACTTTACCGGCACCTGCTGCTCGACAGCAAGATCGACAAGGATCCTACGCTCAACATCGACTTGCCCAAGCAATGGAAGGTGCTGCCCAAGGCGCTCAGCCGCGATGAAGTCGGAGTGCTGCTCAGCGAAAAGCCCACCGCGATCAAGACGGCGCGAGGACAAGCGCTTGCGCTCCGTGACCACGCGATGCTGGAACTTCTTTATGCGGGAGGCGTGCGGGTGTCCGAGGTTGCGGACGCGCGGCTGGAGGACTTGAAGCTCGAGATGGGATACGTTCTGGTGCGCGGCAAGGGCGACAAGGAGCGCATGGTGCCGCTAGGTGCGCCGGCTCAGCAGGCCTTGCAGCAATACTTGAAGAACAGCAGGGAAGTGCTTGCCGGAGAGCGGAGTACGCCACTGCTCTTTTTAGGAGCGCGAGGACGACGCCTGACCCGCCAGCGGATCTGGCAGTTGGTTGGGAAGGCTAGTCTTGCCTCGGGGCGGCACGCCAGTCCGCACATGCTCCGCCACTCCTGCGCCACGCACATGGTGGAGAATGGAGCCGACCTGCGCACCGTGCAGACGATTCTCGGCCATTCCGACATCTCCACCACGCAGGTGTATACCCATGTCGCGCTTGATCGACTGAAGAGCGTGTATGCGAAGCATCACCCAAGGGCGAAGGCGAGAGCGTGAATCTACCACGGAGACACGGAGTCACGGAGAAAAGCTTCTTGGAAAACCCCTTGTCCAACCGAAGTTACTCCGCAAGAAATGAAATCCATTACTCGATTTCCTCCGTGACTCCGTGCCTCCGTGGTGGATTTGAGTGTGGCGGAGCACGATGAAACAACCCCGCACCATTGTCGAAAGCGCCACCGACGACTTCCTACGCCACCTGCGCGAACGGAACGCCTCAGTGCACACCATCAAGGCTTACGCCGGCGATCTCGACGTTTTTGCGGCTTACATCGGCTCGCGCGACTGGACGTCGATCGACCACGTCACGATTCGCGGTTTTCTTTCTTATTTGTACGACAGAGGCTTGAGTAAGACTTCCGTGGCTCGCGCGCTGGCGGCCGTGCGGTCGTTGTATCGGTGGCTGGCACAGGAAGGCGTGGTTGAGCAGAATCCCGCCAAACTGGTTTCGACGCCGCGTTTGCCGAAAAAATTGCCACGCGTGCCGACGATTGAGGAAATGAATTCGGTGCTCGACGGCAAAATGCCGGAAGTGGCTTCCTTCCCCGAACGCGATCGCCTGATGTTCGAGTTGCTGTACGGCTGCGGCATTCGCAACTCGGAGTTGGTGGGCATCAATCTCGCCGACATCAGCTTGAGCGATGAAGCCATCCTGATTCGGGGAAAAGGGAAGAAGGAACGCTATGTGCCTTTTGGAGGATCGGCCCTCGCAGCCTTGTCCGATTACCTCCCGTGGCGGCAGCAACTGCTGGCCACGTTGAAGAGGCCGGTGACCGGGAAAGATACGTCCGCACTGCTCGTCAACCAGCGCGGTGGACGACTTACCACGCGCAGCGTCGGCCGCATCGTCAAACGCATTGCAGTGGCGAAGGGAATGTCGCCTGACGTTCATCCGCACACGCTGCGTCACGCGTTCGGCACGCACATGCTGGAAGAGGGGGCGGATTTGCGCGCCATTCAGGAACTACTCGGGCATGAGCGGCTGGCAACGACCCAACGCTATACACAGCTCTCGGTCAAGCACGTGATGAACGTCTACGATCAGACGCACCCGCGCGCCAAGTGATGCCGCGGCCGAATCCCAGGCTTCCACTTCGAAAAAGTGCTCGTTACCCCGGTAACTTTGCTCCAGCACTTGCGTGCTTCAACATGGCAGGTGGGTGTCCCCGGCTCGCGCCAGAGGCTGGTAAGCCCCGAGCCTGGTGCTTAAACCATGAGTAAAATCGCCAAGGAAATCATCCTTTTGCTGTCGCTGCTGCTGATCGCGGCGACGGTCCAATTCTTCGCGCAGTCGCTGCCCATGGCGTTGTGCTTTTACTTTCTTCCCACACTGTATTCTGCGTACTATTTTGGTCGCCGGCACGCGACGCTCACCGCCTTCGCATGCGTGTTTATTGTGGTCCTCTTGGACTTCATCAATAACCTGATGCCCGCACATCGTGTGTTGACACTGCCGGGCGAGCGACTGTTCAACTTTGCTATTTGGGCCGGAAGCTTGGCGGTGGTCGGCTACGTGATGGGCACTCTGTACGAACGGAAAGAGGCGATGACCGCCGACATACGCGATAGTTTTGGCGGACTGTTGTTGGTTCTGCAACACCTCATGGGCAACGATAAACTTGGCAACGCGGATAGTCAGCGGGTGGCCGAGGCGTCGATTCGAATGGCCGAAGCGATGAGTCTGGGTTCGGACAGAGTCGAGACCTTACGGTCGGCCGTGTTGCTGCGGGATTTGGGTAAACTCGGCATCAGCAATGACATTCTCTACAAGGCCGCGAACATGAATCGCGATGAAGTAGTGGCGAGTTTCCGCAAAGCCAGCAAGCCGGACGCGCGGGCCCAGGCCGCCGGCAATTCGCTGCGGCGCGTGATTCCGATCATCGTCGCCCAGCAAATTGTGCAGGAGCAGGGAGCGCGGTCGGTGAACGTTCCGATCGAAGCCCACATTCTGGCGGTAGCTGACGCCTATCAGAAATTAGTCAGCGGCGTTGGAGGCAAGCCTCTTTCGCCGATGCAAGCCGAAGAACAGATTCTGGCTGGGGCAGGAGAGAAGTATCACAAAGGTGTGGTGGAAGCCTTTGCCAAAATTGTAGGCGTGCAAGCCAGGGGAGCAAGCGCCGGAGCCTAGATCGCGTGAGGATTTACAGAGACTCTCGGGCGATTTGCTAAGTTTTAGATTTCTTTTCCTTTAGCTCTTCCCACATCGCAACCACCTTCGCTTTCAAGTCAGATGTGAGTTGTTCGTATGCGGCCTCGCTGGCTTCAGTCAGCGGCGGAGGCTGAATCGGCTTTCCGAATACCAGCTGCAGGTCGGCGAGTTTCGGAAACTTTTCGTGCCGCGGCCACGCTTTGTAGAACCCCTCGATGGCGATGGGAACAATCGGAGCCTGGGTGTGAATCGAGAGAATCGCCGCGCCCTTCCGGAAAACTGTCGGGTCGCCGGTGTTGGTGCGCTCGCCTTCCGGATACAGAATCAGAATGCGTCCTTGACTCAAGCCATAGGCTCCAGCGCGCATGGCCGGCACCAGGTTCGCATCGGGATCGAGGACAACCACACGGATCCATCGCGCCAGGTGCCGCATGAATCCCTCACCGAAGATGTCGCTGGTGCCGAGCGCAAAAGCTAATCGAAATAAACGGTACGGCAACGCACCGGCCATCACCAGCGGATCGACATAGCTTTGGTGATTCGAGCAGAGCAGGTACGGTCCTTTTTCCGGGAGGTTTTCCAGGCCGCGCACCTTGAGATGAAAACGATCGAGCGCGAACATGTAGATCAGCCGCCCCAGCAGAAAGAAGAAAACTTCGGCGAAAACGTTGTGACGTGCTAGTGCAAGGACCTCAGGATCGGTGACTGGTTCGCTCAGAATCGTGGACCACGCCGGAACCACAGCGCCGGCTCGACCTTCGCCCCGCTCGGCGCTGGCGAGAACGGCGTCGACCAAGTCCCGCGCCGTATAAATTTCGCCCAGTTGCGCTTCGGGTACCCCGCCGCCCAGTTGCTGTTCGAGAGCCGTCAGTAGTTCGACGCGCTGCATGGAGTCGAGTCCCAAGTCGAGCTCGAGATTGTAAGTGGGCCGAATGGAATCGAGCTGATTACGCGAAGACTCGCGGACGATGGCCAGCGCCCGCTTCACGTCCTCACGGTCGAGCCAGGCTTTCTCGTCGTCGGTGAGCGGCTTTTCCGTGCCCACCTCGGCATCGCCGGTGCCGCCGCTTTGCTGCAGCTCGCGAACTTTCTTTTCAATTTGAAAACGCTTCAACTTTCGCGTTGTGGTGCGGGGCAAATCTTCCTGCCAGATGTCATAGCTGCCGAGACGCTTTGTCGACGCGATTTTGTGGGAGAGGGCCTCGATCTCGAAACGGACGGCTTCTTTGGAGTTAACAATCTTCCGTTCGCGCAGCAAATCAAAGTTGGGTACAACGACCGCATGCAGCCGCTCCGACGTTGGGTCGCCTGGACGCGCTTCGAGAGCCATGACGCAAATCTCTTTGACGTAGGGCGCCTGCAGGTAGTGCGCCTCGATCTCCTCGGGATAAACGTTCTTGCCGTTCGCGAGCACTATCACATCTTTGCGCCGCCCGGTGATAAACAGATTGCCGCCGGAATCGAAGTAGCCGAGGTCGCCGGTGTAGAACCAGCCGTCACGCAGCACCTGCGTGGTCGCGTCGGGGCGATTCCAATATCCCTTCATCACGATCGCGCCGCGGATGGCAATTTCTCCCGCTGGTATGGCACCTTCCTCGATCGGTTGCGGGTCCACGATCTTCGCCTCAACCCCGGGAAAGGGCTTGCCGACGGAGCCAAACACGATGTGTCCCGGAGGGTTGATGAACGCGCCGCCGGTCGTTTCGGTGAGGCCGTAAGCGTTCAGGACGTCAATTCCGAAAGAGTAGAAGTCGCGGGCAATCGCCGGATCAAAGCGCGAACCGCCGGTCACCAGGTAGCGCATGCGATGGCCGAAGGTGGAATGAATCTTGCCGAAGAAAATTTTGCCGGCGTTGATCCCGACTTTGCGCAAGCCCCGGTTGATGGCCATCAACGTTCGCACCAGCTTCATCGTGAACGCACCGCGCTTGTTGAGTTCTTTGAAAATCTTTTCGTGGATCAGGTAAAAGAATTGGGGCACCACGCAAAATGTCGTGATCTCGCGTTCCTGCAAGGCGCGCAGTAGTTCGGTTGTGTTGAGCGTCTCCAGGTAAACCACGCGCGCCCCGTTAAATAGCGGCAGGAAGAGATTAGCCATCTGGGCGAGCACGTGAAACATCGGAAGAATCCCGAGCAGCGCGTCCGCTGGGCTGATCTTGATTACTCCGAATACCGAGTTCGCCTCGCCGATCAGGTTGGCGTGAGTCAGCATGACGCCTTTGGGATCGGCGGTCGTGCCGGATGTATAGAGCAGGGCTGCCAAATCGCCATCGCCAGGGACGACAGGCTGAAAACTCTCGGGACCGGTGGCGAAGATGGTATCGAGGTCGGCGGCCAGTGGCTGACCAGCGTTGCCCCCTGGGTGGGTGAGATTCTGTTCCGCTTTCGTGGACGTCATCACCAGTGGGACATTGAGGCCCTCGACCGCCTCGGTCGCGACCGGTAGATGTTTGACGTCGCAGAACAATAACGACGCTCCGCTGTCGATCAGCAGCTTCTTCACCTGGTCGGCGTGGAAAGCAGTATCGAGCGGGACGGTGGTTCGGCCGGCGGCGACAATCCCCAGGTACGCCGCCACCCACCGGGGGTGGTTCGCCGCCACGATGGCGATGCGCGCGTCTTTTGGGACGCGCGTCGAGAGCCAGTTGGCCACGCTTTCCGACATGCGGGCCAGTTCCGAGAAGGTGACGCGCTCGACCGTCTGCTGCCGCTGAATCTCAAGCGCAACATTGTTGGGGAACTGGCGCGCGGTTTCCTGGAATCGCTGGTAGAAGGCGGGCATGTCCGTGGTGAATATACTAAAGACCGCTAGGGAAAACTAGGAACTGGCGCATCGAACCCTCCATTTCACTAGGAGGGGCAGCAAGTTGAGGGCAAGGATGCGAAGCCAAGTTAGCAGGACCGAGCACCATCCCTCCCGCATCTAATGTGCTAGGCTTTTACTCATAGCAGGACGTGTGTCCTCTGAAGGAATTCCTTTTTGATTAACACATTGCTAGGCAAGGTTTTCGGGACGAAGAACGAGCGCGAGGTCAAGCGCCTGCTGCCGCGTGTGACGGCAATTAACGCGCTTGAGGCGGAGATGCAGAAGCTCTCCGACGAGCAACTCCGCGCGAAGACCGACCAGTTTCGCGCCCGCATCCAGGAGCGCCTGGGCGCGATCCCTGACGAGCCGTACGGGGACGATCCCGATCGTCCAGATGTTCCTTTGCAGAATACTGACCGCCAGAAGGAAGTCGAAACCCAGCGCGACGAAGCGCTGAAGGCCGTCCTCGACGAAATTCTTGAGGAAGCGTTTGCGGTTTGCCGGGAAGCCGGACGTCGCGTGCTCAACATGCGGCACTTCGATGTGCAACTCATCGGTGGCATGGTGCTGCACGAAGGCAAGATTGCCGAGATGAAGACCGGCGAAGGCAAAACGCTGGTCGGAACTCTTCCCGTGTACCTGAACGCGCTTAGTGGACGCGGTGTGCACGTCGTTACTGTCAATGATTACCTCGCCAAACGCGACTCGGAATGGATGGGCAAGCTCTACAGTTTTCTCGGGCTCTCGGTTGGTGTGATTGTCCACGACCTTGACGATGAAGAGCGCCGCGCCGCCTATGCTGCTGACGTGACTTACGGCACCAATAACGAATTCGGCTTTGACTATCTGCGCGACAACATGAAGTTCGATCTGCGCGATTGCGTGCAGCGCGTGCACAATTTCGCCATCGTCGACGAAGTCGATTCCATTTTGATCGACGAAGCGCGAACTCCACTCATCATTTCGGGCGCCAGCGAAGAATCCACCGACAAGTACTACAAGGTGAACCGGATTATCCCCAAGCTCGAAAAGGGCGAAGAGATCGATACCGAGCCGGGCGAGCCGAAGATCATGACCGGTGATTTCGTGGTCGACGAAAAACATCGTAACGTTACGGTCTCGGACGAAGGTTGGGAAAAAGTTGAAAAGCTGCTAGGCATCGGCAACATTGCCGATCCCGAGAACTGGGCGCTCAAGCACCACGTCGAGACCGCCGTCAAAGCGCATGCGCTCTATAAGCGCGACGTCGAATACGTGGTCAAAGACGGCGAAGTGCTCATCGTCGACGAGTTCACGGGCCGTCTGATGCCGGGCCGCCGCTGGTCGGACGGGCTGCACCAGGCGATCGAAGCCAAGGAGAACGTGAAGATCGAGCGCGAGAATCAGACGCTTGCGACCATCACGTTCCAGAATTATTTCCGCATGTACAAGAAACTCGCGGGCATGACGGGCACCGCGGAAACCGAGGCTCCGGAGTTCGACAAGATTTATCGCCTGGAAGTCGTCGTCATTCCGCCGAACCGTCCGCTGCTGCGAAAAGAAAATCCGGACATCGTTTATCGCACCGAGAAGGAAAAGTACTTCGCGGCCGCCGATGAAATCCAAAGGCTCCATGATAGTGGACAGCCTGTGCTGGTCGGGACCACCTCGATTGAGAAGTCCGAGCGCCTTTCCGAATTGCTGAAAAAGAAAGGCCTGAAGGATCACGTCGTGCTCAACGCGAAGTACCATGAGCGCGAAGCCGAAATCGTGGCTCAGGCGGGGCGCAAGGGCAGAGTCACGATCGCCACCAACATGGCTGGCCGCGGCACCGACATTCTGCTGGGTGGCAATCCGGAATTCATGGCCAAGCAGGAGTGCGTGAAGAAGGGAATCGCGCAGCCGATCCGCGCCGCGCAGGGCAAAATCGAGGCCGAGATCGACAATTCGAATCGCACCGTCTGGTACTACGCCGGCAATGAATTCGCGGTTCCGACCGACCAGTGGACCGAGATTTTCGCGCGTTACAAAGCTGACACCGACCAGGAACACAAAGAAGTAGTCGAGGCCGGCGGATTGCACATCTTCGGTACCGAACGCCACGAAGCGCGTCGCATCGACAACCAGCTTCGCGGACGCGCCGGCCGCCAGGGCGATCCAGGGTCGTCGCGCTTTTATCTATCGCTCGAAGACGACTTGATGCGCATCTTCGCCAAGGAGTGGGTGTCGAACCTGCTGCATCGTCTCGGCATGGAAGAAGGGATTCCGATCGAGTCGCGGATGATCACGCGCCGCATCGAAGCTGCACAGAAAGCCGTCGAAGGCCAAAACTTCGAGTCGCGCAAACATCTGCTCGAATACGACGATGTCATGAACAAGCAGCGCACCGCCGTCTATGGATTGCGCCGCCGTTTGCTCGAAGGACTCGACCAGAAAGATCTGATTATCGAGGATTATGTTTCTGGGATTCTCGGCGACATGATGGAGCGGCATTGTCCGCCGAAAGACCACGTTGACAACTGGGATCTCAAGGCGCTGAAAGATGCGGTGTTTACGCGCTTCGGTGTCGACATCTACGCCGAGGGCTTGAAGCCCGAGCAAATGAACCGGCAGGAACTGGGCGACGCGATCTTTGAAAAGTTGAAAGAGCGCTACGACGCCAAAGAAAAATTGATTGGCGCCGACGCGATGCGCTATCACGAGCGCATGATCATGCTCAGCGTGATCGACGCGCAGTGGAAAGATCACCTGCTTTCGATGGATCACCTGAAAGAGGGCATCAACCTTCGCGGTTACGGCCAGCACGATCCACTGGTCGAGTACAAGCGCGAGTCCTACGACATGTTCGAAGAAATGATGCAGCGCTTCCAGGAAGAGACGGTCCGGTATCTGTATCTGATGCAGATCATGGAACGCCCAGCCGAGCCGCAGCCCGCGCCGCAGGGCGAGATTCAGCCCGTGCCGGAGATTCCGAATAGTACGTCATCGTCACTAGTAACGGGAGGTCGAGGCGGCAACGGACGTCCGCCGAAACCGGTCGCAACTTCTGTTGACGAGCTTGAAGAGGCTTTCCAACGCCGCAAGAAAAAAGAGCTGGAGCAGGCGCGTATGGCGGGTGCCGGCGATCAGCAAGTGCAGCAGATCGTACGCTCCGGAGACAAAGTCGGCCGCAACGATCCATGTCCATGCGGCAGCGGCAAGAAGTATAAGAAGTGCTGCGGGGCGAATGCCTAGCGCGGAGTAGCGCCGGCATCTTGCCGGCTTGCCCAAATTAACTCAAAACCCCGGTCACGGGGTCAATGAGCGCTAACGCCTGGTTACGCCAACAATGCAGGTCTTGTTCCGAAAACGTTGATTGGCGTTAAATGCGCGGGAGTGGGCTGGCATTTCTCTTTTCGGTGAACAGGCGGTTGACCCTCGGTTGGAGAATCCAGACTCCCACAGGGAAAAACCATAGGAGCAGGAGTACTCCAACGTAGCTACGGAATGGAGCCGGGTTGCCCGTTTCTGCTAGCACTAGACTCTTGGACACGAAATAGAGGGAATAGAGAGTGCAGAACATGGCAAAGAGGTGTAGGGGGAAGATAACCAAAAATAGTGCTGTCGAAGCGTTCACGAAGAATATGAAGAAAACGAACACATAGAACACGGGATAAATGAGCGCAAACCGAAAGAGACCTGTACCCAACCTCAAGCGTAGTTCCAGGGTCGCATTAAAGAACGAACCCATCGACCAGAACCAAGCAAAAAGGGATACTGCATAGACTACAGTTATCGCAACAAATGCATAACGCCCTTTGCCCGAACCGAAGAGCGCAATCGGTGACAAAACGAACAATACGGTAAACAACAGGAAAATCTGCCAGTGCTTGGCACGGAGAAAATAATACTCAACCCAGTTCATTCTCAATATCCTGCTCTCACGATGACGTTGCGAGTCGGGAGATTTATACCATGTGTTGAGAGATGGGGGCTGCCCCACGTTGCCGCGGGCTACACGGCAACGCTAGTTGGCGAAAAATCGCCATTACACTCAAGACACCCAATCTGAGCTTTGAATCTGGCTTCAGCCGCTGAGACCGCGCTTCCTCGTCCCGCAGACTGCTTTGAAAGTCATGTCCGTCGCCTTACTTCGCGTCCGCCGTTTCCAGGCAAAGAACATGGGAGCGTAAGTCTCGGTGATGTAGTCACTGCGGCTGATGCCTAGCTTGCGAGCCGTCTCATCAATCCACCGCGGCGAGCCTTCGATCTCTCCGAAATTCCCAATCGGAGTTTCGTCGAGCACCACATGCCCAATGCCGTCGCACCATTCGGCGCGGTATTTTTCGTAGCGAAATGTCGGGTGTGAATCCTAGGGCGCGCAGAATCGCGTCCATCTGTTCGCCGTTCTCAACGCGAGTTTCCAGTTCGACTCGCGTCTTGTGGCGTCCTTCCTTGCTCTTTGCCTTGTGGGTGAGAACCCAGTTGTCACCATATTTACGGAGCCGAAGCATTTCACCACGCTTCCGCAATTTCTGGCCAGGCAGATCGTAGAGGGAATTCATTTCATGAGTCGAACGGGTGAGTTGCCTGAAACCAGCTTGCTTCAGCGCGCGGGTTAACTCGGCCAGACTCTCAACACGAAATTTGATTTCGATTTCCTTCGGCATCTCGAAATCATAACCGCCGAGACGCTGAGGACGCGGAGAAAACTGAAGGCAGTTTGTCGCGCCGAACCTTGTGAGCCTTTGGCAACGCAGCTCTCGGCGCACTCGGCGTCTCGGCGGTTAAGGCTTGGGCTCGACCTCGGACTTCAGGTCGCGGTGGTGGAACCAGCTCATGTGCGGCAGTTCACGCTCGACGTTCCGCCGCTTCGCGATCAGCTCGGCAGTGATCGATACCGCAATCTCTTCCGGAGTGATGGCGCCGATATCCAGCCCGATCGGAGCGTGGACGCGATCGAATAACTTTGCGGACAAACCTTCCTGCTGCAATTCCTTGAAGATGCCAATCGTTTTTCGCTTGGACCCAATCATCCCAATGTAGCGGGCTGGAGTTTGCACCGCCCACCGCAGCATGCGCATGTCGTCGCGGTGTCCGCGGGTGACGATCACGATGTAGGACGACTCACTCGGCGTGAGCTGTGCGGCGGCTTTATCGAAATCTTCGGCGATCACCTGCTGCGCGTCGGGAAAGCGCTCGCGGCTGGCATAGGTTTCGCGGTCGTCAATGACGGTAATATCAAACCCGGCGATGCGTGCGACTTTGTACAAGCTGGCGGCCACGTGTCCGGCGCCGAAAATATAAAGATCGGCTGGAGGCAGGATAGGCTCGACAAAAATTTCGAGCGTGCCACCGCAGACCAGGCCAGTGTCGTACTTGGGATCCTGATTGAGATCGAAAGTCAGGGTCCGCGGCTTTTCCGATTCCATCACTTCACGCGCTGCTTGCCAGACTTCAGCCTCAACACATCCGCCGCCGATGGTGCCAACAATCGAGCCATCGTCCCGCACCAGCATCTTGGCGGTCCTGAACGAGGGAATAGATCCACGCACGTTGACGATCGTCGCGACCGCGCCGCGGCGGCCGTCTTTCAGCAGACGGACGATCTCCTCGTACAGGTCCATAGGGTGATTATGGTTCGCGGAGAAGGGAAGGTCAATCGCCGGTCAGAAGGTATTTGACCTGCACTTTCTCGTAAAAATCAAAAGCCCCGGGTCATCACCCCGGGGCTACTGGTATTTGCCAGTGGGTACCTGATAACACGGCCCGCATTCATAGGGTCTCGCCCTGTCCACCCTATGTCAAGAGCAATGTTAAGAGTGACTGCACGGAGGGTGGCAGACTCGAACTGCAGTGGCTGATGAAGCCGCTCACCGGTTTCGCGGACCGTGTCCAGTACCCGCTGGAAACACCCTCCAGACTCAGTCCGCGATGTACACTCTACGGTTTAGCGAGGATTCGGTCTGTGTGCTGAGTCACACTACTCTCGGTACATTTCGACTAGATTCCCAATATGGCATCTGATCGCAGAAAGTACGTGGAGCTCCAATGAAAGCCGTACGTATTCATCAATTCGGTGGTCCGGAAGTTCTGACTTACGAAGATGTGGCTGATCCAAAGCCGCGGAAAGATCAGGTTCTGATCCGGGTGCGCGCCTGCTCGATGAACCACCTTGATTTGTTTGTGCGCAAGGGCTTGCCGGGCGTCAATCTGCCGCACATCCTCGGCACCGACGCTGCCGGAGAAATCGTCGAAGTGGGCGAGTACATCACCGACCTGAAGCCCGGACAACGAGTGCTGATCGCGCCCATGTTTTTTTGCAATCATTGCGCGAAGTGCGTTGCCGGATTGCAGAACCAGTGCCGCCAATTCACGGTGATGGGCAATGGCGTGGATGGCGCCAACTGCGAACTCATCGCGGTGCCTGCCGTGAACGCCATCCCGATTCCCGACTGGCTTGATTTCAACGAGGCTGCCAGCGTGCCTTTAGTGTTTGTCACGGCATGGCACATGCTCACTGGCCGCGCCGCGATCCGTCCGGGCCAGACTGTGCTGGTGCTGGGCGCCAACTCCGGTGTCGGCATTGCCGCCATCCAGATTGCGAAAATGTTTCATGCGCGCGTGATCACCACCGCGGGCGATGAGCGCAAGACGGAACGCGCCCGGGAACTCGGCGCCGACTTCGTTATCAACCACTACCAGCAGAAGATTTCGCAGGAAGTCCGCAAGATCACCAACTTCGAAGGTGTCGACATCGTCGTCGAGCACGTCGGGCCGGCGACCTGGGACGAAAGCGTGCGTTCGCTGAAAGCTGGAGGAACACTGGTCACCTGCGGCGCGACCACGGGACCAAAAGTTGAACTCGATCTGCGTTTCCTGTTCTCGCGCCAACTGGCGCTGCTCGGTTCGTACATGGGCACGATGAGCGAATTGTATGAAGTGCTCGGACACGTATTTGCCGGACGGCTCAAGCCGGTCATCGACCACACGTTTCCGCTCCGGGAAATTCGTACAGCTCACGAGTATATGGAGAAGAGCCAGATGTTCGGCAAGATCGTGCTGAACCCGTAAGGGTCTCTATTTTTCGTCCAGCAGTTCAGCGGGAATACTAATGACCGGCGCGTGTTTTTTAAAATCGTTGGCCGCATCACCATCCAATCGGTTTGCAGACTCACCGCGGAGTAGGCACTGCCCCAACCATTACGAGTGTTATGCGCTAACACGAGGAAGGCGCGGTGCAGTGTCGGTAGTCATGGCCTCCTCAATCGCCTTCTCGAGCGGCAAAGCCCACCCTTCTAACCATGCTGTCGCGCCTACCGTATGGGTCAATGTTTCCCGAGATTGCTGCAAAACAGCTTCCAGTTTTGCCTGCTCGGCAGCGGTAAGCGGAGAACCGATGTTCTGACGCAGCGCAGCCGCTGCTCCTGCCAGGCGAAGCGAACGCTCTGCCTGGAGTTGAGCAGCCGCAGCGCACGCGAAACACTCCAGCAATCGAGCGATCCCGCGCTTGTGCTCCAGGCTCTGGAAGAGTTTTATGCTCTCTCCATACAGCGCGCGAGCTGTAGGAAAGTCTTCGTGTTCTCTCGCCAAGTTTCCTAAATCGCCGAGCGTGCCTGCGATGCCCCAGCGGTCACCGAGTTGTCGAAAAATTGCCAAGCTCTGCTCGTACAACGTCCGCGCGCCCGCGGAGTCGCCCTGATCGCGCGAGACATCCCCCTCGTGGTTTAGCGACCAGGCGACACCTGTGCGGTCTCCCAACCCTCGGAAGATTGCAAGACACTCCTCATACAGCGATCGCGCGTTGTCATAATCTCCCTGCAACTTCAGGACGTTGGCCAGGTTACTAAGAGCCCGAGCGACGGCTTTCTGGTCTCCGAGTTCCCTCCATAGGCCAAGACTTGCTTTGAACAGGACTTGCGCAACCGAGACATCACCCCGATCGAGAGCAAGGACAGCCAGTGCGTTCATACACACAGCGACGTCCATTTTGTCACCCAACTGATGGGCGATCTCCTGGCTTTCGTCGATCAACGCATCGGCGGAGACATAATCCCCCTGCTCGCCGGCGAGTACTCCGGCCGAAAAAAGGGCGCGCATGCGCAGCTTCGTAGGGGCCGCTGCTCCAGTGAGATTCAACAACCTGCCCAACCGGTCTCTTCCTTCGGCGAGACACTCGCGAATGTCCCAAAAGCGAAACAGCGCTGTGCCGAGACGGAGGCCCCAATCAACATTTTCGGTCTGAGTCAACCAGTCCAGGGCCGCTCGAAAATTGTCCTGTTCGATCCCCAAGTGCTCCAGCTTTTCTGCAGCTTCCGCGTCATCCTCTCCCGTCGGTTCTTCTTCTGCCAGCACCAGGCAGTAGGCAGCGTGCGCGCGTTTTGTCAGCGGCCCCTCACCGTTCGCCTCCAATTTCTCCAGGGCGTACTCGCGAATTGTTTCCAGCATCGTGAACCGGGTCTCCATCCCTTTTTGCTCGACCTGCCGCACGAGGCTCTTGTCCACCATAGATGCCATACCGTCGAGCAGGTCCAAATCCAGATCACTTTTGGTGTCGCAGACAGCTTCGACACCTTCCAGCGTGCAGCCGCCCACGAACACGGACAATCGCCGGAAGAGTCGCTGTTCGCCGGGGCTCAACAAGTCGTAGCTCCAATCGATGGCCGCGCGAAGGG
This sequence comes from Terriglobia bacterium, assembly GCA_963847715.1. Lineage (GTDB taxonomy): Bacteria > Acidobacteriota > Terriglobia > Terriglobales > Acidobacteriaceae > Acidiflorens. The sequence continues at coordinate 286,789 of CAWKAZ010000014.1, forward strand.
TCTGTTGCCGCGGTGGCAGGTCGCGCGCGCCGCCAGTTAGCAGCTGCAAGCGACTCTTCAGGCGCGTCAGCATGGAAGACGGCGAAAGAACTTTCACGCGGGCGGCAGCCAGTTCGATCGCCAGGGGCAGGCCATCGAGACGGGCGCAAATCTCGCCGATAATGCGAGCGTTTTCGTAGTTCGGCTCGAAATCCGGTTTGGACGCGAGGGCTCGCTGCACGAAAAGTGCGACGGCGTGGCATTGCAGCAGCACCTCTACTGATGGCACGGAGCGCAAATCCGGCAGCGCAAGTGGTGGTATGGGAAATTCATGTTCTCCGTAGACCCGAAGCGCGGCCCGGCTCGTCACCATGATCTTGAGATTGAACCCCACCGCAAGGAGTTCCGCTACGGTTGGCGCCGCCGGGACGAGGTGCTCGAAGTTGTCCAGCACGAGCAGCATTGGCGCCCATAACGAATCCCGCAAATTCTCCTTGAGTAGTTCAAGCGTCGACTTACCTCCCGCTTCTCCGATCCCCAATGTCTGAACAATCACGGAGGCAATCAATCCGGGATCGCTGAGCGAAGAAAGGGGGACAAAATGAATTCCGCCGGGAAAGCTTTCAAGCAGTTCACTGGCTACCTGGATCGCGAGGCGAGTCTTACCGATACCTCCCGGCCCCGTGACCGTAACCAGATGTACGTCCTGACGCTGCAGCAGTTCTTTGGCGGCGGCTACTTCCTTTTCGCGCCCCACAAACCCCGTCTGTTGTAACGGAAGATTCGCCGGGCGGGTCGTCCCTTGCCTGACTGGCCTTTCCCCGAAGTGGTCGCGTATGGCGGCAAGTTCCCGGGCGAGATCTCGCGTAGAGACATACCGCTTGTCTTGCTCCTTCGCCAGGCACCTGTCGATAACCCAGCACAGAGGGGCCGGGGCGTCGTGAACTTGTGTCCCGATCGGTTCATGCTGTTCCAGCAGAATGGCGGCCAATGTCTCCGACGGTGTACTTCTTTTAAAGGCGCGCTTCCCGGCCACCATTTCGTAGAGCACGCAGCCGAAGGAGAACTGGTCTGACCGAAAATTCAGGGCATGGCCGCGGGCCTGCTCAGGTGACATGTATCCGACCGTACCGAGGACCACTCCCGATGAAGACTGCGGCCCGGTGGTAGTGTTCTCCGACCCATTTGCGATAGGCGGCGACAGTTTCGCCAGGCCGAAGTCGAGGATTTTGACCAATCCGTCGTGCGTGACCATCAGGTTCTCGGGCTTTAAGTCCCTGTGGGCGATGCTTGCCTCATGTGCCTTGGCCAGCCCGTCGGCAACCTGTGCGGCGATTTCAATTGCCGTTCGCATGGGTAGCGAGCTCGAAAGAACCAGCTCGCGCAGCGTCTTCCCCTCAACCAGTTCCATCGCAATGAACGGCTGGCGGTCCGCTTCGCCGATTTCGTAGATCGTGCAGATGTTGGGGTGATTGAGGGAAGAGGCGGCTCGCGCCTCGCTGCGAAGTCGTTCCAGCGACTGTGGGTCCCGGGCGTCATCGGCGGGCAGAAACTTCAGGGCGACCAGGCGTCCAAGGGCAATGTCTTCGGCGCGGTACACAACTCCCATACCTCCCTGGCCCAGCTTTTCCACAATCCGGAAGTGGGAGATCATCGTGCCGGGTGCAAAATCAGCTACGGGAGGAACAGATTTGTCACGGGCCATCAGGCGTGCGGCCACGTCGAACGCCGGGGCCTCAATGAAATGCTCGGATGACTCTTCATACGCTAGCAGGGATTCCACTTCGCCCCGCAGTTCCTCGTCCCCTGCGCAGGCATTCCGAACGAACGCAGACCGCTCTCCAACCTCGACCTGGAGCGAGGCGTGATACAGGTCCTCAATTCGACGCCAGCGCTCAGGATCCATGTTTTTCGGCTCCGGTGAGATCACGCAACAGCCACACTTTGGCCAGTTTCCAATCCCGCATCACGGTCTCGCTGGAAACCTTCAGCACTTCTGCCGTTTCCTTGACATCGAGGCCGCCGAAGAACCGCAACTCGACCACGCGGCCCTTTCTCTCGTCAATGGAAGCAAGACGCTTCAGCGCATCATCGAGAGCGACAAGATCGTCGTCTGCCTGGGCCCCAACAACGAGTGCCTCATCCAAGGGCAAGTGAGGAGCGGCTCCGCCTCGTTTTTGATAACCGCGTGAGCGGGCAAAATCCGTCAGGATGCGTCGCATCAACTGCGCGCACACGCCGAAGAATTGCGCGCGGTTTTGCCAGTCCATTTTCCGAGCATCAATCAGTCGCAGATAAACTTCATTGATGAGTGCGGTCGCCTGTAGCGTGTGGCCGGTTCGCTCCGCTGCCATATAGTACCGGGCGGCGCGGTGCAATTCTCGGTACACCATCGGAGTCAGTTTTTCCAACGCTTCTTCGTCTCCCGCGCTCCACGCCCGGAGCAGGGCGGTCACTTCGTGGGATGGAGGCGAATCCATATAAACCCCTTAGATTCCTTAGCTTAGCCCAGCCGTCGGAGCGTATCACAAGCGGATACGCATTGCCACATTCAGAATTTTTGCCGATCAAGAATTTTTCTTTGCAGTTTTCTTCGCGAATTCCCGCTTTATAGAGTGCAAGACGATCTGATCTTGCAAAACATGCGACCGGCGTACCGCCGATCGTCCTAAGGAGGATGTATGAAAACACAAGGACACACTCTCAGCAAGATGATCGCGGGTATTTTGCTAGCGCTGACGGTAAGCGTCGCGCATGCTCAGATTGGCGGCGATGTTATCAACACTAGGGTCCCGTTCGACTTCATGGTGGGGACTAAGACCTTTGCTGCCGGCGAATACAGTCTGCAATCCGTGCTTCCACGAACGATGTTACTTCGGAACCAAGAAGGCCTGGTGGTAGCCGCCATCGGCACCGACCCCGTCCAGTCAAGCGAGTTACAGAAATCAACCAAGTTGGTCTTCAACGCCTATAACGGCCATTACTTCCTGGCCCAGATCTGGGTCGAGGGAAGAAACCTTGGGCGGGAACTCCCCAGGTCTCGGGTCGAGACCGAGATGGCAACCAAGCATTCACCCGGAACACAGGTCGCACTGCTGGTTGCTGATCGTCGCTGAGTCAGAAACACTAAGTCAGAAACGGCCAAAAGTCAGGCCCGCCGCTTCGCGAGACTGCCCGTCCCCGAGCGGACAGAATCGACCGGGACCCGAAGAGCGAGGGATCATTCGGGTCCCGGTCTAAATATTCCCTCTAAACAGCACCCGGAAAAACGGGATTTTCACTCTACGGAGGCAACAAAAATGAATATCGTAGCGAAATTTGGTGTACTCGTCGGGTTTTCGATGCTCACTCTTGCGCCGCTCGCGCTCGCACAAGGCACGCCACCGCAAAGTGTTTCACCAAGCGTTGCACAAGTCGTGGCCTTGGACGAATGCGATCCGGTCACTTTCAACCAGGCACTCGGCCCGGACTTCTGCAAAAACATCGCCCTCGGATATATCACAACGCTGTCCAACTTATTGGCCGAGGCACAGGCTGGAACTCCGGATCCTAACTGGGATTTCGAACCCGACACAGTTCACATAAAGCAAGGAACGACTCTGAGCGTAGTCGACCAGGGCGGTGAGCCGCACACTTTCACAGAGGTGGATCAGTTCGGCGGCGGCTTCATACCGGGGCTGAATGGACCTGGCGAGACAACCGTCCCCGAGTGCTCTGGCGGATTCGGGACCGTGAAAGTAGCTAGAACCCGAATCCTCCAGGGGAGCACATTCCAGGTCCCGAACCTGTCCAAGGGAGAACACCGATTTCAATGCTGTATTCACCCCTGGATGCGCATGAAAGTCGAAGTGAAATAGCTGCCCGGATTACTCCTGGCAAAACCGAGCGAGCCCGCCTAAGCTTCGGCTGGGTGGGCCCGGCTCGAAATTCCGCTTTGATCATGGGAAAACCGGAAGGTAAAGTCAGTTTACGTAACCAGATGGGATTGCACTCACAGTCCGGTCAACGAGTGAAAACGCACTCACGCGATGAAAATCCCCCTCCTCTGCGAACTCAGCATCCTCTGTCGTTAGATCGGTTAAAATATCTCCATGGCGCAAGAACTCAGTTTCGGCCCCTACGTTGATCTTGAAAACGGTAAGAAGGTAGTCAAGGAGTTGGTCTACGGAGATGGCGTGCCCGAGGGCATCGTCATGACCACGCTCGATTCGACCGTCAACTGGATGCGCAAGAATTCCATTTGGCCGATGACGTTTGGGCTGGCTTGCTGCGCGATTGAGATGATGTCGATGGGAGCGTCGCGCTTTGATATTGCGCGCTTCGGAGCGGAAGTGTTTCGGCCATCCCCACGGCAGTCGGACTTGATGATCATCGCCGGCCGCGTCTCGAACAAGATGGCTCCTGTGATTCGGCAGCTCTGGGAGCAGATGCCGGAACCGAAGTGGGTCATCTCTATGGGTGCGTGTGCGACTTCAGGCGGTGTGTTCAACAACTACGCGCTGGTGCAAAGTGTGAATCAAGTGATTCCCGTGGATATTTACGTGCCCGGCTGCCCGCCGCGTCCGGAGCAGTTGATTTATGCGATCACGCTGCTGCAAGACAAGATCATGACGGAGCGCGGCACGGTGAAGAAGGCTTTGAATCTGGTGCCGGCGGGCGAGTAGAACACAGAAAATCGGATCATTGAAGCATTGAGTCATCGGATCATTAATGGTCAAAGGCCGTTGACTTTCAATGATCCGATGGCTCAATCACCCGATGACCCGATGTCTTTTCTACTGCTTCATTCGTGTGGCCATCTGCCGTTCTGGCGGAGTCATCTGATTCCAGACAGCATTCAAATCTTTCTCCAGAATCTGATTGTTCGGATCCACGCGCAGGGCCAGTGCAAACCATGAATACGATGTAGGTAGATCACGCGGCACGCAGTGGCCGGTGGCATACATGGTTCCGAAAGCGCTGCGTGCCTTAGCGCTCGACTTCGCTGACGCGGCTTTCAGATTTCTCACGGCCTCATCGCAGTTCTCCGGTTTTCCCCGTCCATAGAGATACGCCTCACCTTTGCGGAAGTCGGCATCGCCGGTATCCGACTCAGCGGGTTGCAGTGCTTTGGCAGATTTGGGCGGGATTGCGCTGCGCGCGGGCTTAGGTGGGTGTTTTTCGATGGCGGCCGCCTTTGGCGCGGGTGCAATAGGCTCTGGCGTTATTTCCACGGTCTTTGTTTCCGACGGCGCGGACTTCGGCGAACCATCAGAAGACGTGCCGGCATTTTCCGAGGGGCCCTCGGGAACTACAGTCGGAGCCGCGCTTGCTGCTTTGCCAGAGTCCGTCGTTGCGGGTGACTGCTGATTCGCCTTCGGGGCCGATTCCGATGACGCGTCGGTCGCGGTCGCGCTTGAGTTCGTTGCAGCGCGCTTTTCGGCGGGATTCAGGTAATTCGTGTAGGTCCACCAGGCTGCTCCGCCCAATGCCACCAGCAGCACTAGCAGCAGCACAACCCGCCGACCGCCGGTTCTTGGCTCCTCGGGTTCGAGAAAAGAATCGAGGCCGGAGAACGCCCGCTCGCGGAGTATATCGGTCGTCGGATGCTGCATGGCGCTCGGATTGAGATCCCACTCGGAGTGAGTTGGCTTCGGATTCGATACAGACGGACTCGGCCCCGGCTGGCTCAATCCCAACATTGAGGGTCCGCTAATGGGCGGCACGGCTTTGCTTGCCGCACGCGCTTCGCTGGCTGCCACGACGGGAGCTGTGACTACCGGGCGAGCCTGGTGCTCAGTATTCACCGTTCGCTGAGGAGCGGGCGCGGGAAATGCTGCCAGTGGGTCCAGCGCCGCTGCGCTGGTCGTGCGGCGGGCTTCGAGCGGAGTGCCACACATGCCGCAGAAACGGAAATTGGGGGCGTTATCCTCTCTACAGTTCGGGCAAATCACGATTGTTCTCCGAGTCTCTGAAATACAGTTTAACTCCCCCCGGCGTTATTGCGGATTTGTCGAGTCATATTAAAATGCAAGCGCTTTAATAGGTCTATGCCGAAAGCATTAAAAGCCAAGACCGCTCCTGTGAAGCGCTTTGAAGCGCCGCTCGAACGCATGCGTTCCCGCCTAAACTGGATCATCATCCGCATGCCGTTTGATGCAGCCAGAGTGTGGGGGTTGCGTGGCCAAATCAAGGTGAGGGGAGAAATCAACGGGTTCGCGTTCCGGACTTCGCTGTTTCCCACCCGGGAAGGCCAGCATTTTCTGCTGGTCAACAAGAAGATGCAAAAAGGGGCACGCGCCTTTGAAGGCACTGCCGCCAGAGTTGAGATGGAGCTTGATGTGGAAAAGCGGGTCGTGACGATCCCGCAAGAACTCAAGCCGATTCTCGATGGTGATCCGCAACTGCGCCGTTGGTTCGACAAGTTGAATCACTCGACTCGCAATGACATCGCCAAGTGGGTCTCTGATCCCAAGAGCGGCGAAGCTCGCGAGCGTCGCGCCGAACAAATAGCGGAGCGGATGTTGTCGGTGATGGATGCGGAAAGGGAACTGCCGCCAATCCTGCAGGTCGCGTTCGCCCGGAATCCGCTGGCGCGCGATGGGTGGGAGGCGATGTCGGTGGCGCGCAGACGCGGACACCTGTTTGGAATCTTTTATTACCGGAATCCGGGATCCCAGGCCCGGCGGGTCGAAAAGATGCTCGATGAGGCCACAGCCGTGGCGGAGAGACTCAGCAGCAAGAGGAAGTAGGCTGGTTTGGGCGCCTGATTCAGGTTGCCGTTTTTCTCTCGTCTGGAAACTACATAATCCGTATAATTGAATCGTTTTAATAGCCCATCGCTATGCGGAGGCGTTCGCGTGAAACTCCAGGCCACCGTTCTGGCTCTCATCGCTCTTGTGTCTGCTGCTGCCGCCCAAACCATCACTGTGGACGTCTCCCACGCCACGAATCATTTCGTTCCCAGTGAAACCCTGGGCGCGGGCGTCGACCGTATTCCTGCGGCTGCCATTGATAAAGATCTGCTTCCCGAATCGCTGCAGGCTTCTTTGTCTTCGGGCTGGCAGACCGTGTCGTATCGGCAAAATACCGAGTTGGCCGTCGAAGCGTGGCATTGGAATCCGAAAGGGAAGTGGAGCGACGCGAGCAAGGGATATTTCACCGGCGACTCCGTACCCACCGAGACGCTTCGATACTCTTATGGATATGCGCTGCCGCGGCGCGGCTTCACGCGCAACGACGGCACGGAAAATACCGGATACTCCCGGCTCACCGACGGCGACCTGAACTCGTTCTGGAAGAGCAATCCTTATCTCACACAACATTTCACTGGCGAGAGTGACGCGCTGCATCCGCAGTGGGTCGTGCTCGATCTGGCGCAGACTCAACCGGTCAACAGCATACGCATTGCTTGGGGGGAGCCGTACGCGACGCACTATCTCATCCAGTATTGGACGGGCGATGACCCCATCAAAGCGCCGACACGCGGCGTCTGGCAGACCTTTCAGCAGGGTACCGTAAACAACGGCAAGGGACACACGGTGACCGTGCGCCTGACCGCGGCTCCGGTCGCGGTGCATTTTGTTCGCTTGTGGATGACCGAATCCTCGAATACCTGCGATGCTGACGGGCCCGCCGATCCACGCAACTGCGTCGGCTATTCGATCCGCGAACTTTACCTGGGAACCACAACAGAAGATGGTGCGTTCCACGACTCGCTGCGCCACACGCCGGATCAGGAGCAGACGACCACGTATTGCTCTTCTGTTGATCCGTGGCACGAGCCTTCGAATCTTGGTTCAACACGCCAGGCGCAAGTCGGTTTCGACCTCTTCTACACGAGCGGCGTCACGCGCGGACTGCCGGCCATGGTTCCGGTGGCGATGCTGTACGACATTCCCGAGAACGCTGTTGCCGAGATTGCCTACCTCGAGAACCGGCACTATCCAATCTCATACGTCGAGATGGGAGAGGAGGCCGATGGGCAGTACATGCTGCCCGAGGACTACGCGGAGCTCTACTTGCAGTGGGCAACCGCGTTGCATCGGCTCGATCCGGCGCTGAAACTGGGTGGGCCTTCGTTTCAGGGTGTGAACAAAGACATCGAGGTCTGGCCTGATGCCAACGGTCAGGTTTCATGGACTGCCCGGTTCCTCGATTACCTGAAGCAGCATGGACGGATGAAGGATCTCGCCTTCTTTTCCTTCGAGCACTATCCCTACGATCCCTGCAAGACTCCGTGGGCCATGCTTTATGACGAGCCCGAACTCATGCGCCACATCATGCAGGTCTGGCATGAAGATGGAGTGCCCGCCGACATGCCGGTGTTCGTCACTGAGGGAAATCTGTCGTCAGGTGCGAGCGAAACCTACCAGGACATTTTCTCGGGTATCTGGCTGGCGGATTACATCGGAACGTTGCTCGATGCGGGCGGCAAGGGCGTTTATTACTTCCACTATCTTCCCCTGCAGATGGAGCCGGGCTGCAACGGCTCTCCGGGGACGTTCGGGATGTTCACGGTCGACGCTGGTTACAAAGTTCAGCAGCCGCTGGCGCAGTTCTTTGTTGCCCAACTGATTAACCTGGAGTGGGCGCAGCCGGGAGGCGGCGAGCATCAAGTCTATTCGGCGAAGGCTGATCTCGACGACGGTGCCGGCCGCGAACTCGTGACCGCTTATGCGCTGAAGCGTCCGGATGGCCAGTGGGCTCTGATGATTGTGAATCGCGATCAGGAGACTGCTCACCGCGTCCGCATCGCATTTCGCGGTCGGGACGAATCGGCTGCGGGATTCTCCGGTCCCGTCGAAATCGCGACCTTCGGCGGCGGCCAGTACAAGTGGAATCCGCCGCGCACTCGGTTCATGGCGCACGCGGAGATTGCGGCTGGGCCCACTGTTGTGGCTTATACCAACGGGACAGCTGATCCTGATGGGCCAATTGCTCGCTCGAAGAAGAATGGGACGAAGGACACTATTTACGATCTTCCGGCCGCGTCGGTGGTGGTGATTCGGGGGAAGGTGGCGCTGCCTTAGGCAGAGGACGGGGGCGGTTGACACCATGTAATATATCATGGTATATATCACCTAGGGAGGATATCATGCCACGCACTGCAAAGCTTTTTCTCAATGGTCGAAGTCAGGCGGTCCGTTTGCCTGCCGAGTTTCGCTTTGAAGGCAGCGAGGTTTTTATCCGCCAGGACGCAACGACAGGGGATGTGATTCTGTCGAGGCGTCCGGAATCATGGGACAGCTTCTTCAAACTGCGGCGAGAAGCAAACGTTCCCGAAGAGTTTATGGCCGATCGTAAGGATGAAGCCCCGCAGAAACGCGAGCTTTTCTGACGCGTGGATGATTCCGATGAAGACGACCCGTTACCTGCTCGACACCAATATCGCGAGTTGCATTATCAAGGGGAATAACGCGGCGGTGGACCGTCGCCTGGTGAAAGTTCCGATGGCACAAGTCGCTATCTCTGCGGTTACCGAAGGGGAACTGCGATTTGGAGCGGCACGACTTCCACATGCCACTCGTTTGCATTTCATGATCGAGGATTTCTTTCTGCGCGTGACAATTCTGGCTTGGAACTCAGATGCTGCCCAGCAGTATGGACATCTTCGAGCCACGCTGGAACGCGAGGGCCAGCCAATCGGCAACCTCGATGCGATGATTGGCGCTCACGCGCTTGCATTGAACGCCGTCCTCGTAACCAACGACCATGCTTTTGCCCGCATTAAAAGGTTGAAAGTCGAAGACTGGACCAAAGGGCAGGGACCGGGGCAGTGACATGCACTTGCGAAGCCGACCCGCGGGCAGGATGCCCGCGCCACAGGAGCAGAGATGTTCACACGGGCAGGTATCTGAGTTCTCAACATGGTTATCTGCAAGGTGACCAACGTAAGTGCGTTCTGTGGCTTTGTCTGTTATACTGCTGTTAACGCTTTTGCTACGGTTTGCTCGTTAAGCGGGGATCCTGTTGGATCCGCATCACCTCCGCATTTCCTGCCCGCCGTCTTGTTCCAGCGCCAATTTCATTGCGAGCGGCATGCGAACTCGGACAAGTGTGTCCGGGAAAATTGAAGTAAGCCCCTCCAGAAAGAAAAACAATCGAATGACCACATTTACAGAACTGCCCTTATCTGCTGCTTTACAGCAGAAACTGGCGGCAGCTCAATTCATTACACTTACACCGATTCAAGAACGCGGTATTGCTCCTGCCCTCGAAGGCAAGGACGTCATCGGCACGGCCCAGACGGGCACCGGCAAGACGCTTGCCTTCCTGATTCCGATTCTCGAAATGCTGCGCCGGGAGCCCTCGAAAAACGTCAGTGCGCTGGTGCTTTTGCCCACGCGCGAACTAGCCATGCAGGTCCACGAGCAGTACGAACAGCTGCGCGACAAGAAGATGCCGAAGGCCGCGCTCGTCATCGGAGGCGTCTCCGAAAAAGCGCAGATCCAGAGCCTCCGCTCCGGCTGCGAATTTGTGATCGCGACTCCCGGACGCTTGCAGGATTTCATTACCCGCAAATTTGCCGATCTGCGGCACGTAAAAATTCTCGTACTCGACGAAGCCGACCGCATGTTGGATATGGGTTTTCTCCCGTCCATCCGGCGCATTCTGCAGATTCTGCCGCAACGCCGGCAGACGCTTTGCTACTCCGCCACCATGGAGCAGTCCGTGGCCTCGCTGGTCAACGACTACACGCGCGATCCGGTGCGAGTTGCGCTCGGCTCGACGCTGAAGCCGGCGGAGAGCGTGCAACTGGAAGCTTACGAAGTGCGTCCGTCGGAAAAAATGGATGTTCTGCGACAGCTTCTGTACGGCGAAAAGGGGCAGACTCTGATTTTCACGCGCACCAAGCGCGGTGCGCAGCGCCTGGCTCAGGAACTTGCGCGGGATGGTTTCTCCGCGGCCATGATTCACGGCGACCGAACGCAGTCGCAGCGTAACGCTGCTTTAAGCGGCTTTCAGGATGGGCGTCATCAGGTGCTGGTTGCGACCGACATCGCGTCGCGCGGCTTGCACTGCGATGACATCGCGCACGTGATCAATTACGACTTGCCGAAGATGGCGGAGGACTTCATTCATCGCGTCGGGCGCACGGGGCGCGCTGGCTCTCAGGGCCGGGCATCCACGCTCGTAACCGCGGCGGAAACTCTGGACCTGCGCAATATCGAGCGAACCTTGAAGTTGCGCATCGAGCGCAAACAGATCAACGCGGCAGAGGATGATAGGCCACGCCGGTCCGTCGAAAACACACTGGCGTCGAGAACACTGACCAGGTTGCCGGGCGAAGTTTTCGTTTAGTTGTTAGAGGAGTGATGGCCGGGCGGGAACGCCCGGCGCTCCACTGGAATGGCGTTAGTGAGTAGTTTTCGAGCCGTGCGGTAGAGAAACCTCGATCGAATCCGTCTCTTCGTCTTCGTTACCGATGCGGAACAACGCCGCTTGGGCTTCGGCCAGTTCGCGCATCTCGCGCAGTTCCTGGGCTTCATCCACGACCACACCTTCCGGCCGTTCTTCCTTGCGTTGGGTCTTGCGTTCGTTCTTATCCCGCTGTTTCTGTTGGCGCGCTTGCTCTTTCTGGCGCTTGGTAAAAGTTGATCTTCCTCGTGGCATATGAATCTCCCCTATTTCAAGATTTTTATGGCCGGCTACATGAAGGGTCTGTAGGGGTGGCCCAGCTTTTGTTCCTGGAATGAACCCAGAGGATTGCTGCGTCCGTCGTAAATAAACGTAATGTGTCTAGTATACCCTCGAATGGAAGTCTCGACGTTGTTAAGAGAGTTCTCCGTTCCCGGTTCTCAGTTCTCAGTGAAACAGATCATCACGAAGCGGGGTGACTGAGAACTGACAACCGAGAACTGGGTTATGTTTGCCAGTGTTAACAGCAACGTGTTACCATCGAACACGTTACGAAAACGAGACGAGACAGGAGTGCAACAGGTTAGTGTTAGCCAGAGAGCAAAAACAGACCGTCGTTGACACGTATCGCACGCACGCTACCGATACTGGGAGTCCCGAAGTTCAAATCGCGCTGTTGAGCGAGCGCATTGGTCAGCTGACGGAACACTTCAAGACGCACCAGAAAGATCACGGCTCGCGCCGCGGACTTCTCATGATGGTGAGCCGGCGTCGAAGCCTGCTCGACTACCTGAAGAAATACGACTCGGAACGGTATAAAACCGTAATTTCCAAGCTCGGCATCCGCAAATAACAGCGCGATCGGCTCCGTGTGGAGCCGGTTCCTTACTCCGAGAGCCTTTGCAAAGTGCGTTCCCAACCGCGGCCCTGGCATACGCCCGTCCAAGCGGACTCCGTACGCCCGCGCATGCCCTTCTGCCCTGCTTCTTTCTTACATTTAAGGATGACCTATGAAGCCTGAAGCCACAAAAGTTTCCGTCGAACTCGCTGGCGGGAAACAACTCTCCATTGAAACTGGAAAACTTGCCAAACAGGCCCACGGCGCGGCCGTCGTGCGTTTTGGCGAAAACGTGGTGCTCGCCACCGCGACTTCGAATCCGGAGCCCCGCGAGGGCATCGATTTCTTTCCGCTGACCGTTGATTATCGCGAATACACCTATGCCGGTGGACGCATCCCCGGCGGGTTTATCAAGCGCGAAGGCCGCATGAGCGAGCGCGAAGTGCTCACCAGTCGCCAGATTGACCGGCCGGTGCGACCGATGTTCGCGGAAGGCTTCAAGTGCGAGACCCAGGTCATTGCCTTTGTCCTTTCTGCCGATACGGAAAACGATCCTGATGTTTGCGGCATCAACGCCGCCTCTGCCGCACTCACGCTCTCTGACATCCCATTCCTCGGCCCGCTCGGCGCCGTACGCGTCGGCCTAATCGAAGGCCGCTTCATCGCGAATCCCACCTACACCGAAATGCGCGAAAGCCTGCTCAACATCATGGTCGTCGGCACCTCGGACGCGATCGTCATGATCGAGTCGGGCGCGAAGGAAGTAAAGGAAGAAACCGTCGTCGACGCGATCGAATTCGGTCACACCGAAATCAAGAAGATTTGCGCCGCCATCAACGAACTGCGCAGCAAGGTCGGCAAGCCGAAGCGAGCCGTTACGCCGCCGGAATTCGACGAAGCATACTTCAAGGGCATGGAGTCGAAGATTGGCGCTCGCCTCGCCGACGCTCTCGATACCGCGAAGCATCCGAAGGCGGAAAGCTACGAACTGGTTCGCGTCATCGAGAAGGAAATGCTGGCGGCTGATGCCCGAGGACGAATTGCGCCGCGGCAAGGCGAAGTTCAAGAAGTATTACGAAATTCTGCGCGAGCGCATTTTCCGCGACCAGGTGATCGATCACAAGCGGCGTCCTGATGGACGCGCTTTCGATCAGATTCGCGAGATCTGGATCGAAGCGGGAATTCTGCCACGCGCTCACGGTAGCGCCGTCTTCACCCGCGGCGAGACACAGGCACTGGTCACGACCACGCTGGGCACCAGCGACGACATGCAGCGGCTTGAAGGCTTCGAAGGCGAAGCCAAAAAGCGCTTCATGCTGCACTACAACTTCCCGCCGTTCTCGGTCGGCGAAGTCGGCTTCATGCGTGGCGCTGGACGTCGTGAAATCGGCCACGGCGCACTCGCCGAGCGCGCTGTTTCCGCCGTGCTTCCTACTGAAGACAATTGGCCCTATGCGATGCGCGTCGTCTCCGACATTCTGGAGTCGAACGGTTCGTCGTCGATGGCCACGATTTGCGGCGCATCGCTTTCGCTGATGGATGCAGGCGTTCCCTTAAAGGCTCCGGTAGCTGGAGTGGCGATGGGATTGGTGAAGGAAGGCGAGAAGTACGCCATCCTCACCGACATCGCCGGCGCCGAAGATCATTACGGCGACATGGATTTCAAAGTTGCCGGAACCAAAGACGGCATCACCGCTCTGCAGATGGACATCAAAGTCGCCGGCATCACTTCGCAGATCATGCGCGAGGCGCTGGCGCAGGCACAGCGTGGACGCTTGTTCATTCTCGACAAGATGGACGAGGTCATCACCGAAGGCCGCGTCAAGGTTTCGACCTACGCCCCTCGAATCTACACCCTGCAGATTCCGGTCGACAAGATTCGCGACGTGATTGGGCCGGGCGGCAAGATGATTCGCAGCATCATCGAGCAGACCGGCGTGAAGATCGACGTTGAGGATTCGGGCAAGGTAAACGTCGCTTCGAACGATGAAGTTTCGGCGAACAAGGCTCTGCAGATCATTCGTGACCTGACGGCTTCCGCCGAGGTAGGCAAGACTTATCTCGGAAAGGTCAGCCGACTCGCAGACTTTGGCGCGTTCGTCGAAATTCTTCCGGGACTCGATGGCTTGCTACACATCAGTGAAGTTGCGGAACACGAATCAAAGACGTTCGCGATGAACTGAAGGAAGGCGACCAGGTTCTGGTGAAAGTCCTGGCTGTCGAAGGCAACCGGATCAAGTTGTCACGCAAGGCGATCCTGAAAGAACAGCGCGCCAAGATGGGTGGCGGGCTCCGCCTCCGGAAGGGGTGATGGCGGCGGCGATCCAGCGGCTCTCCGAGCCCAACGTTTCCGCAGGGTGCACCCACCGCAGTGATCGAAGGCGGTGCGGATTTCGACGCCGACGACGAACCAAACTTCAACCGGGTTGACGCGTTGCATTCAGCAGAAGCCGGCGGCGCGACCGGAAGGCGGCGGAACACACGCGGCGCCGGCGGTGGTGAGGCGATCGCAATCGTCGTCGTCGAGGTCGCGGACGCGGCCCGGCGGTGGTGGAGGTGGTGGCGGCGACGGTGGAGGCCACGGTGGACGGAGGCCATGGTGGGGGCGGTGGCGGGCGAGGACGACGGTTAGAGAGTACGTTCTCAGCCCCAGGGCTTGGCAGATTGCACAAATAAAGAAGGGCCGCAGCGATGCGGCCCTTTTATTTTGTGCTAGCCAATTTTCAAAACGAGAGGCGTTTGAAAATTCTTTCCGGAATGTGTTCAACCGCGCTCATCACGTAGCGCCAAATTTTCGGCGTATAGAGGACATCCGGTGAGCGGCCTTCGAGGGCTCGCACGATATCGCGGGCAACGACTTCGGGAGCGGCGAAGCGGGCGGCATTCGACAGATGATCTGTCATCGAAGTCTGCACTGGACCCGGCTTGATGGTGATGACTTTCACGCCGGCAGGATGCAGTCGGCTGCGCAGACCTTGCAGAAAGAGCGATAGCGCTCCTTTTGCCGAGCCATAAATGTAGTTGGAGCGCCGTCCGCGGTCTCCGGCGACAGAAGTGATGGCGGCGATGCATCCGGAGCGGCGCCGTTCCAATTCGGCAGCGAAGAGCGTGAGAATTGCCGACGCGCTGACGAAGTTGACGTGCAGCTCTTCCAGAAGCAGATCGATGGATGCTTTCGGACTCTTTCTGGTCGTGCATGCTTCCGTAGGCGAGGAGCACAGTGTCGAACCCGGGAAGCGCGCGACGAGCAAATTCGAAGATTGCGGCATGTTGTTGAATGCGATGCCAGGTCGGCGGCGAAGACGAAAACGTTCTTCGCGCCGCGCGCAATCAAGTCGGCTCGCAAGATTGCGAGACGTTGCTCCGAACGAGCAACGAGCAGCAACTCGCATCCACGCTCGCCAAGTGCGCGCTGGACCTCGACGCGCGATGCCGGAAGTTGCACCGAGGACGATGACCGTTTCTGCAACTGCGATTTACGTGCCGCGCCATTTTCAGGAGTCGTTGTCATTGCGCCTCCGTTACGCGTCGCCAGAACGACGACGATATTTTCGGATCGATGTAGGGAACAAAACTTCGCCAGTAAGGAAATGAAGCCTCGAACATTGCCGGACTCATGCGCGCATCTTTCGCGGGGTAAAGCGCTCCACCACTTTGCGAACGACGTCATCGAGAGAGCGCATCAGTTGCAGCGTAGGCTCGCCGCGCATGGCGAAGTCGAGTGCGAGCGTGAGCCCAGGACGCGGGAATGACATCATGCCCGCGAGATGGCGCGTCGCCGAATTGTTTGAGGACTCCGAGGAATGAGCCCATGCCCGAACGAGCGATCCGTTCGAGCACCTCCTCGAGCGCAGGGACGTCCGTATCCGGAATCACGCACTGGTATTGAACGAAACCGCGCTTGCCATAGAGCAGGTTCCACTGTCGAATGGAGTCGAGTGGATAGAAGAACGAGTCATAACCCACAAGCGACGAGCCTTTCCTTGCAGCATGGACCCGATAGTAGACGGAGTTGAACGCCTTCACGCTGTAGCGATTGAGCATCCACGCAGGCAATGGAGAAGGGCAGCTTGGGACCTCGCTTGGGATGAAACTTCTTGCTCGTTCCGTCGGAATGGTTGCCGCGAAAGAAGATGCCACGCGAATTCTTCCCCGCAAAGCAATCGAGCCAGGCGACGGTGTATTCGAATCGCCCGTCACTATCGCGGCTGAGGTCGAGGAAGCTGGAGAGAGATCAAACGGGACGTGATTCGGCGTCGATCCAAGGTCCAGCCACGCGCCGCAGTTGAATGTCGGCCCACGCAATTACGCCCGTCAGGCCAAGGCCGCCGATGGTGGCGCGCAACATGTCCGAATTCTCTTCGGATTGCAGACCACCAGGCCGTCGTTCGAACGATGCAATCCAAGTTGGCGCACGTGAGCTCCGAAGGTTCCGGCACAGTGATGGTTCTTGCCGTGTACATCATTGGCGATGGCTCCGCCGACGGTGACGAATCGCGTGCCCGGAGTGACCGGAAGAAACCAGCCTTTGGGCAGAAATACGTCAATGATGTCCGAGAGAGTGACGCCGCTTTCGCAGCGCAGCATGCCCGTCGATTCATCGAAACCGAGAATGCGATTCAAGCGCCGGCAGTCGACAAGTGCTCGGCCGGCATTGAGACAGGAGTCGCCGTAGCTGCGACCAAGACCGTAGGGAAGCAGGGAGCCGGGCGCTGCGGAATGCGAGAATCTCCGGCACCTGGTCGTTCCACGCCGGTTTATGGACGTGCTGGTGCGTAGTCTTTGGGTAACGCCCCCACGAGAGAACTCGCTCAGTGGGCGTTGCCACCGCGGATTGTTTACGCAAAGTTGCTGCAGTCTGGCCGGGCATTTACTTACACCTAAACAATTTCAATCAACCTGGTTACCAGCTCACGGACATCATGCTGCCGGCGATCACGGCGGCGGAGGCCAGGGCGACTCCGTAACTAACGGGGTCGCGGATGGCGAGGGTGACTGGGTCTTCCTTTAGTTCTCCGCGATGCGCCAGCAGCCAATTGCGGCTGAGCCAGTAAAGAACAATGGGGCAAAGCAGAAACAGAAACTCCGGCGAACGGTAAAGCAGCCGCACGTCTGGACTGTGAACGTAGAGGCTGAAAATTACGACCGCGGAAAAGCTGCTGCCGACGCCGAGTGAGAGCAGAAGTTCGCGATCTCCGGTGTGATAGCCGCGTCCGGAATTGCCTGCCTTGACCAGGTCGCTGGCATGCAGCAACTCGGAGTAGCGCTTCGCCATCGCCAGGCTAAGAAAGAAAAACATGGAGAATGCGAGGAACCACTGCGAAAGCAGCGTGTCCGAAATCAGTGCGCCCGCGAGTATGCGGAAACTATAGAAACTCGAGAGTGTGAAGACATCCAACAGCGCAATCTTCTTCAGATACAGCGAGTACAACATCGTGAGCGTGGCGTAGCCAAGCAGCGCCAGTCCGAACTGACGATTCAGCAGAGAACCCAATCCCAGCGCGGTCGAAAGCAGAATGGACGAAGCGATCAGCCCTTCAGGGATGGAGATCGCCCCAGCTGCGAAGGGACGTTCTCTTTTCCATGGATGCTCACGATCGGAATGCAGATCGAGGAGATCGTTAGAATAGAGTCCCGACGCACAAAAGCCGTAGAGCGCAAAGCCGGCTACGGTGCGGAGAAGCGGCTCGATCGTCAGGTCGTGCGACAACGTCAGCGGCAGAAACAACAAAAGATTCTTAGCCCAGTGATGCCCGCGAAGAGCATTCACCCAGGTGCCGAGCGACGCGCGAAATGTTGGACTCGGTTCGAGAAAGGCGCCCTTCACCGTCGTGACGGCGGAGGCTTCGTCGACCCGCTCTTCTGTGCCGACGACGTAGGCCGCGCGTGCGTTACGCCAAACTTCCACGTCAGCGGCCGAGTCGCCCACATATTGAAAACAGGCTTCTCGGCAAAATGCTGCGCCAGAAACGCCGCTTTGCTCGCTCCCTTGAGGTTGAGCTTGCCATCGCTGGCATGAACTTCGTCGAAAAGGCCAAGATGTCGCGCGATTGCTTCGGCCAGCTGAGAGTCAGCCGCGGTCACAAGCGCGATGCGCCGGCCGGCTGCCCTTTCCTGCTGGAGAAGATCGAGAACTTGCTGACGGTATGTTAAGCGTGCCGGGTCGAGTTCGATTCGGGTGGCCAATTGGCGCTTCAGGTGTGCTCGTCCACCGACCAGCCAGAAGGGAAGCAGCACAACCATGTAGGGCCGGCTTTTGATCAGGAGCAGGACACTCTCCCACAGAACATTTCCCCGGATCAAGGTGCCGTCGAGATCGACACACAGGGCCGGAGACACGCGTGCGAGTTTGGCTCCTGTGACGGACCCCATGGGTCAATGGTCGCATCGGAGCAGGGTCAAATGCGGGAATAACAGGCACACCCAGGTAACCTGAGTAACATGCGCCGGGGTGTTGCCGACGGTTAGTATGAGCTTGTCTGGAGGGCCGTTTCGCGCTCCGGAAACCAATCCCCATGGACCATCCACAAGAGCATTCGGAACCCGGCGCGCAGGAGCTGCTGGCAAAGTACTTGCAGCGTCCGGGCATCCTGCTGCCCT